>CAWJHF010000004.1:0-558854 GCA_963842445.1 uncultured Verrucomicrobiae bacterium | reverse complement strand
CCATACTAAAAACCGTAGGAGACGAGGTAACGAGTCTCCATATTAAACTGGAAGAAGCCGGAAACCGCAGGAGCCGACGTCAGGAGGCTCCATCTCGGCTTCCGCCTTCCGGACTCCGAACTGCGAAATCAGTCAGAGTCTCGTGACCTCGACTCCTACAAAAAACCGTAGGAGACGACGTAAGGAGACTCCATCTGTTTCTCCACCATTCATGGTCCCTGATGACCGGCTTGATTCAGAGTCTCGTGACCTCGACTCCTACGTTCCGATTTTACTCCTACTAAAAAACCGCAGGAGCCGACGTCAGGAGGCTCTAACTTCCAATTTCGCAATCCACAATCCGCGTCCAGCACCTGGTGGAAGTCTCGTCACCTCGACTCCTGCGTTCCGATTTTGCAGGAGACGCCGTCAGGAGGCTCTGATATAAATTTCCCATTCATGAACGGCAAACCGCGTGCCTATTATCTTCCACGCCTGGGTCGTGAGTTCTATCAAGGCGATGCCGCCGTTCACTGGACATTAACCGTATTTGATCGCGGAACGGGGTGGTTGAACGATTCGTTCCATTTCAAGTTCCGGGAATTGTTGCTGCATGTTGCCGCCCGGGAAGGCCTGGTGTGTCCGGTCTATTGCCTGATGCCCGACCACATTCATTTGATGTGGCTCGGCCTGCGGCGCGACACGGATCAAAAAAACGGGATGTCCTTCTTGCGAACACATCTGGGACCGCTGCTGGCCCCTCATAAATTCCAGCCGCAAGCGCACGACCACGTGCTGCGCGAGGAAGAACGCAAACGCGATGCCTTTGCCAGGGTCTGCTTCTACATCCTGGCGAACCCGGTGCGCGCTCATCTGATAACAGAATCGGAGGTTTGGCCGTTCGCCGGCGCGGTGGCGCCGGGCTATCCCAGACTGCATCCGCTGGACGGGGATTTCTGGCCGAAGTTCTGGAGGATTTATCTTGCCGCCCGCGCGCCGGATGCAAGCTGCCTCAAACGGCCGTAGCAGCCGACGCCAGCCGGCTCCACGCCCAATCAGGACATTACCAAAAGCCGTTGACAATGGGCTGGGCTGGTGGGAATATTCCCACATGGAAACAACTTTGGTAAAAGCCGATGACAAGGGCCGCGTCTGCATCCGGGGCACGCGCAAAGGCGCAAAGTATCTGGTGACGGCGGAGAACGGCGGCTGGTGGGTCATGCCCGCGCCGAAAATCACCGTGCCGGAGAAAATGGAGTCGCCCGCCGGGGCTTGGGAACTGCGCGCCGCCACGCTGGAAAGTTTTTATGATAAATCCAAAGCCTGGTGAAGTGTATTGGGTGAATCTGGGACTGAAGGGCAAACTGCGTCCGCTGTTGGTGGTCTCGCGCGAAGATGCCGACGCGGAGCGCGCCCTGTGCGTGTGCGTGCCGTTGACGACGCAGATTCGGGGTGGTGATTATGAAGTGAAGTTGCCGCGCGTGCGTTGGTTGCCTGGCACGGATGAAGGCGTGGCGAATGTCCAAGGCTTGACCTCGGTTGAAAATCACCGGTTGGAACGACGCGCCGGACAGTTTGAACCCCGGGTCACTTTGGGCGTGCGCGGTAAAATTGCCTGGCTGTTGGAATTGAATTAATCGTTCAAGCATTGCGCCGGGCGGCCGAAATCCGCAGCCGCTCAAGCCGGTTCTTATTTCAGCCCCGCTCTGGGTTCAGGGCGGGGGTTTTTGTTTCCCCCCGTTAATCTCGTAGGAGACGAGGTCACGAGTCTCCATCTGAAAAACCGTAGGAACCGGCGTCCGGAGACTCCATCCTGGCTTCTGCCTTCCGAACTCCGAACTCCGAACTTGCGAAATCAATCAGAGTCTCGTGACCTCGACTCCTACGTTCCGATTTCTACTCCTACAAAAGAACCGTAGGAGACGACGTAAGGAGGCTCCATCTGAAAAACCGCATGAGCCGGCGTCCGGAGACTCCATCTCGGCTTCTGCCTTCCGGACTCCGAACTCCGGACTTGCGAAATCAGTCAGAGTCTCGTGACCTCGACTCCTACGTTCCGATTTTTACTCCTACTAAAAAACCGTAGGAGACGAGGTAACGAGTCTCCATCTGAAAAACCGCAGGAGCCAACGTCGGGAGACTCCATCTGTTTCCCGGCTCCACCCATTCATGGTCCCTGATGACCGGTTTGATCAGAGTCTCGTCACCTCGACTCCTACGTTCCGGTTTTTACTCCTACAAAAAAACCGTAGGAGACGAGGTAACGAGTCTCCATCTGAAAAACCGCAGGAACCGGCGTCAGAAGGCTCCATCTCGGCTTCCGCCTTCCGGACTCCGAACTCCGGACTTGCGAAATCAGTCAGAGTCTCGTGACCTCGACTCCTACGTTCCGATTTCTACTCCTACTAAAAAACCGTAGGAGACGACGTAAGGAGGCTCCATCCGTTTCCCGGCTCCACCCATTCATGCTCCCTGATGACCGGCTTGATCAGAGTCTCGTGACCTCGACTCCTACGTTCCGATTTTTACTCCTACAAAAAACCGTAGGAGACGACGCGTTTGAAAATGGATTGAGCTTGCGCTCGATGCTACACAACCGCGGAAAGAATGATCCGGTTCACGCTGAACTTACGGCGGGGCCGAACCGCCCGGCGCGGAAGGTGAAGCAACTCCCGCGTCGGGGTCGTATTTGCTCGGTGGATAGAGGATGGCTGTGGGATCGCCTTGTGCCACGGCCACAGCGTGGTCGGCTGTAACCAGGACCTGCTGTTCGTCCGCTGTATAACTTCGCGGTTCCGGGTTGGATTGCGGGCTGGGGTAACTGCCGCCACCCCCCACACCGACCCCCAAGCGCGAGCCAGGGTTCGCGCCGCCATTCATGCCGCTGTTTTTGGCATTGTTACCGCTCTGGCCGAAGCGACTGGGGCCGCCGTTGTTGAAGTTGCCGCCACCGGGAAAAAATCCCGGTCTGGGAAAGGCCGGTCCCGGCGCCGGCCCGCTTGGCGCCGGTGCGGAAGACCCGCCCGCCGCCGCGTTGGCCAGGGGAAGTTCCTGGACCTCGCCGTGGTTGTTAAACGTCACGATGCTGTTTTTTTCATCAATCTTCGTCACTTCAATCTCGTCCTGCGCCTCGCCCACGCTGAGGATGTAGGACTGGTCCTTGCCCGGCTGCCCCGGCCTGGCCGGGACGGCCACTTTGAACAGCACTTGCTGATGCCCGAAGACGGACGTGATGCCGTTGGGCGTGATTTTAGGCAGCGACTCGGCTTTTTTTTGACTCTCCTCAGACCCCAACGTCGGCGGGTTGATGCCGAAAACATTGCGGGTGACTATCGACGCGTAGGGATCGTCCGGCGACACCGCGTCCTCTGCGCGCAGGCCGGCGTTCAACACCAACCCCCCCGCGAGGCAAATGCAAAATTTTCCAACGCGCTTCACGAATCAAGTATATCGTTCTGCCGGCTTAAATGCAAACACCGTCAGACCGGATTGGTTGCGCGGGGGCGCGTCGCCCGGAGCGCGGACCGCCGAGTCCGCGTGTTATTGTCGCAATTTTTGCGGGCATGGCTGCCCGCGCTCCGTTGCTGCGTGACCGGGTTAAAGTGATGGTTTAAGCTTATTGTATTCGCTTGAGAAACCCGCGGACATGGCTGTCCGCGCTCCATCTGATTTTGGGCAACACGGCCTCAAATCGCGCCCCCGCGTCCCGGCCGGCGCTCTGTGATTGACAACGGCAGGGCGGACGGTAGTTTGCCGGCCGCGTGGCGCGTTCGTCTATCGGCCAGGACACGGCCCTCTCAAGGCTGAAAGACGGGTTCGATTCCCGTACGCGCTGCCATTCCGAGCGGTTGAGGGTTGAAAGTTGAGAGCTGAGAGTCTAAAAATTCCGGGTCATACAACCATCAACCATCAACCCTTCATCACCTTATGTTCAACTTTGAAAAATTGGAAACCTGGCAGGAAGCGATTAATTTTGCAGATGCGGTTTATTCCCTTACTCGAACATTCCCGGAAAACGAGCAATTCGGTCTGACGAATCAAATGCGGCGGGCGGCAGTTTCCATTTCGTCAAACCTGGCCGAAGGCAGCTCCCGGTCCTCCCGACCGGATTTCGCGCGGTTTGTTGAGATTGCGACCGGTTCGCTGTTCGAAGTGATTTCACAGGCAACGGTCGCAAAGCGGCAGGTTTTCCTGTCGGAAGCCGATTACGGCCGATTGTATGCCGCCTGCGAGAAGCAAAGCAAAATGCTGAGCGGGTTGAGAAAATCGCTGCTCAGTCCTTCGTCTTGACTCTCAACCCTCAACCAGTGCTTGACTCTCAACCCTCAACCCTCAACCCTCAACCCTCAAAACCGCGATGCAGCCTTTTCAAATCATCTTTACGCCGACCAGCGCCGCCGAACTGGCGCGGATGCCCAAGGAACTGCAATTGCAAATCCTCGGCGAGTTCCGCGGGCTCCCGCAACAGGTGCGCAGCACGGAACTGGAGGGGTTTGGCAAGCTGGAACAGGGCGGACGCACCTTGCACCGCTTCCACCTGGGCGACTATCGCGTTTATTTCGAGCGTCACGAACTGGGTGTGCTCGTCCACCGGATTCTCAGCCGCCACACGCTCAAGGATTTCCTGTTCCGCTCCGGTCTGAAAACCGGCGAGGACGAGGCGCTCCAGGAAAACCCGAAGTTTTGGGAAATGATTGAGGCCGCCCGGAGCACCGGGAAGGTTTGAATCCTCCCGGAGCGCTGGTCTCCGGCCCGGCGCAAAGGGTTCCGCGCGAGGTGGTGTCTTAACCGGTGTGGCGTCGAGCCTGTGGCTCGAAATCGGCGCGTAGCGCCGACACGACAACAATTGAATCAGAACCACCACCCTCCCCGCCTGCCGCTTGTCAAACGCCGCCCCCTGCATTACTGTCTTGCAATGTTGTTGAAGAAAAAAATTGCCTTGCCGGCGCTGCTCCTCTGCAGCCTGGGCTGCGCGTCCGCCGACGTGATTCAACTCAAGGATCAGGCCGCCATCACCGGCAAAATCCTCGCGGAGAAGCCCGACAGCGTTGTCGTGGACGTCGGTTTCACCGTGCTTGTCGTGCCGCGTAACGTCGTCGCCAGAATTTCCAGGGCCGGCGACGCGGCGCCGCCGGCGTCCGCCGCCTCCAACCTGATCGTCAGCGTCAACGCGCCGCAATTTTATTATTCGGACACCCGCCCGGCGGCGGCCCGCGATGTGCGCGATCTCGTCAAGCAAATCGGCGAGGCTGTCGTTCAGGTCCGCACACCCGGCGGACTCGGCTCCGGCTTTTTCATCAACGCCGACGGTTATTTGATCACGAATTTCCACGTCATCGAGGGCGAGACGGAAATTT
Organism: uncultured Verrucomicrobiae bacterium; assembly: GCA_963842445.1. Lineage (GTDB taxonomy): Bacteria > Verrucomicrobiota > Verrucomicrobiia > Limisphaerales > UBA11358 > UBA11358. The sequence goes on along the minus strand of CAWJHF010000004.1, from coordinate 553,518 downwards.
CCGTGGAAGTGTATCATCAAACCGGCGGCCAGCTCGACCGCGAGACGTACAAGCAGGTCAAAATCGTCGCCCTCAACAAGTTTCACGATCTGGCGCTGCTGCACATTGAGGACAAGAACGCGCCGAAATTCAAATTTGTCACGCTCGGCAGCGCGGACGCGTTGGCCGTGGGCGATTCGGTGTTTGCCATCGGCAGCCCGATGGGCCTCGAACGGACCGTGACGGAAGGCATCCTGAGCACCAAGACGCGCCAGTTGGAGGGCGAGCTTTATCTCCAGACCACGGCGCAGATCAATCCCGGCAACAGCGGCGGCCCGTTGTTCAACCTGGCGGGCGATGTCGTCGGCGTCACCAACATGAAAATCATGTTCGGCGAGGGCCTGGGCTTTGCGATCCCGGCCGAACTGGTGAAAAACTTTCTCGACCACCGCGACGCCTTCGCCTATTCGACCGACAACCCGAACAATCCGTATCGCTATCTTGAACCGCCCGGCCGCACCCGCCATAATCCGGCGGAAAAATGAAATTGCGTCCGGCACCCGATGGGTGCAAATTGCTTCCATGAAAACAAGTGTCATTCTCGACGATGAACTGGTCAGTGAAGTGGAGAAAGCATCCTCCCTCGTCGGTGAAAACCAGGCGACCATCCTGCGCATGGCCATCCGCGCGGGGCTGCCGGTCGTTGCCAACCGGTTTCAAGCGCCGAGGCCGGAGGGATATTTTGCGGACGCTTACCCGCAGTCCAGGGAACGGATTGAACTGGAATGCGCGATGGCAAAAACCCGCCAAAAAACCGAACGATGAAAATCCGGCAGTGGGAAATATGGAAATGCCGCCCGCCGGGTTTTGAAAAAGATCATTGGTTCGTCATCGTTTCAGGACAGGAACGGCTGGATAGTGCGCGCCACCATCAGGTCAACGGCCTGGCTTGTTTTACCCTGCGCGGCGGAACCTTGAAAACCGATGTGCGGCTTGATGGGGCGGATGGATTTGAAACCCCGACTGCCTGCCAGTGCGACCTGCTGTTCTTCCTCGACAAAACCAGGCTCCATTTGCCGCTCGGAATCGTTGGTTGGGAACGCCAACAACAGATCAAAAGCAAGCTCAAGGAAGTATTCCGCCTCTGATCACAGCCACCATTTGATTGAAACAGTAAAATCGCTTTATGACGGCAAAATTCATGTCCATAAAATTCCTGCTGCCGCTGCCCATCGCGCTTTTTGCAACCGCCCTTTCACTCAGCGCCGCGATTCCGCCCGCCGAAAATCTGCTGCCGGCGGACACGCTGCTGCTCGTGACCGCGCCCGATTTCGCCGCCGCGCGCGCCGCCGCCAAACAATCGTCCGGCTGGCTGTTCTGGAACGACCCGGCCATGAGGCCGTTCCACGACAAATTCATGGCCCGGTGGAACGAGCAGTTCATCGCCCCGCTGGAACACGATCTGGGCGTGAAGCTGGATGATTACGCCAGCCTGCCGCAGGGCCAGTTCACCTTCGCCATCACCCAAAACGGCTGGAACGGCGCCGGCAACAGCCAGCCGCCGGGCCTGCTGCTGCTGCTCGATGCCCGGGACAAAGGCGGCCTGCTGAAAACCAATCTCGACGCGCTCCGCAAACAGTGGACGGAAAGCGGCAAATCCATCCACACCGAAACCGTCCGCGGCATTTCCTTTTCGGTCGTGACGCTTTCGAGCAACGACCTCCCGACGCTCGCGGGCATTTTCCCCAGACGCCCGCCGGTGCAGGAACTCGGCAAGGAGACCAAGCCGGAAAAGCCGGGCGAACTGGTCGTCGGCCAGTTCCAATCGCTGCTGATTGTTGGCAACTCAACGAAGGCCGTTGAACCGGTCGTCGCCCACCTGTCCGGCGGCGCGGCCCCGGCGTTGCGCGACAACGCGGTTTTTGCCGCCGACCAATTGTCGCAATTCCGCAACGCACCGCTGTATTGCGCCTGGTTCAATGCGAAAACCTTTTTTGACGTGCTGGCCCACATCCCGCAGGAACCGCCGAATCCGGAGGCGCCGTCGTTCCTGCCGTCCCTAACGCCAACCGCCATGTTGAACGCGTCGGGTTTGACGGGTTTGAAGTCCGTGAGCCTCGCCTACCGCGAATCGCATGACGGCTCGCAGTTGGATCTTTATCTCTCCGCGCCGGAAGCGGCCCGGCAGGGTTTCTTGAAAATCCTTGCCGCCGTCCCCAAGGACGCGAATCCGCCGGTGTTCGTGCCTGCCCGCGCCGTGAAGTTTTCGCGCTGGCGCATTGACGGCCAGAAATCCTGGGCCGAACTGGAGAAGATGATCGGCGCCCTTTCGCCCGGCGGTCTGGCCGGCCTCAATGCAACGATTGACGCCGTCAACGCGCTCGCCCGGCAAAAGGACCCGGAGTTCGACCTCCGGAAAGATCTCATCGCCAATCTCGGCGACGATTTCATCAGCTATCAAAAGGCGCCCGCCGGAAATACGCTGGAAGATTTGAACCATCCGCCGTCGCTCTTTCTCTTCGGCGCGGCGAACGCAGATCAGGCCGCCCTCGCATTGAAAAACGTCGTGTCACTGATGTACCGGCAGCAAAACGCGCCCGATCCGCGGGATTTTCTGGGCCGTAAAATTTACACCATCCCCCTGCCCGGCCGCCGCGCGCCCGGCGCCGACGCGCCGGTTTCGCGCTCGCTGTACTGCGCGGCGAGCGGCGGTTACGTTGCCTTGACGTCGGATGTTTCCATGCTGGAGGAATATCTGCGTAGCAACACGGGGCAGGCCCGGCCGTTGCGCGAAACCGCGGGTCTGGCCGAGGCCGCGCAACACGTCGGCGGCGCGGGCAACGGTCTGTTCGGTTATGAGGACCAGCGCGAAACCATGCGCGCAGCGTTCTCACTGCTCAAGAACTCGACGGCAAATGACACGGCCATGGCGGTTTTCCCAAAAAGTTTCCGCGATTGGATGGATTTTTCGCTGCTGCCGGATTACGGCCAGGTTTCCAAATACTTTTACTTTTCCGTCTATGGCGGCGGCGCGACGTCCGACGGCCTTTCCTTCAAGGTGTTCAGCCCCCGGCCGCCCCGGATGAACTGATTCCGTTTTCGTGGGAACCGAGGGACGGGGCTCCATATTGAAAGCCATTCACATTCGGAAAGAATGAGCCTCCTCACGTCGGCTCCTACCTGTTTTCATTCCTGCGGATAAACCAGAATCCGGTCGTGCACCAGCACGATGAGATCATTTTTCTTGTCGCCGGTCACGTCCGCCACGGCCGCTTCACGCGGCTCGGGCAGCGCATTGGCCGCGCCGCGGAACGTGTGCTGCTCAAACACCTGCCAGCGGTCGCCCGGCACGAGCTTGTGCTTGGAATTAAAGGAAACCAGGTCGAGATAATTTTTGGCCGTCTCCATGAAAACCAGCTCCTTGCGCCCGCTGCCGGTCAAATCGCCCGTGACCACGTCGCTCAAATAACCGTTCTTGATCGGCGTGTCGTAACCGTCGAGCGTCGTGAATTCCCAAACATCGCCCGCCAGCGACAGCCAGGCGACGGCGTTCTGGCCCAGAAACGCCACGCTCGGGACGTTGCCGCCGCCCAGTTTCACCGAACGCAAGCCGCTGAAATCCGCCACCGGCAGTTCCACGTTGCGCACCACCTGCCACACGCCCGCGGCGTCGCGTTCGCACAAGGTCAACTGCTTGTGCTCCGCGTCCAGCAGGAAGAGGGAAGGCACCCCGGCTTTCCTGCCGGGGTTCACCACCGCCGTCGCGCCCACGATGCGTGAATCGGCCGCCGCGCCGTTGATTTGATCTTTCACGCGGAAAATCCAGTCCGGCGGGTTGGTCGAACCCGGCGTTTTGGCCTCCTGTTCCAGCACGACCGCGCGCACGAAATTTTTCTGCGGCAGCAGCAATTCGGTCTTGCCGTCGCCGTCCACGTCCGCCGACGCCAGCCACGGCTGGTCAATCGCGCCGCCGGGCGGGTCCACGTCCGCCTCCTCGAAATCGCCGCCGCGTTTCTGGATGAGCACCTTGATTTTTTCATAGGGAATCAACACCACCAGGTCCGCCAGCCCGTCCTGGTTCACGTCCTGAATCGCGAGCGCCGTCGGGTTCGACTTGAAGCTGTCGCTCAACTTTTGCGTCCTCGTTTTGCCGTCCGCCGTGCGCGTGATGAGCGAACGCTGGCCGTCCTTGTCCACAATCACCGCCAGCACCGGCTTCGCATCCGGCTTCAACGGGCCGACCGCCATCACCAGCGGCTTGCCGTCGAGCGGAATCAGCGTCGGGAACGGCAACCGCCCCTTTTTGTCGAATTGCGTCACGCCCACGGCGTTTTCATCATGGCTCAAAAGAAAGATCTCCGGGTGGCCGTCGCCGTTCCAATCCGCAACCGCAATCTGGCTGATGCCGGCCAGGCACGGAAATTTTTTCGGCTCGGCGAGGGAACCGTCCGGCTGTTGCAAATAAACCGAGAGCTGGCCGCTCTCCGGCTCGGCCACGAGCAGGTCCGGCAGCCCATCGCCGTTGACATCGGCCCACAGCTCACCGCGTTGCGCCGCGTCCGTCTTCTGCAGCGGCAGAATCTGGAATTGCCCGCGCCGGAACGCGCCGGACAACGCTTCCGCCGGCTTGCGGGTGAACTGGGAGACTTCCGCGCGCCCGGAATTTTGCGCGATGGTCACGACATACAGGTTTGAGTTGTTTTCCAAATTGTCCGCGCAATACGAGCGGATGGGCTGCGTCTTGAAATAAATTTCCGGGCCAAGCTGCCCGCCCGGCATTTGCAGCCGGAAACGAAACGGCGTCGGGCTGTCCCCAAAATCCACCAGCAGCAGATCGTCCTTGCCATCGCCGTTCACGTCCGTGATTTGCACGGCGTTCGGCGTGCCGGAATAGGGAATTTTCTCCGGCTCGCCCAGCGTGTGGTCCGCCAGTTGCGGAAGAAAATACAACGAACCGTTGTCGCCGAGCAAAACGACGTCGGTGCGGCCGTCGCCATTCAAATCACCGGTGGCCAGCGCGTTCGGGTCCATCCGGCCGTCCTCGATATGCCAGGTTTTCGGATCGCTCCAGCCGTTCGTGCCCTGGTTGTAAAGCACGGTGAGGTCCTTCGCGTCGCCGTAAAAAACCAGATCGGGCCGGCCGTCGCCGTTGAGGTCGGCCACCGACAGCGCGGTGATGTGTTCGTCAACCGGGACCGAATCAATGCGAAAGCGCGCGTCGGGCGGCAGCTCGTTGATTTCCAGCTTGCGCGGCGGCTGCACGGCGCGATTGGTCTTGCCCGTCAGGTTGTAGAGCAGATTGATTTTCGAGCGCTGAATGTTGGCCACAATGATGTCGTTCAGGCCGTCGCCGTCCAAATCCGCCACGTGGAGCAGGCTGATTTGGTCGTCAATGGGATAACTTTCATGGGCGGTGAAACCGAAGCTGTTCGTGACCGTTTCACCGCGAACAGCCAGGGCGAGACCGAGAACCAGCGCCGGCAAAATCCGTTTTTTGGTTTGCATAAAAACATCTGCAACGTGCCATTAGCCGGCGCGCTTGGCGAGTTTATTCGCATTCGAAAAGACAAACGGTGTCGCAAGGAACGCCGCGTTCACGCGGCAGAACCCCGGGCACGGTAAACAATTTGGGCTTGCGGCGCGAAATTGTCCTTCGTAATCCGTCTTCATGTTTGAGCCGAAGTCAAAGCAAGGGCGCGCCGCGTCAGCACCTCCGCGAAATCCCGGCCTGCTCAAACTCATCGAGGCCAAACGGCGATGGCATTATCAACCCGACGTTGCGGTTTCACAGCGCGGTTTCCTCGGCCGGCATGAGCGCGGTTACTTGCCCCACTTCGACGCGCCAGACGTCACACAATTCATCACCTTCATGTTGCATGATTCTTTTCCCGTCGCGCGACGAAAGGAATGGGAAGGAATTCTCAACGAGCCGAACGAATCGTTGCGCCGTCGCAAACTCGAGGCCTGGCTGGACCGCGGCCACGGCAAGTGCTGGCTGCGGCGATCCGACGTGGCGTCGCAAATTGAAGAAATTCTGTGCGCGGACGATGGCAGGGCTTATCGCCTGCGGGCGTGGATTGTCATGCCGAATCACGTTCACCTTGTCGTTGATGTCCTGGATGCGCCGCTCTCGAAGCTGCTGAATCTTTGGAAGGGACGAAGCGCCCGTGCCGCGAATCTGAGGCTCGGACGCGCCGGGCATTTTTGGGAACGGGAGTATTTCGACACTCTCATCCGCGACGCGGCATATTTGAACCGTGCCATTCGTTACATCGAAAACAATCCCGTGAAGGCCGGGCTGGTTCGCGAACCGAAAGAATGGCGCTGGAGCAGCGCGTGGCGGCGGGACGAGTTCGGAAGGCTGCCGTGATGTTGGAGATTTCTGCCGCCTGAAGGCGGCGTTTCTATTCGCCGATGAAATGCAGCGCGACGCGGCGCGAATGCGGGCGCGTGCGGTGTTCCCACAAATAAATCCCCTGCCAGGTGCCGAGCACCGGCCGGCCGCCGCGGACGGGAAGGCTCAAATTCACCGCCGTCAGCGCCGTGCGCACGTGCGCCGGCATGTCATCGTCCCCTTCGGTGGTGTGGCTGAACAGCGGGTCGCCGTCGGGCGCGAGCCGCTGGAAGAACGCCTCCAAATCGCGCCGCACGTCCGGATCGGCGTTTTCCTGAATGAGCAGCGAAGCCGAAGTATGCCGCAAATGCAGCGTCAGCAGGCCGTCCTTGAATTTGTTTTCGCCCACCCACTCTTCAACTTCGCGTGTGAATTCATAAAACCCGCGTCCGCGCGTCGGGATGGTCAATTCGTGGAAACTCTGCCGGAGCATGGCGGATAATGATTTGGATTATTGGATGAATGGATTGGTGGATGAATGGAACACGAATGTTTACAACGTATTACCCAACAATCCAATTATCCACCAATCCATCACCTCATTTTGTGTTTTACTGCGGTTTCAACAGCGCGCCCTTTTCGGCCAGCATTTTCTCCAGGTCCGGATTGGGCGGCTGGCCGGCGGCCAGCGCCTTTTCATAATGCCAGCGCGCCAGCTCCGGCAGCGGCGGCTGCTGGGTGATGTAAATCACGGCGAGGTTGTTATGCGCCGCGGCGTAATTCGGATCGAGCTGGACCGCCTTGCGCAATGCCGTTTCCGCCTGCTGGCGCAGGCCCTTGTGGCTGAACGTAACGCCGAGATAATTTTGAATTTGCGGGTCCTGCGGGTCGAGCCGGGCCGCGCGGCTCAACGCGTTGAGCGCGTCGTCATATTTCCCCTGCTGGAATTTCAGATAGCCGAGGAGCGAAAGATTATAGGCGTCGTTCGGGGCCTGGGTGAGCGCGGCCTGGATGTATTTTTCCGCGTCGTCGAGCCTGTTTTGCTGGATTTCAATGGCCGCGAGGTTCGCCAGCACCAGCCCGTTGTTTTCGTCGTGCCGCAAAATCTGCAGGTAATCGTCCTCGGCCTTGTCGTATTGTCGGGCGGCAAAATAATGCTGCGCCTCGGCCACCAGCGTGGCGGTGCCGCTCGGCAATTCCTTGATGGATTTTTTCTCCGCGTTGGTATTGGCCACCAGCGGCGCGGGTTGTTTGAACAGGGCCAGTTCCTCCGGCGTGTAAGGAATGGCGCGCGCTTCGTCCACGGCCAGCCGCGCGCGCAACACGTTCACCTCATCGGTCAGCTCGGCAATTTGCGCCGCCGCGTCCTGCTTTTTGTGGCCGTAAAGCTCCTCGTTCGCCTGGCCGAGTTTCGCCAGCAAATTGTCGCGTTCCTGGGTCAATTCGTGGATGCGCGTCTCGTTCTCCGCCTCGCTGGGCGTCAGGACCGGCGGCTTCGCGCCCGACTCCAGTTGCCGCACGCGATTTTCCAGGGCCTCCCTTTCCAGCAAACTCACCTCGGCATTTGACTGCAAGATTGAAATGCGCGCGCGGGCATCGGCCAGTTCGGCGTTCAAACCCGTCGCCGGCGCATTGGCCGGCTGCGCCCTCAACTCCGCGAGCTGTTTCTTGAGCAGTTCATTTTCCCCGCGCAACGCTTCCACCGCAGCGGGACTGGCCAGCAGCGCCTGCACCCGTCCCCGGAGCGTTTGATTTTCCTGCGCCAGCCGGTCTGCGCGCGCCGCTTCCTCCGTCAGTTTGTTGTTCGCCTCGGCCAAAGCCTGCCGCAGTTGCGCCAGCAGATTGGTGTTCAATCCGGGCAGGGCCGCCGTTCCACCCCGGCCTTGCGCCAGACTCACTTTCAGCAAATCGTTCTCCTTCATCAAAGAGCGGATTTGCTCCTGCGCCCTGGCCAGTTCGCGCGGATCCACCATCGCCGGTTGCGTCGCGAGCGCCTCCTTGAGTCTGGCTTCAAGGGTCGAGTTGTCCGCCTGCAAACCTTGCACCTGCGCCTGCAACGTTTTCAATCGCGCCTCAAAATCCGCGCCGGTGGCGGGGGGACCGCGGGCGTGGACGCGACCGGCGGTGGCGGGGTCGGCGGTGCGACCGGCGGGGCGGTTGGCGTTGACGCGGCTGGCGGCGGTGCGGCCGGCGGCGGTGCGTTGGTTGCGGGAACTTGCGGTGTCAGTTCCGCGATTTTTTCCGCAAGATAATCCAGCCGGAAATTGACGATTTTGGGACTCCAGTCCGGGTAAACTTTCTGGAATTTTCGCAATTCGCCCTGCGCCTCGATAAAGCCCGCCAGCGCCTCACTGGAATGACCGGCGCTGTTCAGCGAGTCCGCCTGCTGTATCAGGCTGTAAATGATGAGGTATTGGTTGTCGGCACCCTCCTGCGCGCGGGCCGGGGACAGCATGAGCATCAGGAACAAAACTGCCAGTGTGGCGAAACGTTTCACGACGGTAAAATAGCCGAGTCCGGCGTCGTTTGGCAACGCCAGGGAGTGTCCATGTTTGCTGCGGGCCGGGGATTGTTCTCAATCCGCATGAGCAGAATTTTTAGGATGCGCTACTTGGTAATGGGTTGTTTGATTGATAGGGACGACAGCCGGTCGTTCCAGACCGCGCAGGTTGCCCTGACATCAGATGTCGGGCAGGTCGCAGCCCTGCCATTCAATTGTGAATCGGAATTTCAAATCAGGATGCTATCCAACAGAACTTGCCTCGGCTGGGCCTTTGCGGGTAAAAAAATCGTGTGTCACAAAAGACCTTCTCCGGGCGAATGTCCATTCGTGGACGAACGCTGCCGGTCTGGCAGGGCGCCCTGATCGTTCTTCTTGTCTTCCTGGCCTATCTGCCGGCGCTGCGCGGCGGATTCATCTGGGATGATGACGCTCATCTGACGGCGAACCCCTGCATTGTCGGTCCGCTCGGATTCAGGGAAATCTGGACGAGCAGCGCGGCGACATATTATCCGCTGGTGTTGAGCAGTTTTTGGGTGCAGCACGCGATCTGGGGTTTAAATCCATTGCCGTATCACCTGGTGAATATCGCCATGCACGCGGCGTGTGCGGTTTTGCTGTGGCTCGTTCTGCGGTGCTTGAAGGTGCGCGGCGCGTGGTTCGGAGCCGCGCTTTGGGGATTGCACCCGGTGCAGACGGAGTCGGTGGCCTGGATCACGGAATTGAAGAACACCCAATCCTGTTTGTTCTACCTGCTGGCGATCTGGTTTTTTCTGAAATGGCGGGCCGCCGGCACCTTCGCCGGCCGGAAAGGAACGGAAGGGGACTACGCGCTCGCCTTGCTTTGCGCCGCGCTGGCGATTTTGAGCAAGGCTTCCACCGTGATGTTGCCGGTCGTGCTCGGCCTGGTGTGGTGGTGGAGTGATGGCCGTTGGCGCTGGCGCAATATATTCAGGCTGGTGCCATTTTTCATAATCTCAGCGGCGGCCAGCGGCTGGACGATCTGGGAACAACAGTTCCATTCCGGGGCGGTGGGCCCGGACTGGTCGCAAAGCCGGCCCGAGCGGCTCGTGATCGCCGGGAAAGCCGTCTGGTTTTATCTCGGCAAATTGCTCTGGCCGCACCCGTTGATTTTTATCTATCCGCGGTGGGAAATTGACGCCTCGCGCCCAAGCGCCTATCTGCCGGTTCTGGCGGTGGGCGTCATCTTGTTTCTGTTGTGGCTGAATCGCCGCGGCCGGAGCGGGCCGGTCTTTTTTGTGTTTGCCTATTTTGTGGTTTCGCTGTTTCCAGTGCTTGGCTTTTTCAATGTTTATTTCTTCCGCTATTCATTCGTGGGTGATCATTTTCAGTATCTGGCCAGCCTCGGTCCGCTCGCGCTGGCGGCGGCTGCCATCACCACGGCGCTCGAGCATTTCAAAAAGCGAAGACCGTTGCTGGAACCGGCGCTGTGCGGGACAGTGCTGCTGGTGCTGGGCGCGTTGGCCTGGCAGCAGTGCGGGACGTTTGCCAGCATGGAAACCCTCTGGCGGACGACGCTGGCGAGGAACCCGGATTGCTGGATGGCCCACAACAATCTGGGTCTTGTGCTTAAAAACCAGGGGCGCATTGAAGAGGCAATTGAACATTACCATCGGGCCATCCAGATTGCCCCGAACGCCTGGGACGCGCTGAACGATCTGGGTGTTGCCCTCGCCGCTGAGGGCCGGTTTGATGACGCGATCAAGAACTATCATAAGTCCCTCCAAAGCGACCCGAACCGCTACGCAGTGCAGAACAACCTGGGCCATGCCCTCGCCGCCGAAGGGCGGTTTGATGACGCGATCGAGTACTATCGCAAGGCCCTTCAGATCAATCCGAATTTCTCCGACGCGCTGAACAATCTGGGCAACGCCCTCGCCGCCAAGGGCCAATCTGATGAAGCGATCAAGAACTATTACAGAGCCATCCAGATCAATCCGAATTTCTCCGAAGCGCTGAACAATTTGGGTGTCGTCCTCGCCGAAAAAGGCCGGTTCGATGAAGCGATCGAGAACTATCGCAAAGCCCTCCAGATCAAACCGAACGATTGCGACGCGCTGGACAATCTGGGTGTCGCCCTCACCGCCCGGGGGCAGTTCGACGAAGCGATCGAGGACTTTCGCCAGGCGATCCAAATCAACTCAAACCGTCCCGGCCCCTTCTTTCATTTGGGCATGACCCTTGACCAATTGGGCCGCACCCGGGAAGCGATTGCCCAATACCGGGAGGCACTGAGATTAAATCCCAACCTGACCGGGCCGCTGAACAACCTGGCGGCGGTGCTGGCCACGAGTCCCGATGACGAACTTCGCAATGGGGCCGAGGCGGTCGGTTTGGCTGAACGCGCGTGTGAGTTGACGCATTATGGCCAACCCTTGTTTGTCGGGACGCTGGCCGCCGCTTATGCCGAATGTGGGCGTTACCCGGAAGCGGTGACCACGGCGGAGCAGGCGGAGCAGCTCGCAACCGACGCCGGGTTAAAAAAACTAGCCGAGAAAAACCGGCAATTGCTCGAACTCTACCGCGCCGGCAAGCCCTACCATGAGCCTGCCCGAACGGGGCATTGAGTTCCGTTGAACATCACAGATTCCCGATCGGCCGTACCAGTGGGAAAAACATTTTTTTTGCGCGGAGCCGCCCTTGCGAAAGACTGGCTCACTCAAGAACAACACGGTAAAAGCGTTGCGCAGAAGAAGCAATGTCATCGAAATCGGTCGCGGTCATGACACCGTTGGTGGCCACCGAGGGTTTGGTCAGGAAAGACCAATTCGTCTGGGCCAAATCATCCAAGTATTCCACTTGGTACGTTTGTCCTGCCACCGCGCTCCAGACAAGTGTGACTGTCCCATTTGTTTCTGTCAGCGTTTTGATCACCGGAGGCAGCGGGACGCTGAGCTGGAATACGGTCCCCAGGCCATTCGCACCGCCCTGCGACGTTGTGCCATAAAAATTGCCATCGGGGCCTTGCAGCAGAACCCCATCTGGCTGGGAACCGTCGGTAGAGTTGAAGAAAAACAGATTGGTGAAGGCGCCGTCGGGCGTTACACTGAATATTGAGCCAAAGCCGGCATACGCGCCGTAAGTCGTCCCGTAGAAATTTCCGTCGCTGCCCTCGGTCATCCCGCCGTAGGGCGAACCGCTGTCAAAATAGCTGAACGTGTGGAGCGGAACGTATGATCCGTTGGTGCTGACTTTGAACAGCGTGCCATAGCCCAACGAACCCCCGCTGAATGCAACGCCATAGAGATAGCCGTCACTGCCCTGAACCAGCCCGGCATAAATAAAACCGCCATCGCCGGACCCGGTGAACGAGTAAATGTTGGTGAGCGTTCCGTCGGGAGTCATTTTGAATACCGTGCCGTAGCCCGGGAAGGTGCCGCTGATGCCCTGGCCGCCCCAGGTGGTCGTCCCATAAAAATTGCCATCCTGTCCCGGCACCAGCCCGCCGGAAGGATGGGCGCCATTGGTGTTGCCGAATACGGCCGGGACAGTCACGGTTCCGTTGGTGGTCAATTGGAAGACAGTGCCATTGCCGTAACCGAGAAGGGTGGTGTTGTAATAGATGGCGTTGGTGGTCCCGCCAAAATCTGCCGTGCCGTAAAAGTTGCCGTCGCCGGCCTGCACCAATGCCGCGCCGGGATTGGCGCCCTGATACGGGCTATTGATTCCGGGGAAGGAGAACAGGTTGGTAAAAGCGCCATTCGTTGTGATTAAAAATATTGTGCCCCAATTGCTCACGCCCCCGGCGAATGTCGTGCCATAGAGTTTATCATCGCCACCCCTCAACAAGGCAGCATAGGGATTGGCGCCATTGGTGCCATTGAACGGGAGAACCGAAGTGAAGGCGCCGCCTGGGGTCACACTGAATATTGTGCCAAGGTTGTTCGAGCCACCTTGAAATGTGGTGCCGTAGAAATTGCCATCCGCCCCCAGCGTCAGCCCGCAGTAAGGGTTGGCGCCCGGATAAGCCCCATTGGTGCCGGTAAACGAAACCAGCGTGGTGAACATGATTCCGCCCCGGACGGAAGACACAGACAGGCACATCACCATGACCGTCATCAGCCGGGGCACGACTTTGAAGGATTTCATCCTGACATCACAATTTTTTATTGTGGCGCCATGGTAAATCAAATGGGTTGCTACGGTAAAGAAAACTTTTGTGACGTCTGCGAAACGGACGCAGTGGACATCGTCGCCAACCAGGAGCGCTCGCAGTCCTGCTGCGCGCGCGCCGGGGCACAATTTCGGCGCCCGGGCATAAGAATTCTTTTGAACGATACGCTTGGGTGCAGGTGGCAAAGCTCGTGAAAGCTCCCATCAACGACTGAAAAAGTGAAATGCCACGATTTTTTACGGGTGAAAAAATTCAATTTTGACGCCCGTGACAGAGGTGACCGACGCGATATCCGACACCGCCCCCGGCACGCCTTAACCGGCTTGCATGGGACCAATCTTGCCAACGCCCGGCTGTTCCCGCTACAAATGGGCGTGCGAAATTTCCCGGCCTCTTTGGGGTGAGCAGTAATTTTTTGGGAGTCCCATGCGCAAACCAGCGATCAAATCCAAGCCCGCACCGGCGAGAGCGCCTGTCCCGGAGACGGTTCAGCCGCGTATTCCGGTGTGGCTCCTGGCCGTGTTGCTGATGCTGGTGACGACCGCCCTTTACTGGCCGGCGACGAGATGTGACTTCATTAACTTCGATGACACGGAATATGTCACAGCGAATCCACATGTTCAGGGCGGTTTGAACTGGGAGTCAGTGAGATGGGCTTTCTTCAATCCTGTGTCCGCCAATTGGCATCCGTTGACAGTGATGTCCCACATGTTGGACTGTCAACTGTTTGGTTTGAACCCATGGGGACATCACCTGATCAACGTGCTGTTTCACGCCCTCAACGCCGCGCTGGTGTTCGTATTGCTGCGACTGTTGACCGGCGCGACGTGGCGGAGCCTGTTGGTGGCGGCGTTGTTCGCTTTTCACCCGCTGCGCGTCGAATCGGTCGCCTGGGTTTCTGAACGCAAGGATGTGCTCAGCGGTTTCCTCGGTCTGCTCGCGCTTATTTTTTACGCCCGCTATGCGGGAAAGCGGTTGATGGACGCAACAGGGGAACCCAAGGTGGGGATGGTTCCGGCGCTCGACCACCGGCCCGCGACTCTCGACTACATGCTCGCCTTGTTCTTCCTGGCTCTTGGTTTGATGAGCAAGCCGATGCTGGTGACATGGCCGTTCGTCATGTTGCTGCTGGATTACTGGCCACTGAAACGCTTCCAAATCAGAAGCGCGTGGCGATTGGTAATGGAAAAAATCCCTTTCTTTGTTCTGGCAGCAGTGGCGAGCTACGTGACCTTCGTGGTGCAGAAGATCGGAGGCTCTTTGATGGCGAGTGAAGCCATGCCACCCGGCGCGCGTGTCGGAAACGCCCTGGTCTCGTATTGCCGCTATCTGGGGAAGATGATCTGGCCAACGGATTTGGCCGTGTTCTATCCACACCCTGGATATTGGCCGCTGTCGAAGGTGATGCTGGCGGGTTTGCTGTTGGTTGTCATCTCGGTGCTTCTTTTTGTGAAGCGGCGGCGATATCCCTTTTTGCTGATAGGGTGGCTATGGTTTTGCGGGATGCTGGTGCCCATGATCGGTCTCGTGCAGACGGGTGGCCAGGCGCTGGCGGATCGGCATACTTATATTCCGTCGCTGGGCTTGCTGATCCTGGCAATCTGGGGCGCGAATGAAATGACCCGACACTGGCGGCATCGCCTGATGGTGTTATCTGCGGCGGGATCAGCGGCGATTGTCCTGTGCTTTGCGTTGACGCGGCAACAACTCGGGTATTGGCGGGACAGTGAAACCCTTTTCCGGCATGCGCTCGCAGTTACGGAGAACAATTACCGCGCGTACAGCGGCCTTGGCGACGCCCTGGACAAGAAAGGCCAAACCGACGAGGCGATCAGCCAATACCAGGAAGCCATCCGCCTTGCACCGGGCTTCGCTGAGGCCCACTACAACCTCGGCGTCGCCCTCGACAAGAGAGACCAAACCGACGAGGCGATTCGCCAATATCAGGAAGCCATCCGCCTGAAACCGGATTACGCCGAGGCCCAAAACAATCTTGGCTTCGCCCTCGCCGCCAAGGGCCGGTTTGATGAAGCCATTGAGAACTACCATAAGGCTATCCAGATCAACCCGAATTCCTTCGAAGCGCTGAACAATCTGGGCCTTGCCCTCGCCGCCAAGGGCCGGTTTGATGAAGCCATTGAGAACTACCATAAGGCCATCCAGATCAATCCGAATTTCTCCGGGGCGCTGAACGATCTGGGTGTTGCCCTCGCCGCCAAGGGCCGGTTTGATGAAGCGATCGAGAATTGTCGCAAAGCCGTCCAGATCAATCCGAATTCCTTCAAAGCGCTGAACAATCTGGGTGTTGCCCTCGCCGCCAAGGGCCGGTTTGATGAAGCGGTCGAGAACTATCGCAAGGCCCTCCAGATCAAACCGAACGATTGCGACGCGCTGGACAATCTGGGTGTCGCCCTCGCCGCCAAGGGCCGGTTCGATGAAGCGATTGAGAACTATTACAAGGCCATCCAGATCAATTCGAACCGTCCCGAAACATTTCTTCACTTGGGCATGACACTTGGCCAATTGGGTCGCATCCGGGAAGCGGTTGCCCAATATCGGGAAGCACTGAGATTAAATCCCAACCTGGCCGGAGCGCTGAACAACCTGGCGTGGGTACTGGCCGCCAGTCCCGATGACCAGCTTCGCAATGGGGCCGAGGCGGTTCGTTTGGCTGAGCGCGCGTGTGAGCTGACTCATTATGGCCAACCCTTGTTCATCGGGACGCTGGCCGCCGCTTATGCCGAATGTGGGCGTTTCCCGGAAGCGGTGACCACGGCGGAAAAGGCGGAGAAGCTCGCAACCGATGCCGGGTTAAAAAAACTAGCCGAGAAAAACCGGCAATTGCTCGAACTCTACCGCGCCGGCAAGCCCTACCATGAGCCGGTCCCATCGGGACATTGAGTTCCTTTGACCATCGCAAATTGGGGTGCGCAGGAAAAAAGAGTGAAACGGGCTGGCATTTCAAGTGCCATGCCCCAATCAAGGCCTTCCTCAAAGCCATCGGTGGTTGACCTGCGCCGCTGGTTTTGTTAGCGTTTCCCCAGCCAGCGCCATGAATACCGCGCTAAACCAGCATGTGCTTGTGCTGAACCGGTTGTGGCAGGCGGTCAACGTCTGCACCACCCGGCGCGCCCTCACGTTGTTGTTCCAAGGCCACGCGCAGGCTGTGCTGAACGACGGCGACGGCTCGTTCCGCACCTTCAATTTTGAGGAATGGCGCGACCTTTCCCAGGCCGCGCCGCGCGAGGAATCCATTCACACCATTTCGTTTCGCATCCGCGTGCCGCGAATCATTCTGCTGCTGATTTACGACCGGCTGCCAAAAAAGGAGGTCAAGTTCACGCGCCACAACATTTTTGAGCGTGACAAAAACACCTGCCAGTACTGCGGGCGCGCCTTCGACCGCAAGGATTTGAACCTGGACCACGTCCTGCCGCGCGACCGCGGCGGCCCGACCACGTGGGAAAACATTGTTTGCTCGTGCGTCGAGTGCAACACGCAGAAGGCCAATCGCACGCCGCAGGAGGCCGGGCTGCACCTTATCCGCAAGCCGAAACGGCCGAAATGGCGGCCGTTTGTGCAAATCAACTTCAGCCTGCACCGGCACGACAGTTGGAAGCATTTCATTGACCTCGCCTACTGGAACGTCGAGCTCGGCGAAGACGTGGACTAACCGCGCTTCCTTCATCGCCGCGCAAAGTGCGGCCCGCTCAGCGATTGTCATTCCAGCCCGCGCTCGGTCAATTCATCCTCGTCCAGGCCGAGATAATGGCCGAGTTCGTGCAGATACGTCGTGTGGATCTCGTCACGGAGAATCTCCTCGTCGCCTTCCGCCAAATCCCAAAGATTTTCCAGAAATAAAATAATCTGTGGCGGCAGTGGAACATTCCCTTCCTCGGCGAATTCCGCCCCGGTAAACAAACCGAGCGTGTCGGCTTCAACGCCGTCCGCCTGCAAGCCAGCGTTCGGAATGCGCTCGAAGGTGACCGGCAGCTTTTCCGCCCGTTCGCGCAACGGCGCGGGCAACGCCGCCACCGTTGCCTCAACTTCCGCCAGCGCCCGCGCCCGCAACTTTTTCCAATTCACGTCCACAAACGGTTCCGGAAAATGGCGCAAGCCCGGCGGCCGTGCAACCTGCGATTTTTCGTTCATTACGCCTTTACTTGTGGAAGGAAAATAAAGTTGTGAACTGGAATCGACATAAATTGTTGATTTTCAAGATGTGACTTTCCGGCTTCTCCTTGGGTAACACCCACTTTTGAGTCAACTCGCCATTGGTTCCAGCGCGGTGTCAGGCGCTTGTATCATGTAAATGCTTGAACTTGGAATAATCCGTAAAAATGCCGTAAGCAAACACCAAAATCAGGCCGATGATTTTTCCAGCGCTCGCTGTTGCGGGTAAAATAGCTGAAACCACCGACAACAATGCGACCGGGGGCAACTACGTCGGCAACATTGTCAACAATAGCGTGATCAATTCATCGCCAAAGGGGAATTTCTTCTTCCGCCAGTCGCAGCCCCAAAACGCTGGAAGCAACGCATTTGACCCCGGAAGCCTGACGTGCTCCGCCAGGCGGATACGGAGTGCCTACAACCCGGTTAGGCTGGCTACCGAAACGGTTTTCAAGTTTTGCCGGGCTGTGCCGCGCCGCAGCATGGCAATGGCATTCCGCAGCCGAGGCTGGTTGAATGAGATTGGAAAGTCACAGCCAAAGGAGCATAATTTTCCACACGCTCAAAAGGTTATGATTCTGCGTGCCAGGAATATTCAATTCGTCCGGCTTGCGGCTGACGGTGTGCGACTTCTTGCGCTGGTCTGGTTGTTGACCGCCCTGCCGGCTTGGGGCGCCAACATGGCGAGGGACTACCTGATCGATGTCTGGACATCCGAGAATGGTTTGCCGGACAGTTCCGTCACAGCCATTGCGCAGACGCCGGACGGTTATCTGTGGGCTGGCACTTACAACGGCTTGGTGCGTTTCGACGGGGTGCGTTTTGTCACTTTTGATCCGGCCAACACGCCGGCGCTCGTTCATGCCCGGGTGCGCGGACTCTACGTTGACAGCCAGGGCACGCTCTGGATCAACACTTATGACGGCTCCCTGACCACCTTTCGGCAGCGGAAATTTGTGCTGGAACGCCGCAATACCCGCCTGTCCGAGGGGGAGATGACGCTGGTTTCGTCGTCGTCAAATCAAGTGGTGTTCCTGACGAGCCGGGGCGAACTGCTCCGTAAATCGTTGACCGCGCCCGCGGGAGAAGGCTGGGAAGAGTTGTCGCCGCCGGGTCGGGGTTTGGGCGCGCTCTGCTGTGAAGATGGCGCAGGCACGCTCTGGTATCGTGACGGCGACAAACACTTGTGGCGATGGGCGGGCGGGCGGTTTGAACCGTTGCCGGTCTCTGTCGGCCTAGTGGGAACGAACATCAATTGCCTGACCACGGACCCCCGCGGTCGTTTGTGGGTGGGCACCGACAACGGCTTTGCGGTTTGGGACGGAAGCAAATTCCAGATCGCCACGCCAACCAATTCCGAAACATCCCTGGGCATGACGTTCCTGGCCGTCACCGCCGGCGAACACATCTGGGCGGTGGCCAGGGGATGTGTGTGCGAGGCCGGGGCGCGCCGATGGATTCTCGCGCCGGAGCCACCGCGGAATATTTTCACCGACAATTCCGGTCAGATCAGGGCACAGGAGGACCATCACGGCGGCATGTGGTTTTACAATTATGGACGCGGCCTGATCCATGTCAGTGCGGCAGGCGATGTCCGGCAACTTACGCCGGAAGACGGTTTTCCCGGAGACCGCGTGTATTGCTTGTTTGAGGATCGCGAGGGAGATTGGTGGGCGGGTCTGGATGCCAGCGGTCTGGTCCGGGTGCGGGAAGCGCAATTTCACACCGCTGCGGCCAGTGAGGGGTCTCTGGCGAAAGCCGCCAAGTCCGTGTGCGAAGACGCCAACGGGGTCGTGTGGATTGGCCTGTTAAGCGGCGGCTTGGAGCGCTGGCAGGACGGAGTCACCACGAACCTGACCGCACCGGATGGAACCGCCTCGGGCTCCGTCTTTTGTGTATGTCCGGATGCGGCGGGGCGGTTGTGGGCCAGTGCCGGTAACGAAGACCTGTTTGTCCGCACGGGCGGAGAATTCAAACGGGTGTCGCCGGTGCTGCATGGGGTGAAAGCCATTCTGACGGACCCCAACGACCGGATTTGGGTGGGAACCACAAGCGGGCTGTTCTTTGCCGCTGGCGACTCGCCGGGTGAATTCCAGTTTTTCAAGGGACTGGCCCGGCGTTCCATGCGGGCGCTGGCGGAGGACAAAGCGGGCACGTTGTGGGTGGGGGCGGGAAACGGCGATCTTTATCACATTGTCAACGACACTGTCACGACCTTTCATCCGACGGACAATCAAGAGTCAGGGGCCGTCTGGTTGGTGCTGGCCGAAGCGGATGGCACGGTGTGGGTTGGCACGTTCCGGGGGGGCTTGCTGCGTTTTCGGGATGGCCGGTTCACGCGCTACGGCAAAGCAGAGGGGTTGCCGGACAATGTCATCTGCCAGATCCTCGACGACGGCCGGGGCAATCTCTGGCTGGGGTCCCGACCAGGGCATTTTTCGCGTGGCCAAATCGGCGCTGGACGATGTCGCGTCGGGGAAAAGCAGCGTTGTCCCGTGTGTGGTCTATGGCCGGTCGGACGGTCTGCCGTCGCTCGAATGTTCGGGCGGCTACCAGCCGGCGACCCTGCATGACCGGGACGACAGACTTTGGTTCACCACCGCCAAGGGAGCCGCGTGGATTCAACCGAAAGAGGTCCGGCCTAACTTGATGCCGCCGCCGGTGGTGATCGAGGAGGTGCTGGTAGATGGTCAGGTGCGGACTAATGTGGAATGTGTCGGAGCCAATTCCGCCTCCGGCAACGTGGCTCGCGAAAATCCCTGGAAGCCGCGTCCGTTAATGCTCGAAGTGCCTCCCGGCAAACACCAGATTGAGATCCGGTACACCGGGTTGAGCCTGGTTTCGCCGGAGCGGGTGCAGTTTCGCTATGAGTTGGAAGGTGTGGACGCCGACTGGGTTCAGGCCGGGACGCGGCGTTTTGCGCAATACATCTTTCTCCCGCCGGAGGAATACCGGTTTCACGTGCTGGCCTGCAACAGCGACGGCGTTTGGAACGAGGCCGGTTCTGTCCTGCAACTCAGAATTCTGCCGCATTTTTATGAAACCTGGTGGTTTCGCGTGCTGGCAGGAGTGTTAGTCATTGGCGTGTTGGCCGGGACGGTCCGGCACACGGCCACGCGGCGGCTGCACCGGAAAATGGAGCAGTTGGAACGGCGGCAGGCCGTGGAGCGCGAACGGGCCCGCATCGCCAAGGACATCCATGATGATCTCGGGGCGAGCTTGACGCTCATTGCCGTGCTGGGGGATCTGGCCAAAAAGGAAAAAGCGGTTGAGCGCATCGAGAAGATGACCAGCACCGCGCGCCAGGCGGTCAAATCGCTGGACGAAATCGTTTGGGCGGTGAATCCCCGCAACGACACGCTGGCGCATCTGATTGATTATGCGGGCCAGTTTGCGACCGACTATCTTCGGGATGCCGGGATTCGCTGTCTGCTGGATGTTCCGGAGCAAACACCGGCGTGTGAAGTCCCGGCCAATGTGCGTCATAACATTTTCCTGGTCGTCAAGGAGGCACTGCAAAACATTGTCAAACACGCCCGCGCCACCGAAGTCTGGTTGCGGATCAGCGCCACCCCCCAGGGGTTGCGGATTGTCATCGAAGACAACGGCTGCGGTTTTGACCGGCCGCCGGAAGACGCGTGGGAGGATGGCTTGCGCAACATGCGCCAGCGTCTGACCGAGATTGGGGGCGAATGGCGCATCCAAAGCCGGGTGGGTGCGGGCACCCTCATCACCATTGAGTTGCCCCTGCCGCCGGCCTAGCGTGGACGGCTCATACCTTTATCCGATGACCCGGCCGCCGGCTTTGACCTAGAATGAAACAAAATAACCGGGAGATGAGCATTACAATCTCCATCGTGGAAGACCAGCGGGACATGCGCGAGAGCTTGGCGGAATGGCTGGGCAACGCGCCGGGCTTGCGCTGTGTTGGCGCGCATGCCAACGCGGAAGAGGCATTGCGGGACATCCCCGCGGAAAATCCCGACGTCGTGATGATGGACATCAACCTGACGGGCATGAACGGCATCCAGTGCGTGGCCCGGCTCAAGGAACGCCTGCCGGGGACGCAGGTCCTGATGCTGACGACTTACGATGACGGAGACCTGATTTTCGATTCACTGCGCGCGGGTGCCAATGGTTACCTCCTCAAGAACATGCGCCGGGAAGAGTTGGTGGAGGCAGTGCAGCAGGTCCACGCCGGCGGCGCGCCCATGTCGCTCCAGATTGCCCGGAAGGTGATCAACTACTTCCATCGGTCCCCAAAATCCGCGTCGGGGGTGGAGCATCTGACCAGCCGCGAGCACGAAATCCTGAGATTGCTCGCCAAAGGCTACATGTACAAGGAGATTGCCGATCATCTCGGCATCAGCATGAGCACGGTGCGGACGCATATCAGCGCCGTTTACGAAAAGCTCCACGTCCACTCCCGGACCGAGGCCGCCATGAAACTGGTGGAGCGGGGATAGCGGCGGTTTGTCCTCAGACAAACATCCGATAGACCCCTGGTGGAAAACGAGGTTGAATGCCACAGTATAACAACCCCGTGTGTCAACGAACGAAAATGCGTTCCGTTTGCTCAAGGCCATCCGGCAGGGTGGTTTGGCGGCAGGCTGGCGCTTTGCCCGGCGATGTTTTCAAAGTGTGAAATAATTCCTCAACCCATTAAACCAACCAACCCTAGAATACTTATGCAACTGACAAAAATTTTCCGAACGGCGTCGCTGGGCGGCGCATGGTTATTGTTCGCGTTGACAACCGGCCAGGCGCAAACGACCGCCACGTGGATTGGCCCCGCTTCGGGTGGCGAATGGAACACGCCGACCAGTTGGGATACCGGCGCTCCCCCCCTCGATTCGACCACCAATGCCTTCATTGGCGCCGCCACCAACGTAAGTTACAACCTGCCGATGACCGCGAGCAGTTTTGCTGCGCTCACGAACAACGGCACGCTGAATGTAAACACGAATGGATTTAATTGCAGTTCCATCACGCTGTTGCGCGCCGGTGGTGGAAACAAGCTGTTCGTGAATACCGGAGCGGTGGTCAACGTGACTGGCAACCTTGCGTTCACTTCAAATTCGGTTGTGAGCCTGACTGCCGGGAGTTCCGTAACCGTGCAGGGTTCGCTGCTGGTCGGATCGGGTGCCACCGGTGGCACGGGCACCGGCACGGCGGGGTGCATTGGAATTATGACCAACAACGGAGCCACTCTTAATGCCAGCGTCACGACCATCAATCCGGCCAACGCGAGCGCCAGCTCGCTGTTCGTAATCAATGGCGGCACCAATAACCTGGGCACGACCACCATCAAGCGATCCAGTCCCAGCTCTCAGCCGGCGCTCGGCACGGAAGGACTGCTGATTTACGGTGGATTGGTGACAATGACAAACCTGAACGTTGGCGGGAATGCAAATTCCTATCTCACGATGCTGGTTGCTGGTGGAACTGTGACCAACATGGGCAACGTTCTGATTCAGGGTACCGGTGCCAACAGCCGCCCGGCGCGACTTCTTCAGCAAGGTGGTTTGTTTGTTATTCCAGATCCTGACATTGTCAATCCTGATCCACCAGCGGCCGCCAACATCAGCATCTTTTCAGTTACGGGCGGAACGAACATAGCTGGCGGTTTTCAGTTCGGAGATTCGGTGCCGGATGCCGGGACGGTGGATTTCACCAATGCCGCGCCAATTTATGTTGGCAGTCAGGGTATCGGTTGGAATGGAGCGATTACGTTGAACACGGTTTTGAAAGGTGGCGGCCTGTTTGGAGCAACCGCCGATTGGACGGGTTCGGCACCGTTGAATATGAATGGCAGCGGCGTTTTCACCTTTCAAGCGGCCGACATGAACGGCACGCCCCACAACATCACCCTGACTGGCGCTTTGGGCGGTCCCAGTTCGATTGCGTTGAACATAACCGGAGGCGGCACACTGACGCTTAACGCAGCCAATACTTATTTGGGCAACACGCTTATCAATGCCGGCACACTGGCTTTGGGTGCGAGCGGTTCGCTGACAAGCGGCACCATCGTGGTCGGCAGCGGCACGACCTTTGATGTGTCGCAAGTGAGTGGTTTCACACTCAATGCCAACCAGACGCTGTCCGGTTCCGGCACGGTGACCGGCGCGGTGGTGGCGGCGTCTTCTTCCACCATTTACCCCGGCAGCAACACGGTGACGGGCACACTGACCTTTACCAGCGGGTTGACGGAAAATGGCGGTGTGAACAACGAATTCAACCTTTCAAGCAATCCGTCGGGGCCAAACAACGATTTCCTCAATGCTTCCGGCGGTCTGGCGTTAAGTGGAATAAACACCATCACCATCAACGGGTCATTGGCGCCCGGCGGCGGCGTGTATCCGCTGATTTATTATGGCAGCAGTTTAAGCGGCGACACCAACAATTTCACGGTGACCGGGGCTAGCGGCACGCTCTCCAACAGCCCGACGGCCGAAACCATCTATTTCGTCGCCCAGAGCAGCATTCGCGGCCCCACGAACATCACCTGGCTGGGCAATGCCGCGGCCAACAACTGGGACACGGAGACCACCACGAACTGGCTCAACAACGGGACGGGATTACCCACCGTTTTTGTGCCCAATGACAACGCCCTGTTCAGCAATCTGGGCGCGAGCAATCTGGCGGTCAACATTGTGGGCAGTGTTGATCCGGGTTCCGTCACGGTAAACACCACCTCCAACTATGTCTTCACCGGCAACGGTGCGATTGGCGGCATCGGCAGTTTGACGGTCAGCAACGGCATTTTGACCGTGCTGACAACCAACAACTACACCGGCCAGACCATCCTCGACGGTGGCGTTTTGGAAGTGTCAGACCTGACCGACGGTGGCGTGCCCGGCAACATCGGAGCGGCCACATCCGATCCGGGCAATCTGGTGTTTAATGACGGCACCTTAATGTATCTCGGCGATTCCACCAGCATAGACCGCGGCGCAACGTTCAATCCCGGCGGCGGTGTGTTTGACATCACCAATGGCGCCACTGAGCTGACGGTGAGCGGAACGTTGACCGGCAGCGGGGGGCTGACCTTGGTGGATCAGGGCGAATTAAATCTTACGGGCAGTTGCTCCTATGCGGGCGTTACCACTGTGAGCAACGGCACCTTGCTGGTCAATGGTGTTGGTACCATCGGCACGAACAGCATCATATTCGCGGGCGGCACCGTTTCCCTGGCGGCCGCTGGCAGCGCACAGGGCCAACAGTTCTATGCCAATCTCATCAATGTGGTTTCGAACAGCACTTTGATCGTTAATGGCGGCAACGGCAACAATATCTTGGGATCGGTATCTGGCGTCGGAGGGTTGTCCGGCTCCAGCAACTTGAATATCAGCATCCCCAATAGCGCCGGTTACTGCACATTCAATGCCAGCATCGCGGCCTTCAGCGGCACAATCGAACTTGGCAGCAGCGTCGGCATCTTCCGCTTCAATTCCGGCGGCAGCGACTACTGCACTGGCAGCACCAATGTCACGTTTGATCTGGGCTCCGGTTCCGTCACAATGGCGAATCGTAACGGCAGCACCTATGGCACGACTAATTATTATCTGGGCGCCTTGGCTGGCGGTTCCAGCACAATTTTGAAAGGCGCGTTGAACACCGGCACGCCCAACAACTACCAAATCGGCGACAACAACCAAAGCAGCACCTTCCAGGGCCTGATTCAAAATGGCACAGCTGCAGGTGCGGTAGTGTCCATCATAAAGACCGGCACGGGCACTCTGACTCTGACCGGAGGCAATACCTATTCAGGCACAACCACGATCAGCAACGGCGTGCTGGCCTTGGGTAACGTGGGGAATGGTGACGGTTCGATTGGCAGCAGCGCCACCATCAACATTACTGCCGGCACCTTCTTGGACGTTTCCGGCCGCAGTGACGGCACATTGCAACTGGGAGGCAGCCAGAGCCTTCTTGGTCGTGGAACCATTCTCGGCAGCTTGAACGCTTCCGGCGCCGTGCAGCCCGGCGACGGACCTGGTGGCAACACCGGCACACTGACGGTGACCAACAGCATCAATTTGAACGGTACGGCGTGGATGAAGTTGAATCGCACCAACAGCCCGAACAGCGACCGGCTCGTCTCCTCGCTTTCCAGCATCACCTACAGTGGCACATTGGTTGTGACCAACATCGGCCGGCAGCTCCATGCCGGCGACACGTTCACCCTGTTCAGCGGTTCGGGATTGAACGGTTCGTCCTTCGCCAGCATCACGCTCCCGAACTATTACACTTGGGACACGAGCCAGTTGGGAGTGAACGGCTCGGTGAGCGTCACGGCAGTTTTGCCGCCGTCCATTACCAAGGTGGATTACAGTTCGCTGGCCAGCGGCACCCTTGTTTTCAACGCCAACAACGGCCTGGCTGACGGCAACTTCGCCATCCTGATGTCCACCAACGTGGCGGCGCCGTTAAGCCAGTGGACGTCAATCGCGACCGGTAATTTTGACGGGAGCGGCAACCTGTCCGGCTTCTCCGTCACGGTGAACCCGGCGCTGCCGGTGCAGTTCTTCACCTTGCAAGCCTTCTAGCCAGTCGAGGTGAAACAACGAATTCCGACGGCGTCAAAACAGATTGTTGAGCATGTCCAACATGCGGCAATGGAAGTGGCCCCGCCACGGGGCCCGGGCCTTCACGCTGATTGAATTGCTGGTGGTGATTGCCATCATTGCGATTCTGGCGGCCATTCTACTGCCGGCGCTGGCGGCGGCCAAGGACAAGGCCTATCGCGCGAGTTGCCTCAGCAACGTGACGCAACTCATAAAGGCCGCAAGCCTCTATGCTTCGGACTTCAACGATTCGCTGCCGCCAGACAACATCCATCACTTTAACGAAGTTAATGCCGAACATTATGGACGATACGTTTATTGGAATGATGGCGGCCCGGCGGGGTATAAATTGCCGATGGTGGTCACGAGCTCCATTGAGAACTTTGGCTTTCTCTACGTGATGAATTATGCGGGCGACGGTTCGGTCCTCTATTGCCCAAGCTACAATGCGAAGCCGTATGTCAGTGACCTTTCGGCGCTGGATTACCAGCCGTTATTGAGTACGGATTCCAGTGGAGACATTCGTTCGTCGTATATCTGGAATCCCTTGGCGCAACTGGGTAGTGGCGGAGACTACTATCGGCAGTATCCGAAGACGACCGACTTCAAGGCCGCGCGGATTCTGTTGCATGAAAATCTCTATGGTGATCCGGGATCGTCACTCTTTTCTTCAACCACTGTGGCGCATAACACCAGCCGGATTTTGATGGTGGCCTATTCGGATTTCAGCGCTAAAGGCATAAAGATCACCGCGCAAATGTGGAAGGACGCCACGATAAATACTTCCGGGGGTAATCTCAATTATCCCGCCTATACCAATCTGCTGAACGATATCGAAGCGGGGCACTGATAAGTATCCGTCTGAGTGGCCACGTCTGGTTTCCGGCGACAGACTTTGAGACCATCGCGGCGTGGATTCATCAAAAACTGGATCAGGACTGTTTCACTTGGCCGATGAGTGAACACGGGCAGTCATGGGCGACTGTTCTTCATTATTGCCGGCAGTTGCTACTGGTTATTCATTTCACTTGCGTTACAATGAATCAGCAACATGAAGAATTTGAGGCCCTGCTGGCGGTTCGCTTTGGCCAGTACGGCGCTTCTCGCCTTGGCCTCACCCGCTTTGGCCAACGACGACCAGCTCGTTTACAGCGAGATGCTGAACAATGGCTGGCAAGACTGGGGCTGGGTGCCGCATTATGCCACCAATAATCCTGTCCCCCTTTCCGGCACCAACTGCATGGTGTTCGCCGCCACTGGTGGGTGGCAGGCGTGGTGGATGGAACATGATCCCATTGACACGACCATATATACCAATGTGACGTTCTGGCTGAACGGCGGCACCAACGGCGGGCAATCGGTTGGCATCAATGCCGTAGGCGGTTCATCCGGGACGCGGTTATATGTGACGGCACCAACCAATACCTGGGTGCAGTTCACTTTTTCCCTGGCTTCCTTGGGAGTGGCCGATGTGACCAATCTGACCGGTTTTCAGATTTGGAACGCTGGCACGGTGCAGTCCAATTTTTATATTGCCAACATCCAGCTGGTGGCCTCCCCTCCGCCCGCCGTCGTTCATGTCGGCGTCAACGTCGCGCAGCCGGTCCGCACGGTGGACGCAAAAGTCTTCGGCATCAACCAGGTCGCGTGGGACGGCTATCTCGATACGCCGACGACCGTCAGCATCTTGAACGACCTCGGCAACCCTTGCTTGCGCTGGCCCGGCGGCAGTTGGGGCGATATTTATCATTGGACGAACGAATATCGTGGCTGGGGTTCCTATTCTTCAAACTTCATTGACGTTGCCACGAACACCCGCGCGCAGGCGTTCATCATCGTCAATTACGGCAGCAGCGATGCGGAGGAAGCCGCCTATGGCGTGCGGATGTTCAATGTCACAAACCAATGCGGCTTCAAATATTGGGAAGTTGGCAACGAAGTCGGCGGCAGTTGGGAGGAGGATGACAACACCAACGCCCCGTGGCAGCCGCATGATCCGTGGACTTATGCCATGCGCTTCACGGATTACTACAACCAGATGAAAGCCGCGGACCCGACCATCAAAATCGGTGCCGTGGCCGATATTACCGAAGACGGGACGGTTAATTACACCAATCATCCGGTCGTCAACCCGGTCACTGGCGTGACCCATAACGGTTGGACGCCGGTCATGCTGACCTATATGCGCAGCAATGGCATTACGCCCGATTTTCTGATCGAGCACAAATATGCGCCGAGCGACGGCGACACCTATAACTTGCTCTGGAGCAAGACGTGGGCATCGGATGCGGCCGGTTTGCGCCAGATGGTCACGGACTATCTCGGCAGCGCCGGCACCAACGTGACTTTGGAATGCACGGAAAACGGCTGCGGCGGCGACCGCCAGCCCGTGAGCCTGGTCGGCGGGCTTTTTTACGCCGACACCGTCGGACAGATCATGCAGACGGAGTTCAACTCGCGGCTTTGGTTTGACCTGCGCAACGGGCAGAGTCCCATCGCCGATTCCGACAACGCGCTTTACGGCTGGCGGACTAATTCAAGCGGATACTTTATAACCGACGGAGGCATCGTCTATAATTTGGGTGTGCCGGGCAATCGTTACCCGACTTATTATGTCGCCAAGCTGCTGCCCTATTTTGCCGGCGGCGGCGACACGGTCGTCCAGGCGACCAACGATTATCAACTGCTTGGCACCTACGCCGTCCAGCGGACCAACGGCGCTCTCGCGCTGCTTGTCATCAACAAGAGTTCCTACGCCACGCTCAACCCCGCCATCAACCTCACCGGTTATGCGCCGTTCTCCAACGCGACCGTTTGCTCGTATGGCGTTCCGCAGGACGACGCGGCGCGCACCGGGGTCGGGTCACCGGACATAGCGCAGACGAATTTCCCGGTTGCCGGCACGAACTTCAACTACACGTTCCCACCTTTCTCGGCAACGGTGCTCGTGCTCGCGCCGGCTGCGCCATCCCTTGTTCCACTGGCATCGCCACAACAACCGTCCGGTCAATTTGTCTTCCAGCTTCAGGGGCAACCCGGCGTGCCTTACGTGATTCAAAGTTCCGCGAATTTGACCTCGCCGAATTGGATTGCGATTTCCACCAATACATCAGCCAGTGGCGTACTAAACCTTACCAATGCCAACTCATCCGGCACACAGTTCTATCGTGCGGTTTGGCGCCCGTAAGCGCCTTGGAAGGGATGCTCATTTGGCACGATCATCGGGTAAAATACAAAAACCAGACGCACTCCGTCAGTCGGATACAAATCTACGAAGCCCTCGCCGAAGCCATGCAAACCGGCAAACCCTATCAAACCCGCCTCAATCCGCCCCCGGCAGACACGAGTTGTTGTCATCCAGCGAAACACACGAAGCCAGCCATGGCCTTAGTTTTTGGTGTTCACTGGCGGCAAAAGTTTGCCAAAGCGCCAGGGCAAAAAATCAGCGGCCTGTTAGCTTGCTGAGGCTTGTGATCGAGCTGTCGGGGTGCAGTGCTCAACGGGTTGAGATCGCCTTAATATGCCCAGGCCTGTGTCCGTTTCACACCGCGATAACGGGTGAGCCGCAACCCGCCCATCGTCTTCATATAACCAAAAATTTCTTCCACCCGTTTGCCGATCCGCTGGCTCAGGCAATACCAGGCCCGAGCCGCCCGGTTACAAACTTTATTTTCCTTCCACATTTCTGCGCTTGCAAATTAAACGCAATCCGCTTCGATGAATGCATGTTTCCGCATGTCGCCTTGACCAAGGACAAAACCTGGCAGCCCGGACCTTACGACGGGGTCGAGTTGATGGTTTTGCACAAACATGAAAACACCGGCGGCGTGGTGGTGCTGCGCAAGTTCAAGGCCGGTCGCACCATCCCCGCTCACACGCATCCGGACGCCAACGAATGGGCCTTTGTGCTTTCCGGCGAATGGGAGGAATCCGACAAGACCTATACCGTCGGCACGTTGTTCTACGCGCCCAAAGGCGTCCGGCACG
The DNA here is from genome assembly GCA_963842445.1 of uncultured Verrucomicrobiae bacterium. Lineage (GTDB taxonomy): Bacteria > Verrucomicrobiota > Verrucomicrobiia > Limisphaerales > UBA11358 > UBA11358. The sequence continues at coordinate 523,843 of CAWJHF010000004.1, read as the reverse complement.
GCCCGCACGTGGCCAAAACCGAGGTCATCAGCCTGACCCTCTTTGACGGCCCGTTGACGGTGGCGTGATCTCTGCATGAAAACCGTGAGACACGAATTCCACCAATTCACGCTAATTGAATTCTGCAAAGTCTAGCCGGGTGAAAATTGTTTCGGGAGGACAAACGGGCGTGGACCGGGCCGCGCTGGATTTTGCGATCCGCCACGGTTACGAACACGGCGGATGGTGTCCGCGTGGCCGCCTTGCTGAGGACGGTGTCGTACCGCTGATTTACCAGCTTCGCGAAACCGATTCGGCGGATTACGACGAGCGAACGGAAAAGAACGTGCTGGATTCAGACGCGACATTGATTGTGGCACGGGTAAAGGAATTGTGCGGCGGAACCGCCTTCACAAAAAGTTGCGCTGAAAAACATGGACGCCCGTCGCTGGTGGTTTGCGAACGGGACGGTGTGTCGAAAAGCGCCGGCATCCTTTCAAAGTTCCTGAAACGGAACAACGTTCGCACGCTGAACATCGCCGGCCCGCGTGAATCCCAGGCGCCCGGCATCGGGAAATTTGTCATGGAACTGCTTGAAGCCGTCCTGGCTTCCCGGCAACCTTGAAACGCCCGGCCTGCTGCCGGGAGAAGGCAAATGATGCAAACCGTTCTGACTTCGGAATTCAAACGCGGCATGGTCCTGCTGCTCGACGGCGCTCCGCAGATGCTGGAGGACTTCCACGTCAGCGGCACGGCCCAGACCAAACACAAGCTCCACGCGCGACTGCGCCACCTGAAAACCGGGCGGCTCGTGGACCACACCTTTTCGGAAAACGAACGCGTGCCGGTCGCCGACGTGCAACACCGCCGCGTTCAGTTCAGTTATCTGGACGGGAAGGATTTTGTCTTCTCCGATGTCGAATCTTTTGAGGAATTGACACTCAGTGCCGAACTGCTCGGCGAGCGCCGCTGGTTCATCAAGGAAAACGTGGAATACCGCGCCCTGCTGCTCGACGGGCGACTGGTGGACATTGTGCTGCCGCCGAACGTGACGCTGGAGGTGGTGGGTACCGCTCCGCCCATCCGCGGCGGTTCCGACGCCACGTGGAAACCTGCCAAACTCGACACCGGCCTGGAAATCATGGTCCCGCTCTTCATCGCCACCGGCGAAAAAATCCGTGTGGATACGACCGAGCGCAAGTACGCCGGCCGCGAGAGCGAGGGGAAGAAGTAAAAGGCACACGCTGTCTTTGGCCATCAGGTTGGACTGTATTTGTCCAAGCTTTCCTGTTACAAATCGTGGCACTAACATGCCAACAGATTTCCATGCTGCTCAGAAGCCGTGGGCCGTTATTAAACATGGCCTACTGCAATATGTGGAGTTGTTCCTCGGCAAGCTCGGTCGCACTGGAAAGAAGGTTTACTATGTAGACGGCTTTGCCGGACCAGGCCGTTTGGAAGACGGTAGCGAGGGCTCGCCACTGACGGTTGCTCGCATTGCTCAAAATCCTCGCCAACCTTCGCGCCGTGGCATGTTGAAGTGTATCAACTGTGAGAAAGACCCGGCGGTGTTCACGCGGCTACAAGCCGCGACTGATGAATTTGTACGCGCTGGCATCGTCCGGAATCTCCAAGGCGAGTTCGATGGAAAGCTCTCGGAAATCCTCACAATGATTGCCGACTCGCCGGCCCTTTTCTTCATTGACCCGTTTGGAACACAGGGTGCGGAGCTCTCCACAGTGCAAACGATTGCCCGCAATGCTTGGGGACGTGAAGCTTTAGTACGATTCGACGACACGCGACTGAAACGGTTGATTCGTCTCGCCGCAAACAACATCACCAGTCTCGATCCGACGCAGCGACATATCGCCGAAGCACTTTCCGACCGAGTCGCCGAATTCGCCTCTGCCGATGACGTTGAGCAAACTCTCACATTGCTGGACGCAAATGAGAAGGTGGCATCGCGCGAGGTGCTTGTTGAGGCGTACCGCAAAATCGTTCTCGCAAATTCCGACTTTACACATGGCATTTCCTACCCACTGCGAAATCCGAAGACGGGTGGCCATCGCTATTTTATTGTTCACTTTTGCTCGCACCCGGACGGTTACGTCCACATGGCTGATTTCATGGCGAAAGCTGAACGCGCCTATCAGCGCCGACAGTCCAAGCTTTTCCTCGAAAGTCCAGACCAGATGGAGTTCCCGACTATTCAGGAGCACATTGACGACGTAGCGCATGCTGACAAACAATCACTTGTGCTCGCCAAATTACCCGCGATTATTGAAGACAGAGGCTGGTGCGGAACCGTTACGGAAGCCCGGCGCGTTTTCGAAGCCATCGTTGACGAGTTCGGATGGCAGGTCCTGCGGAAAGAATATCTAGCCGCAATGCGTCAGTTGAAGAAGCAAGGCCGTGTGAAATATAACGAATTGGATGATAACGCCATGATAGAATTTTTGAGATGATGACGCCAGCACAACTCCTTGACCCTCCGGCCATCGGTCGCAAAAACGAACCGAAACGTATACAACGCAGAAAATTTTCCGTGGACTTCTGGCACGCACCTGCTGTCATCGCGGAGAACAATTTTATCTACAAAAGCCTGTCAAACTGGGCCTTCAACATCGCGGTCGGCTGCTCGCACGCCTGCCGGTTTTGCTATGTGCCCAGCGCAGCGACGATCAAGCAGGGGGCGCGGCTGGCCGAATACGGTGTCAAAGATCCGGATGCCGAGTGGGGCGATTATCTCCTGCTCCGTCCGTGGGATGAACAGAAATTTCTGGCCTCGCTGCGCTCCGCCGAGAATACGCCGCGCAAACAACTCAAGCCCGACGGCAATCGCGCGGTGATTTATTGCTCCACAACCGACCCGTATCAGGTCATCCGTCATCCCGACCCGGCGCGGCAGCGCGAACTGAGTGAGCATGCACGTTTTCTCGTGCGTCATTCGCTGGAACTCATCCGTGACGAATCAACGCTTAACGTCCGCATCCTCACCCGCAGTCCGCTGGCGCGGGCTGACTTTGATTTGTTCCGCAGTTTCGGCAAACGGTTGGTGTTTGGCATGAGCCTGCCCACGTTGCGTAATGATTTGGCCAAAATTTATGAGCCGAAAGCGCCCGCGCCGTCGCAACGGCTGGTCACGCTGCATGCCGCGAAGGAAGCCGGGCTGCATGTTTATGTAGCCATGGCCCCGACGTATCCCGAATGCGATGAAACCGATTTGCGCACAACGCTCCAAGCCGTGGCCGAGCTGGGACCAATCACCATTTTTCACGAACCCATCAACATCCGGGCGGAAAACGTGGCGCGCATTGAAGATCAGGCCGAAGCCCTCGGCGTGCGATTGAAAACGGAAGTTTTTGCCACACGCGAAAGCTGGCAGGATTACGCCGTGAACGCGTTGCACACTGTTTCAGAAATTGCCAAGGAACTCAGCATCGAGAAACACCTGCATTTGTGGCCGGACAAATCCCTTGGCAGCCAATCACTGGCCGACCGGATGCCGAATCCGAAGAACTATTTGAAGCGACTCGAGCACTGGTGGCAACGCATCAGCGAGTGGCCGAAATAGGAGCGCGGACAGCTTTGTCCGCACAAACGCCTATCAGCTGATAGCAACTCCGCGAACATGGCTGTCCGCGCTCCGATTACGCAGCCGCTTTTGCTGCGGCCAAGTCGCTGCGGCGCTGGGCCATACTTTTGAAAAATTCATAGCCTTCGCGCAAGCGGCGGACGCAGAACGTCCTTGTCCTCCAACATGGTCTTGATAATACGCAGAATCGGTTTCGGACGCAGATAATAGCGGTGATAAAATTTTTCGACGCTTTCGAAAATTTCTTCCTTGCTCAGGCCGGGAAACTCCAGCGTGCTCTGCTGAAAACCGTCGCCTTCGACGAGGTCGGTCTTGTCTTTCTTCACAAACCAGCCGTTGAGCTTGGCCTGTTCGTAAAGTTCCGTGCCCGGATACGGCGCGGCCAGCGAAACTTGCAGGCTGAACACATCCAATTCCTTCGCAAAGTTGATGGTGTTCTCGATGGATTGTTTGGTCTCCACCGGCAGGCCGAGGATGAACGTGCCGTGAATCACGACGCCCGCGCGATGGCAGTCTTTGGTGAACCGGCGCATTTCGTCCATGGTCACGCCCTTTTTGATGCGCGTGAGGATGTCGTCGTTGCCGCTTTCGTAACCAACCAGGAACAGGCGCAACCCGTTGTCCTTGAAGGACTTTATCGTGTCGTAATCGAGGTTTGCGCGGCTGTTGCAGGACCAGTGGACGCCGAGCGGGCCGAGTTTTTTGGCGATCTCACGGGCGCGCGGCAGGTTCGCGGTGAACGTGTCGTCGTCGAAGAAAAATTCCTGCACCTGCGGGAACAGTTTCTTCATGTAAGCCATTTCGTCGGCGACGTTTTGCGGCGAGCGGACGCGGTATTTGTGTCCGCCGATGGTCTGCGGCCAGAGGCAGAAAGTGCATTGCGCCGGGCAACCGCGGCCGGTGTACATGCTGATGTAAGGATGCAGCAGATAGCCGATGAAATAGTTCTCGATCTTGAGGTCGCGCTGGTAAACGTCCGCCACCCACGGGAGCGTGTCCATGTCCTGGATCATCTCGCGCTCGGGGTTGTGCTTGATTTTGCCGTCCTTGTCCCGGTAGGAAAGCCCGGCGATGGTCGCAAGGTCGCGGTCCTCGGCGACTTCCTTGCAGGTGAAATCAAATTCCTTGCGCCCGACCCAGTCAATCGCCGGCGATGCCTTCAAGGTTTCCGTCGGCAACACCATCGTGTGCGCCCCGATGAACCCGATTTTCGTAGCGGGCTTCTGCGCCTTGATGGCCTCGGCCACCTTGCAATCATTTTTCAGCGACGGCGTAGAGGTGTTGATGATGACGTGATCAAAATCCTTCGCGATGCGCAGGCATTCCTCCATACCGACGTTATGCGGCGGGCAATCGAGCAGACGGGAATTCGGCGTGAGCGCGGCGGGTTGCGCCAGCCAAGTCGGATACCAGAAGCTGGTGACTTCGCGCCGCGCTTGGTAGCGCGCGCCGGCGCCGCCGTCAAAGCCGTCAAACGACGGAGGCGAAAGATAAAGGGTCCTGCTCATTTAAGTTCTGTCCTGAAAATCTATTCCGGGCCCGCTTCGACTTTTTTCGCGTCCTTGATTTTCGCCAGCAACGCGTCGCGTTCCGGACTTTCGCCGTTGCTCCCGCCGCAAAATGTGCCGACGTGTTGTTCCGGCGTTTCCTCTTTGCGAGAGAATGCGCCTTTCGCGCCGGCGGCGGGATTGATGGCCGCCTTCGCTTCGGCCAGATGGCCTTTTCCGATGGAAACACCATTATAAACACGCTTTTCCAGTTCCGGCGAAAACGGAAACGGCTTGGGTTTCGCTATTTGAAATTTGAAATTTTTCCAGTTGTCGCCGCGCTGATAATTCGTGCCGAGCGCGCCGCTGGGGTCGTAACCACAGTGGACCATACAGTTTTCACAACGCGAGTCGCGCGCGACGCCGCCCACGACGCCGTACTTTTCCCATTCCACCTTCGCCAGCATTTCCTGGTAGCCGTCGTAGTGGCCGTCGGTCATCAAGTAGCACGGCGCCTTCCAGCCCTTGATATTGTAGGTCGGAATCGCCCACGCGGTGCAGGTGAGCTCTCGTTTGCCGGCCAGAAATTCCTGATAGACCGGCGTGCCGAAAATGGTGAACGCCCTGCCCCAATCCAGAATCTTCGCAAATTTCTTTCGCGTCATGTCGCGGGTGAGGAAGAAATCCTTCGGGTCCTTGCCGAGGCGCTTGACCATGTCCTTCTTGGCGGCATCGTAATCGTAGCCGGGCGAAATCGTGTGGCCATCCACGCCGAGCGAGCTGAGGAATTTGAACATGTCCTCGATTTCCTGCATATCGGCTTCCTTATAGACCGTCGTATTGGTCGCGACCTGGTAACCGAGGATCTTCGCCATTTTGATGGCCTCGATACATTCCTTGAACACGCCTTCGCGCTCGACAATGAGGTCGTGCGTGAATTCCAAACCATCCACATGGACGTTCCAATACATCCATTGCGTCGGACGGATGACAACCTTTTTGCGGGCCGCCTCGTCGGACTTGCGGATGGTTTCGGCGTCCTTGTCGGAAATCAATTTCTGGTCGAGCAATTTTTTGAGCTTCGGCTCGATGGCCGGCGAATAAATGGCCGCCAGATATTCCCTCAATTTTTTGCGCATGAACACGCCGTTGGTGCAGACGTAAAGGACACGGCCCTGTTGCAGCAGGCCGGAGATGAGTTCCTCGATCTTCGGATAAATCAGCGGCTCACCGCCGCAAATGCTGACCATCGGCGCATCACATTCCTTCGCCGCCGCGAGGCATTTCTCCAGCGGCACCATGTCCTTGAGGCTCGTGGAATATTCGCGGATGCGGCCGCAGCCGGTGCAGGTGAGATTGCAGGTGTGCAACGGTTCGAGCTGCAGGACCATGGCAAACTTCGGCGTCTTGCGCAGCTTGTGTTTGATGATGTGACCGGCGATTTTTACCGAGAGCGCGAAGGGGAATCGCATAAATTTGATTTTATCGAGTCAAGGCAACCTCGTTGGAATTTTCGGGCAACGCAGCCGGGGCGTTGGTCGAAGGCGGACCGGCCTTCATCAGCCCCGGCAGGAAAAACGAGGCGGGCGAAAAGCTTTTGCTGGCGCTGATGCCGCCACAACCGGCGCCGCACAGCGCGAGCGCCATCAGCATTGCCAGCGCCGGCAAATTCCTGTTTATTCTCACTTGCCTAGTATAAGTCGGCCCGACACGATGGCAACCTCTAATTGACCACATCATGGCGTCGAAAACACGATGTTCGTCCGGGGCCGGCGGGCGGTTCTTCGCGTTTCTTTCCTTTTTCGGCTTGGTCACTGCGGCGGTCGCCCAATCGACAAACAACCCGGTTTTCGCCGCCCGTGCCGGGGCGGAATTTCATCGCGCACAAGTTCAACTGCAATCGAATACGAATGATTCCGCCGTCGTGTGGCTTTTTGCCCGCGCGTGTTATGATTTCGCGGATTTTGCCACGAACGACACCGAACGCGCCACCATCGCCATTCAAGGCATCGCCGCGAGCCGCAAATTGCTCGCGCACCAGCCCGAGTCCGCGCCGGGACATTATTACCTTGGCATGAACCTCGGCCAGCTCGCCCGCACGGAAATTTTGGGCGCGCTGAAAATCGTCAGGGAAATGGAACACGAATTCAAAACGGCCGATGATTTGGACAAACATTTTGATTATGCCGGCCCGGCACGTTGCCTCGGCTTGTTATATCGCGACGCGCCGGGTTGGCCGACCAGCATCGGCAGCCGGCGCAAGGCGCGCGAGTGGCTGGAACGCGCCGCGAAACTCGCGCCGGATTATCCGGAAAACCATCTGAACCTGATTGAATCACGATTGAACTGGAACGACCGCACCGGCGCCACAAGCGAACTGAAAACGCTCGATGCGCTCTGGCCAAAGGCGCAAACGAATTTTGTCGGCGAGGCATGGGAACAAAGCTGGGCCGACTGGACCGCCCGCAAAAGCGCGGCGGAACAATCCCTCACGCAAACATCCCAACCGGTGGAGTCACCGAAAGCCCATCATTGACCCGATGGAAATTTCTGTGGCGGCATCCGCGCAGACAGGTTATTGTGCACGCAAATCGCACAACCCGGATTGATTCATCAACATGGCCAAGAAGCTTTTGGCGGCGCTCAGTGACACGACCTTGTTCCTGCAGGAATGGCTGGCCAATCCGCAGCGGACCGGGGCGGTCGCGCCCAGTTCCCCAAAACTGGCGGCGGCCATGGCGCGCTGGCTGCCTTCCGATCCCGAAAGTTACGTGCTCGAACTCGGCCCCGGCACCGGCGCGGTCACAGCGGCCCTCCTCGAACGCGGTCTGCGCGAGGACCGGCTCGTGGCCATCGAAAAAAATCCGAAACTGGCGCACTTGCTTCGTGACCGCTTCCCCAGCGCGCACATCATCACTGGCGACGCCTGGCACCTGGACGAATTGTTGGGCGGGTTCCGCGAGCCGATTGAGCGCGTCGGCGCGGTCATTTCCAGTCTGCCGTTGTTGAATTTCCCACCCGCCGAAGCTGAAGCTTTGGCGGGAAAAATCCGCGCGATTCTGGAGCAAGGCGGCAAATGGGTTCAGTTTAGTTACCACTTGGGCAACCACCACCTGCATGGCACCTCCCATTTTCGCCGGCTGGCTTCCAAAGTCGTCTGGTTCAATCTGCCGCCCGCCCGGGTGAGTGTTTATCAGAAGTGACCGCTGAAAATCATTTCGCCTTTGGGGATCGTTTTAACTGATCGACCAGATTTTGCATTTGCTTGGCATCAAACCCCGGTTGGGAAGGGAATTTCGCCGTCGTTTCCGCAATCAGCAACGCATCCGAAGTCCGGTTCTGGCTTGTCAGGAAATTGACATACCGATACACGGCTTCCGGAGAATACGGACACAACACCCATGCCTGCCGGAAGGCAAAATCTGCCTCGCGCGCCATGCGTTCCTTGTCGGCAGGGTTGGCCGCGTGATTCATCCGCCATGCGTAAACTCCGGCGATGGACGAGCGGAACTTGGAGAACATTTTCTGCGCGTAATCGTTTTGCATAAACCGCGGATCGCCTTTGAAGCCGTTGAAGTCCTGCTTAAACTGCACCTTCTCCACAAACGCGGCGACTTGCGCCACGGGGGTGTCGCCGTTCAGCCAGTCGCCAAGGGCCGTCGTGGCGATGCGGGTCCAGAAATCGTGGTCTTGATGAATGACGTCCTCGGACAACTGTGACAGCGGCTGACGGTTGATTTTCATGATCAGGCCGTGCGGTTCGAGATACGGATACATCCAGTCCAGTGGAAAGCTTTCCTCGACGTAAAATTCATTGGTGGGGTTTTTGTCGAAGACGATTTTGGCCAGCAGCCCGTTGATTTTCATCACGGCGACCTGGCCGCTGATCTGAAAATCCCCGTTTGTGCCTGTTCTGTCATTTTCGCCGGGTTCGAGTTGATGATTTTGGAGCCGTTTTTTCGCGTCTTCTGTATATTCCTGAAAACAGCGCTGCAAGTCATCTTGGGTGGGAACATAAATTTTCCCACCATACATGGATTGCAGGTAATCACGATAATTCCCGCTCGCCAGGGCGTTCTGCGTGAGTATGTAGAAAGGATCGGCATCCGCCTGCGATTTGGTGAAAGCCGTGGGCAATCCCCGGCCCGGGTCGGTGCCGCCAAAATAAATGCTGCCGGGCGGTATCGAACTGATGATGTCATCAACCGCGAGCCGGGTGTATTCCGGATTGCACGGCATAAGGTCGTAGGCCAGACAGATTTCCAAGACGGGCTGCCAGTAGCTGGTGTTGAGATTGGTGTCTGCCGGAATGCCGGGCCGGCGCTCATACTGCGGGTGCCGTTGCAAAAAACTCTGAAACATGTTCGTCACCGTCTGCCAATCGCCGTTGGTGGCCGCATTAAAGAAGCGTTGAAACTCCGGCGAAATTTTTTCCCCGGCCGCCGCCGCCAGCGTCTGCGACTGTTTGAGCTTGGCCGCTGAAAACGCTTTGAGCCGGTCAAGCTGCTGTTGCCTGAGTGATGTTTCATTGGTCGCTCCGGCGCGGCTGAAATCAGCACTCCAGCCGCCAACGCAAAAGAGCAGTCCGCCGGCCAAAATCAAAACGGCCAACGCTGTCACCGGAGGCAATCGGCGGACGCGCGAGACATCCACAATGGCCGCGATTCGTTTTTCCAATCCGGAAGGGCGGGCCATCGCGATCGCCGCCACCTGGGGCACCCGTCGGAAACTTCTCGCGATTTCCACCAGATGACTCGCGTAGTCCGACGCCTTGCAGCCGCCATTCAAAACCAAATCATCGCAGGCGCGTTCCCGCTCGACGCACATTCGTCGCGCCGCCAGCCAGACGAACGGGTTTAACCAATAAAGCGCGCAGACCATCCGCGCGACGAGTTGCGTCAGGCAATCCCATCGTTTGACGTGCGCGAGTTCGTGCAGCAAAACAATTCGCTTCCGCTCTTCCAGCCACTGCGCGGCTTCCGCCGGCAACACCACCACCGGTCGCAGCCATCCCCACGTCAGCGGCATGACGTGGTCGGATGATTGCAGTAAAATCACCGGCCGACCGAGACCTAGTATTTCGCACGTTTCCTTCAGCCAACGCGTCCAGTCGTCACCGGCCAGCCGGCGCGCGTTTCTGGACATCTTGCCAAGTTGAAATTGCCCGAAGCCGAGATAGCCCAGGGCCAGCATCATGCCGCCGGTCCACACGGTAAAACCAAGCGTCAACCAGCCTTGGCTGAAGTGCGCCGCGAATAATTGGTTTCGGCGGTCTTGATGGCCGCCCGCATCGGCGGTGTCTGCAGGCATCGGCCCGGCTTCGGGCCTTGGAGTCGCCGGTACGGCGGATGGCGCGAGTTCCAACGCCAACGAAACTTGATTGCCTGAGACGAAACCGGTGGAAACCGACCAAAGCGGCTTGTTCCACGACGGCAGCACGGAAGAAAGCAACGGCAGCAACGGCAAACTTGCCAGAGCCAAAAACCAGATTAAATGTCGCGCCGCCGCCGAAGCGCGGCGCCAGATCGAGCATAATCCGCCGGCGAGCGCCAGGACGACGAAGCTTTTAAGCAGCGCATCGAGCAACAACGCGACGAGATGCGGATTCCGGGTGAAATTTGAAACAGCTTCGATGACACCATTCATATTATCGGTCCTCCTTTTGAGCTCGGTTGATGATTTGCTGCAGTTTGTTCAGTTCAGAGTCGGAAAGTTCTGTGTCCGCATTTTCGAGCAACGCCGCCATGGTTTGTGTCACCGACCCCTGAAAAAAAGTGGAGACAACCCGTTTCAAGGCGGAACGGCTGGCGGCCACCTTCGATGTGCGCGGCAGATAAACATATTTCGCGCCCTCCTCCCGGTGCCGAACATGTCTCTTTTCTTCCAAAATCCGCAGCAAAGCGCGGACGGCGGAATAGCTGGGAGGATCGGGCAGCGCCGCGCGGACTTCGGCGGCCGTGGCGGCTTCCCGGGAATGCAGAACGTCCATAATCTGGCGTTCCCGCCGGCTGAGATGATGTTCGAGGCTCATGTTAATGCTAAAATTTTAGCAGAAGTGGCTGGCCCGTCAACAGAAAAATGCTAAAATTTTAGCAGGCGGGTCTCCGGCATGACCGCCACCCGCCCGCTCGGGCATTGGGCGGGCCAACCTCCGTTACTTCCCCCGGATGATCCTTGCTTTCCCTTCTGGAATTTTTTCAGTTGTTCAACCAGGGTGCGCAACTGGTCGCCGTCCTTGCCGTGCATTGCCGGCATTTGCGCAGCGGTTTCCGCCACCAACAGCGCATCGCCGCCCCGCTTTTGGTCCAACAGAAGACTCACATACCGAAACACTGCTTCCGGCGAGTACGGACAGAGCGCCCAAGCCTGACGGAAAGCAAAATCCGCCGCGTCGTTTATGCGCTGTTTTTCCGAGGCATCGGTGGCGTGTTGCGCCCGCCACGCGTAAAGCCCGGCGATGGAACTGCGCAACTTGGAGAACATTTTTTGCGTGTCTGAACTTTGGATGAAACGCAAATCGCCTTTGAATCCGCTCAAATCTTTTTTGACATAGACTTTTTCCACAAATGCGGCGATTTCCCCGACCGATGTGTCGCTGTTCAGCCAGTCGCCAATCATCGGTGACACATATTTCGTCCAATAATCGTGATCGTTCCGGACAATTTCGTCAGACAAATTCGCCATCGGCTGCCGGTTGATTTTCATGATTAATCCGTGCGGCTCCAGATACGGATACATCCAATCCAGCGGAAAACTTTCCTCAATGAAAAACTCGCGGTTGGGTTTTTTGTCAAAGATGATTTTGGCGAGCAGGCCGTTGATTTCCATCACGGCGACCTGGCCGCTGATTTGTGGTTTGCCATCGACCATTTTGAAGCTCTCTCCCGGTTTGAGTTTGTTCTGCTGGCTGCGGCGCTGGGCATCCGCCGAGTAGTCTCCAAAACATTGTTGCAAGTCAGCGTCAGTGGGGATGTAAATTTTGTCCCCGTAGATGCCGCGCAGATAGCCCAGATAAGTGCTGTCCGCGAGCGCGTTTTGCGTGAGGGTGAAAAACGGGTCGCCGTCCACGTGGGATTTCTGCATCGCGGTAATCAGAAACCTTCCGGGATCGGTGCCGCCAAAATAAATGCTTCCCGGCAGAATGGAATTGATGATGTCGTTGGCATAAGCCGCGGAATATTTTTCGTCACCCGACCCGAAGAAGTAAAACGCACCCCAGATTTCCTTCACCGCTTCCCATTGCGGTCCGTGCAAGCGCTCGTCCGTCTTGCCGGAATGTTCGTATTGCGGCGCATGCTTTCGGAAATCCTCGAACGCGTTGCTGACCGCCAGCCAGTCGCCCTTTTCCGCCGCGGCAAAAAATGTTTTGAACTCCGGCAGCACGGTGCCTCCACCGGACTTTGCCTGCACTTCCTTTTCTGCCACGAACGATTTCAACTGAGCGGTCACTTCCGGATTCTTGATGGACTGCCATTGTGAGGGCTGTTTTGGGGCGCAGCCACCGCCGAGCAATGCGACGCCGAGAATCACCAAACCCGCCGACCTGATTGTTGTTTTCATAGGCTCAATTTAAGTTGCTTCCACCGAATAGACACCGCGAACATCGGATTTGTATAAAAAATTCCCGCCCAAGTCGGGCCGCCGGCAAAAGCCACATTTAGAATTATTCTAAATCTTGACTTGCTCCCGCCAGATTGTTACCTTTTCAATTGCCATGATGACCACCAGCCACAACAAACTGGATCGGCAGTTGACTGAACGCCTGACGACGGGCGGGTTCCGGTTCACGCCCCAGCGCCAGCACGTCTATGATGTGCTGCTGCAAAAGCGCGACCATCCGACCGCGGAGGAGGTTTTCATCCGGTCCAAAAAGACCATGCCGGACATTTCCATGGCCACGGTTTACAACTGCCTCGATGCCTTGGTAAAATGCGGGCTGGTCCGCCTCGTCGTGCTCGACCGCGGCGCGACGCGCTTTTGCCCGAACATGCGCGAACATTGCCATTTTTATTGCGATTCCTGCGACACAGTTTTTGACGTGGATTTGCCGGCAAAACCGGCCGCCCCGGTTGCCTTGCCGAAAGGCTTCAAAGCCGAGCATTACGAAATTGCCATTCACGGTGTTTGCCCGGAATGTGCTAAGGAAAAATGATTTTAACGAACGATGAGCACCGCCACCGAGACCATTGAGGGCCTGGTCAAACAGGAATATAAATACGGGTTTTACACCGACGTGGAAACCGAGTCCGCGCCGCCGGGCTTGAATGAGGACATCATCCGCCTGATTTCGCGCAAGAAAAACGAACCGGAGTGGCTGACCGACTGGCGGCTCAAGGCCTTCCGGCACTGGCGAACGATGCGGGAGCCGACCTGGCCGAAAGTCCATCACGAACCAATCAATTACCAGGACATCGTTTATTACTCCGCGCCAAAGAAAACGGGTGAAGGGCCGAAGAGCCTCGATGAAGTTGATCCGAAGCTCCTGGAGACCTACGAGAAGCTCGGCATTCCGTTGAAGGAGCGCGAACGGCTGGCAGGTGTGGCGGTGGATGCGGTGTTTGACAGCGTGTCCGTAGGCACCACGTTCAAAAAGCAACTGGCCGAGAAGGGAATCATCTTTTGCTCGTTCGGCGAGGCGGTGCAGGAGCATCCCGACCTCGTTCGCAAATATCTCGGCATGGTCGTCCCTTACACCGATAATTTTTTCGCCGCGCTAAACTCCGCCGTCTTTACCGACGGTTCATTCTGTTACATCCCCAAGGGTGTGCGCTGTCCGATGGAGCTTTCGACGTATTTCCGCATCAACGCCGCCAACACCGGCCAGTTCGAGCGCACGCTCATCGTCGCTGACGAAGGCGCGCACGTGAGTTATCTCGAAGGCTGCACCGCGCCGATGCGCGACGAAAACCAGCTCCACGCGGCGGTTGTGGAACTCATTGCGCTCGACCATGGCGAAATCAAATACTCGACCGTGCAGAACTGGTATCCGGGTGACGAGAATGGCAAAGGCGGCATCTACAATTTCGTGACCAAGCGCGGCTTGTGCAAAGGCCGCAACTCGAAGATTTCCTGGACGCAGGTCGAGACCGGGTCGGCCATCACTTGGAAATATCCGAGCTGCGTTTTGCAGGGCGACAACTCCATCGGCGAATTTTATTCCGTCGCGGTGACCAACAATTACCAGCAGGCCGACACCGGCACGAAGATGATCCACATCGGCAAAAATACGCGCAGCACGATTGTGTCCAAGGGCATCTCCGCCGGCCACGGCCAGAACAGCTATCGCGGCCAGGTCAAGATCCTGAAGAGCGCCGCCAACGCGCGCAATTTCTCGCAATGCGATTCGATGCTGATTGGCGCGAAGTGCGGCGCGCATACGTTCCCTTACATCGAGGTGAAAAACTCATCGGCGTCCGTGGAGCACGAAGCCTCGACGTCCAAGATCGGCGAGGACCAGATTTTTTACTGCAACCAGCGCGGGCTTTCCACGCAGGACGCCGTGAACTTGATCGTGAACGGTTTCTGCAAGGAAGTGTTCAAGGAACTGCCGATGGAATTTGCCGTTGAAGCGCAGAAACTTCTGGGCGTGAGTTTGGAAGGCAGTGTGGGATAAGCTTGACCACGGATAAACACGGATAGACACGGATGACGGTCATTGGTCCATTTTTGCCGGCATTGACCCAGTTCTTGCAAGCTGGTGGGGCATCATAGCAAATTTAATTTTATCCGTGTTTATCCGTGTCCATCTGTGGTTAAATAATGATTTAGAAAATGAGCAAGCCGATTCTTGAAATCAAAAACCTCAGCGCGGGCGTTGAGGGCAAGCAAATCCTCAAGGGCGTCAACCTGACCGTTTCCGCCGGCGAAGTCCATGCCGTCATGGGCCCGAACGGTTCCGGCAAAAGCACGCTGGCCGCCGTCCTGGCCGGGCGTGACGGCTACGACGTGACCGGCGGCGAGGTCATTTATAACGGCCACGACCTGCTCGACCTTGATCCCGAGGAGCGCGCCCGTGAAGGGCTGTTCCTCGCGTTCCAGTATCCGGTCGAAATTCCCGGCGTGAACAGCACCTATTTCCTCAAGGCCGCGCTCAATGAAATTCGCAAATCCAAGGGCCAGTCCGAATTGGATGCGATGGAATTTCTCAGCCTCGTAAAGGACAAAATCAAACTGCTGGAGCTGAACGAGGATTTGCTGCGGCGCTCGGTGAACGAAGGGTTTTCCGGCGGCGAGAAAAAGCGGAACGAAATCTTCCAGATGGCCGTGCTCGAACCCAAACTGGCCATTCTCGACGAAACCGATTCCGGCCTCGACATTGACGCCCTCAAAATTGTCTCGCACGGTGTCAACAAGCTCAAGCGCCCCGATAACGCCCAACTGGTCATTACGCATTATCAGCGGCTGTTGAATTATATCGTGCCGGATTTTGTCCATGTGCTTGTGGACGGCCGCATCGTTCGCACCGGTGCCAAGGAACTCGCGCTGGAACTCGAAAACAAAGGTTACGACTGGATTCTCAAAAGCGAAGCGGTTAAAGCTTGAAGCATGAATCTGAACGAAGCCCAACGGCAGCGTGTCACGGCTTGGATTCTGCAAGGCGCAAAGCTTTCCGAAATCCAAACCCGGCTGGCCGACGAATTCGGTTTGCGACTTACCTATATGGACGTTCAGGCTGCTCGTGGACGATTTAAAGCTGACGCCAAAAGATCCGGAGCCGCCGAAGGGCATGACCCAAATCGGCGCCACGCCAACAACAGGCGCACCACCACCGCCTGCCGGGAAAAAAGCCTCCCCGACACCCGCCACGCCACCGCCAGCCACCGGCGGCGTGTCCGTCATCGTGGATCAACTGGCCCGGCCCGGTGCAATTGTCAGCGGCAAGGTCACGTTCAGCGACGGCCAGACGGCGGATTGGTATCTCGACCAAACGGGGCGGCTCGGGGTTGTGCCCAAGCAACAAGGTTACAAACCGTCCGCTGCCGACGTGCAGCAGTTTCAAGTCGCGTTGCAAAACGAACTCGCGCGCATGGGTCTCTGATTTGTGCGCCTTCGTCTTGCCGCGACCCCATGCGCTTGGCACATTGAAGCGCGATGCGCGAACAATTCCGGGTCTGGATCGAAAGCCTCGAAACCTTCGCCCTAGAAGTCATCTCCGGCGAACGCCGCGACACCAAAGCGGCACTGATGCGTGCGCTTTTGTTCGGCAGTTCCAAACTGTTTCAAGTGGGCGTCAAGATGCGCCATTGGCTTTACAATGTTCGCATCCTTCGCGACAAAACGCTCGGCGTGCAGGTCATTGCCATCGGCAATCTCACCGTCGGCGGCACGGGCAAAACGCCAGTCGTGGAAAAATTCGCGTGCGAACTCCGCGACGCTGGCCGCAACGTCGCCATCCTCTCGCGCGGCTACCGTTCCAAACCGGCGCCCCTCCACCAGTTGCTGCTGAACAAAATCCTGCTGCGTGAAGACCAGACGCCACCGCGCGTCGTCTCCGACGGCAAATCACTGTTGCTCGATTCCGAAATGGCCGGCGACGAACCTTACATGCTCGCGTCGAATCTCAAGGACGTTGTTGTGCTGGTGGACAAGAACCGCGTCAAGAGCGGGCTTTATGCGATTGAAAAATTCGGTTGCGACACACTGTTGCTCGACGATGGTTTTCAATATTGGGATTTGCGCGGGCGGCGGCACGATGTCGTGCTCATTGATCGTCAGCAGCCGTTCGGCAACGAGCATCTGCTCCCGCGCGGCACGTTGCGCGAACCGCCGTCGCACCTTGCGCGCGCCCACACGATTTTCATCACCAAGAGCGATGGTCAGACCGCCGAACTCCGCCGGCGGATTTCCCGGCTGAATCCCGAGGCTGCCATCATCGAATGCGTCCATCATCCGCTTTATCTCGAAGACGTGTTCACCGGCGAACAGCGCGAACTGAATTTTCTGCGCGGGCGCAAGGTCGCGTCGCTCAGCGGCATCGCGCAGCCGGAAAGTTTCGAGCACAGCCTTGTGAAACTCGGCGCGGAACTCGTTTATTCCAAGCGCTTTGCGGATCATCACCGCTTCACGCAGCAGGAAATCCTCAACGTCATCAACCGCGGCAAGAAACGCCAGGCCGATACCATCATCACCACGCAGAAGGACGCCGTGCGCTTCCCGAAACTCGACCGGCGCGACCTGCCGATTTATTTCATGCGCGTCGAAATCCAGATTGTCAGCGGCGCGAACGACTTTCAGGACTGCGTCCGCAAAATCTGCTTCCGCTGAAAATGGACACGCTGATTTACTGGTTTGCCCGCACGCTCGTGGGGGTGATTCAAGCGTTGCCGCTCACCCTCGTCGCGCGCCTCGGTCACGCCGGCGGCGGGCTGGCTTATTGGCTCGACGCGCGGCACCGGCGCGTGGCGGTGCAAAACCTGACCCTGTGTTTCGGCCACGAAAAATCGCCGGCGGAAATCCGCGCGCTCGCCCGGGAAAATTTCCGGCGCATTGGGGAAAATTTCGCGTCCGCGGTCAAAACGGCCGCGATGAATTTTGAGGCCCTGCGCCCGCACGTTGAATGTGCCGGTGTTGAGCGTCTGCCCGCGAAAACCGCCGGTCAGTCGTCCCCAAACGTCGTCGTCGCCATTGGCCACTTCGGGAACTTCGAACTGTGCGCGCGGTTCGGACAGTTTCGCCCGGATTACCAATGCGCCACCACCTATCGGGCGCTGAAACACCCCGCGTTCGACCGCCTGCTCCAACAATTGCGCAAGCGTTCTGGCTGTCTTTTTTTTGAGCGCCGCACCGATGGCCCGCTCTTGCGGGCCGCGATGAACCGGCGGGGGATCATCCTCGGATTTCTCACCGACCAGAGCACCAACGGTTTTCGCGGGCCGTTTCTCGGCCACGATTGCTCGACCACGCTCGCGCCGGCGGTTTTCGCGTTGCGCTATCATTGCGAACTTTACACCGGTGTTTGCTACCGTGTCGCGCTGGCGAAATGGCGGCTGGAACTCGGCGAAAAAATTCCGACGCACGAAAATGGCAGACCACGTTCCTCGGAGGAAATCATGCGCGAGGTGAACCGCGCGCTGGAAGACGCCGTCCGCCGCGACCCGGCGAACTGGTTCTGGGTCCACCGCCGTTGGAAAGCGGCGGAAACGAAAGCGAAGATGGAGGATGGAAGATAGAAGATGGAAAAACGCCATGAACAGCCATTCTCCATCCTCCATCCTCGTCGCGCCGGAGCAAAGCGAAGGCGGACTCCATCCTCGCAGAATTCTAGTACGCGGGACGAACTGGCTGGGTGATGCCGTCATGACCACACCCGCGCTGGCGCGGTTGCACGAAAAATTTCCCGAGGCGCATATTGCGCTGCTCACACCGGAAAAGCTTGGTGATTTGTGGACACATCATCCGGTGATCAGCGAAATGATTTCATTTGTACCGGGCGAAAATGTGTTTTCTGTCGGCAAAAAATTGCGGGCGGGCAGGTTTGATCTCGCGCTGGTGCTGCCCAATTCGCCGCGCTCGGCGATTGAAGTCTGGCTGGCGGGAATTCCGAAACGCATCGGTTATGCGCGCCCGTGGCGAAATTTATTCCTGACACAAACCGTCGTGCCCCGGCCGGACGCGGTGAAAATGCGGAAATGCTCCGTGGCGGAAATCAAGCGTAGGACAGGCGTCTCGCCTGTCTCAAAAGTTATTTCCGAAAAAACAGAGACAGGCAGGATGCCTGTCCTACAAACAACCACACACCAAATCCACGAGTATTTGCATCTCGTCGCCGCACTGGGCGCGAATCCGGAATTGATCGCGCCGCAATTGTTTGTCACGCCGGAGAAAGTTGAAGCTGTGAAAAAAAAGTTCGGATTGGAAAAGATCGCGCAGCCGATTTTGGGATTGAATCCCGGTGCGGAATATGGTCCGGCCAAACGCTGGCCGATTGGACAATTTATCGCCGCCGCGCGCGAAATTCAAAATCGGACGAGTTGCGCCTGGCTGGTTTTCGGCGGCGAGGGCGACATGGAACTCGCTAAACGCATCAATTCCGAACTCCGAACTCCGAACTCCGAACTCCGAAGTCTCGCCGGCCAGACTTCGCTCCGCGATCTGATGTCGCTGCTGAAACTCTGCCGCGTGCTGCTGACGAATGACTCCGGCCCGATGCACGTTGCCGCGGCGCTCGGCACGCCGGTCGTCGTGCCTTTCGGCAGCACGGCGCCCGAATTGACCGGACCGGGATTGCCCGGTGACCCACGGCATCGCTTGCTGAAATCCGACGCGCCCTGCTCGCCGTGTTTTTTGCGCGAATGCCCGATTGACTTTCGCTGCATGAACGGCATCACCGCCGAACGCGTGAGCGAAGCCGTCGTTGAAGTGTTGAACGGTTGAAGCGCGTCGCTGGGAGCGCTGGCATCTTGCCGGCGAGCGAGTGTTTATTCATTGGTCAACTCGCCGGCTGGAAGCCGGCGCTCCCGAGATGGGCTTGGCGCTTCGACCTAATTCCCGGTTCAAAAAAGTTCTTGACGCCCGGCGCTAACTGTCATATTGTCCTATGACAGTAAAAGAACGACATGATTTTTCAGATTGATTTCAAGTCCGGCAAGCCGGTTTACCTGCAATTGGCGGACCAGATCCGCTACGCGGCGGCGTCCGGGGCGTTGCGGCCCGGCGACCCACTGCCGTCCATCCGCCCGCTGGCCGAGGAATTGCGCGTCAACCGCAATACTGTCGCCAAGGCCTACGCCGAGCTTGAAAGCCAGGGTGTCATTGAAACGATCCCCGGCAAAGGCTGTTTTTTGAAGGAAAACAATTCGCCGTTCACCAAACAGGTCCGCCAGAAACTGTTGCTTACCGAGATTGATGAAGCTGTGGTTATGGCGCATCACCTGCAAGTGGACCGCGAGAAATTTCTGGCGCTGGTCAAGGAGCGGCTCGATTACTTCGAGCGCAAATCGAAAGGAAACGCTTAACGGAAAGGCAAATCATGGAAACGAACTCCCCCGTCATCGAAATCAAAAACTTGACCCGCCGATTCGGCAAGCTGGATGCCGTCAACGGCCTGAGCCTGACCGTCCGCGCCGGACGCTGTTACGGCTTTTTCGGCCGCAACGGTGCGGGCAAGACCACCACCATCAAATGCCTGCTGAATTTGCTCCGCCCGAATTCCGGCACCGCGCGCATGTTTGGCCTCGACCCGCAGCGCAACGAAGTGGCCGTAAAATCACGCCTTACCTACGTGCCGGATGTGGTCGCGTTTTATCCGTGGATGACCGTACGGGACACCCTTGAATATCTTGCCTCGTTCCGCAAACGCTGGAACAGCGACATCGAAACCGACCTGCTGAAACGCTTTCAACTCGACCCAAAACAGAAGGCCAGCAATCTCTCGAGAGGCCAGAAGACGCAACTCGCACTCGTTGGTGCTATTTGTCCCGAACCGGAATTGCTCGTGCTCGACGAACCGACTTCTGGCCTCGACCCCATCGTGCGGCGCGAATTCATTGAGACCGTCATCGGTGCCTACCAATCCGGCGATCCGGGAAGCCGGACGGTTTTCGTCTCCACGCACCTCATCGCGGAATTCGAGGGCTTGATTGACGAATTCACCATCATCGAGCAGGGCCGTGAACTGCTGACGATGGAAGCCGACGCCGCGCGCGACCGCTTCAAAAAAATCCGCGCCCGTTTTGCACAGGAATTGAAACTCAACCTGTCCGGCGCGCTAAAGGTGAAACGCTCCGGCCGTGAAATGGAAATTCTCGTCAACGGCAATAGCGAAGAATTGCTCGCCGAGCTGAAGGCGCACCAGCCGGAGGCATTGAAAACCGAATCGCTCTCGTTGGAGGAAATTTTCGTGGCCTCGGACCTCCTGAAAAAAGCCAGCGCATGAACCCGCTCGTCAAAAAGGAAATCCGGCTGTTGCTGCCCGCCTGGAGTGTGGCGCTGCTGTTGGCGCTGGTCCAAGCCATCACGCGACCGTATGATTTTTACGTCGCGGCGCTCCTCTTTCTAGGCATGACGATGATGGCGCTGACGACTATTGGCCGTGAGACGAGTCTCAACACCTTTTCCCAAATGCTCGCGCAGCCGGCGGAACGGATCCGGTATTGGCAGGCAAAGCTTTCGGTTTTGGCCGCCGCGTTTCTAATCATATTCGGGGTATGGTTTTTGGCTTTCGGCTTTGCTTTCTGGAATTCGACCGTGGACACAAGCGACGCCGAAAATTCCCGCAATCTTTTTATCACCGTCTGCCTGATTGCCACCTCGACGTTTACCGGCGGACTGTGGACGACGTTGTTGCTGCGCCAGCTTGCCGCCGCGTTCTGGCTGACGTTGCTGGTGCCGGCGACCTTGTGCGGCTTCACCGCCGCGTTTGCCGCGCAGAGCCAGTCGGACAACGGAGTCATCGCCGTTATCTGTGTCATCCTCGGAATTTATTCCATCGGCGGATTTCTGTTCGCGCGCTGGCTGTTTTTCCGCGCGCAGGATGTGGGCTGGTCGGGCGGAATCATTGCGCTGCCGGAATGGAAATTTTTGTCCAGACGCGCGGAAAGTGCCGGTTTAATCCGGAGCCGAAAACCGATTTTTGCGCTGATCAAAAAAGAATTTCAATTGCAGCAGGTCAGTTTGATAGGCGCAGCCGGATTGCTGGTGCTCCACATCGGCACCATTGTTCTGCGAGCAGTTCACCACTTCGACGGAAAACCCGCCGGTGCAATCACCGGCGCAATCCTCATAGCACTTTTTTGGATGTTGTGGCTGGTCATGGCTCCGATTATTGGCAGCATGTCCGTGGCCGAGGAACGCCGGCTGGGCGTGATGGAAGGGCAATTGTGCCAGCCGGTTTCCCGCCGGATTCAATTTGTCATCAAGGCGTTTTTGACTTTGTTTCTCGGCATATTCCTCGGCGGAGTTGTGCCGGTGTTGGCGGAGAAACTTGGCGGCGACGTGAGCGGCGGGCAGTCGGTTTTTACACAGCCGGAAAACCACTATTTGGGGCTGGCCCTCGTGGCCTCCGCGGCGTGGCTGGCGTTGGTCAGTTTCTTCGCCTCGACGCTCGCCAAAAGTTTTTTGCAGGCGGTTGGATTTGGCATCGCGACATTTTTCGGATGCGTGCTGGTGGTTCCGGTTTTCACGAGCGGACGGATGCTTTTCCTGGATGCAATTTCCCCGCAACACCTCCTGCCGTTGATCATTGCCGTCCCGACGATCATTGTCACGCTGCTCTGGCTGGCGTATTTGAACTTCAACAATTTCCGCGACGGTTGGGCGCTGTGGCGGCGTAATGTGGGAGGAATCGTCGGGGCGTTGCTGTTCATTTTTGTCAGCAGCAACGCCCTTTACCATCGCGCCTGGGAAATTTTCGAACCGGCGGAGCCGCCCCACGGCCCGGCGAAATTTTCTCTGGCCAATCCCCCGACATTGCGCAACGAGGCTTACAATAATCTGCTCGTGCGATTGCCTGATGGCCGGGTGTGGTTTAATTACCTGAATTACGGGGTGTATGATTCTCATTCAAGCGAAGTGAAAAGGCTGTGGCGTTATCTGGTTGATCCTTTGCCGAAAAGCCGCGGGGCGCGGCGGTTTGTTACCGGTTCAAACTGGGTGTCAGCAACGGCCAGGCACGTTGATTTCTATGAATTCCATCAAGAAGCGGACAATAAACCTGAAAATCATGTCGCCGGTTATCTGGACACGGTCGGCATCCAGGCAGATGGCACCCTCTGGATTTCAGACGCTTCAAAAAACGGCGCTTGGACCGGCGATAAAATGAACCGGTTCGACGGCGGGACGAACTGGCGGCAAGTAGTCCGTTCGCGCCCCGGAGTTTTGCTTTTGAAAAGTGACGGCACGCTCTGGCGTTGGGGCACGAACCATTTTGAATCAAGCAGTTGGAAGACAAACTGGCCAAACCTGCGCACTGACCCGCTGTATCAAATCGGCACGGATTCCAATTGGAAAGAAATTTACGGCAACACTTGGATCAACTTCGCCCAAAAATCCGATGGCAGTGTCTGGGATGTCAGCGTGAACGACAAAAACGGGAAAGACGTGTTGCACCAGGACACAAATTTGGATCAAGTGTCGTTGCAGACTTTGTCTTTATCGGGCGACGGTGAAAGGGCCTATGTCCGCCCGGATGGAACTTTGTGGATGAGTTGGGAGTATCAACAAAATGGCGCGTATGTGTATTCAGGCTTTGTGTGGGTCGGAACGGAAACCAATTGGACGGCTGTTGTCTTGAACTGGCAAAAAATGGTTGCCCTCAAATCCGACGGTTCCTTGTGGCAATGGCCCTTTTTCCACTCATGGAATGTGAGCCAAGAACAAATAATTCTGGCCGCTCAAGAACCACCCACTCGCTTGGGCATCCACAACGATTGGGTCGCAATTGCCAACACTTGGGGGGATGTGATCGGGCTCGCCGCCGACGGCAGCTTGTGGTTGTGGCCCAATCGCTACCAATACGAGCAATCCACTTTATTGAAACTTCCCAAGCAGCCACAACCGCTCGGCAACGTTTTTGGCAAGGCGGATTGAAGTAGGAGTCGAGGTAACAAGACTCTGATTAATTCAGACCTGCCGCGTAAATTGTAAATGATGAGACTCCTTACGTCGTCTCCTACAAGTTGATTATACTTTGTGCCATTGCGGCTCCGTGTTAATTTTGTCCCGTGGAAACGGTCACAAAACTGACGAATGAACTGGTCGCGTCGTATGCGCGCGTCGGGGGCATCAACCATTTGGACGGCAAAAACCTGCCGTCCAACCACGCCATCACCGCCATCACGCAGGATTTGCTGCGGCTATTATTTCCCGGTTTCTTCGACGAAAAACCGATTCATTCCTCGGAAATCAAGGTGGCGACGGCGGAATTACTCGATTCGGTGCTCGGCGCGCTGGAAGACGAAATTTACAAAAGCCTCGAATACAACCCGCCGCCGGAATTGCCGAAGAAAAACCTGCGGTCGGCGGCGCACAGCCTCACGCTGGAATTTCTCGAGAGCCTGCCGCGATTGCGTGAGATGCTCAAAACAGACATGGAAGCCGCCTACGCCGGCGACCCGGCGGCCAAGAGCAAGGAGGAGGTGCTGGTGTCGTATCCGTTTGTCGAGGCGATTGCGGTGCAACGGCTGGCGCACGAGCTCTATTTGAAAAACATCGCGCTGATTCCACGCATCATGACCGAGTGGGCGCATTCACGCACCGGCATGGATTTGCATCCGGGCGCACAAATCGGGTCGCACTTTTTCGTGGACCACTGCACAGGGACGGTTGTCGGCGAGACGGCCATCATCGGCGACCACGTGAAGATGTATCATGGTGTCACCCTCGGCGCGAAATCCACATCCGACGTGGAACAGTTGCGCGGCAAGAAACGGCATCCGACGATTGAAGATCGCGTGACGATTTATCCCGGCGCGACGATTCTCGGCGGCGAAACGGTCATCGGCGCGGGCAGCACCATCGGCGGCAACGTGTTCCTCATGGAGAGCGTTGCGCCGAACTCCGTTGTCCTTTACGACGCCCCCGAGGCGCGCGTGTTGAGCAAGTCAGACCGGAAAAAGAAGGCGGCGGCGGATTTTCAGATTTGAGCAGCGAGTTTCGCGGCCAATTCGGGCGGCAGGCGTTTCGGTTTTTCATTCAAGCCCGTGCACACGTGAAACGTTTCGGCTTCGAGTATCAATTTCCCGGTTTGATTCACGACGCGGTGGCCGAAGTTCACACGAACGCCCGAAACGCGCGTCGGCTGGACCTCGATCGTCAGCAGGTCATCGTAGCGCGCCGGCGATTTGTAATTCAGCCGGGCTTCAAGGACGGGAAAAATCACGTCGCGCTCCTGCCATTCCAGGACCGTCGAGCCGAGCGAGCGGATGAATTCGCCGCGCGCGGCTTCGAGCATATCGAGGTAGCGCGAATGATAAACGTGGTTGCCGAGGGTGCATTCGGCATAGGTGACGCGGTGCTGATAACGGAACGGAGCAGCCATGCGCGCAGCGTAAGGGTGTGCGCCAAAAGTTCAACGCTGAAAACCAGCGCCGGGCAAAGCAGCCTGGCACGGCCGCCGGAGCGCGAGTTGTCCCAACTCGCAGCAATTCCGAAAAACCAACCGCTGCGGATTGAGGACAATCCGCGCTCCGCCCGACCTGCGGTTGCAAAAACCGGTTGCGCAGACGGCATTTGCGGTTATGTTACTTCCGTGAACTGGCAACAAATCATTTCACTGGCAATTGTGGCGCTGGCCGCCGGGTTGTTGTTGCGGGGGCGTTTTCGTCCGCGCAAATTCAGTTTCCAGCGCGACACGCATTGCGGCTGCTCCGCGCAGGGAGAGTCGTCTGGGCAGAAAGGTTCGATCATTTTTCATGCACGCAAGGGCGAGCGCCGCGAAGTGGTCGTCCGGATGAAGTGATTTCTTTCGCTTGCTTATTTGCAAATCAGACAACATAATTTTCAATCATGGCCGTAACTAAAGTGAGTTCTGCGGTGCATTTTCTTTCCCGGGCGGCGGGTGTGCGCGGACGCGAAGGCGCCGTCAGCGGTCATTGGGTGCCGAACACCGACGTGTACGTGACGGACACCGGGCTGGTCGTCAAGGTGGAGCTGGCCGGCATGAAGAGCGACAGCTTGGAAATCACCGTCGAGGGCAACTGCCTCCGCATCAGTGGCAACCGGCCGGACGGCTGCCGTGCGCCCAAGTGCAGTTTCCTGGTCATGGAAATCAGTTACGGGTCGTTTGAAAGCGTGCTTGAATTGCCTGCGGGCTACGACCTCAGCCAGGCGAAAGCGGCTTATGTAAACGGCTTTTTGCGGATTGACGTGCCTTTGGCACGCCAGCCGCTTTCCAAAACAACCAAGGTGCCGATCGCCGAAGGGAGCTAGAACTAGTCTTGCCTGAGTTTTTCAGGTTCGGCGGCATCTAAATTGAAAGCAGGAGCGACGATGACCTCGCCGGAAACGGAGTTTGTCAGCATTCTGGACGCGCCTGAACATTCGGCGTCGTCGCCGCCCCGCATTTCCTCACGTTCGCTCCCGGAGACGCTGCCGATTCTCGGTCTGTCTGACATTGTGATTTTTCCCGGGGCCATCGTGCCCTTGCTCGTTGAGACCGGGCCGAGCCTGCGGCTGGTTGACGATGCGGTGGCGGGCGACCGTCTGATCGGCGCCGTGCTGCAAAGCAAACCCGATGTTGCCGAGCCGCTGCCGGAGGATTTATACAAGGTCGGCTGCGTTGTGCGTCTGGTGAAAATGGTGAAGTTTCCCGACGGCACCGCGCGCATGCTGGTGGAGGGCCTGTGGCGCATTCAGGTCAAGGAGTATTCGCCCGCCGAGCCATATCTGCGTGCCAAATACGAATTGTTGCGCGACGTGACCGAAGATTCGATTGAAGCGCAGGCGCTGTTCCGCAACGCGCAAAAACAGTTTCAGGAAATCACCAAACTTTCAGCCGCCTTATCCGACCACGTGAAGGTCGCCGCGATGAACATGGACGCGCCCGGTCATTTTGCCAACCTCGTCGCCGCCAACCTGAATCTCGAACTCAGCGATCGCCAGGAACTGCTCGAAACCGTTTCCGTCCGCGAACGCCTGCAAAAGCTTTTGCCCATGCTCAATCGCGAACACGAGGTGCTCACGCTGAGTTCCAAAATCCAGAGTGATGTCGCCACGTCCATCGCCAAGACCCAGCGTGACTTTTTTTTGCGCGAGCAGATGCGCGCCATTCAGCGCGAACTTGGCGAATCCGACCCGGGCGCGAGTGAAATCAAGACGTTGCGCGGTAAAATCGAGCAGACGCCGATGCCCGATGAGGCGCGCAAGGCTGCGTTGCAGGAATTGGAACGGCTCCAGCAGACGCCGCCCGCTGCCGCCGAATACGCCGTTTCGCGCAATTACCTCGACTGGATTTTGAGTCTGCCGTGGGAAAAGGAAACCGAGGACAAACTGGATTTGAAGACCGCCGAGCGGATTTTGAACGAGCAGCATTTCGGCCTGGAAAAAGTCAAGGACCGCCTGCTTGAGTTCATCGCCGTCATCAAACGGCGGAAACAGATCAAAGGCCCGATTCTTTGTCTGGTGGGTCCGCCCGGCGTCGGCAAAACCTCGCTCGGCAAGAGTGTGGCGGACGCGCTGGGCCGCAAGTTTGCGCGCATCTCGCTCGGCGGTATGAGGGACGAGGCCGAGATTCGTGGCCATCGGCGCACCTACGTCGGGGCATTGCCCGGACGCATCATCCAAACCCTCCGCCGCATCGAAAGCCGCAACCCGGTGATTTTGCTGGACGAACTGGACAAGGTGGGCGCGGATTTCCGGGGCGACCCGGCGTCGGCGCTGCTCGAAGTGCTCGACCCGGCGCAGAACAACACCTTCACGGACCATTTTCTCGATCTGCCCTTCGATTTGTCGCGTGTGCTGTTCATCACGACGGCAAACTGGCTCGACCCGGTTCATCCCGCGTTGCGCGACCGGCTCGAAGTCATCGAACTGCCCGGCTATACCGAATCCGAAAAATTGCAAATCGCCAAACGTTATCTCGTGCCGCGCCAGATCGAAGAACACGGTCTCACGCGGCAGGAGATGAAGTTCACCGAGGCCGCGTTGCGCAAGTTGATTCAGGAATACACACGCGAAGCCGGCGTGCGCCAGTTGGAACGCGAGATCGCCGCGCTCGCGCGCAAAGCCACGCGCAAAATCTTCGGCGACGGCACGGTCAAAAGACCGGTGGTGATTGCGCGCTCCACACTGCGGGATTTTCTGGGCGCGCCGAAATTTGTTTCCGAAACGGCGGAAAAAATCACCGAATTTGGCATCGCTACCGGCCTGGCCTGGACGCCCGTCGGCGGCGAGATTCTGTTTATCGAAGCAACGCGGATGCGCGGCCGGGGCAACCTGCTGCTGACTGGCTCGCTTGGGGACGTGATGAAAGAAAGCGCGCAGGCGGCGTTGAGCTACCTGCGCAGCCAGGCTAAAAAGCTTGGCATTGATTTGAGCGATTACAACAAACTCGATCTGCACATTCACGTGCCCGCCGGCGCAACGCCAAAAGACGGCCCGAGCGCGGGCGTGGCCATTGTCGCGGCGCTGGCATCGTTGTTGCTGAAACGACGCGTGCGTCAGGGCGTCGCGATGACCGGCGAAATCAGCCTGCGCGGCCGCGTGCTGCACGTGGGCGGCATCAAGGAAAAAGTCCTGGCGGCAGCGCGCTTCAAAATCCAGGAGGTGATTTTGCCGGAGCAGAACAAAAACAGCTGGCTCGAAGTGCCGGCGGAGACGCGCGCAAAAATCAAAGTCCATTTCGTCCGGCACATTTCGGAAGTCCTGCAACTCGCGCTGGAACCGAAATGAAAGTCTTCCTGTTGTCCCCCGCCACGGAGTGGCGACCGAAAATAGCCCGCGGTGAAACCGTGAGTTACGCCACCAAAGCCCGCCAAGCCCCGGAACGGGGCGAAAGAAATGTTCGCCGGTCAATTTTCTGTCGCCCCATCCGGGGCTTGAAATTCTTTTTTGCCATCCGACCCACGGTTTCACCGTGGGCTACTTTCCACCGCGCCTCCGGCGCTTTGGCGGCGATGATTGTGTTGCTTGCTGTTTACACAAAGGCGGAAACAACGAACGGCCCAACCGACGCGGAAACTCAAGGACGCCAACTGGCGCAGCAACTTCTAGCGGAACGTCCGGCTGAAGATTTCACCAACACCGGCGTTTTGAAAATCCGCGACAAGCAGGGAGACACCACAAACGTCTTTGTTTGTTTTCGAGTGCTTATCACGGCGGACAGTTGGCAAGCGGATTACGAGGCGGGGCCAACGACCATCGGTGCCCGCACGGTCAGTCTGCGAATTATCCACAAGACTAATGGTCAGCCCAATCAGTGTCTTTTCTGTGAAGATGAGCACGGATTAAAGCCCGGGGGTCCCGTTGCTATGACAATCTTGAATGGGAATCAAATTATGATTCCCTTCGCCGGTTCGGATTTCTGGATTGCCGACCTGGGCCTGGAATTTTTCCACTGGCCGGAGCAGAAGGTTTTGGGAAAGGAATTCCGGCGCAATTGCAGTTGTGTGGTTTTGGAAAGCACGAATCCGAATCCGGCCACGAACGGCTATTCGCGGGTGGACTCGTGGATTGACGAAGAGAGCAGCGGCATCGTCATGGCAAAGGCCTACGACGCGCAAGGCAGATTGCTCAAGGAATTTTACGCGAAGGATGTCAAAAAAGTAAAGGGCCAGTGGCAGGTGGAGAGCATGGAGATTGACAACGTTCAAACCCGCTCGCGCACGCTGCTGAAGTTTGATCTGAAGGCGCCGTGAACCTTGCGGCAGGGTAATCCGGACCGTCATCCAAACTCCGGTTCACCTGTTCCCCGGCGATCAGGATTCGGGCCGGGGTTGGGGATAAGTCGTTCGGTCATGCGCTTGACAACATTGCAGGGAGGGCACACGCTGCGAGCAGAGAGTATGAACATCAGGTCTCGTCTGAATTTTATGTTGGTGTGCGCCTGCATTTTTTGGGGTGCATGGGCCTTTGCCGCTGAAACCAATTCCCTTTCCCCGCCGCCATCGGCAGAGGCCGCGACCCAGGCAATGGCGAACGGTTATCTGCAGATTCAGGAACAGCTTCATGCCACGCAACTGGCCATTGAAAACGACCGGCGGCAGGCCGAGGCGGAGGCTGCCACCAACGCCGCCGCCTTGACGTTGCGTATCCAGGCCCTCGAACAGACCATCACCGACCAGCGCGCCAGCGAAATCGAGGCGGCACGCAAAACGCAGCAGATCGCGCTTTTCATGGCGGGCACATTCGGGCTGATCGGTTTAGGCATCATGCTGCTGATGGTTTATTTCCAGTGGCGCGTGTTCACCCAACTCATCAAGATCTCCACGCGGCAACCGTCCGCACTCGCGTTGGGCAACCACCGGGCGTTGCCGTTGGTGGAGGCGGCCAGCGAACTCGCCGCTCCCGCCCGCGCTGCGGTGGAATCGTCGAACGCGCGTCTGCTTGGCGTGGTCGAGCGGCTGGAAAAGCGCATTTTGGAATTGGAACAAATCGCGCGCGCGCCGCTGGCCGAACCAGCCGTGCCGTCCTCCGCCGACAAAAATGGAGCGCCGCCGGATGCCAACGACCGCGAAGAATGCGTCGCCAACCTGATCACCGAGGGCCAGTCGCTGCTGAGCGCCAACGAACCACAAAAGGCGCTGGAATGCTTTGACGTGGCGCTGCAGTTGCAGCCGAAACACGCCGGGGCACTGGTCAAAAAAGCCGGCGCGCTGGAAAAGCTGGGACGGCTGGACGACGCCATTGCCTGTTATGATGGCGCCATTGCGGCAGACGGCTCCATGACCATCGCCTATCTCCACAAGGGCGGTCTGTTCAACCGCATGGCGCGTTACGACGAGGCGTTGCGGTGTTACGAACAGGCGTTGCAGACGCAGGAGAAGAAGTTTGCGTGAAGGCCGGGCGGTTCTGCCGTTGCGTCAGTTGAATTCCATCCGATTGCGGACGCTCTCAGTTTCAAGCTGGCGGCGGAGCATTTCAATCTTGAGTTTGAGCAATTCGTGGTTTTCCTCGGTGCGCGCGGCGAGTTCCTTTTCGAGTTCCTGAATGCGCGATTCGTAGGCGCGCAGCCGGTCCTGGAGCGGCGCCTGCAACGCGTCCAGACGGCGGATCATCGCAACCAGTTCCATGGCGGCGTTTTCCTGCACCCGGAGCAATTCGCGGCGTTGCGCAGCCAGTTCCTGAATCACGGCCTCCTTGACTGCCTGCGCCACGACCGGCACGAGGGCGTCGCGCGTGGTAATAAGCTGTTCCCCTTTTTGCTGGGCTGAAAGATTCGACGCAGGCCGCACGCCCAGCGCAAGCGAGATGATCGCGTTGGCGACGGTGGTGCCGTCCGCGCCGCAACGCGGACATTGAATCGGCGCCGGCATCCGGCCGTTCACCGGAGACACGTCAAAGGCGTATTTCTGGCCGCAAGGGCAAATGATTTTAATGGGGATTATCATGCCAGTGCCGGCGATGCCAAACAGCTTTCACCATAAAAACGATTTTTGTTCGCTCAACAACTGATCGCCGCTCCAGAGCGTGGCACGCCACGCAATAAGCTCGCCGAAATTCTTGTAATCCGCACCACCAAGCATCAGGGAATTCCAACGGCGCAGGAGCGGCGGCTGGGCTTCCTTTTCCAGCATGGACTGGGTGGGCTTTCCGCCCGCGCCGATGCCACGAAGTTCGATGCGCAGTTTGTATATTGCGGCGGACGGATTCTCGACCTGCCACAAAAAGTCAAAGCGGATGGCTGAAACTTCATTGGTGTGCTGGCGCAGGTAAGCCTGATAGGCGTCGCGGTCGTAAAGGCTGGGCGAAACGGCGTCGCGGCCTTTCAAGTCGAGGAACAGCGGCAGCATTTTGACGATGCGGCCTTTTTCGATTCCGCCCGCGGTCGCCAGGAGCGGAACCAGCAGGAATAAAAGCAGCAGGAGCCGACGCATGACGGAACAATAACGAATGGCGCGGCAAACTCAACTCCCATTTCGCTATTCCCAATAAAAGCTTACGATTCGGATGTCCGTCGGCGAATTGCGGAAGAGGATGGCGGTGTATTTGCGCGGCGGGGCGCTGCCGATTTGCGCGGTGACGATGACTTTAAATGTGGAACTGCGCGTCGTGACCAGATTTGCCGCCCGCTGGGCTTGGCCGGGATCCAGCCCCGCGCTTTGCAGGGCGCCGACGGCATTTTGAAACGGCGTGTCGTCCTCCGTGCCGGGCGTGCCGTCGGGGCCGTCGCGCAGCTTGGTGAGATTTTCGACAATGGTGCCGCCATTCATGCCGGGAATCATTGCCAGGACGTTCGCGTCGGCAGTGTTGATGTTGATGCGCCCGTTGGAAATTGCCGTGAAAACGTCCTTCAACCCGAACGGATAACACGGATTCTCGTCGGGCGAATTGCCGAAGCCGAGCTTGTGCTGGAACGTCGGGCCCGGATGGTTCGTCGCGCAGCCGCCCCAGTAAATTTCCGTGTGATCCAGAATTCCCCGGACGTGCAGCAGTTCGGATATGTCGTCAATTGGCGCGTTCTTGGCGTAGTAGGGCGGATCAAGTCCCTGATAATAATCGCTTTCCGCGCCGGCAACGCGCGGCGGGCCGGCCGGACCAATCCAGTCCTGAATCGAATCCGCCACCACGGAAATTTCATTGGCGTCCACGCCCATGTCCGTGAGCGTCTGCTGGATTTCGAGGCTGTTGGCGGTGTTAATGTTCGCATAGCGTTCGAGGTCAATGATCTGCCAGGTGCAGGTGCCGTCCCCTACGTGAACAGGGTTGGCGACTTCTGAGTTCGAATCGCACTCCGATCCAGGTCCGCCGGCCCAGACTTGATTCAAGGAATCATAAGGGCACTTTTCCTGCGCCAGGACCCACCGGCAATACTCCACGCCGGAGCGGCCGAGCCAGTACAATTGCGTCTCCGAATTCGCGTTGTACGCGAGCCGGGTCTCCACTTTCATTGACAGTGCGAGACCCGCCGCCAGGGTGGACAACACCAAAATCGCAATCAACGCGATGATGAGCGCGATGCCGTCGGAGTTGGGGTGAAGGCGGATTTTCATCAGCGGCCGTTTTGCAGGATGGATGGCAGCGTGCCGGACGGGATTGCGATGACGCGCGTTATCGCGAGCCCCTGCGCTGCGTTGTCGGCGTCAGCGTTGCCGCCGAACGCAAGGCCGATACGCACCATCGTGGGAATCAAATTCGTGGTGTCCCACTCATCAACCCAGTCCATCGCTTTGGGGTCCCAGATCTCGACGGTGAATTTTTTCACGTCGCGCGCCAGCACGAGTGGCGTTTGCTGTTCATCCGGGTCCATGTCCATGGGCACCGGAGTCTGGCGCAGCACCAAATCCCTTTCCGAATCCGGCCCTGGCTCAACCGTGAAGGTGAGCCGCCGCAGGGAGAAATCCCGGTCCAAATCCCGGTTAACGAATTTTCTGCCGCGCGGGAAAATATCCGGGAGCCGCGCGGTAAAGCTCAATTCCGACTGGTCGCCGTTCTGGACGACGAAGCCGTAATATTTCATGGACGCCTGAAACGACTGGACGCACGCAAGCGAATCCTCAATTGTCCGCAGGGCGATGCGTTGGCGTTGGGCCTGTGCCGCGGTGTGCTGACCGACCTGCGACGCGCGCAAAATCAGCGTCCACGTCGAATAAATCGCCGCGATGACGATGCTGAAAATCGCGATGGCGACCATGATTTCAATCAGCGTGAAGGCGCGGGCGGATTTCAGAATTGGAAATGTCTTTTCCAAATTCATGGTTTTGTCATGCCTCCACCAAGACCGCCATCGGACGATTGGGGACTGAAATACAAATTGGTCATGCACGAGATGATCTCGTGGTTGCCAGTCGTGCTTTGCACAGTAAAACCCACCTGAAAAAGTTTATTGGTTAGCGGTTGGACATCGTAGGTGCAATCGTAACCGTTGTAGGCGTCACCGAGCAGGTCGCCGAGGTTGACGGTGTGAGTGCCTTCGACCAAGTTGGTTATCGAAAGCCAGGACGCCACCGCGCCCGCGTCCACCAGCGGCCGTTGCAATCGCCGCGCGTTTGCGAGCGAGCTGGACACCAGACTCAAGATCGTGAACACGCACATGAAAAAGATGCCGATGGCGATCATCACTTCCAGCAGTGAAAATCCATGCCGACGCGCGCCGGTTTTGATTTCCATTTTCATTTGTTCAAGTCCGACACGGAGACCAGGCCGGTGGAAAACTCCAGAGTGATTTTCTTCTGTTCCCCCTGGCTGAGCAGCACCAGTGTCATCTCGTCGCTCGTCCCGTTGGGCTTAAAGTACACGGGCGCCGATGCCGACGCGCCGTAGTCCTGCAAATTGATGTCGAGCATCGCAATCTCGACACCGGCGGGCAAAGTGGCGGACGTGACCCTGCCGGACGATGCATTTTTGCCGCCCGCCGCGCCTTCCACTTCGAATCGGCGCTCCTGTGGATAAAAAACGACCGCTGTGTTCTGGTTCTGCAAAATCGCCCGCGTCCGCGCCTCGCCGCAAACGTCCATCACGTCGCTCAAGGCCTTGCGCATCCCCCCCTTGCGAAAGGTCTGGAGGATTGAAGGCACGCCCATCGCCGCGATGAGGCCCATGATGGCCACGACAATCATGACTTCAATCAGCGTGAAGGCCGGCGGGTGACGCGTGACGCGTGACACGTGACACGAATGTGCGTCGCGTGTCGCGGTGTCTTTCTTGCCGCCCGTCACTTGCCACGTATTACTCATTGGAACTCACGCGTGGATTTGTGAAACCAGTTGGAACAACGGCAGCAAAATGCTGATCAGCAGGAAGACCACGATGACGGCCATGACGATGATCAGCACCGGCTCGATGAGGTTGGTCATCACGCGCAGGGCGATTTGCAGTTCGCCTTCGTAGGTGTCGGCGAGATTGTTCAATGCACCCGGCACGTCACCGGTCTCCTCGCCGATGCGCACCAGGTCCACCATCAACTGGGGAAAAAGTTTGCTGTGCGCCAGCGGTTGCGCGAGCGTCTTGCCGTCCGTGACGGCATCGCGCGTCTGGGCAATCGCCTCCTTGATGAGGCGGTTGGACATGACCTGTTCCGTGATTTTCAACGCCGTCAACACCGGCACGCCGTTTTGCAGCAACGTGCCGAGCGTGCGCGCGAACTGGCCGAACAAATTCAATTTCACCACCTTGCCGAACACCGGCGCCTTCATTTTCCATTCATCCAGTTTGCGCGCGCCCGCCTCGCTGGCTTGAAAGCGCTTGAAGAGAATGACGGCCAGCAGAGCCAGCGCGCCCAGCAGCCACCAGTAGCCTTGCAGAAAATGGCTCAACCCGATCAGCGTGCGCGTCGGCAGCGGCAGTTGAACATTGAAGCCGCTGAAAATGATTGTGAAGCGCGGCATGATGAAGGTCATGAAGAACACGATGATGCACGCGCCCACGCAGCACACCATCGCCGGATAAATCAGTGCCGAAGTGAACCTTGACTGCACCTCGGCAAACTGCTGGAAATGATTCGCCATGCGCCGCAGGACTTCCACGAGCGAACCGCTTTGCTCGCCGGCGCGCACCATGTTGACATACAAATCCGAAAAAATGCGCGGCTGCCGAGCCATCGCGTCTGACAAACCCCGGCCCTCGGAAACTTCCTGTTTCAAATCGCGGCTCACCGCGGCGGGAATGCCCCTGGACTCCAGATGGGTCATGCTGTTGAGCGCCACCGTCAGCGGCATGCCGGAGTTGAGCAGGTTCGCCAGTTGCTGGGTGAACGTCGCCAGTTCCTGCAACTTCGGTTTGCGCTTCTTCTGCAGTTGCGCGCGCACCGTCGGCGGCAGGAACGCAAGCAAATCCACCTTTTTCCCATCGCGCTGCTGGCCGCTGGCAGCAACCCCGCCTTTGGCCGTGTCCACCGCGATGGGAAAAAGCCCGAGCCGCTGGATTTGCACCAGCGCCGCCGGACGGTCAGCCACCTCCAAAACGCCTTCCACCAGTTCGCCGGAGCGGCGACGGGCCTTGTAGGAAAATTGCGGCATATCCCTTTATCTAAAACCGTTGCGCGCCAAAAGTTTCACGCACCGCCGCGACGGTAACCCTGTAGATCCAGCGTCACGTGCGTGTAACCGATTTTTGTGAGCGCGTCGGTGACCTTTGTTGAAATGCCGTCCTCCAAAAATCGCGGGATTTCCGCCGGCCCCAGTTCGATGCGGGCCAGGCGTAGTGCGGAATGCGGAGTGCGGAGTGCGGAGTTTTGCGCGTCGAAGGCGGCACTGTTTTCATTCTGCATTCCGAACTCCGCGCATTGCAATTCATGGTGCCTCACCCGCACGTCGTGAAATCCCAAATCCCGCAGAACATTTTCGGCCTGTTCGATCATCGCCAGTTTTTCCGGCGTCACCGGCTCGCCGTGCGGCACGCGCGAACTGAGACAGGCCATCTGCGGCTTGTCTGCCGTCGGCAAGCCGAGCTGTGCTGACAGCTCGCGGATTTCCGTCTTCGTCAGGCCGGCTTCCTTGAGCGGCGCGCGCACTTGAAACTCCGCCGCCGCTCGCGCGCCGGGACGGAAATCACCCGCGTCACTTGCGTTTTCGCCGTAGGCAATCACGGCGAAACGGCCTGCGCGCGCCAGTGGCGTCAATTGTTTGAACAACTCGTGTTTGCAAAAATAACAGCGGTTGGCCGGGTTGGCCGTGTAATCCTCGTTTTCAAATTCCTTCGTCTGAATGACCTGGACCGGGAACGAGAACTTTTCAGCCACCGCCAGCGCGTCGGCGAGTTCGCGCCGCGGCAGGCTTGGCGAATCGGCAATGGCGGCCAGGAATTTTTCGCCGAGCGCCTCATGTGCCACGCGCGCGAGAAAGGCCGAGTCCACGCCCCCCGAATACGCCACCAGGCATGAGCCGTAGCCGCGCAATAACTGGCGCAATTGTTCAAACTTGTTTGCTGGCACAACCCCGAAACTCGCATTTCCCGAATCACTTGTCGAGTCGTGTAAAAAGCTTGACGCGGACGGCGGTTTGGGGTGTCTTGGAGGCAAGATGAAAACGAAAATCTTTCTGGCATTTCTGGGAGTGGCCATCATCACCGCCGGTTGCGTCGGCACGGTGAGCGGCACGAAAACGGCGGCCTTGTTGCCTAACCGGGATCAGGTTCAAGGCCGTTATCAACGTTCCGTGGACCAGGTCTATCAGGCGGCGGTGCAGGTCATTCAAAACGACGGTGTGATGGTGACGGAATTCATTCCGCACGACACGACCAACACCGTGCGCGCGTTGCAAGGCAAAGTGAATCAGCGCAACGTGTGGGTGCGTGTGGCCGCGGAGAATCCCCAAATCACGCAGGTCACCGTGCAGGCGCGCACGAAGGTGGGCGGTGATGTTGACCTTGCCCACGAGTTGGAAAAGGAAATCGCGCTAAAGCTGGCGGCGCAGTGAGCCTGGTTTCAAACCAAGATGCTGTTCATAAACGCCGAGCTTCACGCCCGGCGTTTCTTTTTGCCCTTTCAGTTCCAGTTTCAAATGCGCCAGCCGCGCCCGCGCCAGCTCGCCCACTGCCGCATTGGAGAATCGCTCCACAATCTTTTCCAAAGTCTCGCGCACGGTGTCGTAATCCGCGCCGTGGCGAATCTGCAAATCCGCCAGCAAATTCAGCCAGTGCGCCACGCGCTTGGCGGGCTGATTGGGATATTCAATCAACTGCTTCAATTCGCTCGTGGCCAGATCCAATCGCTGGTAATGGTCCGCGTAAAGGATGGCGAGTTTCTCCCGGATTTCCACGTCGAGCGGATGCTGTTCCAGATGTTTCACGTAAGCGGCAACGAGCTGGCCCGGTTCCATTTCCCCGGGCCGGAGGAACGCGGAGGATTGGAGCAGGCCGACATTTTTCACCCCTTCCGGCACGGCCATCGGCTGGCGGTCGTGCGCCGCCAGCAAATTTTTTTCCGCGCCGCCCAGATGTGCGATGCGTTGCGCGGCTTGCAGCGACAATTCCGTGTCCGGAAACCTCGTGATGATTTTTTCCAGCGCAACGCGCGCCGCATCTGCGTCCTGCGCCAGCTTGAGATGCCAGTCGGCGAGATGGTTCATTGCCGCAGTTACCTGCATGGGCGGGGCGCCGGGCGAATCGCAGAAATTGTCCAGCGTGATTTCCGCGCCGGGCAGGTCCTTCAGGTCTTCGGCCTGGACGCCGGCCAGCAGCATCACGCCTTCAAAATCGTTTGGAAATTTCGCGAGCTGTTTGCGGATTTCAACAATCGCTTCGAGCGGTTTGTCCAGCTTTCGTTTGGTCAATGCGACCGAATAGTACGGTTTGGGTTCCGGCGGTTCGTTGCCGCCATCAATCGCGCTGGTCAACGGGTTGGCGATGATTTCAATGATACTGTGTTTCCAAGTGACAGCCATGGCCAGCCCGCAGACCAGCATTAAAATAAGAGCGTGCAAGGCTTCAGGCCCGCCCTCTCTAAATCCGGGAACGACCACCAGAACCACAAATCCGCCGACAATGGCTGTGAAAATCCATTTGAAAATCAGCTTTGGCGGGTTTTCGCTGCGTTTGAGGGAACGGATGAAGAGCCAAGTTCCCAATCCCAGAATGATTGTGAGCCAAAAAATATCGGATGCGAGTTGTAAATTCGAGCTCATGGCTGATGATGCAAAGCTCGTCCCGTTTTCCAGCTGGTGCAAGCTAAATTCACCCGTAACGATATGGCCTGGCCATCACGAACGTGTTCGGCAAGTGCCGCACTTCGCGCACGTCACCATCCGTCAGCAACACCTCGACGATGTCGAACCGGATTTTCACCGCCGGATTTTTCAACCGGCGCAAATAGTCCAGCGCCGTTTGCGAGAGCAATCGCCGCTTGCGCGCGTTGACCGCCGCCGCCGGGCGCGTCCAATCCTCGGACGAACGTGTTTTGACCTCGACGAACACCAGGCAGTCGTCGTCGCGGAAAATCAAATCAATCTCGCCGCGCTCCGAACGGAAATTGGCCGCGAGAAATTTCAGCCCGTGCCGCCGCAAATAATTTTTTGCCGCCCGCTCGCCCAGTTCGCCCCGCCGCAGATGTTCCGGCTGGTCCTTGCCGGCAAACGCCGATTTAATTTTTTCAACAAGCTTCATCCGCGAATTTCGCCAATTCACGCGAATTGTTCTGGTCTGATTTTGATTCGTGTAATTGGCGAAATTCGTGGATTAAAACAATTCTGCATCCTTCTGCTTCAGCGGCGCGAAACTTTTCCGGTGAATCGGGCATGGGCCGTGCGCGGCCAGTGCGGCGAGATGCTGAATGGTGCCGTAGCCCTTGTGCCCGGCGAATCCGTAAACCGGCCATTGCCGGTCGAATTCGAGCATGAGCCGGTCGCGCGTGACCTTGGCCAGCACGCTGGCGGCGGCGATGGAATAACTCCGCGCATCACCCTTCACAATCGCCGTTTGCGGCACGCGCATTGTCCTTACGGGACGACCATCCACGAGCGCGTGCTGCGGCGCAGGATTCAGTTTTGCCAGCGCCTCGTTCATCGCATGGTGAGTCGCCTGCAAGATATTCACGGCGTCAATTTGCGCGGCGTCAATTTGCGCAACGGCGAACTCAACCTGGCCGCATGAGGTCAGAAAGGTGAAAAATTGTTCGCG
This sequence comes from uncultured Verrucomicrobiae bacterium, assembly GCA_963842445.1. Lineage (GTDB taxonomy): Bacteria > Verrucomicrobiota > Verrucomicrobiia > Limisphaerales > UBA11358 > UBA11358. The sequence continues at coordinate 484,639 of CAWJHF010000004.1, read as the reverse complement.
CTGCGTTCTGGTGAGTTGCTTGGAATCGTTCAGGCCTTCGAGCTCGTGTGGCAAACCGGCATCCGCCCATTTTACCGGTAAAATGGCCGCCGCCGCCACGACCGGCCCGGCCAGCGGGCCGCGCCCGGCTTCGTCCACACCCGCGACGCGCGTCGCACCGCGATTCCACAGAACACGCTCAAACTCGAAACGGTCAACTGGATTTGCACGGGCCATCACCCCTGATGTTTTGTGTTTGCGCCGGTCTGTCAAAACAAAAGACATAAAAATCCGTGTGCATCCGTGCTTATCCGTGGTTAAATTTCCGGCATGAAAATCGAATCTCTCCACATCGGCCTGCGCGTGCGGCATCCGCAGCATGGCAGCGGGACGGTCAAGACGATTTCCGAAACCACGGCAGACATTCAATTTGACGATGGCAACAGACGCACCATTGCTCCGGGAGCCGCCGGACTCGAACCCGCCGAACCGCAAGCTGCCGTCAACGGCTTGAACATTCCGCTCAAACAATTCATCGAGCAGACGCTGGACGCCGCCGTGGTCAGGCTCGGTCTGGAAAAACCGGATGCCCTGGTTGAAGAGCTCGGCATCCGCTGGCATGGCGGCAAGCTGGTCCTGCATCCCGCCGACCCGGCACTGCAAACGAAGGAAGTCCCGCTGGAAACTTTTTTCCACAAAATTGTGATGGTGCGGAACAACCTTCGGGTGCTGGAACAGAAGATCAATGCCCACGAAAAGCTCACCGATGGCGAGAAAGTGGAGCTGCAGCAATACATCACGCGCAGCTACGGTTCGATGACCACGTTCAACGTGCTGTTCAAGGAAAAGGAAGACCAGTTTTGATTTGGCTTGCCGCCGGCGAGAATAGATTTGGAAACAAAATCTGTCACCCGCCGCTTGGCCCCACCCGTAACATGAACTTGAATGGTTTGATGTCGCTCAGTTCAATTCTCTTTGTTCGAAAATTCAGTAACGCATCAAGTCCTCCAAGCCTACGAATTCGCCAGTCGCTTTCGCCAAGTCAGCAAGCTTGTGATCATAGATCGGAGGTCGCGGAGCTGTCGGTCGTTTGACGGCCAAGCGCCGGCCCTCCTGCCGGGAAGTCTCTGCCAAAGCAATCGTTGCCACCAAGTGGTAGTGATACGTGAAATCAGCGTTAGGCAATTGGAGATGCGCATACTCCACTTGGCGACCGAACCGCGGCCAATCCTCGGCAGCGATTTCACTGCGGCTTTCATCCGGAATCACAACCAACTGACTGGTCCCACCAGCGAAGTTGGTGCGATATAGCGGCACCCCGACTCGTTTGCAGGTGATCACGGTCACGCGGGGATACCCAAGCTCCACCGCTGTGGAATGTAGTCTTCCCAGGGGAGGCGATGCCAGTCAGCGTTCCCCGTTCGTCGGCTTTGAAGCCTCGGACTTCTGCGACTGACCGGCCATCGGCACAAACAGGACCGGCAGGACGGCGCGCTGTTCAAGCTGGTTGCCGTGCTTGCGCAGCAGCACAAGTTCCTGGTCCCAACCTGGCCCGATGGGAATAATCATCCGGCCACCATCTTTGAGCTGGTCAATCAGCGGTTGCGGCACCTTCTCCGGTGCACAGGTGACAATGATAGCATTGAACGGTGCAGCCTCGGGCCAGCCCTTGTAGCCGTCACCCGCGCGCACGTGCACGTTCGTGTAACCGAGCCGCTGGAGATCGGTGGCGGCCCGCTTGGCCAGGTACTCGATGATCTCGATCGTATAGACCTGCGCCGTCAATTCGGCCAGCACGGCCGCCTGGTAGCCGGAGCCGGTGCCAATTTCGAGCACGCGGTCCGCCGGCCTTGGCTCAAGCTGCTCGGTCATGAAGGCGACGATATAGGGTTGCGAGATGGTTTGGCCGTGGCCGATGGGCAACGGACGATCCTCGTACGCCTGAGCACGCAGGCGCTCGGGTACGAACTCATGGCGCGGCACCTTGCCCATCGCAGCCAGCACCCGGGCGTTCGTAATATCACGCCCGGGGCAGGTGAGTTGTTCAGTCACCATGCGCTGCCGCGCGCGGGCAAAGGAATCGTCGGCCGCAACCACCCGGGATGAGGCAGGACTGGTCACGGTCCAAACCGTCAGCCACAGGGGCATCAGCAATGTTGGTTTCTTCATGCCTTAACCTCGCACAAACCAGCGCGTATCCAAACGCCACAGCCCGGCGGCGCGCGCGTGTTCGAGGGCCTGACTGAACTCGCCGTCCGTGATGCGCCGGTTGATCTCCGCGAACAGTGGCTCCGTTTCGGCTTTGTGTGCCGGATGATACTGATCCATCAGATTCACATAGGTGTCGCGCGACAGTGCTGTCGCCAGCCAGCAGAGGATTGAGCGGGTGTCCTCCAGCAGACCCGGCATGACCAGATGCCGCACCAGCACGCCGCGCCGCGCCAGCCCCTGCTCGTCCACCTTCAACTCGCCGACCTGCGCGTGCATCGCTCCGATGACGCCACGCGCGGCAGCGGCGTAATCGCGCGCGCCGAGATATTTCGCGCAAGGATCCGCCCTCCAAAGCTTGAAGTCCGGCATGTAAACGTCCACCACCCCGTCCATGAGGCGGATGCTTTCCAGGCTGTCGTAAGCCGACGTGTTATAGACCAGTGGCAGCCGCAGGCCGCGCTCGATGGCCAGCGGCAAGGCTTCGAGGATTTGCGGCACTACGTGCTCCGGGGTGACGAAGTTGATGTTGTGGCAACCCGCCGCCTGCAGATCGAGCATCAGGCGCGCGAGTTCCTCCGCCGTGACCTCCGTGCCGTCACCGCGCTGGCTGATGTCGAAGTTCTGACAGAACACACACCGCAGATTGCACCCACTGAAGAAAATCGTGCCCGATCCGTTCCTTCCGCGCAGGCAATCCTCCTCCCCGAAGTGCGAAAACGCGCTGGCCACCCGCGCGTGCCGTCCGCTCTTGCACACGCCTATCTTGTTGTTGAACCGGTCAATTTGACAGGCGCGCGGGCAAACGCGGCACGACCGCAGTGATTCGACCGCCTGCTCAGCCCGCTCGCGCAGCTTTCCCTTCTCAAAAGTCTTCACATACGCCGGCAGGAAATGCTCCCGCGACAGCACAAATCGTCCGCCGCCGTGCAGCTCTGCCGGCATAACCTCACGTGATTGGAGGCCAATGTTCATCGCGAAACCGTCAATTCCCGCTGGGTCTTGATGAGAAGGTAGTCTTTGCTTCGGATGAAAGGCAAGCGGGTCGGTGTTCGCTGGCTTCTGTTCGCAGGCTTCTTGTCAGCCGGCGCTGGTTGCGGCATCTTCGGCTCATGACCCTCTTTCAGCGGCTCTGCCTTGCGCTGGCTGATTTGGTGTTGGTGGTGCATGCCGCTTTCGTCGCCTTCGTTGTCGTTGGGCTGGTGTTGATTTGGGTTGGCCGGTTTCGGGGCTGGGCGTTCGTGCGAAACGTTTGGTTTCGCGCGGCGCACCTCGCGGCCATGGGCGTGGTCGCCGCGGAATCACTGGCGGGCTTTGTTTGCCCGCTGACTACGTGGGAGAACCGATTGCGGTTGCTGGCGGGCGGCCGGCAGCGCTATGCAGTATCTTTCATCCAGCACTGGCTTCACCCTCTACTCTTCTTCGACTTTGGTGAACGCGTCTTCACGGTTGCCTATCTCGCCTTCTTTCTGGCTGTGGTCCTCAGCTTCTGGCTGATACCCCCGCGCTGGCCGCGCCGCATTCAAGCTTTACCGTCTGACCAGGCAGACAGCCCATAAAACTCCATGCCGCGCCGATAATGCTCAACGCCATCTTGCACAGTGCGCACAGTGACGCCGGAATTGCACTCATGCGTAGCAACCGGTCCAATGCATCCAAATCATCACCATTGCCCGACACCAAGGCGAGAGCGGCGAGGTGGCGCCGGCGGTCGTTTTGTCGTCGGTCGCGCTTCCTGCCAATTCCCGCAAGGCAGCGGAGCGACCCTAAAAAATCACGCGCCTGCCAACAAACAGCGGGCTGCAAGGAAACGGCCATTCATCGCGTCCCCTCTGGCCGATGCCAGATGCGCTGGCCGTCTTTATACACTTCGCGGACGCGGTGAAATGGCACGCGACGAATCCGGCCTTCCCCATCCACGAGCCGAAATACCTGCGGATCTTCGCGGGGAAAACTGACCTCCGCAAACGGAACCACGATGATTCGTTCCTCAACCCGGTCAAAGTAGCCCAACTCGAAATTCCCGCGCGCAAACTCCGCGTCCCAGCGGATGCGGTTCAGCAGTTCGTGAATGGGCACTATGCGCATAGTCACCATCGCTGTCCCAGAAACCATTCATCCGCTTCCAGATCGTGTTTCAGCAGATACGCATGCCCGTCTGCGCCCCGCACTTTGAAATAATCGGCGCGCGGCCACTCGGGTTTGCTTTCGATCTGATGCCAACGGTCGAGGACTTCCTCCACTTCGACGGGTTGTTCTTCCCGGACGAAGCGGCGCGGCGTTTCGTCGGCCTTGGTCCCGGCGTAACATTCGACCTGGATGGGGATGAGCTTCATCTTCGGGTGTTCCAGCAACACTTCGCACCCGGCATACACTTGCGGGGCACACTCAGAGTTTATAACCGATCTGGCGCAGGAATTTCTTTCGCCATTCGATGTCCGCCTCGCGTTCAACGCCCTTGGGCGGGACACCGTCCACGACTCCCACAATGCCGCGGCCCTGGTTGGTTTCAGCGACGAGCACCTGGGCCAGATTGGCCGTGGCGCAGAAAATCCGGCAGACCTCCGGCACCATTTTGACCGCATTCAGCACGTTGACGGGATAAAAGCCTTCGCCGAGGAAGAGAATAAAACTGTGCCCGGCGCCAATGGCCAGGGCGTTCTTTTGGGCTAGTTCAATCATGGCCGGGTCGGTCCCGGTGCAGCGCACCAGGCATTTGCCGGACGACTCGCAAAAAGCCAGTCCGAACTTGATGCCGGGTACGGCGTTCACCAGCGCTTCGTGGATGTCTTCCACCGACTTGATGAAATGCGTCTGGCCGAGGATGAAGTTGACCGGTTCGGGCTTCTCGATCTGGACCGCAGTGAATTTGGGTTCCATAGTGATGGCAAGGTTGCTTCGTTTGGGCGTCCGGTCAAGCCGGTTTCGCTCCTCCTTCCAATGCGTGCATCCCATGAAAATACGAAAGCAAGTCTATCAGCTTACGCTTGACGATTTGAGCAAGTCTCCGGTTTGGGAGTTTGCTTTGGACGAGGAAGGCGAGAAAGGACAGGACGAGGCTGCCGTCCGGCCATACGGGATTTCCGGCGCACTCGACCCTTCGGACGGCATGTTCGTTGTCCGTGCTATTTTCACTTTGGCCGATGGTTCGAGGTTGCAGGGCTGCCTCACACCGCCAGTCGGTATTGTATCATTTTGAATTTTCGTCAATCAGGGCGACAACTTCTTCCAAGCTCCAAACATGGTCTGAAATTAGACCACTCGACAATGAAAAGCGGCCCGCGATATGCTTTGTTTGTCAGTCGCAGTTGCTCAACTGAAGCAACTCTGGGTTAGGGAGAAATGGGGGTGTGTCGTGTATCCGCTATACGGCGCACCCCTATCGCCAGCAGGAAGGTGTGCCGGACGGGGTTGCGGTCGTGGAATTCGTTGCGATGGGAGTGATAAGAGAATCAAGTCTGGTGGGGGTGTCGGCGTGGCTTGGGGCGTTTCCCGAAACCATTTTGGGATGGACGACCAAGGCAAGGGGCGTTTGAATTCTGACAGTTGAAACCATGAATCCGCCAGCAGACCAACCGGCAACGCGCTTCGTCACCTGCTACTGTCAGTATTGTGACAACGGAATTGAATTTGACGCCCGTGACTTTGACAAGGGCGAGACTCGCACGGTGGAATGTCCACACTGCGGATTGGAAACAATTATCTTTGTGCCGGAACAACAAAAAGTGCCGCCGCTTAGCCATTAGACGTTTGTGAAGCGTTCCGCTGCCGTGTGACATGCGGGAACATCGGCTTTACGCTGGCTTCAAACATTCCGGCGAGTCGAATTTGGCGTTGTTGACCAACGGGCAAACGCGGTAACCCTCGACGGCTTGGTCCATTGTGCGCCTTTGCAACTTAGCGGATGCCTCGGCAAATTCGGAAATGCCCGCCAACAGTGATACGCCGCGGCCTGTGGCGCAATAGAAGTCCGCGAGACGTTCCAACGCGGCCAGCGCATCACGGGCTTGCGCCGGGTTCAGGGCGGGCACTTACGAGCCTTTGGCGAAGTCGCGCACCAGCCCGTCGGCATGGCGTTTGGCCAGCGAGTAGGACGGGAACGACGCCATGCGCCGCTGTCCGGCCACTTGCCACGCCACACGGTAAGAATCACGCCCCTTGCACCTGCCGTAGATTGTGGCAAGCACTCAGCCACGGTATTTGATGCGTTTCGGGTATTTCACTTTTGCGCCCTCAGTTTCAGCGGTTTCTTGTGTTAAAACTGTGTCAGAAGCACATGAATCCCCGATTTCATTAGGAATACTGGTGCGCGCTGCAGGTTTTGAACCTGCAAAAAACCCCTGATTTATTAGGAAATCCTGATAGTGCCTCACAAATAGCCTCACAAAAAATCGGTAGTGCGTTCGATGACCTGGATTCCGTAGTCGAGGCTTGGCCAAACCTGCCCGGTCCGCTCAAGGCCGCAATTCTAGCCATCGTCAACTCATCAAACATGGTCCGTCCGGCCAGAGGACTCGAAGCCTCCGCGAGCGAAGCTCCTTCTAAAAGCGATTTCCCTGTCGTGCCTCCGTCCGCGACGGGGAACCAATTAAACACGACGGAAAACAACAAAAAGGAAATTGAGTTATGATCGCAGTATTCCAAGTACACAAAGAAACCTACGGCAAATGGCCGGCCAAGAACGGCAAGCCAAGGGGCGAGTCGTTTGATCTCGACCTCATTGACATGACCGAGCCGGCGGCGCACGCTTACCGTGGGATGGTTCCGTATCGTCTGACGGAAGAAGAAAAAGGGAAGTATTGGGGCAAGGCCGCGCGCAAGTTCGTCAAGGTGGCTGTTCATGAAATTGGGCAGTCGCAACGCGGACCCTATTTACGCGGCGAAATCCTGTCGCTGGGCGACAAGCCGTGAAGCATGAAAAATTCGCTCGACAGTTACGCCTATTCACTGGCGCGCATTCGGTGGGACGTTTTTGGAACTCTGACCTTCAGGTCAGTCCCGTCCCCGAAAAGAGCGTTTGGCCGGGCTTGGGCACACATGCACCAAGCGGCGGAAATTGTCGAGCGGCCATATTCTCAACTCCTCATCGCGTTGCGCGCGGAGTTGGGTGAAATGGGTGGTCGGTTCCATTTTCATTATTTGTTGGGTGGGACCTGGGCGCGCAATGCAATCACGCTGGGGCACCAGCTTGAACATCGCTGGTTTGGGTTGTTCGGGCAGGGTGCAATAGCGAAGTGTCGGGCATATGACCGCTCTCGCGCTGGAGTGGCATACGTGACCAAATGCCTTTCTGAGGGTCTTTGGGGAGCCAATGAATACGAGTTGCGTAAATACAACTTGGCCGACACGGTGACGCTGTCTCGTTCCGTGATTCTTGTGATTGAGGATCTGGAGCGTATGGGGACAGACGCGCGGCGCGCACGTGTGACAAATCAGGCTGGCGATGAGTTGGCCTCCGTGATCGAGGGCATGTAGAGCTGGCCGTGGCTTAAGAGTGCCAGGTGCACCACCGTCCGGGCAAAAACAGCACTGCGACAATCCTCGGCGGTTTCACGGATAAAATGGCGGACTGTTACTGACGCGCACGTGAAATGACCTGGGTTCCCTGTCGCGGGGATGCGCACGCGCGGAGCGCGTGCGCGCCCCGCGACAGGGTGGCTTGAAGATAAACTCTGCCCAGAGACAACCCAGCGTTATGGCGAACTACATGGAGTCGAGTGGACTTTTGAGGCCAAGGCCGGGCTTTTGCATGACGTGAGTATAAATCTGCGTCGTTGCTACATCCTTATGTCCGAGCAGTTCCTGCAAGGTGCGAATATCGGTGCCCGATTCGAGCAAATGGGTGGCGAAGCTGTGGCGCAGCACATGGGGCGTGACCCGTTTGTCCAGTTGCGCCCGGCGCGCGCCCAGACGGATGGCGTGCTGGAAGCTGGCATCCAACACGTGATGCCGCCGGCGCAAACCCGTGCGCGGGTCCTTCATCAGTTGCCGCGACGGGAAGAACCATTGCCATTCCCACGACCGACCCGCTTTGGGGTACTTGCGTTCCAGCGACTCGGGCAGCCAGACACCCGGAACACCCCCGCGCTGGTCGTCGTCATGCAACCCCCGCAACCGCTCGCGATGCTCCTCCAACCGCTGCGCCAGCGAGTCCGGCACCACTGTCACCCGGTCCTTGTCGCCCTTGCCGGCGCGAACGATGATTTGACGGCGCTCCAAGTCCACGTCCTTGACCCGCAGTCCAATCAATTCGGTCAATCGCAGGCCGCTTCCATACATCAACTCCGCCATCAGCCGCGTGGTTCCCTCCAACGCGGTGAACAGCCGCTGGCACTCCGGTTGCGAGAGCACCACCGGCAGACGCGCCAGCTTCCGCGCCCGTGTGTAGTCGCCAAAATCATCAAGCGTCCGACACAAGGCTTCACGCAACAGAAACACCAGCGCGTTCAACGCCTGTTTCTGGGACGAAACCGAGGTCCGCTGCCGCGTCGCCAATCGCGACAAAAACTCTTTGACATCAGCTTCCGTGGCTTGCTCCAACCGTTTGCCGCCTGCCTCAAGCCACCGGACGAACCGCCACGCCCAGCCGCGGTAAGTCTGCTCAGTGCGCCAGCGGTAATGACGGCCCCGGAGTTCGCGGATCAAGCGTTGCTCCCACTCGGTTTTTCCCAAATCCGCAGCCCCGAGTGTCGGCACGTCGGTCATCACCGGCCCCGGTGTGGATGCCGTGCCGGCATCTTTCTGGTTGCCTGCCTCTTTGAAAAACCAATTCAAAGCCGCTTTCCAGGTTGTCAGATGCGAGAGGCTCAACCGTCGTTGCTGCCCCATCTCCCCCATGAACTGGCGGGCGGAATCCACCGTGGCCCGCTGCCGCCTTTGCTTGCAGAAGCGCAGGTATTCCAAGATGGCCATCCGATATTGCTGGCGCAGCAAAGCTGGCAGGCGCACCCGTCCCAGCACCTCGGCCCATTGGGGAAACCACACCGCCGGGCGCAGTGCGAAAGAATGTATATCGCTGTTCATATCAACCGCATAAAGACAAACTCACTTTGGCCTTCTCCAGACCGATATGGCAAGCTTGGAAACGACCGGGCTCGCCTGTTGCCCGCTCATATTGCTGCCATAACACCTTGAAATAGAGCTTGCCTCATTCCGATTGACGCTCTATGCTCCAATAAAACATCGGTCAGGAAGTGCTTTGTCATTTACTCCTGACTTTGTCCGAATAATACTGTTAGGCCACAAAGTATGCGGAAGTGGATTCCAATCTTTCTAGTGTTTTTGGTTGGTTGCAGCACTCCGAAGCAGCCGGAAGTCGGGAGAGGAACCATTCACGTTCCGAAAGAATTCAAACCCAGTTTAGGCTGGATAGGTGTTCCCACGACTCAGTACGAGTTCTATTTGGAATCATACAGAGCCGGTTATTGGGATTGCATAGAGAACTACATCGGAAATATTAACTATGTCAGCACCAAATCAGACTATGATAAACAGGTTGGCTGGGGATCCCAAGTTTTTGGCTGGCAAGATGGGTATGCAGCAGCAGAAAAGGACATGCACAGGAACTTCGAGCGATTCGGAAAAAAGCGGACTGCAGAATATTTGAAAGAGATAGCAGATGGAGGTGGATTCTGACAATGTGGCCTAACAAAATCGCTGCAGGCAACCGCCACCGCGCCTTCAGTTTTGACGGAGCCATGAAATTTGAACATCATCCTTGCAGCCAGCGTCAGACCCCGGTGGCGGTGCCTGAGCTTTGGCGTTAGACCACATATGGCGGAGCAAGAAACATTTTGTGCGGCATTCGATGGCGGTGCTTCTGTTTCCATCAAGATAGATTTCGCCATGTTTAAGAAGACGGGCGGCAGCGTAAATTGCTTTGATACGAAATGGGAGGGAAAGCCAAGTCGAGAGATTTTCCCGAAATATATTGCGTGGATGCACACCGTAATGAGTGGAGTTGCAAAGCGGGTCAATCAGAACGTAGGGTATGTTTACCCCGGCGCAAGACCTGGCGAGACGATAGGCTACGTTTATTTCCCGGATGGTCACTATGAAGAGGTGGAGTGACGCAAGTGGTCTAACAAATCGCTGCAGGCAACAGCCGCTGCCCCTGCCAGTTGCGGACGGTTTATGATTATCGTTTGTCATTTTTCCTTTCCACGTCCTCGCTCGGCGGCTGTGCCTGAGCTTGGTCGTTAGGCATCATACACTATGAAACGCTACATCGTTGCGAAGACACCAACATCTGGTTACGTCGGCGCGCTGTCTGCCGAGGAGATTGCCACCAAATTACGGGCGAACGAAATCAGCGGAGATTTTGTTGTTACCGATTTTACCGCATCTTTCATGGAGTTAGCCAAGCGGACGGATGTTCATTGGGAGCGAGTGTCCGAGTTTGTCTCTCGACCACATTCAGATGAGCCGGCGATTTCCCAGCCGGCGGCGCAGAGCTTTTCGGGTGTAGGGGCTAGATACAGTGACGCATATCTCGTAGCAAGGACGACATCCGGCATTGGTATCGCAGTCAAGGCCATCGGCATTATTTTGGGTTTGCTTGTCGCCATTGTTGGCATCGTCATCGGGGTTCAGCACGACGGCGCTCCGCAGTTTATTCTTGGTGGCGTGTTACTTGGGTTTATCGTCGCGTTGCCATTATGGGTTCTTGGCGTTTTGGTTTGTGCGCAGGCACAGGTTTTGAAGGCTACGTTGGATACGGCGGTGCATGGTTCGCCATTTCTTACCAAAGAAGAGATGGCTAGAGTTATGTCGCTATGATGCCTAACAAGGGCGCTGCAGGCAACAGCCGCTGCCCCTTCCAGTTGCGGACCATTATGATTATCGTTTGTCATTTTTCCTTTCCACGTCCTAGCTCGGCGGCTGTGCCTGAGCTTGGTCGTTAGGCGGCAGCGCAAGCGTCACACAATTATGCCATTACTATTTTGGATAGTTCCATACATCATAGCTGGCGGAGTCATGTGGTTTGTTGCAAACCAGACAGCTCCATTTGGCCGAGAGATTAAGCTATCCCAAGCCATCGTCGCTGTCATTTTGATGGGGCTTTGCAGCGTGGCTTCGTCCATTTGGTTGATGCCACTCATAGGTTATTGGCATCTTTTGGTGTTGTTGATAGTTTGGCCGCTGATTGTCATGCCTGTTTTGCAGCTTTCGTTTCGGCGGTCGTTGCTTGCCGTTGTTATTTATTTTGTCGTGATGGTTGGAGCGCAGATCGGGATGGCACTGGTTGTGCATATGGATCCGGCACACTTGCATCACAGATGATATGACGATGTTGCCGCCTAACAACGCGCTGGAGCCAACAGCCACTGCCCCTCCAGTTTTGACCGGGAAATGAACATTGACTATCATCATTACATGGTTGAGCCTGTTGCCAGTGGCTGTGGCTCAGCTTTGATTCGTTAGGTGTCATTAAACCACTTAAAAAATATGAACGCAAAAGTCGAAAGAGACATTTTAGGCGAATGTAAGGTGATTGCAGATGGCGTGGAGTATCAAACGAGGAATGTTTTGGTCGCATTCTTGCCGGATAATTTGGAATCTCTGACGGTCGCAGTAACCATGAATTCAGGGCATCAAATTCCGGCCAATTCCAAAACACTTCTCTTAGCGATAGATGGCATGGATACCCCAATATCGGTTCTTCGCCTTGATGCTTTAGGTAGTTTAGTGCCGTCAGGCGAGCATTTTCATTTGAAAGTTCCCGACCTGAAGCATCGTGAAATACTTGCCAAGTATATTCAATCCTCCGAACACCATCCGAAGTGATTTTTTCTCTCATCGTCACATCTCGATATATGACACCTAACAAATCGCTGCACCGCAACGTCTGCTGCCCCTTCGGTTTATGATTGAGATTTTTCATTTTCATCCTTTCTTGTTTTCCCGCCCTCCAGCGCATCCGACGCAGCCGTGGGTGAGCTTTTGTCGTTAGGCGGCAGCAGTGTTACTAAATCGAATGAAAGGTCATCCTATGAAAAAAATCAAAATCATTGGCCTTGCCCTATTGCTCACGGCTCTCTATCATACCTCGGAGGCCGGAGACACTCCCGTTCTATCGCTAACCGGGAACGGAATCTTGACTTGGACGAACTCCTTTACTAACGCCCTGTTCACTGTACAGTGGGCATCGTCTTTGGGAGGAAGTCCGACGAACACAGTCTGGATGGAAGATTGGACATCCCTGGAGAACTTCTCGGCGCGGACAGGAGTCACGTCGGTTGCAGTCCCCATGTTCTACCGAGTGCGCTGCCAGCCTGCCACTGTGCGGTTAGGTGACGCCTTTTTCGACGATACTAGCGCCCGGGTTCCTACGAATAGTTACCTTTATTTCCCTGCCTTGGGAAATTTCAACACCGCCCCCCCCGTTACCAACTGGTACAATGGGTATGGGAACTATGCGGGAGAAGCCTACACACAAGTCTATGTGTTTGGTGAGATTGACAACCAAGTCAGCGGAGTAAGCTGCATAGTTGTTCACAAATCTGGAAATGTTGATATAACACCAGCCGACTACTGGGTAGCGACGGATATTCTTGACAACGTGCGCCTCCTCCAAGTAGTCGAGTATAGCAATGTTGTATATGCCGCCTCGATAACAAACACACCGCCGATGATGCTTCCTTGCAACGTCATGGTTGGCCAGACTTGGAACAGGCTTGGGGCGTGGCTAACCGTGATAAACACCAACGCGACTTATCAGAGTTACAGTAATCTCCTTGAAATACAGTGGGTCAGTTCGTTTGATGTTGACCATGAGTACTATCAACTAGGCCTTGGCCAAGTCTTCGACCATTGGTATGACAGCCCAACACCGTCTGGATTTCAACTGAGAACATGGTAGATTCCGTATGCCGTCTAACAAATCGCTGCAGGCAACGCGGGATTGCGCCTTCAGTTTGTCGAGAAGTCGCTGGTTGGCGGATGTCAACAGCCCCGCGTGCCTGAGCTCTGGACGTTGGACGAAATGAAAATCCGCGCGCCACATATTGCCATTATTGGCTTTATCGGCCTGCTCACGGTGTTAACCGTATGTTGCCTGTTGCTCGCTGCGCGGAGTTATTGGCAGATTTATGGCATTGGCGGTTGGCGTGACGAAGTGTACGGCTTGGAAGGAATGGTGGCTGCGGAGCGGGCGCTGGATGACTTTCGAGACGGGCATCTGCGTTTGTACCGCCTCGGCGGCGAGAATGAGAAGGCCAAATATACAGGAACGAATGATGGGCCGTTTGAAATATGGATACCTCAGTTCTATCCTTCGCTTGGGCGTGCTGAGCGGTATTCTACAGAGCAGTTCATCGAGTTCTACAATGGGAAGATGCATTACATGCAGTCACATCCTGACAGGTTTCGGAAAGTACCAGAGGGCGTCCAACAAAACGGTGCAGCGAACGGGAGCCAGCCGATTCGCTCAGAGACAAATAGCACGTCATCGGCGGCTGGCTCCCGTCGCTGACCTTATGCGTTAGGTGACAAGGCGCACATCAAAAGGATAGGCCACTGCGCCACGCTTTTATGACTACGAATCTTTTTACGATTACGAATCTCGCGCCACTTGTCGCACCACCACCAGCCAGCGGCGGCGGCTGCCATGTAGATCAGTGGACTCACGGCATCATAGAGATCGCGAAGGTTTGTGTGATTTTCGCTGGTGGCTATTTCAGCCATTGGCTTTTGCTGCGCCGTGATGTTGCCTCCCGTCGAGTCACTTTCCGCGCTTTCCTGAAGCGATGGCGTTTTGAAATCCTGAACGTCAGACCGGACGGGAGTTATGAAGCTCCGGCCATAGCCGCATACAAGAGCCGGATTCCAGATTTTCACGCCGAGCTTGAGCGCGTGAGGGATTGTATCACCGCCGAGCAGTATGCTTTGGCCGAAAGACTCGGCACCTTGAAGCAGGAAGATTGTAATAATAATGCACGAGAGTTTTTTTCCAAGACGATTGATGATGTCCTTGATGCCGTGGCCTAACAAGACGCTGCAGCCAACCGGCGTTGGCGCTGGCAGTTCCGCCTTCGCGGACGACGGTTTCAGGTCGCCGGTGGCTGAGCTTTTTTCGTTAGGCGGCTTCGAGCGTTTATGAAAATACGATACCAGACATGGCGGAGATTCACGCGAGTAGCGGGACCTCTGGCTTCTATTGCCTTTTTGATTTTGTTCTTTCGACCTGCTCATTGGTTGGAGGTTACGATTATCATTTTCTGTGCCTCCGTTGCCGGGTCTGGTGCGCTTGTTGCGATTTTTATGCGCACCGGCTTCATTCAGTTCACATATTCCGATGCCGACAAGCAGAGCATGGGTTACAAGATGTCGCAGACTGTTGCAGAGATGGAGCTGATTCAGAAGCGTGGCTTTTCGGACAGTTATTATGACGGTCTTGGAGTCAAGCCACCGAAAAAGAAAGAGCCAGATGATAAACCAGCCGCCTAACAAGTCGCCGGAGCCAACCGCCGTTGGCGCTTGCAGTTCCGCTGTCGCGGTTCACGTCGCAGGTTGGCGGTGGCTCAGCTTTTTTCGTTAGACCTTTTACGCGCAATACTATGAAACCACTACAAATCACATTATTCATAATCGCCAACGTTATATTCATTACTCAAGGCGGGCGTGACGTTCATCAGTTGATCTGGGGTTCTGAGCCCTCCGTTTTGGATCAGTTCAATCCCGAAACAGTTAAGGCGCAGTCAGAGAAGAAGACTGAAGTATTGGTGGATGAGTTTCGGAACGCCAACGAGGAGATTCTTGCGCTCGAAAAGGGCAAGGGATGGCAAGAGATGCAGAATATTTCGCAGGAGCATCAGGACCTTTACCAGAAGCGAGAGGCACTCCGTTCAGAAATATCTGAGCGAGAGACGAAGGCACGCGAGTTTAGGGACGTTTGGATTTTTACAGCTTATGGAGTGGCTCTCATTATTTTAGGCACGATCTTGTATCGGTCGCGGGCGATGTGGTCAGGCTTGTCCATCGTTATTGCAGGATTCGCCATTTTTGAGTATTGGGTCAGCCCTTCATTCTTTCGTGGTGCAAGCTCCGAATTTCATGCGGTGCTTGTCAGCAAGACAGTGCTTACCATCGTCGCCCTTGTTGCTTTGTATGCGGTGTGGCGGATTATGTGCACGGATACTAGGATTCCACCCGATGAGACAAAGGCCTAACAAATCGCTGCAGGCAACGCGGGATGGCCGATCCAGTTCCGCTTCGCGGTTCACATCATTTTGTCCCGCGTGCCTGAGCTTTTGCCGTTAGACCACAAGACGCATGGCAATTTTAATGTTCATAGTGTTTGCAGCCATTGCAGCTATCGGAGCAATACCGGTTATCTCCCTCGGATTTCTGCTACGAAGATTCTTGCTTCGCCGTGTTTCGTTAGCGGTGGCATTTGCTGTTTCACAAGCCGTCATTGTTATTATTTCTTCCGCGCTTTATCCGACCCCCCTCTTTTGGGGAGACGTTCCCGAATTCGACGATATTTATTGGATTTTCATGTTCGTGCCGGGTGTGCATATCTACCATCTTGGGAGCTTGATTGGATACGCTATTGGTCCGAGTTTGGAGACAGTCATGTCATTTCATTCTGCCTCTGTTTTAGTCTTGGTGATTATTCCTGGGGCCGTTTGCCTTTTGCTCGGAAGTTTGCAGTGGTATTTGCTTGGTCGTCTCTGGCAGTGGTTGTGGCCTAACAAATCGCTGCAGGCAACAGCCGCTGCCCCTGCCAGTTGCGATTGATTTTATGAAATTTGTTTGTCACTTTGATTTTCGACATCCCGCTCGGCGGCTGTGCCTGAGCTCTGGACGTTAGACGGCATATTATGCGTTACCCCATAATGCTCGTAGTTTTGGCAACACTGTTGACGGCGTGCCACAAAAGCGACACAACTCTTGTCAATACGCCATCAGAGGGCGCAAAGAGTTCCGGTGCCGGTGCAGCGATCTCTGAAAATGAAGCCAAAAATCATATTGGAGAAGTTGCGGTTGTGAGTGGAACGGTACAGGGGTTATTTGTTAGCAGACAAACCACCAATGTATATTTGTATTATGACAGCGACATTTTTCACCCGAAATTTGCGGCCGTTTGGCCCGGCAGCAATGATCCGCCGGTAAAACTATTGGAGGATTTAATAAATCAGACCATTTCCGTCAGTGGCAAGGTTAGCACCGAAAGTAATGTGCCGGAAATCCTTGTTAGTTCATGGGCTCAAATCAATTAACATGTGGACACCATTCGGATTCTTACTTCAAGCAGCGATTTTGTGGGTCATTTTGTTTCTGGTGGCTCGTCATGATGCCAACCGTTCTTACTCCACATTGTTTTTCATCTGCTTGGGCATTAGCGTTGTGGCTTTGTTGTCGGCGATTTATATTCCGCAGTTCGCCGTCATCTCCGTTTCAGTCGTATGCGTTTTAGCACTACGACGATTCTGTTATATGGGATGGCTGCGAGCAATCATTGCCACTGTTTTATTTGTTGCTTGGATGATTGTATGGCCGATTATATTTCAGCATCTGACGCATTGAGCCAGCCGTCTAACAAAGCGCTGCAGGCAACGCGGGATGGCCGGTCCAGTTCCGCTTCGCGGTTCACGTCATTTGGTCCCGCGTGCCTGAGCTCTGGACGTTAGACCACACTACACGCCATGATATTTTCGTTCGGACAATCAGAACGAGAGCGCATCGAGGTTGAAGTTCCCAACTTCGAGCAAGAGCGAGCACCGGTTGATGATTACGATTTTATGACCGTTGCGATTCGAGTTCAGGCTGGCGGATTTTATGGCGACGTTTCAGCGGCGATACTCGATGATGATTTAGTCAGGTTTGCAGCCCAGCTTCGTCCGCTTTACCAGACTTTGAGCGGCACGGCGGAGTTTTCGACGATGGAGGACCAGTTGAGATTGCATTTGGTTGGCGATGGCAAAGGACATATTGCGCTTCGCGGAGAGGTTGCCGACAGACCTGGAAGTGGCAATCGTTTTCATTTCCATTTTGAATTTGACCAGTCGCAGTTAGGAGCATCTATTCGTGAGCTTGAGAAGATTACATTACAGTTATCGAGCCGTGTGGTCTAACAAATCGCTGCAGGCAACGCGGGATAGCGCCTTCAGTTTGTCGAGAAGTCGCTGGTTGACGGATGTCACCGGTCCCGCGTGCCTGAGCTCTGAACGTTAGGCGCTATCGGCACATGATTACTTCCGACGACAGATTATTGCTTGAGATTTTCATGGCCGTCGCTGGATTTTCGTTTGCCGTGGGATTCTGGATTCGGCGGAGAGAGCAAGCTGCCAGCAGTTGGCCCAAAGAGTCGGGAGTCATTGTGACATCAACTACATTGCGCCAATATGCAGGCAAAGGTAGAGACGAGGTTACACCGGTTATCGAGTATGAGTTTACTCACGATGGACGTTCGTTTAGGTCGTCACACTGGCGGCTGCTCAATTTTTCGGTTGGCAACTCCGTAAGCGCACAGGCTGTGACATCACGTTATCCAGTTGGTTCGTCTGTGTCGGTGTTTGTTAATCCGCGAGACCCGATGAGGTTGGTGTTGGAGTGTCAGCCATCATGGTTGTGTTGGGTTCCGTTTGGTTTCGGTATTTTGTTCGTGGCGTTATTTACGCTGGCACTTTTTATTTTTATGATGGGTTTGCAAAAATGAACGGCGCGCCTAACAAATCGCTGCAGGCAACGCGGGATGGCGGTTCCAGTTCCGCTACGCGGTTCACGCTGGTTGGTCCCGCGTGCCTGAGCTCTGGACGTTAGGCCACATTCGCGCCATGAAGACACTCACCAAGATTGAGATAGTTTTGACTATTCTTCTTGTGATTGTCGTCGCGGCGATGGCTCGGTCGGCAGCTTGGTTGAGCGCGATGCACTATTCCGACCCAGCACGAGAGCATTTGTTGCAGTCACGGATTAGCCCCGTCGCGGATATTCTTTGGTATGTTACGTTTTTTCCGTGGTTGATTTTCACGCCCATCTATTTGATTGTTTTGTTCATTCATTGTGGTGCATGGATATTTGGCAAATTTTCAGATGGAGATAAAGATGACCATGTGGCCTAACCAGTCGCCGGAGCCAACCGCCGTTGGCGTCGGCAGTTCCGCTATCGCGGTCGGCGTCGCGAGTCGGCGGTGGCTCAGCTTTTTTCGTTAGGCCACCGAGTGTTATGACCAACGGCAAAGCATATAGCAAATTCAGGATAGTGACATATCGTTTGGCTTGGCTATTCAATCTGTTGGCGTATGGGGTTTCTATCATCAATTGGTTCGAGGATAATCTGAAGATTCAGGAGTTCGTAGTGGATGTTGGCTTCGGTTTGCTTGGAGCCGCGGTTATCACGGGCGTTCTTGCTCGACGCTGGCCTCCATTCGCAGGTGTTTTGTTGGGTTACTTTCTGGTCGCTTGTAGTGAGGTTGATCAGTCCTTTGGGGTATTTGTGGATGCGATGATTGCTTCGGTAATTCTCATGGTATGGCATCCCGTTAGGTTGCTTGCTGCGATTCAGGCCATTCTTACAGGACTTGTGGTCGTTGCATTTTTGGGTGTTGCGGCGATGGCCGCTCAACTCATGAAATCTCACGAGCCGGCGCAGGGGTCCAGCCAAGTGATTTCCCTAGTCGTTTTATGGGGCACGATTGTCCCTTGGATTTTATTCACGATTTACCATGCGATTGTCGTTTGGGCGCGGAAACCCCATACGAAGGCTGATGCGTAGGTATCATATTGTTGTGGCCTAACACCGCGCGAGCCTGTGTGAAAACTCCGGCGCGATGAATGCGAAAATGTTTCCCCGGTGATTTGAAATTCCGTGCGCCGGTTTTTTTGGCTGGAAGTTCCAGCCGTGATGGTAGCCCACGGGGATGATCGGGCGTCCCCCTCGCCCAAAAAGAAGTCTGCCCGCCCCTTTCAGACCGCCTGCGGGACTTTGCCCTCCACCGCCGCCATCAGTTGGTCGAGCTTTACCAGATTGAACACCCGCTTGAGATTGTAGGCCAGTGTCATCAGACTCCACTCGGCCCGCACTTTGGCCAGCCCCTTCATCAGGAAGTAGGTGTAGCCGAAAAACCGCTTGATCGTCCCAAAGGGATGTTCGCACAACTGCTTGCGCAGTTTGAGCTTCTCCGGGTGGGCCTTGACCCGCGCCGCCATCGCCTCCATCACGGCTTCATCCTGTTCCCGCGTGATCGTTCGGTTGGCCTTGTTGCGCGTGCATTGTCTCTTGAGCCCGCAGCCCTTGCACCCGCTGGCCCGGTAGTAGCGCACCTGCCGTCCTTTTTCATCGGTGCTGAACCGGTAAGTCAACTCCGCTCCCGCCGGACACGCATACACATCCTTGGTGGCATCGTAAGTAAAGCGGCTCTTGCCATATAATCCCTGCGCCGTGTTGGCGCTGGTGTCGGCCTTGGGCACATACGCCGTGATCCCGTGTTGTTCGCACACCGCCACTTCCGCCGTCGTGCTGTAACCGGTGTCAGCCACCACTTCCAGCTGATCAACTTGCAGATTCGCCTTGGCCGCCCGTGCCATGCCCGATAACTGCCGCAAATCCGTCTCTTCATTGGTCAGGTCGGCTGCCGCGATCAGCTTGTTCTTCGCATCAACCGCCGTTTGCACATTGTAACCCACCACGCTGCCACCGCCGCCAGCCCGCAGCCGCCGCGCGTCCGGGTCGCTCACCGAGATTTGTTTCTCCTCTGCGTCCAGTTGCCCCAGCAACTCCTCGTGCCAGTCCTTTTTCTCCTGCAGCGCCGCGATCTTGGCTGCCAACTCCGCCCGGCTGCAAACAGGGCTGGCCCTTTCCGCCGCGTCAGTGGCATCCAGTCCCTTGAGATATTCGGCAATCTGTGCGTCGGCGCGGTCGATCAAGTCGCGCAGTTTCTTTTCATTGAAATGGGCGTCCTTGCTGTTGACCGCCGCCAGCTTGGTGCCATCGATTCCCACCAGTTGCCCACCAAACAACTCCAGTTTCCGGCACAGCACGGTGAACTGCCGTGCCACCGCCTGCAACGGTTTGAGGTTGTCCTTGCGGAAATCGGCGATGGTCTTGTGGTCGGGGGCTTGTTTGCCCGTCAGCCAGATGACCTCCACGTTGCGCTGGCATTCGGCCTCCAGCCACCGGCTGGAACGGATTCGGTGCAGATAACCGTAAAGGTAGAGCTTGAGCAGCGCCGCCGGTTCGTAAGGGGGACGGCCCGTGTCGGCGCAGCGGGCTTTGGCGAAGCCCAGCGCGTGCAGATCGAGCGAACCGACGAAGGCGTCGAGGAAGCGTACGGGGTTTTCGGCGGCGATGTAGTCCTCCAGTCGTTCAGGGAAGAGCAACGTTTGGGAACGATCCAGTCCGGGGCGATGATTCATGCTTGTCACTGACCAACCGTCGGCGTAATTGTTCAAATCATGACCGACTTTTCACACAGCCTCGCGCTGGAGCCAACGCCGACTGCCCCTTGAGTTTATGGATGATTTGGGTTATACAACGGTTATCGAGATTGCGGAGCCACTCGCCGGTCGGCGCGGCTCAGCTTTGGATCGTTAGGCGCACCAAGCACATTGCCATGAGCGAGACACCAAAATCACTGACACGGTCGCTGGGGATGCCGTTTTGGATTGGCTATGTTGTTTCGCTTGGCGCGTTATTCACTTTTTTAGCAGCACTCCACATTTTGGACGTTGGTTTGGTTTTCTGGTTATTTTTGTGTGTCGCACTGGGTGTGTTTGCTCCGGCTGGCGGTCTATTTTTTCAGGCGATTCACGATTTGGTTTTAGCCAAGCGACAGCACCAGCTTCGGATTTTAGATTATCTGCTGCTTGTTGCCATCATTACCAGTTTTGGTGCGGCGATTTATTTCGCAATCCACACAAAAGGAAATAGCCCTGTTTGGATTGCCGGAGCTTTCATCTATGTTTTGATATGGATTTATTCGAGACGGAGGTGCGCCTAACAAGGGCGCTGCAGCCAACAGCCACTGCCCTTTCAGTTTTGACCGAGACATGAAAATTCGATTATCCTTGTTCCATTGCTGGCTTGGCCGCCGGTGGCTGTGGCTGAGCTTGATTCGTTAGGCCACGTTAACCTGTTCCCAATGCAATCGCCCAAAAACAATAAGTTACTAATGCGCAGGTTGGTATTTATTGCCCTTGGTTCGGTATTTGTCGTCTTTGGGCTGGTGACAATTCGCACTGGGCATATTGACGTTGCGCGAGCAGAACTTCCGCCGCACATCTATTCCGCTGCAAAAGAGCCAGTCGGTTTTTGGATTGCGGTGAGTGTCATTCTGTTGCTTGGCATAGTGTTCATTTACCGTGCAATTAGAGGTTGGGATATTAGCAGACCATCGGGGCGAGGACGCAAACGAGAGCGTAACGAAGCAATTCGGCTCGGCATTACCGTCAGCGACGTTGAGCGTGATTTACCGCAGTTCACTCGCGGCAATCAGTCATGCCAGCTTGTTCGTGGTTCTTGTGTCAGGTATTCACTTCCGCGTTACAGCGAGGGCACACGTTCGGCTTGGTCGTTGGTTCAGCGAACGGAACGCGACGGAGCACAGTTGCCACACGGCTATTTATTGCAGGGTGAGGTTTCCGATTCGCTGCGTAAGATTCTCACGAACTTGGCCACAGAGTTTTCGGAGGAGTATTTTGAATTTGAAGGCACAACGACAGATGTGGCGGTTTATTTGGAGGAGTGGGGTGGCGCTTCGCAGGTTCGGCACATACACCAAGTTTTACAGAGTTTAGCCGGCTTATGATTCCGTGGCCTAACACTGCGCTTGAGCCAACGACCACCGCGCCTTGCGTTTCGACGATGATATGAAACTTGATTGTCACGCTTGCATTTGGGAGTCACGTTCCGGTGGCCGTGGCTCAGCTTTGGATCGTTAGGCATCCTCACTTATGAAACGAGGCGTCCATTTCGATTTGGCTGACGCGTTGACCAAAGGTCCGCCACCCGCTGGGAGTTTGACAGTGCCTATTTTCTCGCACGGTTCGGTCGTAGTGGAGTTTTATTCTCCGCGCGCTCTTGACATGCAGACACCGCACCGGCGAGACGAGCTTTATTTTGTGGCTCGCGGGGAAGCATTATTCTTTGATGGAGAGCAGCGTTACTCGGTAGAGCCGGGATCATGTGTATTTGTGCCGGCTGGCGAGGTTCACCGGTTCGAGGCTATTTCTCATGACTTCGCTGCGTGGGTTGTCTTCTATGGACGGAAAGGAGGCGAGCCGGATGCCTAACCAGCCGATGCACCGAATGCGCGCTCCGCTTTGCCTGTCTATGCCTTGCCGTAACATGGGACCGCCATTCCGCGTCAGAGCTTCACTTCCCGCGCTCATCGGTGATCTTTGTCGTTAGGCGCTTATGAACACCAATGACTTGAGTGACTTTGGACGTGCGCTTGAGATGCTCATGCTCGCTTTATACCTCTGGGGCGTCGTCCTTGCTATTCGGCATTTGTGGCGAAATCGTCGGGATTGTCTTACCTGCACATCTCGCGAGGCTTGGCTTCGCTCCATCATGCTGGCGTTTTTGATAGCGCCATGCCCGGCCATTTCGATATTTCCCGGCGCACCAGCCGCACTTAATTTCGCTCTTTTATTGCCAGGACTTGCGCTTCTCGAAGGTCATCGTTTGAAGTTGCTGATGGTGATGGGGATTTTTCTTGTTTTACCGTGGCTGATATCCACGGTCTTTATTTTTTGCTTGTGGTGGCTTATCCGTTGGTGGCGTGTTGGGCGCAGTCGTGCTTACTATGAGAGATTGTTGCGTGAAGAGCGAGCAAGCTATGACAAGAACCATAGCGCCTAACAAATCGCTGCAGGCAACGCGGGATGGCGGTTCCAGTTCCGCTTTGCGGTTCACGCTGGCTGGTCCCGCGTGCCTGAGTTCTGGACGTTAGGCGGCATTGCTGCTTAGGGTTTGGGAGCTTCGCTCGCTTCGCCAATTGTAACTGATTTGGTCTCATTCGTCGTCATTACTTAATTGATGACACTTCGTATCGCGGCAATGTCGTTACTAAACTGACGTCGCACTTTCGCGCGCGATTTGTCTTGGTGGTGTCGGGTTTGAAACCAGCTCTGCAAAGGGTGAGAGGGGGCAGTGCTGGTTGCAAATTCGACACGACCAGGCCAGCACGGGGTGAGCGTTCGCGTGGTTGGCATACAGCTTGGCCTTCAAATCCGCAAGCTGCATGAAAAGCACGGGAACGCGAACGGGGAACGAATCTCCGCATATTTTCGTTTCTTATATTCTCCATTGGCAGGACCTATATCTGCTTTATCTACTTGCTTTGTTCGTTCTGTTCGTTTATTTTGCTTCCACAAAAGATGAAAACTAGAAAAAAGAATGTCAAAACGAAGCCGGTTGATACAAAACCGGCACAGGAAAATGCTCAACCTCAATCTCCAACTGCAAATGTGGTAACTGAATATAGCCCGCCTCCTCCTGAAATGCTTTTGGAATTGGCAACGCGTGAGGAAGACAGGCGGATTCTTGATGAATACATTGAAACAATTCAAGTTTTGCGAGATGAGAAACGATTTACGTTTCGTGAAATCGCCGAATGGCTAATTGAGAAGGGAGTTCAAACCGATCACAATGCCGTTTACCGGGCCTATATCAGACATGTGCCACTTCAATACCAAGATGAAGTTGGGCGCGATGTTGCTTTGGAGGAGGAGGCTGAACAGGGGCAGTAAGATGAAAGGCAAAGAAATTAATTCGTTAGACAAATTGCTTCGCAAAAAGGAAGTGGCTGAAAAACTCGCTTGTTCTGAACGGACAATAGATCGGGAAGCGAGCTGTGGTCGCCTGACGCGCGTCAAGGTTCGTGGCAGCGTGCGTTTTCGTGAAAGCGAAGTTCAAGCGATTATTAACGTTGGTAGATTATGATAAATAACATTTACAAACCGCGCGGGGCGCGTATCTGGCGTTGGAAATTCCGCCTACTTCCCACAGATGGAAAAATTCAGGATGTGTCGCTCGGCACTTCAGACAAACAGGTTGCAGAAAAGAAACGGTCTGAATTGCTGCGTGAGAAGGAACACGAACGGGCCGGCTTGATTCCATCAAAAGTAGCTCGTCATGCGGCTCATCGCGCGCTGTCTAATCATCAACAGGATTTTTTGGGTGATCTGCGCGCCAAAGGGCGGAATGAACGTTACGTCAAGGGGATTGAGCATTGCCTTGGTGAATTATGCAGTCAATGCAAGTGGATTTTTCCGCAAGATGTGACTGCGGATTCGTTCGTCAAATGGCGCAGTTCTCAAGTTAAAGCACCCAAAACTCTGAATGAATATCTGACGAGCGCAAAAGGTTTTCTCAACTGGTTGGTTGCTCAAGGGCGGATGCCAACTAATCCGCTGGCCTCGGTGCGGAAGGTCGAAATGCACGGGCGGGAGGTTCGTCCCCGTCGGGCTTACGATGATTCTGAATTTGGTGCTCTGCTGTCGGTGGCCGGCGCACAACGCATCGTTTATTTGACTGCGGCGCTGACGGGAATTCGTCACGGTGAATTGAAAGAGCTTCGTTGGGGTGACATCAATCTGGTTGGCGAGAAACCGTCTGTTACGGTGCGGGCATCGGTCAGCAAGAATCATAAGGTGGCTTGCCTGCCGCTCTATCCTGCTCTGGTTGGTATGCTGAAAGAATTCCGGCCCGCCAACGCGGTGGCGGGTGATTTGGTATTCAAGGGACTGGTGCCTCGTTCCAAAATTTTCAACGGTCATTTGAAAGCCGCAAGAATTGCGAAAGTTGATTCACAAGGGCGGGTGGTGGATTTCCACTCGCTGCGGCACACGTTTTGCACCAACCTGCACCGTGCGGGGGTGTCGCAACGCGAGGCGATGGAACTGATGCGGCACAATGATCCGCGTCTGACGGCGACTACTTACACGGATGCTTCCCTGCTGTCTTTGCGGAGCGCGGTTCAAAAACTCAGTTTTCCAGCCTCACAAATAGCCTCACAAAAATTAGGCGCAGAGGGTCAATCGCTGTCGCTGCCTGTCAATAGTTTTGCAAAAGCAAACAGCAGTAAAACCATTGAAAACAAAGGGGGAGAGTCACTCCCTGACGTAGCGTGGCGTGTCCTGTCGAAAATCGAGGAATGGTGCGCGCTGCAGGTTTTGAACCTGCGACCCCCAGTGTGTGATACTGGTGCTCTACCGCTGAGCTAAGCGCGCGACCGTCTAACAGCGTATTTACCCGCTGCATTATTTCAAGATTTTCTTAGGACCGTGTCCTGCTGCGCCCAGTCCGGGTTTGCGCCCGGGTAATCCAGGTTGTAATGCAGCCCGCGGCTTTCCGGTCGCATTTGCGCGCAACGCACAATCAATTCCGCCGTCGTTGCAATGTTGCGCAATTCCAGCAGGTCGCTCGTCACGATGAAGTTCCAGTAATACTCCTGTATTTCCTGTTGCAGGTTGGCGAGGCGATTCTGCGCCCGCGCGAGCCGCTTGTTCGTCCGCACGATACCCACGTAGTCCCACAGGCAACGCCGGATTTCGTCCCAGTTGTGCGAGACTACGACCATTTCGTCCGGATTGTGCGCATCGCCGGATTGCCACAGCGGAATTTTCGAATCCACCGGAGGCAGTGAATGGACAATGACCTTTTCCGCCGCGCGATGGGAGCAAACCAGCGCTTCCAGCAATGAATTGCTCGCCAGCCGGTTTGCGCCGTGCAATCCCGTGCAGGCCACTTCACCCACCGCGTAAAGCCCGGCAATGTCCGTCTCGCCATCCACGTTCGTCACCACGCCGCCGCACTGGTAATGCGCCGCCGGCACGACCGGGATCGATTCCTTGGTGATGTCAATGCCGTAGCGCAGGCATGTCTGGTAAATGTTGGGAAAGCGTTCGATGATGAACCGCGCCGGTTTGTGCGTGATGTCCAGCCACACGTGTTCGGCACCGCTCTTTTTCATCTCGCTGTCAATCGCGCGGGCCACCACGTCGCGCGGCGCCAGCGATTTCAACGGATGCCAGGCCTCCATGAATTCGACGCCGTCGAGCGACTTGAGGACGCCGCCCTCGCCACGCACCGCTTCGCTGATGAGAAATGATTTGGCCCGCGGATGATAAAGACACGTCGGGTGGAACTGGACGAATTCCATATTCGCGATCGTCGCGCCGGCGCGATACGCCATCGCCACGCCGTCACCGGTCGCAATGTCGGGGTTTGTCGTGAAGAGATACACCTTGCCGCAACCGCCCGTCGCCAGCAGCGTCGCCGGCGCGGTGAACGCCCAGACACGACCGGATTTTTTGTCGAACACATACGCGCCGAGGCAGCGGTTGCCGTCCTGCAAACCGATTTTCCGGCTCGTGATCAAATCAATCGCGATGTGGTTCTCGAAAATTTCAATGTTCGGCTGTCGTGACGCCGCGTTCAGCAAGGCGCGTTCGATTTCGCGCCCCGTCACGTCCTTTGCGTGCAAAATGCGACGTTTGGAGTGGCCACCTTCGCGTCCGAGATCGAGTTCCCTGCCACCGTCTTCGGCCGGCGCGTCCCGCTCGGAAAATTTCATGCCCAGCCTGATCAATTCCGCGATGCGCGCCGGGCCTTCCTCGACGATGGTGCGGACGACACTTTCCTTGCACAGGCCCGCACCCGCCGCGAGCGTGTCGCGCACGTGCAACTCAAACGAGTCCTCCTTGCTCGTCACCGCCGCGATGCCGCCTTGCGCATAGTTCGTGTTCGACTCCGCGCGGTCCTTTTTCGTGACAATGGCCACGCGCCCGCGCGGCGCGACCTTCAACGCGAACGAAAGTCCCGCGATGCCGCTGCCTAAAACCAAAAAGTCGAATTGTTTCATTTGCAATTTAAGTAGCTGCAGGCTTGAGCCTGCGCGCAACCTGAAGGTCGCGGCTACAATTGTGCATTATCAATCAACCGTGTCTTGCCAATAAAAACCGCCAGCGCCATGTGCGTGCCGCGTTTGACCTTTGAAACGGGCAGGAGCGTATCCGGTTCAAAAAATTCCACGTAATCCAGTTTTGCAGCCGGTTCGCATCCGACAAGCTTTTTCACGGCAGCCCTCAGTTTTGCCGCAGGAAACGCCTTCGATTTTTTTACGGCGGCCCGGGCAATTTGAATGCAGCACCAAAGCACGGTCGCCTGCGAACGCAAACTGCCCACAAGATATTTGTTCCGCGAACTCATCGCCAGCCCGTCGTGTTCGCGCAGCGTCGGTGCAACGATGATTTTTACCGGAAAGCACAAATCGGCCACCATGCGTTTGATGATAGCGGCCTGCTGCCAGTCTTTCGCACCGAAGACGGCAACATCCGGCAAAACGAGGTTGAACAACTTGGCGACGACCGTCGTCACCCCGCGAAAATGCGCGGACCGCGATGCGCCTTCCATCGTTTGCGACAGCCCTTCCTCGACAATGCAGGTGCTGAGATTTTGGAGTGCGCCGACATGTCGGCGCTTTAAAAGCGGTGACATGTCACCGCAGTCCAAAGCCGGATACATTTCCTTGTCGCCCGGCGTGAACACGACATCCACGCCCGCTTCGCGGCAGAGTTTCAAATCATGCTTCAAATCGCGCGGGTATTTTGAGAAATCCTCCTTTGGCCCGAATTGCGTCGGGTTCACGTAAATACTCACCACCACGACGCCGCTTTTGCCGACAGCCCGGCGCGCGCGTTTGACGAGACTCATGTGGCCTGCGTGCAAACAGCCCATCGTCGGCACGAAACCGGCGCGAATTCCGGCGTGTTTCCAGCTCAAGGCCAGCTTCTGCATGGCAGCCACTTTTGAGACGTTTCGCACAAGCTCTGTTTAATCGAAGTCGGGTGCGATTTCACCAAATAAAAAACGCCGCACCGGGATTTCCGATGCGGCGTTCCCCACCTAATTTGGTTCAGCCCTTGGCAAATAGATGAATGTGCTCGCCGCACGATTGGTTGGTTGGTGCCTCCGGGACACGGTCGTTGGGCATCACGATTTTGTTCGCGAGCATCCATGCCTCAACTTCCTCGCCGCTCACGTCGGTAAGCATCTGGCCGTTGATTTCGACGCACGGGCTCAACATCTGGCCGCTTTTTTCAATCATCTCCTGGCGCTGGATCGGGTCGTTGATGATGTCGCGATCTTCGTACGGCAGGTCGTATTTCTTGAGCACGGCGCGGACACCCATGCTCCAACCACAAGTCGGTTTCAAATAAGCGATGATTTTTGGCTTTTCCATAGTTTTGTAAAAATTGGTTTCCCAATGCCAATATACTGCCACATTTGGTGATTTCGGCAAAGGATTTTTTACCGTTCAATTTCGTCCTGCCGTGCGGAAAGCACTTTTCGCGATGGAACATAATTCGCGATAAACTCGCGATAAAAATCCACAAACGTCCCGGCGGTAATGGCCGTACGCACATCGGCCATCAGTTTCAAAAAAAGATGGACGTTGTGGACGCTCAACATCCGCAGGGCGAGAATTTCATTCACGTTTAGCAGGTGACGGAGATACGCGCGCGTGAAATTTTTGCAGGCGAAGCATTCGCAGCCTTCCTCAATCGGCCGGAAATCGGCCTTGTAGCCGCCGCCTTTGAGGCCGAATGCGCCGCGCCGCGTGATCGCCGTGCCGTTGCGCGCCACGCGCGTCGGCAGCACGCAATCGAACATGTCCACGCCGCGGGCAATCAGCTCCAGCATTTGTGCAGGCGTACCGAGGCCCATCGCGTAACGCGCCTGGTTCGCCGGTAAAAACGGTTCGGTCAACTCAATTGCCTTGAACATTTCGGCTTCGGGTTCGCCGACGCTCACGCCGCCGATGGCGTATCCGTCGAAATCCATCGCGACGAGCGCCCGGGCACATTCCTCGCGCAACGCGGCGTTGCTGCCGCCCTGCACGATGCCAAAAACCTGCTGTCCTTCGGCGCGCGGCTGTTCGCGGCATTCGCGCGCCCAACGGATGGTGCGCTCGACGGCATGACGCTGCTCGCGCGCGGGGGCGTCGTGCGGCGGGCATTCGTCGAACACCATGGCGATATCCGAACCCAGCACGCGCTGGATTTCCATGGCCTCTTTTGGGCCGAGGAACAGCGGCGAGCCATCGAGGTGCGAATTAAACTCGACGCCGTGCGGTTTGATTTTGCGGATTTTGGCGAGGCTGAAAACCTGGTAGCCGCCGCTATCGGTGAGAATCGGCAGGTCCCAGTTCATGAACCGATGCAGCCCGCCGGCGGCGCGGATGATGTCGAGTCCGGGCCGGATGTTGAGATGATAAGCGTTGCTGAGGATGATTTGGGCGCCCACCTCACAGAGTTCGCGCGGGTCGAGCGCCTTGACGCTGGCCTGCGTGCCAACGGGCATGAACAGCGGCGTTTCGACGACGCCATGCGCGGTCGAGAGCCGGCCAAGGCGGGCCCTGGTTTGTGAATCGGTTTTGAGCAGTTCAAACATCGCGCGAAGGTTTAATCAAAACGGCGCGGTTGAACATGAAATTTTGAGTTTGGCCGCGCTTATTCAGGAGCTGCCCGCCAAATTCAGCAAATTTCTGGCTTCAAACAGAAGCGTCCACCACCAGATCAACATCACTCCGCCGCGCAGATAGAACCAGACTGCGAGAAATCCCATGACGATTCTGCCGGCCAGGAGCGCCGCCAGCAGCAGCGGCGGAACCGGCGTTGGGAGCGATTGGATTTTCATCGCCAGCACGCAAGTGCTGAACAGGACGGTCAGGCTGGTTGCCACCCAACGGTTCTTAAACAGCCGCATGAGCCAGGCAAAGGGGGCAAAGAGCAGGAACAATTGGTTGAAAAACAGGGAAAACAGTACCCATGCGAACCATTGCTTCAGATCAGACGGATATTCTTCCGGAATTTTGGGCCGGAGCGACGGGTCGAGAAAAAGATGAAACACCACTGCGGCGGTGATCCCAATGAGAGTCACCGTGATGAACGGTCCGGGCTCCGGCTTGAGAACAAAGACCGGCCGGCTTGTGTATTGGGTATGCCACGCAAAAACAAACCCCCAAAGGACAATGCCCCAAAGGAAAATCGCAGCCTCCAAAAACCAGACGGGCGCAGAACGGTTCAGCCAAAGCGACAGACGGGGATAACACACGAGCGCAGTGGCCAGAGCGGCGATGCCCGCCCATTTCAGGATCCGGGGTTGGACGAGATGGCGCACGTTTTGCCTGCTGGACGTTGGCCGGAAGGATATGCATACCGTCCTGCACAACCAAGACTCTTCTCGCCGATTGCCGTATTTGGAGCACGAAATGTCCACCAGCGCACCGGCGGTGATTTGTTCCCGATCCCTTTCAACGCAGGAGAGTGCATCCATTTTGCCAGGCGATCATGATGAGGAACGGGATCAAGATTAAGATTGGGCTGGGTTCCCCGAGTCGGCAAATCAATCAGTTGCCATCAGCCTGAGAATTCGCGGGACTAAATTCGTGCGTAAAATTCACAATTATTCCACCTCCAGCCTTTCCAGGCGGCAGTTTCCATGTTAGAGAAAGGCTGGCAACGAAAGGCCCACTATGATGCTCGAATACGCTTTGGAAAAATTTCCGTTCACGGTGAAATTGCGCGACGGCTCGGAATGCACGGTGCGCCCGCTGGGCAAGCGGGACGACGTGCGCCTGCACAAATTTTTCCTTGCCGTACCCGAGGAGGAGCGGTTGTTCATCAAGCAGCCGATTTTCGACCGCGCGATGTTCAAGGACTGGTGCCGGCACGCGGATTTTGAGCGGAACCTGCCCCTGTTGATGCTGCACCGGCAGAAAGTCATCGGCGAGGCAACGTTGCACCAGCGTTTCGGTGGCTGGAAACGCCACATCGGCCTCGTCACCGTCCTGACGCATCCGGAATACCGCGGGCGCGACGTGGCGAAAATCCTGGTCGCGGAAGTCGTCGAGATTGCGCGCATCCTCGGCCTGCGGCGATTGGAGGCGGAGTTGAACGGCGAACGCAAGGTGGCCATCCACGCGCTCGAATACATTGGTTTCCAGCATCTGCTGCGGCAGGAGGATTACGTGCTCGACATGAAGGCCGTCATGCACGATTACGTGCTCATGGGCATGGACCTGCGGACGGACGAGGAATATGCCGGCGTTGGCGGCTGAACTTCAAGGCTGGCTGGTGATTTTCTGCCAGTTGACGCCTTGCGCGCCGGCGTAGGCGGCGAAGGCTTTCTCGTTTTGAATCAGCACCGCGCGCACGACGCTCGAATCATCCGCGCGGCCCAGTTCCAGAATGCTGTCCGGAATGATGCCCATTTTTTTGTGCGCGTAGAGCAGCGCAAAGACCGCTTGCGCGACGGCGGTGTAGGGCAAATCCTTGTATGCGCCTTCAATCGCGTCCTCGACGGCATTGGCGAGAAATTCCAACTGGTCCACGAGATGTGGGAAATGGAGCGTGCTGATTTGCGTGAATTCGAGCTTCCACTGCGGCAGTTGACGCAGGACCTTCTCGGCAATGGCCGGCGTGATGCTCGCGGCGGCGCTGTTCACGAATTTCGCAATTTCGGGCATGGCAGCGGCAATTTAGGGAAACTCCCGCGCCAGTGAAAGCAAAAATGTTGTGACAAACGCGCTTCCATTGGCCGCCGGATTCCTGCTAGGAATATGCCCGTGCAGGATTTAATCGCCAAAGCCGGTACGTTGCTGGAAGCGCTGCCGTATATCCAGAAATTCAGCGGCGCGACCTTCGTCGTCAAATATGGCGGCAGTTTCATGGACTCGCCCGACGCCGATGTCCGAAACAGTGTCGCCCGCGACATCGTTTTTCTTGAAGCCGTTGAAATCAATCCCGTCGTCGTCCACGGCGGCGGCCCGGCGGTTTCCCGCGCGATGGAAAAGGCCGGGCTGAAAGTGAACTTCGTCCAGGGCCAGCGGGTCACCGACGAGGCCACGGTGAAAATCGTGGACGACGTTCTGACGGGCGAGATCAATCCGGAGATTGTTAAAACCATCAAGCAGCTTGGCGGCAGGCCGGTTGGCTTTGCCGGGCGGGACATTTTCAAATGCCGCAAACTCTGGCTCGATGACCGGGAAATTCCGGGCAAGAAAATTGACATCGGTTTCGTCGGCGAAGTGGTGGAGGTCAACACCGCGCCCTTGAAGGAATGCATCTGGTGCGGCTTCACACCGGTCATCAGCCCAACCGCGCTCGGTGAGGACGGAAAAATTTACAATTGCAACGCCGACGTGGCGGCCGCGCAGATCGCCATTGCGCTGAAAGCGAGGCGGCTCGTCTTTATGAGCGACGTGCCGGGCTTGCTGCGCAATCCGAAGCAGCCCGATTCGATCATTCCCCACCTCCAAACCAGCGAGGTGGATGCGCTGAAAAAATCCGGCGTGATTGACCGGGGCATGATTCCGAAGGCGGACAGCGCCGTGGCGGCCATCAAATCTGGCGTCGAAAAAGTTTCGTTCGTGGACGGTCGCGTGCCGCACGCCGTGCTGCTGGAAATTTTCACCGACGAAGGCGTGGGGACGGAAATCGTTTTGTAATTTAAGATTTACGATTTACGTGCGGCTGTGGGTAAAGCCCGCCGGTTTCCAATTTGTTTCTTATGAATTGAAGCCGGGCGCATTGTGTGCGAACCTCTCATCGTGAACAATCAAGCCGCCTACACTTTGCGCGAGAACACCGGAACTTCCGGTATCGTGGAAACCGCACGCACGGCGGCGGCGGTGCTGGCGGAGCACGACATTCCGCATCTGGTCGTGGGTGGATTGGCGGTGCAGGAACATGGTTATCCGCGCGTGACGATTGACGTGGACATTGTCGTGCCGGACGTGCTGGAGGCGGTCGAGTTTCTTACGGCCAGTCTGACCGGGCCGTTTTATCGAGTGCCGAATGTTGACGTTCGCGTGGAAGACCGGCGAAATGGCGTGCTGATTGATTTGTTGCCGGCGGGAAAAGTTTTGCAGCGCGGCTGCAAAGTGCCGTTTCCGCAACCCGACAAGGTTACCGAACAAATTCAAATCGTAACGCTGGAGGAACTCATCTCGCTCAAGCTGGACAGTTGGGCCGGTAGTCCCGCCAGACGCCTCAAGGACAAGGCTGATGTGAACGAACTGATTTTGCGCCGCAAGCTTCCGCGCGATCTCGCGGTGAATTCCGCCGTGCGCGCGCTCTACCTCGAAACCTGGGACGCATTGCAGGCCGAGAAATAAATTTCTTTGTGTCCTTTGCGTTCCTTTGCGGTTAAAACAATCCGCCGATGAAAGAAATTGTGCCATCACCGCCGCCGCTCGTGCACAACCAGTTCGAGTCGGTGCGGGAGTTGTTCAGCAAAAATGTCGTGCCGAGTTATGGACGCTTCGAACTCGCGTTCAGCCACGGCGCGGGCAGCTATTTGTTTGATGTTGCCGGCAAACGTTACCTCGATCTGGGCGCGGGCATTGCCGTGTGCTGCCTCGGCCACGCGCACCCGGCCATCACCGAGGCGCTCGCCGAACAATCGCGGAAGCTCATCCACGTTTCGAATTTGTATTTCACAGAACCGCAGGGCCGGCTGGCCGCCGAACTCGTCAAGCGCATCGGCCCCGGCAAGTGCTTTTTTGCCAACAGCGGCGCGGAAGCCAACGAAGGCCTGTTCAAACTGGCGCGGAAATTCGGCCATGACGAAGGCCGGTTTGAAATTCTGACGGCGACGAATTCCTTTCACGGTCGCACGCTGGCCGGCATCGCCGCCACCGGCCAGGACAAGGTCAAAAAGGGGTTTGAGCCGATGACGCCGGGTTTCCGGCACGTCCCGTTCAACGATCTGGCCGCGGCGCGCAACGCGCTTTCACCTGCGACGGTTGCCATCATGATTGAAGGCGTGCAGGGCGAGGGAGGCATCACGCCCGCAACACCCGAATACCTCCTCGGCCTGCGCGCCTTGTGCGACGAGAAGAAAATCCTGCTATTCATGGACGGCGTGCAATGCGGACATTACCGCACGGGACGGTTTCAAAGTTTTCAACGGATTCTGGAAAATTGTAGGAGCCGAGGTAACGAGGCTCTAACTTCAAAATCCGAAATCAGTCAGAGACTTCTTACGTCGTCTCCTACAGAATTTCTGCCCGACGGCATTTCGATGGCCAAGTCGCTCGGCGGCGGATTTCCCATCGGCGCGTTCTGGGTGCGCACGCCGTTTGCCGATTTGCTGGGACCGGGCACACACGCCACGACGTTTGGCGGCACGCCGCTCGCCTGCGCCGTCGCGCTCAAAGTGCTCGAAGTCATCGAAAGCGAACGGCTCGACGAAAATGCGCGCAAACTCGGTGAATGGCTCAAGCGGGAACTGGAACGGCTCGTGACGAATTATCCGCAGGTGGTTAAACGGGCACGCGGCCTCGGTTTCATGCTCGGCTTGGAATTGGCTGAAAAGGAGAAAATTCCCAGGCTTGCCGCGAGCGACAAGACCGCCGCGATTCAATTTGTCAACCGTCTGCACCAGCTCGGCGTGATGACCATTCCGGCGGGCGCGCAAATCGTGCGCCTGTTACCGCCGCTGAATCTCAAGCCGCAGGAAGCCGGCGAAGGCATCGCGAGAATCGAGGAAGTTGTCAAATCGCTGGCGTGACTTTTGCATGACGCCCGCAGCTCACAAACATCTGTCCAAACGCGACCCGGTTATGCGACGGCTCATCCGGGAGCATGGGAAATGCGCGCTCGTGCCGGAAACGCGCCGTTCGCCGTTCCAATCGCTGGTGCAGGCGGTGGCGCACCAGCAGCTTAACGGCACGGCGGCGAACAACATTCTCACCCGTTTCAAAAAATTATTTCCCAAACGGAAATTCCCGCGCGCGGAGGATTTGGCGTCGGTGACGGACAAACAATTACGGGCCTGCGGATTTTCCTTCGCCAAGATTGCGTCCATCCGTGACATCGCGGCAAAAACCCTGGACGGGGTTGTGCCGGCTTCGCGACAAATTGTGAAGCTGTCCGACGACAAAATCATCGAGCGGCTGACGGAAGTCCGCGGTGTGGGGCGTTGGACGGTGGAGATGCTTTTGATTTTTCAGCTTGGCCGCTCCGATGTTTTGCCAGCGGATGATTTCGGCGTGCGCAACGGTTTTCGCCATGCTTATAAAAAGCGGGACCTGCCAACGGTGAAGGAACTGCTTGCGTTCGGCGAACGTTGGCGTCCGCATCGTACGACCGCCGCCTGGTATCTTTGGTGTGCGGCAGACACAGCGCGCAAAAAGAAGTGACGTTCCGGCCTGACTTGGGTTATAACCTTTCTTTGGGCAAAATTCCCAAAATTTTTGAAAATGAAGCATTTGTTGTCATTGGAAAAATTGCCGAGCGCGGACATCGAAAAAATCCTGCGTGACGCTGTGGTGTTCAAACGCGAACGGGCGCGGCAGGATCGCAAACCGCTGGCCGGACAATCGTGGGCGCTGATTTTTTCCAAATCGTCCACGCGCACACGAGTGTCCTTCGAGGTCGGCATCCGCGAACTCGGCGGGCAAACGATGTTTCTGAACGCGAATGACATCCAGCTCGGACGCGGCGAGCCGGTCAAGGACACGGCGCGGGTGCTGGGCCGGATGATTCACGGCGCGGTCATCCGCACGTTTGCGCAGAGTGATGTTGAGGAGTTCGCGGAATTTTCCAAAATTCCGACCATCAACGCGCTCACGGACGACGAGCATCCGTGCCAGATCATCACCGACATTTTCACGTTCAAGGAAAAACGCGGGCCGATTGCGGGCAAGGTCGTGACGTTCATCGGCGACGGCGCGTGCAATGTGGCGGCATCATGGATTTTTGCCGCGGCGAAGCTCGGTTTCGAACTGCGCATTGCCGCGCCGAAAAAACTGCAGCCGTCCGCCGAAATCTTGAAACGCGCCGGTGGGAAAATTATTTGCACCGAAGATCTGAAAGCCGCCGCGGGCGGCGCGGATTTGCTCTACACGGATGTCTGGGTTTCGATGGGCCGGGAAGCCGAAGCCGCCGAGCGCCTGAAAATGCTGGGCGGTTATCAAGTCAACCAGAAGCTCGTGAAGCTGGCCAAACCGGACGCGCTGGTGATGCATTGTCTGCCGGCCTATCGCGGCAAGGAAATTGACGAGGAAACGTTCGAGGGCAACGCCGACACGATTTTCACGCAGGCTGAAAACCGGTTGCACGTGCAAAAGGCGATCTTGAACTGGGCAGTGGCGTGATTTCGCAGCCGCAACTGGATTGCGGCCAACAATAGTAGAATGTCGAAGCTCCGCAAAATATTGATGGTGCTGGTCATTCTTTTCGGTGTTGTAATACTGACCGGGTGGGGATGGTATTGTTACACCTTTCCCTATGGTTGGAGCCATTGCTGCTCAATAGTCCTCAGTTCGGAATTGCACATGTATGCTGAAGATCACGATGGGCATTTCCCTTCGGGAATGGCGACCCCGGAAGCTTCTTTGGGACTGCTTTACGATGGGACAAACGATTACATGTTTGATCTTTTACGGGGCAAAACTGTCCCCATCAAGGTAACGCGCGCGGCGCTCAAAAGTGGGAAACTAGGACCGGAATCGTGCGGCTGGCATTACGTCGAAGGATTGACTGAATCCGACGATCCGCAGATCGCAATTGTTTGGGATAAAATTGGCCTCGGCCATAACGGCGAGCGACTCAAAAATGGCGCGCACGAAGTCGTTTTTGTTGATGGTTCAAGAGAGTTCATTCCTGCAACTGAATGGTCTGGCTTCTTGGAAAAGCAAAGACGACTATTTGCCAATCGCGATCCACAAGCGATTAAAGGAACTCCAGGATTGGTTGCCACGATTCGTTTGCCGACAGGACAGGTTCTCAATCATTACGATGGTTCTTACCAACTCGCTTCAACTGAAAAATATGGAGACGGTTCGGGACACGGAACGGAATCGGGAAACACCTTGCCCCTATGTTGGTATCGCTATGTGCCCGATGGACAGATGACGCTGACGCTTACTTTGCCAAACGAACAACTACGTTCAAAACCAGTGAGTTTTGAGGTAAAGAATGGACGGGCTTCTCCATCATCCATTGTTTTTGAAATGGAGAAGTATTAACCTTTTGCAAACTGACGCAAATATTTCACCGCCACTTTCAAATCCTTCGGCCACGGCGCGGTGATGGTCAGGGTTTGGCCGGTGACGGGATGCGGCAGGGTCAGTTGTTCCGCGTGCAGTGCGACGCGGGGAATCAGCGGCCGTTCTGTGTGTCCGGGCTTGAGCCGGTAATTCGGTTTCAATCGCGAAAGCCAGAGTGGTTTGCCGCCATAAAGTTCGTCGCCGACGATGGGCAAGCCGGCATGGCGCAGGTGGACACGAATCTGGTGGGTGCGGCCGGTGAACGGCTTGCAGCGGAGCAACGTCCAGCCGGAGAATTTTTCAAGCACTTCAAAAACCGTTCGCGAGCGTTTGCCGTTTTTCGGGTCAACCCGCATCAGGCCGGTCCTGACCGGATGGGGCGCGAGCCCGGCATCCACCTCAAATTTGTCCCGCGTGGGTGAGCCTTGCACGAGCGCGGCGTATTGTTTGAGCGGTTTTTCGGAGCCGAACAAATCGGCCAGCGCGACGAGCGCGGGTTTGGTTTTGGCAAGCAGGATGACGCCGCTGGTTTCGAAATCAAGCCGGTGCGCATTCATCAGATAATCCAGCCTGCGTTCGCGCGCCCACGGTTTGCCGCCGGCGATGGCGGCGTGAAGCAACTTCATCAGATTGGGCCGTTGCGGGTCGTAGCGGTCCGGCGAGGTCAAAAGTCCGCCGGGTTTGTCGAGCGCAAACAGGTATTCGTCCTCAAAGAGGATGGGAATTTCCCAAAACTTGCGCGCGGCGGGTGACGAGAGTTTGATGCAGCTCACAATTTTTTAATCGCAATCCCGGTCTCAATCGCGGTTGAAAACGGATCAAGATTACGATCAAGATTTATCTGGCGCCGGTTGCAGTTTGTGGTTGATAGGCCGGCGTGTTACGCAATTCGCGGTTGGCTTCGATCTGAAGCCATTCGTTGAACGCGTCGTTTTGCTGGGCGCGGCGAAGTTGGGCGATGAATTGTGGCATCTGCGCGTTCATGACAGCCTGATCCACCGGCAATTGAGATTGAACGTAAAGAACAAACCCCCCATCGCTGGTTTCTTCGAAACCGCTCGTGTGGCCAACCGGCGTGCTGAACGCGGCCTGCTTGAGCTGATCCAGTTCGGCGCGATCACCCAGTTCGGGCAGGTCCCGTGTGCCCAGCGAAAACGGCGGCAACGCCTGCGGCCGCAAACCGGCGGCAACTGCAGCCTGCGCAAAAGTTGTTCCCGCCGCCATCTGGATCGTCGCGTTAAAATAAAAATTGGTGCCGGCGCGTTGCGCGAGCAGTGTGGCTTCATGCAACCGGTAATCCTCCATGACGCGGGCGCGGATTTGGTCGAACGACGGGATTTCGCTGGGCAGTTGTTTGACCAGCGCGATGATGTAAACGGCGTCCGGTCCGAGAACCGGGCTGGCGAGCGGCTCGTCGGGTGTCAGTTCAAAGGCGGCTTTGGTGAATTCCGGGGGTGCGTCAAATTCTTTCGGACCGTAGGCGCTGGCGAACGGAGCGGTGAGATGGACGGTCAAACCCTTTTGTTTTGCGACGGTGGCGAGGTTTTCCGGCTTCGCAGGTTCGAGGGCAAAAACGGCGTTGGCAAAGTCATTGGCCTGCCGGTTCGCCTCGGTGAGCGCGCGGTTCCGGATCAGCATTTCGCGGATTTTCGCCCTGGCCGCGTCGGGGGTCTTGGCATCGGGAAAATAATCCGGGCCGAGTTGATGGTAATTGGCCTCGACCACTTCCTCGAAATTGGTCTTGGCCCATTCCACCTTCGCTTGCGCCAGGTAATTGGACACGTTGAACTCGACATAGCTGACCTGGACACGGTCGGGCAGGCGGTAGGCGGCGAGGTAATTCGTGTAAAATTGCGCGACAGCGGCGGGCGTGAGCGTGACTGCGGACAAATAATTTGAGGCGGAAAAGAAAACGGCCTGCACGGAAAATTCGCGATGCTCGCGCTCGTAATCCTCGGCGGCTTCCTGCGGTGTGACGAGTTCGCCTGGCAAACCCATTGTCTGAATCAGTTGTTGGATGACCAGGTCATGGCGGACGTACCGCGCGAAATCATCGGCGGTCAGGCCTTCCGGCTGCAAAAGTTGCTTGACGAAGGCGTCCATCGGCACGGGTTGCCCGTTTCGCCCGAACGAACGCAACATTTCCGCCGCTGCTTGTTCCGCCGCGTCATCACTGATATGAATACCCAGGCCGGCGGCTTTTTGATCGAACAGCAGGTGGACATAGATTTCACGCTCCAAGTCGTTTCTGGAGAGATTGGGATTTTTGTCCGGCCACTCGCCGTAATGGATCCGGTAAAAAATATAGTACTCATTTCTGCCTTCGATGTAATCTTCTTGCGTGATCTTGTGGCCGTAAATCTTGCCGAAATCACCGATCCCGCGCC
The DNA here is from genome assembly GCA_963842445.1 of uncultured Verrucomicrobiae bacterium. Lineage (GTDB taxonomy): Bacteria > Verrucomicrobiota > Verrucomicrobiia > Limisphaerales > UBA11358 > UBA11358. The sequence goes on along the minus strand of CAWJHF010000004.1, from coordinate 445,056 downwards.
CGCCGCCGCCGGTGCGCGCCGTTGGCCCTGCGCCCCAATAAATGAAGGAAATAATCGTGAGCCCGGCGATGAACCACCAGAGCCACTTTGAATGCTTGCGAATCGTCCCGATCATAGTGAAAAAATGGAACTTTCAGTGTAACCAGCCGGAGCATTTGCGGTCAACTGCATTTCACAATCGTATCGAATGCCCAAAGATTACGATTAAGGATTACGATTGTTTCAGCCACTTTGCCACGTCCGTTGCCGCGTAGGAGATGAGAATGTCCGCGCCCGCCCGGCGCATGGCCAGCAGGCTTTCCAGCGTCACCGCACGCTCGTCAATCCAGCCGTTGGCGGCGGCAGCTTTGATCATTGAATGTTCCGCGCTCACGGAATAGGCCGCGGTCGGATAACCGAATTCCGTTTTGACGCGGTGAATCAAATCCAGATACGCCAGCGCCGGCTTGACCATGACAATGTCCGCGCCTTCCTGTATGTCCAATGCCACTTCGCGCAACGCCTCGTTCGCATTGGCGGCGTCCATTTGATAACTGCGCCGGTCACCGAATTGGGGCGCAGACTCGGCGGCTTCGCGAAACGGCCCGTAGAACGCCGATGCAAACTTCGCCGCGTAACTCATAATGGGGGTGTCAATGAACCCGCTTTTGTCCAGCCCGGCGCGTATGGCGCGGACGCGGCCGTCCATCATGTCGCTCGGTGCGACGATGTCCGCGCCGGCCTCGGCATGGCTGGCGGCGGTTTGCGCGAGCAGCTTCAATGTCGGGTCGTTCAAAATTCTGGGGAGCGCACGCGCCCCGCGTGCAGTCGAAGCCGCCTCGGCTTCGACAATTCCGCAATGGCCGTGCTCCATGTATTCGCACAGGCAAACGTCGGTGATGACGAGCAGCGACGGCACCTCTTTTTTCAACAACCGGACCGTTTGCTGGACGATGCCATTTTTCGTATAAGCGCCGGAAGCCTTTGCGTCCTTTTTGTCGGGAATACCGAAGAGCAAAACCGCCGGGATGCCGTGTGTATGGGCGCGCGCCGCTTCGCGGACGATTTCATCGGGCGAAAGCTGAAAGACGCCGGGCATGGCAGCGATGGGGTGGCGTAACTTGCGCCCGCTGCGGACGAACAGCGGCAGCACAAGTTGTTCGACGCTGAAGCGCGTTTCGGCGACGAGCCGCCGCAACGCCGGTGACTGCCGCAACCGGCGCGGGCGATACACGGGAAATCCGGGCAAATTCATGGCGGCAGTTTAGTTTTTGCACGAAGCTGTCAAAAGCGGAAAGTTATTCCCCAATTTGAAGGGTCTGACATCAGCCGCCCTTTCTCGGCACCGATTTGAGAAAAGCCACCAGATCATTCGCGGCCACTTCCAGCGCCTCGACAGTTGAGGCTTGTTCGGCCCGGCGCATGGTTTCTGTGAGATCGAGGTCGGACGGTTGCTTTAGCTCCAGCCGTTCGCGACTTATGACGCGTGTGAATGGGACCAGACCCGTCCGCACATCCAAAAGCACCACTTCGCATGTGCTGTAAGCCTTCACCTGATCTTTGGAGAAGGTTCGATACTGCGAATAGGTGTCGCTGCCGACGCGATACACCAGCAGCAAATCCGCCTGCATTCGCACAGCCGCTTCGCGCAGGACCGGAATGGACATTTGTTTTGGAATCATGAGCGAAGGCAAGGGAGTCACCTCGGCAATCTGGTCTGATGCCAGCAGAGCTTGGGAGAGCGTGTCCACCTGCGCCTGCTGAAGTTTTAAATACCGTTCATCCCGCCAGTAATAACTGCCATAATATCTCACGCCAAATCCATCATCGGAGAATTTCATGAGAGCCAGCTTTGCCTTTACCGGAAGTTCCAGTTTGCTCGAAAGAATGCGCGCCACTGCTTCGTCGCTCAAGACCGCTTGGTCCGAAGGAAACAGGGAAGTGGCGATCGGCTCTCTGGCTGCGTAATCTTGCGTGGCCATTATTGATGCCGGCCTGTCGGGGGGGGTGACGCAGCTTGAAAGAACAATTCCTACGAAAGCTAATGCCAATAGATGCATGGTTCTCATGGTATCAAGTCTTGTGACGACGGATGACCAGATATTTGCGAACAAAAGTATTCGGCAATTATCCCATTTCATGCTTTCGACTCTGCTTCCGTCCAAAAAGTTTGTCCAGAAAAAGTTGGACATGGATTTCACGAATTAACGCGGATTAAATCGGTGAAAATCCGTGCCATCCGTGTCAAAAATTAATTGTTCCGGCTTTGCAATTTTCCGGGTTGGATTACATTGCCGTCATGCGGCGGCTGAAACAGATTTTCTGGACGGCAATTATGCTGGCCGTCCTGTTTTTCGGGGTTTATCTCGGATTCACCGTCTTGCACTGGCTCAAGACCGGTACGGGCTTGAGGTTTGAAAACACCACGACGGTCGTGCAACAGGTGCAGACGCTGTCCGACCTCGTCACAGTCAAATACGTCATGGAAAAAGTCGTCATTCTGGAGGACGCGAAGTGGTATGGCGAAAGCCGCGTGCTCCTGCTCGCGCACGGCATCGTCAAGGCGGGCATTGACCTCAATCGCATCACAACGAACAACGTGACGATTTCCGGCAAGAGCATCTCGATCAAATTGCCGCCGCCGCAAATCACCGACGCCTACCTCGACGACAAGCAAAGCCAAGTGATTGACCACGATACCGGCCTGTTGCGCGTGTTCGACAAGGATCTGGAACAAACCGCCCGCGAAAACGCCGTGGACGACATCCGCCGCGCGGCGCGCAACACGGGGATTCTGGACGACGCGAACCAGCGGGCGCGGTTGGAATTGGGATTATTCCTCCGGGAAGCCGGTTTTGAACAGGTGGAGTTTCACTGAAGACAGTCCACCCTCAGCGGGGAATTCATCTTTGACGGGACAGTGCCCCGATTTTGGTCAATGATGACGATTGATTTTGACCGGGCGCGGATTTTCCGCATCGGCCTCATGCTCCACGACAACGGCCACCCGGCGTCGGGGCGGGGAAATCTTGCGCGCCGCCGCACGAAGCTGCATCACGTAAAGTGTAGCGGCGGAAGCGGAAGGCTGGCGGTCGGTAACTTCGGCTTGACCGACCACCTCTTGCCACTGCCTTGCTAAATTTGCCTTCTTGGCCATGCTTGCGATGCCGCAATTCATGTGCCAGAAAATAGTACGGGTTTGTGGCGGGAAAATGGAGATTTGGTGAATTATCTGTTACTTTTTCCCGAGACGTTCGAGCAGTTTGCCGTGAATCCCGCCGAAGCCGCCATTGCTGAAGACACAGATAATGTCACCCCCCTGAGCATTTTTTGTCAGATGCGTGACAATCGAATCCACATCCGGCAAATAGGCCGAGTCCTTGCCGGCCGTTTTCAAATCCTGCATCAACTTTTCCGGATTCAATCGTTCTCCGGCGTCAATTTGCTCCAACCGCGCGACCTCGGACACCACCACCGCACCGGCATCGGCAAAGGCGCCGGCCAGTTCGGATTGGAAAACATTTCGCCGGGTCGTGTTTGAGCGCGGCTCGAAGACGGCCCATATTTTTTCGCGCGGATATTTCAGCCGCAACGCTTTCAGCGTTTCGCGAATCGCCGTCGGATGATGGCCGAAGTCGTCCATCACGGTCACGCCACCCGCGATGCCACGCACTTCCATCCGCCGTTTGATGCCTTTGAAGGTATCGAACGCGGACTGGATTTGATGGTTTTTCAGCCCGCAATGCTTGGCGCAAGCGATAACTGCCAGGGCGTTGCGCACATTGAACTCGCCAATCAAGTTCAGGTGAAATTTGAAACTCGGAATTTCAAATTCGGTCGCCGTCGGCCCGTAGCGGAGGTTGAAGGCTTGAATTGCGTTGTCTTCGCCAAGGCCGAAGTGCTTGACGGGGCAATGCGTGACATTGAGCAACGGCGCGAGGTTCGCGTCGTCGCCGTTGCCGAGCAAAAGGCCGTTGCGCGGAATCAGCCGGATGAACTGCGAGAAGGATTTTTTGATTGCGTCCAGATTTTCAAAAATGTCCGCGTGATCGAATTCGAGGTTGTTGATGACGGCGACTTCCGGCAGGTAATGGATGAACTTGCTGCGCTTGTCGAAAAACGCCGTGTCGTATTCGTCGCCCTCGATGATGAACCATTCACCATCCGTGAAGCGCGCGCCCTGGCCGAGATTGTTCGGAATGCCGCCGATGAGATAACCCGGATTCAGCCCGTTGTGCTCGAACACCCACGCGAGCAGAGAAGTCGTGGTGGTTTTTCCATGCGTGCCGGCGACCACGATGGAGCGCTTGCCGCGAATGAAAAATTCCTTGAGCAGCTCCGGCAGCGAACAATAACGCAGTTTGTGATCGAGCACGAACTCCGCTTCCGGGTTGCCGCGCGAAATCGCGTTACCAATGACCACCAGGTCAGGTTTATGGCTTAAATTCCGCTCCGCATAACCGTTCAACGCCTCGATTTGTTTCGCGGCGAGGAATGTGGACATCGGCGGATAAACGTTCTGGTCCGAGCCGGTGACCTCAAATCCTTTCTCCTTCATGGCCGCCGCCACCGAGGCCATCGCGGTGCCGCCGATGCCGGTAAAATGAACCGATTTGATTTCCGACGGAAACATGCCGGGCAATTAAACCATGAAGGCGCAAAGGCACAAAGTTTTTTGAGCTTTGCCCGTTCCCTGACCAGGCGCTTCCAGGCGGGCTGGCGACCGCAAACCTGCCGGAAGATGTTCGGATTTTTTGAAAGAAACGCGTCGCTTTTTACGAGTAATTGTTGTATGAGTTGTATCATGACGTTGCTGGTGGAAGAACCGATTCCCACCCGTTACACCCTCCTGAGCCGGCTGGAAGACCGTGGGGACCAGGACAGTTGGAAGGATTTCTTCGACACCTACTGGCGGTTGATCTATTCGGTCGCCGTCAAGTCCGGGTTGACGGAAGCCGAGGCCCAGGACGTGGTTCAGGAGACCATCATTTCCGTTGCCCGGGACATCCACAAATTCAAGCGTGACCGCATGCTGGGTTCGTTCAAGAGCTGGTTGCGAAACATCATCCGCTGGCGGATTGCCGACCAGTTGCGAAAACGGACCCGGGCCAGTTGGGGGGACGCTTCGCAAACCGGGACGGACCTGCCGCGACTGGACGTGGCGGAACTTCCCGACCCGGCGGGCGAAGCCGCTGAATTCGCCTGGGAAGAAGAGTGGCAGGCAAATCTGCTGAAAGCAGCGATGGAAATAATCAAACCCCGCGTCAGGGAAGAACACTATCAAATCTTCGATTTATACGTGATCAAGCAGTGGCCGGTGAGGAACGTGGCCCGGGCATTGGGGGTCAACGTGGGACTGGTTTACCTGGTCAAATATCGCATTTCGGCATTGCTCGAAAAGGAAGTACGCCGGCTGGAGAAAAAATGGAACCGGGCCTGAGTGAACGGAAGCGCATCTGGCGCGGCCTTTGCCGTGGGTTCCGCGTTTACGCGGCAATGGCCCCTCTAAGCTGCGTGGCCCGTCCGGAGGCGGAATTCCGAACCGGCGAACCGGTGAACAGTGAAATGAACATTGACGTGGAACTGGAGTCAACGTGATGACTGAACCTGCCAATCCGGCTGGTGAAGCATCAGCCGCGGCGGCCCCGCCGGCAGTCCCGCCGGTCGTTCCGGATCATCAACTCATCCGGCTCATTGGCGGTGGCGGCAGCGGCCAGGTGTGGCTGGCCAGGAATGTTCTGGGAACTTACCGCGCCGTCAAAATCGTGTATGAAAAAACCGCCGGGCATAAACACCCCTTTGGCGGCGAACTTGACGGCGTCATGAAATTCGAGCCGATCTCACGCCAGCATGACGGATTGGTGGACATCCTCCACGTCGGCGGCGGGGAGACGGCGGGATATTTTTATTGTGTGATGGAACTGGCCGATGACATCGCCACCGGCCAGAACATCAATCCCGAACATTACCGGCCCCGCACCCTCGCTCACGATCTGGCCGGGCGCAGGCGCCTGCCCATCGGCGAATGCATCCGGCTGGGGGCGACCATCGCGTCGGCCCTGGGTTTCCTGCACCGGCATGGTTTGATTCATCGCGACATCAAGCCCGCCAACATCATTTTCGTGAACGGTTTTCCCAAGCTGGCAGACACCGGGTTGGTCGCCGGAATGTTCGAACCCAGTTCGTATGTCGGCACGGAAGGCTTTATCGCGCCGGAAGGCCCCGGCACCATGCAAGCGGACATTTATTCCCTGGGAAAAGTCCTTTACGAAATCAGCACCGGCCGGGACCGGAACGACTACCCGGAATTGCCGGCGCACCTGAAGGACAACCGGGAAGGCAGGGATTTGATCCAATTCAACAAAATCGTCGTCAAAGCCTGCCGGGCAAACCCGTGGCAACGGTATAAATCCGCCGACGAGCTGATGACCGCCTTGCTGTCCTTCCAATTCAGTCACTACCATCCGCGCATCGAACATGCCCGTCAGCCGTTGATCCGGGCCGTCAGCGTGGCCGGCTTGTTCATCGGCTTTTGTGTCATTGTCGGAATGCTCTGGCGGCTGATCTGGCTGCTGAAACACGGCAACCACTGACCCGCCGGGCCGGCCTTTTCACGCAAGTTGTTGCAAGCGAGTCGGATGCGCACAGAAAATATTTCACAGTATTTTTGAAAGAATCGCTCTCATGCTTACGAGTTCTCTTGTGACAGGATACCAACTTTATGAATACATCAGTCCATTCGGAACGATTTAATCGGGCCCCCTCGGTTCGGGCGCGACCGGCTCACGCCTTCACACTAATTGAACTGCTGGTGGTGATGGCGGTCATTGCCTTGCTGGCGGTGACACTTTTGCCGGCGCTGGCGGGCGTCCAAAGCAAAGGCGGGCGGGCGCAGTGTGCCAACAATCTCCGCCAGATTGGGATGGAATCCATGATTTACGCGAATGAAAACAACGCCTGGTTGCCGCCAGTGCAGCTCAACCCAATGAATGCCAATGATTCGACTCATGGATTTAACGTTTTGCTAGAGATACACTATAGCCGTTATGTGTATCTCGACAGTCCATTGGATCCTGCTCCGCCTAATCAAGTCCCAACGAATTCTCCTCCCAACAATTATTTCCAAAATCTGGGTTATCTATACCAAGCCGGGCTGGCGGGCAACGGGAGCATTTTTTACTGCCCGGCCCAATGGGGTTCCTATCCTTTGGGTGCCGATGCCTACACGCCATTGCTGACAACCGATTCACAAGGAGTTGTCCGGTCCAGTTATGACTACAACCCGCGAGCGGTTCTTCGCGGCGGTACTTCCTTCCGTCAATATCAAAAGACGAGTCAATTGGAGCCGCGCAAAGCATTTGCCGTGGATGACCTCACCGGGGGTGTATCTCCAACCTATTTCGCGCATGTCCGCGAGCGCGGCTGGAATGTGCTTTTTACCGACGGTGGTGTGCAGTTTTCCCGGAGCGATCAAGCTTACACTGCAATACCACAGGATATGTCGGGTGGAACCATCTATTACCCGCAGGCGAATCAAATTTTGGACTATCTCGAACGTGATCACTAATCAACCCAGCGTTTATCAACCATGAAAACAATCGTTTTTCAAAAAAATAATTTTGGCCGCGCTGCCGGTCGAAAGAGCCCATTGTATGTCCAACGTCTTGCACTGGGGGCCGGCGTGGCCATGACCTTTCTAATCGCATTTGCCGCGCGTGCGGTATCGCCCGTCGAAATTCACGGGTTCCCAAACCCGGAATTGCATCCGAACGGATTGGTGCAGGGCGCGGACGGTAATTTTTACGGCACCCTCCACCAGTACGGTCCAAGCGGTTATGGCCTCGTTTTCCAGATGACCACCAACGGTGCGGTCACCACATTGTTCGCGTTCAGCGGACCCAACGGCGCGGACCCAAAGTCGCGATTGATGGTCGGGACCGACGGCAATTTTTACGGCGTGACGCAGTCCGGCGGTTCCAATAATTGCGGGACGGTTTTTCAAATCACATCGTCGGGAGCATTGACCACGCTGGCGCAGTTCAACACCAACAACGGCGCGTCCCCGTTTGGTGAACTGGCGCAGGGCGCGGACGGAAACTTTTACGGCACAACCCAATTTGGCGGCAGTGCCAACACGGGAACGGTCTTTCAAGTCACTTCTTCAGGCGCGCTGACCACGCTGGTTTCATTCAAAGGAACGAATGGCGCGGTGCCGTGGGCCGGATTGGTTCAAGGCGCGGATGGAAATTTTTATGGCACGACGCAATTGGGCGGCACAACCAATCTGGGAACCGTTTTCCGGGTCTCGACTTCGGGCGCGCTCACCAATCTGGCCTCATTCAATGGAACGAATGGCAGCTATCCGACCGGAAAATTATTGCAAGGCCTGGACGGAAATTTTTATGGCACAACCCATAACGGCGGCGCCTATGGTTTCGGAACGGTGTTTCAGGTCACGACCAACGGCGCGTTGACCCCATTGATTTCGTTCAACTGGACGAACGGTTCCTGGCCGCAGGCCGGGTTGACGGCCAGCGGGGACGGAAATTTTTACGGAACGACGGTTGCCGGGGGCACAAACGGTTACGGAACGGTCTTCCAAATCACGCCGTCCGGCACGCTTGCCACGTTGGTTTCGTTTAACGGCACGAATGGGTCCGAACCGGATTCACCGCTGTTGCTCGCGGCAGATGGAAATTTTTATGGGACGACCGAATCCAGCCTTCCGGGCGGCAATGGCACCGCTTTTGCCGTCACAACGAACGGGACCCTGACCACGCTGGTTTGTTTCAACAACACCGAAGGCGCAAACCCGCACGCCGGGCTGGTCCTGGGCACGAACGGAATTTATTACGGCACGACGCAGTATGGCGGCGCGAACAACTGCGGAACGGTCTTTCAGATGACTTCTGTGGGAACAGTGGCAACTCTCGCCTCGTTCAATTTCACAAACGGCGCTTATCCCGCCACCAGCTTGACACTGGGTTCAAATGGAGTTTTTTACGGCACGACTTGTGAAGGCGGTTCCAGCGACCTCGGAACATTGTTCAGCCTGACACCTGACGGCACGCTGACGACGCTGGTTTCCTTCAACGGCACCAACGGCTCTTATCCTCAAGGAACGCTGGCACTCGGCACGAATGGAATTTTTTACGGCACCACATTGCGAGGAGGCACCAACGACAACGGAACCATCTTCGAAATGGCTTCCGATGGAACATTCACCACTTTGTTGTCGCTCACTTCTGCGGATACGAACGGTTGCAATCCGCCGGATGGATTGGTTCTGGGCGCGGACGGCAACTTTTATGGCGTCACTTACAGAGTCGGCGCGATTGGAGCAGGCACCATTTTCAAACTGACGCCCGACGGGATATTTTCCGTCGTTGCTTCTCCAACCGCCACATCGGTTGCAAGACTTGTGCAAGGTACCGACGGAAGTTTTTACGACACTGCCGCAATATCATCTACATCGGGGAATGGAACGGTCTTCAAAACAACCGCTGCCGGTGCGCTCACCACTCTGTTCACATTCAACGGCAGCAATGGAGCAAATCCGACGGCCGGTCTGGTGCAGGGTGCGGATGGAAATTTTTACGGCACAACAGAATACGGCGGCGCGAATACACAAGGCACGGTGTTTCAAATTACTCCAGCGGGAACTCTTTCGGTTCTTTGGTCGTTCAATGAGGGCAAAGGTTCCAGTCCCGATGCGGAATTGGTGCAGAGCGCGGACGGCAGTTTTTATGGTACCACTGCCAGCGCCGGAAGTTCGGGCGGCGGGAATATTTTCCAAGTCGTCAGGACCGCACCGGTGTTTCTGTCGGCTGCGCAGACGGCGGGCGACCTGACACTCATGTGGAGTGCCGTGGTGGGACAAACCTATCAGGTGCAATACGCCACCGACCTGGCTCAATCCGGCTGGAACAATTTCGGCAACAGTTTCACAGCAACGAACAGTGTGATGGTCACGACGGATTCGGCGGGGCCAGACCCGCAACGCTTTTATCGCATCCTCTTGCAGTAATGGCGGTCCAGCCCGATTGGCAGACGTAAAAAAGCAAATATCAGGGTTGCCACCCTGGTTTCGATTTCGGTGGAAACATTTCAAGGGGAGTTGGGCCTTGGGAAGGCCCGGGCGCAAAGTTTTTTGATTTTTTGCTTTGTGAATTGACGATTCCGGTCGCGGGTTGTATCAACGCCAATCCGTGGTGCGAAAATTTTGCCCAAGAATTCCATGAAAAAGCGTTTTCTTTTCAGGCTCCTCCTGCTGGCGTCCGTCTTTTGTTCGGTGCTCCGCGCCGCCCCCGGCCCGGTGGTTTTTAACGTCCGGCACTACGGAGCTGTCGGTGATGGCAGGCATCTTGAAACCGTTGCCATCAACAAAGCTGTCGCGGCGTGCACCAAAGCGGGCGGCGGCATGGTCTATCTGCCGCCGGGGAAATATCTCACCGGCACCATCGTCTTGAAAAGCCATGTCACCCTGGATTTGGACGCGGGCGCGACGATTCTGGGCAGTGAAAATCCCAGCGACTACCCGCTGGTCAGTGATCCTTGGGGCAGCGACCGAAAAGTGATTTCACCGCTTATTTACGCCGAGGACGCGGAAAACCTCACTCTCACCGGACGCGGCACCCTCAACGGCCAGGGCCAAACCTGGTGGAAACGCCAATGGCTGGCGATGCCCAAAAAAGGAATGCCGGGGGCAAAAACGCCGGAAGAAATCGCCGAGGCGAAAAAAGTGTCCCACGGCCGTCCCCAATTGATCCGGTTGGTGCGCTGCCACGATGTGGTGATTGAGCGCCTCAACCTGACGAACTCGCCGAGTTGGAACATCCATCCGCTCTTTTGCGAATTCGTTCGCGTGGACGGCGTCACCATTTCGACGCCCGTCCCATCGCCCAACACGGACGGCATCAACCCGGAAAGCTGCCGGAACGTGCAAATCATCAACTGCCGCATAGACACCGGCGACGATTGCGTCACCTTGAAATCCGGCATCAACGAAACCGGCCGGCGCACGGGCAGGCCGGATGAGAACATAACGATTGCGAACTGTGTGATGCTGAAAGGTCATGGCGGCGTCACCATTGGCAGCGAGATGTCCGGCGGCGTGCGCAACGTCGCGGTGGCCAACTGCGTGTTCCAAGGGACTGACAACGGCATCCGCATCAAATCGCAGCGCGGACGCGGCGGAGTGGTCGAAGGCCTGACGGTGGCAAACATTGTGATGCAGGACGTGCCGCATCCGTTCACCATCACGACGTTTTACATGGGCAACGACAGACCGGGCGACGTTTATCCCGTGGACGCCGGCACGCCGCGTTTTCGTGATTTCCTGTTCAGCAACATCACCGCGCGCGGCGCGAAAGACGCGGGCAGCATCACCGGCCTGCGTGAGATGCCCGTGGCGGACATCAGTTTCAGCAACGTTCACATCCAGGCTGAAACGGGGTTCACCTGCACCAACGCGCGGGAAATTTCCTTTTTGGACACGGTCGTTGACACAGAGCGCGGGTCGGCGCTGATTCTGCGAAACACCGGCGGGATTGACGCCGCGCGGCTGCGGACCCGCACACCGCATGACGGCGTCCCGCTGGTGGACTCCGATGCTGCGGAGTCAAAATAGATTTTAACATTTATCCCTCTGTGTGGAAAATGATTTGAAACCTCAATAACCGATGGCGCGTCCATTGGAAAATGACTTTGGCACCTCAACATTTATGAAACGAATATGCGTTATTTTGTTGCTCGGCTTTTGTGCGTCCGCCCTGCGTGTCCGGGCGGACGCGGGCGCTGATACCCCGACCGGGTGGATTGACCCGGCCACCGGCCATCGCGTCATCCAGCTTTCAACCCAGCCCGGCAGCGAAAGCCTCTACTTCAACCTGAACCCGTTCACACCGGACGGACGGAAGATGGTCATCACCACGCCGGATGGGATTGCGATGATCGATCTCCAGACGCGCAGAGTCGAAAAAATTGTCGAGGGCCGCGTCCACATCATCATGGTCGGCCACAAGACGGGAAACATTTATTTTGGCGAAACCAAAATTGCAAATGGCAAGACAAACCGGTTCGTCTGCTCGATTGATCCGAACACAAAGGCCGCCCGTGATATTTTGAAATTGTCGCGCGGCCAGGAAGTTTCCACGGTCAACGCGGACGAGACTTTGCTTGCCGGCACCATCACTGAACGGAGCGACTGGGGGACCAATGATTTTTTCACCGGCGGGCCGAATCGCCGGAACGACATCGCCACGGTTGACGAATATCGCGGCAAAAAAGGGACGATGATGGAGGAACGCCTCGCCGAACATTATCCGATGGAACTTTTTTTCTACAACATTGCAACCGGCAAGACAGAAAAAGTCAACCGCTGCACCGACTGGCTCGGTCATCTGCAATTTTCGCCGACGGACCCGAATCTGCTCATGTTCTGCCATGAAGGACCGTGGCACAAGGTGGACCGCATCTGGACCATCCGCGCCAACGGCAAGGATTTGAAGTTGATTCATCGGCGCACGATGGTCATGGAAATTGCCGGGCACGAATTCTGGAGCGCCGATGGCAAGACCATCTGGTATGACCTGCAGACGCCGCGCGGCGAGGATTTCTGGGTCGCCGGCTACCACGTCTATACCGGCGCGCGGACCTGGTATCATCTCCAGCGCAATGAATGGTCGGTGCATTTCAACGTCTCGCCCGATGGAACACTTTTCAGCGGGGATGGCGGCGATGAAGGCATGGTCGCCCATGCGCAAAACGGGAAATGGATTTATCTTTTTCACCCCGAACTCATCTCCGACAGATCCGGCGGGACCATTGACACAAAAAATTTGATCCAGCCCGGGGTGTTCCATTCCGAGCGGCTGGTGAACATGGCCAAACACGATTACGCGCTGGAACCCAACGCGATGTTCTCGCCGGACATGAAATGGCTCATCTTCCGCTCCAACCTGAGCGGCGCAAACCAGGTCTATGCCGTTGAGTTAAAGAAGGCGGACGAAAAGTAACGCCAAACGGTTTCAAGCATTTCCGGATGAAAACATGGAGGGTCGTCCGGCAGGTTTCCTGCATGGGCACGCGCCATTTCAGTGCGATTTGCTGACGGCCAGTTTCACCGGGGACCTCGCCACTTCGACGGCATAAACCTGCAACGGACCTTGCATGTTTGAACGGAAGATGACCCATTTGTCGTCGGGGGTGATGTGGGAGTTTGGTTCACCGTCAAAGCCGTAATAATTCTGCCGGGACAAGTTGACCAGGCGCTCGCCAGTGATCGAACCATCCCGTTGCGGCCGGAACAAGTTGATCCACATGCCGTCCTTGGCATACGCGACCTGGCCGGGATCGCCGCCGTCGCCGGCAAACAATTTTCCGTCCCAGGAAATGTTGTAATGGACCGACCACCAGTCACGGTCCAGATGGTAGTGGGTTTCCCTGACCGTCTTCACATTCACACCCGCGAGCCAGAAATCCTGGCTGCGCGGCGTCTGCAAGTCGAACCAGATCATCCTGCCGTCGTGACTCCAGAATTCGTGGCCGGCGATCTCCATGTCCATGGAACGCTGGTGCATCAGCCGTTGCGCGGAGCCGTCGGTGCGGATTGTCCAGATGCGGTCGGTTTCGTGCCAGGTTCCCTCGTGGCAATAAAGCAGCAGGTTGGGGTCCGTCGGCGAAAACTGCAGATGATTCAGCCAGGCGTATTGATAACCGTTGGTGACCGATTTTCCGGTCCGAAGGTCGGTGAAGACAAAGGCCATGCAACGCGGATTGGCAATTCTTCTTGAAAGAAAATCCTCCTTTCGCGCTGCCGCCGCCTGCTCGGGGGTAAGATTGGTGATGCCCGGAAACATGCGTTCGCGCTGCGGCAGAATAACTCGCGGTGGCGGCTTGGGCGTTTTGCCCGTTGGATCCTCCGCAAAGATGGTGCTGACCACGAAGGTTTCGTCGCAGTTGATCGCCAGCGCCCGCGCCCGCGTGATTTCGCGGACCTTGCGGGTGTCAACGTTCACCGCGCACAGCACGCCGCCGCGCCGGAAATACACGTCCCGCGTCCGGCGGGCCGTCTCGATGGCGCTCGCATTGGAGACCAGGATGTCCACCTTCGGCGGCCCGGCGTTCAGGGATTTGACATCCACCACGGCAATGCCGGAGGGCGTGTCAAACACCATCTTGTCGCCCTGCGGCGTGAACATTTCCTGATGAAAATAAAAACTCGCGCTGTCCGGCTGGGTGGAAATCCGGATGATCCGATGCCCGGTGTCGGGATCTATCCAGTCGGTCGGCAATGAATTGGTGTTGGTTTCAGCCTGGACACGGGACGCCAGCAGGCAGGTGCCCGACAGGATGAGTGAGGCCGCCTTTTTAAGGACAAATGTGATTTTCATGATGGTCTCATTGGAAATTTTGGGAAATTTACCCGGAGAGACGCTTCTGGGGCGGTTGAGGTTTCTTAATTCTTCAACTTTCGTTCGAGGATTTCGCCGGCGAGCGCCGGATTCGCCTTGCCCTTGCTAAGTTTCATCACCTGGCCCTTGAGGAAATTCAGCGCGGCGGCCTTGCCGGCCTTGAAATCCGCCACCGGGCCAGGATTCGCAGCGATGGCTTCGTCGCAGAATTTTTCAATCGCCCCGGTATCGCTGACCTGCGCCAGTCCTTTTTCCTGAACAATTGCAGCGGGCGAACCGCCATTTTTAACCATTTCAACTAGCACAAGTTTCATTGCCGACGTACCAATAGTTTTACTTTCCAGCAAATTCACCAACGCCAGAAAATCTTGAACTGTGAATTTTAAATTATTAAAGGTATGTAAATCAGCTTTGGCGGGATCATGTTCTGGACCAACTAGGTCTTTTAGTTTTTCGGCACGCAAAATCGCGAGCACTTCATTAATCAACAAATTGGCAATCGCTCTCAAAGTATTTGCCTTTTCTGATTCTGGAGAATTTTGGGCTAATATTTCCGCGCCGCATTTTTCAAAGAAATTGTCAGCACCCAGATTGTTTTTAATTACCTCAGCTTGGGCACTGGTGAGTTTATAAGTTCGCATCAGTCGCTGCTTGCGCGCCAGCGGCAATTCGACGACGCGCGACTTTACTTCCGCGAGCCATTTTTCCGTCGGCTCAAATGGCATCAGGTCCGGTTCGGGAAAATAACGGTAATCGTGCGCGTGTTCCTTCGTCCGCATTTCCTCCGTCACGCCCGCCGCGTCGTCCCAACGGCGCGTGGATTGAATCAGCTTGCCGCCCTTTTCCAGCACTTCAATCTGGCGCGGGATTTCATATTCCAGCGCGCGGCGCACGCCGGAAAAGCTGTTCATGTTTTTGATTTCAATCTTTGCGCCGAGTTCCTTCGTGCCCTTGGGCCGCACGCTCACGTTCACATCGCAACGCACCATGCCCTTCTCCATGTCGCAGTCACTCACGCCGCCGTAAACGAGGATGTCCTTGAGCGCATTAAGATATTCGTAGGCCATGTCGGCGCCGGTGATGTCCGGTTCGGAAACAATTTCCATGAGCGGCACGCCGGCACGGTTGAAATCCACGCCGCTGTTGCGCTCGAAATGGAAGCTCTTGCCCACGTCCTCCTCCAGGTGCGCGCGGGTGATGCGCACGCGTGTAATGCCGCCGTTGAACTCGAACTCGACATGGCCGTCCGCCGTGGAGGGCTGGTCGTATTGTGTGATCTGGTAATTCTTCGGCATGTCCGGATAGAAATAATTTTTCCGGTCAAACTTCGCGCGCGCCGGAATCCGGCAATTCAGCAGCAGGCCGGTAAGCACGGTGAGCCGCAACGCTTCCTCGTTGGCGACGGGGAGCACGCCGGGCAAGCCGAGGCAGACGGGGCAGACGTTGGTGTTCGGCGGCGCGCCAAAGGCGTTGGCACACCCGCACCACATCTTCGACTTCGTCTTGAGCTGGACGTGCGTCTCCAGTCCGATGACCGCTTCGTAGTCCATTGCGCGGAAAATTTAACCACGAATGAGCACGAATGAACACGAATTTTTAAGCCGCCGCCGGATTAATTCCAGTTTGAACTGCCGCGCGTTTCGCGTGTTTGCGCAGATACCATTGGTGGGCCGATTCCAGGTAGAGATAAATCACCGGCGTGATGTAGAGCGTGAGCAGTTGAGACACCACCAAGCCACCGACGACGGCCAGGCCGAGCGCCTTGCGGGATTCGCCACCCGCACCGAGGCCAAGCGCAATGGGCAGCGTGGCCATCAGCGCGGACATGGTGGTCATCATGATCGGCCGGAACCGCAACAGGCAGCCTTCATGAATCGCCTCAGCGGGGGATTTGCCACGCTCGCGTTGCGCGGCGATGGCAAAGTCAATCATCATGATGGCATTTTTCTTAACGATGCCAACCAGCATGATGAGGCCAACGAAGCCGTAAATGTTCAAATCCAGACGAAAAAGTATCAGCGTGAGCAGCGCGCCGAAGCCCGCTGACGGCAGGCCGGACAAAATCGTCAACGGATGGATGAAACTTTCGTAAAGGCAGCCAAGGATGATGTAGATGACGAGAATGGCAGCGATGAGCAACAAACCCAGCCCCTTTTCGGATGATTGAAAGACCGCCGCCGAACCTTGAAAGCTGCCGGTGATGGTCGCCGGCAGGTGCAAATCGGTTTCGATTTTTTGCAGTTGCCCGACGGTGGTGCCCAGCGAAACGCCCGGCGGAAGATTGAAGGAAATGGTGACCGCCGGCAACTGGCCGGCGTGCGAGATGGTCGCCGGGCCGAGGCTGCGCGTGAGTTTGGCGACAGCGCTTAACGGAACGAGTTTGGGCGCGCCGTTGGTGCCGGTGAACGAACTGGTGATGTACAGCCGCGCCAGCGCGCTGGGTTCAAGTTGGTATTGCGGTTCGACCTCGAAAACGACCCAGTATTCGGCCACGTCGGTGTAAATGGTGGAAGCCTGCATTTCGCCGAAGGCGTCGTAGAGCGCGTTTTCAATCTGCTGGGCCGTGACGCCGAGCGCGGAGGCCTTGTCGCGGTCAATTTCCACGTTCACTTGCGGAGTGGCAATAAGCAAATCGCTCGTCACGTCCTGAAACACCGCTTTGTTCTCGGCGATTTTGTTCATCAAAATCGGCGCCCAATGAAACAGTTCGTTTACGTCCGTGTCTTGGAGGCTGTATTGGTAGAGCGATTTGGTCAGCCGCCCGCCGACGGGGATGACCGGGGGATTTTGCATGTACACATTGATGCCCAGCACCTGCGCGAGCTTCGGGCGCAACTCTTGGATAATCTGGTTCGCGTCCAATTTGCGTTCCGAGCGGTCCTTCAGCCGCATGAAGATTCTGCCCTGGTTCAGGGTGGCGGACGCGCCGGCGGCGCCAATGGCTGACATGAAGCCGTCCACGTTCTGGTCGGCGGCGACGATTTTGGCCACCGCCTGCTGATGCGCGCGCATCGCGTCGAACGAAATGTCCTGCGCCGCCTCGGTAATCGCGAAAAGCTGGCCGGTGTCTTCATCCGGGAAAAATCCGGCGGGAATCAGTTTGAACAGGAAGGCCGTTGCAAACAAAACTGCCGTAAACACGCTCATCGTCGTGCCCCGGTTACGCATGACCGTTTGCAGCGTGCGGTCGTAAGCGCCGCGCATCCGGTTAAAAAAGTGCTCGAAGGCGTTGTAAATCCGGCCGTGTTTGCGTTCGCGCTCCGAATGCACGAACCGGCTGCACATCATCGGCGTCAGCGTCAGAGAAACAAACCCGGACACGAGCACCGCCACGATGATGGTCACGGCGAATTCGTGCAACAAACGGCCGATCAATCCGCTCATGAACAAAACCGGGATGAACACCGCCACCAGCGAAAGCGTCATCGAAATGATGGTAAAACCAATTTCCCCGGAGCCGTTCAGCGCCGCCTGCATCGGCGGCTCGCCATTCTCCATGTGCCGCACGATGTTTTCCAGCATCACAATCGCGTCGTCCACCACGAACCCAACGCACAGCGTCAGCGCCATGAGCGACAGGTTGTCGAGGCTGTAACCCAGCAGCGCCATCGCGGCGAAGGTGCCGATGATGGACATTGGCAGCGCCAGGCTGGGAATGATGGTCGCCGACAAATTCCTCAGAAAAATGAAGATAACCATGACGACGAGGCAGACGGCCAGAAACAGCGTATGTTCCACATCCGCCACCGACTTGCGGATGGACTGCGAACGGTCGAAGAGGATGTCCAGCTTCACCGCGGCGGGAACGGCGGCGCGGAACTGCGGCAGCAGGCTTTTAATGTTGGCCACCACTTCAACCGTATTCGCGCCCGGCTGGCGTTGAATGGCCAGCACGACGGCGCGCGCGTTGTTGGTTCCTGTGTTGTACCAGGCAGCGACCTTGTCGTTTTGCACGCTGTCGAGCACATTGCCCAACTGCTCCAGCCGCACCGGATTGCCCTTGCGGTACGCGACAATCAGCGGCCGAAACGCGGCGGCGTCTTCCAACTGGCCGTTGGCCTGCACCACGAACGCTTGGTGCTTGCCGTAAAGCGTGCCGAGCGGCTGGTCCACGCTGCCCGCCACGACCGCCTGTTCGACTTGGTCAATGCCCAGGCCGTAAGCCGCCAGCTTGTTCGGGTCCACCTGAACCCGCACGGCGTATTGCTGCGAGCCGAACACGCTGACCTGCGCGACGCCGTTGATCATCGAGATTTCCTGCGCGAGCAGGTTTTCCGCGTAATCGTCCACCTTCGAAATCGGCAGCGTTGGCGACGACATGGCGAGGTAAAGGATCGGCGCGTCCGCCGGATTAACCTTCCGGTAGCTCGGCGGCGTCGGCATGTTGGGCGGCAATTGCTTTGCCGCGCGCGAAATGGCCGCGTTCACGTCCTGCGCTGCCGCGTCAATGTCGCGATCCAGCGTAAATTGGATCGTGATTTGCGAAACGCCCTGCGCGCTGACGGACGACATCGAATCCACGCCCGGAATCGTGGTAAATTGTTTTTCCAGCGGCGTGGCGATCGCCGAAGCCATGGTTTCCGGGCTTGCTCCCGGCAGGTTCGCCGAGATGTTGATCGTCGGATAATCCACGCTCGGCAGATCGCTCACCGGCAATTGGAGGAACCCGATCAGGCCGACCAGCAGGATGCCAGCCATGACCAGCGTGGTCATCACGGGCCGACGGATGAAATGTTCCGGAACGCTCATGGCGCGTTGGTGGACGTGTTCGCGTTCTTGACGCTCACCGCCACTCCCGGCGCGAGCCGCAACTGGCCGTCGGTAACGACGGTTTCCCCTGCCTGCACCCCGCTTTTGATGACGGTCACGCCCTGGTAGTTGAGGCCAGTGGCAACCGGCCGCTCCTCGACGGTCTGATCGGTCTGATTCGATTTGACCGCATAAACGTATTCGCCGTTCTGCCCGGTCTGCACTGCCTGCGACGGCACAACGACAACGTTGGTCAATTCTGACAATGTAAGCGTTACGTTCACAAATTGTCCCGGCCACAACACGCTGCGCGCGTTCGGGAACGTCGCCTTGAGTTGAATCATGCCCGTCGTGGGGTCCACCGAATTATCAATGAACGTCAGTTCGCCTTCCGGCGGCAGTCCATCCAGACCATCGAACAACGCGGAGACTTTCAGCGGGTGTTCGCTCATTTCCTTTCTGATTTCCGGCAGGAATTGTTCCGGCACGCCGAACTGGACGTAAATCGGGTGAATCTGGTTGATCGTCAGCAACGTATCGTCCGGCGCCTTGACGACGTTGCCCTGGTAAAACAGCAGCGCCCCGGCTATGCCATCAATCGGCGAACGGATGTGGCAGAAATCCAGATTCAGCAACGCGTTGGTAATGGCGGCCCGGTCCGCCGCCGTTGTGCCGATCAAGGCGTCCATGCTGGCGCGGGTCGTGTCCAGTTCATCCTGGGAAATCAATTTCTGGTCGAACAATTTCTGTTCGCGCGCGAAGTTCAACTTCGCGTATTCCAACTGCGCCTCGTCGCGTTGCAGCGCCGCGCGCGCCGCGTCCAGCGCCGCTTGCGACGGCCGCGGGTCAATCGTGAACAGCAAATCGCCCTTTTGCACCTCTTGCCCTTCCTGGAAATGCACCTCGCTGATGATGCCGCCGATTTGCGAATGCACCGTCACCGTCGAATACGCCGCCACGTGGCCCACCGGCGGCGGGTCAATTTGTACCGGGACGTTGGTGGTGAACGCCTGCGCCACCAGCACCGGCGGGCCGGCAGCGCCTTTTTTTGCGCCGCCCGAACAGCCGGTGGCCAGCATCGCTGCGGCGAGCGCGAACGTGGAAAGAAAAAGGAATTTTTTCATGGCTGGTTATTTCACAAAGCCGATTTTGACGTGGTGTTTCCGCCCCGGCTGAAAAGCCGCCGCGAATTTCCGCAAAAAGGCCGCGCGTTCCTTCTGAAATCGGGGATCGGAAACCGGCCGGCCCATGATCAGCCGGGTCAATTGGGGAAACGCCGCCGGAAACATCGTCAACGACCGCATGGCCAGCATCACGTGACGCGGGTCGAGTTCGTCGGAGATTTGGCTGCGCGCCTGCCGTTGCCGGATGCGTTCCAGACCGCGTTCCGTCGCCGCGCGCCGTTTTTTTTCGTCAATCAACCTCTTGTCGGCTTCCTGCAACGCTTCCCACTCCAGCAGGCGGACCCAGTCGGTGTCCTTGCACGCGGCTTCGAACCAAAAGGTGAGACTTTCCGCCGGGTCGCCCGACAACGTTTCGGCCCATGCCTGCCGCTCGGCCATTTTCAGGCGCAACACTTCGCGGAACAAATGTTCCTTGTTGCCGAAATAATGGTAGAGCATCCGTTTGTTGATGGCCGCGCGCCGCGCAATCACGTCCACGCGCGCGCCGGCAAAACCGTTGGCGGCGAATTCCTTGAGCGCGGCGGACAGGATGCGTTCGCGCGTGCGTTCGGGGTTTCGCTCCACCGTGCCGTCGTTCAACCGTGCGGATTTTACCATACGTTGTATAAGTAACCATCGAGTTACTTAAAAAGCAAGCCCGATTATTTGCGGATTAGAGCGGCGGCTTCTCCTTGTGCCAGGGCGTGCTTTGTTCGTAAGCGTGCCCGAGGCGCAATATGATTTCCTCGCCGAACGGCTTGCCAAGTAATTGCAATCCAATGGGCAGTTTCGGGTTTTTTGTGAACCCGCACGGAAGGCTGAGACCGCAGATCCCCGCCAGGTTGCATGAAATCGTAAAAATGTCGCTCAGATACATTTGCAGCGGGTCGTCCGATTTCTCACCGATCTTGAACGCCGCCGTCGGCGAAGTCGGCGTGACGATGGCGTCCACTTTTTCAAACGCCTTCAGAAAATCGTTGCGAATGAGTGTGCGGACTTTTTGTGCGCGCAAATAATAGGCGTCGTAGTAGCCGCTGCTCAAGACATAAGTGCCGAGGATGATGCGGCGCTTCACTTCCGCGCCGAAACCCGCGCCGCGCGTCCGGCTGTAAAGCTCAATCGGATCGGCGCCGTCCACCCGTGCGCCGTAGCGAATGCCGTCGAAGCGCGCCAGATTCGCCGACGCTTCTGCGGTGGCGATGATGTAATACGTCGCCACGGCGTAATCCGTGTGCGGGAGGGAAATTTCCACGATCTCCGCGCCTAGTTTTTCAAACAGCTTCACCGCCACATCCATGGCTGTTTTCACCTCTGCGGCAAGACCCCCGACCAGGTATTCCTTTGGCAAACCAAGTTTCAGTCCTTTGATTTTTCTGTCGAGCACGGCGGCGTAATTCGGAACGGGTTGCGGCACGCTCGTCGAATCGCGCGAGTCATGTCCGCCAATCACGCCGAGCATTGTCGCCGCGTCATGGATGTTTTTGGTGAACGTGCCGACTTGATCGAGCGACGACGCGAACGCGACGAGGCCGTAACGCGAGACGCGACCGTAGGTCGGTTTCAAGCCGACGCAACCGCACAGTGCCGCCGGCTGGCGGATGGAACCGCCGGTGTCCGAGCCGAGCGCGGCAATCGTCTCGTCCGCCGCGACCGCCGCCGCCGAGCCGCCGGATGAACCGCCCGGAATCCTCGTCGTGTCCCACGGATTGCGTGTGATGCCGAACGCGGAATGTTCCGTTGAGCTGCCCATCGCAAACTCGTCCATATTCAACCGGCCAAAAACGATTGCGCCTGCCGCCTTCAATTTTTCAATGACCGTTGCGTCGTAAGGCGAAATGAATTGGCCGAGGATTTTCGAGCCGCAGTTGAGCGGCTGATTTTTGACCGCGATTACGTCTTTGATGGCCACCGGCACGCCGAGGAGCAGGCGGCTTGCGTCGCGGCCACCTTGGGCAAGCAATTTGTCGGCAGCTTCGGCTTGGGCGAGCGCGTCGGCACCGTTGTGGCTGATGAAGGCGTGAATTTTTCCGTCCACGCGTGCAATCTGGTCGAGGCACGCCTGCACCGCCTCGTGCGCAGAGACTTCGCGTTTCGCAAGCCTGGCGGCGAGTTCGGAAATGGTGAGTTGGTTTAACATTTGCCGGATGTTTCGGGATTTTGCCTTGTCGAGGCCGCCAGAATCCGTTCTCCCGGCCAGTGCGCCAGCACGAAATCATTCAGCCAATAGGCTGCGGGAGCATAAAGAAACGACGCCATGACATCCACCAGATAATGGTAGCGGAGGTAAATCGTGGCGGCGCACATCAAAAAAACATACGCCAGAGCCGGAACAAGAAGTTTCCGGCGGTAATTCCACAGGT
The DNA here is from genome assembly GCA_963842445.1 of uncultured Verrucomicrobiae bacterium. Taxonomy (GTDB): domain Bacteria; phylum Verrucomicrobiota; class Verrucomicrobiia; order Limisphaerales; family UBA11358; genus UBA11358. The sequence goes on along the minus strand of CAWJHF010000004.1, from coordinate 422,391 downwards.
AAAAACTCAAGAGCAGCGGGATGCCGACGTGGAGCGAGGGGAAACAATCATAGCCGACCCGGCCGGCCCAAATAATGTAATCCACTCCGCGGCTGATGGCATGTCCTTGCAGGTCACTGGTAAATCGGTCGGCAAAATACGATTCTGGGCCGACGGCGGGAACGAGGATGTAACTGACAATTCCCATCAACATCAGGGTGAGATAACCCATCATCACGCGGCGGAATGCCGATTGATCCCCGCCAAGATAAAAATACAGGGCGACTATCGGCAGGGAAAAAACATATGAAAAATAAACGAGGTTAAAAAAATCGGTCACCCACGGATTGATCCACGGCTCGAGCAGAAAGGACGCCTGGTTGCCGAGCAGCACGGCGTCAATTTTGGACAACGCCGCGTCCGCCGTGTGCGGGTTGACCCGCAGCGTCAGGTTCGTGTAAAGCGCGTAATAGCACGCGCTCAGGAGCAAAAACGGAAACCAGTCGCGGACGATTTTGGCCAGCGGCTTGAAAAAAGAGGCGAGAAATTTCCCCGCGCCAAGATTTTCCCCGGCCTGGGAATCCGAGGCCGACAGCATTTCCAGCAGGCTTTTCACCCCGAGAATGCCAGCGGGAAGCAAGATGAAGATGATGTCGTGCCCGTTCAACTTAAAGGAGACAAAAATCCGCGTCGTCAGAAAAAAAATCAACAGCGTGGTGGAAAATGTCGCAGCGGCGACGTCTTCCAGCCGGCAGCGCAGGACAAACGAGGTGATTTTTCGGAGCATAAAATTCAATCACCCAGTTGCGTCCGCAGTTTTTCAAATCTGGCCTTCCCGACCAGGGATTGATTTTCTTCCTCGGACGGGAATTTACCAAGAAGCGCCTGCGCCTCGGCTTTTTTCCCTTCGGCCAGTTTCAGGGAGGCGACAATATAGGCCTGATCGGTCTCGGTGACGTCAGCCTGCATAAAAGGCTTCATCCATTCCGCCGCGTCGGCGGGGCGGTTTTCGTCCAAAAGCATGATCGCGAAAAGCTTGGTCACGCTCCAGCGATACATTTCATCCGCCCATGCCGCCTGCAGCAATGGAACGGCATTGGTCCGCTCCCCCTCTTTGAAAAAATACAGGCCCTCATAAAATTCCTCAAATGGAGCGCCGCGGCCTTTGCGCATGGACTTCGCATTTTCGATCCGTTGAATTCCCTGATCCGGCTTTCCCAGCAGCAACCGGCAAACGCCTTCCGCGCCCGTCGCGTCGGCGCTTTTCCAGTATTCCGACGATGTTTCAAAGAGTGAAAGCGCCGGCAACACCCGACCTTCACCGAACGCTTTCATGCCATAGTGCAAATACAATTTGCCGAGGCTCTGGCACATGGAAAAATATCCGATGGCAATCGCCGCCAAAGTCACCGCGCCGGCCAAAGGCAGATTTTTCAACTTGTCCGCGGTGGAAAGGTTCGCCCATCGGCGCCACAGGCGGATCGCCAGGACCGAAAACACCAGCAAAGCGAAATACTTGCCCGCCTCGCCCAGAATCAACTCCGTTCTCTCCGTGTAATTGCCTATGTCCGGCATGTTTTACTCCACAATTTTTGGCACCATGAACAGGCCGTTGGCCTTGGCGGGCGCGTTGCGCAGGGCGTCGTCGTGCAGGAGCGATGGGCGGATTTCATCGGCGCGCGTCACATTGACCATCGGCACGGCATGGGCGGTCGGCTCGATGTTTGTTACGTCGAGTTCCTTCAACTTTTCGATGTAGTCGAGGATGCCACCGAGTTGCGCGGCAAGTTTTTTTTCCTCATCGGGCGTGAGCGCGAGGCGCGCCAGATGCGCGACGTATTTCACATCAATTTCAGCGGCAGCCATGCGCCCAAACTAAGGTTCCAAGCCGAAACTTCAAGATTCAAAGTTGCGGTCGGGCGTCTTTTTCATCTGAACCGGAGATTCTGGCGTCCGCTCCCCCGGCCAGTGGCGCAGTAAAAAATCGTTTAGATAATAGGCCACGGGCGCGTATACAAAGGCGGCAAGCACATCTACAAGATAATGGTAGCGCAAATAAATTGTCGCAAAGCACATAATGAAGACATAAACAAGAACAGGAACGAACAGCTTCCGGCAGTAGTCGCGCATATAAAATACCAACAACAACGGAACCCCCACGTGAAGCGAAGGAAAGCAATCGTTCTCCACTTTCACGCTCATAATGTAGTTTACGGTCCGGCTTAAAATCTCCCCGTTGATGCCTAGGGTGTATTTATCGGCAAAAAATGTCGCAGGGCCGACTGCCGGGACAAGAATATAGCTAACAATCCCCATCAACATGATGGTGAGAAACCCCATCATTATCCTGCGAAATTTTTCCCTCTGTTTTTTGACGTAGAAATAAAGCGCGACGCTGGGGAAAAAAAAGACATGGGAAAAATAGATAAGATATAAAAAATCCGTGAGCCAGGAGCGAACGAACGGTTCAAGTAAAAAGGATGGCTGGTCTCCAAGGATAAAGGCGTCCATTTTGGAGAGCGTTTCATCAGCCAAATGTGGATTGACCCGCAAGATCAAATTGCCATAGAGCGAGTAATAGCAGGCGCATAAAAGCAAAAACGGGAACCAATCGCGGAGTATGTTCAAAAAAGGATTGAAGAAGCCCGCCAGAAATTTCGCCGTATTGACATTTTCGTCCATTTCCGGGGAGAACAGCAGTTGCAAAAGGCTTTTCAATCCCAAAATGCCGACGGGCAGCAGGAAGAAAACCCAATCAGGCATATTGAAACTGAATGTATGGAACATCCGGAGGGCGGAGAAAAACACCAGCAGTGATATGGAAACGCTTACAGCGAGGACGTTTTCCAGCCGACACCTCAATACAAAGGAGATGAAATTCCGGATCATGTTTATTTTTTTTGGATTTTTTCCCGCAATTTTTCAAATCTCGCCCTCCAGAACGGGGCCAGATCTTCAGACTTGAATTTATCCACCAAAACCCGCGCTTCCGCCGTTTTACCATCAGCCAGTTTGAGGGAAGCCACGATATAAGCCTGATCAGGTTCGGTGATTTCGGCGTAATTGTAAGGCTGCATCAGCAGCGCCGCTTCATGAGGCTGACCTCGATCCAATTGGATGACCGCAAAAAGCTTGGTTACTCCCCAAGCATAATGGTAATTGACCGAGGACACTTCAAGCAACGGAACCGCATTGGTGAGGTCATCGAGATAAAAGTAATACAAACCTTTGTAATAATTTTCAAATGGGGTGCCTTTTCCTTTCCGCAGGGCTTTCGCCTTGTCCAGCGACTGAATGCCTTCTGCCACGTCGCCCGACCAAAGCTGGCAAATACCTTTCCCCCCAAGCGCATCGGCGCTTTCCCGATATTTCAAGGACGTTTCAAACAGGGAAAGCGCAGGGCCGAGCTTGTATGAATGAAACGCTCGCATGCCGTAATACAAATACACCTTGCTGATACTATGACAGATGGAAAAATAGCCGATGGCGAACGCGAGCATGGTTGCCAGACAGGCTAGGAAAAAATTTCTGCGCCGGTTTCCACCCGACAATTTCGGCAACCGTTTCCAGAGACGGATGGCCAGAACGACAAACAAGAGCAGCGCAAAATACTTAGCAAACTCACTCAGAAGAAGTTTAACCCATTCAGCGTAATCGTGAATGCTCGGCATTTTTGAACAGTCTCAGGTTTAAATCGGAAGTTTCAAGTTCAAAACCCGGCGCCGAAACAAAAAGCTCGCCTAAAAATCAAATGCGGAAAATGAACTTCATTCCTCATCGAACTTGCGTTTGACGAGGGCTTCGAGTTCGGTGAGAGCTTGCAGCGCGTCCGCGCCGTGGGCGTGGATGATCAATCTGCTCCCGGGGCCGGCGGCGAGCATCATCAAACCCATGATGCTTTTGCCGTTGATTTTTTCGCCGTCCTTTTCAACGAAGATGTCGCAGGCAAACCGGTTGGCGGTCTTGACGAAGAGCGCAGCAGGCCGGGCGTGAATGCCCAGCTTGTTCACGATGATCAGCTCTTTGGTGATTGCCCCGCCATCCGGCGTTTTTTTCGCGCTCATCGGTTTGCTCACGGTGACTCTAATTGTCGCCGTGGGATTACGCCACTTAAATTTACCATTACTTCGGCGGCGGCGTGCCGGGCGACATTTGCGCGATGAGGCGCTGGTTCAATTCCTGAGCGGCATTCTGGCCGGACATTTTCAACTTGATCTGGAATGCGGCGACCTCAATGAGCCGCGCGAGGTCGCGTCCCGGCCGGACGGGAATGACAACGTGCGGAATGTCCACGCCCAGGACCTTCACAAATTCCTGTTCCATGCCGACGCGGTCCACCTCCCGGACTTCATCCCACGGCTTGAGGGTGATGACCAGGTTGAGGTTTTTTTCCTTGCGAATGCTTTTGACGCCGAACATGGCGGCGACGTTGATGATGCCGATGCCGCGCACTTCCATGTGATTGCGGGTGAGTTCCGCACTGGTGCAAAGCACGTCGCGGCCGTCCACGAGCGTGACCTTGATGACGTCATCGGCGACGAGACTGTAACCGCGTTCGATGAGCGCGAGGACGGCCTCGCTTTTGCCAATGCCGCTCTCGCCGCGGATGATGACACCCACGCCGAGGATGTCCACCATGCTGCCCAATTCGGTGCCGCGCGGCGCAAACATGGTTTCGAGCTTCAACGTCGCGGCATTGATGAATTTCATCGTCACCAGCGGGCTTTGGAAAATAGGCACGTTCGCGTCCTCAGCCGCCTTCAGAAATTCCGCGTCGGGACGGAAACCGCGGCTGAAGACGACGCACGGGATTTTGTAGGCGAACAAATAGGCGTAACGCGCCTCCCGTTGCTTTTTTGAGAGGGAACGCAGGTAATACACCTCCGCGTTGCCCATGACCTGCACGCGTTTGTAGGCGAAGTATTGCGTGAACCCGCTCAACGCGAGGCCGGGCCGGTTGACGGTCGGCTCGCGGATGACGCGCCTCAAATTCGCCGCGCCGGCGACGAGCTTCATCTGTAGCGCGTCGGCGTGTTCCTTGTAAAATTGGTCAACGGTGACGGTCTCGTGTTGCATGGTCATTGGAGATTACAATCAGGATTAAGGTTGGGAAAAGGAGGCGAACGGTTTTGGCAATTTCTTGGTCATGATCTTAATCTGTTCCCAATTATAAATTAAACTCCGGCCCCAGGTAAATCTCTCGCGCCTTCGGGTCGTTCGCCAAAAACTCGGACGAACCCTCCACCAGCACTTGTCCTTTGTGAATGATGTAACCGCGGTCAATCAATTTCAATGTTTCGCGCACGTTGTGGTCGGTGACCAAAATGCCCAGCCCGCGTTCCTTCAAACGCCGGATGATCTTTTGGACCTCATAAACCGCAATCGGATCAATGCCGCTGAACGGCTCGTCCAGCAGCATCAGTTTCGGGCTGGTCACCAGGGCGCGGGTGATTTCCAGCCGCCGCTTCTCGCCGCCGCTCAACGTGTAGGCCTTGTTCCGGGCCACGGGCGTCAAATCCAGTTCCTCGAGCAGATATTTCAACCGCACCGCGCGTTCGTCGCGCGACAGTTTGCACGTTTCGAGAATCGCCAGAATATTTTCCTCGACCGTCAGTTTGCGGAACACCGACGGTTCCTGTGTCAAATAGCCGATGCCCAGCCGCGCGCGACGGTGCATCGGCAGCCGCGTGACATTGCGCGTGGTGAATTTCACGGTGCCTGCGTCCGGCTTCACAATGCCGACGACCATGTTGAAGGTGGTCGTCTTGCCCGCGCCGTTCGGGCCGAGCAGCCCGACGATTTCCCCTGCATGCACATTCAACGAAACGTCGTCCACCACACGGCGGTTGTGATACGCCTTCACCAGTTTTTCCGTGGCCAGCAAGGGATTTTCAGCAACCGCGACAGCAACGGTTGGCCCATTGGCACTTTTCTTTAATTCGGGTTTGGATTGAGTTTCGCTCACGGAAAATTCATTCAAAATCATTTTGGCGCGGCCAATTGGTTTGTGGTTGCCGGCGGCGAATTGGTTCCCGACATCACGCCGTTCAGATTTTGGCGTGAAACCATTTTTGCGTTCCTCGGTATGCTGACGCGGTTGTTCGCGCGGTCGAAGATGATTTCGTCGCCGGTCTGCGTGCCCAGCGCGTCTTCAATCTGCGCAGGATTGCCGGTGAGCGTGATCGTTTCGTTCGTCACGCCACCCTGCAACTGATAAAAATAAACCGCCTTGTCGCCGGTCGCGTGATAGGGCTGGCCTTTTTCGTCCGTGAAATCAATGACCACGTTCGTCTCGGCTACGATATTGGTCACGCGTCCACCGTCCTGTGGCAGGTCGGCGGCAAGCCATTCGCAGCTCAATTTCATCTCCGGGTCGTCCACCTGCACGTGGTCGCGATAAATCATCCTGCGTCCGGTCAAATCGAAATCCGCGGGGCCGTCCGCCTCAATCCGCGTCGGTGGGCGTGGTTTTGGCGGCTGGACAACGTGGGTGGTGTTCGTGGCTGCCGGCATGGAAACTTTGACGGCGGCGTTCGTGACGTTGACCATGACAACGTTTGTGTTCGTTTGGGCGCACAACATCCCGTTGTTCGCCAGGGCCAGCAACCCGACGAGGCAAATTTTTTTTACGGGCCGGTTTTTCATTTCATCGTATTTTCAATCAGCGTGTGCACGTTGTTTGAGATGGTGAGGAAGGAATCGTTCTGCCGCCATAAAAAACCGTCGCCTTCCACGCGGAATTTTCCGTCGCCGGTCTGCGCTTTCAAACGCCCCGGCGAACTCGCCACGCGGTTGAACGTGTCATAAATACATTCTGGCGCGTTCACGATCATTTCCGGTTTGCCGTTCATGTTGAACGTTTCGAGCTTGAGTTGTTTGATGACGAGCAGTCCACCGGCTTGCGGCTGCGCTTCCGCGCCCGACAACCGCGATTTCATTTGCTGTTGATGCGGCGGTTCGAAGTATTCGACCGACGTGAAATCGCTCGCGTGCTGGACGCCATTCTGTTGCGTGCGCCCGTTCGGAATGGCAAAAAACATAATCGTCGCGCCGGCCAAAAGCCAGGTGACGAGTGGCGGATGGCGGGTGGCGGAAATCGTCATGAACCGCCCGCTTGCTTTTTCCCCGTCACGTGTCACATGTCACCTGTCACTTTTGGTAATGCGCGACGATTGAATCCCATTCCCCCTGCGCCTTTAAAATCATTTCTACCACCTCACGGATCGCGCCATGGCCGCCCGGCGCACGCGTCACGTAATGCGCCGCCGCTTTCACTTCGCGGATTCCGTTGCCCACGGCCACCGCCAGGCCCGCCCGCCGCAGCACGCCCAGGTCCATGATGTCGTCGCCGACGTAGCAAATTTCGTCCCAATGCCAGCGGGTGCGCCGCAAAAGCCTTTCGACCGCGGCGACTTTGCTGCGGCTGACTTCCTGCTGGACCAGAAAATCAATCTTGAGTTCGCGCGCGCGCAGCCGCGTGACGGGCGACGGTCGGCTCGAAACCCAGCCGACTTTGAGACCGGCGCGCCGCAACAGCACGAGGCCGAAGCCATCCCGGATGTCGAACCGCTTGATCTCTCGCGCACCGCCGATGAACACCGCCCCGTCGGTCATCACGCCGTCCACGTCGCAAAGGAAAAGCCTTATGCGCTTCAGGCGGGAGCGAAGTTGTGGAGCAATCAGTGCAGGCATGGGAATCAAGAAATGAAAACATCGAACACTGAACACCGAACGCTGAACACCGAATGAGCATTCCCGCCTATGCTGGTTCGACGTTCGATGTTCGATGTTGAATGTTCGATGTTCATCTCTTTATCACGTTGAAAATTTTCAGCATTCCCTTCAGCAACGCCGGCATTTCTGCCAGCGGAATCATGTTCGGCCCGTCACTCAACGCGCGGTCGGGCTGCGGATGCGTTTCGATGAACAGTCCGTTCGTGCCGGCGGCGAGCGCGGCGCGGGCAAGCACGGGCGCAAATTCACGCTGACCGCTGGATTTATCGCCTCCGCCGCCCGGCAATTGCACCGAATGCGTCGCGTCGAACACCACCGGGAAACCGAAGCGCTGCATCATTGGAATCGAGCGCAGGTCGGCCACGAGATTGTTGTAACCGAAGGTCGTGCCGCGCTCCGTGAGCAGGATTTTTTTTGCGCCCGCGCGTCGGGCTTTCTCAACGACCTGCCCCATTTCGGCCGGCGAGAGGAACTGGCCTTTTTTCAGATTCACGATTTGGCCGGTTGCAACGGCGGCTTCGATCAAATCCGTCTGGCGGCAGAGAAACGCCGGGATTTGCAGGATGTCCACAACTTCGCCAACAACGGCGGCATGCGCCTCGGTGTGAATGTCGGTCAGCACCGGCACGCCGATCTTCTCGCGGATTTTGGCGAGCACGCGCAAGCCTTCGTCGAGGCCCGGCCCGCGAAAGGATTTGGCCGATGTGCGGTTGGCTTTGTCGAAGCTGGCCTTGAAGACGTAAAAGATGCCGAGCTGTGTGCAGGTTTTTTTCAGCGAAGTGGCGACTTGCAGGCACAGCTTTTCGTTTTCAATCACGCACGGCCCGGCGATCAGAAACAACCGGCGCGGCGAATTGAGGGCTTTCCAGATGGCAGCGTCGTTGAACACACGGAAGTTTTAGCAGCGGCGCGATGGAAAGTAAATGGCGCTGGTTAACAGCGTCCAATGCACGAATTTCTGAATCAAATAATTTAGTGGTCAGTTCATGATCTATTTGTTCGAGTTCGACTCCAAAATTAAAACTGGCCTCCACATCGAAACCTTGATGGATTTTCAGCTTTTTAGTCCAAGAATCAATAAGTCCAGCAGTTAGCCCAAACAATTCTGGAGACAAAGTGAAGGTGTAGTGATGTTCGTTTTGACCGGTTGCAGAGCGTCACGCGAAACAAATACAAACATGAGCTTCGTTTTTTTGAGTGCTTCATTTAGTCGCTGAACCCAATTTGTTCCAAGCGGAATGCTCTCACCGTCAGACGACAGAAAAAAATCTATGAAACCAACAGCCTTGCGGTCTAATAATTGTTTCAAAGCCGTAAGTTCACGCTTGTTTTTCGACGAATGGCTCAAAAACACGATGGGTTTTTCCATAACGGCCACAGTGTAGTTTTTTCCGATTAAAACAGGCAAGCGCATCCGACACCTCCCGCTCCGTGGATTCGTGAAACCCGTCACGCTCGTCAATCGTCAATCGTAAATCTCCTATCTTAAATCACCGTCCCGTGCGGGATGACGGCGTTTTTGGGAATGATGACGATGCCGTCGCGGATGTAGTAAAGTTCGTGGTCAACCTTGTCGGGTTTGCCGGCGGGCGAAATCCTCACGTTGTTTCCGATGCGCGAGTTTTTATCAATGATGGCATTTTCGATTTTGCAGTTCGCGCCGATGCCGATGCGCGGCTTGCCTTCTTGTTCGTGCGCTTCGACGGATTCCAGCGACTCATAATAGTCGCTGCCGAGAATGACGACGCGGTTCAACTCCGTGCCGGCGCCGATGACGGTGCGCAGGCCGACAATGCTGTTGGTGATGCGCGCAGGGTTGATGATGCAGCCGTCGGCGACGAGCACGTGGTCAATGTGCGCGCCGTTGATTTTGGAACTGGGCAGATAACGCGGACGGCTGAAAATGGGCGCGCTCATGTCGAAGAAATTGAACCGCGGCAGTTCGGAAACGAGGTCGAGGTTCGCCTCGAAAAACGAGCGGATGGTGCCGATGTCCTCCCAGTAGCCCTGGAAAATGTAGGAGAACACCCGGCGCGAACTGATGGCGTGCGGAATGACGTGCTTGCCGAAATCGGTCAGCGGGTTGTCGAGCAGTTCACGGATCAGGCTGCGGTTGAAAACGTAAATCCCCATCGAGGCGAGGTACAATTCGCCGCCGCCTTTGATGCCAAATTTTGAGTACCATTCGGACGGCAGCCGGAGCGAGTCGAGTGTAGCGGGGTCGGCTGGTTTTTCGGCGAACCGCGCGACACGGCGGTCCTCGCCGATTTGCAGGATGCCGAACGATGGCGCGTCGCGCCGGCTGACGGGAATCGTGGCGATGGTGATATCTGCGCCGGTCCCGGCGTGCTGACCGATGATACGACGAAGATCCATCCGATACAACTGGTCGCCGCTGAGGATGAGCAGGTAATCGAAATCGTGATTGAGAAAGTGCGTGAGATTTTTCCGCACGGCGTCGGCGGTGCCTTCATACCATGACGTGTCGGTGAGTGTCGGGTGCGCCGCGAGAATTTCCACGAAGCCACTCGAAAAGAGGTCGAATTTATACGTCCCCGAAATGTGACTGTGCAAAGAGGTGGAATTGAACTGCGTCAAAATGTAAATGCGCCGGAACCCGGAGTTGATGCAGTTGGAAATCGGGATGTCCACCAGCCGGTATTTGCCGGCCAGCGGCACAGCGGGCTTCGCGCGCTCCTTGGTGAGCGGGAACAGCCGCGTGCCCTGGCCGCCACCCATGATGACGGAGAGAACGTTGCTGACATTGATAGACTGGCGACCGCTGTGCAACATAAACCGGATTCCACCCGCAATATATTGCCACCCGCAACCACAGGGCAAGCCGCAGATGCTGAATTATTTTACGACGCCGCCTGCCCATCACGCACGATGAACGACGCGAACTCGTCGTGATGATGCGGCGGAATGCGGACCTTGAACCGCGCCTTCGGCCCGCGATAGCTGCTTTCGATGACCTGGCCGACCTTGTGCAGCCGCGCAATGACGGCGGACTGCCCATGCGGCACGCGCAGCTCCAGGAATTCCCGCCTGGGCCGCAACTGTGTGCCGATTTCCGCGAGCAGCGAGGGAATGCCTTCGCCCGTCGTCGCCGAAATCGCGACCGCGTGCGCGTGATTTTCCTGCAGCCGGCGCAACGTGCCGCCCACTCCGGTTCCGTTGAGGTTGAGCCGGTCCAGTTTGTTGAGGACCATGATGGTCGGCTTTCCGCCCGCACCGATTTCGGCGAGCACGGCATTCACCGCCTGAATCTGTTCCTCGACTTGCGGATGGCTGATGTCCACGACGTGCAGCAGCAAATCCGCCTGCACGACCTCCTCCAGCGTGGCCTTGAACGCCTCAACCAGTCCGTGCGGCAGTTTGCGGATGAAACCGACGGTGTCTGTCAGCAAAACATTCTGGTTCGTCGGCAGGCGCAGGCGGCGCGTGGCCGGGTCAAGCGTGGCAAACAGGATGTCCTTGACCAAAACGTTCGAGCCGGTCAACGCGTTGAGCAGTGTGGATTTGCCGGCGTTGGTGTAACCCACAATGGACGCGAGCGGCCACTGGCTCCGCTGGCGTCCGGCACGTTGCGTTGCGCGCTGGCGCCGGACGGTGTCGAGATCGCGGACGATCTTGTCAATCCGTTCCTGCACCTTGCGACGGTCGGCTTCGAGTTGGGATTCGCCTTCGCCGCCGCGCATGCCGATACCGCCTGCCTGCCGCGACAGGTGGCCCCAGAACCGCGTCAGGCGCGGCAGCAAATGCTCGAGTTGTGCCAGTTCGATCTGCAGTTTGCCTTCGCGCGTGCGGGCGCGTTGGGCGAAGATGTCGAGAATCAGCGACGTGCGGTCGAGGATTTTACAGTTGAATATTTTTTCCAAATTGCGGCTTTGCGCCGGTGACAGGTCGTCATCAAAAATCACCGTGTCCACGTCGTGCCGCCGGCAGAAATCCGCGAATTCGCCGGCCTTGCCCCTGCCGATGAACGTGGAGGGATTTAACGCTTCCACTTTTTGCAGGCCGTCGCCAACGACCTCGCCGCCGGCGGTCGCGGCCAGTTCGCCGAGTTCGGCGAGCGAATCGCAAGTATCCGAATGGCTGCGGGATTTGAGTTCGACGCCGACGAGGAAAACCCGTTCGGGCCGTGTGTTTCTTGTTTCGATGAGCGCTTTCAACTGCCACACAGACATTAGCACAAAACCACCACATTGTGCGATTTGAAAATTATCCGAACGCCACCCTTTACTTTCTGCCCAAACTTCACTTTCCTTATGTAAACCATGAGACAAATTGTTGTTCATTCGTTGATGCTTTTCGGGTTGTTGACCCGGGTGACGGTTGCAACGGCCCAACCCCTCCCCAAAATCGGGCTGCAACCGGTGTTTCCCAGCTTGCAGGATGAGCGGCCGGTCTGGATGAGTGAAGCACCGGATGGTTCGGGCCGCTTTTTCATTGTTTATCAGGCCGGTAAAATTCTCGTCGTCAAAAAAGGCTCGGACGGCAGTGACGCGAAGGAATTTTTGAACATCGAGGACCGCCATCCGTATTTCGCCAACGAAGACGGCTTGTTGAGCATTGCGTTTCACCCAGGCTTCAAGACCAACGGCCTGTTTTACGTTTATTACAACCAGAAAAACAGTCCGGACCAGCATACCCAACCGTTAAACTTTCCATTCCGCAGCGTCATCAGCGAATTCAAGGTCTCCGCCGGTGATCCGGACAAGGCCGACGAGGCTTCCGAGCGCATTCTGTTCGAAGTGCCGCAGCCGTTCAGCAATCACAAGGGCGGCGAACTCGCCTTCGGCCCCGATGGTTGTCTGTATCTCGGCTTGGGCGACGGCGGCGCCGCTGATGATCCGTTCGGCAGCGGCCAGAACACCGCCACGCTGCTCGCCAAAATGCTGCGCATTGACGTGAATACGCGCGTCACGCTTGGCCGGGGCCGGAACCGGCGGGAATTGCAATACGGCATCCCGCCCGACAACCCGTTCGTAAACGAGCCGGACATGGGCAACCTCGGCACGCGCAAGGAAATTTACGCCTACGGCCTCCGCAATCCGTGGCGTTATAGTTGGGACCGGAAAACCGGCGCGCTGTGGGTCGGCGACGTCGGGCAGGATTTGTGGGAGGAAGTGGACCTCGTCGTCAAGGGCGGCGACTACGGCTGGAACATCCGTGAAGGCGCGCATCATTTCAAACCCGGCCCGCCTGGCGCGCAACTCATTGACCCGGTCATGGAATACACGCACCGCCCGGCTCTCCAGCGCGAAGGATTATTTCCCGATCACAGCATCGGCCTGTGCGTAATTGGCGGCTACGTGTATCGCGGCAAAAAATATCCGGCGCTCGACGGCGTTTATGTTTATGGCGACTACAACCTCGGCACAATTTGGGGTTTCAGCTACGATTACGACACACACAAGGTGACCGCCCACGGCATGCTGCTCCAGCAGCCGAAGAACATCACCAGCTTTGCCGAGGATTTGGACGGCGAAATCTACGCCCTCATGCAGGATGGGCGGATTTATTCCATCACCGTGCCGTAACGGCGCGGTTGAGGGCCTGTGCCCGCCGCGGCAGGCGAAACACCGGTTTCAAATTCAGGGTTTCAAATTCTGACTTGCACGTGTTTCCTGCATTTGCAAGAATTCAGCGGCGCGGGCGATGCAACAGCAAAATTATCCCAGGCATTATTGCGGCGTGTTCGGCATTTTCGGTCATCCGAATGCCGCTGAATTGACCTACTACGGTCTTTACGCGCTGCAACATCGCGGCCAGGAAAGCGCCGGCATCGTCACCTGCCACGAAGGAAAATTTTTCAAGCACCACGGCATGGGCCTCGTCTCGCAGGTTTTTAATCCGAAAATCCTGCACGACCTCGTCGGCAACATGGCCGTCGGCCACACGCGTTATTCCACAACCGGCACGTCCAATCTCCGCAACGCCCAGCCCCTCACCGTGGATTGCACGCGCGGCCAGATCGCCGTGGCGCACAATGGTAATCTCACCAATGCCGCGGGGCTCCGCGACGAACTCGAAGACCACGGGCTGGTGTTTCAGACGAGCGTGGACAGCGAAATCATCATCATGATGTTCGCGCAGCCCTTGCTCAACGGCGTGGAAAACACGCTCGTGCAGACGCTCCGCCGCATCGAAGGTGCCTATTCGCTTGTCATCATGACGGAAAAGGAATTGATCGGCGCGCGCGACCCGTTCGGCTTCCGTCCGCTCTGCATCGGGCGCGTGGACGGCGCGTGGGTGCTGGCGAGCGAATCCGTCGCGTTGGACCAGATTCATGCCCAGTTTGTCCGCGACGTGGAGCCGGGCGAAATCGTCATCATCAACGAAAAGGGGCTGGTGAGCCTGCAGGCGTTTCCCGAACACACGCGACGGGCGTTCTGCATTTTCGAATACGTCTATTTCGCGCGCCCGGACAGCACGATTGCCGGTCACAGTGTTTATGAAGTCCGCAAGGAAATGGGCCGGCAGCTTGCGCGCGAACATCCGGTCAAGGCCGATTTGGTGATTCCGGTGCCGGACAGCGGCGTTTGCGCGGCGATGGGTTATTCGGAGCAGTCGGGCATCCCGTTCGAGATGGCGTTCATCCGCAACCACTATGTCGGGCGCAGTTTTCTCCAGCCGACGCAGCTCATCCGTGATTTCGACGTGCGGGTGAAACTGAACCTCATCGCCTCGCTCGTGAGAGGCAAGCGCGTCGTCATCGTGGACGATTCCATCGTGCGCGGCACGACGTGCAAGGCGCGCGTGAAGACGCTCAAGGAAGCCGGCGCGAAGGAGGTTCATGTCGTCGTGAGTTGCCCGCCGCACATGAATCCGTGCGTGTATGGCATTGACTTTCCCGACCGCACCAAACTGATGGCCGCGAACAATTCCGTGGACGAAATACGCAAATACCTGAACGCCGACTCGCTCCATTACCTGTCGCAAGCGGGCATGGTCAAAGCCACCGGGTTGGCGAAGGAGGGATTTTGCATGGCGTGCTACGATGGAAATTATCCCGTGCCCTACGACCCGGTGCTGGACAAGCACATCATCGAACGCCGCAAACGCCAGGCGCAAACCCTCGGCGAGGCCGTCGAGAAAGACAGCGAACAAATCAAGCTGCTGCAGGTTTAGCTGAAAGTTGAATTGAGGCCGGTCTGTGAACATGCAAACGCTCTCGCCCGCGCAGCTCGCGGCCATCATTGACCACACCTTGCTGAAGGCCAACGCCACGGCTGCGGACATCGAAAAGCTCTGCGCCGAGGCGCGCGAAAATCATTTTTACAGCGTTTGCGTCAACAGTTCGTGGGTCGCCGCGGCTCGCCATTGTCTGGACGGCTCGGATGTGAAGGTCGCCAGCGTCGTCGGCTTCCCGCTCGGCGCCATGTTGGCGGATGCGAAACGGTTTGAAACCGAGGCGGCCATTGACGACGGTGCGCAGGAAATTGATGTCGTGCTCAACGTCGGGCGGCTCAAGGACAGCGACGACAAATATGTTTTACGTGAACTCTGCGACGTGGTCGAAGCCGCCGATGAACGCATCGTCAAAGTCATCCTCGAAACGTGTCTGTTGACGCCGGAGGAAAAAATTCGCGCTTGCCAACTGGCTGTCGAAAGCGAGGCACATTTCGTCAAGACCTCCACCGGCTTCAGCGCCGGTGGCGCAACGGTGGCGGACGTGAAATTGATGCGTGAAACGGTTGGCCCGAAATTCGGCGTCAAAGCTTCCGGAGGCATTCGCGATACCAAAACCGCCCTGGCGATGATTGAAGCCGGTGCGACCCGCCTCGGCACTTCGGCCAGCGTCGCCATCGTAAAAGGCATTGCGGAACAGCAATCAACCGCATATTGAGCAAGCACTCACCAGCAAAAGATGGGTTTGCTTACTCGTAAATATCGTAAAGCGTGCCGTCCATGATGAACTGGACATTCTGACCGAGGGCGAGCCACGGGAGCGCCCTGGGATTCTTCGCGGCGAAGTCAAAGTATTCCGCTGAATTGAACTGGATGCGTTGCTTCTTCGCGTTCTGGAATTTCTGGACCGCCGAGTCCACCCATTGATTGTTCGCGTTCTGGAAAAAGTTTTTCCCGGCGACCAACTGGCCCTGTTGTGAATCCTGGACCAACCGGACTTTTGCATCGGCTGATGGCGCACCAGCGGGCGGCAGCGCAGTGACGCCGAGCGCGCGATTGGCTTCCGCGCCGCCACCGCCACCACCGGCAAAAGTGTTTGCCAATTTGAGGACATTGCCATAACGCGCACCGGCCACGGCCTGTTCTCCATTGCGCGTTTCCCGGAAGGAGTTCCAGTTCTGCGCCGCTTCGCTTCGGGCGGGCCGGTCCATGTTTAATTGGGACAATGATTGCATGGCCAGCGGCACGCGGCGGCGGTCTTCGTCCTCGGCAATCAGGTAGGCCGTGTAAGGCGTGACGATGCCGTATTGACGCGCGAGTTCGGTGACTTCATCGCGCAACTCGGCGTTTTCGCCGTGCAACCGGATTTCGTCGAGCAGATAGCCGACCCGACGCGTAGCCCAGAGCCGGGGAATGAATTCGTGTTCGTCGGAATGCTTCGGGAACATGACTTCGTAGGTGAACTGGCGTTTCGCGCCGGCGACCGTTCCTTCGAGGACCACCGCCGAGGCACCGCTGCCGGTGTAACGGCCCACGAGCACGAGTTGATCCCCACGGAACAGGTCCGGCAACGGCGAGGGATAGAGCTTGGTCACGCGCACGCCGCCGGTGAATTTGATGGTCGGGTTCGCGAGCACCGGTTCTTTGATCCGGGCGAAGAAGTTCGACACTTTCACTTCCAGGTCTTCGTCGGGCAAAACGTATTGGCTGGCGGCGCGAGTTTCTTCAGTGATCTTATCCAGCAGGTGTGTGTTCACATCCGTGCCGATGCCGAAGCAGAACACGCGCGTGCGGCCTTCATTGGCCTGCTTGACGTTTGCGATAATCTGGTCTTCATCCGTGTTACCCACAGTGGGCATGCCGTCCGTCAGGAAAATGACGACGAAGGGGCGGTCGTCCCCACCCGGCCGCAAGGCCAGCGCCTGCTGCAACGCCTCGTCAATCGCCGTGCCGCCGCTGGCCCGGAGCCTGCCGATGAACTCGTCCGCCCGCTCGCGATTCGCCGCCGTCGCGTCCACCAGCTTGTCGAACAACGGCTCGACCTCCGTCGAGAAACGCAGGATCTCGAAGCGGTCGCCGTCGTTGAGGTTCTCCACGCAAAACTGCAACGCCTTTTTCGCCTGCTCCAGCTTTTTGCCCGCCATTGAACCCGACGTGTCGAGCACGAACGCAACGTCTTTGGGCAGGATTTTGTTGTCGTCCACGTCCAGACCCGGCGAGGCGAGCAAAAGGAAGGACCCCTCTTCATCCGCGACTTTGTTCGCGACGAGGTTCACGCCGAGTTCGTCCTTTTCCGGCGCGAAATAAAGCGCGAAATCCGTGTTCGGCAGCGCGTCTTCCTCGTTGTATTTCACCGTTGCGCGATACGGCCCGTCGCGTTTGATTTTCACCGTGTGACTGGGCGAGTAGATGGACTTGAGCGGTTGCGGCGAGGAAATTTCCACGTTCACGCTGACATTTTTGATCGGTTTGGCGGAAAATTTTTCCGTGTTGAGCGGATAAACGTAGCTCACCAGGCCGGAGTCGGCGTTCAGCACTTGGGTGTAGGACAGCGTGATGCGCTTGCGGCTGTTCGGTTCGATGGGGAACACGCGCACCTTGAAGACATCGCGGCCGGCGTATTCGAGCAGCGCCGGGTCGCGCATTTTGCGCACGATATCCTCATAAATCCTCCGCGCCTTGTCCGCCGTCAGTAACTCGGCTTCAACCTGCCGCCCGCCAATGTCCATCGTGAATTTGTCAATCTGCGCGCCCTTGGGGACGGGGAAAAGATACGTGCCCTCGAGCCGTTGCGGGTTCGGATTGTAAAACTCCTCATCCACCGCCGTCGTGGCGATTTGGCCGTCAATCTTCACATCCACGTGGTGATACGTCACCTCCAACGGCGCGAAAACGTAAGGCCGCGGCGCGGGCGGCCACGACGGGAGCGGAGTTGGGCCGGGCGGCCAATGGGGCTCCTCCACGACGATGAACCCGTCCGCGCGACACTGTGGCGCGGGCGCAACCAGACCGAACCAGACCAACAAAATCGAACAGGCAAGTATAGATTTCATGGGTGATTGGACGGGAGCGGCGGGAAAATGCTCCCGATAAATGATGCCTGACACGGTGGAACTCAAGACGGCATGGCATCCGATTGGAATTTGATTTGTAGGAGCCGACGTAAGGAGACTTTGAACAAAAATCAAAAGTCCGGAATTGATCAGAGCCTCCTTACGTCGGCTCCTACTAAATTTATCCGCCCGCCACTTCCTGCGGGCCTTTGCCGCCGTTCAACAAAAACAAAACAGCCATTCGCACCGCCAGGCCGTTGGTCACCTGCTCCAAAATCACCGACCGCGCGCAATCGGCGATTTCGCTGTCAATTTCCACACCGCGATTGATGGGGCCGGGATGCATGATGAGCGCGTCGGGTCTGGTTTTGGTGAGCCGGGCCTTGTTGAGGCCAAAGAGCTGGGTGTATTCGTTGATGCTGGGGAACATGGTCTTGCGCTGGCGTTCGTGCTGGATGCGCAGGAGATTGATAATGTCCGCGTCGCGGATGGCTGCATCCACGTCGTGCGTCACGCGGCAGCCCATTTGCTCGAAAGTTTTGGGCACCAGCGTGGCCGGACCGCAGAGCGTCACCTTCGCGCCGAGTTTCGTGAGCGCCCAGATGTCCGAGCGCGCGACGCGGCTGTAAAGGATGTCGCCGAGAATCGTCACGTTCAGCCCGGCGATTTTTCCCTTTTTCTCGCGAATCGTGAACGCGTCGAGCAACGCCTGCGTAGGATGCTCGTGCGCGCCGTCGCCCGCGTTGATGACGTGGGCGCCAAGCACGCGCGACAGGAAATGCGGCGCGCCCGACGCGCTGTGGCGGATGACGATGAAATCGGCGTTGAGCGCCTCCAGGTTTCGCGCGGTGTCCTTGAGCGTCTCGCCCTTTTTTAACGACGAGGCCTCGGTGGAAAAATTGATGATGTCCGCGGACAGCCGCTGTTCGGCCAGTTCAAAACTGATGCGCGTGCGCGTGGACGGCTCGACGAACAGATTCACGACGGTTTTGCCGCGCAGCGCAGGGACTTTTTTGATGGTGCGCCTGCCGACAGCCTTGAAGGCGCGCGCGGTGTCGAGCACAAGCGTGATTTCATCCGCCGTGAGCGATTCGATGTCGAGCAGATGTTTGCGGGTCCATTTCATTGCTTTTGCAAAAGGGCCTCGTCCTGCGCCGCGCCGGATTCGACGAGCCGCAGCGAAATTTTTTCCTCCAGTGCCGTCGGCACGTTTTTGCCGACAAAGTCCGCCTTGATGGGCAGTTCGCGATGGCCGCGATCAATCAGCACGGCCAGTTGGATTTTTTTCGGGCGGCCAAAATCGTTCAGCGCGTCCATCGCCGCGCGCGTCGTGCGGCCGCTGAACAACACGTCGTCCACCAGCACGACAGTCTTGCCCGTCACGTCGAACGGGATGACGGTCGGATGAATCGTGGGCGCGGCGCGCTGGTCCAGATCGTCACGGTGCATGTTCACGTCGAGGATGCCTGCTGGCACGGCGTGGTTCCAGATGCCGGCGAGAATTTTCGCGAGCCGGGCCGCGAGATGATCGCCGCCAACGGGAATGCCGACGAGCACGACTTCCGCGCTCACTTCGTTGCGCTCGGCAATTTCGTGCGCGATGCGCGTGAGCGCGCGTTGAATCGCTACGGTATCGAGGATGACGGTGGTTTCAGGCATTGGAAAAATCCTCCTCATTCTCGTCGTCGTCCTCGAAAGGCTGAAACAAATAGGGAATGAGCAGGAGAACAGGGACGATGATGCGGGCGAAAAAAATCACGAACCCGCTCCGACGGGCGGAGCCGATTCGCTTTGCGCGTTTCGTTTTCATTTTCCCTTCGCGGCCTCGCCGGGCTGCGTTAAAGGAACACTGGTTTAGTTTGCGGCAGTCTGACGGGTTTTGCGCCAGCTTGCGCGGTGCTTGATAATCCAATCCGTCAGCGCCTGCTCAAAGCCGATGTCGTGCCCAACCTTTTCCGACTCAATCCACTTGTGCCGGAGGATTTCCTCGCGTTCCGCTTGGAACTCGCGGTAGAGCGACGAATTCTTCAACAAATCGTTCGCCGTTGCAGTGTCTTTCATAGCGTCCGACATAAATAAAATGCAAAGTTCGCAAGTAAAATTTAAATCCCGCCTGGAAATTTAGCAATCGAAATCTGCATTACCAACTGCTTTGAAATCAACATGTTGCGAATCGTTCAAGTCAGTTTTTCCCGCAGCACCTCGGCAATTTGAAGGAACGCCCTGCCCGCCGGATGGTTCGGTGCCGAAACGACCACCGGCACGCCCTGGTCGCCGGCTTCGCGGATTTCAGTAAAAATCGGCACCTCGCCGAGGAACGCAAGGTTTTGCCGCATGGCTTCCTCCTTGCCGCCGCCGTGACCGAAAATTTCCACACGCTCGCCGTTCGGCGTGGTGTAGTAACTCATGTTCTCGACAATGCCGAGGATCGGCACGTTCACCTTGTTGAACATCGCGATGCCCTTGCGCACGACGCCGAGCGACGCCTCCTGCGGCGTGGTCACGATGACGCCGCCATCCAGCGGTACGGTCTGGCACAACGAGAGTTGCGCGTCGCCCGTGCCCGGCGGCAAATCCACGAGCAGGAAATCCACCCCACCCCACTCGACCGCAAACAGAAATTGCTGGATGGTTTTTGTGATCATCGGTCCGCGCCAGATCACCGGTTGCTCGTCCATCAGCAGCAGGCCGATGCTCATCACTTTCACGCCGTGGCCCATCGGCGGAACGAGCCGCTCGTCTTCACTGACCGTCGGACGCTCGTGAACACCCATCATCAGCGGAATGCTCGGACCGTAAATGTCGCAATCCAGCAGACCAACCCGCGCGCCAAGGTGTTTCAACGCGCAGGCGAGGTTCACGGACACGGTGGATTTGCCGACACCGCCCTTGCCACTGGCCACGGCCACCACGCGCTTCACACCGGGTACTTTGCTCTGATTGGCAAACGGATTTCCCGGCGCGGCCTGACCGGCAGCCGGTTGCAGCACTTCAACTTGAACGCGGCTGACGCCCGGCAGGTTTTTCAAAACGCGTTCGGCTTCGGCTTTGATTTGCTGAGCTGCGTCGGGATTCAGCGAAGTCAATCGCATCGAAACGCCCACTGCGCCGTTGGCGATGGAAATCTC
The DNA here is from genome assembly GCA_963842445.1 of uncultured Verrucomicrobiae bacterium. Classification (GTDB taxonomy): domain Bacteria; phylum Verrucomicrobiota; class Verrucomicrobiia; order Limisphaerales; family UBA11358; genus UBA11358. The sequence goes on along the minus strand of CAWJHF010000004.1, from coordinate 401,360 downwards.
CTTTACCAGTCCAAACGAAACGATGTCGCGCGAATAGCCGGGGTATTTGACCACCTTCAGTGCGTTCTTGATGTCGTCTTGTGCAAGCATGTTCCATCAAATTGCCAGCCGTGCGCCCGAACGCAAGTTTGCTCCAGACTTGCGTGGCGGCACCGGGCATGGGAGATTGGTGGTCTAATTTTGGAGATTGGACGATGAAATCATGACACAAGCGACACAAAAAAAGCTGGGCAAGGCTGCCGAACCGTTTTGGGAAAAATTCCGGCGTTTCGAGTCGGAACTGAGCCAGCCATCCTGGCTGTTGCCGCTTCGCAAGGCCGGTATGACACGTTTCGCCGAACTCGGCCTCCCGACTTTGCACGATGAGGACTGGCGTTTCACCAATGTCGCGCCGATTGCCAGACTGCCTTTCAAGCCGGTGTTCGCACCAGTCAGGGCCGACGTTACCTTTGATCATCTCAACCAGTTTGCCTTCAGCCGGATGAAGTGCCGGCGTTTGGTCTTCGTGGACGGGCATTATTGCAAGGGTTTCACCTATGACCGGCTGGATGACGAAGACAGGAAACTCGAAATCGGATCTCTGCGTGGTGCCTTGTCCGGGGGAAGGGTTGAAAAACATCTGGCGCAGCGCGCGACGGGGGAAGACAACCCTTTTGTGGCTTTGAACCAGGCGTTCTTTCATGACGGGGGGTTCATTCACATTCCTGCGGGGCAAGTCGTTCAAGAACCCATTCATTTGCTCTTTGTTTCGACTTCCCGCGAAACCGGTACGACGGTGCATCCGCGCAACCTCATTATCGCCGAGGCCAACAGCAGGGCGACGATCATCGAAAGTTACGTCACGCTTGACGGCGCGGTGTATTTCACGAATGCCGTCACCGAAATCATCGCCGGCGACAACGCGGCGCTCGAACACGTGAAATTTCAAGACGAGGCCGCCGACGCCTTCCACATCGCGACTATCGCCGGTGAGTTCGGTCGCGCCAGCAATGTGAAGTTGCACTCGTTCGCCCTTGGCGCAAAGCTTTCGCGGAATAACATCCGCACCAAACTTGCCGGCGAAGGCGTGGAGTGCATCCTCAATGGCCTTTACCTCACGCGCGGCGAGCAACTGGCCAACCATCACATGATTGTCGAGCACGCGCAGCCGCATTGCGCCAGCCACGAATATTTCAACGGCATCCTCGACGACAAATCGAGGGGTGTTTTCCACGGCCGGATTTATGTTCATCCCATCGCGCAGAAGACCGATGCGAAGCAGACGAACAAAAATCTGTTGCTTTCCGACGACGCGACGGCCGACACCAAACCGCAGCTCGAAATTTATGCCGACGACGTAAAATGCACGCACGGCGCGACCGTCGGTCAGTTGAACGACGAATCCATTTTTTATCTGCGCTCGCGCGGCATTCCGGAAAATACTGCGCGGCGGATGTTGATCCATGCCTTCGCCGGCGAAATCATCGAGCGCGTGAAATGCGAGCCGGTGCGCGAGCAATTGGACAAAATCGTGTGGGACCGGCTTGAGGCTAATCTGCATGTGGCGGACAAATAATTTGGGAGGGACGCCGTGTCGGCGTCCCAAATTTAGGGACGGCAACATGCCGTCCCTCCCATGAAAATATGTTTGACGAACTGAACGACCTTTACCAGCAGGTCATTCTTGACCATTGCAAGAAGCCGCGGAATTTCCACGAGATGCCGCAGGCGACCTGCTCGGCACAGGGCCACAACCCGCTTTGCGGCGACCAGTTAAAACTTTTCCTCGCCTTGCACGGCGACACCATCAAAGACATCAGTTTTGTCGGCTCCGGCTGTTGCATTTCCAAAGCCTCGGCGTCGTTGCTGACGGAGTTCGCCAAGGGCAAGACGAAAACCGACGTGGAAAAAATGTTCAGGCAGGTCCACGAAATGGTCACCACCGGCAACGTGAAGGGTGATGTCGGTAAACTGGCGGTCTTTGCGGGCGTGCACAAATTTCCGGCGCGGGTGAAATGCGCGATTCTCTCGTGGCACGCGGTGATGGCGGCGCTCAAAGGCGACGCCAAGCTGGTGACAACAGAGTCGGAACAAGACTGATTTTTTATCGCGAGGACGCGAAAACTGCTGCAACCCTGACGGCAAAAGCCGGGCTAAAATAATTCAAGAATTTTCTTGAAGTGTTATTTTTGTGTGTTACCTTTTTTTGTATGAATGTTACAAAAGAAATGGACGTGATAAACAAGACCGTCAAAGATTTGACGCCCTTGGAGCCAGAAGCACGACGGAAGGTCATTGATGTCGTCTGCAAAATATTGGACATCCCTCAATCACAACCCTCAGCGTTTCCGAAGGAAAACATTCGTCAGAACCCATCACTAGGAGCTCCACAGGTTGGAAAACCCACAGCGCCTCAACAGTACTTGCGCGATTACAATTATAAAATAATGACCAAGCGAATTGGCGTAATCGCAGTTTATCTGGAACGAGAACGAGGAATGAAAAGGTTTAATTTCAAAGATATTACCGATGCATTCCGTGACGCCAAAGAATCGAAGACCCCTGCCCAATCGCAATACGCCCGCGCAGTCGTCATGGGTTATTTAGCGAAAGAGGGAGATCAGTTTTATGCAACGTCGAAGGCCGAAGAGTTGGTAGATTCCTACAAAGCGCGCAAAGTTGACGGAACAGGTGAAGAGGGACAATGAGCGACGAAATCCTGCGTTACACCGACCTGGCAGCGGCCATTCAATTGGCCAAAGCGAACGGAATGACCACGCGTGAGATTGTACGCGAATTGACTCGCGGAATGACCTATTCGGATGCGTTGAAACACGCGCGACGGGCTGCGCCGTTGCTGGACATCGGCATCGCGGAATTTATGCGATTGAGGAAAAACGAATGAAGAAAATCAGGCGTCTTCCAGTTTGGCAAGGAACCGGTCGCTGTAGCCTTCTTTACGAAGTTTGCCGTAATCCACGCGGCCTTGCTTCTTGAGCATCTTCCGTTTGACGGCGCGCAGAAGATTGCCCGTCGCCTGATCCAGCAACTGCGCCTCGCTTTTTTGACCTTTTGCAACAACCGTTTTCACGTTTCTATATTCGGCTGAAATGACACTGAATTCAACCCCTAATTTCGGCGCTCAATCCTTTAATTGATTTCGCCCGCGATTGCAGCGAATATATCGGGAGTAATTAAATTTAATCGCATTTATGAGTTCCAACGAAGCAAAGACTTTGACCCGCGACGTCGAGGCCGCCGTAGTGCCCGTCGGCACCAAGGTCACACTGCAAAAGGGCGGGCTGGCCTACGTCATGCAATCGCTCGGCGGCAGTTACACGGTCGTCGTCAACGGCAACATGTTCCGCATTGACGGCAAGGACGCCGATGCGCTTGGCCTTGTAGTCCAGGCCCAAGCCGCTGCGGCCCCGACCCAAGGCGTCGGGGTCACGCAGGAGGGACTCGAAAAACAGGTCTGGGAGGCACTCAAGACGTGTTACGACCCGGAAATCCCCGTCAACATCGTTGACCTCGGCCTGATTTACGACTGTCACCTCACGCCCGCCGGCGAGAACAGTTTCAAGGCCGACGTGAAAATGACGTTGACCGCGCCCGGTTGCGGCATGGGCCCGACGCTCGCGCAGGACGTGCAAAACAAACTGCTCTCGCTCGAGCCCATTGACGAGGCCAACGTCGAACTGGTCTGGGACCCACCGTGGAACCAAGGCATGATGACCGAGGCAGCGAAGCTGCAACTTGGGCTGATGTAAAAGTTTATCCGCGAATTTCGCGAATTTTTCCTGAAAGAATTTAATCCGTGAAAATTTGCGCAATGCGTGGATTCAATTTCAATGACAGACAGAAAGCACATTGACTGGACTGCGCTGCGAAAGGATTTTCCCATCCTCGACCAGCAGGTCCACGGCAAGCCGCTGATCTATTTCGACAATGCCGCCACTTCACAAAAGCCGCACGCGGTCATAAACGCGTTGGTGCATTATTACGAACACGACAACGCGAACGTCCATCGCGGCATCCACGAATTGAGCAACCGCGCCACGGCCGGTTACGAGGCGGCCCGCGCGCGCACAGCCAAATTCATCAAGGCAAAGAGCGCCGAGGAAATCGTGTTTACTCGCGGCACAACCGAGGGCATCAATCTGGTGGCGAGCTCGTGGGGCGCAAAAAACCTCAAATCTGGCGACGTCATTCTGCTCACGGAGATGGAGCATCATAGCAACCTCGTTCCATGGCAATTGCTGGCCCAACGCACCGGCGCGAAGCTCACCTACGTGCCCGTCACCGGCGACGAAGGCATTCTCGACCTGTCCAGGCTCGATTCGCTGCTCACGCCGCAGGTGAAAATCTTTTCGATGGTTCACATCTCGAATTCGCTCGGCACGGTCAATCCGGTCGCTGATCTTTGCGCCCGCGCGCGCAAGCTGGGCATCACGACGCTCGTGGACGCTGCGCAAAGCGCCGGGCACATGCCAGTGGATGTGCAGCAGATGGGCTGCGATTTCCTCGTGTTCTCCGGTCACAAAATTTGCGGCCCGACGGGCATCGGCATTTTGTACGGCCGGCAGGAATTGCTCGACGCGATGCCGCCGTATCAAGGCGGCGGTGAAATGATTTTGTCGGTCGAATACCAGAAGACCGAATTCAAGAAAGCGCCGCACCGGTTCGAGGCTGGCACGCCGGACATTTCCGGTCCCATCGGATTGCACGCCGCGATGAATTACCTCGACGCCATTGGGCGCGAAAACATCTGGAAACACGACCAGGAACTCGCGAACCACGCTTACGCCGAACTCGCCGCGCTGAAAAACATCCGGCTGTTCGGCCCGAAAACCGGCCGCGCCGGGTTGGTGAGTTTTCTGCTCAAGGACGTTCATGCGCACGATGTGGTGACGCTGGCGGACCAGGCGGGCGTGGCATTGCGCGGCGGACATCATTGCACGCAACCGCTCATGCACCGGCTCGGCGTGGAATCCACCGCCCGCGCCAGTTTCTATTTCTACAACACCAAGGCCGAAGTGGATCGGTTTGTGGAAGTGGTGAAGGAGATTCAGAAATTTTTTGGGCAGTGAATTGTTTCAAGGCTTCCAAATTGCCTTGAGTTTGGCAACACGGGCTGCTCCCGGAAGATTTACCAGTGTTTCTCCGGTTATTATCTCTGTTGTTCCAGGCTTAATGACGGCTTCCTCGGTCTTGGTGTCAATGACGTAACCATCTGCGTCTAGGAACTGAATCTCAAAAAATTGACGGTCACCATCCATTTCATTATTTCGCACAGTCAGGCGACAGCCATGATCTGAGCGACCGCGTCACAACTCTGCGTGGCAAATTCTTCAGTGATCATCCCCTCCACATTAGATAAGAGTCTCGCGTTAAGAACAAGCGCGCAATCACTCTCAACGCAATTCTTCTCACGCTCAAGCTGCTCGCGCTTGGCATGAACGATAAGGTCACGGAACTCCGTGAGTTTCTTCGCCGTGAGCCACGGATGCGCTCCCTCCGCGGCGGCATAGACACTTGGGCGCAGGAAGTGGACTCGAAAATGCGAAGATACCGTTTAGAAACGTAGGAGCCGAGGTGACGAGGCTCTGACTGAATTTACGATATGGGATTTACGATTTACGAGCCCTTTCACAACCCATGCCCGCCGCGTAAATCGTATATCGTAAATCGAAAATAATGAGACTCCTGACGTTGTCTCCTACACATTAAACTTGAACAGCAACACGTCGCCGTCTTTCACGACGTAATCGCGGCCTTCGATGCGGTAGTGGCCGGTTTCACGGGCGTGGCCAACTGAGCCGCACTTCACCAAGTCGTCCCAGTTCACCGTTTCCGCCTTGATAAACCCGCGTTCGAAGTCGGTGTGGATGGTCCCCGCGGCCTTGGAAGCCGTGTCGCCGGTGTGAATCGTCCACGCCCGGACTTCCTTTTCGTTGAACGTGAAAAACGTCCGCAGGCCCAGTACGTGATACGTGGCGCGGATGAGCTGGCCGAGACCGGATTCCGCAACGCCGAGTTCCTTCAAATACACCCCGGCCTCCTCCGGCGACAGGTCAATGAGGTCGCTTTCAATCTGCGCGCTGACGACGACGGCTTCGCACGCGAGATGCGTCTTCACGTAGTCGCGCACTTTCTGGACGAACGGATTTTTATCCGCTGTGGCAAGGTCGCCTTCCTTGACGTTGCAGGCGAAAATGACCGGCTTGTCGGTCAGCAGGAAGAAACTGCGCTGGACGATTTTCTCATCCGGGCCCAGCAGCAACGCGAGTGTGTTGGCCGGTTTGCCCGTGTTCAGATGGGCGCCGATCTGTTCCAGCAGGTGCTCCTCCTGCAACGCGTGTTTGTCTGCGCGTTTCACGTCCTTGGAGATTTTCTCCCGCCGTTTTTTGACGGTCTCGATGTCGGCCAGCACCAGTTCGGTATTGACAATTTCGATGTCGCGCACGGGATCAATGCTGCCCGTGACATGCACGATGTCAGGGTCTTCAAAGCAGCGCACGACGTGCATGATGGCGTCCACTTCGCGGATGTGGCTCAGAAACTTGTTGCCCAGACCTTCGCCGTGCGACGAACCTTTGACGAGTCCAGCGATGTCCACGAATTCAATCGTCGTGGGTATGAGCGTGTTGACGCGGGCAATTTTGGCGAGCGGTTCGAGCCGCGGTTCCGGCACGGTGACGACGCCGAGGTTCGGTTCGATGGTGCAGAAGGGATAATTCTCCGCCGGCGCCTTGTGCGAACGAGTGACGGCGTTGAACAGCGTGGATTTGCCCACGTTGGGCAGACCGATGATTCCGGCCTTGAGCATAGCAAATTTTTACCGCACCGGCGCGGAGATTGAGAATTACCACGGGGCCGCCGGCGCAGAAAGGCTTTTTATTTCCTCAAATTTTGTGTCGGGCCAAATGGGCCAGTTGCCCGGCAATATGCACGCCGTCGTATAACCCAATGGCGAGGAGGCAAAAGCCGGAAAAGTGCTGCATACGCACAAGGGTTTGTTCGTTGAATCGTCCATAACCGCGGCGCGACACGATATAACTCAGCGCGCAAAACCAGCTGTTCGCGCCGAGGGCAACGCCGATGACGAATGCCGCTTTGGCCGCGATGGTATCCTCCACCCACTCGTAGGAGGTGAAATAGGCCTCGTGCGACATGAAATAGATGGCAGCCACGATCCAAAACAGCAAAACGCCCATGTTGCCCAGGACGCGCACGAAGCCGATCATGAATGCCGAATGCGGGTGCAGCTTTTCGTCAATGCGCTTTTCAATCCGGCTGGCCGCGGCCCCGAGATGCGTGGGCGCCGTCACGGTTTTGGCCGACAGAAATTTCATGCCGAGAAACAGCATGAACACGAACGTAAACACCTCCATCGAGGTTTTGACAATGGGGATGTAAAAGAACGACGAAAAGCTGGTAAAGGCGATCGTGCAATAAATAATATCCATCGTCGCCGCCCCGAGGCCGATGAGCATCGCATATTTGAAACCCCGTTGCGCGGCGCCGTTGATGATGGTGAGGTTGACCGGACCAACGGGCATGGACAACAGCGCGCCGATGAAAAAACCCGTTGGCCCGGCGATGAGAATGCTCGTCTGGTCTGGCATGGTTTTAATGCGCCTCGTCCGGTTCGTCCTCGTCTTCCTCCTCAATCTCCCGGCGCCACGCGCGCGAGATGCTCGGTCGCACGAAACCATAGACGAGATAGAGCGTGAAGAACGCCGGCAGCACGTAATAAAGGACTTTTTCGCGCAAAATCAGCAGACAGCCCAGAAAGAGCGCCGCACCGATGGCCTTTGTGAATGTGCTCCGGGAACGCAGACCGAGCGATTTGAAGCTCGGATACCGCACCGTGCTGACCATCATGGCCGACAAAAAAATGAGCACGACCGCCAGCAGATAATTCCATTTGCCGAGGTCCTTGTCCTTTTCATTGAAATGAATGATGAGCAGCGTGAGCGATGCCACCAGACCAGCCGCCGAAGGAATGGGAAAGCCCAGAAAATCCTTGCCGCCACCGCTGCCGGCCATCGCGGACAGGCAGTTGAACCGCGCGAGCCGGAACGCGCCGCAGAGCAGATAAATGGACGCGATGAACCAACTGATTTGCCTGTATTCGCTGAACACGTTTGCCAGAACAACGCGCTGCACCAGAAATGCCGGGGCGACGCCGAACGAAATCAAATCCGCCAGCGAGTCGAATTCGCGTCCAAACGGGCTGTCCGCGCCGCCCAGACGCGCCACGCGGCCGTCGAGCAGATCGAAAATACATGCGAGCAAAATGAAGGCGAGCGCCAGCTTGATTTGACCGAAGTAATCATCAGCCAGGGGATCCGCCTCGACAATTTTCGTCAGCGCCACAAAACCGCAGAACAGATTGCCCGCCGTCAGCAGATTCGGCAGAAAATAAATTTTCAGCCGGCTGTCATCCGAATCATCCAGCGGCGGCTTGGGGGCAATGGGTTCGGTCATATTCGATCGAAAGAGGCGATCATGGTTTCACCGCCGGCCACCTTGTCGCCGAGCTTCACCGTGATGTTCGCGCGGCGCGGCAGGTAAACGTCCACACGCGAGCCGAATTGAATCAGGCTGATGCGTTCGCCGCGCTGGACGGTGTCGTTTTCCTTGATCCACGGCACGATGCGGCGGGCAATCACGCCGGCGATGAGCCGCACCCCGATTTTCTCGCCAAGCGGCTCAGCAGCATCCAGTCCGATGAGCACATTTTCGTTGAACTGCGCCGACTCGGCCTTCAGCGCACTGAGATACTGTCCGGGCGTGTGTTTGAAGCAGGCGACGCGGCCCGTCACAGGCGCGCATTGCACGTGCACGTCAATGACGGAAAGAAAAATCGAAATCCGCTGGCATTCACCGCCCATGAATTCCGGCTCGTTCACCGTGTCAATCGCGTCCACTTTGCCGTGGCCGGGGGAAACGACTAGGTTCGAGGCGGTCGGCACCAGCGGGTCGGGGTCACGAAAAAAATAAAGGGCAAAGCCGGCGAACAGCATCCAAAGCCCTACGAGCACCCAGATCAAGTAATGCAGCGCAAACGCGCCGATGACCTTGGCCAGAAATGCGACGGCCAGCAGCAGGAGCACTGCTGCGCCAGCGAGGCCGATGAGCCGGAGTGCGGCAGACAGGGCTTTGCCAGGGTTTTTCACGCCACCAAAATAAATTTTTTTGACGCCACTTGCAATTCGGCATTTTCAGGGCAATTTAGACGGTCGTAAAAAAACAACGAAACAAAAAACAAATTCCAAAACGATTATGTCATTACACACACCTGATTTGACGAAATTCCCGCCGCGCAGTCCGCGCGTGCGGCTGGGCGGTTACGTGATTCTGCCGCGTATGCTGGACAAAGGCCGGGCCACCGTTGCCGGCAAACACGGTGAATACCATTACGCCTGTCCACTCGACGAGGGATTCCTGGAATTTGTGGGCATTGACGCCAAAACCTTGAAGAAGGAATTGACCAAAAGCGACACGGAAATCCTGAAATGGATCCAAAAGAACGCGAAACACAAACGCACCGCGCCGGAAATCGCCGCGTGGTCGGAGTGGCAGGAGCAGCGCGCGCCGGACAATCCGGATTCGCGCGAGTATTTCAACGACCTGCACAAGAACGGCGCGCCCAAACGCACGGACATTGTGACGTGGTTCGACCTGCTCGATCTGGATGATTACGTGAGCTTCGGCGGCGAAGCCTGAAGAATTCCGGTTTATCGTAGTGGCGGTTGGCAGACCGCCGCATTCCTTTTGCGCATTGGAATGGGATAGCGCGGCTCTCTGCCGAGAAGCCGCTGCGTCAAACCTGGGCTTGGGCCTGGGCCGGTTGCACGGATGGCTCGTTTGAATTTCCCAGCTTCCACGGCTCGATTTTTTCGATGCGATGCCGGTGCTTCGCCCCGTGCACTTCAAATTCCACTTCGTCACCGACCTTGCGGTTTAACAGCGCCTGCGCGACTGGCGAAAGATAGCTGATAATTCCCTTGTCCGGCTCCGAATCCCAGGCGCCGAGGATGGTGAACGTCTCCGGTTCGTTCGTGCTGAGGTCGGCAGCCCGCACCACGGTGCCAATGCCGGCAACATCAGTGCGTGCGTTGGAGAAATCCGTGCCGCGGGCGCGGGTGAGCTGGGCCTCCAGTTCGTCTTTGCGGCGCATGAGGATTTTTTGCATTTCCTTGGCGGCCTTGTATTCGTGGTTTTCGCTGAGGTCGCCGTAGCTGCGCGCGATGGCAATTTCCTTTGAGTTGGCGGGAATTTTCTTCTGCACCAGTTCCTCGTATTCGCCCTTGCGGCGTTCGAGGCTTGCCCACGAAACGAGCAGCGTGGTGTCCTGCTTGGTCTGTTCGCCGCTGACGAGTGATTGCACGGCGGGATGCGCCTTGACGAGCCGCGCGAGGAGCGAGCGCTTGTCCATGTCATCAAACACGGGTGAAAATTGCAGCGCGCGTGTGAGGTCCTTGATGACTTCGATGTCGGCGGATGCGGTCAGCTCGGCGAGCAACTCGTGGTCGTCGAGGATGAATTCGCGGAGGCGGTTCGAGCGCCGCTCGTTGAATTGATCGCGTTCCATGGCGGTGAGCATCGCGCGAAAAACTTCCGGACCGAGGATGTCGGCGTAGGCGTCACTGCGGTCGCGCCCGAGCCAGAGCAACAATTCGCTGCCCGCGGTGTGCTGGTTGATGAGGCGCGCGAGCGTTTCCTTGAGCGCCTCCATTTGGCCTTCCTGAATCAGCAAATTGGCGAATTCGCGACAGAGTTTGGCGGAAACGACATTGAGCGACCCGCGCAGGATTTCGATCCAGCGGTCCGGGTTCGCCGCCCGGAATGATTCCAGCGTGCGATGATGCTTGGCCGCCGGAATCAGTTCCAGCACCGGGCCGAATTTGACGCCGTCCTGCGCCCAGATTTGCACGGTGGTGATTTCGCCCTCGACGGCGGGAAGGCCGGCCATGGCGCGCAAATCATCGCGGGCAAAGACCGCTTCGAGCGCGACGGCGGGCTGGGTACGCTGATGTGACGCAATCTCGGTATTGAGCGCGGCAATGATTTCGTTGGCCGCCGCCGTCTTGTCAGTCAGATCGGAAGCATTTTTGAACACTTCGCCGGCCACGGCCACCCGCGCTTTCAAACCCTTGGCCTTGCGAAAATCTGCCAGCAAACGATCCTGCAGCGACGTTTCCTGCAACTGATAAACGACCGGCTCGGTTTTTTTCAGCGGCACGATGAAATGCCCGTCCTTTTTCATTTCGCGGCGCGCCGTTTCCCACCATTTCTTCCAGTCGTCGCGGATGACATCGGGCACGAGCACCTGTTGAATCTGGTCTGCCGTTGCCCGGCCATCGTAACTGTTCAACACGACCTTGATCAAATCCAGATGATGCGCGGCCAGCTGGTGCAGACCCTCGAGGTCGGCGGCCTTGCGCGCGAGAATATGTTCCTTGGAAATCGGCTTGAGCGATTCGGCGGCGAACGCCAGATCCATCGTGTGACCCGGCTTGCCCGGAAAATCAATCGTGAACCGCGCGAACACGGTGTCCACGGTCTTGATCCGGCCAAAGCCCCAACTGCGGTGCATGCAAAAACCACCCGTCGCCAGTTTCGTCAGCGGCTCAATGTGCCGCCCTTCAATCTTGCCGGCGGCGGCCAATTTCTCAAATTCCTCTCTCATAAAAGCATCGTTTTTGTCGCATCATGAAAGCACAATGTCCTTATTAAAAAACGTGAACGGTAAAAATCCAAGACAAATCGCGGCGCGCATTTTGCAGCAACGACGCGCCGATGGCGGATATACCGAGGATTTGCTCGAAAACGCGCTGGCGGAAGCGCAACTTTCGCCCGTTGACCGCGCGCTTTGCCAGGAAATTGTGTACGGCGTCGTCCGCTGGCAGGCCACACTCGACTGGCTCATCGCCCGCAAAACGAATGGGCGCGAACAAAAATCCGGCCTGCAAAATCTCCTGCGGCTCGGCTTCTACCAGATATTCTGGCTCGACCGGATTCCCGCCCACGCCGCCGTGAACGAAACCGTCGAACTGGCCAGGCAAAACGGTTTCGGCGCGCAAGCCGGATTTGTGAATGCCGTCTTGCGCAGCTATTTGCGCGAAGCCGATGCAACCAAAAAACTTCTGGCCGATCTAAAAATTTCACAACCTGCGCTCGGCTGGTCGCATCCCGAATGGCTGGTTGCGCGCTGGCGAAAACGCTGGGGGTTGGAACGAACCACGCAACTGCTTGAATGGAACAACACGCCGCCAAAAACGTTTGCGCGCACGAACCGGTTAAAAACCGACGCTGGCAAATTGCTCGAAAAATGGCGCGAGGAAAACGTGGAATACGATTTCGTCCGGCGCGATTTCTTTGGCAGGGCCGATCCCGCATTACAGGACCAGGACGCGCGGCAATGCGTCCCTGCCGATTTTGAAGATCTGGTCTTTGAACTGAAATCGCGTCCGCCGTTGGCGGAACTGGAAAGTTTCCAGCAAGGCTGGTTTTACATTCAGGACCCGAGCACGCTGCTCGCCGCATGCGAGCTCGGAGCGCGGCCCGGTGAAACTATTTTGGATTTGTGTGCCGCGCCCGGCGGCAAAACGACCTTCATTGCACAATTGATGCATAATCAGGGTCGGATTGTAGCGATGGACAATTCCAAGGAACGTCTGAAATTGTTGGAAGAAAACTGCACCCGTCTTGGCGTGACGTGCGTTGACGCTGTCCTGCCCTCGACTCTCAACCCTCGACTTTCGACCAGTTTCGACCGTATTTTGGTGGATGCCCCCTGCTCCAATACCGGCGTGATGCGCCGGCGCGTGGACTTGCGCTGGCGGATACGGCCGGCTGAATTCGCACGGTTGTGCAAAAGCCAGCGCGCCCTGCTCCGGCAGGCCGCGCCGCAATTAAAACCCGGCGGCGTTCTGGTTTACAGCACCTGCAGCTTGGAGCCGGAAGAAAATCAGGAAGTCGTGAAGGAATTTTTGCGCGAACACACCGATTTCACATTAGAATCCGAACAGGAGTTGCTGCCGTTTGTTGACAAGGTGGACGGCGCGTTCGTTGCACGTCTTAAGCGATTGCCGTAAATTTTTCCCTGTTATGGAACTTGACCTTGAAAACCAGTTTGCCGACCGGGCGTATCAGCTTCTTGCCAGCCTGGTCACGCCGCGGCCCATCGCTCTCGTTACCACCATCAGCCCCGACGGCAAGGTAAATGCCGCGCCGTTCAGCTTCTTCAATGTCATGGGCGCGAATCCGCCCATCTGCGCGTTTGCGCCTGGCGACCGGAACGACGGCACGCCCAAGGACACCGCTCTCAACATCCGCGCCATCCATGAATTCGTCGTGAATCTGGTGGACGAAAAAATTGCCGACGCGATGAACCAATGCGCCGCGTCGCTGCCTTACGGGGATAATGAACTTGTTCACGCCGGATTGACCGCCACGCCGTCGTCAGTTGTGAAACCGCCGCGCATTGTTGAATCACCGGCGAGCCTCGAATGTGTCGAATGGGGTATACTGCAAATCGGCAAAAACCGCGTAGTCATCGGTCTGGTGAAGCGCATCCATTTGCGCGACGAATTGTTTGACGCGGAGAATAAACGGATCCACACCGACAAACTTTTTCTCATCGGACGCATGTCGTCACCGCACTGGTATTGCCGCACGCGCGACCGTTTTGAAATGATCCGGCCGGCATGAAAGGAAAACCAATGTTAATCCCTGTATTGCACAAAATAAAACGGAACACCGGTTTGCCAGTTATAAATCTGGATTTCGTAAGGCGGCTTTTCACGTACCAGGCGAAGACCGTAATCAGTGACATTTTGGTACTCCCAAACTATTTGCCAGTATTTTCCGACTTTTTCCAGGTGCCAGCTGCCTTTCGTTGAAACTAATCTTACTCCAGCAATGTTCGTTTCATCTTCTGTCAACCAAATCATCACGTTTTTCAATTCTATTTTGCCACCAGCATCTAATTTTATTTCACAGTTTGTTGCGGGAATTTTGCTCTCCTTGTTAATTAATATCCGCGTTTTTAGGTCGGGCCGATATACACCAACTAAATCAGATTCTTTAGGTTCATTTTTTGTGTAACGAGCCCCAAATCCCGAGAACAAATACAAAGCTGCTAAACAAACTAAAAGTGCTAAACCAAGGAAGGCGTATCGAAATTTAGCGAGCTTTTTCACATCCCCATGATTTGGTAGCCGCAGTCCACGTAAATCACCTGGCCGGTGATGGCCGCCGCGCCGGCGCTGGCAAGAAACATGCCGGTCGCGCCCAGTTCGTCGGGCAGAACATTGCGCTTGAGCGGTGACTTGGCCTCGTATTGCTTGAGCATTTCGCTGAAACCGCTAATGCCGCGCGCGGCCAGTGTGTTGACCGGGCCGGCGCTGATACAATTGACGCGGATCTTTTTCGGCCCGAGATCGTAGGCAAGATAGCGCGTGCTGGCTTCGAGCGCGGCCTTGGCCACTCCCATGACGTTGTAGTGTGGCACGACCTTTTCCGCACCGTAATAACTCATCGCCACAATGCTGCCGCCATCGGTCATCAGCGCCGCAGCCGCGCGTGCGAGCGCGACGAGCGAGTAGGCGCTGACGTCATGCGCAATGCGAAAGGCTTCGCGGCTGGTATCCACGAATTCACCTTCCAGCGCGGCCTTCGGCGCGAACGCCACGGAATGCAGGAGCAAATGCAGCTTGCCGAATTTTTCGCCGACGGTTTTGAAAACGTTCGCGATTTCCTCGTCCTTGGTCACATCGCACGGGAGAATGAGTGTGTCAGCGCCAAAGGTGCCGGCGAGTTCCTCCACGTTTTCCTTGAGCCGGTCGCCCTGATACGTGAACGCGAGCTTCGCCCCCTCGCGCGCCCACCCCTGTGCAATGGCCCAAGCAATGGAGCGTTGATTGGCAACGCCGAAGACGACGCCGAATTTCCCCTCAAGCAATGGCATAATCGAAAATAATGTCTTTGGTTAAACCGTTTCGCAGGATTACAAATTCCAGCCGGCACGGCAATTCCTTTTGGCTTCCGCCTCGACCCGCAGCCGCGCGGGCGATAAACTGGGGCGATGGATGCAAACACAAGCAATGTCATCGTTGAAGGACTGATCACCTACCTCGGCTTGATCATCCTGCTGACGTTTCACGAGTTCGGCCACGCGTGGGTGGCTTTGAAATGCGGCGACGACACGGCCAAGCTGCAAGGGCGCGTCTCGTTGAATCCCCTGGTGCACATTGATCCGATTGGCACGGTGCTTCTGCCGTTGCTGATGATTTTTATGTCGCCGAACATCAGCCGGTTTATGATTGGCTGGGCCAAACCGGTGCCGGTGAACCCCTTTAATTTGAGGAATCCGAATCGGGACGACATCCTCGTGACCCTGGCCGGCCCGGCGATGAACCTGGTTTTGGCTGTCGTGTTGGTGGCGTTGGTGCGCGTGGGGCTGCTGGTTCATCTGGAGCCAATGGCGGACGTTTGCTTGCGTTACGCCTACGTCAGTCTGCTGCTGTGTTTCTTCAATCTCATTCCCATCCCGCCGTTGGATGGTTCCCGCGTGATGCGGGTCGTGATCGGCATGAGTTATGAAACCTACTGGCACCTGTCGCGGTTTGGTTTCATCGGGGTGATTATCGTGTTGAACCTTCCGTACGTACGCCAGGTGCTGGGTGCCGTTACCGGGGCGACCCTGTTGGGCTTGGCGGCCCTGTTCGGCATCCCGTTGCAATAGTCACACTTAAAAAAGACTCGCGCGAGGATTGATGATTTCCGACGATGCCGCTCGTGAACGGGGAAAAATTCAAGCCAACCGAAGCGCCCGGCCCGCCCGCCGTTGACTTTGAATTGCCGGTCGAGGGTTTTACCGGCACGCCCGGGGAAATTGAACGTCAATGGTTCGAGAAGGTTTATCGCGGGCGCGGTGATTCGATGAAGCAGCTCACCTGGCGGGCAGTGCTCATGGGCTCCGCACTGGGCGGCATTCTTTCACTCACCAACCTCTACATCGGGTTGAAATCCGGCTGGGGCATCGGCGTGGCCATCACCGCCTGTATCCTTTCCTACGCGATCTGGACGACCTTTGTGAAAATCGGCCTCGTCAAAACGCCGATGACCATCCTCGAAAACAACTGCATGCAATCCACCGCCAGTTCGGCGGGTTATTCGACCGGCGGCACACTCGTCTCCGCCTTCGCCGCGTTTATCATGTTGAACGGGCATCCGCTCCCGATTCCACTGACCCTCGCGTGGGTTTTCTTTCTGGCCATCCTCGGCGTAACGATGGCTGTGCCGATGAAAAAGCAGATGATCAACATCGAGCAACTGCGTTTCCCCAGCGGCGTGGCGGCGGCGGAAACCTTGCGCGCACTCCACTCGCACGGCGCCAAAGGGATGCGCGCGGCGAAGGCGCTGGGCATCGCGGGACTGCTCGCGGCCATTGACAATTTCTGGCACGACGGCTTCGCGCTCTTTGCCCGGCTTGCGCCGTTTTCCAGCGATGCCCTGCTCACCAAGGTCAATGCCGTCATCTTTGGCCCGGCTTGGATGGGCCGAACGGTCATGTTCGACTGGGAACCGATTTTTATCGCCGCCGGCGCCATCACCGGAATGCGCGTGTGCATCAGCATGTTGATCGGCAGCACGGTCTGCTGGGCGGTGTTCGTGCCAGTCCTGCAACATGCCGGAATCATCACCGGCTCGGGCTTCCGCGACGTGGTGCAATGGACCCTGTGGTTCGGCACCTCGTGCATGGTGGCGGGGGGGTTGTTGAATTTCATTCTGCAATGGCGCGTCGCGTTGCAGGCGTTCAAGGGGTTCGGAAGATTGTTTTCACGCGAATTGAAACTTCCCACGGAAATGGAATCCATCGAGACGCCGATGTCGTGGTTTGCCGCGGGACAGCTCATCTCCCTCGTCGCCCTCGCATGGCTGGCGCACGCATCGTTCGGGATGCCGTATTGGCAGAGCGCGCTGGCGGTCGTGCTGTCGTTCGCGCTCGCGCTCGTCGCCTGCCGCGTCACCGGCGAAACCGACACCACGCCCGTCGGCGCGATGGGCAAGGTGACGCAACTGACCTTCGGCGCGCTCAATCCCGGCAACGTAAACGTGAACCTGATGAGCGCGAACATCACCGCCGGCGCCGCCACGTCGTCCGCCGACTTGCTGACCGACTTGAAAAGCGGCTACCTGCTCGGCGCGCATCCGCGCAAACAATTCATCGCACAGTTCGCCGGGATCTTCATCGGCACGGTCGTCACCGTGTTCTCGTTTGCGGTTCTGGTTCCCAACGCCTCGGTCATCGGCAGCGATCAGTTTCCCGCGCCCGCCGCGCAGACTTGGTCCGCTGTCGCCCAGGCCTTGAGCAAGGGCTTGGACGCGCTCGCACCGGTGAAGGTCTGGTCCATCGTCATCGGTGGCGCGGTCGGAATCGTTTTCTCCATCCTGCCCCTGCTTTTTCCCAAGCAACAAAAATTCCTGCCGTCCGCGTCCGCCTTTGGCCTCGCTTGGGTGTTTCATTGGTATTACGGCTTGCTGTTTTTCATCGGCGCGGTCATCGCTTGGTTTTTCCGGAAAAAATCACCGGCCCGGGCGGAGGAATTCACCTATCCCATCGCGTCCGGCATCATGGCCGGCGGCGCCTTGATGGGCGTGGCGCTGATTTTCTGGGAGAACGGCCCCGAGATGCTCAAAAAATTCTTCGGCCACTGAAACTATTTTCCCTGCGCCGCCGCCGCGTCGCGGTAACGGTAGGTCGTCGCCACCACGCTGAACAAGATCGCCACCCCAAACGTCATGCCGGCGTAAAGCAGAAACCGGTTCGTGCTGACGGACGCGGCGTGGTCGCTGGCACTGGAAAACAATTTGGTCACCGCCACGACGAGCAGGTCGCCAAAGGCGATGGTCAGCAGCCAGAAACTCATGACGATGCTCTTCATTTCCGGCGCGGCCTCGCGGAAGGCGAATTCCAGCCCCGTCGTCGAAACCAAAACCTCGGCGGCGGTCAAAATGACATACGGCACCGTCTGCCACAGCACGCTTAACTGCGCGCCGGCTTCGATCTGCCTTTGCAGCGCGGCCACGACAAGATACGAAGCCGCCGCCAGAAACATCCCGTACGACATCCGCCGCAACGGCGACGCGAACCGGCCGATGCGCGGATAAATCCCCAGCGTGAACAGCGGCACGAGCATCATCACAATCAACGGATTCATGGATTGCATCTGCTCCGCGCCGATGTCCAGGCCGAGGATTTTCGTCGGAACCATCGTTTCGCCCTGCAATACCCACGTCGAGTTCGTCTGGTCAAACAGCGAGAAGAAAATCGGGATCAGCGCGAATACCATCAGGATGGGCGCCACGGATTTCGCCGCGTCAATTTCCTTTTCACTATACCGGCCGCGCGCGGCGTCCCAGAAACTGCGTCGTCCGGTAGGGCCGACCTGCTGGTCGGCCCTGGCGCGCGGCCGCGCGCCGCCACCGGTTTTTCGTTGGTTCGCGAGCGCGGCGAACAACACCCTGAAAAACCCCGCGCTTTTCGTTTCGCGGCTCGGCGGTACGCGGATGTAATGTTTCGTTCCCAGCCAGAAAATGAACGTCGCGATGGCCATCAAAATTCCTGGCACGCCAAACGCGAGGCTGTAACCATGGCGGTCCTTGATCCACGGAATCACCAAGAACGAAAAAAACGAGCCGAGGTTGATGGCCCAGTAAAAGGCGCCATAGGCCTTTTGCAGCAGGTGCGATTGTTCGGGTTTGAACTGATCGCCCATGAATGCCGAGACGGACGGTTTGATGCCACCCGAGCCAAAGGCGATCAACGCCAACCCCGCGTAAAGAAAAAGCAGCCGGCCCTGCGCGTCACTGGCGAATCCGCTGCACGCCAGCACTCCGTGTCCGGCACAATAAAACAGCGACACCCAGAGAATGGTGTGATAACGGCCGATGATTTTGTCCGCCAGCCACGCACCGAGCAACGGCATGAAATAGTTGGCGGAGACAAAGGTGTGGATGATTTCCGTGGCGGAATCGTCGCTTTCACCCAGGCCGCCCTTCAACACCGCGCCGGTGATATAACCGGCGAGAACGCTTCGCATACCATAGTAGCTGAAGCGTTCGCACGCCTCGTTCCCGACAATGAATTTGATCTGGCGCGGCCAGCGTTGAACGGCGGATTTTGCCGGCAAACTCATGGGGAGCCGGCTTCGCTTTTTTCCACGCCAATCTTCTTCAGGAACGGTTCAATGGAACGCAGCCGGCCGAGAAACTTCTCGATGGAGATGTTGATGTCGCGCGAATCACCGACCTGATAAATCTCGCGGCGTAATTTCATGCCGGCGGTCTGGTCGAAGAAACCGTTCGGCGAATTTTCAAACACCGTCGCCATGTCCGCCGCGATGGCATCCGCCCACGCGTAGCCGTAATAGCCCGCGCCGTAGCCGATGATGTGGCCGAAATAAGCCACGAACGCCGTGTCCGGCGGCACCGGCAGGGACACTTCGCTCAGGACCTTGTTTGACAACGGCAGCACGTCATCGGCATTCGCCGCGTGAATTTGCGTGTGCAACGCCAGATCCATCAGGCCGAACGAAAGTTGCCTTCGATAAAAAGTTCCTTCCGTCGCCAGCCGCGAAGCTTTGAGTTGATTCAAAACCGCCTGCGGGATTTTTTTGTTCGGGTCGCGGTAATCCGCCGCAAAGCTGTCCAAAACCTTCTTGTCCCACGCCCAGTTCTCCAGCATCTGCGACGGCGCCTCGACGAAATCCTGCGGCACGCTGGTGCCGGAAAAGCGCGAATATTTCGCCTGCGTCAGGATCGTGTGCATCGCGTGGCCAAATTCATGGAAGATCGTCTCGACCTCGTCATGGGACATGAGCGACGGTTTGTCCGGCTGGGGCGGCGGGAAATTGCAGACGAGCGCGCAGACCGGACGCTGGTATTTTCCGTCCGGCAGCAGTTTCCCCTCGGTGATGCCGAACTGCGCGAAGTGATTGTATTTGCCCTCGCGCGGAAACATGTCGAGGTAGAACAGTCCGAGCGGCTGACCGGTCTTCGCGTCGGACACGGCGTAGAGCTGCAGGTCGCCGATCCATTTGTAAGGCGGTTCGACGCGCTCGAATTTCAAATCAAAAATGTGCTGATAAATCGCGAACAAACCCTCCAGCACCCGTTGATACGGAAAATAAACACGCAACTGTTCCTCATCCACATTGTATTTCGTCTTCTTCAATTCGTTGCCAAAATAACTGACGTCCCACACGTTGATCGTCGCGTTTGTATCGCCGGTTTCCTTGATTTTCAACTGGCGGAATTCCTCCAGTTCCGCGTCAAATTTCGGTTGCAAGCCGACCTCTAATTTCCCCAAAAAATCAATCGCCGTCGCGGCGTTTTTGACCATGCGAACTTCCGTCGCGTAATCCGCCCAACTCGCGTAGCCGAGCCGGTGCGCTATTTCATCGCGCAAAACGAGGATTTTTTTCAACAGCGGAATGTTGTTTTCGCGCGCGAGATTACAACGTGCGACCATCATGCTTTTGCGCGTGTCTTCGCGCTTCGCGTTGTCCTCAACCATCAGATAGTGGAACGTGATGTTGGCCATCAAGGTGTATTCATCCGGACCCGTCTTGATGCCTTCCTGCGTGAGAAAGGCATCCGGCACGCCGTCCAGTTCGGCCTTGGTGAATTTAAGTGGCTGCCTTGCTTTCGTAACGTTGTTCTCAAAATCCGTTTCCAGGGCGGTCAGTTGTTTGCGCAACTTCTCGGCTTCATCGCGTTGAACCTTCGGCAGGTCCAAACCGGCCCGGCGATAATCGCGCAGGGTCTCGTCCAAAAGCTTTTTGTCCTCGCCTGCCAGTTGCGGCTTCGTGTCCGCGTAGGCCTTCACGGCCGCGTAGACATCCTCGCGATAGTCAATGCCGATCGACCATTCGTCAATTTGTTTGATGGCGTCCGTCGCCGCGTCGCGCACCGCGGCGTTCGTGCTCGTCTGCTGGATCAATTCGAGCCGGTTTTCGGGCGTTTGAACCGAATAGTCAATGTCATCGAGCGCACGCACCGTATTGGTGAAATCCACCTTGCCGGGCTTGAGCCGGCCGATGCGATCGAGCGCGGCATTGGCGGAAGTGATGACGTTCGTGGCCGTGGTCGCGACTTCGCCGGGCGTCGTCTCAAACGTCGGCACGGTGACGACCTCGTTGAACGCCTCCGCTCTTTTCTGAAACGCCGCCAGCGAACCCGTGGGAATTGGTTTGGGTTTCGGAACGCTGGTGCAGCCGGCGGCGGTCAGGGCCAGAATGAAGAACCAATAATATCTCAAATGCATGCTTCTGAAGCTATCGGCAGTGGCAACCGGCAATCAAGACGAATTGCCACGCCGAATTGACTTTCGACAGTCCCATAAATCTGGCATCCAAGGCGTGGGATTTGCCAGCCATGCTCCTGCTCAAAATCAATGATCTCAAGATGGACTTCGGCGCCGGCCCGGAGGCGTTGCGCGCTGTGGACGGCGTGTCGCTGACGATTGGTGTGGGCGAAACCGTCTGCCTCGTCGGCGAAAGCGGTTGCGGCAAGACCGTCACCGCGTTGTCCATCGCCCGGCTCGTGCCGGCACCGCCGGCAAATTATGTCGGCGGGGAAATTTTGTTGAATGGGAGCGACGTGCTGAAGATGTCGAATGGCGAACTGCGCAACATCCGCGGCGGCGTGGTCAGCTACGTCTTTCAAGATCCGGGTGCATCGTTGAATCCCGTTTTCCGCGTCGGCAATCAAATCAGGGAATCGCTCAAATTGCACAAGCCGGAAAAGGCAACGAACGAGGAGGTCATCCGGCTGTTGAAACTGGTTGGCATTCCCGCGCCGGAATCGCGCATCAAAAATTATCCATTCGAGATGTCCGGCGGCATGCAACAGCGCGTGATGATCGCGATGGCACTGGCGAGCGAACCGAAACTGCTCGTCGCCGATGAACCGACGACCGCACTTGATGTGACCATCCAGGCGCAGATTCTCGAACTGCTCCACGACCTCAAACAACGGCTCGGCATGGCGATTCTGCTCATCACACACAACCTCGGCATTGTCGGCGACATCGCCGACCGCGTGGCCGTGATGTATGCCGGCCAGGTTGTCGAGCTGGCGCCCGCGAAGGAATTGTTGCGTCGTCCGTTGCATCCCTACACCAAGGCCTTGATGAATGCCGTGCCCAAACTGGCCGGCGGCGCAAACCGTCTTTCGGCGATTCCCGGCAACGTGCCGCGCATCGGCAATTTCCCGCCCGGCTGCCGATTCGCGCCGCGCTGCCCGATCGCCAAACCGGAATGTTCCGAGAAAATTCCCGAACTGGCCGAGGTCGAGACCGGGCGATGGGTGCGCTGTCCATTTTGGAAAAAAGAATAAAAAATTGCCGCTGGTGATTTGAATTGGTTTCGGTCAAACGGTTGGGAATGGCCTCTGCTTGTTTCGTATGCCGTATTTATCAGTCAATAATGATGACAGAAAAATCAAAGTAATGAGAAGATATTGCACGTCGCCATTTAACGTCGGAGGGTTAGAGTCATAACCCTTAAACATTTCCAATGCACGGTCTGCTTTGCGGGCTTCATCGTCCGTTAATGAGAAGTTAATCGTGCCATCCGGGTTTTCTTCAACCCCAGGGAAACGATGCTTTTTTGAAAACGGCCGCATAAACTTTTATGCCATTACTCACACATTATCAGACTTCAAAAATTTGTCAGCCATGATTTGCATTTGTCGAATTGACGCCAATCCGCATTGGGCTTAATTTCCCAACATGAGCACAGTTGCTGAAATCAAGGCTGCGATTCCTTCGCTGACGCTCGAAGAACGCGCCGAGGTCGCCCGCTGTCTTGGCAATTGGCAGGACGACGAATGGGACGAGCAGATGAAGCGCGACATCGCCGCTGGCAAGCTGGACAAATTGCTGTCCAAAGTGGACAAGGACATCGCCAAAGGAAAGCTTCACGACCTTCCGTGATTTCCAAAACCCACGAGGATTTCCGGGCTTGCTTCAACGCGTTGCCAGACGCGGTTCAAAAATTGGCACGGGAAAAATTTCGATTCTGGCGGAAAGAGGCCTTTGCTCCTGCGTTGCAATTCAAGGAACTGCTCAAAGATGTCTGGTCGGTTCGCATCAATCAAAATTACCGTGCGCTCGGCCGGCGCAGGGGAAACTTAATTGTGTGGTTTTGGATTGGCGCACACGCGGAATACAACCAACTGCTTAAACGCTTGAAATCATTGTGAGCCTCCTCGAAATCCAAAATCTGAAGGCGGACCTCCGAATGGAGCACAGATTGTTGAGCCGCGTCCGCGATTTTGCCGGATTGACGTTCGCCTCAACTTGCGTTTAATTCAACACCATCAAATTGAGGTTGACCGGCTTAAGCCGACGGATCGGTGCAAGCGGAAACCAATTCGGAGTTAATTATCGTTAAAACATTGCTCCCGTAGCTCAAATGGATAGAGCAGCGGTTTCCTAAACCGCGGATCCCAGTTCAATTCCGGGCGGGGGCACCACCCAATCACTGCACACAAAATGCGCACAAAATCGCGGGTATGAACGTTTGCCGCAACCAATAAGTCAATGTATTGTTAGACTTATTAGCAGTCTAAATTGACAACTGCCCAATTATGAAAACCAGCTTTCTCAGAAAATCCACCGTGGGAATCGCGCTGGCGGCCCTTTGGCTGGCCAGCGGACATTTGGCGCAACTCTCGAATGCCCAAGCCCAGCCCGCGCCGCCGGCCCCAACCACCACCGCAGACGTCTCCACCATTCCGCCGGCCAGCGTCGCCCCGCCGCCGAGTATTTTCCCCACCAGCCCGCTCGCGCAGGTCATCAGGCTGGTACAAGCCGGCGTGGATGAAAGCGTGATTTTGACCTACGTCACCAATTCCACCAGCACGTTCAATCTGGATTCGGACACAATCATTTACCTCAGCGATCTTGGTGTGCCGAATGAAGTCGTTACCGCGATGATGCAGCGCGATCAGGTGTTGCAACAGCAAATGGCCACCGCGAACCCGCCACCGCCGCCGCCGGAGACCACCACGACTGAACCGACGGAACCCCCGCCGCCACCGGAACCTGCCGAAGTCACGGTGAATTATTTTTACAGTTCGCTCGCGCCGTATGGAACCTGGGTGAACGTGGAAGGCTATGGCCGATGCTGGCGGCCGACCACCATCGTTTACAACTCCGGCTGGCAGCCGTATTGCGACCGCGGGCATTGGGTTTACAGCGACTGCGGCTGGTATTGGGCTTCGGATTATTCGTGGGGTGTCGCCTTTCATTACGGGCGCTGGTTTCGTGACGCGCATCTGGGTTGGTGCTGGTGGCCGGACACCGTCTGGGCTCCGTCCTGGGTGACGTGGCGTTACTCGAATGATTACTGCGGCTGGGCGCCACTGCCGCCGTTTGCGGTTTACCGGCCCGGCGTCGGTTTTGTTTATCAAGGCAACGGCGTGAGTATTGGATTTGATTTCGGCTTGACCGCGAATTTCTTCACGTTTGTGCCTACGCGAAATTTCTGCGACCCGCATCCGCGCCGTTATCGCGTCGAGGCGAGGGACGAAACACGGATTTACAAACAGACTACGGTCATCAACAACTTCAATTTTGACAGTCACAATCACACCATCCTCAACAACGGCATCGCAGTGCAACACATCACCGACGTCACCCGGACGCCGATTCACCCGGTTCCGGTGCGTGAACTGAGAGGTTCAGCCGGGCAGCCGTGGCGTGGCGGGCCGGCCCGCCAGCCAAACCGCGGGCCGGGCGTAACGCCGGGAAATCCGCCGCATCCGGGTTCCGCCTATGACAACCGAAACAATTCCACGCCACGCGGCGGGACGCCAACACAGAACCGGGTTTCGCAGCCGGGGAATAATCAAAATCAACAGCCGAATCGCAACTGGCCTCCCGTGACTCAAACTCCCGCCGGACCTCCGGCGCAAAATCACATTTCGCAGCCGGGCATCAATCAAAACCCGCAGCTGAATTACAACGCGCCGACAACCGCCCAAACGCCCACGCGGAATTATGACAACAAACATGTCGCTTCACCGCGCGGACAACAATTTGAAGAGCAAACACCGCATTTCACGCCGCAGACCCCCAACCGCGAATTTACCGCGCCGGAGGAACAGCGGCAGTCGGCGCCGCCGACGGTGGACAACTCCGCACCGCTGCCCAGAGGCGTCGCGCCGTCCGCGCCACCTCCGTCTTCGGCATCGCACTCGTCGCAATCATCCCAGCCATCGCAGTCGTCAAACAGGTCTGACAACCAAAACGGGCGGGGACGTTGAAGCTTGCCCGGTGATTTCGCAAAGCGCCGCGATGAAAAAATCGTCGCGGTGTTTTTGCTTTTGCAACCGTTCCGCCGCTGGCAAAATGCGCGCGTGGGCATCACGCATCGGCAATTTGAACAAATGCGGGAGCGCCTCGGTGGCGTTTCCCGGCGCAAGGCTGCACCCGTCTTTGAAACAACGCTGCGCGCTCCGGTCAATGACCATCGTGTGATTCTTGGCCTCGACCCCTCGTTGCGCGGCACCGGTTACGGCGTGATTCGCCTCACCCGGCCGCATCCACTCGCGCTGGCGCACGGCACGATTTCGTGCCCCGCAAACTGGCCGCACTCGCGCTGCCTCGTGAAAATTGTTGAAACGTTGCGCGACGTTTTAAGACAGCATCAACCAACTGTCTGTGCTATCGAGGGCCTGTTCTATGCGCAAAATTTGCAGACGGCCATTGTCATGGGCGAGGCGCGTGGCGCGGCGCTGGCGGCCATCGCCGAGGCCGGTCTGGAAATTTTCGAAATCGCGCCGCGCAAGGTGAAACAAGCCGTCGTCGGCTACGGCGCGGCGCAAAAATCCGCCGTCGCCAAAATGGTCCAACGCTTGTTGAATCTGTCGAAGCTACCTGCGCCCGACGCCGCCGATGCGCTGGCGCTGGCGCTCGCCCACGCGCATGAAAACAGCTGTTACAATCTGACATCGCTGAAACGTGTATGAATTCCGCATTCCGCATTCCGCATTCCGCATTCTCATGATCACTTTTCTCCACGGCAAACTCGTCGAGGCGCTGCCCACACAGGTTGTCGTGGATGTCAACGGCGTTGGCTACGAAGTACTCATTCCGCTGTCATCGTTCGACAAACTGCCGCAGCCGGGCGGCGTGGTGAGACTGCTCACGCAACTCGTCATCCGCGAGGACGCGCACACGCTCTATGGTTTCATGACCGTTGCGGAACGCGATTTGTTCCGCCTGCTCGTCAGCACGGTTTCCGGCATCGGCCCGAAAATCGCGCTGAACATCTTGAGCGGTATCAGCGTGACGGCCTTTCGCGGCGCGGTGGCGGGCAGCGATGTGAAGGCGCTTTCGCAAATCTCCGGCGTCGGCAAAAAAACCGCTGAACGCATCATCGTGGAATTGCGCGACAAAATCGGCGCGGCGGGCGCATGGGAAGCCGCCAGCGCGCAGCGCGTGTTGTCGCCGGATGACCAGAAAATCAATGACGCCGTGCTCGCGCTCATGGCGCTGGGCTTCAAGCAAATTGAGGCGCACGACGCAGTCCGCGCCGCCCAAACCGTGCTCGGCGCGAAGGCGACGGTGGAAGATTTAGTGCGCGCATGCCTGAAAAGGGGAGCATGATGGCCGCCGAAAATCCGAAACTCCAGGCGGCCGGTGCCGTTCGTCGGTCCCGAAAATCCGGTGTGGTTTTGCCGCATCAGGCGAAGTGGCACCAGCGTCTCGCGGCAGCCCTGATTTGCCTTTTAATCCGCGCTGTGGCCGTGACCATCCGGTTTCGATTGGAGGATCGTTCCGGTGCTTTCAACAACAGAGCACCAGGGGAAAAATTGATTTTTGCCTTCTGGCACAACCGACTGGCGCTGTCGGCGATATTGCGCCAGCGTTACGTGTTGCGGTTCACGCCGGAGCGGCGCATGGCGGGGATGGTCAGCGCGAGCCGGGACGGCGGGTTGCTGGCGCGGGTCCTGGAGCACTTCGACATCGAACCGGTGCGCGGCTCGTCCAGCCGGCGCGGGGGGCAGGCGTTGCGCGAAATGGTTTCGTGGGCGGAAAGCGGTTATGACCTGGCCATCACGCCCGACGGCCCGCGCGGCCCTTGTTACACGGTTCAGGACGGTGTGATTTCGACCGCGCAATTGACCGGACTGCCGATCGCGCCGGTTTCATACCATCTCAACTGGAAAATTCGTTCCAAAAGCTGGGACCGTTTTCAAATTCCGTTGCCCTTTGCCCGTTGCGAAATCACTGTCGGCAAAATCATGCGCGTGCCGCGCGGGGCGGACGACAGCGAACGCGAGGTGTTGCGCAAACAGCTTGAAGCCGAATTGCGCGCCATTACACGCGATTGAATTGTCGGCGGGACGAGCTTTGCGAGTCCGTGACCTTTCAGAAAGCGCCGGAAGTTTGAGACTCGTGCAACTCGTCCTTCCGAAATCGGGTTTGGCAGCGCATCCTTGACACACAGTTCTCAACCCTCAACCCTCAACTCCGCATGATTGCCCGCGTCAGTCTCGAAATCGCGCTCCGCAAGGAATTCGATTATTTGATTCCGCCAGGACTGGCGGGGCAAATCGAGGTCGGCAGCCGGGTGCAGGTGCCGTTCGGCCCGCGAAAAATTTTTGGTTATGTCACTGCGCTTGCAGAAGAATCCGCGGTTGCAAATCTTAAATCAATTTTGCGGGTAGCCGGCGCGTCCCGTGGCGCGGGACTCGTAACGCCAAAGGTTTTGAAACTCGCGCGTTGGATTGCGGACTATTACTGCTGCGCGCCGGAAATTGCGTTGAAATCCGTTCTGCCCGAGGCCGTGCGCAAGGAGGAATCCGGCTGGCGCGAAAGGCTTTTTGTTCGCGCGTTGCCGGTGGGCGGCGAATTTCCCCAATTGCCGAAACGTCAGCAGGAAGTCTGGAACATCATCGAGGAACGGCGCGAATTGCCATTGACCGAATTGGTTGAACTAGCCGAAACCACTGCTGCCACTATCCGCAAGCTGGAAGACCGCGGTTTGGTCGAAATTGCCCCGCGGATTTCCGAGCGCGATCCCTATGCCCGCGAACACATTTTGCCGACGCAACCGCTGCCGCTCAATCCGGCGCAAGCTACCGCGCTGGAGAAAATCAAGGCGGCGATGGATCGAGGCGAAGATAGAGGATTGAAGATGGAAGATGGAAAAGTCCGGCAATCCTCCATCCCCATCGCGCCGAAGCGAAGCGAAGGCGGACTCCATCCTCCATCCTCGACTTTTCTTTTGCACGGCGTCACCGGTAGCGGCAAGACCGAGGTTTATCTCCAGGCCATTGCGCATGCGCTCGAACAAGGCAAGGGCGCAATCGTGCTGGTTCCGGAAATTTCGCTCACGCCGCAAACCGTCGAGCGGTTCAAGGCGCGGTTCAGTTCCGGCAAGCTCCAAACGCTCGTCGCGGTTTTGCATTCGCACCTGTCCGCCGGCGAACGGCATGATGAATGGCACAAAATCCGGCAGGGCCGCGCCCGCATCGTCATCGGCGCGCGCTCGGCAATTTTTGCCCCGGTCGAGCCGCTCGGCCTCATCATCGTGGACGAGGAACATGAGCACACTTACAAGCAGGAGGAGGCGCCGCGCTACCACGCGCGCGACGTGGCCATCATGCGCGGCCAGATGGAAAATGCCGTGGTCGTGCTCGGCTCGGCCACGCCGTCGCTCGAAAGTTATTACAACTGCAAAAAGGGCAAATACACGCTGCTCGAACTGCCGGAGCGCGTGGACAACCAGAAAATGCCGCACGTCCGCGTCGTGGACATGCGTCAGGCCGCGCGCGGCGAAAAGGGCATCCCGATTTTTTCAAACCAGCTCAAGGAAGCCATCACGCAACGGCTCGAACGTGGCGAGCAGACGATTTTGTTTTTGAACCGGCGCGGCTATTCGACGGCGTTGCAGTGCCCCAAGTGCGGCTTTGTGGCTGAATGTCCCAATTGCAGTCTCGCGCTCACCTACCATCGCCCGGAACAAAAACTGCGCTGCCACATTTGCGGATTCATGGACGCCGTGCCCGCCGCCTGCCCGAATGCGAAGTGCAGAAACCCGGCCATCCGCTATGCCGGCCTCGGTACGCAAAAAGTCGAGGAGACACTCATGAAATTGTTCCCGAACGCACGCGTCAGGCGCATGGACGCCGACACGATGAAGCGCAAGGACGATTATCGCAAAACGCTCGGTGATTTTCGGGTGGGCAAGACCGACATTCTTGTCGGCACGCAGATGATTGCCAAAGGGCTGCATTTCCCGAACGTGACGCTCGTGGGCATCATTTACGCCGACCTCGCGCTGCATCAGCCGGATTTCCGCGCGGGCGAGCGCACCTTCCAACTGCTCACGCAGGTTGCCGGTCGCGCCGGTCGCGGCGACGTTGAAGGCGAGGTGTTCGTGCAGGCGTTCACGCCGTTCCATCCGGCCATCCAATACGCGCGCCGCCACGATTTTACCGGTTTTTACGAACAGGAAATTGAATTCCGAGAACAATTGAAATATCCGCCTGTCAGTCGTGTCGCGTTGCTCACACTCAAAGGCCGGAACGAGGACAAGGTGAAATTCTCCGCCGAGCATTTGCGAAAAGTCCTTGAGTCCACAGTTTTCAGTCCACAGTCCGCAGCCCACAGTCCAAAGTCGGATAATCACCGGACTGGAGACTCTGGACTGAGGACTGTGGACTTCCGTAACTTGATTATTTCCGGTCCGGCGCCGGCGCCCCTGTTGCGCGCGGAAAGTTTTTACCGTTACCAGATCATGCTGCGGACGCGCGCGATGAGCAGACTCAGCCAGACGCTCGCGAAAATCATCGAGACACTCACACTGCCGGCAGACGTGGCGCTGTCGGTGGACATTGATCCGGTGAATTTGGGGTGAAGTGAAACACAAAAATTGGTTGACAATTCTCCCTGTTGAATACAAATTGTATCCGTGCGCATCATCAAAGAAGGGTTCTTGAAGCGCGCGGCGCGGGAATATCCCAAAGCCGCCGGCTATCTGGAAAAATGGCGCAAGGTGGTGCGCGCGGCAGTGTGGCGAAACGTGGTTGAATTGCGCCGGACGTATCCGAGCACGGACTTGGTGAAAGTCCAGAGCGGACGCCGGGTGCTGGTATTCAACGTTTGCCGCAATGATTATCGGCTGATTGCCGCAGTGCATTTTAACCGGCAGATTGTTTATACACTGCGTTTCATGACGCACGCCGAATACAGCCGGGATCAGTGGAAGGAAGAATTGTAGTACAAAGCGCGGGCGAATCGCGCAGGAAGGAAAAGAACATGAAAACCGCAACGCGACTACGCTTTGAGGCGATGCCCAAAGATTATACCGGGCTGTGCCGGTTGCACATGCCTCGTCCCATCCGGGACAAGGTGGATTTTGAAAACATCGTGGAAATCACCGATGCCATGGCCGGGCACAGCCTGACGCCGGACCAGGATGATTACTTTGATCTGCTTTGCCGCCTGGTTGAAGATTACGAAAAGGAACACGGCCCGAACGCGCCAAAGGTCAGTGGCTTGGCCGCTTTGCGTCACCTGTTGGACGAGCACGACATGAGCGCGGCGGACCTGGCGCGGTTGCTGGGCGTGCATCGGACGCTGGGTGCGATGATTCTGCGCGGCGAACGGCAACTGACCCTGGCTCACGTCCGCAAGCTCTCCGAACATTTCAGCGTATCCGCAGATTTGTTTTTACCGTAAAGCTTGCAAGACGCGCGCGCTACCGAACGATGTGCCGCTATTGGCGGACATTGATCCGTAAATTTAACTCGAAGTCCCAGATTGGCGTCTCATCCGGCGGTCGCGCAAGATCGGTTGTGCAAGTTTTAATCTCGTGCGCACCGAATCTTCGCTGATTTGGCCAGCTTTGAATTGTTCCCATGTGTGACGCACTTCTGGTTCCATCTCTGTTGCGCGCATTAGACCGATACGGTCTGCAACAAGATGTGCCCAAATTTGTTTTGCGCCGGTTTCAATTGCTGTAAACGCTTTTACAAACCATCCGGGATTTTCAGTCGTTTCATTCGGTGCGCCATAAAAGTGCAGAAAGTTTCCCATCTCTCCATGTATGCGTTTAAGTTGCGACATATTCCACTCAATAACCCGTGGTAAACGCGGATCGAGCGAACAACAGATATTTGTAAACCTGACGAGTCTTTGATAGTTGGGTTCAAGGCGGTCAATCACCTTATACATTTTAGTGGCATTTTGTTTGCAACGAGAATATTCCGCTGTGTCTAAACGCCTTCCTCCAACTATAAAAATGACTTCGAACCATAGTTGTTCAATTCCTTGACGAAGTTCTAGAGCTGCGTATTGCAACGCTGAAATGTTTGTATTTCGCTTTGCGTAATCAAGCCAGGCAAGCGATTTCCAAATAAACCAAGCCGAGTCAAAATGCGGTTTTCCATCAACAATTTGACTAAGTGATTGATTTGTATATGGCGGAGCCCCCATAAATTTTTATATCAAATCTTTTTAATCCCACTCTGCCACAAATCAAAATGATACAACGCGACGACGACGAGGGAGTGGCCGATTTTTTCGTCAGCGACGAGTTTCGGAATTTCCGCCACCGGTACCAGCCGCGTCACCAAATCCTCGCCGTGGTCCCAATCCACCTCGTGCTTCAAACGGCAATTTTCAATCAGCACGGTGTAAGTGGTGTTGCTCAGGATGGCGGGGTTCGACCAGATTTTGCCGAGCAGACGCACGTTCTCGCCTTCGTAGCCTGTCTCCTCGCGCAATTCTCGCACGGCGGTCGCCACCGGGTCGGTTTCGCCGGGGTCCATCATGCCGCCGGGAATTTCCAGTTCCACCGTGTTCGAACCGTGACGGAACTGCTCGATCATCACCAGTTGCCGGTCGGACGTAAGGGCAATGACGTTAACCCAGTTAACGCTGTCGAGAACGTAGAAATCGTGTTCCTTGCCAGTGCGCGGCGAAATGCTCACGTCGGAACGCAGCTTGAAGATGCGGAAATCGCCGATAAGCGTCGAACGGACTTTTTTCCAAGGCTGAACCATTTACGATTTATGATTTACGATTTACGATTGACGTCAACACAAACCACTTCCGCATGGTTCAATCATAAATCGTCAATCGTAGATCATAAATTTTTTGGCGCTGACCAACCTTGACGCATCAACGTCAGCAAGTGTTGCAACGCCTCGTCGTAAGTGCGGCCTTTTTGTTCGGCAAGCTGGCGGGCGCGTTTGTCCAGTTGCGCGGCCATTTCGGCGGATTTTTCGGACGGGCAGCCGA
Source organism: uncultured Verrucomicrobiae bacterium (assembly GCA_963842445.1). Classification (GTDB taxonomy): domain Bacteria; phylum Verrucomicrobiota; class Verrucomicrobiia; order Limisphaerales; family UBA11358; genus UBA11358. The sequence continues at coordinate 369,037 of CAWJHF010000004.1, read as the reverse complement.
GCGCGACGAGAACTTTTGCCAATTCGGAGTTCTCCATGGTCGGAATTGGTAGGGACGCCGCGCTGCGACGTCCGGTCATCGCAGCGCGATGACCCTACCAGATAATCATTACGTCGCGTCGCCTGGGACAATTTTGATGCTGACGACGCCGACGCGTTTCTGCGGTTTGCTTCGCTCGCCACCACCTCCAGAACCAACAGGGGTGCCGGCGATTTTGGCGAGCACGTCATCGCCTTTAATCAATTTGCCGAAGGCGGTGTATTGGCGATCCAAGAACGACGCGTCACCGTCACAAATGAAAAACTGACTGCCGGCGGAATCGGGATTTGAACTGCGCGCCATGGAAATGACGCCGCGCTGGTGCGAGCGGTCGTTGAACTCGGCCTTGATCTGATAACCCGGTCCGCCCGTGCCCCAATGATTTTCCTTACCCGCGTCCTTGGTGAGCGGGTCGCCGCCCTGGATCATGAAGCCCTTGATGATGCGATGAAAACAGGTGCCGTCGTAAAATCCCTTTTGGGCGAGGGTCTTGAAATTCTCGACGGTCTTGGGCGCGACATCAGGCCAGAATTCAATGACCATTTCGCCTTCGGTGGTGGTGACGTGGGCAAGTTCGCTCATAAAAATATGCAAATTATTTTTTAGGTTTTTCGTTGTTGCTGTCTGCCGAAACGATGGTCGCGGACTTGATGTAATCAAGGTTCGGAAAATCTTTTTTCAAGTAGGCGTTGCCTTCATTTTGCACGCGTCCCTGATTCGGTCCTGAACCATACGGAGGACCGTCGCCATATTCGCCGTTGATCTTGTCCACCACATCCATCCCCTCAGTGACTTTGCCAAAAGGGGAGAACCCCATGCCGTCGAGATTGATGTTGTTGCCGAAGTTGATAAACAACTGTGTGGTGCGCGTGTTGGGACCGGCGGTGGCGAAGGTGATGGTGCCGCGTGTGTTGCTACCCTTGACGGGATCGTCCGGGATCGTCGCTTCGCGCCACTTCGCAGAGACGTTCGGGTCACCGTGGATGCCGAACTGGCACATGAAGCCGGGGACCACGCGAAAGAAGGCGACATCCGTGAAGTAGCCCGAACGAACAAGGTTGTAAAAGCGGTCCGCGCCGTTGGGCGCAAGCGCGCGGGTGACTTCGATGGTGAGTTTCCCCTTGGTCGTGTCAAACTGCGCCTGGAAAGTTTCGGGTGCTTTAGCGGTGAGCTTGGCGGGTTCAACAAAACCCGGTGAAACGGACGAAGGTGTCTCGTTGGTTTCCGCCCGCGGATTGTCGGTGGGTTGAGTTCCAGCAGTGCTGCGGCATAAAAACAACGTCACACCGGCGGCGAGGCCGGCGAGACAAATCCAAATCCATGTTTTCATCGGCTGGAAATTTTCCACACGGGCGGTAAAAAGTCACGCACTGAAATGCAGCGGATTTAAGTTCGCGCCGAAGGTTTTCCGCCTTTGTCCATCGAGCGCGTAATAAGGCTGCCGTGGTTCGCCCTGCGCGAGCGGCCCAACATCAAAACCGTCAGGACACCAGCCAAAACCAAAAAAACCACGCCAATGGCCAGCGCGCTTTTACCGGTTGGACCGGAATTTTCCGGCGGTGGCGTCATGGCGTTAGGCAGAACGGCCACGGTCGGAGCGATAAGATTGGTCGGCGGCATCACAGTCCCGTTTGTTGGCTTCACCGTCGCAATGGGCGACGGCAAATTTGTTTCCACGTTTGCGACGGCATTGGTGGGAGGCACGGCAACAGTCGGCGGTGTTTGATTGGTTGACAACGGCGGTAGCGGTGCGGGTTCGGGCGGCGGCGAATTGGTTCCCGTCTTGGTCCCGATGATGATGAGCGGCGGTGCTTCAATGGGCGCTGGCGGCGGTGGCGGCGGTGGTGGCGGCGGCGCATTGGTTGGCTCCATTGGCGGTTGCGGCCACGGCGGAAATTCAGGAAAGCCGAGCGGCGCCGGCGGCAAATTCATGGTGCAGCCGGTGTAATTGCCCAGTTGCGAGCGCAATACGAGGATGAACGGCTCCCGCGCACTTTTACGTTCCGCCTGCTGCTGCTGAAAAATCCGGTTGATACCGGAGTCAAACGGCGTCCCAGTGACCCCCCCATCCCCGTCGCAGAATATCAGCACCGTCAACCGGTCGGAATTTTGCACGACCCAGTTGAGATAAGGGAGCAATGCGTCAAGGCTTGTTTTTTTTGAGTAATGCTGTCTGGCAACAAATCGAACGATATTCGACGCCGTCATCGCGGCGTTCTCCGGCACCCAGCGTTGCAGCGGAAACTGCCCGGCGCGCACTTCCCGGTCGAATGTCCACACGCCGATACTGTCGCCGGCATGCAACTGGCCCCGCATATTGGTCGCCAGTATGGTGTCAAGCGCACGCTGCACCGCTGGCAGGCGCTTTTTCATGTCTGACGACGTGTCGAAAACGAGCAGAAAACGATTTTCAACCGGTTGTGTCACCGGCTGCGCCGGCGTTTTGGAAATCAATAAAACGCCCGTGAACAGCGCGGCAACGATTCGCGCACCGCAGGACAATTTATTTCGGTGTGCGTTCGTGTTCATTTTAGACGGTGCCGCGGATGGCGATTGAAACGATTCACTTCCGTGCGATTGTGGTTCTGCAATTCGTCCTGTAATTCCGTCAACGCATCCCCGATCATGCGAATAAAATTTGTGCAACTGGCCACTGCGCCACCCATACCGTTCACCACGTCTCGCTCGGCGCGGTCGTCTGTGACCACCAGCGTCTCGCCGAAAGCGTTGAAACGATGCGCGGCACGTTCAATCATCTGATCTGCGGTTTGACCAGCACGCGAAAATAAAACCTCCACAGCCAAAGTCAGCTCGGGCTTCGGCATGCCGGCGGGCGCGCCGGTGCCGTCAAAAAAAACCGTGACTGGTGTGCCCGTCACGTCGTGATAGCGGGTTAGAACATGGACCAATTCGTTGCGCGCGCGTTCCGAATGGCGTGGGTGGCCGGGTGCCAGTTCCGGCCAGTTGTGCAACAGGCTGTAGCCGTCCACCAAAATCCGCATCAACGCCATGTGCGCATCGTAACCATTTGCCGCGCCAAGGGAAAAGGGAAATTCCAACCATGCCGGAATACCGGTTCCGGGCCGACGAGAAGTTGGAAAACATCAAACATTCAACATTGAACGCCCAACATCGAAATGTTCGACCGCCGGCTTCCAATTCGATGTTGGATGTTCGGTGTTCCATGTTTCAATCGAAAACCACATCGGGCGGGTGCTTCTATTTCCTCGTATTACCGGTAATTTTCATGGTCTATTTTGGCAATTCGGCTAAACTACCGACTGCAAATGGCCATGGCCGATACGCAACGCATTTTTCAGAAATCGAACCGGCGCATCGCCGCGCTGGCGCTGGTGGTCTTTGCGCTGGATCAGTTCACCAAATGGCTGGTGCTGAAAACGCTGCCGGCATACCACGAAAAAATCATCATCGAAGGTTTTTTCAAATTTGTTCACTGGGGCAATACGGGAGCGGCCTGGAGCCTCTTCAGTGGGAACAACATCACTCTCGCCGTCGTCGCTTTGCTCGCGCTCGTCGCGTTGTTTCTCACGCGGCATCATTTTGATTCGCACACGCTGCCCGGGCAGATCGCGTTTGGCCTGATTTTTGGCGGCATCGCGGGGAACCTTACCGACCGCCTGCTGCCTGGCCGGCATGAAGTGGTGGATTTTCTCCGTTTCTATCTGCAACAACGCGGCGGCGATGAAATCGGTTTTCCCGCGTTCAACGTCGCCGACACCGCCATCTGCACCGGCGTCGCGCTCATTTTCCTCATCACCTGGAAAAACGAGCACGCCACCAAGCCCGTGACAAGTGACAAGTGACGAGTGACATGAAAAATTTCCAAAAGCCGCCAACCGCGTATTTCTTGTCACTTGTCACTGGTCACCTGTCACGCTGAAATGTCCTCGCGCACGGAAAATTTCATCATCGTCAAATCGTTGCCGGATGGGCGGCTCGATGCCTTTCTGCGCGAAAAATTTCCCGCCGTGTCACGCGTTGCGTTGAAACGATTGATTAAACAAGGTCACATCCGAGTCAACGGCCACACGGTCAAACCCACGCACAGCCCGCGCGCGGGCGAGCAAATCGAAATCCGCTGGCCGGAAGCCCGGCCCGCTGAAGCGCAGCCGGAAGAGATTCCGCTCGACATTCTTTTCGAGGACAAATCGCTGTTGGTTTTGAACAAGCCCGCCGGGTTGGTCGTACATCCCGCCGCCGGAAACGAGGAACACACGCTCGTCAACGCGCTGCTCCACCACTGCCAGGATTCGCTCAGCGGCATCGGCGGGGTCGCGCGACCGGGAATCGTTCATCGGCTGGACAAGGAAACCAGCGGCTGCCTCGTCGTGGCCAAAAACGACGGGACGCATCAGGCGCTTTCCAAACAATTTGCCGCGCGCGCGGTCGGTAAAATTTACAACGCGATTGTGTGCGGCGAACTGGCGCGCGACTCCGGCGAAGTCCGCGCCGCCATCGCCCGGCATCCGATGCACCGCAAACGCATGGCCGTGCGCGATGACAGTTCCGGACGCGCCGCGCATACGACTTACCGCGTGCTCGAACGGCTGAATTCCGCCACGTTCGTTGAGGTGCAATTGCGTACGGGTCGCACGCATCAGATTCGCGTCCACTTTCAATTTCTCGGCCACCCGCTGGTTGGCGACGAAACCTACGGCGGAAGGCGTAATAAGAAGCTCACCGAATTGACCGGCTACGAGTCGCCACGTGTGATGTTGCACGCACGCGAGCTATCGTTCATTCATCCACGCACGGGAAAGGAAATGAGCTTTGAAGCGTCGCTGCCGGGGGATTTCCGCGACGCGCTCAAATTTCTTCACGTCAGGTAGGATCGTCTCGTCGAGGCGACCATCTTTATCATCGGGCGCTCGGCGGGTCACCCCTCCCAAAACTGTCGGTCCAAAATTGATTCGCCTGTCGCGCGGGGTTTTCGCATATTGGACGGGAATGAAATCCATGACGGGTTACGGGCGCGGCGAGTGCGCGCGGGACGGCTTCAAGGTCACGGTCGAACTCAGTTCAGTGAACCGCAAGCAGGCCGAGATTTACGCGAACCTCCCGCGTGAAATGGAAATGCTCGAAGCGCCGATCCGCGACACCATCAACCGCCATGTCGCGCGTGGACGCGTGACGGCACGCGTTTCGCTGCACGCCGGCAACGGCAAACTTTCCGCGCGGATGCACCTCAACGCGCCGCTGGCCAAAGCCTATGCGCGCGAACTCAATCGCCTCGCCAAGCAACTCAAACTCGAAGGTAACGTGAGCTTGGACCACCTCGTGCGCGCACCGGGCGTTTTTCAGACGGATGAGGAGCTGGCCGGAGCGGAAAATTTGTGGCCGGCGGTCGAGAAGGCGTTGAAACAGGCGCTTGCCGCGCTTGTGAAGATGCGCGAACGCGAAGGCGCGCACCTCTCGCAAGACCTCGCTTCACACATCGGCGTCATGCGCCAATGCGTCGGGCGGATTCAAAAGCAGGCGCCGCTGGCCACGGAGCGTTATCGCCAGCAGCTCATCGAGCGCATCAAAGGCGCCGGGCTTGAAACACCCGCGCCCGATGACGAACGGCTGTTGAAGGAAGTCGTCTTCTTCGCCGATCGCTCGGACATTTCAGAGGAACTGACGCGCCTGCAAAGCCATTTCCAGCAATTCGAGGATTGCCGCAGGATGAAGGAGCCGGTGGGCCGCACGCTGGATTTTCTCGCGCAGGAAATGAACCGCGAAGTCAACACCATCGGCTCGAAGGCCAACGACGCGCTTATCTCGCGCGAAGTCGTCACGCTCAAGGCGGAACTGGAGAAATTCCGCGAACAGGCGCAAAACGTGGAATGAAAGACGGAAGCCCACAGTCCGCAGTCCACAGTTCACAGCCGGCGCAAAAAACATCTGCGCCGCTGTTGATTCTCATTTCCGCACCTTCCGGCGGCGGCAAGACGACGTTGTGCCACCAGTTGCTGTCCGCGCGACCGGACATGACGCGCGCCATCACCTGCACCACGCGCGCCCCGCGACCCGGCGAAAAGGACGGCGTGGATTATTATTTTTTTGAGCCGGCGGAATTCCAACGGCGGCAACAGGCAGGCGAATTTATCGAACACGCGACCGTTTTTGGCTGGAATTATGGCATCCTGCGGTCTGAACTCGTGAACAAATTGCGTTCCGGCAGGGACGTTTTGTTAAACGTGGATGTGCAAGGGGCTGCGACGATTCGAGAAAAGGCACAGAGCGAGCCGGAATTGAAACGCGCGCTGGTGGCGGTTTTTTTGACGCCGCCTTCCATCAAAGTGCTGGAAGCACGGTTGAAAAAGCGGGCTGCGGACGCGCCGGAGGAAATTCAAAAGCGGCTCGGCATCGCCCGACAGGAAATTGCGCAGTGGAAAAATTTCGACTATCTTTTGATCAGCCTGTCGGTTCAGGAGGATTTACGGCGGATGCTGGCAATTGTCGAGGCGGAGAAAATGCGCGCGGCGCGGTCGCCAGCCCCGGAATTTTGAATCCCGGCCTTAATCTTGAAAAACCCGTTTTGGTATCGGATTGGCGGAAAGACGGATTGAGATTAAGATTACGATCAAGATGAAGAAAAACATTGTCCTCGGCGTGACCGGCTCTATTGCTGCGCACAAGGCAGCCGATTTGGCCAGCCTGCTGACGAAACAAAAGTGCAGTGTGCGCGTGGTGATGACCGCCGATGCGCAGCGATTCATCACGCCGCTGCCATTCAAGGTGCTCTCGCGCCATCCCGTCGTGACCGGTCTTTACGACGAGGAGGAAGGCTGGAAACCGGCGCACATCGAAATGGCGGATGAGGCGGACCTTTTGCTCATCGCGCCCGCGACGGCGAATGTGATTGCAAAACTGGCGCACGGCATTGCCAACGACGCCCTGACGTGCATTGCGTTGGCGCTGAATCCAAAGGCGAAAGTTCTGGTCGCGCCGGCGATGAACGGCAAAATGTGGCTGCACCCGGCTACCCAAGAAAACGTTAAAGTGCTCAAAGCGCGTGGCGCTGATTTCGTCGGACCGGATGAAGGGATGCTTTCCTGCGGTTACGAAGGCGTCGGCCGGTTGTGGCCGGTCGAGGCGATTGCGGAACGCGCAGTGAAATTGCTGCGGTGAGAAATTTCCCCGCGGCGGTGAATTTATGCAAGCAAGCCATTGGCAATGGCTGAAACGGGTGCCGACGTTGCTGGAAATTCCAGCACCCGACCCGCCACGCCTGCTCCGCCGCATCGAAATCACGGAGCGGGACATCATACTGCCGCTCAGAGCAGTGTTCATCGGTATGATTCTGTATTCGTTCCAGCTGGAACACTCGTCGTGGTTCGGACAGATTTCCAGCCTGCTCGACATCGTGGTGGAGACGGTCCAATACATCTTCTGGTTTTATATCCCCATCAGCGTAGTGCTGGCTTTGCCAATGTTCAAGGTGCGGCGCCTGCCGCTGGCGCTGGTGCAATGGACGGTGGTCACCAGCAGTCTGGTGGATGGGCTTTTGATCGCAGCCGTGGCATTGATCGCTGGCGGACTGGAAAGCATCGTGTTCTGGCTGTTTGTGGTCTTGATTATTCGCAATGCCGCCAGCGTGCCGCCGGGCGTCTCCCAATTAATTCTGAATTTTGCCATCAGCCTTTGCTACGCGCTCATGGCCGTTCTGGACGTTTCCATCACGAACAATCTGGACGTCACGACGCGCCATGCGCTGGAATCGCTGGACTTTCCACTGCATGAGGATTTGGGCGAACCATTCGTGCTGCGCATGGCTGTTTTATGGCTGACGGCGATTTGTTGTTACGGCGCGCAGGTGTTGCTGGAGCGCCAGCGGCTGGCCGCCGAGGAGGCGGAGGAATTCGCGGCGCGCGAGGGCCAATTACGCTCCGCCGGGCGGCTCGCTGCCGAGTTCGCACATCAAATCAAAAATCCACTCGCTGTCATCAACAATGCCGTGTTCTCGTTGCAACGTTCCGTCCGCGACGGCAAAACCACCGTCGCGCCGCAAGTCGAAATCATCCAGGAGGAGGTTGCGCGTGCCGACCGCGTCATCACGCAAATCATGGGCTACGCGCAGTTGAGCGAAGGGCACGTCGAGAAGCTCAACGTCGTCGAAGAACTCGACCGCGCCATTGCGCAGGTTTTTCCGCCCGCGGTGCCGATAGGAATTAAAATTCAACGTGAATACGGCCACGGCTTTCCGCCCTTGCTCATGCAGCGCGGCCACTTGTCCGAGATTCTCGTGAACCTTTTGAAAAACGCGCGCGAAGCGCTGGGCGAAACGGGAAACGTGTTCGTCACCGCCAATTGTCACCGCGATCACTCCGTTGAAATTTCCGTGCACGACGACGGAGTGGGTGTTTCTCCCGACAAGATCGGGCGCATTTTCGAGGCTTACTACACGACCAAAGAACGCGGCACGGGCCTCGGCCTTGCCATCGTCAAACACAACGTCGAGCTTTACGGCGGCAATGTGCGGGTGGAATCGGAGCTTGGAAAAGGCGCTAAATTTATCTTAATCTTTCCGGCGAAGGCGTTGATGAAACTATCCTTGAAATGAGCGCGCCATTGCCACCCGTACTCGTCGTGGACGACGAGAAGAACATGCGCCGTTCGCTCCAGACGTTGCTGGGCGACGACGGCTACGACGTGCGCGCCGCCGAATCCGCCGAGGAGGCGCTTGGCCTGCTCGCGGGCGGGGAATTTTTCATGGTCATCACCGACGCGCGGCTCGGTGGCATGAGCGGTTACGAATTCCTGGCCAAGGCTCACGGTCGGTGGCCTGATTTGCCCGTGCTCATGCTCACGGCTTATGCCACGCCCAAACTCGCCGTGGAAGCCATCAAAGCTGGCGCGATTGATTATTTGAGCAAACCATTCGCGCCGGAGGAATTGCTGCACGCCGTTGCGCGTTGCGCCGAGCGACATCAACTCCTGCGCGAAAATGCGACGCTCCGCTCCCGCACCGGCGAAATTTTCAGCCTCGACCAAATCATCGGCGAATCACCAAAGATGCGCGAATTGCGGCAATTGATTCAGAGCGTTGCGCCCACCGACACGCGCGCGCTCATCCTCGGCGAAAGCGGGACCGGCAAGGAACTCGTCGCCGGCGCGCTCCACGGCTTGAGCGGGCGGCGCGGGGCAAATTACATCCGCATCAACTGCGCAGCCATACCCGAAACGCTGCTCGAAAGTGAACTTTTCGGCCACGAAAAGGGCGCGTTCACCGGCGCACTTAAACAAAAACCAGGTCGCGTTGAGGAAGCCGACGGCGGCACTATTTTTCTCGACGAAATCGCCGACATGAGCAAGCCCCTCCAAGCCAAGCTGCTCCGGTTTCTCGAAGACGGCACGTTCACGCGTGTGGGCGGTACTCAGGAACTCCACGTCAACGTCCGTCTCATCGCCGCGACCAATCGTGACATTGTGCAAGCCATCGCTGACGGCCATTTCCGCGAAGATTTATTTCATCGTTTGAACGTGGTGCAATTTCGCCTGCCGCCGCTGCGCGAACGCGGCGACGACATTCCGCTGCTCGCCGAACACTTTTTGAAAATGTTCCGGTTCGCGCTGAACAGAAACGTGGACGGTCTCGCGTCCGCCGCGCGGTCCAAACTGCTTTCCCACACCTGGCCTGGCAACGTCCGCGAATTGCGCAACGTCATCGAACGCGCGCTGATTTTGGAAAAGACGCGTGAAATCCAGCCGTCCAGCCTGCCGGATTTCCAAGTCGAAGCGCGTTTGCAAAAAGCCCCGCACCTTCAGCCTGCGCCCGGCGAATCGCTCGACGGCGCGCTGGCCCGGTTGGAACGCGAATTAATCAACCATGCGCTGGAACAACATGATTTTAACCTGACGCGCGCGGCAGAATGTCTTAAACTCACCCGCCATTCGCTCCGTTACCGGATACAACGGCTGAACATGAATGTCGGTGACAGCGCATCGGGTGAGACACCCGTGACTGCCAGCCGTCAAATTTCTGAGAGTTGATTTTGTCTTGATGTTATGGATGACGCACTGCCAGCAGTAGGCCGGATGACACCAGCATGGGTAGATTTTTTTATCATGGCTGGGACGTTTGTGCTGATTGCCATTGGCGCGCTGATCTGGGTTTTCTACTTTCGCAAGAAGGGACATAGGCGCCGGCACAAGCACCGCCACCGACGCGAGCGACGCTCTGTCAACCCCACGCTCGCCCAGACCGGCGGGTTGCCGCCCCCACGTCCGCCGGAGTCGCCCGACGCGACGCCATCTCAAACGCCGTAACAACGATGCACCACAGCCGCGCGATTACCCGCAAAAGCGCGTCCAATCTGGCGCTCGCCTTTGTGGTGCTGCCGCGCGCCAAGCGCACCGACATGGCCGCGCTCTACGCCTTTTGCCGTGAAGTGGACGACGTGGCCGACGGCGAATCCACGCCCGCTGAAAAACGCCGCGAACAACTCGCCGACTGGCGCGCCGATGTGCGCCGCGCTTGCGAAAACGAAACACCGCAATTCGTCGTGAACTACGAATTGCAGCCGGTCATCGCCAAATATCGCCTGCCATTCGCACTTTTCGATGAACTGATCAAAGGCTGCGAGATGGATCTCGACATCAAGCGCTATGAAAATTTTGAGCGACTGGAATTATACTGTTATCGCGTCGCGTCTGTCGTTGGCTTGTTGAGCATCGGGATTTTCGGCTACCAGAATCCCGCCTGTCGTGACTATGCGATTTTCCTCGGCAAGGCGCTGCAATTTACCAACATTCTGCGCGATGTCCGCACCGATGCCGAACGCGGACGGATTTATCTACCGCAAAGCGAACTCAAAAAATTCAATATCAGCGAAGAGGACATTTTAAATTTTAAATACTCCGACCGCTTCCACGCTCTCGCCGCCAATGTCGCCGACCGCGCGAAAAATTTTTACCGGCTCGCGCGGCAAACCCTGCCCGCTGAGGACCGTCGCGCGATGGTCGCCGCCGAACTGATGGGTTCGGTTTATTGGCAACTGTTGCAAAAACTGGAACGGCAACAGTTCAACGTCTTCGGCCCACAGTCGTTGCAACTGGCCAAGCCGCAAAAACTGGCGCTGATTTTCCGGTCGTGGCTGCGCTTCGCCTTTGGTTCAACCTCGTCCAACTATGGACCGGCCTGAAATCGAGCGGCGCCTCATTGTCAACGCGGACGACTTTGGCCTTTCACATTCCGTCAACGAGGCCGTCATCCGCGCTCATGGCGAGGGTATTCTCACCACCGCCAGTTTGATGGTGAACGAGCGGGGCTTCGACGAGGCCGTGAAGCTGGCAAAGGAAAACCCGCAACTTGGTGTTGGCCTGCATCTGACTTTGCTGATGGGGCATTCCGCGCTGCCGCCGGAAAAAATTCCCGGCCTTGTCAACCCGCGCGGTGAATTTAGCGATAAACCGGTCGCAGCCGGCTTCCGTTATTATTTCCAGCGCGATTTGCGCGAACAATTGCGCGCCGAAATCCATGCTCAGTTTGAAAAATTCCACGCCACCGGCCTTCCGCTCGACCATGTCAACGGCCATTTGCATCTGCATTTGCATCCAGTCATCTTCAAGATTCTGATGGAAGACGCAGACAAACTCTGCATTCGCCATCTGCGTTTGACCCACGACTGTCTCGCGCGCAGCCGGCGCATGACGCACGGACGTTGGTTTTACCGTGCTTCGCACGCGGCGATTTACGAGTGGCTTTCCAGCCGCGCCCTCGAACCGTTGCGCCAACGCAGCATTAAGCACGCGCAAATCACCTTCGGTCTGCTGCAAAATGCGTGGGTGAATGAAGAATACATTTTGAAGCTGCTGCCGGAGTTGCCGCCGGGCGATTCCGAGCTTTACTCGCATCCATCGCTGGATGAATTTAAGCATGAGTTCGACGCCCTGGTCAGTCCGCGCGTGAAGGAACTGGTCAAAAAACTCGGCGTCAAACTGATTCGTTACCAGGATTTGTAATATGCTCAAACTGCTCTTGATTTTGATGGTCGGCCTTACTTTTGAATCCACCGGCGTCGTGTTGCTGAAGAAAGGCATGACACACATCGGCGACATGAACGGCATCACCGCCGCCGAAATCTTCCGCGTTTGCAGGGCCGGTGCGACCAACCCGCAAATTCTGCTCGGTGTTTTTTTTGAAGCATTGTTTTTTGTCTGCCTGCTGATTCTGATGTCAAAAAGCGACATCAGCTTTCTCTGGCCGCTGACGGGATTGAGTTTTGTGTTCGCCACTTTCGCCGCGATCTGGTTCCTGAACGAGCACGTCTCGGCGGTGCGCTGGATTGGCGTCGTTCTCATTGTCATCGGCGCGGCGTTCATCAGTTACAGCCAGCACGCAAAGGAAAAACCCGCGCCGCCATCGGCGCAATCGCCAGTCACGGAAAAGTGATTTTGACAAGGACCCTGGCCAGCCGCTCTGCCGCGAACCTGCAATTTTTTTGGAGCCGCAACAATCCGCCGGTCTTCCCAGGTGACTTGGCAATGGCCCAAAATAATTTGCCGTAATCCATACTTTTGTCCGGCTTGGAAACCCGGTTGAAATCCAGCGGCAAATCTTCATTCGCTGTGTCCGAAATCACACGAACGGTGGCGCAGGGAATACCAAGCTCGTGGCAAACCGCGTGAATGGCTTCCGATTCCATTTCAACCGCGTCCGCGCCGGTTTCATCGCGCAGTTTTTTCTTTTCGGGGACGGTTGTGGCGATTTTATCTGCGCAGAAAAACTTTGCCGGCTTCGCGCCGACAGTAAGGAGTTTGGCAGACAGCCCCTCACCCGTCCTGCCGGACACCCTCTCCCAGCCGGGCGGGGAGCGGGGCGAGGCAAGGGGCATTTCAAAAACTACATCGCCAAGTTTCAAATCGGGATCCAATCCGCCGGCGAAACCGCAAGTCAGCACCAGTTCCGGTTCGTAGGCGACGACGTAAGGAGTCTCTAACTTTTCTTTAATTAGAGTCTCGTTACCTCGACTCCTACAAGAATTCAAAAATTCGCGCACCGATTTTTCGGCGTTCTGGCGTCCGATGCCGGTGATGAGAATTGAAATTCCAGCGGTTTGCGCTGCAGCCACCGTGGCTGCCGCAATTTTCCGAAACGGCGCGGCTTCTTCTTTTAGTGAGAAGCAAATAAATAAGCACATGGTGCGCGACAAAAAATGTGTTGCTAGGTGACGGGCACTGCGATGGACAATTGTCTGATGAATCTGACGCAGCTACAAGTCACTGCCTCATATGAGTCGGTTGAGATATGGCGTTAATGACCATGTGCCAGTTTATAAACGTTTCATTTGGCTTGCCATCAATCTTTGCTGCAAGCTTTCCATATTCGGGATTGAACCAAGCTGCCTTGCTAAACACCACGATTGAAGATTTTGGACTCCACGGATGGGGCTGATATTCTTTTTCACCATTGCTGGCACGCTTTCGGTCAAAGCTGCTCTTGCTGTTTGCAAATTCAAGATGCGATTTTTTGCGATCAGCAAATGGAACGATGAAATCCACTGCGCTCTGAAGTGATGCTCCATTTGGCCCTTTATAGTCAAAGAGATGTTCGCCATGCCGTTCGCCTGCACGAGCCAGCGTAAGCAATGGTTCTATGCTGTAAATGTGGTAGTGCATGGCATCCCTTACATGGAAATCAGTGGTTGAACCATCAGGTTCTAAATCTTCTTTGATATGTGTGCGAAAACCATCCATGGCATCTTTAGTCAGAGATTCATTGCCCAGGGTCAATCCAACAAGGCCAATAATCTTCAATCCATGACTAACAAAATTGCCTTTCCAATGCCCTTTGCCTCCGTTTTTATATTCATTCCACAAAACATCTGCTTTATTTTGCAACCAAATATCCACCGTCTGCCGGTTGGCTTCCGAAAAGCTGCCACGCAACAGGTCGTAGGCTTCAATTACAGGCTCGAATTCGGTCTCATTGATTGCATCTCCATCCGCTTTGTTAACCTTTGCCCAAGCCAAAATGAACTCGCGAGCCGTTGCCGCATAACGTTCATCACCAGTTGCAGCCCAAGCCCATGCGAGAGAGTTTATCTTGTTTCTGTCATTCATTGCAGCTTCGCTGCGAATTTTGAGGGGATCCTTTTGAAGATGTCCTTCGCTGATTACTTTCTCGATTGGATCGGGTTTATCATCAAGCGCGCGATCCGCTGCTTTGTGAATCCCGGCAAATTGTTGCTGTGCCACTGCGTTCGTGCCGATAAGCGCGCGCATTTGCAATATCTCATCCGGCATCAAACTAACCGGTCCTGCTGATAGAATCGCAGGTGAAATCAGCGATGCAATGCAGACTGTGACGAGGGAAAATTTGTTTAGTCCATTTTTCATTATGGAAACCATGAAACAGAGGGGGTTATTTTATCCCCGCCAGCCTTTCCTTCCAGATTTTGTAAAGTTCCACTGTGGCGCGGACGTTGCGCAGGCAGTATTCGGCGATGTCACGGAATTTTCCTTCGGCCATCAGCGTGCTTACGTCCATGCCGGTGACGCCGTGGCTTTTGGGCGATTCGATGCCGAAGGCCTTGCAGTAAAAATCCAGATTGAACCGCCGCGCCGCGCCGTCGCGCCCGCTCACGCTGTAAAACGTCAGTTGTTCCGCCAGGTCGCAGTGCGGTTCGGTCGCGTAGCGATAGCCGAGCCAGTTCTTTTTCGAGATTGGCACGTTGAGCAACGCCGAGCGCAGATAGATGAATGGCACGTCGAACCCACGACCGTTGAAGGTCACGACCGAGTCGTAATGCTTCGCCACGTCCCAAAACGCCGTGAGCAGCTCGGTCTCATCCGCGCACGGCATGAACTCCACCGGCCCGCCTTCGCCTGCCTCGTCCTCGAAATCCTCTGCGATGAACAGCACCTGTCCGCGTAGCGTCTCGGCGTTGAGCATGGCGATGCAAACAATCTGCGACGTGAACGGCCACAAGCTCATGAATTGTTTGATTTCGGCGCGCTTGGTTTCGCGAGTAGGTTCGTCGGCGATTTTTTCGGCCTCGCGGAAAAGATATTCCTGCTGCGCCTCGTCAAAATTTTCCAGCGGCAGCGCGGAAGTCTCGATGTCGAATATAAGCGTGGCCATTGGCAACGAACTTGTTTTAGAAGAATCAAACCGGCTCGGCAATCAAATCGTAGCCGGTGTAGCCGACAATTTCGATCCGGGCAAATTCTCCAATCGGCAGTTTGCCCCGCACGCAAACCCGTCTTTCAGTGGTCGGCGCTTCCCTCACGTAAGCGACAAAATGGGGTTGAGTTTTAGGTTTCCTTTTCGCTCACGGGTCTGCACCCATGAATGGGTTTTTGTCCGGCCGTGAACCAGAAAATACAGGGTTTTAGACCAAAGTGTCCAAGAATCTTACAGACCGGCAAATTCTGAGACAAATCGCCGTTGCGGCTTGGTTTTGAAAACAAAGCGGGTAACAGCAGAACCGCAAACTCGAAATAATCCAGTTTCCAACGCCGCAATACAGAAACAGAAACTAATACTGAACGGGAGTGTTTCTCAATTGGGCTTGGCACCGAGCGTGCTCGATGCTGCCCTAGTTGCGGTTATGACAGGCAATCAAGTGAACAAAGCTGTACTCATTGTTAACCCGCCTGTTGTGTTGTTCACACCGTAGTTAAGAGAAAAAGACATGAAAACGACCAAAACCGTCCGCAAGGCGGGCTTTACGCTGGTGGAAATCATGATCGTCGTGGCCATCATCGGCCTCTTGGCGGCGATTGCCATTCCCAACTTCGTCCGGGCCCGTGCCACCTCGCAAGCCAACGCTTGCATCAACAACCTGCGTCAGATTGACGCCGCAGAGAACGAATGGGCGCTGGAACAAGGGAAAACGACCGGTGCCACTGCTCCGACCCTGACCGGGGATCTGACACCCTACATCAAGCTGAACTCCAATGGAGCCATTCCCCAATGCCCGGCAAGCGGCAGCTATACCACATACTCGGTGGGAGCCACTCCGCAAGTCACTTGCAGCCTGGGTAACACCGTTAATCCGCCGCACGTGTTGCCATAATTGAAATTCGGTTTGTTGTTTAAGACAAAAGCCCGAGGCCAGCGCCTTGGGCTTTTTTGTTGCCGAAGGCCAAGCGACCGAAATTTATCCTGTCTTTGACCTGGATTCTGGCATCGGCATTGCTGATTGAGAGAGCGACGCGGTCACAACGGGCAATTAGTGAACGATAACTGTAATCATGGTAACCCGCCCGTTGCGCTGTTCACGCCGCAAAGAGAAAGTTAACGTGATATGAAAACTGCCAAACCCACACGGGTGGCGGGCTTCACGCTGGTGGAAATCATGATCGTTGTGGCCATCATCGGCGTGTTGGCGGCGATTGCCATTCCTAGTTTCGTGCATGCCCGCGCCACCTCGCAAGCCAATGCTTGCATCAACAATATGCGACAGATTGAATCCGCAGTCCAACAGGTTGCCATCGCAAATGGTCTTCACGTTGGCGACACCATCAATTATCCTGACGACATCACACCCTACATCAGATTGAATTCCAATGGACAGATTCCCGGTTGTCCTGCCGGTGGCACTTACTCTCTGGCAAATGTTGGTGCGATTCCACAGACTACGTGCTCGCTGGGAAATACGGTTAATCCACCCCATGTACTGCCTTGACGGTTGGCTGGCTTACGCGGGCGCAAGGCTTGCCTTGCGCCTTTTTGGTTTTAATCTGGCATCAGGTTTGCTAGCATTCCAATCAGTCTGCTGAAGGCAAGAAATGACTTCTGGCCATGACGCAAACTAAGCAATAAATTAAACATAAGTAATAAACTAAGCATGAAAACGACCAAAACCGTCCGCAAGGCGGGCTTTACGCTGGTGGAAATCATGATCGTCGTGGCCATCATCGGCCTCTTGGCGGCGATTGCCATTCCCAACTTCGTCCGGGCCCGTGCCACCTCGCAAGCCAACGCTTGCATCAACAACCTGCGTCAGATTGACGCCGCAGAGAACGAATGGGCGCTGGAACAAGGGAAAACGACCGGTGCCACTGCTCCAACCCTGACCGGGGATCTGACACCCTACATCAAGCTGAACTCCAATGGAGCCATTCCCCAATGCCCGGCAAGCGGCAGCTATACCACATACTCGGTGGGAGCCACTCCGCAAGTCACTTGCAGCCTGGGTAACACCGTTAATCCGCCGCACGTGTTGCCATAATTGAAATTCGGTTTGTTGTTTAAGACAAAAGCCCGAGGCCAGCGCCTTGGGCTTTTTTGTTGCCGAAGGCCAAGCGACCGAAATTTATCCTGTCTTTGACCTGGATTCTGGCATCGGCATTGCTGATTGAGAGAGCGACGCGGTCACAACGGGCAATTAGTGAACGATAACTGTAATCATGGTAACCCGCCCGTTGCGCTGTTCACGCCGCAAAGAGAAAGTTAACGTGATATGAAAACCGCCAAAGCTATGCGGGTGGCGGGCTTCACGCTGGTGGAAATCATGATCGTTGTGGCCATCATCGGCCTCTTGGCGGCGATTGCCATTCCCAACTTCGCCAGAGCCCGCGCCACCTCGCAAGCCAATGCTTGCATCAACAATCTGCATCAGATTGACGGCGCAGTCACCGAATGGGCATTGGAACAGGGGAAAAAAACTGGAGACCCAGCCCCCAGTTTGGCTTTGGACCTGACACCCTACCTCAGGCTGAATGCCAATGACGCAATTCCCAGTTGCCCGGCTGGCGGTTCTTATACCATGGGCACAGTGGGTGCTGTTCCTCAAATCAGTTGCAGTCTCAGCACGCTGGATCCGCCACACAAACTGCCATAATCGAAACTCGACTGCTTAATGGCTCGGAGTATTGCTTCGAGTCTTTTCGTTTGGGTTACGTTGTCGGGCAGTTGACTCTCGCACCTGTTTCCATTAGAAAACGACTGCTGACTCAAACCGCCTGCGGAGATGAGTGTTATTTTGAAAACGGAAAAGTTGCGTGTCGAATTCACCAGTCGCGAATTCCGGCAGACGACGAAAGTCGCCCTAAGTAGCCTCGATTTGGAAGTGAGCGCCGGTGAAATCTTTGGTTTTCTAGGTCCCAATGGCGCGGGCAAGACCACGACGATCAATGTCCTCCTGGGGTTTGTGACGCCGAAAAGTGGCGCGGCGTATCTTTTCGGCATTGACGTGCGCCAGCCCATCGCGCGCCAGCGCATCGGTTATTTGCCGGAGATGACGTATTACTACAAATTTCTCACCGCCGAGGAGCTGCTGCGCTTTTACGCAAAAATTTTCGGACTGGCGCGGGCAGAAGCGGACAAACGCATTGACAGATTGCTTAAGCTCGTGGATTTGGAGCAGGCACGCCGACGCCCCCTCAAAACCTATTCCAAAGGCATGCAGCAGCGTGTCGGCCTCGCCCAAGCCCTTATTAATGATCCCGACCTCTTGGTTTTGGACGAACCCACCAGCGGTCTCGACCCACTCGGCCGGATGAAAGTCCGTGAGATCATCCAGCGCGTGAAAAACGAGGGTAAAACCGTCTTCTTTTCGTCACATGAACTCGGTGAAGTCGAAACCGTCTGCGACCGCGTGGTTATCATCAACGAAGGCGAGTTGAAGGCTGAAGGCCGCGTGGCGGATCTGGTTCGACAATATCAGACCTCCAGTCTGGAACAGGTCTTTCTCAAAGTTGTCGGTTATGAAACGAGCGGCGCCGGGGCGCCGGCCACAACCCGATCACCAATTGCATGAACAAAATTTTTGCCATCAGCAACGTTGTCCTGCTCGAAATGTATCGGCGCAAGGACTTTTATGTCTTATTCATTGTCACGGCCTTGATCACCGCCGTGATGGGGTCAGTAACCTTCTTCAAAGATGCGCAAATTGTCCGTTATCTCAAGGCGATCTGCCTTTTTTTGATCTGGGCTTCTTCGCTCTTTATCGCCATTGGCGCCACGGCGCGGCAGATTCCGGCAGAACGCGAATCGCGAACTATCTTCCCGCTCATGGCCAAGCCGGTGTCGCGCGCACAAATTTTGGTGGGCAAATTCCTCGGCTGCTGGCTGGCTTGCGGTGCGGCGCTGGTGATCTTTTACGCCTTCTTCGGCTGCGTGACGGCCACGCGCGAACATCAATGGCCGCTGGCAAATTATTTCCAGGCGTGGGCGCTGCATTGGGCGATGCTGGGCATCGTCGTCGCGATGACGCTGTTCGGCTCGCTGGTGCTGACAGCGGTCTCATCGAACATCACCATCACCTTCATCGCCACCGTCGCCATTTTGCTGGTAGGCCGGCATTTGCACCAGGTGACTCTGTCCATGTCCGAACCAAGCGCAACAATAATCACCGGCCTTTATTACGTCATTCCGCATCTGGAATTGTTTGATGTACGCGACCTTATCGTCCACGACTGGCTGCCCGTTCCGTGGTGCATCTGGCTCATCGCACTTGCGTACGCGGCGGCCTACACAGCACTGCTGCTGCTGTTGTCGTGGCTGGTGTTCCGCAAGAAGGTTTTGCAATGAAAACGGCCCGGCCATTTGTCTTGCTGTTGCTGTTGCTGGTGGTGCTTTGTTCAGGGCTGGCGGCAAGGATTGATTGCTGGTTTATAGGCTGGCCGGGTAATCACGAAGAATCGCTTAATCCATTGGACGTGATGATCGGCGATGGACAAAAATTATTTGCTGGTTCCTTCTATCGCGAGGCGGATGTTTATTATCACAGCGGTTATTATCCAACCATTTTCGACAATCGTGGAGCGTTCGAAACAGCGCACATGGCCGAGGATACCGGAGCAGTCGCCAGCCATAACCAGGGCGGTGAAGGCAGTTTCATGAGCCCGCCGCTTGATTTTATTGACGCCTTCAACCGCCATTTCATCCCCAACCGGCACTCACATCTGGATGAAGGCGGCCCGACGGATGATTTGAGCAAAAGCCAGGAAGTGCGGGAAATCCTGCCTTGGCTGAAAATTTCCTCAGAACTCGATCCTGAAAACGTCCAAACCTACATTGTCACCGCCTATTGGTTGCGCACGAGGATGGACAAGGTTGCCGAGGGAGAACAGGTTTTGCGCGAAGGTCTGCGTTATAACCCGGACAATCCGCAGCTCCTTTACGAACTGGGCCGGGTTTATTTTGAAAATTACCACAATTTGCAACGCGCGCGGAACATCTGGGACGCCGCGCTAAGGAGCTGGGGAAAGCAAATGGCCGGCAAACCTGATTCAGAAAAATTTAGTTTTGACAACAAGTTCATCGTTGAACAACTCCGGACGCACCTGGCATTGCTCGAAGAAACCGCCGGCCATTTCGACGCCGCCGTCGCCCACTTGGAACAGGCAAAAGCCGTTTCCCCCAACCCCGGTGGACTGCAAAAGCAGATTGACGAGCTTAAAGAAAAGCTTGCAGTGCAAACGAACGCCCCGGCGGCCACATCCCAATAACCGCGCAATTGCGCTTTGTTTTTTGCCGACCGCTTTGTTTTAATGGCCGTGTGAAAACCCGGCAGGCCAGAATTTCGCGGAACACCAGAGAAACCCGCGTCGCCGTCAACCTCAACCTCGACGGCAAGGGCAAATCGCAAATCAAGACCGGCATCCCCTTCTTTGACCACATGCTTGCGCTCTTTGCCAAACACGCGGTTGTGGGTTTGAAACTCCGCTGCGCCGGCGATTTGGAAGTGGATGCGCACCACACCGTTGAGGATTGCGGCATCGCGCTCGGCCAGGCCTTCACGCGCGCGCTCGGCGACAAACGCGGCATTCGCCGCTACGGCGCCGGATTTCACCCGAATAATCCATTCTCCGGTGAAGCCTACGTGCCGATGGATGAATGTCTCGCGCGCTGCGTCGTGGATTTCGGCGGACGGCCACACCTCGTCTGGCGTGGACTGAATCAATTCGCCCAAAAGCGCGTCGCCAAATCGGAAAAAGTCCAAGACATGTCGAGCGCGTTCCGGTTTGGCCTCGCGCGCGAATTCTTCCAGGGCTTCGCCAATGAAGCTCGCTGCAACCTGCACCTCGAATTGCTTTACGGCGACGAGCCGCATCACATCGTCGAGGCGCTGTTCAAGGCGTTTGCCCGCGCCGTGGACGCCGCCTGCCGGCGCGATCCGCGCATCGCCGGACAAATGCCGAGCACCAAGGGAACACTATGAGTGGTTCGTGTGATCGTCTCGGCTGACGTCCGTAACTGACGCTTTTTGAAAATCCTGATTCTCAAACCCAGTTCGCTCGGCGACGTGGTGCAGGCGCTGCCCGTGCTGCGGCTGCTCAAATGCCATCTGCCTGCGAGTGAAATCTTTTGGTGGATTGATTCGCAATTCGCGCCGCTCCTTGAAGGTGACCTTGATTTGACCGGCATCGTCCGCTTTGAACGCCGGCGCTGGGCGTCACCGCGCCACTGGCCGGAAATGCTCCACAGCATCCGCTGGATGCGCGCGCAACATTTCGACTGGGTCATTGACTTGCAATGCCTCGCGCGCAGTGGTGCGTTCGCGTGGCTCGCCAACGGACAATTTCTCATCGGCCTCGACGAAGTCCGTGAAGGCGCACGCGGATTCTACGACGTCGCCGTCCGCCGCCCGTCATTTCACACGCACGCCGTGGACTGGTACCTCGCCGTTCTGCCACGGCTCGGCGTGCCGGTCCATAAAGATTTTCAATGGCTGCCTGAACATCCCGAAATCACTACAGCCGTTAAATCGAAATGGCAGACCGGCGACGCACGCTGGATTGTCTTCCAACCCGGTGCGCGCTGGCCGACCAAACGCTGGCCGGCGGAACATTTCGCCGAACTCGCCCGCCTGCTTGCGAATAATTTCCCAAACACGCGCATCGCTATTCTCGGCGACGGGAAGGACGAGCCGCTCGGTGAAATCATTTCACGCGCCGCGCCGGAACGCTGTCTGAATTTGTGCGGACGAACTTCATCGCCGGAAATGGTTGAGTGGCTGCGGCTCTGTAATTTGATGGTGACCAATGACACCGGCCCGATGCACGTGGCCGCCGCGCTGGGCACACCGCTCGTGGCGCTCTTCGGCCCGACCGAACCACGCCGCACCGGTCCCTACGGTCAGCTCAACAACGTCTTGCGAGTTGAACTTTCCTGTTCTCCCTGCCTGAAATCGCACTGCCATTACGAAAAACCGAACGAGTGTTTGAACGCCCTTTCACCCGCGACAGTTTTTGAGATCGCGCGAAGAAAACTTCAAGGTTGAGCAGGCTTGCGTTGTGAGCGCGGGCGGCGTTACGTTCGCGCCCATGAGCACTTCCGGGCAAACCGCGCCAGAATCAACTTCGACTCACCATGAGCCGCCGCACCGCCCGGTTTTTGTCACCACGCATTGGTCGGTGGTGCTGACGGCGGCGCGCAGCGACACCACCCGTGCCCGTGCCGCGCTCGAAAACCTCTGCCAGGCCTACTGGCATCCGCTCTACGCCTACATGCGACGGCGCGGTTATTCGCCCGCTGACGCCCAGGACCTCACGCAGGAATTTTTCGCGCGGTTGCTGGAACGCAACGCTGTCGCCAGCGTCGCACCGGAGAAAGGCCGTTTCCGTTCCTTCCTGCTGGCCAGCATGAACCACTTCCTTGCCGACGAATGGGACAAAGCCCAGGCGCAAAAACGCGGGGGCGGTAAGGTGATTTCCCTTGACCTGCAAAGCGCCGAAATGCGGCTGGGTGAAATGCCGGTGGAAAATTTCACACCGGAAAAGGCGTTTGAACATCGCTGGGCCATCACGCTGCTCGAACAGGTTTATCAGCGGCTGGGCGAAGAATATCGCGCGCAGGGCAAGGGCACGCTGTTCGACGCGCTGCGCCTCACGCTGGCTGGCGCGAGCGACGCAGCGCCCTACGCCGAACTGGCCCGGCAACTGGAGGTGAGCGAAGGCGCGGTGAAAGTGGCCGTGCACCGGCTGCGCCAGCGTTACCGCGCGCTGCTGCGCGACACCATCGCTGACACCGTGTCCGGCCCGGACGAAGTAGAAGATGAACTGCGGTATTTGTTCCAGACGTTGGCAGGCAGCTAGTGACTGCGGATTTCGCGGCCTTTTCATGGTTTATTTTGGAAATTCACTGTAACCTTCGGCCAATTCTTCCTTTGTATGTGGTGAAAGCAGATTTATGGCTGGCGAACGAAGCTGCCCTCATTGCGGGAAACCGGTGCCGCCCACGGCATTGGGCGGCATTTGCCCCGAATGCATGCTCAAAGCCGGCCTCGCCACCCAAACGGAGGGACCGGGCGCGGCCCGCCCGCATGGAACCAAAGCCGTCCATCCCCCGCCCACACCTGCGGAAATTGCGTCGCTGTTCCCGCAACTGGAAATCCTCGAATGCCTCGGTCGCGGCGGCATGGGCGTGGTCTATAAGGCGCGGCAGCCGCGCTTGAACCGCCTCGTCGCGCTCAAAATCCTGGCGAGAGAGAAGCAGCAGGATGCGCAGTTCGTTGAGCGGTTCACGCGCGAAGCGCAGGCGCTGGCGCGGTTGAATCATCCGAACATCGTCACCATCCACGACTTCGGCGAGGCGGGCGGGCATTGTTACCTGGTGATGGAATTCGTGGACGGTCTGAGTCTGCGGCAATTGTTGCTGGCCGGGAAGATAAAGCCGGAGCAGGCACTGACGATTGTGCCGAAGATTTGCGAGGCGCTCCAATACGCCCACGAACAAGGCATCGTCCATCGCGACATCAAGCCGGAGAACATCCTGCTGGACAAATCGGGCCGGGTGAAGATTGCGGACTTCGGCATCGCGAAGATGCTGGGCGACGAAGCCGGCCAACAAACGCTCACGGGCGCAAAGGACGCGGTGGGCACGCCACATTACATGGCGCCGGAACAGATTGAGAAACCGCTGACCGTGGACCATCGCGCGGACATTTATTCGCTGGGCGTGGTGTTCTACGAAATGCTCACCGGCGAACTGCCATTGGGAAAATTCCAGCCGCCCTCAAGCAAAGTTCAAATTGATGTGCGATTGGACGAAGTGGTGTTGCACGCGCTGGAAAAAGAGCCAGCGCGCCGTTACCAGCAGGTCAGTGAAGTCAAAACGCAGGTGGAAATAATTTCGCGTTCCAAACCAAACTCAAAGCCTAAAATGTCTATGAAAAAATTAACCGCCCTATTCACCATTATTGCTATTCTTGGTATCTCCTTGGCGTATGAGGTCGTTCAAAACCACAGAATCTCGCAATCTCTGAAGTCCCTCAAAGCCCAGCAGCCGGCCATGAACAGCCGACAGCAATCGCTTCACGAAAGATTTTTGAAGAGGACGGCGCAAGACCAGGGAAAATATCCTCCGCAACAACTGCGCGACGCAGAACAATTGTATCAGGTAGCCAACCAGAAATGGGGCACTCCTGAAGCGAAGGAGAGTCTTCAAACAATGATCCAGAAGTATCCCGACTTCAACCGCACCGGTTGTGCAATGCTCTATCTTGCCCAGATGTCCCACGGCGATGAGCGTGTCCAGTATCTTCAAGATTGCATCGACAAATACAACGATTGCTTTTATGGGGATGGTGTCCAGGTTGGAGCCTACGCGCGGTTTCTGCTGGCCGAGGATTACAAGAGCCAGGGCGAGAAGGAAAAGGCGGAGGCGTTATTCAATGAAATCAAAGCCCAATATGCCGACGCTATCGATCATCGTGGTAATTTGTTGGTGGACAGCCTCAAAGCGGATTCAAAGTGAAAGGGAAAAGCCGCCACGTTCATGCAAGAGAAGGATGGACAATGGGACTATGGAAATCCGCCGGTTATTTCATCAAGTGAATTCAAAAATTTCACCGACCGAGGCGGTCGTCCGGCGGTTCCCTATTTTGCTGATTTTCCAGACTAAACAAAATTGAAAAACAAAATATGAAAATAAAAACATTGCTCACAGCGCTCATCATCGGCGCGATTTGTCAATTCGCGCCGCAAACCTGCCAGGCGCAGGACGTTGACTCCATGGCGCCGGTGGTCGTGAAAACCGTGCCTGAAGCCGGCAGCAAGGACGTTTCGCCCGGCGAAATGGAAATTCGCGTCACCTTCAGCAAGGACATGATGGACCAATCCTGGAGCTGGAGCACCGTGTGGAAGGATTCCGACGCGACAAGTATCGGGAAGCCTCACTACGACGCCACTCATCGCACGTGCATCCTGAAAGTGAAACTGGAACCGAATAAAACGTACGGTTACTGGATTAACAGCCAGAGTTTCCACGGTTTTAAAGACGCCCAAGGCCATTCCGCCGTGCCCTATCTTCTCGTTTTCCAAACCAAGGGCGGCTGAACCAATGGTTTGATCTCCGGATGTTGGGTAGTATTCTAATTCGAGGAGCGCGGCATTTATGCCGCTTCATCTACCGATGTAGCTTGTGTGTTGAAGCGGGCTGAAGCCCGCGCGCCAAAGGCAAATTAGGACATTGCCAGATGTTGACCAGGCTTGCGCTGCCAGCACAGGCGGCGTTACGCTTGGCGTGTGATCACTCCTGCTGACGCTGTGACATCCGGCACGACCTCAACCGGAGAAAATGCGCCGCGGCAACCCGTGTTTGTCACGACCCGCTGGTCCGTGGTGCTGACGGCCGGTCGCGGCGGCACCACGCACGCGCGTGCGGCCCTGGAAAAACTTTGCCGGGCCTACTGGTATCCGCTTTATGCCTACGTGCGGCGGCGCGGACAGTCGCCGGAAGATGCCAAGGACCTGACGCAGGAATTTTTTGCCCGCCTGCTGGAGCGCAACTGGGTCGGTCGCGCCGACCAGCAGAAAGGGCGGTTCCGTTCCTTCCTGTTGTCGGCCATGAACCATTTTCTGGCCGACGAATGGGACAAGGCGCGGGCGCAGAAACGCGGCGGCGGCATGACGCCCGTGCCGCTGCAATTTGACACGGCGGAAACCCGCTATGGCCATGAACCGGTTGACAACGTCACGCCGGAACACAGTTACGAACGCCGTTGGGCTTTGACGTTGCTCGACGAAGTCCTCCAACGGCTTCGTTCAGAATACGAGCAGGAAGGCCGGGCGGAACTTTTCGCCGCGCTGCACCCGTGCCTTGTGGGCGACTGCACTACCCAGCCTTATGCCGAACTGGCCGTGAAGCTCGGGGTTAGCGAAGGTACGGTGAAGTCCGCCGTGCATCGCCTGCGCCAGCGTTATCGCCGGTTGCTGCATGACGAAATCGCCCAGACCGTGGCCGACCCCGGTGAAGTGGATGAAGAATTGCGGCACCTGTTTACAGTAGTGGGTGGCTGCTGACTCATTTTGTCCGCAACCTTCCGCCACCGTTTCCTAAGTAATGGATGGAGAGACGTTTGATATGGAAACGCAGAAAATTTGCCCAAATTGCCGGAAGCCGTTGCCGCCCGACGTGCCGCTGGGACTATGTCCGGAATGCCTCATCAAGTCCGGCTTTCCCACTGGAACTGAACCGGGAGTGTCCGGCGAAGCCGCCGGCGCGCGGTTTGTGCCGCCACCAGTCGAAGAAATCGCCCAGCTCTTTCCCCAACTCGAAATCCTCGGCTTCATTGGCAAAGGCGGCATGGGGGCGGTTTACAAGGCACGTCAGCCGGCCTTGGACCGGTTCGTCGCTTTGAAGGTGCTGCCGCCGGCGGTGGCCAGCGATCCCGGTTTTGCCGAACGGTTCAACCGCGAGGCGCGCGCCCTGGCGCGTCTGAATCACCCAAACATCGTGGCCGTGCATGACTTCGGCAAGGCGGGCACGTTGCACTACCTGGTGATGGAATTTGTGGATGGAACCAACCTGCGCGAAGTCGAGCACGCCGGACAGTTGTCGCCGGAACAGGCGCTGGCCATCGTTCCGCAAATCTGCGAGGCGCTCCAATTCGCCCACAACGAAGGCATCGTCCACCGCGACATCAAGCCGGAGAATCTCCTGCTGGATAAAAAAGGCCGGGTAAAAATCACCGACTTCGGCATCGCGAAAATCATCGGGGTGCCGGTTGGCAAGGTTGCGCTGACTGGCGTCAAGGACGTGGTGGGCACGCCGCATTACATGGCGCCGGAGCAGATCGAGAAACCGCAGACGGTGGATCATCGCGCGGACATTTATTCGCTCGGCGTCGTTTTCTACGAAATGCTCACCGGCGAATTGCCGCTGGGCAAATTCGCCCCACCGTCCAAGAAAGTCCAGATCGACGTGCGGCTGGATGAAGTGGTGTTGCACACGTTGGAGAAGGAACCGGCACGCCGCTACCAACAGGCGAGCCAGCTTAAGACGGACGTGGAAACGATCGCGGGAGCGGTACCACCCGTGGCGGGGTTTGCCGCAAAAGGAGGCCCGGTCCCGTTGCTGGCCACTCCGTCTGGCAAAGCGACAAGCGACAAGATCATTCTTCCGGCGTTTCTGCTGGCCTTCTTTTTCGGCGTGTTCGGCGCGCACCGATTTTACGTCGGGAAAACCGGGACCGCGATCCTGCAATTATGCACTTTTGGCGCCTGTGGCATCTGGGCCACGATTGACTGGATTTTGATCCTCTGCAAAGTGTTCACGGACGGCCAGGGAAGGAGAATCACCCATTGGGTCCACCCGCAAGCTGGCGAGATGAAAACCGGCGTCAGCCCACTGACCGTTCCGCCACCAACTCCACCGTCAACCCCGCCGTCGGGCGGAACCGCTCCTTCCGCCGCCGGCCCCACACCACCGCGATTCGCGACAACGCCGGTGCCAGCTCATGCGGGAGATCCAGTCTCCGGCACGGGAATAATCACCGCGTCGGCAGTGGCCTTAATGGTCGCCGGGTTGTGGAAGATTTTATCAGCGTTGGTCAATGGGTTGTATTTGCTTCCGGGCGGCCTGGAATGGCTGGACAAAATCGTCGGCGGAAGGTTTTTCAGCGGCTGGGGTTCGGTGGCTGTTATCAGTCTCGTGCTGTTCAAATTCATTCCCGGTCTGCTGATTTTATTCGGTGGCTACCAAATGTTGCAGCGGCAGAGTTACGCCTGGGCTGTTGCGGCCGGCATCATCGCCATCGTGGCTTGCAGCCTCGTTGGTTTGCCTATCGGAATCTGGGCGCTCATCGTGCTGGCACGCGACGATGTCAAATCGGCCTTCGGTTCCAATGTGCCCGCCGCGCCGCTTGCACCGAAATCCGACCATTTCTGGCGGCACTTCGTAGTGATCACGGGTTGCGTGATTTTGATTCCAATTGCGTTTGCGATCATCGCGGCTGCCATGTACGTGCTTTCATTGAGTGAAACACGGGATAGCGCAAATGACACCCCGCAGAATCTACAGCAAGCCGGCATTCGTCAGGACGCCGGCGGCGAGTTTCGCAAGGATTCCAACCAGTCATTTCCATTCAACGCGGACGGACGATTCAGCATTGACAATGTCAAAGGCCGGATCGAAATCCACGGCTGGAGCAGCAACGCCGTCGTCATCAACGCCGCCATTCACGGCAGGACCGGCGAAAGTGTCAAGGCCGTCAAAATCAATATTGATTCGGAGCCGAACGGGGCCGTCATTCACACGGAACAGCCGTCGAGCGTGACCGGTTTTCCCTGGAGTTGGTTGTGGTTCAAAAACGACAAAAGAAACGATGCCAGCGTGGATT
Source organism: uncultured Verrucomicrobiae bacterium (assembly GCA_963842445.1). GTDB lineage: Bacteria > Verrucomicrobiota > Verrucomicrobiia > Limisphaerales > UBA11358 > UBA11358. The sequence continues at coordinate 340,478 of CAWJHF010000004.1, read as the reverse complement.
ACACCATTCAGGTGCCGCAACATGCGCGGCTGGCGGACATCCGCAGCGTCAACGGTGATATCGTGATTGATGGCGTTTCGGGCAACATCGCCGCGTCCACCGTCAACGGCGACGCTCAGGTCAAGGACGTGGCGGGTGGCCTGAAACTCTCCACCGTTAATGGCCGGATCGCAGTGGAATTCGCATCGCTCGGCCAAGGCCAGTCCGTGTCGCTCGACGCGGTGAATGGCGAGATCGAGACGGTTCTGCCCGCTGGTGCTGATGCCAAAATTTCAGCCAACACCATTAACGGCGGCATCACCAGCGAGTTTCCCTCGCTGACCGTGAACAAGGAATTGGTTGGCAAAAATGTGAATGGCACCCTCGGCAAAGGCGGCGGGAGCGTGAAAGTCAACACCGTGAACGGCAACATCCATTTTCGGCGCGGCCAGGAACCGGCTTCCGCCGAAACGTGGTCGCCCGTACTCGGGCCCGGCGAGAAGCCGGATTTGCGAAAAATTCTCGACGAGGCGAAGGACTTGATGTCAAACGGCGATTATGAGGAAGCCTTGCAACGCTATCTCTGGTATTTCAACCATTCGAGGAACGATGCCGGTCAGGAGGGCGTTCGTATTTCGTTTGCGATTTCCGACTGGATGGAACTGGGCCGCCGTTATCCGAAGGCCAAGGAGGCGCTGATGGAAATTCGCGACGCCGACGCGCGCGAATTTTCCGAAGGCCGCGGTTACTTTGAGTTGTTCATGGAAGTGAGTTCCATCAACGGATTGCTCGGCGATGACGAGGCGACCTATGCGTTGTTCAAGAGCATCGGCCAGCAAGATAAGAAACTGGCGCAGCAATGCTACGGCTTGCTGGAACCCATGCTCATCCAGCGCGGTGAATATGATTTATGCATGAGTTACATCGGCGATCCGCAAGCAAAGTTCGAGAGCATCCGCGAGTCGTGGGAACGCATGAAAAAAACGGGGGACCAGCAGCAAGGCCTGTGGCGGCAACAAGTCGAACGATTGCAGGAAATGGCGAAAACGACCAATTCGGTTTTTCCGAACCGGCAGGTGCCGTTTCCGCCGGAACTCCCGAAGTTTGCCGACGCCGGTTTCGTCGCGCAAACGCGCAATTTGATCGAAATTCTCGTCGGCACAGGTCGCAAAGCCGACGCCGAAAAAATCCGCGACCAAGCCGTGGCGGTTCTGGACGACCCGCGGCTGAAGTCCGCCGTCAGCGACGCAGAGGAGAAAATTCAAAAACAATCCATTCCCGTCGGCAACAAATGAACAAACATGAAGACGATTCCTGCAAAACTTCAAATCACGCTGCTATTGTCGGCGACCGTGTTGTTTGGCGGCCCGGTTTTCAGCCCGCCAGCCAATGCTCAACGGATCAATCTGGCCACGGGGATGCCGGAAAGTGCACCCGCCCAGCCAGGCGTCGTCAACCCGGCCACAGGTCTGCCGGCGTCCGGGACGAATCAATTTACGCCCGACGCGGCCCTGGCTGCCGCCTACCAGACGCATCACGACGTGAGCCAATTGATCTCCTATGGCCGCTACGAAGAAGCCTTGCAGTGCTGCGTCGCGTTTCACGAGCAATGCAAAACCAGCGGCTCCTTGATTCCGCTGCTGAACGACTGGATTGAACTGGGCCGGAGATTTCCCAAGGCGAAGGAGGCGTTGATTCAAATTCGCGACCACGACACCCGCGAATTTTCCGAGGGCCGCGGTTATTTCGAGCTGTTTTCGGAAGTCAATGCCATCAACGGCGCCTTGCATCAGGAGGATATGACGTATGCGTTGTTCAAAACCGTCGAACGGCGCGACCCGCAACTGGCCCAGCAATGTTATTTCGTCGCCGAAAGTCAACTCGTTCAGAAAGGCGAATACGAGACCTGCCGGAAATACCTGGGCGATCCGCAATTCCGGTTCGAGACCGCCCGCAACTTTTATGCAATGGAATTGCAAAGCCAAAAGCACATGGCCGAGGCGCATCAAATGGCCACGCAACAACTCGCGGAATTCAATCGTTCTCGCGGCTGGACGAACGCGCCGGTTTATTCGCCGCGGGATAATTCGGCCATGATGATAAAATCCGCCGGAGACCGTTTTGTTGGCCAGGTCCGGCAATTGATTGAAATTCTCGTGGCGACCGGCGGCAAATCGGACGCGGAAGCAATTCGCGATGAGGCCCTGACCATTCTTGACGACCCGCGGCTGAAATCCTCCGTGAGCGACGCGGAACAAAAAACCGGAAAGTAGAACAAACCGGATCGCGCTCCACGGTGGTTTTGACCGGTTTTCGCGCTTGATTTGCGATAACAGCAGCGTCATTTTTGGCACAATGAAAATCACCTTCGTCCAAGTCGCACTGATCCCCTTCGCGCTCGCTTCCGTGAATTCCGTCAGCGCGCAGGACACCAAGACCGCCATCACGCCGGTGAATCACACCGAACTGTTCAACGGCACGGATTTCACCGGCTGGACGTTTTGCATGAAAGACCACGCCGACCCGATGCAGACCTGGAGCGTCACCAACGGCGTCATTCATTGCACCGGCAAACCGATCGGTTATATCCGCACGACGCAAATCTACAGCAATTATGTTGTGACCGTTGAATGGCGCTTCATCAAAGTCGCGCCCAAGGCCGACAACACCGGCGTGCTCGTTCACATGCAATTGCCGGACAAAGTCTGGCCAATGTGCATCCAGAACCAAGGCAAGTCCGGCCGGCAGGGTGATTTGTTCGTGATGGCCGGCGCGGAATGCAAGGAACACAAAGGCATGGATGCCAACACGCCGGTTCCGATGCGCGGCGAATCGGTGGAAAAACCCGTCGGCGAATGGAACACCAACGTGACAGTCTGCTCCGGCAACGATGTCAAGGCTTTCATTAACGGCAAGTTCATGAATGAAATCACCGAATGCACCATTTCGTCGGGCTTCATTGGCATTCAAAGCGAAGGTGGAGACATTGAAATCCGCAAAATAACTTTGGAACCGTTGAAATAGTCGAACAAAATTCGCCCTCACCTCGCCTCTGTCTCATTCGGTGGAAAAGGGTGGCCTCCAGCCGGGTGGGGGTCGCGCAACCGCGCGAGGGTGGCGCCCCAGCCGCCAAATTGCGGATGATCGAGCGCGAACGACACCACTGCCGGGTGTTTGGAAAGGATCGCGTGCACCGTGCGCCGCAGATTGCCGATGCCCTTGCCGTGAATGATGCGTACCTGCAGGATGCCTCGTTCCTGACATGCGGCCAGATAATCCGGCACCAAGTTCTTGACCTCGCGCGGATTGAACGTGTGCAAATCCAGCACGCCGTCAATTGGCAGTTCAATCGGTTCATCATCCATGAATCGCAACTCCTGTTTTGCCCATGCCCTTCGTCGGCATGACGTATGAGTTCGTCTGCTGTGATTTGTCCTGCAACAGTCAACCTACTAGGGTCAGATTCAAGGATGAGGCGTGTAGCCTGTTCCTGTCAGGACTGCCTGACCCTGCGGCGACAGGACAAATTGGATGAAATCCACCACGTTCCTCGGGCCTCCCAACATTGGCCGGGATAATCCCAGACCAGACTCGCTTTGAACTGGAGCCCCCGGTTTATAAACCCAACTCCGACCCTGCCATCGCGTGCAGGCGCGCCTGTCCCTGTTTGGTCAGGCTCGTGAAGACCATCGAAACGTGATAACCGGTGTGTTTGTTGCCGGAACAGGCAACGACGACCCCGGCGCATTGGAGCCGGCTGTTGTCGCGCGGCGATTGCAGCGCCACGGTCATTTCCGTCCAAGGGTTGAACGGTGCGGGACTGCGAAATTCGATGCCGTTTCTGTGAATCACGACGGATTCGGTGGATAAATCCAGGCGCGTCTGCCGGGATTCAACGGTGATGTCCTGCCGCACGGCGCCGCCGGTTTCAATTTTTCTCGCGCTCATAGAATTATGTCAAATTAGCACGTCACCGCCGGTCGTCAAATAAGTGCAAATCATGCAATTGATTAGAGGTTTACCATTCAATCACCGCCGCGCCCCACGTCAGTCCCGCGCCGAACACAATCAGCAGGACCAGGTCGCCGCGCTGGATTTTTCCCGCGACCACCGCCTCGTCCAGTGCGATGGCCACCGACGCTGCCGACGTGTTGCCGTAGCGCTCCAGGTTCACGAACATCTGCCCTGGTTTCGCGCCGAGCCGTTCGCCCACGGCGTCAATGATCCGGCGGTTGGCCTGATGCGGGATGATGCATTTGATTTGTGAAATATCGAGCTCGCATCGCCGTAACGCTTCCCGTGCTGCCGTGTACATCGCCTGCACCGCACTTTTGTAGGTTTCCCGGCCGTTCATCCGCAGGTAATGCAGGCGCGCGTTGACTGAATCGATCGTTGCCGGACAACGGCTGCCGCCGCCGGGCATGAACAGCAAATTGGCGCTTCCGCCGTCGGCACCCATCACCGCCGTCAGCAAACCGTGCGAACTCGGGCGGTTTTGCAGCACCGCCGCGCCCGCGCCGTCGCCGAACAACACGCACGTGTTGCGGTCCTTCCAGTCCACAATCGAGGAAAGTTTTTCCGCGCCGATGACGAGCACGGTGTCGTAGGTGCGCGACATGATGAATTGCTGCGCCACTTCAAGTCCGTAAATGAAACCGGAGCAGGCGGCTTCGAGGTCGAATGCCGCGGCGCGTTTCGCCCCGATTTTGTGCTGCACCAGGCAGGCCGTCGCCGGGAAGGGCGTGTCTGGCGTGATGGTGGCGACGATGATCAAGTCAATTTGCCCGACGGTGACGCCCGCCATTTTCATGGCGCGTTCGGCGGCCCGGGCAGCCATGTCGGATGTGAATTCGTCCTTGGCCGCCAGCCGCCGTTCCTTGATGCCGGTGCGCGTGATGATCCAGTCGTCGGTTGTGTCCACCATTTTCTCCAAATCGAAATTGGACAGGATTTTCGCCGGCACGTAGGAGCCGACGCCGGTGATGGAGCACGAGCGGCCTTGAAAATTGTACAGCGCGCGCGGGTTTTTGAATTTTTTTGCGGGTGAAGGGCTCATGCGTGAACGGGGACGGACGGTTCCACATCGGCCAGCCGCTCGTTGGCGCGGGCAATTTCACGCGCGATGATGTCGTTGACGTGGTGCTGCACGGTTTCGGCGGTCACGCGCAACGCGCTGGCGATGGCGCGTTCACGGGATGAACCGTGCGCCTTGAACACGATGCCATTAAAACCGAGCAACGGCGCGCCGCCATGCACCTCCGGATCCATGCGCCGGCGGATGGCATGAAAGGCATTTTGCGCGAGATACGCGCCGATTTGCCGCTTGGGATTGCGCATCAACTCGCGCTTGAGCATCGAAAACATCGCGACGGCGAGGCTCTCGCACGTCTTCAAAACGATGTTGCCGACGAAACCGTCGCAAACCACAACGTCCACGTGGTCCTTGAACAAATCATGTCCCTCGACGTTGCCGATGAAATGGACATTGAGCTGCCGGCAAAGCTTGAAGGCTTCGAGTGTCAGTTCATTGCCTTTGGAATCCTCCGTGCCAATGCTGAGAATGCCGACGCGCGGTCGTTTGCGCCCGAGCACTTCGCGCGAATAAATGCTGCCCATTACGGCGAAATGCGCGAGATGGAGCGGCTTGCACTCGACATTCGCGCCGGCGTCGAGCAACACGAACTCATTGTCCTGCCGCGGAATGACGGTCGCGATGCAGCCGCGGTCCACACCGGGCAGACGACCGAGCTTGAGCGTGGCCGCCGCGAAAAGGCCGCCGGTGTTGCCGAGGGAAACGACCGCGTCGGCTTTGCCCTCCCGCACCAGTTCGGCGGCGCGCGCGATGGAAGAATCCCTCTTTTTGCGCAGCGCATTGGCCGGTTTGTCGTCCATCGTCACCACTTCGCTGGCGTGAACGACCCGGACGCGATGGTCGCGAAAACCGCGATCAGGCAGGGCGGCGTGGATGGCGGCCTGATCGCCGACCAGGTAGAGGGCGCTGATTTTCTTGTTGGCCTGAAGCGCCAGCTTGGCGCCTTCGATGACCACCCCGCACCCGTAGTCGCCGCCCATGACATCCACAGCAATTCGCATAGATGAATGAACGCGGGAAATTCCCCCCGTCCCGCCGAAATCAGGCGCCCGCGGTGACGGTCAACACCTGCCGGCCTTTGTAATAACCGCACGCCGGGCAAACCCGGTGCGGCACATACGGCGCGGCGCATTGGGGACACGTGCTCAGTTGCGGCAGGGTCAACACGCTGTTGTAAGCGCGGCGCATGCGCTGCCGGCTCCGGGAGGGTTTACGCTTGGGAACGCCCATAAATTTTCAATAAATCACAGTTTCAATTTGTTCAACTCCGCCCACGGCGACGAAGCGGTCTCGCCCCGGGGAACGCGGCCGGGTTTGGCTTTGCCCGTGGAGATTTTCTCCAATCCGCGGCAGTCCGGCTTGCACAGCGGGTGCTGCGGAAACTCAAGGAGAATATCCTCCCGCAGATAAGGCGTCAAGTCCACGCAATCGTTGTCCACGGTTACCTGCTCCTCGCCCGCGAACGGCAAATGGCACGTCCAATCCGCCAGATTCAGTTCATGCCGGAAGGGCTCCAGGCAGCGAACGCACTCGCATTCCAGAGTCAAACGCAGCGAGCCGGTCACCAGGATGCCGTTGGGCAGCTTCTCGACCGTCAGGTCGTAACGCAGCGGTTGCCCGGGGTGAATCATCGGATCGTGCACGTCCAAATCCAGTTCCTTCACGGGCAATTCGCCCTCGAGATGAATTTCGTGCTCCTCTAGATGGTGAAGATTGACGGTCAACATATACTTCCAGTCTTACTCCAGTCACGGCCGGTAAACAACCAATGCCTTTGACCGGAACGAAAAATGATAAGCTCAAAATTATTTCCGCGGTTTCAGCTTTTTTTGGAGGGCCAGCCGCACGTGCGGCGGCACAAACGCGCTCACGTCGCCGCCGAGCCGGGCGATTTCCTTCACCATGCGCGAACTCAAAAACGTGTAGGTATCCTTGGGCATCATGAAAATCGTTTCCACATTTTCGTTCAGCTTGCGGTTCATCAGCGCGAGCTGGAATTCAAACTCGAAATCCGACACCGCGCGCAAACCGCGGATGATGGCCTCGGCCTTGCGGCGGGCGGCGTATTCGACCAGCAAACCCTCGAAAATGTCCGCTTCCACGTGTGGCAGATGCCGCACCGCCTGCTTCACCAGCGCCGCGCGCTCGGCGAGCGTGAACAGCGGATGTTTGCCGTCATTTTCGGCGACGGCCACGATAACGCGGTCGAACAGCCGGGCCGCGCGCTGAATCACGTCCAAATGTCCGTTCGTGAGCGGGTCAAAACTGCCCGGATAAATCACCGTGCGCATGGGAACATTCTATCACGCACCCGGTCAATGACGAGGAAGAAAAAACTCGGGAACGAACGCCGCTTTCACTCGGCAGGACGATCGAAGCGAGTTTCTGCCGGCTGAAGCCTGCGTTCCTCGGCGCTTATGCGGTATCGCATGCACTCGGTAAAAGTGGAGGGAAAGAATATCATTGTGGAGAATCAAGAATTTATTGATGAACATAGTGCTTACATCTACACAGACGCCTATAGAGTTGGTGGTGGTGAATGTAAGCTCGTTAAGGAAAGCAAGACGATTGCGCGTGACGATTAGCTTCGCCTCGGTTTGGTGAACCGCCAGCGAACACCTGAGAATCAAATGCAAAAAACGCCCCGCGATTGCTCGCGAGGCGTTTTTGATTTTAAGTAGGGCGGGCAGTCCCCTGCCCGCCGCTCAAGTCCGGCGGCGCGCACGGAGTGACGCGCCCTACCCTGTTACGAGCCAACGCTGGCCAGTTCCTCGCCGTTTTCCACGTTCACAATCTTGAATTGCTCGGCGTGCATCCCGGTGTCGGCGCGGAATGACAGCTTGCCGAAGTAGCGTTTTTCCATCTCGATGAGGTGCTTTTCGTCCTCGGTGCGGAGCCGCTCCAACACGGTCGGATTCACGACGATGCGGAGTTGAAAATCCGATTCGTCGCGTTCGCGTTTCTTCAGGATTTCCTGGAGCTTGCGCTGGATTTCCACGCTCATGGTCAGGACGCTCTTGACCTTGCCGCGGCCCTTGCAATACGGGCAGTCGTCATACACCGCCGAGCGCACGCTTTCGGTGTGGCGCTGCCGCGTCATTTCCATGAGGCCGAGCTGCGAAATCGGCAGGATGTGCGTCTTGGCCTTGTCGCGGCGCAAGCCCTCCTTCATCCGCTGATACACGGACTGCTGGTCCCGCCGGGATTTCATGTCAATGAAGTCGAGCACGATGAGGCCGCCCATGTTGCGGAGGCGCAATTGCCGGCAGATCTCCTCCGCCGCTTCCTGGTTCACCTTCAAAATGGCGGATTCCTGGTCGCGATTGCCCTTGTGCCGGCCCGTGTTCACGTCAATCGCCACCAGCGCCTCGGTTTCGTCAATGACGATGTACCCGCCGCTCTTGAGATGCACCTGGCGCGAGAAGGTGCTCTCCAGTTGCTTGGTGATGTTGAACCGGTCAAAAACCGGCTGCGCGTCGGTGTAAAATTTGATCTTCTTGGCCGCATACTTGGCCTTGATTTTCAACATCATGTCGCGCATCCGGTCATGGGCCTTCTGGTTGTCCACGACGATGCGTTCGACGTCCTCGGTCAAAAAGTCGCGGACGGTGCGTTCGATCAGGTCCGGTTCCTGGAATACGCAGGTCGCCATCGGCTGTTTTCTGATGCGTTCCTCGACGCCGTTCCACTCTTCGAGCAGCAAGGCGAGGTCGCGCACGAAGTAGCGCTTTTGCTGGCCTTCACCAGCGGTACGCATGATGACGCCCATGCCGTCCGGAATCGGCAATTCGCGCAGGATTTTTTTGAGTCGCTTGCGTTCCTCCTGGTTCTCAATTTTGCGCGAGATGCCGGACTGGTCCGAATTCGGCAACAGGACGAGATAACGTCCGGGCAGCACGAGGTTCGTGGTGATGCGCGGCCCTTTCGTGCCAATCGGGCCTTTGGTGACCTGCACGATGATCTCGCTGCCGGGCGGATACAAACGCGGAATGTCCTTCTGCGTGATTTTCGGCCGGGCCGGCCGGCGGTCCCGCCCTGCGGGACGCTCGACAATTTCCACGCTGCTGTCGAACTGGTTCGGCACGATGTCCCAGTAATGCAGGAACGCATTTTTCTCGAAACCGATGTCCACGAACGCAGCCTTGAGGCCGTCTTCGAGGTTGCGGACCTTGCCCTTGAACATGCTGCCGACGAGGCGCTCCTCGGTGGTGCGTTCGATGTTGAATTCCTCCAGCTTGCCGTCCTCGATCACCGCCACGCGCGTTTCGAGCGTCTCAGCATTGATGATGATTTCCTTGTGGATTTTTTTCTCCGAGCGGATGAGGCGCTGGACCCTTTTGACGAGGTTGGTCGCCGCGACCTTGATGGTATCCAAAATACCCTTTGGCTGCTCTTGAATTGCGACCGGCTCGAAAGGTTTTTCCTCCTCCACCTGGGCGGGCGTTTCGAGATGCGGCTCGCGGAATTCCTTTTTGGCCGCGGCGGGTTCCGGCGTTTCCTTTTCCGGCATGCCCTGCGGCGGCAGGCCGGCGGCGATGTTCTCCGCGCGTTCGATTTCGTGGGTGTGCCGTTTTTCAAAAAGCCGCTCCGCGCCGCCCTGTTCGCTCACCGCGTCGGCGCGCGCCTGGCTGGCTTCACGGTCGGATTTCTGCGGGGTCTGGCCGAGGCCACCCTTGGGGCGGAAATGCATTCCGCGGCGCCGCCGTGAAAAGTTTTTATTGCTCATATTCAGTATCCTCTTCGATGAATGTAAACGTTTTGCATCAAACCCGCGGCGATCAACGAGCAGAGCACTGAAGACCCGCCGTAGGAAAGCAGCGGCAGTGGCACACCCGTCACGGGCATGATGCGAATGTTCATGCCGATGTTGATGAACACGTGGCTGAAGATGAGCGTTACGACGCCCACCGCCACGAGTTTGCCCAGGCGATCGCGCGCCTGGCCGGCGATTCTCAATCCGGTGAAGAGAACCCCCGCATACAGCGCGAGGACAATCACGCTGCCGACAAATCCTTCCTCCTCGGCAATCACGGAGAAAATGAAGTCGTTGTGCGCCACCGCACGCGGCAGATACCCGAGGGCGTTTTGCGTCCCCTGCCGCCAGCCTTTGCCCATCAGCCCACCGGAGCCGACGGAAATCAACGACTGCCGGACGTTGTATTCATCGTCCAGTTGTTGTTGATGCAGGCGTTGCAACTCCGCCGGCGTGGCGTGCGGCGGAGCGAAATCCGTGTAATCCCGACCAAAATAAACCAGCAACCGGTCGCGCTGATACGGCTGCATCGAAATCTGCCACCAGCCCGGCGGCAGAAACACCGCATCCACCAGAAACAGCGCGGCCAGCAAACCCACCGCGCCGGTCAGTCTCAGCAGATACCTTTTCGGCGTGCCGGCGACGAACATCATCACCAAACCCGTTGGCAATAATACGAGCGCCGAACCCAGGTCCGGTTCCTTCAAAATCAGCAGGAACGGCAGTAGCGTCAGGCCGATGCCCTTCCAGAAATTGGCCGGTTGCCGCAACTCGTCCGGCGGACGGCTCAGGAAATGCGCCGCGGCCAGGATGAAGGCGAGTTTGGCGAATTCCGAGGGTTGAAATTGGAACGGTCCGAAATCAATCCAGCGCCGCGCACCGTAACGCATCGAGCCGACGTGCGGCATCAGCACGATAACCAGAAAGAAAATCGCCGCCCAGTACGCCACGAACGACCAGCGCGCCAGCGTGTGATAATCCACCAGACACAGCACCGCGCCCGCGCCGATGCCCAGCGCACACCAGACGAGTTGCCGCACCCAGCTTTGGTCATACCACGGCTGTGACGCCAGCGCCGGGTTGGCCATCGTGGCGCTGTACACGAACAGCGTGCCGATGAACATCAGCCCGGCCAGCGCGGCCAGTTGCAGCCGGTCGAGCTTGCCGGGGCGTTCGTTGAGCAGTTCGTTGGCCATTTTAATTTGCCCGTTCGCCGCGCCGCAGCGCGGCGAGGGCGGGTGCGTTTGACGTTTCGCTTTTCAAAATCGCCTCGTAAATGTCGTGCGCAATCGGCGCGCAGGTTGGGCCGCCATAAGTGCCGCTTTCGACCATGACCACCACCGCGTAGCGCGGGTGTTCATAGGGCGCAAACGAGGCGAACCAGGTGGTGCGGTCAATCTCCTGGTTGCGCGCGTTCATCACCTGCGCCGTGCCGGTCTTGCCGCAAATCTGCAGGCCGGGCACTTCGTGCGGGCTGCCCGGTGCCTTCCGGGTCTTCGGTTTCCGCCAGCATCGCGTCGCGCAATATGTTCAAACTGCGCGCGCTGACACCGAGGTTGTCGCGCACGAGGCCGGACGGGAAATTTGTCGACAGTTTCGCCGCTGACCGGGTCTTGCGGCTCGATGCGCTCGACCAGCCGCGGCCACAGAACCGTGCCGCCGTTGGCGATGGCCGCATAGGCCACGGCCATTTGCATCGGCGTCACCGCCATTTCACCTTGGCCGAAGTACAAATGTTTGCCGAGTCGCCGTCATGCCAGTCGGGGCTGTTCACCTGGTTCAAAGTAGGGAAAATTCCCGGTGTCTCCTGGCGCGTGGGCAAACCGGTGCGTTCGCCGAAATGGAATTTCTCCGCCATCCGGACAACATTATCAATGCCCGCGCTGCAGGCCGACGGTGATAAAATAGGTGTTGCTGGACTCAATGATGGCGCGCCGGAAATTGTATTGGCCCGGCGGCGCCAATCCGTAATGTGCCGCCGCCCGACATAAATCGTAACCCGGATTGTCAACAATAGCGTCCGGGTTCAAGCCGGTTTCCAGCGCGGCGAGGCCGACGACAGGTTTGAAGATGGAGCCGGGCGCGTAATTTTCCTGCGTCGCGCGGTTGATTTGCGGGCGCAATGCGGATCGTTCAAGCGCGCGGTTTCGACTCGGCGAAAAACTGCCCGAGCATAATCGTTGGGATCGAATCGCCGGCGACGACACCATGGCCAGCACGTCGCCGTTGCGCACGTCCATCACGACAATGGCGGCGCGGGCGTCGGCGCCTTGGTGTTGCACGAGCGAACGTTCCGCCGCCTGCTGAATGTCGAGGTCAATCGTCAGCACCACGTTGTGTCCCGGTTCGGGCTGGCTCCACAGTCTTCGGTCTGGCGATAGCCGAGATTGTTCACGAGCACGGCCTCGGCGCCGGCGCGCCCGCGCAAAGCGCGTCGAAGCCGGCTTCAATGCCGACGCACGCCGCGATAATCCGGCAGCCGATACGAGAAGAACGCGTCCTCGCCTTCCGCGGAACTGTCGTCCCGCTTCACATAGCCGAGCAGATGCGCCGCCGTCGCGCCCAGCGGATAGATGCGGACGGACTGCAATTCCAGGTCCGCGCCGAGGCCGCCGGAATAATTTTCCTCGAACCGCGCGATTTGCGCGGCGTTAAGATTTTGAAGACGGGATACGGCAGCGCGAGCCGCGTTTCGTATCGCGTTCAAAATTCGCCGCGTCGAGGGTCAGCGGCTGGCCCAGCTGCCGGCTGACCTGCGCCACGACTGCGCTGGCCACGTTGCAACGCGCCTGCGCGCGTATTTGCTTGCCGTTGTGTTCAGCCGCAACGCGTTGCGTTTCGCCCTTGGTCAGTGACGGCCGAGTTTTTCTCCTGGGCGGCGGTCGCGTTGGTCGCGTGCTTCCGGACGCAACGGCCGTAGGCGTCGTCGAATGTCTCCGCAAATCGTCCAGATAAAGGCTCAGGTCGTAGCGCGGACGGTTTTCGGCCAGCACGCGGCCGTCGCGGTCGAGAATTTTTCCGCGCACGCGGGGATGCGCACGGTGCGGTAGGACTGCGTTTCCAGATGGCTCTGGTATTCGCGCGCGGAAACGATTTGCACCCACCACAAGCCCGCGAGCAAGATGCACAAACCTCCGCCAGCACCACCGCCACGAGGCGGAGCTGCGGATCGTTCTTTTTCAGTTCGTCAAAAATCAGCATGGACTCACACGGTAACCGACTACTGGAGTAATGGCGATGCATGGCCAACCTGCGTCGTTCACCCGCATTCTCACTCCGGCATTCCAACATTCCATTACTCCGGTCTGTCGTCATTTTCATTATCTTCCCCGCCGGATTTCGCGGTCGGGACGGAAACTGGTTTCGGTGCGCGGCTGATAACCGAGCGCGTGGTGGCACCAATCGAACAGCACAAAAATGACCGGCGTCGCCACCGCGCCGCCGGCGGTCATCACCAGCCATTGCCAGAACGAACCCCAGCCGAGCAGCGGTTGCTGGCCGACGGTCAACAGCACCAAAACGGACAGCGCGGGCGCGACGGCGCTGGCGATGGCGCCCAGGACCAGTTGCGCGAACGGCAATTCGCGCAGAATCAATTCACGTTGCAGCCAGATCACAAAACCAACGGCAAACAACGGCAGGATGCTCACGCCCGGCGGATTGGCGGACAACGCGTCGAACCACAAGCCGCCGAACACGGCCAGCAGCGACACGGTCACGATGTCCGCGTTCAACGCCGCATACACCATCAGCGCCGGCAGCAGGTCCACCTGCGCGCTGAGCCACTGACGGAGGCCGGCCAGGGTCGCCTCGCCGAACACCGCGAGAAACGCGGCGGCCAGAATCAGGATGGTTTGTAACAAATTCATCGCTTCGGGAAACATTCAACATTCATTATTCGAACACCGAACACTCAATCATGCCGGCGTTCTCCGCTAAATCATTCGATGTTGGATGTTCGATGTTCGATATTGGATGCTTTTTCATTTTTACGGAAACAGCACCCAGACTTGTTCCAGCGAGCCGAGATTGACCAGCAGTTTCACCCGCGCCTCGGTGTAAAGGCCGAATTCCACCGGGCGCGCGTCCACGATCTGGCCGATGGAATGCCCTTGGGAAAATGCCGCCGAGCCGCTGGTGATGACGTTCTGGCCGGCCTTCAAATTGGCGCTGCCGGAAAGATAACTGAGTTCGACGAACGAATTGTCGAGCGGGCCGCCCGGGCTGATGACGCCCATGTCGTGCGCCGGATTTTCGACGAGCGCGGACACCTGGCAGTTCGGGTCGCCGATCAAAACCACCTGCGCGTGCGTGTAGCTGACGGACGAACCCGGCCCACCAGGCCATCGGCGGTGAGCACGGGCAGATTTTCGGGCACGCCGTCGCGGCTGCCGAGATCAATTTGCACGGTGCGCCACGAGTTGGCCGGGTCGCGCATGACCACGTTGGCGAGCTTCAGTTTCCACGGCGTCTGCCGCTGCCAGCCGAAAAGCGCGCGGAGTTGGTCGTTTTCCCGCGCGATGGCGGCGGACTGCGAGGCTTGAACGCGAAGCTGCTCGTTTTCGCGGCGAAGATTTTCAATTTGGCGGAGCAATTCGCGTCGTGGCAGGACGAGTCGGCGGCGGTGATCGGCAGTTGTTGGACGGTGCCGGCCAGCCCGAACAGCGGCAAAAACCAGCTTCCGACGGCGAGTTTCAAACGGGAAGTGGCGCGCGGCGGCAGGCTGAGGAGCAACAGTGTCGCCAGCGTCACCGCACCAAGCGCGAGATAATGTTTTTGTTTGAACATGCCTGCCCCGAAATTTTTCGGGTGCAGGTGAACGGGGCGGGAAATCAGTATTTCGCGTTGGTCGCGATACGCCGGACGAACTCGATTTCCTGCAGGACGCGGCCGGTGCCCTCGGCCACGGCGCTCATGGGGTCGTCCGCCACGTGGACCGGCAGGCCGGTTTCCTCGGCCACCAGCCGGTCTATGCCGCGCAACAGCGAGCCGCCGCCGGCCATGACCAGGCCGCGATCCACAAGATCGGCGGCGAGTTCGGGCGGACAGCGTTCCAATGTGATGCGGACGGACTCCAAAATGCTCGAAAGCGGTTCCTGCAAGGCTTCGCGAATTTCCTCGGAGCGGATGGTCAACGTTTTGGGCAGGCCGGAACCCAGGTCGCGGCCTTTGACGTCCATGGTTAATTCCTGCTCCAGGGGAAAGGCGGAGCCGATGCTTATCTTAATTTCTTCCGCAGTGCGTTCACCTATCATCAAGTTGTAGGCGCGTTTCATGTGGGCGGTGATCGTTTCGTCAAATTCGTCCCCGCCCACCCTCAGGCTGCGGCTGAAGACGATGCCAGCCAGGGAAATGATGGCGATTTCGCACGTCCCCCCGCCGATGTCCACGATCATGTTGCCCGCCGGCTCATGCACCGGCAGACCGACGCCGATGGCCGAGGCCATCGGTTGGTCAATCAGAATTACTTCCCGGCTCCGGCGTGTATCGCGGAATCTTTGACCGCGCGCTTTTCCACTTCGGTGATGCCCGAAGGCACTGCGACCACGACGCGTGGCGCAATCAACTTGCGATGTTGAACTTTTTGAATGAAGTGGCGGAGCATGGCCTCGGTGATTTCGAAGTCGGCAATCACGCCGTCCTTCATCGGGCGGATGGCCACGATGTTGCCGGGCGTGCGGCCGAGCATGCGTTTGGCTTCTTCACCGACTGCCAGCACGTTGGTTGTGCCGGCCTGAATTGCGACGACGGAGGGTTCGCGGAGCACGATGCCGCGGTCTCGCACATAGACGAGAGAGTTGGCTGTGCCCAGGTCAATCCCAATATCGTTAGAAAACAGGCTTTTTAGTTGCGCAAACATGAATTTGCCTAACGCCGTACAGTTAACCGGTTAAGCTGGAAAAGGTCAAGCGGCGAATAAGTGGGCCGGCTATTTTTCACTGTGCTGCTCTTATCCATTTGATGAGATCCTGTAGCTGGACATTATCGGGGTCAAGACGAAGGCTGGTTTTCGCCAATAGAAAGGCGTCATCAGGTCTTTTATATTCCACCAGAAATTCGGAATAACGGAAGATAGCCTCCGGGGAATGTGGACAGAGGGCGTAGGCTTGCCGGAAAGCCAGATCGGCAGCCTCCCGCATCTGGCTTCTTTCATCCGTATCACGGGCATGTTCTGCCCGCCACGCATACATGCCGGCAAGCGAACTGCGGAGTTTGGAAAAGGTCTTTTGCTCCTGTTCATTTCTTGCAAAGCCCCAGTCGCCTTTGAATCCGTCCAAATTCTTGTCGAGAAATACCTTGTCTGCAAAATCGCACACTCCTTTGACTGACGTGTCATTGGTCAGCCAATTGCCAATCAACTCGCCGGTGATGCTTCTCCAGTAATCCTGATCTTTTTCAACGTCCGCTCCGCTCAATGCCACCAACGGCTGCCCATGCAATTGAAAAATCAACCCATGCGGCGACAGATAGGGATACATCCAGTCGATCAGATAGCTTTCCTCGACATAGAATTCATGCCCAGGATTCTTGTCAAAAACAGTCCTGACCAGCAGACCGTTGATGGCCATGACCGAAACCGCGCCGCTGACTTGAAGCCGGCCATTGGCCATGCGGACATCTTCACCCGGCTTGAGGCGGCCTTCTTTCAATCGCTTTTGTGCATTGGCCGTATATTCGTCGAAGCAGGTTTGCAAATCCTTGACCGTTGGGATGTAAAGCGTTTTACCATACCTTTTGTTCAAGTATTCCAGATAGGTGTAATCAGCCATTTGATTCTGGGTCAGCACAAAAAAGCGCTTCCCGTCCTCCTGCGATTCAGTCAGCGCTGAAATAATAAATCGTCCGGGATCGGTTACGAAAATGGAGTGCTGCCTGCGGCGACATTAATCAGATGATCTGAGGGAAATCATTTTTTGGTTTCACATCCCGGGGTGCTGGTCAGCGGCATTTTCCAGCATATCGCCTTCACCTATGACAGTGTTTTGAGGCCGGCGGCGTTGGCACACTGTATGTGAATGGCGTAATCGTGGCCCGCGCGCAACCTTGGGCAGCCAGCTTGTCGCCAATACCAGGGGCGACCTTCTGGATCAACCAGATTGACAGATGGTCCGGGCTAATTGGTCAACCGACCGGGCTTTCGCGGGCTTGATGGATGAAATAGCCATCTAACGGTCGTGCGCTTGCCAGTTCAGAAATTCAGGCGATTTGCACGGAAGAAAACCATAACGAACCGCTGGCGTTGCCAACCCAATCGTCCGGCTGGTTTGAAAGCTGGATGAGATGACTGGAATTTCGTTTCCAAATTTGCCATGGTGATATTTTATGCGGTTTTTATCACGTGTTGAATTGGTGCCAGAGGAGGGAATTGAACCCCCGACCAAAGGCTTATGAGTCCTCTGCTCTACCCCTGAGCTACTCTGGCAAAACGATTGAAAACATTGGATATTTGCGAAACACATTTTTTGCTTGTATCCCGTTTTTGTATCCCTATAATGCAAAAACATGAGCAACCGCAAATCCAAATCATCCGACGATGACTGGAAACGCACTGGCGAATGCCTGTTTCGTTATATTCCATCAGGCGTCTATTATGCAAAGTTCAAACATGCTGGCAAGCAATACAAGAAAAGCCTGAAAACAAAGGACAAGGCGCACGCAAAACGGGAGTTGAAAGCCTACCGGCAGGACATTGAAAACGTCACGTCCAAAGAAGCGGGCCACGTCACATTTAAGACCATCGCCGACCGCTGGCTTGACAGCATCCGGCACACAATAAAGCCAAGCACGCTCACGCGCCGCGAAACGTGCATTGCCAACGTCGAACCCTATTTCCGCCGCGTCACGCTTTCGGGAATCACCGCAGACCAGTGCGAAGCGTGGAAAATCCGCCGGGGCGACAAAATCGCGCCGCAGACTTTCGCGCATGAACTCGGAACGATGAAGCTAATTTTCGAGTATGCAATCACACACGGTATGCTTTACCGCAACCCGGCGCGCGGCATCAAACGCAAGCGCATTATCGCAACGCGCGAAAAATCCATCCCCACGCGCGAGCAGTTCACAAAGTTGATCGCCGCCATCCGCCAGAGCGACGGCAGGCCGGAGAGCCAAGCCGCAGCAAAGCACGGCGCGGACTTCGTGGAATTGCTGGCGTATTCCGGCATGAGAAAGGCCGAAGCCGCCGCGCTCAAATGGCAGGACGTGGACTTTGCCAAGAATCAGTTGATGGTGACAGGCGGCGCAAACCGAACGAAAAACTACGAAACGCGCCCAGTCCCGCTTTCGGCGCAGTTGCATGAACTTCTTTTGCGGCTCCGCGCCGGGTCACAGGCCACACCAACCGATAACGTCACCCGAATTGCCGACCCAAAAAAATGCCTTCACACGGGTTGCCGCAAATTGAAGCTGCCTTACTTCTCACCGCATCGCTTCCGTGATTTTTTCGCCACAACCTGCATTGAATCCGGCGTGGATATTCCCACCGTTGCCCGCTGGCTTGGACACAAGGACGGCGGCGCATTGCTGATGAAAACCTACGCGCACTTGCGGCAGGAACACAGCCAAGAGGCCATGAAGAAAATCACCTTTGGAGCGAACCCACCCAAACGCTGATTTGCGACCGCGCTACTCGCTCAAAATCCGGCTGTTTTCACCCTTAAAACACCTAAGTCCGGCGTTTCCGTCTAGCTTCTCGGTTCCGGCATCCGTTTTCTGTCCGGCCTCACGCCGCCACCGCCGCTGTGAACCGGAAAAACCCGGCGGAAAAACCGCACCCACCGCCACTGCGAACCGGAAAAAACCGGGCGGAAAACCACGCCCACCGCCGCTGCGAACCGGAAAAAAACCGGCGGAAACCGCACCCGCCGTCGCCGTGAACCGGAAAACCCCGGCGGAAAAACCGCACTCACCGCCGCTATGAACCGGGAAAACCCGCCGTGCCCGCGCCCCACTGCCACCACCGATGCCGATGCTACTGCACGCTCCCTTACGGGCTTTTCAAATATCACCCCGGCAAAATGCACTCTGGCGAATCGTTTCTGGCATTGTTCACCAGCGGTGAGACGCGGTAGCAATCCATCTCCCCGGCGTCAAATGGCTGCAACATGAATTTCACCGCATCGCCACTGCGCCGGTCGTCAATCCACCATTGCCAGTGTCCGTCTTGCAAAATGACGGGCATCCGTTCGTGAACGGCGGCAACCATCGGATTTGCCCCGGTCGTGATGATTGAAAACGTCTCGACGACGCGGCTCGGCGCGGGCGTGTCGCCTTCATCGTCAAAAATGAATTCGCCGCGCGCGGGCGGCTTGATCCACTTTTCCCAAAGTCCGGCCATGCAGAAAAACGATTTGTCCTTCATCGTGAACCGGAAAGGCGTCCGGCTACGTTGCGACAACTGCCATTCGTAAAATCCATCCGCTACAACCAGACACCGCTGAAATTCAAACGGCTTTTTGAAGCTGGTTTTTTCGGAAATAGTTTCGGCGCGGGCGTTAATCAGCTTGTCGCCGATGCTTGCTGCCTCATTGCTCTACAGGGTGAATTATACGAGAAGCTAGGACGGATGGTTTTGCAAAATTGGGCACCCAGAGGCGTAGTATATTTTATGCTTTTCATGGTTTTAATTTTTTATTATGCACGGCTTACACTTAAATCACTACGAAAAATTGAGGAAGAACCGCAGGATACCCTTAAAACGGAAGAGGATAATGCTAAAATACGCCGGGCACGAAAAATAAACGTAATTGCTTCATGTGGTTGTGTTATTGGATTTTTTTTCTATCTTTCCATTTTAACCTTCGCTATTGGTATTTATTCTTATATTCCGAACATCAAAAGCGGTGGAGACTATACCGAATCCATTCCAGTAAAGATTTTTTGCAAACAAGAGTTTTCCAATGCAATTCCCCCGGAAATACAGCAGGAGCTTGGCTCTCCGACCAATTCTTTAATTTTGTTGGATGAAAATGGGACTTCGATATTTATCGCTTCTAAAAATGACGGTCATGGGCCAGCGGCATGGCAGACGAACATTCTTTACAGGCCGAAAGTGTTTGAAATCCGGCGCGATGCCATTACAAGCATCTCTTATTTGAATCCAAGCAAATAGCACCGTTTTTTTGTCGCTCCTGCGGAGCTAAAACTTTCGGGAACGTTTTTTTACAAAGATTTCACGCCTGCGGCATTTGTATCCCTGTTTTGTATCCCCATGCGTAAAAATCAGACGACGCTGGATTTTTCAAGATGACAAACAGCCGATGCTCAAACAGTGATAATCGCCAATAAAATCGGGCACTTGATAGCACAAGATGACACTGGAAGTTTGCAGACTCGAAATGTGGATTTTGGCCTTGTTCGTTTTATGAGTCCTCTGCTCTACCGCTGAGCTACTCTGGCAAAACCATTGCAAACATTAGACAAACTGCAAACTTTCGTTTTCGTCAATTTTCCATTGCACAAAATTCAGAATGCGCATACTTAAGCACCCTGTCAATCGGGTTCGTAATTAGCTCAATTTGCCCCCGCGCCGGTTTTTGGCCGATATAGCGGACGGCTGGCGTGTCGCAAACGAGATTCAGCGGAGCGATGGAATTTTTTCGGCGTCGGCGCGGAATTTTTCGAGTTCGTGGTGAGTGTAGCCGCGATGGACGGATTCGGCTTACCAAAACGGCCTTTCTCTAAAACCGGGACACCCACGCACGGACAGCGAACGCGAATTCCCCCCTGTCCCGGCACACCGCCTGCACGGGTCTTGGCCGCACAAAGGATTCCTTGTTGCCGGACAGTCTCACCGAGCGCGAGCGCGTGACGCGGCGTAGCGTGCTCGGCGACTGTTGGTGACGGTGACGCCCGGCGACCGACACGCGGCCAGTGTCAGCGGTGACGTGACGGCGACCGCCGATGTCGGCAAGACTCGCTCCGCTGGCCGGTGAAAACCCTTGACCGAGATTCGCGGGGGTGATTCCATTTCAACGTATGTCGTCACCGCCAAGCCATCCGATACGCGACACGGTCATCGGCACACTTATTGCGGCGGCTATTCTCAGCCTCGTTGCTACAGTCATTCCGGGAGGCTGGACTTGGGTTTTTCGGGAACTTGCCGATTTCCGGCATTGGTCTAAGGGAACTGTAAATGTCGCTCTATGGCTGCTTATTCTGGTCATTGTTGCAGACCTGACTTTCTTTTCAATCGCCGTGCTTTGGGCGTTGGAGAGAATATTCAAATCTGACAGTGCGAATGCCATAACCGACGAAGGTGTTTTTGATGGTATCCGCTGGCGTTGGCGGTATGGCCAGCACGGTGTCAGCGACTTGGCAGCGTTTTGTCCCGATTGCGACCTTCAAATTCGCCCCCAGGGTGACAGATTTGGTGTTAAATTTAACTGCGAAGATTGCGGAAAAACGCTACAAACTTTCGACCGCAGCTATTCTGATGTGCAAAACATGGTAATCAGAAAAATTCAAAAGACGATGAGAAAGGAGCGCGAGTAGTGGGCGGTTTTCCAGATTCCCCGAAAAATTTCAGGATGCCCGCCGCTTTTTCCTGGCAGCGTTCCTGATTTGTGCCACCTTTTAACCGGAGCAACTCCGTTTGATTGCTCTGGAAGTAAAATTCCGCCGTGTCGGAGGTCATAGCCCGGCACGGCATTTTTCTGGATACCAATGATAGATAGCATGAAAGGGCATGAAAGAATCATTGGCATTATTACGTTTGGTGGATTATGAGTCCTCTGCTCTACCCTGAGCTACTCTGGCAGCCGAAAGCATGTCATATTTCACGAACAATCCCCGCGCTGTCAAATCTGAACCGCAACGCCAACACCCTCTTAATCATAATCTTCATCGTAAACTTGTTCCTTTCCACCAACGATCATGATTAAGAGCAAGATTAAGATTGTGATGCTTGAAAACCGGCTTGGCCAGAATGCTGAACGCCTCTAAACTCCGCCTGTCAGTATCCCAAATTGATGAACAAACGTCCCGTATCGCGCTTCCAGAGGAAACCGCGCTCGCGCTATCACTTTCTGGCGTTTTGCTTTTTCTCACTGCTGGTCGTGTTCACCGCCTTGCGCGTTGTGTTGCTGGCGAATTTCGGTTCGCCGTCCACGCCACCATGGAACACGTTGCTCGCCTTCGCCGCTGGTTTTTACCGCGATGTTATTGCCGCCCTCTGGTTCATGCTGCCGCCGCTGTTCTGGTGCTTCATCATCGGCAACCGCCTGTTCGCCTCGCTCATCCACCGTCTTTGGTTTCGATGTTTCATGACGCTGCTGTGGGCAATTCAGGTCTTTTTGCTGGCAGCGGAATTTTATTTCTTCCAGGAATTCAAATCGCGCTTCAATCCCGTCGCGGTGGATTACCTCATTTATCCGCGCGAAGTCTTCATCAACATCTGGGACGCTTATCCGGTGCCTGCGGTTGTCACCGGTTGCCTGCTCGTTGGCGCCGTCTGGATGTGGTTCGCCGGGCGGCTGTACCGCACGATGTGGAACAAACCCGTCTGGGTGGGCAGGCGGTTTTTGTGGTTCGCCGGCGCGCTGATTTTGTTTTTCGGCCTGACCCGGACCATCAGTTTGAATCCACCGCACGTCAGCGAAGACCGCACCCTCAATGAAATCGCCAATAACGGCGCGGTCTCCTTTTTCGCCGCTGCCTGGACGCGCGATCTCGACTACCACGCCTTTTACAAAACCATTCCGCGTGACGAGGCCTACGCCCGCCTGCGCCGGATGCTGTCGTCCACCAACGCCACTTTCATCGGCGGTCCCGACGACATCGCACGCCAAATCGCCGGCGACCCGGACCGCGCACGGCTGAATGTCGTCATTCTGCTCGAAGAAAGCCTTGGCTCGGAATTCTGGGGTTGCCTTGGCCGCACCAACACATTGACGCCGGAAATGGACCGGCTCGCCACGGAGGAGGGCTTGTTGTTCGACAACCTCTACGCCTCCGGCAACCGCACCGTGCGCGGCATGGAAGGCGCATTATCGTCGTTCCCGCCGTTGCCCGGCGACGCCATCGTCCACCGCGACCGTTCTGAAAATGTCGAGACCATCGCGCGCACGCTCAAACGCGACGGTTACGCAACGATATTTCTGTACGGTGGCCATGCCATGTTCGATAACATGAAGCCGTTTCTTGTTGCCAACGGTTACGACCACATCGTGGACCAAAAGGATTTTCCGAACCCGGCGTTCGTGAATGTTTGGGGCGTGAGTGACGAGGATATTTACGCCGGCGCCATCCGGGAATTCCACGCGTTGAGCCAGACGAACCGGTCGTTCTTCGCCACGATTTTGTCCGTGTCGAACCATAAGCCCTACACGTACCCGAAAGGCCGCATTCCCGAAGACCCGAACGGCACGCGCGAAAACGTCGTCAAATACACCGACTGGTGCTTGGGCCAGTTTTTCAAGGCGGCGAAACAGGAATCATTCTGGACGAACACGATTTTTGTCGTCATTGCCGACCACGGCGCGCGGGTCTATGGCAGCCAGGACATCCCGATTTTTTCCTATGAAATTCCGCTCGTGATTCTCGGCCCGGCGGTGGTGCCGCAAGCGCAACGCATCCATGCGGTCGGCTGTTCGCTCGACGTGCCGCCGACGGTGCTCGGTTTGCTGGGGCGTCCGTATAAATCCCTGTTCTTCGGGCGCGACCTCCTGCACGATCCGCCGGACACGTTCCACGCCCTGCTGAATCACAATCGCGACATCGGGCTGTTCGCTCGCGACCGGATGGTGGTGCTCGGCCTGCAAAAGACCGTCGAATTTTACGCCGGCGACCCGCACGCCGTGAATTTGGAACTGACGCCGCACCCGTCGGCGGACGATTGGGAACTGGAGAAGGACGCCGAGGCGATTTTCCAGGTGGCAGACGAACTTTACATGAACCGCCGTTATCACCTCGATCCGTAGCCGCAAATTTTCCCCACCGCGTCCTTTCCATCAAGCCAACCCGTCCGGCCAACCTTTTGATTTATTTCCCACCGGCGCAGTTGTATTTTGCCGCCATGAAAACTTCGACAGAACTGGAAAAATCGGCGGCATTGCAGGTTGCTGCTTTGATGGTGGCAGCAGCCCGGACGGCACCCAAGACCCGCGGCATCGACAACATTAAAACCGCCGCGATTGACGACGAACCGACCAAACAAAAAGTCATCGCCAGGATGTCCGCCGTATTCCACAATCATATCGCCCTCGCGCAAACCGGCGAGACTCGCCGGACTGCCCGGCTCGACACCGATTACCAGCATCCCCGTTTCCGATGGCAGATTGTGATACCGCACCAGCCGCCGATGGATTTTTGCCGTCTGCCCGCCTACGCCGATGTAACTGCGCCGGATTACGCCGTCTTTGATGAGCCAGCCGGCGATGTATTTGGCCGTGTTGATGGCGATGGCAAAGCAAAGCCCCTGCGCCGGCAGAATCACCGCCGTGTTCACGCCAATGACTTCGCCACGCGAATTGACGAGCGGCCCGCCGGAATTGCCTGGATTCAACGCCGCGTCGGTCTGGATGATGTTGTCCATGAGCCGGCCCGAACTGGCGCGGAACGAACGGCCCAACGCGCTCACCACGCCTGCCGTTACGGTGTATTGAAACCCGTATGGATTGCCGATGGCGATGGCAAGCTGACCCACGCGTAACTGGTTCGAGTCGCCGAGGGTCACCGGCTTGAAATTCGGTGCATAAATGCGGATGACCGCCAGGTCCGTCTCCGGGTCCGAGCCGACAACGCGCGCCTCCGGCCGCCGGCCATCGGCCAGCGTGACTTCAATCCGGTCCGCGCCGTGGACGACGTGGCTGTTGGTGAGGGCAAACCCGTCCGGCGTAATGATGAATCCCGACCCGCTGCCACCGCTTTCGCGGCCATTACGCCGGTCACTCCCCTTGTGCACGTCAATCTTCACCACCGACGGGCTGACTGTCTCCGCCGCGTTGACGACGGCGTTGGAATACGCGTCAAGCAACACGGTGTCGGTGACAGTGTCGGTGGGGCGAGGCTCCTGACGAGCCGTCTCATCGGCAGCTTCTTGCTCAGACTGCAACGCTGCCGGCTGATTTATCACCGGCAACATGCCAAAATCTTTTTCTGCAATTTTCATGTTACAACCCCGCCGTTTCCGGCGATTGGTAACAAGTAAACCCGTTTCCGAATCTGTCAAACGGCGCCGCCAAAGGTAGGGCTCGCCGTCCCCTGCGAGCCGGCCAAGACCCACGAACTGTTCGAAGCCGAACTGGCCAAGGTGAATTAATTGCAGCGTCCCGTATCTCACGCGCTGTACGTCGGGAACAGCGCACACTAGTCGGTCGCTTCAGTGAAAGATAATCTCTTGTCGGTGAAGGCAGACCTACTCCATTTTTGGAGACTTGATCGCAAAATCTTTGGAAGATTTTTTTCCGAAAAGTGCGAAATCCGAAACCGATCAAAGATGATCCCTGCCTGATATCCGAGTTCCGCCCATTCGTCGCTTGAAACTGAATGGGGTACAAAAAACATCTTTAACGGGATCACATGCGGCGTTTTCGTCATCCAAGTTCGACACCAATCGCCGGGCTGAAGTTCGTGCCGTTTGCCCCACCAATGTTTTCCCGTGGCACACTGTCCGAAAGCGATCAACTTGGACGAACGCTGGTCAGGAAATGATCGCCAAGTAACGACATCCAGACCAGCGTCTTTCATCGTGTGCAATGTCGGGAACTTTTTGTCTGGTTTGCCTTCTTCAATTTTTCGCAGGCACAGTTCTTCGAGTGCGCCGCAAAAATCCTTGGGCCCAATTCGTCGAGGAAAACCAAAAATGTGATAATCGGCCGGACTTTCAGCGGAACCAAAATAAACCCGGGCAGCACATGCGCAAACTTCTTCGAACAATTTTGCTCCATCCAATTTGTCAACGGCCGCTTCACCAAACAAAGAGAGACCAAGCAGGAAACTGTACACAGAAGATAAGTCTTTGTCTCTTCTGAAAAGCGCCTTTCGTTCTAGTACAAAAGGATAATGATCAGGAGTGCATGCTCGGATCCTGTACTCGGCTTACCGTCCGGGTCGCGCAGATACAACGCCTCGCTCACGCCGTGGTCCGACGCCCCGTCGAGTTTGATGCCCGCGGCCAGCACGCGCCGCAGCGCGTCGGCCAAGAATGCGCGGGTTGGATACACAATGGCCAAGTGATACAGACCGGTCGTGCCGGGCGGCGGCGGCGAGCCGCCAGCGCTTTCCCAGATGTTCAATCCGATGTGGTGATGATAACCGCCGGCGGACAGAAACGCCGCCTGCCGGCCCATGCGTTGCGTGACTTCGAATCCGAGCACTCCGTGGTAAAATTTCAGCGCCCGTTCGAAGTCCGCCACCTTCAAGTGCACGTGGCCGATGCGGACCCGGGGGTCAATTGGCGGATTGTTCTGGGCCATGACTTGTTTTAAGCATTATTGGTTGGTGCAACAAGGATTTCTCAGCCGTCAGGCGCTACTTGTCGGCCGGCAATTGGCCGGTCTTGTAGAAATACCGGACTTTTCCATTCAGGGCGGCCTTGATTGTCTGAACGTGCCGATACCACTCTGGCTCGATAACGTTTACGGGACCGATGGTCTGTTCAAACGCTGCGAGTCCGCCGCCACGTTGCAATAAAACCAAGGCCGATTCCCGGTATTTCGGGTTCTCGAAAATGAAGTGTGTCAGCGTCCACCAGTGCAGATAGTACAGATTGAATTCCTGGTTCATGCTCGGCCCGCCGGTGTTGGTGATGATGGCGCGCAGGGGAATGACACTGCCGTTGGTGAGATTGGCCTGCAAGTCGGGGGCCGTCGCGATTTCATCCATCCACCAGACCGGATAGGTGTGCGGATCAATCCGCCCCACCGCCAGTTGGTCACCCTGGATGCGACTGGTCGAGAAGTATTCGGCGGTCCCTTCCTCCAGCCACTTGGCAAGGTTCAACTGAGCGACTTCGCGATTCAACTGATGCACTGCTTCGTGGAGCATCCAATGATAAGGATTCACCTCATCGGCCGAATAATAGGCGCGGCAATAGGGCGTGCGATAAAACGCTTCCGCCCAGCCCAAGTCCGGGTTCACCCAGCGAAATTCCCGGCGGTCCTTGTAAAGCAGCAGCTTCAACTTGGGATGTTCATGCCGGAAGGTCGGCAGGGAACCAAGGCGATTGGAATAAGCGTTGTAAAGCAGTTCCACAACGCGTCCGACTTCCTCGGTCTGTGCCTGCGAAGCCGTGGAGGCGATGATGTAGTGCTGCGTTTCGATGGTCCGCGCTGGTTTCCAAGGGCGCGGGACATATTTCCAAGCAACAATACCAAGGAGAATGGTGAGATAGATGAGCCACCGCACTTTGCCCCAGTTGAATCGCCGGGCAGGACTCGTCAGTTCCGCATTCATATTTCGGAGCTTCCTGCCGCCCGGCTTGGATGACAAGTTTTGAATGTATTGAAACCACGGACGGACATGGATACAAAAGCGATATTCCAGTGAAAACATCACCTCACGAAAAATCGGGTCTTGAAAACCGCTTGAAATATTCTTTTCCCCGGCCACATCCGTGTGAATCCATGTCCATCCGTGGTTAAAGTCTCTTCTGGCGGCCCGAAGCGGATTGTCGTCAAACCGTTTTGGCGTTAAATTTGAGCGCGCCACGGCGCGCGCGTTTTATGCCATTCCGATTACTTGATCTTGACGAGGTTGCCAATTATTTGCACCTCACGCCCGCGGGTATTGAGGAGCGGGTGAAGAACCGCGAAATTCCGTTTGAGAAGCGCGGCGACCGGATTGTTTTTCGCAAGGCCGAAATTGACGCGTGGGCCTCGCAACGCATCCTGGGCCTGCCCGGTCAGCAGTTGGCCGATTATCACCACGAAACCACGCGCTTTACGCGGAAAATCCTGCCGCAAGCAGTCATCCTGCCGGAAATGCTCCGGTCGGGAGCCATCGCCTCGGCCATGACGTCCAAGACCAAGGCGTCCGTCCTGCGCGATCTGGTGGCGCTGGCGGAAAAAACCGGGTGCCTCTCCGATCCCAAAACCTTGCTGGCTAGCCTGGAGGCGCGCGAGGAATTGTGTTCCACGGCATTGCCAGGCGGACTGGCGCTGCCGCACCCGCGCTCCCATGATCCTTACCTGTTTGAAACTTCGTTCATGGTGGTCGGACGACCGGTCCAGGAAATCCATTTCGGCGCGCCCGACGGCCAGCCGACCCATCTGTTCTTCCTGATTTGCTGCCGGGATGACCGGCTGCATTTGCACACCCTGGCTCGCCTGTGCCTCATCGTGCAGAAAACCAAATTGCTTGACCGGCTGCGCGAAGCGCCTGACGCCGGAACCATGCGCGACTCCATCATCGCGGCGGAACAGGAAATTCTGGCCGACCGGAAAATGGCTTCGTAAAAACTGCGCTTGGGGTGGCGCTCAAACTGACGGCGCATCTTTCAACAACCCAGGAAGGCCGGATTTTGCCTTTTTTTGACCGGCTGGCCGTTTTTTCCCCTTCCACCTCCGCCGATTTGACTTGCCCGCATCCGCACCAGCGCGTATTAAAATAATCGCCAGTCCATTGTGCCCGCGTGGCGGAATTGGCAGACGCGCTAGATTCAGGTTCTAGTGGGTAACACCGTACAGGTTCAAGTCCTGTCGCGGGCACCACTCCAGCACTCGACGAGTTTTCGACGAGTAGTGACCACGGTTTGACGCGAGACCGGAAATCCACAGGCAGCAACTTCGGTTGCACGTTACGTTGTGAATTTGTCCCCCATTTCCTTTCCCAATCATCCAGCGACGGCACGGTGACTTCGGCGTTTTTCGAGTAGGCACCCGCAGATTGCGGATGCAGTCAAAATTCTTGTCCTTGATCGCCACAGACCCGCGCCAACCGAAATTAGTGCCCAAATCGTCGGCTCCGGCACGACGGAAACGACATCCAAATCCACCACGCCGCCCTGCTTTGTGATTCAAATTTCTAACCTCAACTTGTTACGGCTGGCGCAGGATGTAGAAGCGCGTTGAATTGGTCGCCGGATTCGGGTCGGTGAAGTAATATTGCCCTGAATTTGGCGGGTTATCCGTGACCGTTCCCATGACCGGCCAAGTGGCTATTGGCGCAGCGACATTGTTGGTCGCCAGAATCGAGAAGCTCAAGCCGGGCGCATTGGTGAAACTGAATTGCACAGTGGCGGACGCGCCGGAGCCGGTAACGCGAATCGAGCCGGCGGTAATGACAAGCGGTGTGATGACCGTGGCGGCATTGTTGGTCGATACGGGCGCAAAAGCAACGCCTTTCAGGGTGGCTTGCGAATCAACAGGAAGGGTGTAGAGCGTGTTGGTCGAAGTCAAATTGATGGGCTCATTCCATGCCGCCGAGTCATGCACCATGATAACACTATTTCCTGCCGTGCCGCCACTTCCGGTTGTGTAATAAAGGTCAACCCCTCCGCTGGCATTGGTGGCGACGCATAGGCCGTCACCGCCATTTGGGGTCGGCCAACTGTTGCCTGCGGACACCCAGATTTGCTGTGATGTTTCGGGATCAATCATTCCCGTGTAATAATACTTGAGGACAGCACCAGACGAGGTGTTGGTGCCATCAATGTAATAGGCGCAATCGTAAATGCTGCCATTATTCCCAGACCGAAGCAGATAGAAATCCAGCACCGAGCCATCTATGGGAAAACCTTCCAAGGGAAACAATGACTGACTGCCATTGGCGGGCGCTCCTGGTATGGGACTTGGCGACCCGACTGGCGCAGGAACTATTGCCAGGACAGTGGAATAAGGGTCCGTGCCGCCTTCCTGTTGCAAGGCATAGACAGTGCCGCCAAAACTTTTCAACGAACGAACGTTGGCCGGATTATCTACGGAATAGGGGATGTAAGTATTGTCAGGAGTATTGTTATTCATATAAACACCGCCCTTGTCTCCCATGTAATAGTTGGTGTCATCCACGGTGACGGCGCTGCGAGCCTGATTTGCCGTGGCGTCTCCCAGCCCAACGTATGTGGTTTGGAGAACAAAATTGGCTTGGGAATTAAATGTTCCAGCACCACGCGGGTCAACGGTGGTCACGTCAGCGACTGACGAATCACCGCACAAGCCGGCACTGAAACACAGTAATGACCCATCGTCACTGTCCGCCAGCCGGCCGGTCGAGCCGGAGCTGCTTTGGCGCAAGGCATTTGTCCCTGTGGCGGGAACGGGAAAGATGTTTACCGGCGATGACTGATTTGAGGTCGTAGGACTCAATTCAAGGATGCTGAAGGTTGAGTTTTTCGACGCCACATCTTCTTGCTCGACGGCCAGATTGCCGCGGGTGAACCCAGTTGTCGCGGGCGCGGGAATATTGAAGGCGGACGAATTCGTCGTGGTGTAGGGCAAACCGCTCAACCCAGTGACGCCACTCGCGGTATAGGTGATGGTCGCACCGGAAGCAGCGGACGCGCTGGTGGCCGACAAATTGGTGAAGATCACCGTGCCGCTGGTCAACAGTTGCATGGGAGAGCTGCCGGGTCCAAAACTCCACCCGGCACTGGGGGTGGCCGTATAAGTGGCCGTGCCGTTGGTCGCCACGTTGTTGTATTGGTCATAAATCGCCAATGCGGGTTGCGTGACGAGCGTGCCGCCATTGCCCGTGGGCGCTGCGGGTTGCGCCGTGATGACCAATTGCTTCGCCGCACCCGGCGCGATGTTTTGGATGACCACGTCAGGGCTGTAATTGGCGGCGCTAATCGAAATGGTGTCTGAACCGGCAGTTTGCAACAGCGGTGAGACTGACGGCGTGAAAACAATCTGGCCGGCAGAAATCGCATAAGCGGTATTAGCCAAAGTCGTGCCGTTCACCTTGATACCAGAGATGGCATTGCGCCAATTGCTATTATCGGTGAACGTATTCGTAAAGGGATCATCCACCGTGGCAACCGGGGAAGGGGTGATCGTGGGCGGGGTCAATACTGCGCCACTGGGCTGGCCGCTAATGATGATGTTGTCAAAACGCCAGTTGCCCGAGCTGTTATTCAAGGCCAATCCTTGTCCGCTGACACAAGAGGTTCCGGTGGACGCGTTCACCATTCTAACGGCAAAGTTCGGATTGTTGGCCGCCGCCGGATCGGAAATGGTCGCCGTCAAGTTGGTGAACCATTGCTGCCCGCCGGTGGTCGCTATACAATTGACATAATTTCCCTGAACCGAATCAGGGTCCGCATCAGCGGTGTTGTCCACGAAATTCAAACTGCTTCCAGACTGGGCCGCAGGAATGGTAATCGAAAGATTGGACCAAGTGGTGCCATCCGTGGTGTATTCGAGTTGGAGATTTGCCTCACCTTGTTTGGTCAAATACCAATCAAAGCCGACTTGTATGTTCGTGAATCCCGTCGTATCCACGCTGAACTGCGCTCCCTGTGTGCCGACCAGCGCCTGGCTCGACCAGCCATTTCCCGCTCCGTTCGCGCGGACGCGCCAGACCTTGGTGAGATTAGTAATTCCGTTCCCCCCATTGGCGGCACTAGAACTGTCTGAAGCTGCGCCTTGGAGGACGTTGGGGTCGTTGGTTCCATAACCTGTGGTTGGCCAGTTGGTCATGCCCAAAGCCGCCACGGATACCACGCCGACGCAGTTATTCAGGCTGGGAGCCGGATTCGGAACGTAACTGGAAATTGCCAGATTCTCGAAGGTCCATTGGGCGATGGTGGTTTGGGCCTTGGACAATGACAGCGAAGCGAGCAGCAACGCCACGGATACGATGATGTGTTTTTTCATATTTATGATTCTGTGTTTCTAACAACTGGATTATTTTTTATTCCCCTAAAAACTTGGGCCTCATTATCCAAAGCCGTGTGACAATCTGATGACGGCTATGTAACAATTCGGTGATGTTCTTATTTTAATCATTTTGTCACCTAATTGTCACTTTCCGTCCACGCACTCGTAACATGGCCAAGCGAACATGACGGCGGTTAAGTTGGAAATTTGCGCGGGAATAAACCTGAAGGCACGCTTTCGGTGTGTTTCGCGAAACGCAAGAGGGGCAAAATGGTGAAATCAAAGCACAACAATGGATTCACTCTGATCGAACTGCTGGTGGTGATTGCCATCATCGCCATTTTGGCCGCGATACTTCTGCCTGCCCTCGCCAGTGCGAAGCGCAAAGCTCAACAAATCGGCTGTCTTAGCAACATGAGACAATGGGGCCTCGCGGATAATTTGTATCTGGGTGACAGCAACGAAGTCTTTCCTTGGCCGAGGTATCAGGTGAGCCAAACTACTATACAAGACAACCCGCTTTGGACCAACGTCGTCTCGTTTTACGACTTGGGCCAGGGAAATGACGTGTGGTTCAACGCACTGCCTTCCTATGTCAGCGGCAAGCCTTTGTATTCATGGGCGGTCGATCCTAACGGCTTTGCCAATATCAATTCCATCTTCACTTGCCCCACCGCCCTCTCCCAAGGCATTAACCTTGCGGATGTTTCCACCAGTCATGGGTTCATGAATGCGGCTGCCCGCCCGCTGTTCGACTATTCGATGAATTCAAAATCTTTGGCCGATGAAACCGCGAACGCAATCCTCAAATCCTCGATGGTTGCCCACCCAACGGCCTTCGTGTTATTTTCCGATGTCCGTGACCGCTCCGACGATATGCCGTTTTACGTTGTTGGCTCGGCCAATCAAACCAACCTTGCCACCCCGCATTGTTACACCACACGATTTTCCGCGCGGCATAACGCCGGTGGCAATATCACATTTTCCGATGGTCATGCGGCTCGTTTCAAATACACTGATGTCGTCAATACCTCCGGTAAAGACCCCGGCAACAGCGACATTAACTGGGATTGCAGCGGTCATATCGTGCCATGAGTAATTTTGTCAATTCTCCGCTTTAACGATGAAAAGCATTTCTTCCCGATTTAATCATTTTTTTGCGCCAGTTCTGTTCTTGCTGTTGGTCCTGGTTGTTCCATTGCGCGCGGACGACACGATGGCCCAGCCGAGCCAGCCTGTTCAATTAAGCCACCTTCACTATCTCAACGGCAAGAAACCCAACATCATTGAACTCCTTGCCCCGCCGCCCGTGCCCGATTCGCCGGAACAAGCCGCCGACATGGCGGAAGTCCGCGCCGTCTGCCATACCGCCCCCGGCAACGATGTCGCCATCGCTTACACGGAAAAGAAATTCAACGTCTTTAATTTCACCCCGGCCATCGGAACGTTTTTTCACTCCAACAACCTGCCTCAGACCACGGCTTTCTTTGAGCGCGTGCAAAAGGACGCCGAGGCCGTGACCGACAACGCCAAGGATTTCTACAAACGCCCGCGCCCTTATGTCATCAACCCAAGCCTGGCCAACGGCAAACTCGAAAAAAGCTTCAGCTATCCCAGCGGCCACTCCACCGAATCCATGGTGCTCGCGCTCGTCCTCGCCGATTTGCTGCCCGACAAGCACGACGCCATCATCGCCGAGGCGCGCAGCATTGGCTGGCATCGCGTCATGATTGCCCGGCATTATCCAACCGACATCTACGCCGGCCGCGTCCTCGCACAGGCCATCGTTAAGCAGATGAAGAAGAGTGATAAGTTCCAGAAGGACTTTGCCAAAGCCAAGGCCGAGATCGCCGCCGCACAAATCGCTGCTAAAAATTAACGAGAGAGAAGAACCGCTGCGAGGCGGCACATTAAATCCGTGAAAGCAGGGTTCAATTCCCGTCGGCTCCACCAGTTCGAAGATTGTTGAGAAAGGTCTGTTTTTGAAAAAAGGTTCGAGCGGCATTATAAAGAGATACCATTTTTTTGGGGTATAGACAATTTTGTTTTCCTGACAACTTCCTGACCGTGAGAGAATAATTTGAGCCGCTTTCGGCCCCAAACCATTCGCGGACGGCGTTAAATTTCTCGCACGGCCATTGTGAATGACACACGGCACTTTCAAATTTAACCGTGACTTAAACCGGACTTTTCCTAAGTTCGTCCTGGATGAAGCGACAGCGAAAACGCCCTGCTGACGAACCTGTTTTGGCCATCGGTTCACCTTTAACCGGCGTGAACGCGAAGCCTCCGGACGGTGGCGCACCCAATGCACAAGCTTCAAGACATTGGCCTTGTTTTTTTGGCCTCTTCCTGATCGCCGCCACGTTCCTGGCCTACCTGCCGGCCTTGCGCGGCGGTTTCGTCTGGGACGATGACTCATGGACCACGCGAATATCCGGCCTGTTGCAGGGTGTTTCGGGGTTGCGCGCGATGTGGTTTCATCCGACGGCATTGCAACAATATTACCCGCTCTCGGGCACGACCTTCTGGCTGGACCATCAACTCTGGAAGTTCTGGACGCCGCCCTATCACGTGGAGAATGTCCTGCTACATGCCCTGGCCGCCCTGCTCTTCTGGCGGCTGTTGCTCCGGCTCCAACTGCCGGGCGCCTGGCTGGCCGCAGCCCTCTTCGCCCTCCACCCGGTCATGGTCGAATCCGCGGCTTGGATCACCGAACGCAAGAACGTGCTCTCCCTGGCCCTTTACCTCGGCGCACTCCTGGCTTACGAACGGTTTGCGCCGTGGGTGACCAATGGCCAGCGACCAAGAACAGGAATCGCAGCCATCACTCCGGTTCCTGACCCGGCCCGTCGCGCGCGGCGCGCGGCGTTTTTTTACGGTCTGGCATTTGTCCTGTTTCTGGGGGCGCTGCTGGCCAAGACCACGACCTTTTCGCTGCCGGCGGCCATTTTGCTGATTGGCTGGTGGCAGCGCGGACAAATCCGTTGGCGGGCGGATGTGTTACCGACCCTGCCCTTCTTCGCCCTGGCCCTCGGCCTGTGTGCCCTGACGGCCTGGCTGGAAAAAAACCACGTGGGAGCCCAAGGGCCGGATTTTGCCCTGACCTTTCCGCAACGCTGGCTGGTTGCAGGCCGGGCCTTCTGGTTTTACGCCGGTAAATTGTCCTGGCCAGCGCATCTCTGTTTTGTTTACCCACGCTGGCAGCCCGACCCCGATTCGGTGTGGCAATGGCTTTATCCGGTGACGGCGGTGGGAACAATCTTAGGGCTCTGGCTGGCGCGAACGCGCCTTGGGCGTGGGCCGATAACAGCGCTATTCTTTTTTGCCGGCACGTTGTTTCCGGTGCTGGGGTTTATGAACACGTATTTCATGCGTTACTCGTTTGTATGCGATCACTGGGTTTATCTTCCCAGTCTGGGGCTGCTGGCGCTGGCAGCGGCGCTGGGGAGTAGGGCGGCTGAACAGCGGCGGCTGCGGTGGATGATTTATGGGTTTGCGGTCATGGTATTGGCGGTGTTGGGCATCCTGACCTGGCGGCAGTGCGGCATGTATGCCGATCTTGAAACCCTTTGGCGCACAACCATCACTCGGAACCCGGATTGTTGGTTGGCGCACAACAACCTGGGGACGACTTTTTTAAACCAAGGTGATTTGGATGAAGCCATTAAACATTTTAAGCGGGCGCTCCAAATCAAACCCGATTCCGCGGACGCCTTCAACAATTTAGGGAGCGCGTTGGCCAAGCAAGGGAAATTGGATGAAGCCATTCAATATTACGAGCGGGCGCTTCAACTCAAACCGGATGACGTCGAAACCCATAATAATTTGGGCGTCGCGCTGGCCGACCAAGGGAAGTTGGATGAAGCCATTAGGCATTACGAGCGGGCGCTCCAGCTCGACCCGGATTACACCGAAGCTCACAATAATTTAGGCATCACGCTGGCCGACCAAGGAAAGTTGGATGAAGCCATCCAGCATTATGAGCGGGTGCTCCAGCTCAAACCCGATTACCCCGAAGCCCATAATAATTTAGGCATCGCGTTGGCCAGCCAGGGGAAGTCGAATCAAGCCATTCAACATTTCGAGCAGGCGCTCCAACTCAAACCTAATTATGTCGAGGCCCACTATAATTTAGGCGTCGCGCTGGCCGACCAGGGGAAGTTGGATGAGGCTATTCAGCATTATGAGCGGGCGCTCCAACTCAAATCCGACTACGCCGAAGCCCATTGTAATTTAGGCTTCGCGTTGGCCGGCCAGGGGAAGTTGGATGAAGCTATTCAGCATTACGAGCGGGCGCTCCAACTCAAACCCGATTACGCAGATGCCCTCATTAATTTAGGCGTCGCGTTGGCCAAGCAGGGGAAATGGGATGAAGCCATTCAACATTACGAGCAGGCACTCAAGCTCAAACCCGATTACCCCGAACCCTATAACAATTTAGGCTTCGCGTTGGCCAAGCAGGGGAAATTGGATGAAGCCATTCAACATTACGAGCGGGCGCTCCAACTCAAACCCGATTACGCCGAAGCTCACTGTAATTTAGCGATCGCGCTGGCCAGACAAGGGAAATCGGCTGAAGCCGTCCCTCATTTCCAACAAGCCTTGGCCCTGGCCACGGCCCAAGGCAATACCACGCTCGCAGAGTCCATCCGCACGCGGCTCAAGTCTTATCAGCCAGCTTTGCTCCAACCGCAAACACCGTGATGGCGCAAACTGGCCTCCAATGACATCTCCGCTGCCCCAAGTCAGCTTTTATCCGGGAGTTATCGCAAAACGGAAACACAAAACAGTCTTTGAAGAACAGAATTCAGCCAATAACAATTGTCCTCTATTTTTATAGTTAAATCGTTGAATGGAGCGAAACGGTGCAATGATTTAATGGTTCGCGGTTCAACGATTAGTTTTCACCAGCTCACCGGCACGGTCATCTTTTTGCCGAAACGATTGTGGTAATGCAGTTGTTTGTGGCGCTGGCCGTATTCGTGGACGAGTTTTGTCAGCTTCACGTCGTAACAACAATACTCCGCGATTTCCGCGAGTTTGCCATCCTTGAACCACCGGATGGCCTGCAAGCCCTCCGCCGTTTTTTCCACGCCGAACGTCGCCGTGGCGATGGAATCCAGCGAGAGCCGGTGCTGCAATTTGTTTTGCAGTTCCACCATCATGTCCAGCGTCGGCAGTTGGCGCAGATCAAACGATGTGTAACCGTGCAACACCTCATAGTCGAACCGCAGAATGTTGAAGCCCACCACGAGATCGGCGTGCTGCAAATCCGCCAGCAAATCATTGACCTGTTTCTCGCCGTAAATTTTGTAATCGCCGCGCGCCGTGCCGAACGTCACTCCGATGCTCATGCCCATGCGGGCAATGTTGTTCCAGCCGCCCACCTCATCGGCGGACTTCTGCGTTTCGAGATCGAAATAGACAATGTTCTTTGCCACGTTGCGCTAATTAAAGTTGTGCGAAGGAAAAAGAACAAACTCAAATTTCCCGTCTCACCACAATTCACAATTTTCGATATACGATTTACGAACTGCCCATCAATTCGGACACCCGCGTAAATCGTAAATCGCAAATTGTAAATGAATAGCCACTTGCGAAATTCCCCGCGCCGTTCCACATTTCGCGCATGGCATTGACACCATCCACCATGCTGTCGCTCGGCACGACAGCGCCCGATTTCAAATTGCCGGACACAAACGGGAA
Organism: uncultured Verrucomicrobiae bacterium; assembly: GCA_963842445.1. Taxonomy (GTDB): domain Bacteria; phylum Verrucomicrobiota; class Verrucomicrobiia; order Limisphaerales; family UBA11358; genus UBA11358. The sequence goes on along the minus strand of CAWJHF010000004.1, from coordinate 303,190 downwards.
AACCGTCTCGCTCGCGGACTTCAGGGACAAACCCGCGCTGCTGGTTTTGTTCATTTGCAACCATTGTCCCTACGTGAAGCACATCCGCACCGGACTCGCGCAGCTCGCGCGTGATTATCTGCCGAAGCACGTCGCCATCGCCGGCATCAACTCCAACGATGTCGCCAATTATCCTGATGACAGCCCGGCGAAGATGAGAGAGGAAGTGAAATCCGCCGGTTATTTGTTCCCGTATCTTTACGACGAGACCCAGGCCGTCGCCAAAGCCTATCGTGCCGCCTGCACGCCGGACATTTACCTCTTCGACAAGGGCCGCAAGCTCGTCTATCGCGGCCAGCTTGATGACAGCCGTCCCGGCAATGGCATTTCCGTCACCGGAAAGGATTTGCGAGCCGCGCTCGATGCCGTGCTGGCCGGCAAACCCGTTTCGCCGAATCAAAAGGCCAGCATGGGTTGCAACATCAAATGGAAAGCCGGCAACGAACCGGATTATTTTTGATTTTGCAGCCGCCGGGGTGACGAGGCCCTGACTGAATTTACGATTTGCGATTTACGATTGACGCCGGCGCGTTTAATCGCGGCTTGACTCGCAAATTGCATGTCGTAAACCGTAAATTTTAAGCCGCATGACAACCATCACGCTGCCTGTTTCCAACGGCCGTGCTGTTGAAACGCCCGCTCCTGCCGCCGGCGGAAAAATAATTCAAAGGATTCGGCGTGCCACGGGTTCAAATCATATAAAAGCACGCTGCATGGCCGACGCCGACGGAGATTTGGTGTTGCAAAGTCAAAATGGCGGCCCGGCGGCTTTTGAATCGCTGATACGCAAGCATCAACGCATGGTTCATTCGCTGACATTTCGAATGACAGGGTCGGCCGCGGACGCCGAGGATCTGGCGCAGGAGACGTTCATTCGCGCCTACGAGCAAATCAATTCCTTCAACAGCGGCGCAAAATTTTCCACGTGGCTTTACAGCATTGCCATTCATGCGTGTTTGAACTGGCGGCGGAACGAAGCGCGCCGTTTTCAGGCCCATGCCAGGTGTGCCGAGGAAATGATTGGCCAGCAGGCCGAAACGGGAATTCTGCCGGCTGAAAGTGAAACGGCCCAACAGGCGCAGGCGGCGTTGATGAAATTGCCGGCCAAACAACGCGCGGCGATTGTGCTAACGATTTACGACGGCCTGAATCATGCGGAGGCGGCAAAGGTTCTGCGTTGTTCGGAAACGACGGTCTCCTGGCGTGTGTTTGCCGCCAAACGGAAATTAAAAAACTGGCTGACGGCCGCTGGAGAAAAACGATGAATGATTTTGAACTTGAATCGAAATTGAAAACCATTCGTATTCCGGCGCGGACGGAAGATTATTGGGAAAATTTTCCGGCGCGGGTGCGCGCGAAATTGCGCCCGGACTGTGCGGATTGGGTGCCGCGAAACAAGTCGTCGCCCTGGCTGGCGTGGGCGGGCGGCATCGCCTATGCCTGTTTGCTCATCAGCTTGTCGGTCTGGTGCGAGCGGCATCCGCGCCAAAACCCGTTTTACACCCTGTTTCAAAACGAACGGGCTGTCCGGCAGGAACTAGCCCAATTGCCCGGCCACCTCCGTGTGTTCATGCAGGACGAACATGGGATGCACCATTTGGTCGCGGATCAGGAATAAATTGCCGCGCGCGAAATTTTTATGATTTCAGAAGGCATCCGGACAACGAACGGCGAAAAAGCGGCGGAAACGTCCGTGCCGAAGATTTTGGAGCAACTGGTTGGCCAGGCCGAACGCGCCGGGGCCAGCGACATCCACCTGCAAATGCGCGGCAAATCCGCCGAGGTCGGCTTCCGGCTTGATGGCATCATTACGTCCGGCCGCGAGTTGCCCGCCGGGATCGCCGAGCGCGTTTTTGGCCGGATCAAATTCCTGGCGCGGCTGAAGACGTATCAGGAATCGCTGCCGCAGGACGGCCGCATTTCGCGCGACGAACTCGGAATCCAAAACGACATCCGCGTCGCCACTTATCCGACCGTCACGGGCGAAAAAATCGTTCTCCGTCTTTTCAATTCATCCTCGGCCAAATCGCTCCGCGAATTGTCCCTGCCCGTCGCCGCCTTTGCCGAACTCGAACATTTTCTCCGGCAATCCACCGGCTTGTTGTTGCTCACCGGCCCGGCGGGCAGCGGCAAGACAACGACGATCTACGCCTGCCTCCGTCATCTCGTCGAACTCGGCGGACGCCACATCATCACCGTCGAAGACCCCGTCGAGCAAGTCATTCCCGGCACGATGCAAACCGAGGTCAACGAAGCCATGGGCCTCGATTTCGCCCGTGCCGCGCGCCATCTGCTCCGGCAGGACCCGCAGGTGCTCATCATCGGCGAAATTCGCGACGAAGCCACCGCCCAGCTTGCCGTCCGCGCCGGGCTGACGGGGCATCTCGTGATTTCAACTCTGCACGCCGGTTCGTGCCGCGGCGTGTTCGAGCGCCTGCTCGCCATGTGCGCCGATCATTCCGCCGTGGCGAGCGCGGTTGAATTGGTTTTGAACCAGCGGCTCATCCGCAAACTCTGTTCCGCGTGCGGTGGCACGGGTTGCGAAACCTGTTTGCGCACCGGCTATCAAGGCCGTGTGCCGCTCGTTGAATGGCTGCGCGTAAACGAAGCCATTCGCGAAAAAATCCGCCGGCGCGAATTGACCTCGCTCGTTTCGGCGCAAGCTTTGGAGGCCTCGGCCCGCGCACTCGTGGAAGAGGCCGTGACGAACGAGGCGGAATTCCAACGGCTCTTCGGCTTATGAAAAACGACGAATTTGCCTTCTTCAACCAACAACTCGCCGCGATGCTGCGCGATGGCATCCCGCTCGAAGGCGCGCTGCGTCGGCTTTGCGACGATATGCGCCGCGGCAAATTGCGCGATGAGCTGCAAACCCTCGAAGCCGACCTCGCCAAAGGCACGCCACTCGCCGAGGCGCTGACAGCGCGCCAGCTTCCCGAACTTTACAAGCGGATGATGCTCGTCGGCGTCAAAAGCGGCGACCTGCCCGGCGCGCTGACCATGCTGGCGGACTATTTCCAGCGCCAGAACAACGTCTGGACGCGGCTCAAAAGCATGATGACCTATCCGCTCATTGTGATGTTCGCCGCCTTTTTGATTTCGACAGTGATCGCTCTTCTTTGGACCTGTGTCATCGGGCCTTCTTTCAAAGAGGTGTATTCTGGCATGGGCGTGGGGTTCCCGGCAGCCACATCGTTTGCGTTTGCATCGCTGCACACCATCTGGGTTTTCCCGGCGGTGCTCGGTGCTCTGTTTTTGATCGCCGCGGCCATTGTTTTTCAACCGGTGCTACGCGGAAGATTTCTCTGGCGGCTGCCTGCGTTCAAGGAAGCCACCGTGTCGCGCATTGCGTCGGCGTTGACGTTGCTGCTCAAAAACGGCGTTCCCCTTCCGGATGCGGTCGGCCTCGTGGAACAGCTCGAAAACAGCGCCGCTGCCGCCGCCGACTTGCAGCAGTGGCGGAAAAGGCTCGCCGCCGGAGTTGCGAAATTTTCCGAGGTCGCCGCCGTCAACCGGATGATTCCGCCGCTGTTCGTTTGGGTCGTGGCCAGCGCGGGCGAAGATCTGGCCGCCGGCTTTAACCGCGCCTCGGAAATTTATCACTCGCGCGCCATGTATCGCACCGAAGTCGCTCTTTTTTCAGTGCTGCCGATTGCCTCGCTGTTCCTGGGCGCGATTGTCATATCGCAGGCCTTTTTGGTCATCAGCATGTTTTTACCGCTTGTTGCCATGGTGTCCAGCATGAGCTAACCCAATTATATGGCCGATTTTTCCCAGTTTTTGCTCGGTTTTTTCTGTTATACGGTTTTGATTCTCTTGCCGGGCGGCGCGTTTGCGGTGTTGATGCATTTTCTTCTCTCGCTGCCAATGCACCGGCGTGACCGCGCGCTGTTTTTTCTCGACCTGCTGGAAACCGTCCTCCAGCGCGGCCAGCCGGTGGAACAGACCATCGTCTCCGCTGCTGAGAATCATGATCGTGCAATCGGCGTCAGCTATTTCATGGTTGCCGCGCACATTGAAGGTGGCGCCCGGCTGGGCGGGGCGTTGGGAAAAGTGCCGACGTTCCTGCCGCCACAGGTCAACGCCATGCTCCGCGCCGGCGAAAAGCTCGGCGACCTGAAAAAAGTGCTGCCCGCCTGCCGCGAGGTGCTGCGCATCGCCCCCGACACCGTCCGCACCACGATGCACTACATGGTGGCCATCCTGATGCTGTTCGCGCCGATTGCCATCTTGATGATTTGCTTCCTGTCGGTGTTCGTCATTCCAAGATTCAAGGAATTGGCTGCCGGCATGGACGTCAAGTTGTGGCCGGTCACGACGTTCGTGTTCGCGCTCAACGATTCACACATTCTGGTTGGTTTTGAAGCCTTGGTTTTTTTTGCGCTGGCGACGGTGGTGTTGATTTACATCGGCGGGCCCGGCTTTATCCGGTGGTTCCAATTCCGCAGCGTTCCCATTGTCAACTCTATCACCTGGCGTGTGCCGTGGAAACGAAAGAAATTGCTGCGCTCATTCTCCGCCATGCTCGCTGTGCTGCTGGACGGCGGCGTGCCGGAAAGCGAAGCCGTCCGGCTGGCGGGCGATTGCACCGCCAACGAAATCTGCCGGCGCCGTTCGCAACGCGTCATCACCGCGCTTCAACAAGGAACAAAATTGGATGACGCCGTCCGCGCGTTCGACGACGGCGGTGAATTTCACTGGCGGCTTACCAATGCGACGCATGGGCGCGGCGGATTTTTAAGGGCGCTGCGCGGCTGGCATGAGGCGCTTGACGCCAAGGCGTTTCAGCAGGAGGAGACCGCCACGCACACCATTACCAGCGGCCTGGTGATTCTAAACGGTTTGGTTGTTGCGTTGATTGCAACAGCCATGTTCGGCTTGTTGATAGCCGTCTTGAACAGCGAATTGTAAATGCCATGAAAACAAAAGTGTCACGGCCATTCCCTGTCATGCTTCGCCGCGAGCGCGGTTTTCTCCTGGCGGATTTGATTGTCGGCATGGCGATTCTCACGGTGGCCATCATGCCGCTGGCGTTTTCGTTTGCGCACGAAAGACAGTTGCTCCGCGCCGAATATTTTCGCGCCGTCGCCGTGGAAATCGTGGACGGCGAAATGGAGGTTCTGGCCGCCGGCGAATGGCGGAATTTCCCGGACGGCCCGCAGGCTTACACCGTTCATGCCAATGCCGCCGCCCGTCTGCCATCCGGTCATTTTCAATTGATCAAGACCGGAAAACATCTGCGACTGGAATGGAAATCGGACGGGCGACGCGGCATTGGCATGGTCGTCCGTGAAATCACTGTCAAATGAAACTGGTGCCCTCCATCTCCCGCGCCCGCGCTCAAGCCGGTCCTGGTTACCTCTTGCTGGAATGCATTGTTTACATCGCCCTGTTCGCCATCATCCTCGGTTTGGGCCTGGCGACATTCTACCTTGGCTGGGACAACTCGAAGGCGTTGGTCTATGCCACAGATGATATTGCCGCCGCGTTGCGCGCCGGCGAACGCTGGCGGACGGATGTGCGCAGCGCCACGGGCAAGATCACCGTCGAGACCACCGCGCAGGGAGAGTTTTTGCGGATTCCCCACGGAACGAGCGTGGTTCTCTACAGTTTCACCGCCGGTGAAATCCACCGCCAATTCGCGTCGTCGGAATTTTCGATGCCGTTGCTGCCGGCCGTCAACGCGTCGCAAATGGTGATGGACCAGCGCGGACCGGTCAGGGCTTGGCGCTGGGAGCTGGAACTGAAATCGCGCCGCAAGGAAACGCATCTGCCGCTGCTGTTTACGTTTGAGGCGGTGCCCCCAACCACGCCATGAAAATTTTCCAATCCCATTTTACCCGACACCGCCGGCGGGACGGTTCGGTTGTTTTCGTTTTCATCGCGCTGCTGGCGATCATGGTGCTTTTGGTCACCGCCAACAGCAACGCCCTTTTCCATTTGCGGCAGGAAATCAAACTGATGGAGCATCGGCAGGTTGAACGTCTGAACGCCTCGCAAACCAACGCCGTTGCCGTCGTGGAATCGCCGGCGAAACCGGAATCAAAATGAACGACGACATACCCGGCGCCAAAATTCGGATGCTCAAAAGCTCACTCCACTGCTTTATATGCGGGCTGCTCGGACTGCTGCCGGTAGTCGGCCTTCCGTTTGCAATTGCCGCGCTGGTGGTTTCGGGAAAGGTCCGTGCAAGTGAACGGCGCTTCTGGAACGCCGCGCAGCCTTATCGGATTTGGGGAGTTGTCATTGCAACTGCGGGAACTTTATTTTGGTTCCTCATCCTGGCGCTGATCGTTTACAACTCAGTCAGCAACGGTGGTTCGGAAGACGTTTATCGTGGCGGTGAAGGATAAATCTCACGACTTGGGCAATTTCTCCTCGACGATTTCGCACAGCACATGGAAGAGCAATTTTTGTCCTTCCTGGATACGAGCTGTCACCTTACCCGGCACGAGCAAATCGAGCGTCGCCACGCCTTTGGTGAATCCGCCGTCGCGGCCGAGAAAGCAAATGCTTTCAATGCCCTTGCGTTTGGCCTCTTTGAGCGCGCGCAAAACGTTTTTTGATTTGCCGCTGGTCGTGAACGCGATGAGCACGTCGCCTTTTTTGCCCAAACCCCAGATCTGCCGCGCGAAAATTTCGTCGGCGCCATAATCGTTGCAGACGGCGGTCATGAACTCACCGTTGGCGGTCAGTGAAATGGCCGGATACGGCCGCCGGTCCTCCACAAAGCGGCAAAGAAATTCCGTGGCCAGATGCGTGGCGTCCGACGCGCTGCCGCCGTTGCCGCAGACGAGCAGCTTGTGGCCGGAAGTCAGACAGCGCTGGACCATCTGTGCTGCGCGGTTCAACGGTTCTTCCAAATTTGTTAGCGCGCGCAGCGTCATGACGGAATCTTCGATCGCCCGTTGCAAGAGAGTCATGTGCAAAGGTTAATTGTTGGCCGTTGAAAGAAAAGGCGAAATCGGATATTGCGTTTAACATATCCTTGAGTCGTGGAGACGCAAGTTCAGCGTTCACCTTGAACGAGCTTTTGACACTCACTGCCATTATCTCCGTTTCCTTCGGTTAAATCTGTTCCCGCTTGTTCTTCCGCCGTGAAAGGTTATTCTCTTTGCATGCCAATTTATGAATTTCATTGCGAAAAGTGCGGGCGCGACAACGAAATCCTGGTTCGTTCGACGGATTGGAAGGGCGCGACCTGCCCGCATTGCGGCTCGAAAAAATTGTCCAAGAAACTCTCCACCTTTGCCGCGGCCAACGCCGGCGGCAGCGATGCGCCGTCGGGAAACGGCGGCGGTGGTGGTTGCTGCGGCGGGCATTGCCACGGCGGGCATTAAATCGTAGGAGACGACGCAAGGAGTCTCTAATTTCTTTTTAGAATGAGTCTTGTCACCTCGACTCCTACGTCGGACAAACTTCCTGCGCGTTGATTTGCGTCAAATCCCCGACCGCCCAATCCGGTTGATGCCGTTTTAACTCTTCCAGCGTCGCGCCGCCGGTGGCCACGGCCAGCACTTTTGCGCCGATGAATTTTCCGCAGCGGATGTCAAACGGGGTGTCGCCGACCACGAGGATTTCGTCCGGCTGCAAATCTTTTCCGAGCACGCGGCGACCGCGTTTGAGCGCGGCAACGGCGATTTGGTTGCGGTCCTCGCCGTCATCGGCAAACGCGCCGGTCTCAAAAACGTCCCAGAGTTGGTAGCGGCGCAATTTGATTTCCGTGCCCAGGCGGATGTTGCCGGTGAGCAGGCCGAGCAACGGCGGCCGGGGCAATGCCCGCAGACCGTCGAGAAATTCCGGCACACCTTCACAGGGACCGCCGTGGCTTTGCGCGATAATGTGGTCGAGCCAGAAAACATAGCGGTCGAAGAACCGCTCGAAATTTTCCGGCGTTGCCGGAATGCCATGGAGACCAAAGAGTTCACGGACGAGACTCACGTCGGTGCGACCGGGGAAATGGACCTTTTCGACGCCATTGGGCGCGTTGAACCCGGTGGCAAACGTCCTGGCAAAAGCCCGGGTTCCAGCGTGCCCTGTGTGAACGAGCGTGCCGTCAACGTCGAACAGAACCAGTCGAACCATGCGAAAGAATATCAAAATGGACGGTTCCGGCGAGCAAAAGTCGCACCGGCGTCCCGATGCGGAATGCTGTAGAATAACTGGTCCTGCGCCAGCCGCTCTAAAACACCCCTTCGCATGATTAAGAAAAACTTTGTCAACCACCCGGCCAGGGTGTTTACTCGTCCGGGTTTCAGAATCGGCAGGGGCGATGAAAGCGGCGCGTGGACTTACCTTGTTGGAACTACTGGTGGTGATCGCGGTGATCGCCATCCTGGCCACGCTGTTGCTGTCCGCGCTCCATCGCGCCAAAGCTTCGGCGCAAGCGATTTCATGTCGGAACAATCTCCGGCAGTGGGGAACCGCCACGCTCTTGTTTGCAGCGGATAATGGGGATGAGCTGCCACCGGACGGCTCCGCCAGTGGTAATGGCACAGTCGAGGGTTGGTATATTGATCTGCCCCGCATATTGGGTTTGCCTCCCTATTCGGAAATGCCGTGGCGCACCAACGCCAGTATTGATCCCGGGCATTGCATCTGGATTTGTCCGGCCAATTCCAAGCGCAGTAACGGCAAACTTCTTTTTCATTATTGCCTCAATAAAAACGTGAATGGCGATGGTACCAATGTCCAAATCAAACTGGGTTCCATTCCAAAGCCCACGGTCACTGTATGGCTCTTCGACAATGGCAAGACCGAGCCGGTTGCACAATGGAACAACGTTCACACCGATCTGCACAACCACGGCGCGCAGTTTGTTTTTCTCGACGGCCATGTCGCCCGCTTCCGGAACAAGGAATATTGGAATTTCGCCACAGGCAAGGGGATCACCAATAACCCGGAACTGGTCTGGTATCCGTGAAAATTTTAGGGCGCGCGGTAGATACGGAAGAATTTCGTGCCCTCTGGCACATTCGTGCTGAACGTGAAATTGGCGCCGGTGGCGGCCAGGTTGGTGGCGAGTGGCGTCCAAGTGACGAGATCGGCTGAAACTTCGACATCGTAGAAGCGGTTGCTGGCGGATTCCCATTTCAACGAAACGATTTGATTCGTCACGCCGATCGTAAGCAGACGAAACGGCACGTTGAACGGATCGCCAAAAACCATGAGCACGGGCAGGTGGTCGGACGCAGTTGTGTCGTCGTTGCTGTACAGGTTGGGCGGCACAGGAGTCAGCAAATCGGTGCGAAAAACCTGGCTGCTGACAACGTTGGAGAACAGCATCGCGCACGGCAGGATGTAATCATAGCGCTTGGTCAAGCTGTTGGTGTCCTGAATGGACCAGGTCAGTTCGCTGCCGGTGAACGGATTGACGGCCGTGGCCAGGTGCAATCCGGTTGGCGCGCCGATCAGGCGCTGGATGGACTGTGGATTGCTCGCTGGCGACCGGACAATGTCTTCGTTCATATCACCGCTCAACACGTATGGCTGCCCACCGTTGGCCGGCAGATAGACCGTGGCTAAAAAATTGGAAACGGCGCCCGCCTCCGCTGATCGTTTTGCGGCCGAATCAGCGTCCTGTCCCGATTTCAAATGCACCGTGAACACGTGCAGCGGCTGCGAAAAGCCGGGTACGGTAATTTGCGCTTCGAACAAATCGCGCGTGAAACCCGGCCCGCTGTAACCGTAAGGCGTGAGGTTGGAGTCGTGCAACCAACTGGTCGAAGAGACGATGGGATAACGGCTGAGGATGACGCTGTGAATGAACCCGTCGTCCGCGGAGTTGGTGACGAGGTAATAGCCCGGACGGTAGGCCGTGACAAAATCCACCATCTGTGCCGTGCAATTGTTGGTGACCGGAATTTCATTGAAGGTGATGATGTCGGGATCGAGGTATTGCATTTGCCGGCCAATGGCCTGCACGTGCCACATATTCGTGCTCCAGTTGGTCAGGCCGTTGCCGTGTACGTTGTAAGTGAGATATGAAAATGCCGGAGTTGAGACGCGCCAGACGCTCAAAGCAACCGGGTCACTTTCGGCGGCGCCGAGCACGTTGGTGACCACGACGGAATAAAAGCCGGCTTGGGCGAACGTCACCCCCGTCAACGTGAGATTGGAACTCACTGCTCCCGGCAGGTTCGTGCCGTTAATCCCGACATCCGATGTCGGGGTAAACTGCCACTGATAACTGAGCGGCGGTGTGCCGCTGGTGCTGACGCTGAAAGTGACGTTCGCGCCGTTCGTCACGGTCTGATTTTGCGGCTGGGAAACGATGGCGGGGTGTTCCAGCGGTGGCGCATTGGTGACCACGTCGGGAAATGTTGTGCCAACGCGCAAATCATCAACAAAAAAATTCCCGATCGTTCCTGAGGAACCATCCTCCCGGAAGCCAAACGACGTGATAGTCAGCGCGGACGCCGCATCGGTCGCGGTCACGCCAGCGTTGGTTTCCGCTGGGGGATTGATCCAGAGGGTGCTCACAACGTTACTTACAGAGAAACGGGCCACGACGGTATAATCAGTGTTCGTTTGCAAATCGGCGTTGAACACGGCGGAGGGGGTGGAGCCGGCGTTGGCGATGCCGATGCGGAAGGCGCCGCTGGCCGCCACTGCGGTCTGCGCAAAAATCCGGGCACGAAACCCCGTCCCGCCGTCCTTGAACTCGGCAAAATAACTGCCCGAACTGGACGGCAGGTTGGTGTAATTGATTTTGAAGCTCATATACAGAATCGCGCCCGAGGTGGAAGCGTAAGGCTGTCCCGCCAGCGTCGCATGAACGTCCTCGGTATTTGCTTTGCTCAAAAACATTCGGCCGGACATGACCTTCACCTGCCCGCTGGTCCCGCTGTAGGTGGTCCAGGGGCTGCCGGCGGCGGTCACCAACGGGCCGTCGGGATAGCTGAAGGAATCACTCAGAAGCAGTGCCGCGCCCGCCAAGGTGGCGGAAACCAGAAAAGCCGCAAGGCCAAGGACAACTTTTTTCACGATGATTGCGGAACATCATCTCAGGTTGTGAACAGATGTAAATGATCAGCGCTTAGTTATAAATTCCGGTTGCGAATATTTTTGCCGGGCTAATGATTCCGCCCATTCCGACAACGTCTGGTCCGGTTCGAAAGCCGACCACTCAATCCCCAATTCGTCATGTCCAACATCCGACATGGCCTTTTGCCAGTCGGTCCGGGCCAAAGAAACGGGCGGCGGCTGCACCGAGCCCTGGATCAGTAGGCCGAGTTTGTTCCGGCGTTGCGCCGCGCCGGCGATTTTTTTTCCATGCCAGAGCAAATCGAATTTTTCATAGCCGGCAAAACATTGGCCCATTTTGGAGTTTGGAGTTCGGAATTCGGAGTCCGGAATTGGCGCGAGCGCGGTGGTGACCTTCAATTTTGCGAACGCGGACTGAATCCATTCGTGAACGCGGCGGTAACTTTCCGCGGCCCTGAGCAAATGCCATTCGTGACCCGGCGGAAAGGCGAAGCTGTAGGTCCAGTCGGCGTCGTGCGGCACGATGCCGCCGCCGGTGGGCCGGCGGATGAGTGGACGCAGTAATGTCGCACGTTCGACCTCGGCGTATTTCTGGAAATAGCCGAAGGTGGCGGCCGGTTCCGTCCAACCGTAAAACCGCAGCACCGGCCTGCCCAATCGCGACGCGGTCTCCAGCAGCGCTTCATCCAGCGCCATGTTGAACGCCGGCGCGCCGGGACCGGAGTTCAATAAAAGCCAAGTCTGCGGAGCTGAGGAACATCGAATATCCAACATCGAACGCTGAACGCCGAATGTGGTCTCGTGCTCGCCAGGTAAATTCGATGTTCGATGTTCAGTGCTCAATGCTCGATGTTCTCCCTGCAATTTTCACCCCGTTTTGCGGGCACAGCTTTCTGATTTCACAGTTCGCGCAATCCGGCTTGCGCGCATCGCAACGGCGGCGGCCGTGCCAGATGAGCCAGTGACTGAACAGTGTCCATTGTTTCTGCGGCACGAGCGCCACCAATTCCTGCTCGATTTTCTCCGGCGTTTTCTGCTTCGTCAATCCGAGCCGATGTGACAACCGCGCAACATGGGTGTCTACGACGACGCCAGCATTGATGCCGAACGCATTACCCAAAACGACGTTGGCAGTCTTGCGTCCGACACCGTCGAGCTTTGTCAATTCCTCCATCGTGCGGGGCACCTGGCCGTTGTGACACTCGGCGAGTTTACGGCAGCAGGCCCGGATATTCTTTGCCTTGTTGCGAAAAAAGCCCGTCGTCTTGATGGCTTGCTCGAGTTCCGCGAGCGGCGCATTCGCGTAATCCGCCGCCGAGTGATATTTTTTGAACAAATCCCTGGTAACAAGATTGACGCGCTTGTCCGTGCATTGGGCGGAGAGCATCGTGGCGATGAGCAATTCCAGCGGGTTGGCGTGATCCAACTCGCAATGTGCTCCGGGATAAGTCCGGTCCAGCACGGCGATGATTTTTTTCAGGCGCGTGTATTTTGCAGCGGCGGTTTCGCGTGGCATGAAAATGATTTTTACACAGCGCAGGAAAATAAAAAAGCCCGGATGCGAACATCCGGGCTTGGAATTGGTCGCGACAATTTATGGCTTGGCCGGAGTGGCTGGTGCCGTGGGAGCCGCCGGCGTGGCAGGAGCGGCCGGGGCCGCCGGCGCCGCCGCCGCACCTTCCGCTTTGGCTTTGTCGGCCTTGGCTCTGTCGAGCTTGTCTTTGGCGATTTGTTCCCGGACGGACAGCGGCGGCGTGCCATATTTGCCTTCGGTCCAGTTGTAGAGCCGGCCCTGGCTGTCGTTCAAGAACGCCCAGATGAACCAGACAACAAAAGCAAAAAGAAGCAGTTTGGGCCAGACCGAGGGTTTCTCGGCATAGGCATCCGCCGCGCCGAAGGTGGCTCCCGGCGGCAGCGCGGCTACTCCCGTCAACGCGCCGCCAAACGGCACGTTCATTTTCGCCTTGGCGTTCACCGCCCAGCCGTTGGCATCGAGGATCGGCCCGAGGTTGCGCTTGCGCAATTTCAACCAAGCGATGGCCATGGACGGAGCGGAAATGACCAACATGATGCCGGCGATGACCAGCGGCACCTGCCAAGCTTCGAATTTGCTGAGGAAACCCAGGAGACCCGCAAACGCCGCCGCCAGCGTGCCCAGGGCCAAACTAATCAAGGCGATGACGCTGGGATCAAATGCCATCTTTTGTGGTGCCGCCGGAGCCGCTGGCGCGAGGGGGGCATTAGCAACAGCCGTCAATTGAGCATTGGCGTCGGCCTCCTCGGCGGCGGCCTGTTTAGCAGCGCGTTCCTCAATCAGGCGGACCAGCTTTTTGTAAGGCGACCAGAACGCCTGCCGGATGCTGATCGGGTTCTCCACGAGCTTGGTGATGGTGGCATCCCAGTCACGGCCGTTGCGGTCGTAGAAAATTCCATTGCGACCGACGATGAGATTGTCGGAATCCCCGCCGGTGAACGCGGCGACAATGGACAACTTTTCACCACTGCCTTTGCGCACGCAATCGCAGTAGGCGAGATACGTGCCCGCCATGCCCGCCGTGGCGGCGTGTTTGGCCGGGTCATCCACCGAGAGGCAGAGCTCGCAACTGCGCTGGTCGAGATAAAGCGTGCCCGCCTGGAAAATGGCTTTGTCCTTCCGGCCATAAAAATCAGCAAAGTTGACGAAGTTACGACAAAGTTTGGCCAGATCGCGATGGTAGTGAATCAGACGGTGCAGCCCGATCACGGCCTGGGCATGGCCTTCCTCCGCCTTGTCCTTGCCGATGAGCGCGGTCAGGGTGTCCCCGGCTTTGGTGGCGAGAATTTCCCGCGTGCGTTTCAAACCGATTTTTTCGACCGAGCCACCCGTCTTGCCTGCGTTCCAAGCATCGAAAGCGGCGAGTTTGCCGATCAACGCGTTCCAATCCGCCTCGGTCAGCACCGTCCTGGCGCCGAGCAACGGCACGATGGCATTGGTTTGCAGCAAGGCAATTGCGTTTGCCCACGCCGGGTTGATGCCTTGCGTCAGCGGAAGCGGAGTGGTGGCTCCGACTTGAGCCAGCGGCAGGCTGGCGATGTCGGCGTGCGTGTTGGTCAGGTCTTTGGCACTCAAGGCGGCGTATTCCTTCTCGTCGCGGTTCAGCGCGTTGACGGAACGCGGATCGAAAGCGGCAAGCCGTCCGCGCGCAAAATAGTCGTCCACCTTGGCCTTGACGGCCTTGACGGCGCCTGAGGCGGCTTCGGTGTTCAAGCCCAGCGGCAACACGGCGATGTCGCCTTCGGCCTTTTTCCACCAATCGGAGTAAGCCGCGGCATCGGAGAAGAACCGATCCACTTTGGCCTGGCTGACGCCGGGCTTGCCGCTGGCATCGGTGTCCGCACCGAAGCAGGTGATGATGTCGGCGATGACAGCCTTGGCGACGTCGTCACTGGCGGAATCGGCGGGCACGATGCCGTCGCCGTTGAACGGTTTGGCGGCGAAGGTCTGCGCGGCGGCGGCGGCATCGTCAATGGTGATTTCCGCACTGTCCGTCTTGCCCAGCACTTGCCTGGCAAAACTGGCAATCAGTTTACCCTCCGGATTGGTGTCGTTGATCGCCGCCGGACGCAGCGTCGGGCTGCCTTTGAGCAGGTCATCCGGATTTTTGAGCAGGCCACCAGCCCATTTGACTGCGGCAATCAGTTCCGGCGCGCGGATGCGGCCGTCCTTGTCCGTGTCGATCAGCGCGAGCGTGGTTTTATCAAACTCGACGCCCGTGGTGGGACAGGCCAGGGCGACCCAGAGCTTCTGGTCCAGCTGGTCGAGGTTGAGGAGGTCCGCTCCCGAGTTGAGAACGACCTGGTTGAATCCGCCGGCGCGGAAGAATTTCCAAGTGTGAGACATATTTAATCCCCTGAATTTCCCGGAAAGTTAAGCAAAATGGCACTCCACCGCCAAGAAAACTTTGCCGGTGCAGGTCATCGCAAATAATCCGGCGGAAAGCAGAAAATGATTCTTAAGAATTGACATCGTCATAATTGTAGCTGGAAAGTGTCGAACCTATGAAAACAAAGTTATTATTTTTCATCGTCTTCATTAGTCGTTTTGCCCTTGCTGAAGACACCCCTGCTGAATTTACACCTCCATTACCCAATGGTGAGAAAATCAATCATTTTGTGATTGTTTCAGGATACTTGCACGGAAATAATGGGAATCAACCCACTATGCTACGAATGGACACAGTTACCGGACAAACTTGGGCCGCGAGTTATTCCGATGTACCGTTTCCAATTAATGAAACCAACACTCTACAAATTCAAGTAGTTTATTGGGATCCTGTTTCAGAGAATTTTCAAACCAGCGCAAATCACATTATCACTAATTCGCCAGTGCTCAGTAGACAAACGTCAAAATCTGAAACGGTCGTTACCAACGAACCAAGCTTTCTCAAAAAGCAATAGAATTTATTAGTCAAGAAGGTTAGACCAACTCCGGTTCTTCAATTTGCTTCGATGGCGTGGACAGTGGTGTGCCATCTTCCGCTTCGGGATACTCGAAAATTTTGCCCTCGTAATTGCGCAGCACGACTCGATCGGGGTTGTGGCTCAGAACGTAGTCGGGGTTGATGGGCACCTTGCCCCCGCCGCCGGGCGCGTCAATCACGTATTGCGGCACGGCGTAGCCGGTCGTGTGGCCGCGCAATTGCGTCATGATTTCAATGCCCTGGCGGACGCTGGCGCGCAGGTGCGCCGAGCCGGAAATCAAGTCGCACTGGTAAAGGTAATACGGCTTCACCCGGCACATGAGGAGCTTTTGCAGGTGCGCCTTCATGATTTCCGCGTCGTCGTTGACGTGCTTGAGGAGGACGGACTGGTTGCCGAGCGGGATGCCGGCATCAGCGAGGCGGCCGAGCGCGTCGCGCACTTCCGTGGTCAGTTCGCGCGGATGGTTCGAGTGAACACTCATGAACAGCGGATGAAACTTTTTCAGCATCGCACAGAGTCCGGGCGTGATGCGTTGCGGCAGGAACGTCGGAATGCGCGAACCGATGCGCAAGAATTCAACGTGCGGGATGGCGCGCAGCCGGCTCAAAAGATTTTCCAACTTTTCATCACTCAACAGCAACGGGTCGCCGCCGCTCAACAGGACGTCACGGATTTCCGGATGTTGCGCGATGTAGGCAATTTGCCTGTCGAATTCGGGATGAAAATCGTAACCGCTGGCGTTGCTGACGAGCCGCGAGCGCGTACAGTAACGGCAATACGCCGCACAACGGTCGGTGACGAGAAAGAGCACGCGGTCGGGATAGCGGTGCACGAGGCCGGGCACGGGCGAATGGGAATCCTCGCCGCACGGGTCGCTCATCTCCCACGGCGCGGTGTGGGTTTCCTCGATGCGCGGAATGACCTGGAGGCGAATCGGACAATGTTCGTCCGCCGGATCAATCAGGTTGAAAAAATACGGCGTGATGGCGAGCGCGAGCCTGTGGTTGGCCAGTTTTGCGCCGGCGAATTCCTCCGGTGTGAGCGTGGGCATCAGCCGCTGCAATTGTTCCGGGGTGGTGATACGGTGCTTGAGCTGCCAGCGCCAGTCGTTCCAATCGGCATCGGAAATATCGCGCCAGAAGCCGCGGCCGGCGGAGTGAAATTCCTTCAAAAACCGAAGCCGTCGGCCTGATGGCGGCTCCTCGCCATTCGCCTGCGAATTGTCATCCTTCATTTTAAGCGAAACTATAAGTTTGAACCGCGTCCTGTCAAGTTGACCATGCCGGCCTCGCCCCGTTCAAGCTTCAGGGTGTCAAAACGTCCGGTTTGATGGACGATTCGATGGTCTGCCGTTGCGCGTCGAGTTTGTCCAATTTTTTCAACGTCGCGAGCGCGCTGGTTTTTTGCGGCACGGGATGTTTGCTCCAGGGCGGCTGGCGGATTTCCCGGTTTTGGCCGAGGTAACTGGCAACAGTCCGGCGATATTCATCGGTCAAGACGGCCAGGGGCGCGGCCACGCGGAGTTGCGCCAGTTCAAGATCGCGCAACTTGGTCTGAAGAATCTCCGTCTGTTGCGGCGGCTCAAGGTTGCGGATGACGGCCTGCAAGGAAACTTCCGTGTGCGCGGGCAGGGTGTTTGACGCGGTCCAAACTTCCACCGGCACGCTCAAAATTTCATCCAGTTTTTCGCGGCTGACGGCAGGCGTCCACCGCGGACCGGAACTGCGCGCAACAAAGCTCACGACCTGGAGCGCCCACCATTTTTCCACGTCGAGCGGTCGCGGAAAATTTTCACGGAACGCGCTTTGAAACGCAGTCTGCCAGTTATAACAACCCGGCAAAGCCGCAAGCATCGCGCGCAAACGCGCCGGGCCGTTTTGCAAGCCGAGCAATTCACTCACGAACAATTGCGCGCTGGCGTGATACACACCGTCATCTCCGCCGGTCAATTGGTCGTCGGTCGGCCAGCTCAATTGGTCGAACGTCAGCGCGGCATGGTCGCGCAACACGCGGCGCGCGTCGGCGAGCGGGTCCACACCGCGCTGCGTTGTGACCGTGCGGTTTTGCGGCAGGCCATCCACGAGCCGGCCCGGCGCCGACAGAATCATTTCCGGCGAACCGGCGGCGGACAATTGTTGCGATAAACCATCGGTCAGCCAGCCGGGGATTTCCGCGGCGCGCGCGCCCATGGCGTTGCGATTGGCCAATTCCAGCAGCAACACGCTGGTCATCGCGCGCAGGAAACGGGATTGCGACAGAACGTCCGGCAATTGCACCTGATAATTCCAGCCGTTGAGGAAAGGTTGGGAGACAATCGTGACGTCTTCGTCGGGCGATTGCGCCGGATGCAGGACCAGAAAAATTTTCCCCTGCCAGGGCGCGTTGGGTGCAATGCCGAGCTGGCGCCGGAGCGAATCTTTGATGCGCTCGGCGGAAACCGACAGCAAGGCCGGTTCCAGCCGGACAAGATTGGTATTGGCTGCCACGCCGGGCAAATGAACGAGCGGTGAAAATTGCGCCGGGCCGTTCGCGACGAACTGGCCGGAAGCGCTCTGCACGGAATTTACATCCGGCGGGGAGGGTTGCCCGCTGGCAAACACCGGCAAAAACAGCACCCCACCAATGAGCAGGTGTTGAACCGTCGAACCATTGACCCGCTGAATCGTCAAATCACCCAACCGGTGCAACGATGCAAGGATGCAACGTTGAAACATTTGAATCATTTCTTTGCCGTGCCGGTTGTGGTCTTTGCAGGCGCGGATTTGGCATCACCGCCGGAAGTTTTCGGGGCGGTGGAATCCTTTTGGGCGGCCTGTTTGTAGCCTTCGCTGCGGTAGTCGGTGATATAAAAGCCGCTGCCCTTGAAAAGCAGGCCGGCGCCGGCGCTGATTTTGCGTTTCACGCGCCCGCGCCCCCATTTTTTCCGGGCGCAGGATGCTTCCGGGCAAATCCGCAGCGGTTTGGCGGAAATGGATTGAATGGCCTCAAATTCGTGCCCGCATTTCTCGCAAATATATTCGTAAGTCGGCATCGGCAATTTGCGAATAAATCTTCGCCACGCCAGCCGCTTAATGCGCCGGCGTGTTCGTCATCGCATTGGTCAGCGGCGGAATGACATGAACGGAGCCGTCGGAGCCGACTTCAACGTTCAAATCGTAATGCGGCGGCTGCTTGGGCGCGGCGGCCACAGAGGCCGCGGTACGCGGCTGCACGAGCAATTCGGCGCCCTTCTGGTCGGTGGCGCCGTTGCGCATCAATTGCAACCGGCGGGCGACGAACAGTTCGTTGCGCAATTTCCTGACCTGGGCGCGGACCTCGTTCAGGTCATCGAACTTGCGTTCCAATTCGGCTCTTTGCGCGATTTGCTGCTGCAATTCCTTTTCGAGGAAGACATTGTTGGTTTCGGAACCGGCCAGTTTCTGTTCGGTGTCGGCGATTTGTGCGTTAAGCGCGGCGATGGTGTTGGTCAGCGCGGTGGCGCGATCATCCAGCACCTTGTTTTGCGCTTCCAAGTCGGTGATGCGGCCATTCAGGTTGGCAATCTGGTCCTGAGCGCCCTGGAGCGTCGCCTTGGCGGAGGCCAGCGCGCTGGAGGCCTCGTTCAGACCGTTGGAAAGGTGGGACGACTGCTGTTGAACGGCGGCGAGATCATTGGTCAACCGGAGATTGACCTGCCGCAATTCGTCAAGATTGTCGTTGGCAGTCACCAATTGGTTGGAAAAGTCGAGGATGGCGGCCGCGTTGTTTTTCAACTGGTCACTGGTGGTCTTTTTCCCGGCAATCAAAGCGACCGCCAGTCCCGCACAAACCACCGTGAGTATGACAATGGCCATTTTTGTTTTCATAACGCCTCCGAACATGGCTGGACGCGGTGCTTTTGGCAAGCCCGCGTCATTTCTCCGGCGTCATGGCAGGCGAGTTGGAGATGGCTGCTTCCGCAGTCATTTCCATGGTCTTGAGCTGTGGGTCCAAAATTTCCACACCGGACGCCTGTTTCAATTTGTCCAGATAGGACGGCGCCTGCCGGGTGATTTTCTGCCGTTTCAACGCGTCTTTCAGATCGTCGGCCACGGTCGTGTAATCCAGTTTTTTGGCCGGAATTTTATCCAGCAGCTTGACGATGTAAAAACCGTAAGACATTTCGATGACGTTGCTGACCTGGTTGTTGGTCAGCGAAAACGCCGCCGCCGCCAGCTCCGGACGCATTTGGTCTCGTGAGACGGGCGGCAGCTCACCGTTGTTGTCCTTCGAGGCGGGGTCTTCGGAGTATTGCGCCGCGAGGTTCGTAAAATTCTCGCCGCCGCGCGCGCGCTTGAGCAGATCATCAATCTTCTTGCGCTTGGCCTGTTGCTGATCCGCCGGCAGGGGTGTGCCTGTATTAGGGTCCAGCGTCAGAAGCAGAATGTCACACATCCGGACTTTTTCCGGTTGCTCAAAATCCGCCGGATGGTTGGTGTAGTATTCTTTTGCTTCGGCGTCGGTCACACTGATGTTCAATTCACGTTCAAGCACGATCGGGATGGTGGCCTGTTCAATGTTCTGTTTCTCCCACTGGCTTCTGGTCTGTCCCCTCAGTATCAACTGTTTTTCCAGTGTTTGATTAAACTGGTCGTCCGTAAGGTGCTGATTGGTTTTTAATTTCTGCAAGGAAGCGTTAAATTGCTCCTTGCCCTTGGTCTTGTCGGCCTCGGTGGCTTTGTTGAGTATCAATTGTTGAAAAATCAACGCCTGCAACGCCTGCCCCTCCACATTGGGGGGCGCGGCCAATCCGCGGGCTGCAAATATTTCCTTCAAGTTGCTTGCCACGGAATCCAACTGGCTGCGCTTGATCTCAAGGCCCTTGCCTTTGACAATCACCGGGTCGCCGAACAACGCGGTCATCTCGGCTTCGGGATTGGAGTTCGTGCCGATCGCCGCCAGTGCGGCATTCGTGGAGGCAGTCTCAGCCGCGGCCGGCGTGGAGAACGCTCCGAAAACAAGCGCGGCCAGGGTGACGGGAAAAATCATTTTCATTTTAGTCTTCATTTTTTCAGTTGGTTTGACGGCGGCTACAATTTTACCACTTTCACATTGCTGATGTCAGGGTCTTTCTGAAGCTCTTCGAGCACCGCCGCCGGCGGCGCACTGTCAAGGTTCAACACCGTCAACGCCAGCCCGCCCGCAGTGTCGCGCGTCAGGCTCATGTTGGCAATGTTCACTTTGTGTTTGCCCAGCAACGTGCCCAGATAGCCGACGATGCCCGGCCGGTCCTTGTTGTTCAACAGCAGCAACGTGCCGCTGACAGGGATTTCCACCGGCGTGCTGTACAGCCGCACGATGCGCGGATTGTTCGGCGAGCCGAAAAAGGTTCCCCCGGCGGAAATCAATTTGTTTCCGTTGCCGAACACCTGCACATGGAGCCACTCGTTGAACGTGACCGGCTCATCGGATTTCTTTTCCTCGACGGTGAGGCCGAGGCTTTGGGCCACGCTGCGGACGTTGACGTTGTTCACGTCCTTCAAATTGCTTCCCGACAGAAAGCCGCGCAACACCGCGCGCGTGACCGGATCAATATTCGGCAACTGGCGCGCGTGGCCGCCGTAGGTGATGTAAAGCCGGTCCGCGTTTGCCGGCGCCAGTTGCGCCAGCAATTTGCCGAGCGCTTCGCCCAAAGGCAGATAAGGCTTCACCTGCTCATAAGTCTTGGCGTCGAGATACGGCAGGTTCACCGCGTTGCGGACTTCACCGGTGAGCAGATAACCGGCAATGACCTCGGCCACTTCAATGCCGCATTTTTCCTGCGCCTCCGCCGTGCTCGCGCCGAGATGCGGCGTCAAAATCAAGTTTGGCTGTTTGCGATACGGATGATCGGCGGGTAACGGTTCGACGGCGTAAACGTCCAGCGCCGCGCTGGCGACTTTGCCCGATTCGAGCGCCGCAATGAGATCGGCCTCGACGATGATTTCGCCGCGGGCGCAGTTCACGAGGCGCACGCCGGGTTTCATCTTGGCGAACGCGGCGGCGTTCAACATGTGTTTGGTTTCCGGCGTCACCGGCATGTGAATGGTGATGAAATCCGCCACGCGATATAGATCGTCCACACTGTCGGCGAATTCCGCGCCGATGGCCTTGGCGCGGTCTTCGGTCAGATAGGGATCATAGGCGATGACGTTCATGCCAAACGCCCTTGCGCGCTTGGCGACTTCCGAGCCAATGCGGCCCATGCCGAGCACGCCGAGGGTCTTGCCGGCCAGTTCCAAGCCTTGAAACAGCTTGCGGTCCCACTTGCCGGCGGTCATCGAGGCGTGGGCCTGCGGCACCTTGCGCGCAAGCGCCAGCAACAGGGCAAAGCTCAATTCCGCCGTCGTCACGGTGTTGCCGCCGGGCGTGTTCATCACCACGATGCCGTGCTGCGTGGCGGCTTCCACGTCCACGTTGTCCACACCGACGCCCGCGCGACCGACGACGCGCAGTTGCTTCGCGGCTTCGATGACCTTGCGCGTGATTTTCGTTTCCGAACGCACCACCAGCGCTGTGGCGTCGCTCACCACCGGGAGCAGTTCCGCCTCCGTCAACCGTTTCGGCAGCACAACCACTTGAAATTCCGGCCGCTGTTGCAACAGCGCAATGCCCTTGGGCGAAACCGGATCGCACACGATGATTTTCATACTCAAAAGGAGCGTCAGCGTAGGTCATGCGTGCAGCAAGGTCAAACAGCGAAATCCCTTTTTTACCAAGCAAAATTCGCTGTCCGCCCGGCCAAAATCAGTTATGTTCGGCTTCGGCAAAATGAGCAAACTGCTGCTGATTGATGACGAAGAAGACGTGCGGTATTCGTTCCAGCGGATCTTCAACTCGCCGGACATCGAATTGGCCACCGCCTCGTCCGGCGAGGAGGGGCTGAAAATCATTCCCAAATTCAAACCCGACCTTGTGTTGATGGACGTGCGCATGGGCGGCATGAACGGCCTTGAAACGCTCCGCCGCATCCGCGCCGCCGATCCCAAGCTGCTTGTCATTTTGATGACCGCCTACGGCACAACGCAGACCGCCATCGAGGCGATGAAACTTGGCGCCTACGATTACCTGCTCAAGCCGTTCGACGTGCCGAAGCTCAAGGAAATCGTCGCCAACGCGCTGAAAGCCGCGCGCGACATGAAACAGGTCGTCTCCTACGAGCCGTTGCTCGAATCCGAGGATTACGAACTGGGCATCGTCGGCCGCAGCGAACCGATGCAGCAGGTCTTCAAGCTCATCGGCCAGGTCGCCACCAGCGACGCGACCGCGCTCATCACCGGCGAAAGTGGCACCGGCAAGGAACTCGTCGCCCGCGCCATTTACCATCACAGCGACCGCAGCCAGCAGCCGTTCTTGGCCGTCAATTGCGCCGCCATTCCGGAGCAATTGCTCGAAAGCGAACTCTTCGGCCACGAACGTGGCGCGTTCACCGGCGCCACCCTGCAGCGCATCGGCAAATTCGAGCAATGCAATAAGGGCACGATTTTTCTGGATGAAATCGGCGACATGACGCCCGCCACCCAGACAAAAATCCTCCGCGTGCTGCAATCCGGCACGTTCGAACGCGTCGGCGGCAACCAGCCCATTCAGGTGGACGCGCGCGTCATTGCCGCGACGAATAAACATCTGGAGCAGGCGGTGGCGGCGCGGCAGTTCCGCGAAGATTTGTTTTACCGGCTCAACGTCGTGCGCATTCACATCCCGCCGCTGCGCGACCGGCGCAACGACATACCGCTGCTGGTGAATTATTTTCTGGAGAAAATCGCGCGCGAACAACAGCGCCCGCCGAAATCCATCGCCGCCAGCGTTATCAAGACGCTCGAAAAATATCATTGGCCGGGCAATGTGCGCGAACTGGAGAACGCCATCCGCCGCGCGCACGTCATGGCCAAGAGCGGCGCGATTCTGCAAAGCGATCTGCCGCCGGAAATTTCAGGAACGGGTGGCAGCGGCGCCCCGCCGCTGGCGGCCACCGTTGGCGAGGCGACCGCCGCCGATGCCGCAGCGCTCGCAAAAAAATTATTCCAGTGGGCCAGACGCGACCCGAAGTTGAAGGTGATTCCCGCTGTCGAGCGCGAACTCGTTGTGGAGGCGCTCAAAGAGGCGGGCAACAATCAGGTTCACGCCGCAAAACTGCTCGGCATCACCCGCGCGACGCTGCGCAAACGCATCGAGAAATTCGGCATCCAGCGCGAGTTGAATGTGAAGTAGCGACAACCCTGTCTTGACACGAGGCGTTTCATGGGTATCCTCGCACGTTCCGGTTTTTCACCCGGAAGGACGCTGAACAATTTATGAAACGCCAGTATCAACCGTCGAAAATCCGGCGCAAACGGCAGCACGGATTTCTTAACCGCAATTCGAGCAAAAGCGGCAAGGCCACGTTGCGCAATCGCCGCCGCGTGGGACGCAAACGCCTGACGCCGGTCTGACCCGCGCGCCCATGTCCGCCCAGTCCCCAGTCCCCAGACGCCAGACGCCGGATGCCGGACGCCTGCGGCTGGGACGCAAATCGCGTCTTGGCCAAAACCGGGATTTCACCCGCGTGCGGCAGCAGGGCGAACGGCTCGCACAGGGCTGTCTCATCGCCAACTGGAACCGGTTGCCGGACGGTGCTGCGCCGAAGCTGGGCGTCGTCACGAGCCGGAAAATCGGCGGCGCGGTGGAACGCAGCCGTGCGCGGCGCCTGCTCCGGGAAAGTTTCCGCCAGCATCAACGTGAGTTCTCTCAACCAGTGGAACTCGTCCTCGTGGCGCGGCCCTCGATTGCCGGACGCGGTTTCGCCGAGGTCGAAAAGGATTTTCTGGCGACGCTGCGGCGCGCGGGCTTGCTAAGAACATGAATGAGAAACGGAGTACTGGAGTATTGGAGAATTGGAGTGCCGGGTTCATCAGCCGGACATGCCATTACTCCATCACTCCATCACTCCATCACTCCATGAACCCGCTGCAACACATTTTGGTTTTCGCGATTCGCATTTACCGCTGGACGATCGCGCCGACGCAGGCTTTTTTGTTCGGGCCGACCGGCGGCTGCCGCTTCACGCCGACCTGCTCGCAATACGCGATGGAGGCGGTCCACACGCACGGCGCCCTCGCCGGCGGCTGGCTGGCGATGAAGCGGATTTGCCGCTGCCATCCGTGGGGCGAAGGCGGGCACGATCCGGTGCCCAAGGCGGAAGTGAGAAGCAAGCAGGTCAAAGGCGGAATTATTCTGGAACACACGCACTGAATTTCATGGACCGCACCGGCATCATCGTCGTCACGCTCTGCGCCATTCTGCTCGGCTTGTGTTTTTACGAGCAGCAAAAGTATGAGCAGCAGCAGGCGCGCTATGCCGCGACCAATCAAGTGGCCAAAGCACAAAGCCAGTTTGCGGCGGCCAGTTCAAATGCGGTTTCAGCACCGTCAAGCGTGACCGTCACGATGGCGACCCCCTTTTTTGACACCAACACGCCCGAGCAGATGATGGTGCTGACGAACAAGCGCGCGCGTTACACGTTCACCTCGCGCGGCGGCGGATTGAAGCTGGTCGAGCTGCTGGATTACCCGGAGACGATCTCCGCGCGCTGGAAGATTGAAAACGCATCCTTGAGCAACGGCGTGGCCACGTTGAACACCCGCGCGCCCGTGCCGGTGCTGGCGGTTCTGGGCGATGCCGGTTTCGTCGGCGACGGCGTTTTCACTTTGATGAAAACCGACGACGGAGTCCGCGCCGAGAAATCGTTCACCAACGGTTTGCGGCTCGTGAAGGAGTTTCATCTCAGCTCGAATTATCTGGTGAACGCCAGCGTGCGGTTGGAAAACGTTTCGGACAAACCCCTCGCGCTGCCGGCGCAGGAACTGGTCGTGGGCACGACAACGCCGATGGGGCCGGACGACAACAACTATTCCATGTACGGCGGCGCGATGTGGTTTAATGGCGCGAGTTCGCACGACACCCCGTTCGCGTGGTTTTCGGGCGCAGGCCTTGGCTGTTTTCGCGGCACACCGCGTTCGGAATATATTGCCGGTTCGAACAATGTCGTTTGGGCGGCGGTGCACAATCAGTTTTTCGCGCTGCTGGCGATGCCCAAACAGCCGGCGGAGCAAATCGTCGCGTATCCCGTCACCTTGCCGCTGTTCCCGAATGTCGAACCCATTCCGGGTGCGCCGCCGCCGCAAGGCGTCCAGACGGCCCTGGTTTATCCGGCGCAGACGCTGGCAACCAATCAGACCATCGAGCGGCAAATCGTTTTCTTCGCCGGGCCGAAGGAATACCGGACGCTGGCGGACATCGGCGCGCAGTTTCAAAATCACGCGGACAACGTGATGGGCTTCAACGGTTTTTTTGGTTTTTGCGCGAAGCCGTTGCTGCTGGCGATGAACTGGCTGCATGACGTCACGAAATTCGGTTATGGCTCGGTGATTGTTTTGATCACAATCCTGCTGCGCGGCATTTTCTGGCCGTTGATGGCGGCGAGCACGCGTTCGATGAAACGGATGCAGGCGCTCGCACCAGAAGTTCAGGCGCTCAAGGAAAAATACAAGGACGACCCGCAAAAATTCACACAGAAGCAAATGGAGCTTTGGCGGAAACACAAAGTCAGCCCGGTGAGCGGCTGTTTGCCGATGTTGATCCAGACACCGGTGTTCATCGGTTTTTTCACGATGCTGCGCAGCGCCATCGAATTGCGCGGCGCCAGTTTCCTGTGGGTCAAGGATTTATCCAAGCCGGACACGCTGTTCATGATTCCGGGTTTGACATTCATTCCGCTCATCAGCACGCCGGCTGGATTGCCATTCAACCTGCTGCCGCTGCTGATGGGCGGGGCGATGTTGTGGCAGTCGCACCTGCAGCCGCCTTCGCCAGGCATGGACCCCACGCAGGCGAAACTCATGCGCTATCTGCCCCTGATCTTTTTGGTGTTCCTCTACAACTACTCGGCGGGACTGGCGCTTTACTGGACGGTGAACAATTTGCTGACTATTCTGCAAACCAAGCTGACAAAAAACCTCCGCGACCCCGTCACTCCGGCATTGACGCCGCCGCCAAAAAAGAAGAAATAAAGCAGAAACAAACCGGCGACTTTCAACCCGCAACCCGCAACCGACCCATGCCTGCCCAACCGAAAGAAACCCTGGAAAAAATTCTGGCGTCACTCGGCTTTCAGGCCGCCGTGGAGGAACACAAGCTGGAAGAAGGCCTTTTGCTCGACGTGAAAACCGAGGATGCGGGGCGGCTCATTGGCCGCCAGGGCCAGACGCTGGCCGATTTGCAATACATTACCAATCGCCTGCTCTTCCAGCAGGATCCCAACTCGCCCAAGGCGATGGTGGATGTGGGCGGCTACCGCGCGCAGGCGCGCGAGGCGCTCGTGAAAAAGGCAAAGGACGCCGCCGAAAAAGTCCGGCGCTGGGGCGACGCGGTGGAATTGGAACCGTTGAACGCCTTTGACCGCCGCGTCGTGCATCATGCGTTGAAGGACGACCCCGACGTGGAAACCCACAGCGTCGAAGTGGAAGGCTCGGACAAAAAGGCGATATTGCTCCGGCCCCGGCACTGACCCGACCTACTGGTCCATGATGGTCAGCTTGTACACCGGCGAAAAGACGCTGTTGGGCTTGGGCGGCTGGCCGAAAGTGTTGCAGAGATAATCAAATTTGAAACGGTAGCTGACGGAATTTGTCCCCGGCGGCACCGGCACGAAACCGTCCCAGCGATTCTGCATCATCGGCACCTGGCGCATCGGGTAAAGCACGCCATCGGCGAGCACGTAAGGCTGGATGCTCTCCCAACGCAGCGATTGCTGCGAGGAATGGAAGATGACTTCGACCGGATAAAGGTTGTTGGAATTGCGCGACTGTTCCAGCGGCGTCAGGCGCGTGAACGTGGTGGCGCAACCGGCCAGCAAAAGGATTGGCAGAACTGCCAGAAATTTCTTCAACATAATCATACAGCGTGGCATAAGCGGCCATGGTTTGTAAAGTTGGATTTCAGCCCTTGTGTGGCGCGCCTGTTTTGGGGTATTACTCCCCTGCGCATGAATTCCTCAAGTCAGGCCACGCCGGTTTCGAGCAACTATCGCTGGGTCATCTGTGGACTGCTGTTTTTCGCCACGACCTTCAATTACCTGGACCGGCAGGTCATCAGCTATTTGAAGGAATATTTTTGCCGGTCACAGGACGCCGGGGGATTTGGCTGGTCCAACACCGACTTCGCCTACTTGACCTCCTTCTTTACGGCATTTTACGCCAGCATGACACTCCTGGCGGGCTGGGTCATTGATAAAATCGGGACCAAGCTGGGACTGGCCCTGTCGCTCATCATCTGGTCGGTATGCGGGATTGCCAACGCCTTTGTCGGACGGCTGCTAACGATGCACATTCTCATCCGTAGCGCATTTGCCGTGGGGGAAGCGGGCAATTTCCCCGCGTCCATCAAGACCGTGGCCGAATGGTTTCCCAAGCGCGAACGCGCCCTGGCCACGGGCATCTTCAACAGCGGTTCGAACTTTGGCGCCATGGTGGCCGCGCTGTTCGTTCCCTGGTGCATGATCCATTTCGGCGACCAGCGCGGATGGAAGATGGCATTCATTTTAACCGGCGCAGCGGGTTTTCTTTGGCTGATTTTCTGGTTTTGGCTCTACGACACGCCCGGCAAACAGAAACGGCTTTCCAAGGCTGAACACGACTATATTCACATTGACGATGAAGCCGCGGCCAGTGAGGCCAACGGCGACAGTGGAAAGCTTTCCTGGTGGAGGCTCTTTGGCTACCGCCAGGCTTGGGCTTTCTTTTTCGGCAAGTTCATGACCGACGGCATCTGGTGGTTCTACCTGTTCTGGCTGCCGGATTATTTGATCAAACAATTCCACATGACCAAAGCCCAAGTCATGATGCCGACGTTCATCGTCTATGGCGTGGCCATCGTTGGCAGCATTTACGGCGGCAGCATTCCCATGACGCTCATAAAAAAGGGAATGCAGGTTTACAAAGCCCGCATGACGGCCATGTTGATCATTGCCTTGTTTCCGTTGACGGTGTTGACCACTCAATACTTTGGCAACGTCGGGCATTTCGGGCAAATGGCGTCCGTGCTGGCGGTCGCGACGATTTGCATCGGCGCCGCCGCGCATCAGGCGTGGTCGGCAAACCTGTTCACAACGGTTTCCGACATGTTCCCGAAGAAGGCCGTGGGCTCGGTCACCGGCATCGGCACCACGGCTGGCGGCATTGGCGGCGTGATTGTGCAGATGCTGGCCGGCAAACTTACGGATGCCTTCAAACAAACCCCGCAGACGGCCTATCTCATCATGTTCATCGTCTGCGCCTTGAGCTATCTGATCGCCTGGAGCGTCATGAAGGCGCTCGTGCCCCGGCACAAACCGATCACCGACCTGTAAGCCGTTCAATTGGTCGGCCGGATTTGCAGCTCGTTGGAGTTTCGACTTCAACGAGCTTTTTTGGAAGTGCTTGATGCACCGGCCATTTTGAATCAAAATTCCTGCTTTATGAATTCCCCCAATTCAGCCGCACCGGCTGTGGGTAAATATCGTTGGACCATCTGCGGACTCCTGTTCTGGGTGACCACCGCCAATTACATGGACCGCGGGGTGTTTGCCAATCTGGCGCCTGAACTACAGGACAAAATCGGCTGGACCCAGGACCAGTACTGGTACATGCAGGTGGTCTTCCAGGCCGCCTACGCCGCCAGCAACCTCATTGCCGGCCGACTGATAGATGTGATGGGATTGCGTTGGGGATTCACCCTACTCTGCATCTTCTGGGGACTGGCCGCCATGAGCCATTCCCTGGTCAGCACCGTCACCGGCTTTTTCATCTGCCGCATCCTGCTCGGGCTGGGTGAGGGCGGCAATTTCCCGGCGGCGAACAAGGCGAATGCCGAATGGTTTCCCAAGCGCGAACGCGCCCTGGCCTTCGCCCTCCTGAATTCCGGTTCAAACGTCGGCAGCATCATCGTGCCCTTCTGCCTGCCCTTGCTGATGCCTTTTATGGCGGGGATCACGATTGGCGGCCACACGCTCGGCTGGCGAGGTGCCTTTCTAATCACCGGCATCTTCGACCTTGGCTGGATCATTGCGTGGCTGCTGATGTATGGCAAACCCGAGGGACATCCGAAAGTTTCAGCCGTAGAACTGGCCCTCATCAACAGCGACCCGCCGGAGCCAACCGTCAAAATTCCCTGGGGCAAACTGTTGCCACACCGCCAGATGTGGGCCTTTGCCGTCGTCAAATTGACCGACTGTTTCTGGTGGTTTTATTTGTTCGGCGCGCCGCTATTCTTTGCCGACCGCTTTGGCCTGACTCTGGGAAAACGAAGCCTTCCCGTCGCGCTGATTTATGTGGCGGCCACCTTTACCGGCGTTGGCGGCGGCTGGCTGTCCGGCTATTTTATGAAGCGGGGCTGGTCACTCAACAAGGCCCGTAAGATCACCATGCTCATCTGCGCGACGGCGATTGTGCCGGTGATTTATGCGGCCTTCACCGATTCGCAATGGGTGGCGGTGGGATTGATTGCGCTGGCCTGCTCGGCACACCAGGCCTGGTCGTGCAACGTCATGAGCCTGGCCGGCGACATGTTTCCGCGCCGCGTCATCGGGTCCGTCACCGGGCTGGCCGGATTTGCCGGCTCAGCCGCAGGTATTGTGCTCTTTACCTGGGTTGGGCTGATGCGCAAGGCCGCTGTCGCCCGCGGTGAGCCCGGCAACTATGTCCCGGTTTTCATCGTCGCTGGCGTGACCTATCTGCTCACCCTCCTCGCCGCCCATTTGCTCGCACCGAAACTTGACCCGGCGGAGGTTGAAGAGAAACCGCAGGCCGTTTGAACTTCGGGGCACGCGGAGTCCGGCCCTTCAAAAACAAAGGCGCGGGCCGAAGCTCGCGCCTGAATTTGTTCGTGCGACGGTCATAGACCGACGCTACAAATTTACACCGTGTAGGTGCTCGAAGCGGTGGTGCCGCCCTTGCCGGTCCAGTTGGTGTGGAAGAACTCCCCCCGCGACTTGTCCACCCGCTCGTAGGTGTGCGCCCCAAAATAATCCCTCTGCGCCTGCAGCAGGTTTGCCGGCAGACGTTCGCTGCGGATGCCGTCGAAGAACGCCAGCGCCGTGCTGAACGCCGGCACTGGGATACCCTTCTTGACCGACATCGCCACCACCTTGCGCCAGCTCCGCGTGCAGCCCTTGATCGCCTTCTTGAAGAACGGATCCAGCAGCAGGTTCCCCAGGTTCGGGTTCTTGTCGAACGCCTCCTTGATCTTGCCCAGAAACACGCTGCGGATGATGCAGCCGCCGCGCCACATCAGCGCGATGCCGCCGTAATTGAGGTTCCAGCCGTATTGCTTGGCCGCCGCGCGCATCAGCATGTAGCCCTGCGTATAGCTGATCATCTTCGAGGCATACAGCGCCTTGCTGATGTCATGCACCCACTGCTGCCGGTCGCCGGCAAACTTCGTCTTGGACGGCTTGAAGACCTTCGACGCCTGCACGC
Organism: uncultured Verrucomicrobiae bacterium; assembly: GCA_963842445.1. Classification (GTDB taxonomy): domain Bacteria; phylum Verrucomicrobiota; class Verrucomicrobiia; order Limisphaerales; family UBA11358; genus UBA11358. The sequence goes on along the minus strand of CAWJHF010000004.1, from coordinate 272,216 downwards.
GCTGGTCCTTCATCGCCGAGACGCAACGCGAATAAACCGCCTCCGCAATCAACGTAATGGGAATGCCCATGTCCTGCGACGAAATCACCGTCCACTTGCCCGTGCCCTTCTGTCCGGCGGTGTCGAGGATTTTGTCCACGAGCGGCTGGCCGTCGGTGTCCTTGAACGCCAGAATGTCGCGAGTGATCTCAATCAAATAGGACTCGAGTTCGCCCTGGTTCCATGCCTTGAAGACTTCATGCATTTCGTCGGGCGTCATCCCCAAGCCGTCCTTCATGATGTGGTAGGCTTCGCAGGTGAGTTGCATGTCGCCGTATTCAATGCCGTTGTGAACCATCTTCACATAGTGGCCCGCGCCGCCTTCGCCCACCCAGTCACAACAGGGCGTGCCGTCGGCGACTTTGGCGGCGATGGCCTGGAAAATCGGTTTCACGTGTGGCCAGGCGGCGGGCGAACCGCCGGGCATGATGCTCGGGCCGTGACGCGCGCCTTCCTCGCCGCCGGACACGCCGGTGCCGATGTAAAGCAGGCCCTTGCCTTCCACATATTTGGCGCGGCGGATGGTGTCCTCGAACAGCGAGTTGCCGCCGTCAATAATGATGTCGCCGGGTTCGAGCACGGGCAGGAGGTGCTCGATGAACTCGTCCACGGCGGCGCCGGCCTTGACCATGAGCATCACGCGGCGGGGGCGCTTGAGCAGCGCCGCCATTTCCGGCAGCGAATGCGCGCCGATGACTTTGGTGCCTTTGGCCTCGTTGGCGAGAAAATCATCCACCTTGGACACCGTGCGGTTGAAGGCCACAACGGTGAAGCCGTGGTCGTTCATGTTCAGAATGAGATTCTGGCCCATCACGGCCAGACCGATTAATGCTATGTCAGCTTTTGGTTCCATAAATAATTTGTTGCCGGAAAATCAGGGCGGGAGTATGCCGAATGCATCCCTTCAAGGAAAGTAACATTTCGAGCCATTTGATTCCCATTTTATGCACTGGGACACCGGCGGGATTCTCCTGATCAGCCGGCACCCCGGCGCTTTACGCCTGCAAACTTGAACCCGACTTGAATTCCAGCTTAAACCCCGCTGAACGCGGCGAAACCGCCGTCAATCGGCAGCACGATGCCGGTCACAAAACCGGCGCCCTCGTCCGACACGAGCCACAGCAGCGCGCCCGTCAAATCATCCGGCGTGCCGAATTTTCCCATGGGCGTGTGCGAAAGAATGGTGTTGCCGCGCGGAGTCAATGAGCCGTCCGGTTTGGTCAGCAACGCGCGGTTCTGGTCGGTGACAAAGAAGCCGGGCGCGAGCGCGTTGACGCGAACGCCGACCTTCGAGAAATGCACCGCCAGCCATTGCGTGAAATTGCTCACCGCCGCCTTCGCCCCGCTGTAGGCGGGAATCCTGGTCAGCGGACGGAACGAGTTCATCGAGGAGATATTGATGATGACGCCCTTGCCCTTGCCGGCCATCTCGCGGGTGAACGCCTGTGTGGGCAACAACGTGCCGAGAAAATTCAGGTTGAACACGAACTCGATGCCCTTCGGATCGAGATCGTAGAACGTCACCAGTTCCTTGGCTGCACCGGAAATGTCCTCCTTGCGCAGGTATTCGATGCTGGTAGTGCCCTTGGGGTGATTGCCGCCTGCGCCGTTGACGAGGATGTCCACCGGGCCGAGTTCCTTTTTCACCTTGTCGTTGGCTGCGGCGAGACTTTCCTTTTCCAGCACGTTGCAGCCGACGCTGATGGCGGTGCTGCCTTCCTTGCGGATCTGCGCCGCCACAGCTTCCGCAGCTTCCTGTTTCAGGTCCGCCACGGCAATTTTCGCGCCGCAAGCCGCCAGCGCGCGGGCCATGGTGCTGCATAAAACTCCGCCACCGCCCGTCACGAGCGCGACTTTGTCATTCAAATTGACCTTAAACGGAACATTCATCCTGATTTTTCCTCTCTTTTTTGTTGGTTGTTTCGTCAGTCCTTAAACCGTCCCCGATACGCCCACAATCCGAGCGCCGGGTTTGAAATGTAAAAGATTTTATCGCCATCCGGCATGATGTTCCAGCCATCCCTGAGCAGGGCCGGATTATAACGTGCCGTCATCTGCTTCAGGTTGGCGTAACGAAAATTGACACTCTCGATTTCCTGCCGCGTGAGATGGCCGGGGCAATACGTGATGTTGAACCGGCCTTCCGACGAGCCGTGGATGAAATGCGCCGCTGCACTGAGATTGTTCTGTAATTCGGCGTTGGCTTTCACGGCTGCCAGCGTCGCCGGCGTGCCGCGGTAACCGTATTTGCGGATGAGCCGGTCAATCTCCTTGTCCTCGCCGAATTCCTTCAAACCGGGGGCGAGTACAATCAAGTCGCCGCCGTCGGCCATGGCCATGCGTGTGCGATAAATGCTCTTATTGCCCAGCCACGTGCTCTTGAACTCGCCGGGTCCAGATAGACCACCACCTTCTTGAGCGGCGCGTCGAGCATCTCGAAATTGACCTTTAATGAAAGCGCCGCGCCTTTGTCGAAGCCGGAACCGTCGTCGCTCACGAATAAACCGCGCACGCACAATTTTCCCTTGGCATCGTTCCCCACCACCGTGTGCACATACACGATGGGCAGATGCTTGATGAAATGCTCGGAGGCGTAGTTGAGAATGCGCCGCACCGGCGTGTCCGCGCGCCCCATCATCCGCTCCATGCCGTAGGCCGCGCCGACGAAATGGCTTTTGTTGATGCTTTCCGTGCCGCCCGTGCCCACGAAGATGTTCTTGTTGTAACTGGCCATGCCGACGACTTCGTGGGGGACGACCTGGCCGACGGACAGAATCAAATCGTGTTTACCCGTCCAGATGAGATTGGCCAGTTGCGCCTGCCAGGGGAAATCCACGGCGCCGTCCGACGCCTGCCGCACGAAATCCGCCGGCACTTCGCCGACGGTGGCGACGCCTGTGCGCCAGTTGTGCACGCGAAATAATTCCGGCGGCACGCCGGCATACATTTCGGCGATGTGCTCCGGCATCATCGGCGTATGCGTGCCCAGCGCGGGCAGAACGTCCGTCAAACGTGAGTCGTAGTAATCGTAAATGAGCTTGGTCAGCGGTCCCGCCTGCGAATGAAACCGGGTGAAATCCGGTGGAACGACCAGCACCCGCTGGCGCGGACCCAGGCGGGCAAGCGCCTTGTACAAGCCGTCGCGCAAATCGTCAAACGACAATCTGTCCTTTGCAGAACCGCGTTCGAAATAAAGCATAAATGTCTGACCTTAGGCTGTCGTATCTCGCGCCCAAACTATCGCACATAATCGCGGTTGGCAACGTTTTGTAATTTTTTTGCAGACAAATCGCAGCACTTTTGCCAATCATGTCCCGGGCCGTTGAGACCCCCCCGGGCATTTGCGAATTTTGCCCGGGAAATGACACAGCCGGAAAATCTTAAATTGTGAGGAAAACAGAATGAAATATGGTTTGAACATCCCCGAAAAGGGCGCGCTGGACTTCCTGTCCATCGGTGCCCTGGTCCACCGCCTTGATCCGGGCATCATACCCTTCCGCAAGGCCACGGAGTGCCGCATTCACGTCAGTGGCGGCGAGTTTAATTGCGCCGCCAACCTTGCCGACTGCTTTCGCATGAACACCGGCATCGCCACGGCCATGGTGGATTATCCCATCGGCGACCTCATTGCCGAGCGCGTGAGGGCGATGGGCGTGAAACCGTTCTACAAGCGTTTCAAGCACGATGGCGTACGCGGTCCGAACCACGCGACGGTCTATAGCGACCGGGGTTACGGCGTGCGCGCGCCGGTGGTGTTCTACAATCGCAGCAACGAAGCCGGCGGGCTGCTCAAACCCGGCGATTTCAACTGGAAGGAAATTTTCGGCCAGGGCGTGCGCTGGTTCCACAGCGGCGGCATCTTCGCGGCGCTGTCGGAGACGACAGGCGAATTGATCATCGAAGGCATGAAAGCGGCGAAGGCGGTGGGCGCGATTACGTCGTTCGATTTGAACTTCCGCCAGAAGCTTTGGGACATCTGGGGCGGACAAGAAAAGGCGTTATCGGTGATGAAACGCATCGTTGAGCATTGCGACGTGCTGGTCGGCAATGAAGAGGATTTGCAGAAGGGGCTCGGCTTGAAAGGCCCCGACGTGGTCGCCAAGTCCAAGCTCGATCCGAGTGTGTTCTTCGGCATGATGGACCAGGTGGTGAAGAAATATCCGAAGGTCAAGATCGTGGCCACCACACTGCGCGAAGTTCACTCGACCAATCATCATAGCTGGAGCGCCGTGGCGTGGATTGACGGCAAGACCTATACCGCGCCGACGTGCGAATTGAACGTGTATGACCGCGTCGGCGGCGGCGACGGCTTCGCGTCGGGATTCTTCTACGGCCTGCTGACGGGTGAAGAACCGGAACAGGCGGTGAAACTGGGCTGGGCGCATGGCGCGTTGCTAACGACGTTCCCCGGCGACACCACAATGGCGACGGTGGAGCAGGTGAAGGCCTTCGCCAAAGGCGGCTCGGCACGCATTCAGCGGTAAAATTTTATTCGTAGCAGCTTTCGGCAGAAAGCCACTGCGGTTATCGCTGCACGCGTGCGCCGCCGCCTTTCATCAATTTTTCAACCTCGTCCTTCGATACCATGGACGTGTCTCCCGGCGTCGTCATCGCCAGCGCGCCGTGCGCCGCGCCGTAATCCACCGCCTTCTGCGGGTCGCCGGTGGTCATCAAACCGTAAATCAAACCGCTGGCAAAACTGTCGCCGCCGCCCACGCGGTCGAGGATTTCCAGATCAGGGTATTTCCGGCTCTCGTAAAATTTACCGTCCATCCAGCAAATCGCGCCCCAATCGTTGACGGTGGCCGTCTTCGCCGCGCGCAAGGTCGTGGCGGTGACCTTGAAATTCGGATACGCCTTCACCGCCGTCTCGATCATTTTCTTGAATGCGGTCACGTCAATGTGCAACAAGTGTTCGTCCGCGCCTTCGACGTGGAAACCGAGGCAGGCGGTGAAGTCCTCCTCATTGCCAATCATCACGTCCACGTGCCTGGCGATTTTTTTGTTCACCGACTGCGCGCGCTTCCGGCCGCCGATGGATTTCCAGAGCGAGGGGCGATAATTCAAATCGTAACTGACGATTGTGCCGTATTGCCTGGCTTTATTGACCGCCTCGATGACGAGTTGCGCGGTGGTGTCGCTCAACGCGGCGAAAATGCCGCCGGTATGCAGCCAGCGCACGCCGACTTTGCCGAAAATGTGGTCCCAATCGAAATCGCCGGCCTTGAGTTGGCTGGCGGCGGAATGGCCGCGGTCGGAAACGCCCACCGCGCCGCGCACGCCGAAACCACGCTCGGTAAAGTTCAACCCGTTGCGCACCGTGCGGCCCACGCCGTCAAACGGCACCCACCTGATGAATTCCGTGTCCACACCACCCTGCAAGATAAAATCCTCGATGAGCCGCCCGACGTCATTGTCGGCGAACGCCGTGCAAACGGCGGTCTTGAGGCCGAAGCAGCGGCGCAAGCCGCGGGCGACGTTGTATTCACCGCCGCCTTCCCAGGCCTTGAATTCGCGGGCCGTGCGGATACGGCCTTCGCCGGGGTCGAGCCGGAGCATGATTTCGCCCAGCGCAATCAGGTCGTATTTGCATTGTGATTTGGCGCGAAGTTGAATTGGCATAGTTGTTGTCTTTTAATTCCCGCTCTCGAATCAACACGAACAGACACGAACCAAGAGATAAGTTCAAACCATCAAAGTCAAACAATTATCTTCCGTGGAAGACTCATCGCACATTTTTGATCCTGGTCTTTGCCCATTGGCGGGCCTGGACGGGCGTTTTCAATTCATCCTGCAACTGCTTCTCGCGGATTTCGTTCAGCAGCGCGCCCATGGCCGGACCGGGCTTCATTCCAAGTTTGATTAAATCTTTTCCGGTGAGCAGGGGCGGATGGATGGTTGGCTTCTTTTTTAACTCAGCCGCCTGCTCCAGTAAAAACTCATAATGCCCCAGGTCGCCGTGCGAGCCGAGGCAATCGAGCCGGTGCAACTCCAGCTCCAGTGGAAATGTCTCGCGCAATAGCAGCCGGCGCAGCGTCGCCTTCCGCATTTGCTTCACGTCCTTGAACTGCATGTGTTGTCGCACGCACACGACAATTTCCTCGATCTGCTTTTTTGGAAAACGCAACCGCTGCAAAATTTTTTCCGCCATCGCCGACCCGATTTTTTCGTGCTCGTAAAAATGGACTTTGCCCGTCGCGGCATCGTGCGATGCCGTCGGCGGTTTGCCGATGTCATGCAAAATCACCACCCACGGCAGGGATTCGTGCGCATCCGGCGGCAACTTCTCCAGCATCAACCGGATATGCTCGAACACCGTGCCTTCGGGATGATAATCCGGTGATTGCTCGCACGAGACTGTTGCCGCCAGTTCCGGTAAAATCTGCTCCAGCAACCCGCTGTTGCGCAGCAGCACCAAACCGCGCGCCGCGGAGGAATAAATGGGGAGCACACGCGCCTCGCGTGTTCCGGCGAGCGCCCCGCTCGCCGGCTTGGGAAAATTTCCGACGCGGGGCGCGTCGGATTGCGCCCGTGGCGGGCGCACTCCCCAATCCAATTGTGGCGGCGCAAACAGTTTGATGAGTTCGTCACGAACCCGTTCGGCGCTGATGAGCTTGATTTTGGGCGCGAGCCGTTTGACGGCGGCGAATGTTTCCGGCTCGATTCCAAAATTCAACTGGGCCGCAAACCGCACCGCGCGCAACAGGCGCAAATGGTCCTCGGCAAAGCGTTCCTCCGGCGGGCCGATGGCGCGGATGATTTTCGCGCGCAAATCTTTTTCACCTCCGACCCAGTCGTGAAGTTTTTCGGCAATCGGATCGTAAAACAACCCGTTGACGGTGAAGTCACGGCGCTGCGCGTCGGCCCCGGCACTGCTGAAAATAACCCTGGTCGGGCGGCGACCGTCCCGGTAATCAGCCTCGGCACGAAACGTGGCAACCTGGAACTGGTGTTTGGCTTCGACCACAATCATCACGCCAAATTTGCGCCCGACGGCGAGGGTGCGTTTGAAGAGTTTCTCAACCTCCTCCGGCTTGGCGTCGGTGGCGATGTCGTAATCCTGCGGTTCGCGTCCGAGCAAAAAATCGCGCACGCAGCCGCCGACCCAGAAGGCAGTAAAGCCCGCGTGTTGCAAGCGTTGGACAATGCTTGCAGCCAGTTCGCGTGATGAAATGCCAGCCGTAGCGGTCATTTACGATTTACGATTTACGATTTACGCGAAAAATGCGAGACAAGTTATCGTAGCGGTGGACGTCAGTCCTCTCTGACTTTCGATATGTGGCAAAATTTTGAGCCGACTCACGTCGGCTGCTACGATCATTCCCTTCCCCAGGCCAATTTGACGTGCGCGACGCCACATTTGACGGCTTCCACGGGCAGCGACGGGCTGAGTTCAAAAACTTTGATGTGCCGCGGCTTCACAAACGGCTTGAGCTTCGTGTAATCAATTGTGCCTGTGCCGGGCGCGGCGTGGTCGGCGGCGGGAAATCGCACGTCATGAACGTGAAAGCCGGCCAGGCGGTCGGCCAGCGACTCAAGCTGCTGCGCGTGTTGGATGAAACCGAGGTTTTCCTTGATTTGCGCGTGGCCGGTGTCGTGCCAGTAAACGACGTTCGGACTGTCAAAGTCGCGGAAGAAATTTTCGAAGTCGCCGTCCAGCGGAATTTCCTCAAGCGCCTGGCGGTTTTCGATGCCGAGCTTGATGCCGCGTTTTTCGGCTTCGGGCAGTACTTTCCGCAGCGTTTCGTAAACCCGTTCAATGAATGGTTTCTTCCTCGCCTCGCGCCTGGCGGTGGCTTCATCGCGGAGTTTTCGGTATTGGGGCGATTCGTTCCCGACGCTTTTCAGCAGCTCGCACAGCTTGCCAGTGTAATCCTTCAACTCAAGGCTGCCGAGATGCAAAACCACGACCGGTGCCTTCACGCGCCCGGCGAACTCCAGCGTCTTGAGCGTGTGCTTCACCGCCAATTCATGTTCGCGCGGGTTCTCGGCGGAAAACTGGTAGAGGTTTGGCGACGCGCGCGTGACGCCCATCGGCAACGGACAGAAATTGTGCAGGCTGGAAATCTTGATTTCGCCCGCGTCCACCGCTTCGAGGATGCCGGGCATGAGGCCGATGCGGATGCCGTGGCTCAACTCGGCGTAGTCAAAACCGAGGTCGCGGATTTCGCGCAGCAGGGCGCGCCCATTCGTGTGACGATGGGAATTCCAACAGGTGGAAAATGAATACATAAAAACCGGGCGCATCGTAATCGGACGCACCCGGTTTTGGAAATTGCAAATTACAGGTCGGCGTAGCGGGCGCTGAGCATCGCGGAAAAGCGCGCGGCTTTTTCCTTGCGGCGCCGCTTTTCACTCGGCTTTTCGAAATGCCGGTGATTGCGCACGACCTTCAAGGTCCCTTCGCGGTCAACTTTTTTCTTCAGCCGCCGCAACGCGCGTTCCACTGGTTCGCCTTTTTTTAATCTTATTTCGGTCAACGCAACTCACTTCCTTTCCCGGGCGAGGCAAAACCGCACACGGGCGGTTCTCGCAATATGGGCGCGAAGCATAGGTTATCGGAAACCATTGTCAATTCGCAAAACGCTGCAATTTCTTCCTGACCTTAATCGTCTTCACCTGCGATTACGATAAGAGCAGGTTCAAGATAAAATTGCTGCGCGATTAAATCCGTTCGCGCTATCCTCGCAACGTGAACAGAAGCAACAGCAAAAAGCCGGCCGCCGACCCGGAATTGGAGCGGCGGATTTCGGAACTCATCAAATTCAAGGGCGGCGGCCACAACGAAGCCGAGGTCGCCGACATCGTCGAAAACGCGCTCAAGCTGTTGACCGACGTGAAGGACACCGGCGACGTGCGCGTCATCCAGACCGCATTGCGCGAACTGCGCTACGCCTTCCGGTTGTTTGCCCCTTATGCGCGCGTCCGCAAGGTCACGATCTTTGGCTCCGCGCGGACGCGGCCGGACAAACCGGAATATCAGCAGGCCGTCGAGTTCGGACGCAAAATTGTGCAGGCCGGGTTCATGGTCATCACCGGCGCCGGACCCGGCATCATGCAGGCCGGACACGAAGGCGCCGGGCCGGAAAACAGTTTTGGCGCCAACATCCGCCTGCCGTGGGAACAGGCCGCCAACCCCGTCATTCGCGAGGACAAAAAGCTTGTTTCGTTCAAATACTTTTTCACGCGCAAACTCATTTTCATCCGGCACTCGGACGCCATCGTGCTGTTCCCCGGCGGGTTCGGCACGCTGGACGAGGGATACGAGGCCATTACCCTCATGCAGACCGGCAAGAGCCAGCTCATGCCGCTCGTGCTGATGGACCGCCCCGGCGGCAAGTACTGGAAAACCTGGGACCGGCAAATCCGCGAGCATCTGCTCCGCGGCCAGTTGATTTCGCCAGATGACCTGCATCTTTATCACATCACTGACAGCACCGACGAGGCGGTGAAAATAATCACGCGCTTTTACCGGAATTTTCAGTCCAGCCGGTTCGTGAAGGACTTGCTCGTCATCCGGCTCAAAAACGCGCCGCCGGCATCTGTCATCCCGCGGTTGAACAAGGATTTTGCCGACATCATTAACGGTGCGCCGATCAAAATCATCAAACCGACGCCCGAGGAACGGGAGGACAACGACAATCTGGACAAGGCGCGCGTCGCCTTCGGATTCAACCGCCGCGACTACGGCCGTCTGCGGCAATTGATTGACGTGTTGAATGAAGTGTGAAGCAGCAGAGAGGCGACCGACAATAGTCCACCGTTTCAACCGTGGGTTTCAACGTCGAGAGTGAGGTGGAATTGCGCGAGTCACGGGGACTCAAACTTCGTGAATTGTCCAAAGCTGAAAGACTTGCAGAAGAAAATAAAAAGCTGATAATAGAGAAGTGGCATGAACACCTTGGTTGACAACGCCCATTCTGCTGCTCATGTGAGTGGCGAGATCATCGTCCGCATGGAAAGCGGTGTGGAAATCCGCTTTCCCGTGGCGCAAAATCCACGGCTCGCCCGCGGCACGCACCAGCAGTTGAATCGCATCGAAATTTCACCGTTTGGCTTGCATTGGCCTGAACTGGATGAGGATTTGTCGTTTCGCGGTCTGCTGGAAGGTGACAATGGCCAGCTCCAGAAAAGGGCAAAAGCCTGACACTCGACAGCCCGCGCCCAGATTGTTAGCGTTTGGCCATGAATTTTCTGGTCACCGGCGGCGCGGGTTTCATCGGTTCGCACGTTTGCGAACGGCTCCTGCGCGACGGCCACTCCGTCTTGGCGTTCGATGACCTCAACAATCATTACGACCCGCAACTCAAACGCCGCAACCTCCGCGAAGTCCAGGCGCTCGCCAAACCGTTTGAATTCGTCCACGGCGACATCACCGACCGTGCCGCGCTGGACGAAGTTTTTTCCTCGGTCAAATTCGACCAGGTCATCCACCTCGCTGCGCGCGCGGGCGTGCGGCCCAGCCTCGCCGACCCGGCACTTTACCAGCGCGTCAACGTCGAAGGTACCGTCAACGTGCTCGAAGCCGCACGCGCGCATCGCGTCAAGAAAATCACCATCGCCTCGTCATCGTCGGTTTATGGCATGAATTCCAAAACGCCGTTCAGCGAGAGCGACCCGATTTTCTCCGCCGTGTCGCCCTACGCCGCGAGCAAGCTGGCCTGCGAAGCGCTTGGCCATGTCTGGCATCACATTTACAAAATGGACGTGGCGGTATTGCGCTTTTTCACCGTCTATGGCCCGCGCCAGCGGCCCGACCTCGTCATTTACAAATTTGCGAAGCTCATCAGCGCCAGCAAACCGATCCCGGTTTTTGGCGATGGCAGCGCCGCGCGCGATTACACATTCATCACCGACACGCTCGACGGCATCATCGCCTGCACGCAAAAGGAATTCGGCTACGAAATTTTCAACCTTGGCGAATCGCAGACGGTCAAGCTGAATGATTTAATCAAGCTGCTCGAAAAATCACTCGGCAAAAAGGCCGTGATTGACCGCCAGCCGGTGCAGCCCGGCGACGTGCCCATCACCTTCGCCGACATTTCCAAGGCCCGCGCGAAGCTGGGCTATCATCCGCGGGTGAAAATCGAGCAGGGCATCCCGAAATTTGTGGATTGGTTTTTGAAAAGCAATGGATAAACTATCTTCATGATCGCAGCCAACCCGTTCACACGTCCGACATTGGGGGAAGCACTCGACGCCTGGAAAAAACTCCTGGCCGAGCGCCGGCTTCCGACGAACCTGCTCTGGCTTTTTGAGGAAAACCTGTGCCTGGAAAAATCGCGGGTGGCGCCGGGCGATTTTCATTTTGCCTTTCAAACCCGGTTCACGCCGCCGCCGGATGACGCGCTGGAAATCGCGTTTGACCATTTCTCCGGAACGAAAGCGCGCATTGTTTTTTACCACGCAGGCGTCTGTCGCGGCCAATCCCTCTGCATTTTGCTGTGTGATTCGTGGTTTGACAGCAAAGGCGAGAGCGAAGGCTTTCTGCGCCGCGACGAATGGCATATGTCACTTCATCCCGGTCGTGATGATGAAATCGAGGAAATCACCGAGTTGAGCCGCTGGCTTCGGCGGGTCAAACGCGGTCGCAGCTTTCACGACCTCGATTTTTGCATGACGCTGACGGCGATTGACGAAATCAAAACCTACGGCCGTCCCCTTGTCCCCTACGAACGTTTTGCCCAGACCATGCTCAACCGTCTGCGCCGATTTTTGGGACAGCCTGCGTGAACCTCACGCGCTCCGGGCATTTTCGTGTCAAATCCCCGGACTGTTTTGTTCCAAAGCAAGTCGCTTGACGAAACAACAGGAATTGGCCCGCGCGATGCTCAAAGGCCGGCATGGCTAAAATTGCGTTCAACGTGAACAGAAAGAGCGGTGTGAATTTCGTTCATTCGACGCTCGTGCCGGCCAACCGATCCGAACAAGCGCGGTTCGGTTTGCTTGACGGCACGGTCATTGCGTTCTTTCTGCTCCTCTGCGCCACGGGGCTGGTCCTCCTGCTGAGGCAGTGATTCACCCACCGCTGCCGTGAGCCGATGCACCGCGGTTTTCGGAATGAAAAACCGTGCGCCGATGCGCCACAAAATTCCAATCACTTCTTCGTCGCCGGCGGCGCGTTGGTCGCCTTGGTCTTGAATGCCGAGCGCAGCAGCCAGTGGCGCTTCAATCCTTGGACGAAATCATCGGCGTCGGCAACCGTCTTGGAAATAGTGCTCAACATGTTCGTGTTGGCCTGCACCTGCGCGTTCAGGTTGCTGGTGATGTCGGCGAGTTGCAGGAGAATCGCGGTCAAATTGGTGTCTGTGCTGGCGAGCAGCGCGTTGGCATTGGTCAAAGCGCCCTGCAACTGCTGATTACCATTAGTGCCCAGCGCCCAAACCATCGGGCCACCCGGCTCGCGCAGTTGCGCGCTGATGACGGCGAAGTTCGTGATCATCGGCTGCGCCTCAACCAGCGCCGCATTGAGATTCGACGTGGCGTTTGCCGAGTTGTCCAGCACGGCGGCAAGTTTGTTGGTCAGGGCCAGGATGTTCGGCAGCGCCTGCTGCACCTGTGTGACCATCGCCTGCAACTGGTCGGAAACCGGCGGGGTTTCCGCGGCGTGCAGCCAGGCGGTGTCGTCGCCCGGCTTGAAAATCTTGTAATGATGATAACGCCCGTCCCATGACGCCACGATGCGCTTGCGGTTGACTTTGTTGTTGTAGGCGTAAATGGAATTGGAATCGGGCTTCAATTCCGCGATGCGTTCCAGATTCGACTGCGTGAGCGTCGTGTAGGCGCCAAAGACCAGATGGGTATTTTCGTCAAAGACATCCTGCGATAGCTGCCACTGGCCTGGCTCATCCGTCACCAGTTGTTTCAGTTCGTCAATGGTCTTTACGGAAACCGGCTGTGTGACGACGATGGCATAGCCGTTCGTTCCAATCGTCACTTCCAACTGCCGCTTGCCGAGGAAATCCGCCGCGTTCACCTTCAAATACGAGCCGCCGGTCCAAAGGTAGCGGAAGAAGGGATCAACAATTTCAAAATTCACCTCGACGTTGTGCTGGTCGCGCGGCGGCATCGGATGGACCAAAGTGATTTGCCCGACTTGAAAGCCCATCATGTAAACCGGATCGCCGACATTCAAACCGGCGGAGCTTTGGAGATAAGTGTGAAACGGCGCCTTGATTTTGAACCAGCCTTTGCGCTCCGCCGTGTGGTAAATGTAATAGCCGAAGCCGAACAACAGCAGCGCCGTCGCCAGAAACACAAACCAGCCCACCGCGCGTTCCATCCGGCTCAGGCGCGTGCGCAGTTGGGGGGTCAAATCCTGCAAGGCCATAAATCTTCAGATTGTTGTCTCAACCGGGACGGCCAGCAATTCTTTTACGACAGGGTCGCTGGCTGATTCCACATCCTTCCACGAACCGAGCGGGGAAAATTTCCTGTCGTGCAACAGCGCAAACTTTCGCTGCGCGCCCTGCCACGGCCGCAAATCATCCGTGGTTGCGACCAGCGTCATCGGCTTGCCGCCGCACCATTCGTGTCCGCGCCAGAGCCGGTCGAGAAAGCGCAACCACCAATGCAGGTGCCGCCCGCCGAGCCGGCCCAGCGGGTTGTCCAGCAACAGCACTTCCGGCTTGAGAATCAGCGCCCGCGCCAGCGCCGCGCGTTGGAGCCAGTTGTCGCTGATGTTCGGCGGCGTGATGTCAGCCAGCAGCGTCAATTCCATCAGTTCCAGCAGCGTCTGTGCTTCCTGCGCCGCCGCGGCGGACGGCAAATCACGATGATACTGCAGAGGCAGCACCACATTTTCCCGGATTGTCAGATGATTGAACAACCGCCCGCCTTCAAAGACAAATCCCACGCGCAACCGCTCGGCCAGTTCCGCCTCGCCGAACGACCGCGTTTCCATCCCGAAAAGTTTGTAACTGCCCTTCACCGGCGTCATCAGCCCGGCGGTCATCATCAAAAAATCGCTTTTGCCCGAATGTTGCTGCCCGGCGATGACCCAGAATTCATCCGCCGCCACCGACCAGTTCACTTCTTCAACCACCGTGAAGCTGATGTCGCGCATCGTAGCGACGCTGACCCCGCGCATTTCGATGGCCGCCATGTTTTGATTTTCGCTCATGTCAGCAGGTAAAGCACGATGAACAGCGCGTCAACCAGGACGCAGACGATGACGCCCTGCGTCACCGCGCGCACCGCCACGCGCGAGACATCCTCCAGCCGCAACGGTTGCGCCAGCCCGTGATAACACGTCACAATCGCGATAAAAAATCCAAAGGCAATTGTTTTCAGCGCCAGCAACGCGAAATCCAGCCAGCCGAGCGCCTCGGTGATTTGCTTGAAATAATCGCCCGGCGTCAACGGCACATCCTGCAGAAACGCGAACAGATAGCCGCTCGCCAGCGCGCCGATGATCAAATACACCGTCAGCGCGAAAACGCCGACGGCCATGCCGATGACGCGCGGGACAATCAAATAGTGCACCGGGTCGATGCCCAATGCCTCCAGCGCCTCGACCTCGCCCAGCGCGCGCGCCGTGCCAAGTTCGATCACGTGCGCCGTGCCCACACGCGCCAGCACCAGCATGGCGGCCAGCAGCGGGCCGAGTTCGCGCACAATTACAATCACCATCGTCGTGCCGAGATACTGGGTCGCCCCGACCCGCGCCAAAGCCGAGACCGTCTGCCCGATGACCAGAAATCCCAGCGCCAGCGCCACGAATAAAAACATCGGCAGCAGCGCCACGCCTGCGCGGGCGATTTCCTGCCGGATGCGCGGACGAATCACGTTCCGCGCCACGCCGGATTTTCGCAAAATGACGCCGAGCGTGATGAGCGCAAACGCGCCCAGCCCCTGAACAGTCAGCAGAAACAGGAACAATTTCCGGCCCAGAAAATCCGTGTAGGATTTGGGCAGCGGCGCGCGACGAAACAACTGCGTGTCCGTCAACTCAAACGCCTTAGCGAGATTTCCGCGCACAACGGCAGCGTAACACATTCGTCATTCAGTCAAAAAAGTTTTTCCTTCCTTGCAAATGCACGGCACAATTCCCGCGTGACACAAGCCGAAGCCAAAAAACGTCACACCCAACTCGCCGACGAAATCCGCCGGCACGACCAAGCCTATTACGTCGAAGGCCGGCAAATCATCACCGACCGCGAGTACGATCAGCTTTTCCACGAGTTGCAGGAACTGGAGAAAAATTTCCCCGACCTCGTTACTCCCGAATCGCCCACCCAACGCGTCGGCGGTGCGCCCAGCGAAAAATTTGCCCGCGTCAAACATCTCGTACCGATGCTCTCACTCGACAAGGTCGAGGCCAGTGACCATCCGACCAAGGACGAGGAACCTAATCGCGAGAAACGCAATCGCGCCCAGGACGAAAAGACGCTGGCCGAACTCCGCTCCTGGGATGCCACCATTCGCAAACAGCTTGGGCGCGACCGTGTCGAATACGTCCTGGAGCCGAAGGTGGACGGCGTGTCCATCAGCGTCCATTACCGCCACGGCAAGCTGGCGCTGGGCGTCACGCGCGGCGACGGCGCGGAAGGCGACGACATCACCGCCAATCTCAAAACCGTTCGCGCGATTCCGCTGGAGTTGAACCTCAAAAATCCGCCTGCCCTGCTCGAAGTACGCGGCGAAGCTTACATGGCCATTAAGGATTTCGAGGCCATCAATGCCAAATTGGCCGCTGCCGGTGAAAAGCCGTTTCCCAACGCCCGCAACGCTACCGCCGGCACGCTCAAACAACTTGATCCGAAGCTGGTGGCGCAACGCCCGATCCGCGCCGTGTTTTACGCCGCCGGCGCGGTTGACGGCATCGAGTTCAAGAAACATTCCGAGATGCTTGAAGTGCTCGCGCGATTCGGCCTGCCCACGCAGAAACGCTGGTGGATCTGCCGCGACATCGAGGAGGTCCTGAAAATTTACACGGACAAGGTGGTCGCGCATTACGATGAAGACTGCGACCTGCGCCGGCAGTTGCCCTACGAGATTGACGGCATCGTCCTCAAGGTCAATTTGCTCGCCGACTGGCCGCGCATCCCTGGCCGCGCGCGCGCACCCGGCTACGCCATCGTCCACAAACCTGTGCCGTGGATCACGCCCGCGGAAACAGTGCTCAAGGCCATCACCGTGCAAGTCGGACGGACCGGCGTGCTCACGCCCGTGGCCGAACTCGAACCCGTTTTCGTGCAAGGCTCCACGATTTCGCGCGCCACGCTTCACAACGAAGACGAAATCCGCCGCAAAGACATCCGCATCGGCGACACCGTGGTCATTCGCAAGGCCGGCATGGTGATTCCCGAGGTTTTTGAAGTGGTGAAAACCAAACGTCCGCCCGGCGCGAAGGAATTTGACCTGTTCAAGCACGTTGGCGGCAAATGCCCCGCGTGCAGCGGGCCGATTGCAAAGGAAAAGGTTTCAGCGGGGGACGCCGAGGAAGTCGCGTGGCGCTGCCAGAATGTGGCCGGCTGCCCGGCGCAGCAAACCCGGCGCATCGAGTATTTTGCGCAACGCAAGGCGCTCGACATCGAATCGCTGGGCGGCATCGTCGCCGAAAAACTCGTCGAACGCGGTCTCGTCAAGGAACCGCTCGACCTGTTCGATTTGAAGTTGGAACAACTGGCGAAACTGAATCTCGGCACGGACGACGAACCGCGCGTGTTTGGCGAGAAAAACGCGACCAAAGTTTTGGAAGCGCTTCAACGTGCCAAAACCGCGCCGCTCTCCCGCTGGATTCAAGCGCTGGCGATTAACGACGTGGGCGAGGCCACCGCCAAACAGCTCGCCGCCACGCACGAATCGCTGGACGCGCTGGCCGGTTCGGAAATTTTACGCGATATCCGCGATCTCGGCGCGAAGGAAAGCGAACGCGCGGAAATCAGCCCGCGTTCGCGTAAAAATCCGCCGAAGAATGACGCTGAAAAAGCCATGCGCGAGCAGCGTGACGCTACACTCAAACAAGGAATTGCAGCGATTGAAGCGCGTTTGGACGCAGGCGGCTTGAAGGCCCGGATGCCAGAGGTCGGCCCGGTGGCGGCGGCGAGTGTGCTGGATTATTTCGCGTCGCCCGCCGGAAAGAAAGTTCTGGCTCGCATTCGAGAATTGAAAATCAAACCCGAAGCCGAAGTCGTTAAAGCCGTTGCTGCTTTGGAGGCCGGAATTTTTGCCGGAAAAACGTTTGTGTTGACCGGCACGCTGCCGACGATGACGCGCGAGGAAGCCAAGGCAAAAATTGAATCCCTTGGCGGCAAAGTTACCGGCAGCGTCAGCAAGAAAACGGATTTTGTTCTGGCCGGCGCGGAAGCCGGCTCCAAATTGGAAAAGGCTCAACAACTCGGCATCAAGATTTTGGATGAGGCGGAGTTTTTGAGGATGTGTTGATTTCAATATTGAGGGCTGGCGCACTCTAAAAAGTTCCGCGTCGCTGGCATTCGCGCAAGCGTCTTGGACTGCGGCGGCCCACCGCCGCTTTTCTGTTTTCTTGAAACTCGCGTGTAACCTGGCAGATTCCCGTTCCGTCAACTATCGCGTACACGAATATGAATATGAATACAAAACATCTGAAAACAGCCGCAAAAGCTGCGGTTTTGGTCACCGCTTTGTCCTGCGGTGTAAACCTTCGCGCCGCCACACCGTCAATGCCGCAAACATTGGGCGGGTCCGTCGCCAGCCAGAATCAATCTCAAACCGTGGCGTTCAGCGACTCCGCGGAAGCCGGAATGCTGCACCGCGCCTACCGGATTCTGGCCACCGGGGACCATGATTACAAAGGGCATCGCGTGAAAGCCATGCACCAGATTGAGGCCGCCGCCAAGCTGCTCGGCCTGGACCTTTCCGGCGACCTTAAGGATCGCCAGCCGCAGGCGCTTTCGGATGACAAACTCCGCGAAGCCCAAGGATTGCTCCAAAATGTGCTCGGCGCCGCTGAAGTCAAAAGCCAAAAGCGCATCACCAAACACATCACCGAGGCCATCGATCAAATCACCACTGCCCTGACTATTCGTTGACGAGAACCGCAGTCATTTCCAACAACCGCATTTTCCCCAAAGTTGGCGCAACCGGTTTGCGCCAACTTTTTATTTTGCCGCAATTCCCTCCAGCATTGGTGAATTCCGAATCATCACATTGGTGACTGAATCGAACGTGGCCGCCGGCACGCCAGGAGCAAGCTGCGCCTTGAAATTGTCCACTTCGAGCCCGTCCACATCCACGCATTCGATGGCGGGTCTCGAGTCTTCCTTCTCGAAGCTCGTGCGGATGTTCGCCAGTTCCAGCCCTTTCACGTGCCGGGCGAAAACTCCGTAAGCGGGCATGGTGCCGATCCGGCTCGGTTCCGGATATATCGTGCCGAGTTCCTTGGGCCTAAACGCAACGTCCATATTGGTGCCGCCGCCATGGAACACGAGCCGGAGATTGTCCAGGCGCACGTCTGCGATCAGCTGTCCGGGCATGCCAGTGATCTGGATGCCGCTCATCGGGTCAATGCCAGTCGCGATGACATTGGAAATGAAAATGTTCCGGATGCGGCTCGGCGTGGTCGCGTCTGGACCGCGATTGCGGCTGCCGGTGGTGATGTAAATGGGATACGCGATGACGTCCATCATCGTAAGGTTGTTGATGGTGATGTTTTCCATGAGGCCGCCGTCCACTTCCTCAAGCGCGAGGCCTTTGCATCCGCGAAACGTGCAATTGGCGATGGTGCAATTGCGGAAACCGCCGGTGGCTTCGGTGCCGAATTTGATCCGGCCATTCCTGATCCGGCTGGGCTTCATTGTGCCATCCAGCAGGGTGCCTTCCTGAAAACCGGACACCTGGCAATTCACGATGGTCAGGTTTTCGGTAAGGACCGGGCGGCCCAGCGCGTAGGAGCTTTTGGGGCACAAGGCGTCGTCATTCGGCGCGTTGATCCGGCAGTTGGAAACCATCGTGTCGCGGCAACAATCAATGTCAATGCCGTCGCGGTCGGTGTCCATCGTCACATTGTCCACCGTCAGGTTGTCGCAGCCGGTGACGAGAATGGCGAAGTGGCCGCCGTGGAAAATCGTGATGTCACGAATCAGCACATTGCGGCACAGTTTCAATGCGATGGCCTTGTTGCCGAGCCGGACGGGCGGAAGATTCGTTTTGATTTGCGGCGCGCGGTTGGTTGGACTCCAACTTAAATACCCGCTCATCCGGTCGAGGATCCGGTCGCCGCGCACCAGCCCGCCGCCATTGATCATTCCCGGCCCGGTGATGGAAACATTCGTCAGGTTTTCACCCCAGATCAGGCTGTTGTGAAAATAACAGTGCCCGCCATCCTGATACGCCTGGCCGTGCCAGGGTTCCGTCGGATCGTAAGCATTCGTCGCCTGCGGCGCGCCGAGGATCACCGCGCCGGCGTCCAGATACAAATGGATGTTGTTGGTCAGGTGGATGCTGCCGCACAGATAGGTGCCCGCCGGAACGAATACCGTTCCACCGCCGGCTTTGGATGCCGCCAGGATCGTCCGGTTAATCGCCGGGCTGTCCAGACGCTTTCCATTGCCAGCGGCGCCAAAGCTGCGAACATTGAAGACTGTTTTGTCTTTCGGCGAAGCAATCGCCGGCAGGAGAAAACAAAAGGAGATGAAAATGGCGAAAGTGCGTGTGTTCATTTTTCGATTATGGCCGAATTATCAAGAGTTTGCAACCGCCGGTAAAATTCGCGCAGGCTTTGGCCACACCCGACGTGTGAGAAGGAAAACGGACCGGCACCATTCCATTTCTCCACCGCTTTTCAAAAATCCTCCAGCACCGTGTCGGCCATGAAATCCACCCAGTCCACGGAAATGGATTGGTCAAGCTCGTAGGAACGGGCGAAGTCTTCCTCGAACAGATCGTGCTTCAAGCGCGCGGCAAACGCCGGGTCGGAGGTGGCGATGTTTTGTTCCTGGGACCAGTCGAGGCTGAGATGCGTCATGTTGCCGGAACCGAGGCAGGCCCAACCGTCAACGAGCAGCGCCTTCACGTGGGTCATGCCGGGATAAAAATAAACGCGCACGCCGTGCTGGTGGAGGTAGTTGGCGACGATCAAATTGCTGCGGCCGCCGGTCTTGAAGTCATTGACGCGCGGCATCACTACCCGCACGTCCACGCCGCGCCCGCGAGCCTCCACCAGTTCCGCAATCACGCCCTTGTCGAAGAGGTAGGGGTTCTCGACATAAATGTAACTCTGCGCCCGGCGCAACGAACTCCTCACCGCGTTGCTGAAAGGTTTCCAGCCGGTCCGCGTAGGCAGGCGGCGGACTTTGATCCAGTGGTCCGGCGAGGCGGTGGTCGCAGGCTTTTTCGGCGGCGTGAGCAGCGCGGCGGCGTAGGCAAAATCGCCGAGAAGACTTTCGTGCGCCCAATCGCGCCGGAACTCGCGTTCGAGGGAGGCTACCACCGGTCCCTCCAACTCGAACATCAAGTCGTGCCACTCGTAACGGTATTCGCGCCCGAGATTCATGCCGCCCACCCACGCGTGGGTGCCATCCACGAGGTAAACTTTCTGGTGATCGGTCGAAAACCACGGGTTCAGAAAAGGATGCACGCGGACGCGGGAGTCGTTTCGCAGATAGGAGACAATCGAGGAAGGCATGACAAAATCCTCCGGCATGGGTGTGGCGGGCGGCACCAGTCCGGCGGCGAGGGTGCCCATCTGATCCAAAATCACATGGACCCGCACCTTCGACGAACGCTGTTTCAGTTCATCGGCCATGGAGACAGCCACGTCGTCCCGGTCGAAGATGTAAATGTTCATATAGACGTGGTTGGTGGCTTCCGCGATTGCCTGTTGGAGTCGCGAGTAAAACCGGTCGCCGTCAATGAGCAGGCGGAGTGAACCGTCTTCCAGGCGGGTGCCAGTGTAACGGTTGAGCCATTTTTCCCACAGGCCGAGGTCCATGCCATTGGTCTGCGCAAGCGAGGGGGCTTCGGTTGCGGGCTTGGGCAGCGGGAACCGCAGCAATTGGACGGCAGACTCAAGACCCAAATCTGCCAGGCGCGCGGCGCTGGAAACGGGATTTTTGACGAGTGCCAGACCGTGGCTTTCAAAAATGAACGCGCCCACGCCCCGGGCGGAATCCGCAAACGCAAAGCCGCGTTCGGTAGTGTCATACAGGGCCGCCGGCGACAGCCAGACGCATTGACGCCGTTGCCGGTCGAGCAGCAGCGGTTCCGTAAACCGGCTGGCGTTCGGGGCCATCATCAGAAAAAGCGAATCGCCCGGATGATCCCGGACCAAATGCGCCTCGATGCGCCGGGACAGGACGTTCGAGGGTTTCTTCAATCGAATAGCGATGATCAATGATCACCCCGCCGGGTTGTTCGCCCTCAAGCGCAAAGCGCGCGACACCTTGCGCGTCCCGATACAAGATGCGGTCCGAGAAAAACGCCTGGTAATAGGCGCCGTGCCCCGGCGATTCCGGCGTCAAAACTTCAAGCAGATTCGTGGCGAGGTGGCGCCACTCCGCTCCGGCGATGACCGTTGCCTCGCGCCAGCCGCGTTTGTCGAGTTCCGGCAGACGGGGAAGGTTCTGTTTCCACCGCATCAGCGCGGAGTTGACCCGGTAGCCTTGGGACGGAACACGCAGGTGGCGCCAATCGGCGCTGAATTCCATCTCGTTGGTTCGGTCATGGAAATAGAATCGAACATCGTCGCCTTTGACGAAAACCCGTGGCGCTTCTGCCGTGGGCGACGTGAGATTCCGCCATTCATCGAGGGACTGTTGCTTTGACGTTGCCGCCCTTGCGCCAATGCCGGTCGTACCGAGGAAAAGGACGACCAGAAGGACTGCAACTCCAACGCGACTCTTTGGCAGATTTCCCAAGATCATTTTGCTGGCTTGAGGATGCATTCGTCGTTGAAAGTGCGATGCTACGCAGCCCTCTTCGCATCGGCAACCTTTCGGTTTAAACTGGCACCTACGAATTGCGTCAAAAGGACAAAGGCCCCCGCCAGGAAAGCCGCACAGCGAGCTGGGCCGCGTTCCTATGCCAATCGGCGGCGAAATGCCGCACAGGCCCGGCTCACGTCCGGCGCGTCCAGAATGGCCGACACAACGCAAATACGTTGTGCGCCCGCCGCCAGCACGTCGCCGAGATTTTTCAGATTGATGCCGCCGATGGCGAACCATGGGATGTTCACCCTGTTTTGCGGGGCCGCCGCCCAACGGACGTAGTCGAGGGTCACGGGTTTCGCGGTCGGTTTTGTGCTGGTCGCAAACACCGGTCCGATGGCGAGGTAATCCGCGCCGGCAGCAAGCGCGCGTTTCGCTTGTTCGGGAGAATGCGTTGATAAACCAATCCGTACTGCGCGCTCCATGCTCCACAATTCGATAACGTTCTTGTGTCCGGCGTCAAAAAAATCTTCCTGCCCCAAATGACAAAATTCCGCATCGAGGTCGTCGGCGATGTCCACGTAATCGTTGATAACGAGGCCGACATTCGCGCGTCTGGTGATCGGCAGGATTTTTTCCGCCATGCGCCGGATTTCTTCAGGCGTGGATTTTTTTGCGCGGAGCTGGATCAAATCACTACCGCCGTCACAGAGTTGTTGCGCCACGACTTCTGGCGCGCGGCCATGCAGATAGGCCGTGTCCACAAAAGTATAGAGCCGGCAATCAGCAAGCGGTTTCACGATGTGAGTCTGGCAAAATCAGCGTGTCCGTTCAAATGCTGTTCGCCAGAACCATTCGCTGCGCGAGAGGGACCGGACGAGGACGTTTTGCAGCGACGGCGCGAGCATTATCCGCTGCAACCATTTTGCCCACGCGAGCCTTCGCGCAAACGCAGCGTCGCACCGGCCGGCCAGCATTTGCCGGGCTTGCGTCCACGGAATCTCGCCGCGGCTCCACGCGGCCAGCGGTTCGACGGCCAGTTCGGCGGATTCGAACGCCATGGACATTCCGTTGCCCGTTACGGGCGGAATCATCGTGATGGCGTCGCCGATGCAACATTCGGCGCGCGCGGCGGCGCGTTGCGGTCGCAATGAAATTCCGGCCACCGCACAAAACGAGCTTTCGTCGAATTCCGCCGCCGCCAGCCGCCGGTTCAACGGCGAGCCGGTTTCACCACGCAGCCGTTCGCGCCAGTTTTGCGGCGTCTGGTCCTCGCCCGTCCGCCTTCGAAATAATCCACAAACATTCACCGCACCGCCGTCCACCCGGCACAGGCCGACGTAGCCCCGCGGCGAAACGTGCATTTCCAGATCGGCAGTCAGCGGAACATTGCGCGCGTGCGCCTTCAGACCGAACCAGCGCGAACCGTTTTCCTCCATTTGTACACGCCGCCCCGTGGCACGGACAATGCCTTCGCCGAAATCCCCATCGCGCCGGCGTTGGTCTTCCAGCAATTCTCCGCCAAGCCGGCGGAATTCAACGGCGAGCGCATGGTCCATCGTGAAGCGCGAAAGGCAAATAGCACGGGCCGGCAGTAATCGTGGCGGGGCGGATTGCGTTGTTGAAAAGAAAGCCGCCGTGCCGGTATTCACGGCGCCCGCGCGCTCGAGCAATTCGCGCAAACCCAGCCGGGAGAGCGTTTCCTGGCCTCGACCGCTGATGAATTCGCCGCAAACCCGATGGCGCGGGTAGTGCCCGGCCTCCCACACGGCCACCGGCACACCGCGCTGGCGCAGGCCGATGCCGAGGGTCAATCCGGCCAATCCACCGCCGACAATCGTGATGGGTTTCACCGCCATATCGTTCAATCCATTCGCCGCGCCACAAACAAATGGCTGAAAAATCCACTCCGGCGCTCGGTTAATTGCCAGCCTCTGTCTGCTGGCCACAGCGCCGAAAGTTCGCGGCCCGAAAACCCCGCGCGCACGCTCACGGTCGCGTCATGCCGGGTCACGGAATTGCAGCCAATCATCCAAAGCAACCGGCAACAAAACAACGGCCAAAGCGCGCGGCGCGGCTCAATCGCAATGAACAAACGCGCGCGACCGGCAACGGCACGAAATAATTCCACCAGCCGCGCGTCTTCAAAATGATGGAGGAACAAATTTGCGATGACAACGTCCAGTCCGGCAGCGGTTGGCAGCCAGTTGAAAACGTCCGCTGCCAATGCCTCCGCCCGCCAGCCGAGCGGTGTGAATAATGCCAATGTTTGCAAACTCATGATCTTCTGGTTGTCGAGTAATGTCACACTCACGCCCGGCCAGTGCGGAGAAATTTTTTCTGCGACGCGCACGAGAAAATGCCCATCGCCCGCGCCAAGATCGGTGATTTGTTTTGGCGCACACCCATTTCCGGCGGTTTGCAACGCCTTCGCCATGGTGCCGTGGTTGCGCATCCAGGCGTTGACGCGGCGCAAATCGCGGCGGGAGTGAATGGCGCACGCGTCATTGACCGGCAGCGTGTCGAGCAGTTCAGGCTGGACGATGCGTTTCACGCGTTCCGACTTCCAGCAACGCCCCATGACAACTGAAACCCGCGCCGAACGATGACATCCACCACAATCCGTCCGGCACGGCGTCATGCAAGGCGCGTTCGAGCACAAAAAGCACGGTCGGACTGCTGACGTTGCCAAAATCGTGCAGCACGGCGGCGCTGTGGCGCACATCGGATTCGGTCAAACCGACCTTGTCACGTAATGCAGACAACACGTCACGACCGCCCGCGTGAAAAATCCAGCCGGCAATGCGGTCGCGTTTAACGCCCGCCGAGGTGAGCGCACCGGCCAAAAGTTTGGCCGCCTCGTCGCCGACGATTTGCGGGACCTCCGGCAGAAGAATGTTTCGCAGCATGCCGCTCTTGTGACCGAAACGCAGCGTGTCGCGTTTGTCGGTCGCGAGACAGGATGAACTGAATTTCCATTCGACGCGCCGCCGGTTCGATTGTGGTTCGGAGGCGAGCACCGCCGCGCCCGCACCGTCACCGAAAAGACAGGCGCTCACGAGTACACCGGGGTCATCGTCGAGATAAAATGCCGCGCTGCAAACTTCGACGCAAACGGACAAAACCTTTTGCGCGCGTCTGGCGGCCAGCAACGCTTCAGCCGTACGCAAATTGGGCAATGCCGCGCCGCAGCCCTGCCCGACCAAATCCAGCGTGAAGACATCCGCGCGCAAGCCGAGCCGTTCGCTCACGTAACTCGTGAGTCCCGGACACAAATAACCGGTGCAGGTGCTGATGAGCACGGCGTCAATTTCCGCAGGCGCGCAGTCTGCATCCCGCAAGGCGCGTTGTGCGGCCTCGACGGCGAGTGCGGGCGCATGTTTGGCGAAGCGCGCTTGCAGCGCGTCCGGCGTCAAATCAAACGCCTCGGTCAGCGGATCAAGTGCCAGATGGCGCGAGGCGATCCCATTCTCGCCGCAGAGAACTTTTTTGAGGATGGCACGCGAACGCGGGGCAAGCCGTGTGAATGGCACGGAATTTTGCAGCGCGTCCCAACAATCGCGCTGCGCGTATCGTTGCGGCGGCGCAGCGGTGCCAAGTCCAATGACAAACATGATGAAAGCTAACGCGCATTCCAGTCGCGCGCCACTTTAATGAGTGGGATGCCGGAACCACGAACTTGTTCCACAAAACAAAAGCGGCGGTGGAAAAACTCCTGCCGCCGCGAATTATTCAGGGGTTGTTTTACTTCAACCCGACAAGGTAGCCGAAGCGCGCGCGGAGTTGCTCCGGCGTTAATTTTACGACGGCGGCGAGCTTGGCGAGTTGTTTGGTGTTATCGAAATCCTTGCGTTCGAGCCGGATCATGTAGGCGCAGGCGCATTCGAAAGCCTCGCCGTCCACGTTGACGCGCCGGTTTTGCATCCGGCCGGTCTTCGGATCGAGCATCTGGTCGAACGGCAGCGGGTTCATCTTGCCGTTCACAAAGCTGATGATGGCGCCGTATTTTTCGGCCTCGGGCGAGAGCAAAAATTTCACCGCGGCGTAACCGAGGTCGCGCGTGTATTCGGCGTCGAATGGAATCGGGTTGGCGCAGCGCAGTTCATAGCCGAGGTCCTTGTCAATGAAGGTGATTTTCATGCCGAGCTTTTCCAGGCGCTGATTCAGAAGCTCCTTCATCAGGCGGCCAAATTCAATCTCACCCAGCCGCAAATGACCGTGGTCGTCGCGCACGACCTTGCCAAAACGTTCCAATTGTCCCTCGGGCAACGCCTTGATCAGTCCTTGTTCGCCCATTGCTTCGATGAGGCCTTCGGCGAGAATGACGATGCCGTTCTGCGAGCCTCCAGCCAGGCGTTTGATGATGGAACCGATGATGATGTCGCAGACTTCATCCACCGACACCTGGCGTTTGTGAAATTCCTCCGGGATGATGACCAGCGTGGCCGCCGCCGCCTTGCCGATGCCGAGCGCCAGATGCCCCGCCGCGCGGCCCATGCAGATGATGATGTACCAGCGTGACGTGGTACGGGCATCCTCGGCCAGGTTGCGCACGATGTGCACGCCGTAGTGCCGCGCAGTTTCGAAACCGAACGTCGGCGTCGAGCCGGGCAGCGGCAGATCGTTGTCAATCGTCTTGGGCACGTGTGCGACGTGGATTTTTCCATTGCTGCGCTTGGCGACTTGGCTGGCGGAAAATGCCGTGTCATCGCCGCCAATCGTCACCAGCGTCGTGATGCCCGACTGTTCAAAAACCTTGAACACGTTCTGCATGCTGGTTTCGGACTTGGTCGGGTTCGTGCGCGAGGTGCCGAGGATCGAGCCGCCGCGCAAATGAATCCCTGTCACATCGCGAATCGCCAGCGGCCGGCAATGCTGCGCCTCGCCCGCCGCGAGCCATTTGAAGCCGTCGCGAAAACCGATGATTTCGAATCCCTGGTTGATGCCTTCAATGGTGGCCGCCGCGATGACGCCGTTGATGCCGGGCGCCGGACCGCCCCCGACCAAAATGCCCAATCTGCCTTTATTCATGGGGCGGGAAGATGCGCCAACGCCGCAAAAAATTCAATTCCATTCTTGCCATAATCAAACCACAATTTGCCGGAATGAACCGGG
The DNA here is from genome assembly GCA_963842445.1 of uncultured Verrucomicrobiae bacterium. Taxonomy (GTDB): domain Bacteria; phylum Verrucomicrobiota; class Verrucomicrobiia; order Limisphaerales; family UBA11358; genus UBA11358. The sequence continues at coordinate 245,214 of CAWJHF010000004.1, read as the reverse complement.
CCGTTTTTCTCGACCGCGATGGGACGCTCATCGCGGAAACAGATTATTTGTGCCGGCCGGAGGACGTGGAAATTTTTCCGGCCACGCCCGCCGGCTTGAAACGGCTCTGCGACGCGGGCTTCAAGCTGTTCATCGTTTCGAACCAATCCGGCGTTGGGCGCGGTTACTTCACACTTGCGGACGTGGAGCGCGTCAACGAGCATCTCTGCCGTGAACTGGCGCGCAGCGGCGTGCGCTTCGAGAAAATTTACATCGCGCCGGAGAAACCCGATGAGCCAGGCCGCGGACGCAAACCGTCGCCGCAATTTTTATTCGACGCGCGCAACGAATTTGGCCTGGATCTGGCGCAAAGTTATTTGATCGGCGACAAACTGGGTGATTTGGAATGCGGCTGGAACGCGGGTGTGAAAAAGAGCATCCTTGTTCGCACCGGCTACGGCGCGGAACTCGAACGTGGATCGCCGGAAAAAATTTCGCGCGCGGTTGTGGTTGATGATTTGTCCGGCGCGGCGGACTGGATTTTGAATTGCAAATGAAACCATGGATGGCGCGGATGACGCAGATTATTAATTTTCAATCTGTGAAATCCGCGTAATCGGCGGTTAAAAAACTATGTGCGGCATCATTGGATACGTCGGTAAAAAAGCAGCCTCGCCCATCCTGCTCGAAGGCTTGCGGCGGCTGGAATATCGCGGTTACGACAGCGCGGGCTTGGCTGTGGTGCACGACGCCGGGCTGCTCGTGCGCAAGAAAAAGGGCCGGATTGACGAGGGCCTCGCGCGCCTTTTGAAATCGGAACCCGCCGCTGGAAATCTCGGCATCGGCCATACGCGCTGGGCCACGCACGGGCCGCCATCCGATGGAAATTCCCACCCGCACCTCGACCAATCCGGCCGGATCGCCATCGTTCACAACGGCGTCATTGAAAATTACGACGCGCTCAGAGAAAAGCTGCTCAAGGCCGGACACAAATTCCGCTCCGCCACCGACACCGAGGTGCTGGCGCATTTGATTGGCGACTATTACGAAAAACGGCGCGACAAGGCAGGGTCATCGTGCCGCGATGACCGGACGGCGCCGCGCGCCGTCCCTATCCAAAATGGTTCCAGCCGGCTGACCCAGGCCGTCTGTGACGCGTTGCGCGAAGTCATCGGCACCTATGGCCTGGCGGTGGTTTGCGCCGACCAGCCCGACACCATCGTCGGTGCGCGCCGCGGCTCGCCGCTCATCATCGGCATCGGCGCGGGCGAAAATTTTCTGGCCAGCGACGCCAACGCCATCGTCGCGCACACGAAAAAAGTCGTCTATCTCAACGACTACGACGTGGCCACCGTCACGCCCGAACGTTTCGATGTTCTGAACCTCGGCGCGGACACCGCCAACGTCCAGATCAGCAAACTCGAATTCAGCCAGGAAGACGCCGTGCGCGGAAAATATGAGCACTTCATGCTCAAGGAAATTTTCGAGCAGCCGCGCACCGTGGAAAACGCCTTGCGGGGGCGCGTGGACAAGGAAGGCGCGACCGCCAAGTTTGGCGGCCTGAATTTGACGTCCGCCGAATTGCGTTCGATTGACCGTATTGTCATTGCCGCCAGCGGCACGAGCTGGCACGCGGCGCTCGTAGGCGAATACTTGATCGAAGAACTGGCGCAAATCCCGGTGGAAGTCGAGTTCGCGCACGAATTTTGTTATCGCAACGCGCCGCTTGAGAAAAACACCGTGCTGCTGGTCATCTCACAATCCGGCGAGACCGCCGACACGCTCGCCGCATTGCGCGAAGCCAAACGCCGCGGTCACCGTGCGCTGGCCATTGTCAACGTCGTTGGCAGCTCCATCGCGCGCGAATCCGACGGCGGCATTTACATGCACGCCGGCCCGGAAATCGGCGTCGCTTCCACAAAGGCGTTCGTCTCGACATTGACTGTTTTATCGTTGCTCGCCGTGCATTTGGGACGCATGCGGCTGCTTTCGGCAAATCGCGCGCTGGAAATTTTGCACGCACTGGAAGCCGTGCCCAAACAGCTCGAAGCCATCCTCGCGCGGGACAACGCGTTGAAGAAGGTCGCGCTCAAATACGCCAAGGCCGACGATTTCTTTTTCCTCAGTCGCGGTTACACGTTCCCGATTGCGCTTGAAGGCGCGCTTAAGCTGAAGGAAATTTCCTACATCCACGCCGAGGGCTATTCGGCGGCGGAAATGAAACACGGCCCGATTGCGCTGATTGATCCGAAGACGCCGACATTTTTTGTGGTGCCGCAGGATTCGATGTACGACAAGACGATGGCGAACTTGGCGATGATTCGCGCGCGCAAAGGCCCCATCATCGCGCTGGCCACCGAAGGCGACAGACAAATCAAGAAAGTGGCCGACGACGTGATTTACCTGCCGAAGGCGCTGGAACCGATTTATCCGATTCTGGCCGCCGTGCCGTTGCAGTTATTCGCGTATCACATCGCCGTCGCGCGCGGCTGCGACGTGGACAAGCCCCGCAACCTGGCCAAGAGTGTGACGGTGGAGTGAAAAAGAAGCTTTCTCGCTGCCCGTGTAAAAGAACAATAATGTTGGAAACTGCACAATAAAGTCGGAAACTCGACAATAAAGTTGGAAACTGAAAAAACTCAATACTAGCGGACAGATATTCCCTGTACCATGTAAAAACTCGTATGCCCTCAAAGTTTTGGAATTTCGACGATTCTCATCCTCAGTCGAGACTGGGTCAGGTAAGCTGGACTGAATGAAATCTCGCATTCACCGCAGCGCCGCTCCGCTCATCACCACGATCCAGAAGCTTTTCAGCCACGATCTGGCCAAGGAGAATGATTTCCTCCGTCAGGAAAATAAGATTCTGCGCAGCAAGTTGGGCAAACGAGTGCCGTTGACCGAGACGGACCGCCGCACCTTGGTCCGCTACGGCATGCCCATTAAGGATCGGTTGCGGGAAGTCATTTCCATCGTCTGCCCGGAAACACTCCTGGCCTGGAACCGGCGGCTGAAACGGCAGAAATGGACCTTTGATAACACTCCCAGGCGGGCAGGCCGACCGCCCAAAGCCAAGGCGACTGAGGCTTTGGCGTTACGGATGGCCCGTGAGAATGCTTGGGGCTATGTCCGGATCGCCGGTGAGTTGAGGAAACTCGGACATGAGCTCTCGCCGTCCTGTGTCCGTGACCTGATGAAGAAACATGGAATTCCACCAAGTCCACATCGGAAGGGACTGTCCTGGAAGCAATTTATTCAGGCGCATCTGGAGGTTACCTGGGCGGCTGATTTCTTTACCGAGGAAGTCTGGACCTGTTCCGGGTTGGTTACTTATTACACGCTATTCTTTATCCATTTGGGCATACGCCGCGTGCAGTTCGCCGGTTGCACCCCGCAGCCAGAAGCCCGTTGGATGCAACAGCAGGCTCGGAATTTCTCCCTGCTGATCGACGAAAACGCCCGTCAACCCTCCTATCTCATCCATGACCGCGACGGTGCCTTCCTCCCGCTCGACGAAGTGTTACGCCCGGCGGGAATCAAGGTCATCCAGACGCCACCGCAATCACCGATGTGCAACGCTTACGCGGAGCGGTTTGTGAGGGAGACCAGAGAAACGCTGGACCAGTTGATTCTCCTGGGTGGAGGACACCTGCGACAGGTGCTCAAGAAGATTGAGCATCATCACAATCAGCAACGACCGCATCAGGAATTGGACAATATCATCCCACTGGCTTATGAGTATCCTGAACAGCCAGCGCCTCCAGCCACAGTGCGCTGCGATACAGCCCTGGACGGACTGCTGAATCATTACTACGCGGAACGCCTCGCCGCTTGATGCAGACTAATTTTTACATAGTACAGGCCGGCCGCCAACACCAACCACGAATGACTGCCAGCCATTTTGCAAGGGCTTCAAATCGGGCTTGAAAAATGCCGACTTCAGGTTCAATGTCAAAGCATAAAGTCAAAACTATGCGAAAGAAAACCCCTCGGGTGCTGCTCGTGCTTGGCTGGTATGATTACCGACTGCATTGCGGAATTGAAAAATACGCCCAAGAACATGGCTGGCATCTCTCTGAAGATTTGGCGCGTGAAAAAGTAATTCCGTGGGGTTGGGATGGTGATGGTATTCTGGCATGGCTGGGCGCGGGAGATGATCTGGCGGATTTTGTTTTCAAGGCAAAAAAACCTACGGTGGATTTCAGTTTCCGCAGGCCGGAGTTGGATTTCGCGCGCGTGCTTGAAGATACTGCGGAAACCGCGCAACTGGTGGCCGATCATTTTCTTTCACGGGGCTTTCGTCACTTTCTTTTTTACAGCGATGCTCATAATTGGGTCTATAACGAACGTGGAACGGCGTTTCTAAAATGCTTGGAAGATGCAGGAAGAAAAAACGCGAATTGGTTGCGCTGGCACGAATGCCCGGCCTATCGCACGGACCGCAAAGCATGGAAACGCAAGCGGGAATGGCTGGCCAAGGAAATGAAGTCCGCCCCCAAACCGGTGGGCATATTTGCAGCCAGTGACGGTTTGGCGTTGGAATTGCTCGAAACGTGTGAAACCGTCGGGATTGCCATTCCTGAAGAAGTTGCGATTGTTGGTGCCGGGAATTCCCTCTTGGCAGTGGATGCGATGCACACACCGATTTCGAGCGTTGACGTCAACATGGAGATGATCGGTTATCGTGGCGCAGCACTGCTGAATGAATTAATGCGCCGAGGATCCGTTCCACGACAACCTTTGCGTGTGTCTCCATTCAGATTGATTGTTCGCAAAAGCAGTGATTTGGTGGCAGTGAATCACCCCGGTGTGGCCCGGAGCCTGCGGTTCATGTGGGAACATTGCCACGAACCCATTGGAGTGGACGATTTAGCGCGCGCCGCTTCCATGTCCGTGCGCAGTTTCCATCAGGCCTTTGTGGACAACCTGGGGCGCTCGCCCGGAAGCGAACTTCAACGCATCCGCATCGAGCGCGCAAAACGGTTGCTGGAGGGTTCCGACGAGAAAATGGATACCGTTGCCGAAATGTGCGGTTACCAAAGTGGCAACAGTTTCTGGGTGGCATTCAAGCAGGCAACCGGTATGTCACCCAAACAATATCAGAAACAACTTAGCAAAAACTGACAAGCCGTTTGCCTTGTTTTTGTTCGTCGAGCTTTGTCGGTTTGAGAGGTAATTGCTTGACAATTTTTAGAAGTCGAAGTTTCAAGCGGTGTTTGAAACTTTGGCTGGCGGCCTAACACTGCCAATTCGCCAGCAGGAATTTCATACTTCTTTGCCGAAACCCGGTAAGACTTTGCATCTAATTTGATTATATTCCAACTATGATTGTTTCTGCAAAAAACTCATGGGTATATGGATGGACTCACTATGGAATGGTGGGCCAAACCAAGGCCAGAATGAACAAACTGACTCGTGAGGTTGAAATTAAGGAAAGTAACAAATGGATTAAATGCCGTCCTGGTTCGTACGAATTTTTTACATCACACAAGTTTTCGGTGCGCAAAACTTCATTTGTGATCTCTGCAAAACCCGCGATAAGCGTCATTGCGGAACGCGGACAGCCATGTCCGCAAGCGCACACGCCGCATCAACTCGCGGACAAAGCTGTCCGCGCTCCGGCTTTGCAGAGGTCTCATTTTTTATTGATGTAGTTCCATGAAACGAGTTTTGATTTTCATTCAGCCGCCTTGCATTGCAGAAAATTCATAGTTCTTTGCCGAAAGTCGGTAGGGAAAATATCACGGGTCATGTTAGATTTTTACGAATCGAATGATAAAGACCATAAATCTTTGTGGTTCTGGACACAAAGACGTAATTCAATTTCCTTATGTGAATGGCAAGGCTGGCCTTGAAGGCGCGCTCGCGCGCCGCCAAGCTTTCACTTTGATCGAGCTACTGGTGGTGATCGCCATCATTGCCATTCTGGCGGCGCTATTGTTGCCCGCCCTGGCTGCCGCCAAGGAGAAAGCCTGGCGGGCCGGATGTGCGAGCAACTTGAAACAAATTGGCGCCGCCACGTACGTGTATGCCGGGGATAATAGTGATTTCCTTCCTCAACGGAGTTGGAAAGATTGCCCTCCTACCAGCAACCCTGGAAATCCATGGCAGACGTATGAGGCCTGTCGCATTCAAAGTATCGGGAGCAAGGTAATCACCGAGGGGCCTTATGGGCTTGGCCTACTTTTCTTTAGCGGGGCCATTGCGAACCCGAATGCTTTTTACTGTCCCAGCGTCCTGAGTGGAAATTACTATTTCGCTACCTACTCAGATAACAGCGGAGGAACAACCTGGCCTTGGCCTTCGATTCCGACCGACATTGCCACGGTTGATCCTCAATTCGACGGTAACCCGTATGTTCGCTGCTCTTACGATTATTATCCACAGGCGAAGGCGACCGAGTCCTTAGGCACCGCCTATGGCACTGTAACTCTGCCACAGTTAACGGCGCAAAAAATGACTTTCACGAGTCCCAATCCCGGCGATCCTGTGCAATCCGCGATTAATGAACCTGCGCCACTCAAAACGACTGACGTGAATTTGAACTTAAGTGAGTCCACCGATTTGTTGCAAACCTTTAGCGGTCTGAGCCACAAGACCGGCGGCCAGCCCGCCGGTGTGAATGTCCTTTTTGCCGATGGCCATGTAAGGTTTGTAACTGTGAGAGGAAATAACACGGTAAGTTCTCATGCGCCCTTCGACCCAAAGTTATGGGATCCAATTAATGCAGGCAGCAGTCCGGCTGGCCAAGGCCCCGGTGAGGATCCAGCCGGTTTCCGAATCATCATGGCCGGATTTCAACCTTGATATATTATTTTGCGCAATTTCAAAACCGGCGCCTGAACAACACACCATTAGTAACCAACCATCAAATCACCATGAAAAAAATCCTTGACCCCCGAGTTTCCCTTGCAATCTTTCTGGCCATTGCGCCGCTCGCAGCGACGGCGCAAACAACCTTTTTCAGCGATAATTTTAGTAACGGCAGCACGACCAACGGCACGAGCATCTGCGGCGGCTCCCCCACCGCGTCATATACCAGCTACGATATTGCTTCCACCAAGAACACCATTCCCGGCGCCAATGGTGTCACAATCGCTCCAAATGATTTACATTTGGCATTGGCTGCAGCCACAACGTCCGGCTTTTGGGATGCCCAGGCATTGTTCGTCACCAACTCCGGGATAGGTGATACCAACGCAATAATCCTCGCCCTGCCTGGCGATTACATAGACCTCACCGTCGTATTTACCAATACCGGCGGCGGCCTTTTGGCCGGCGGCTCCAAGTCCGCTTTATGGATTGGTTTATACAATTCCGGCGGCAACTATCCTGTGGCTGGCGCTCTTGCCCAGTCCGGTTTGAGCACCACAACCGGCTCCCCTTATGCCACGGGCAACTGCGCGAGTTGGGTGGGTTACGTTGCCGAAATTCCTACTACTAGCAGCGCTACTATCCAAACAGTCACACGCCCGGTTCAAAACCAGGTAACCGAATCCGCAAATCAGGAATTGCTCGGCAATGGCGCGAGCAGCGGCACTTTCACCAACCCGAAAGGCACCGTAATTGGAAAGGGCGCGACTGCAACTGTCACTCTCACATCCGGCGGAACATACACCTTGGAATTAGAACTTTGGCTCACTGGTGTGAACACCTTGACCATCAGCAACTCTATTTACAACGGCGCCGGCACCGGCGGGACGGTGGTCTACTCGCAAGGAAGCACCAACATTTCCGTGGCGGCCTCGACCTTTTTAACCTCCGCCTTCGACGGCCTGGCCATTGGTGCATTTAACAGCGGTTCGTCCGTGGATCCTATAATGGACATTTCATCCATCCTCATCACCGGTCAAAGCTCCCCCCTCCCTTCGCCAATCATTAATTCAGAACCCGTGCCAGTCACCGTCGCAACCAACGGTTCCTGCGCCTTCTTTGTATCAGCCACCTATGCTACGGGCTATCAATGGTATCGGAATGGCACCAACCTGCTTGACGGCGGCAATATTTCGGGTTCCGGCAGCAGCACCCTCGTCATCTCCCCGGCGGGGACCAATGATGTGCTTTCGGACACAAATGGTTATTACGTCACAGTCTTCAACAACGTTGGCAGCACGAATTCGGTAACCAATTCGCTGACCTTGGTGACGGCAACCAATTTAACCTGGTCGGGCAACAATCTCAATTGGGATTTGAATAACCATGCCAGTTGGTTAGACCCCAACAACAACGCGGCAGTATTCAATTTCGGTGATCCCGTCAGCTTCGGTGATAACGGGGGGAATGGAGGCGGGGCCGTGACAGTAACGGGCCCGTATCTAAGCGCTGCTTCCGTTACGGTAAGTAACACTGTTACTGGTCCTTACATTTTCTCAGGCAGCGGCAGCTACGCCGGTCCGGGCAATTTGATTTACTCAGGTCCCGTTCAGTTGCAGATTGGCAATGTAAATACCTACACCGGCGGCACCATTATCAGCAACGCGAGTGCGAATCTTCAACTCAAAAATCTCAGCGGTCTTGGCACCGGCCCGTTGACCTTGGCCTTGGCCGGCGGCAAGATGGAAATTGTGCCGGCTGGCGGTTCAAGTTCGGGCATCAACAGCGATGTTGTTGTTGCTGACGACTTCACCATTCAATTTGATGCCCTCGGAACTTACGCCGGAGTCTTCAACGGCAATTTCTCGGGCACCTACGGCAAAACCCTGACGTTGAATCCGAGCCCGGGCAACACCACCACCAACCAGCGGGTCCGGATTTACGGTGCCAGCACAACGTTTAATGCGAACCTGGCGCTCAATGGGTCCGTGATCCTCCTGGCTCCCTATAACGGGAGCAGCAACCAAACCTATAATGGCGTCATCTCCGGCAGCGGGGGGCTTATTCAACGGGGCACCGGCAATACGATTCTCAACGGCGCAAATACCTATTCCGGTGGCACAAGACCTTCCGCGGGTGCCATTGGATTCGGCATTGATAATGCGATTGGCACTGGCCCGTTGTGGATCGCTCCCGAGGATGGCGACACGACCGGCAGCGGAGCGGTGTTCGCCTTCGGCGGCGCCCATACCATCACAAATTCCATCCAATATCCTAGCGCGACCAACAATTTGACATTGGTCCTCGGCGGCACGAACGACCTGACATTCTCGGGGCCGTTCACCCTCAACGGCAACGACGGTTTGGGCACCAATACCAGCCGGACTCTCCAAGTGACCAACACCGGTTTGACCACCCTCTCGGGCGTGATCAGCGACAGCACTAACGGTGTTAGTGCGGTCTATGGTTTCATCAAAACCGGCAACGGCATACTAGCCCTGAACAACACCGAGACCTACACAGGGCCGACGACCGTCTCCGCCGGCACGCTCCAGGTCAACGGCCAGCTTGCCGCGGCGAGCGGCGTCACTGTGAACTCGAATGCGACTCTCGCGGGCACTGGCACCATCAATGGCACTGTTGCCATCAATGCCGGCGGTGTGCTCGCTCCGGGGGCGGCCTCCATTGGCACCCTCACCCTCAACAGCAACCTGACCCTGGCGGGGAATGTCAACGTCAGGGTTAACCGTTCCGGGTTTGCCAGCGATGAAGCAGTTGTGAGCGGCACGCTCACCAACGCTGGCACCGGCACGATAACGGTGACCAACCTCGGTTCGGCACTCCAAGGAAATGACACCTTCGCCTTGTTCAACAAGGCGCTGGCCAACGGTAGCGCGCTGACCGTCACCGGGGCGGGTGTGACGTGGAGCAATGCCCTTGCCCTGAATGGCACCATTTCGGTGGTGCCGACGGTGATTATCCCGACGATCTCGCCGGCCATCACCAATTTCAGTCTGGCGAACGGGAACCAGAACGTGGTGATCAACGGGACAAACGGCCAGTCGGGCGGCACGTATTACCTGCTGACCAGCACGAATGTGGCGACGCCGGTGAGCCAATGGACAGCGGTGGCGACCAATGTGGTGAGCACCTCGGGTGCCAGCGCCGCCTTCACGTTCATCGGGACCAACGCGGTAACCTCCGGCGTCAAGCAGCAGTTCTTCATCTTGAGCAGCACCAATAATTGACGTTGGACAACAACCACAGTTGATTGAAGTTTTAAGCGGAAAAACGTAATCGCCGCGCCAGACAGCCGGGCGCGGCAACAGAAGCGTATAATTAAAGGACTGATTTGCAGAAAATCAGGACGAAGAAATTTGTTTTAATTGGTAAAACCAGACTGACTGGACATAAAAACCGGACAAACACCATTTGTATTTGCCCGTATAAACCGTGAAACCGTTTGTTGAATTATGAAAAACGCGACTGTGACTTCATTTCAGGGGAAACCTTCTCTGTCTCTCTGTTTAAAAAATGCCCTGGCTCTGGTTGGACTGCTGGCGGTGGCTTGTCTGGTCTCCAATGGACAGGCGGCGACGATTGTATGGAGTGGTGCCAGTGGCACGGATACCAACTGGTCCGATGGCAACAACTGGGCTGGAAATGTGGCACCCGGCGGCGGTGATGACGTGAAATTTTTTAACGCCGGCACAAATGGAACGGCGGGCACGCCGGACAATCTTGTGGACGGCAGTTTTCTCGGCTACATCGGCTCGTTGCAATATGGGAACACAAACGGTTTCCACACTACTGCGATTGCTGCCAGCCAAACGTTGAATATCACCAATACCGGCGGATTAATTGTCGGCACGCCTGCCGACATCGGCGTGGCCTATACCAATCGTTCGACGATTACAGGTTCGGGCGGCACACTTAATGTCAGCAACGCCAGCGCCGTCATATCGCTCAACCAAGGAACTGCGACTTCCGTCAATTTCCCGCAGTCCATTTTGGATTTGAGCGGGCTGGGTAATTTCAACGCAGCCGTCAGCCGTATCGGGATTGGAACACAATACACCCCCAATCCTGGTTCCGCCAGCCAAAGGGAAGCGGGTACACTGTATCTTGCGGCGACGAATAATATCACGGTGACCTACGCCGTGCCGTTGGCGACCTATCAAGCCGGTGGAAAGACAAATGGCATCGAGTTGAATCGGAATACCGGCAACAACGCCGGCAGCACCACGCATTCTTCACTTTTTCTTGGGCTTACCAACGTGATCAATCTGGACAGCATTGGCATTGGCCGTGACAAGAGCGACGCGAATTGCTACGGGTTCATGGGCTTCAATCCGGCGTTTATTTCCAGCGGCCCGGTGGCGTATTTTTATGGTGTGACCGGTCCGGGCAGCCGTGTAACGTGGTGGGCCGTCGGCGACGGCGACTCCAGCGCTTCCAGTTCTCATGGTGGTTATGGCATCAATGATTTTAGCGGCGGGACGGTTTATGCGTTCGTGAACGAGATGGTGCTGGCGAGGGATGCCAGCTCCTCGTCCGATACCTGGGCGGGGCCGCACACGGGGGTTTTGACATTCACCAACGGGACAATTGATATAAACACCCTGCTGATCGGCGATCAAGAACTCGAAACGGGCAGCAGCACCACCGCATGTCTCGGCAAACTCAACGTGAGCGGCGCCGGCGCCGTGCTTAACGTCAATACCGTGCTGACCCTCGGCAATTCCACCTTGAACACTGCCGCTGGACAAAATACCGCCGGCAACCTCAACGTCACCAATGGAACCGTCTATGCCAACAACATTACCGTGGGAGCCGTCACGACTTCGGGAAACAATGCCATCAGTTTGAGCGGTGCGACGCTGATTGTCACCAACTCACTGGCGACCAATGCGACGGGGCTGGCGGCATTTAACATCGGCAATTCGACGCTGGGGCTGACGGTCCCCGCCAATGCTGCTTTGGTTGGCCTGGTTAAAACCTTGACCGCCTTTGGGACCACGAATGTCATTCAGCTTTCGGTGCCGGTCTTCTCCTCATATCCGCAGACCATTCCGCTCATTCAATACACCACGTTGAGCGGCACGTTCAACTTTGGCCTGACGAACGTCCCGGCGTCAGCGCCCGGGGCCTATCTGACCAACCTTACCAGCCTGCCGGAATCCATAGCTCTGGTATTGCCAACCAATCCTGCGCCGGTGATCACGGCTCAACCGCAACCGTTCAGCGGCGGTCCCGGCTCCACAGTGACTTTGACCGTCACGAATACCGGGAACACCCCGTTGTCGTATCAGTGGTATTACACCAACGGCATAACGACTAATTTATTGTCCGGCAGTTCCGGGCCGAGCGGAAGCTCGACGATGACGGGCAGCACGAGCAATATTTTGACCATTGGCAACGCACAGATGAATGACAGTGCCGGTTATTTCGTGGTCATCACGAATTTTTACGGTTCGGCCACGAGCACAATGACACCGGTGATCATTTCGACAAACCCAATTCCGCCCACCGTTTCTGGACCGACCAACCTGACGGTCATCGCGGGCAACAATGCCATAATCAACGATTCCGCTGCCGGTTACCCGGTGCCGTCCTTGCAATGGCTGGATCAGACGGGAACACCCATTCCGGGCGCCGACGGTTCGTCTTTGACGCTGACCAATGTCCAGTATTCGCAAAATGGTTACACCTATTCGCTGGTGGCCACCAACATCGCCGGCATGGCGACCAATGTCACGACGCTGACGGTGATTGTGGCGCCGGTCATCACCTTGCAACCGGCGAGTCTCGTCGTCACGAACACCCAGGCCGCATCCTTCACCGTCGCGGCCACGGGCGTGCCAAATCCCTCGTATCAGTGGAATAAAAACGGCAATCCCATTTCCAGTGCGGTAAACAACACGGCTACGAATGCGACTTTCACCATTGCCAGCGTATCGCCAAGTGATATGGCTTCCTATACCTGCACGATAACAAATCTGGCCGGCTCGACGAACAGCGCGAGCGTCACGTTGACGGTCAACTCAACGATGTCGCCGACCGCGCTTGCGCCGACCAATGGCGCGACTGGGATTTGCTACGACACGCCCTTGTATATTACCTTCAATTCAACACCGTCACTGACCGACATCGGCAAGGTTCGCATCTATAATGTGACCAACAGCGCCACGCCGGTGGACACGCTGGACATGACTTTGAACACCAATCTCGAAGTTCCTTACGCCGTCAACGTCCAGCCGCGTACCATCGGCGGTAACACATTTTACAGTTTCCCGGTCATCATCACCGGCAACACGGCGGCGATTTACCCGCATCTGGATTTGCTGACCTCCAATCAAACTTATTACGTGACGATTGACGACGGCGTCTTTGCGGACGCCAGCGGCGCTTATTTCGCGGGCATCAGCGCGACGAACATTTGGCAGTTCACCACCAAGGTTGCCGGCCCCGCCAACCCTACGAACCTCATCGTCGCCGCTGATGGCAGTGGCGATTTCCTCACGGTGCAGGGCGCGGTGGATTCAGTGCCCGCTAACAACACGACGCCGACGTTTATTAACGTCCAGAACGGCTTTTACACCGAAATTGTCAACGTTCAGTCGAAAAACAATCTGGATTTCCGCGGCCAGACTCGCACCGGCGCAATGATCGGTTATCCGAACAATAACTATGTCAATCCTTCCGGCGCACCGCTCCGTTGCATGTTTGTGATGAATGGCAATAATTGCACGTTCGAGAATCTCACCATGACCAATACCACACCGAAAGGTGGAGGGCAGGCGGAGGCGATTGATGTCGAAGGCACGCGGTGCATCCTCTACAATATGGAGCTCGACAGTTATCAGGACACGTTCCTCGTCCACTCCGCCGGCTTGCTGGTCTATTTCCAGAGTTGCTTGATCCAGGGCGACACCGACTTCAACTGGGGCTACGGCACGGTGTTCTATACCAACTGCATTTTGAACATGTTGACCTCCGGCGGCCACGTCACGCAACCGCGCTCGCCGCAGGGCAGCAACGGATTCTCATTTGTGAACTGCCAGATCACCCCCGGCAACGCCAGCGTCACCAGCGGCGATTTGGGACGTTCCATCAACACGCCGAGCACGCCTTCCGAAGTCATTTTTGTCACCTGTCTGATAGGCGATTTCATTACCGGTTACAGCAGCGACGCCGGAGCCAACTTCTGGACTTGCTCCAATAGCAATTTGACGGCGACAGTTCAGAAGACCAACTTGGCTTACGCAACGGAGCTGCCGCTTTCCAGCCCGGTGGTCGTGGCCGCCCAAAGCGCCACCAACTGGCTCTACGGTTGGCAGCCGCAGGTCGCCCCGAACATTCTCACCAATCCCGTGAGCCAGTCCGTCAGCGGCGGCGGTACGGCGACGTTCATCGTTGCAGCCACTGGCCTTAGTGCGCCGGCGTATCAATGGCTCAAGAATGGCAACCCGATTGCCGGTCAGACCGGTTCGTCACTTACCATCAGCAACGCCAGCGCGAATGACGCCACGTCGTATTCTGTCATTGTGTCGAACAACGCCGGCGTCGTGACCAGCAGCAGTGCGAGTCTGACCGTCGGCAATACCGCGCCGATGCTCGCACCCGTTTCCGACCAGACCGTCAATGTCGGGGTCAACGTCAGTGTTGCCAACGTCGCGACCGATCCCGATGTTCCGGCGCAAACACTCACTTTCACGCTGCTCACCGGCCCGTCCGGCGCGGAAGTTGATCCTGTCAGCGGCAACTTCACTTGGCGTCCAACGGTCAGCACGGCTGGCACCATCAATCCCGTGCAAGTCGTCGTCACCGACAACGGCACGCCGAACTTGAGCGCCACAAACAGCTTCAATGTCATTGTCAATCCGCTCACGCAACCGGTCGCCGGCACGCCAGCTTATTCCGGCGGACAATTCAACGTCACCGTCAGCGGCCAGGTTGGGCCGGATTACGAACTGCAAGGCACGACCAACCTTGCGGGCGGAATGTGGACGCGCATCGCCACGACGAATTCACCGGCGTCATCGCCGTTTACGCTGACGGACCCGAATGCCGCCGCGCAGCCGATGCAATTCTACCGCATCGTCGTCGGGCCACCGCTGCCGTGACTTGATTGGTGAAAAGTTGGACGACAAATTCGCGGCGGGTTTGCAGCCCGACGCGAATTTTTTGCCGGAACGGAATTTGAAATTTCGCCCGGTTGAACCTAAATGTGGATTATGAATCCAACCATCAAACTTTCAGTCGTCTTCGCATTCGCGATCTTGCTGGCTGGTTGTTCGACGGCGGGAAATCCGCGCGCAAAAGTTTTCGACGTTCGGCGGTTCGGCGCAGCGGGCGACGGAAAAACGCTCGACACCAAGGCAATTCAAAAAGCGTTGGACGAATGCGGACAATCGGGCAGCGGCGTTGTCGAATTTCCCGCCGGGATTTATTTGAGCAAGCCGATTTTTTTGCGGAGCAAAACAACGTTGCAACTTGATGCCGGAGCCGTTTTGCAGGCTCGCGACGAGCCATCCGATTTTCTGGACAACAATCATGCGACGCTCGCTTTCGTGAACGGAAGAAATCTGACGAACGTCGTCATAGCCGGGCGTGGAACAATTGACGGGGCGGGTGCGCGTTGGTGGCCACCGGTGCGCGAAGCAAAACGAACTGGCCAACCGGAAAAAGTTCGCCGTCCCCGATTGGTGATGCTGACAAATTGTAAAAATATCCGCGTCGAAGATGTGACGCTGCAAAATTCGCCGAGCTTTCATCTTGTGCCGACCGATTGCGAGGACGTGATCATTTCGGGCGTGACGATCCAAGCTCCCGCTGATTCGCCGAACACGGACGCGATTGATCCGAGTTGTAAAAATCTCCTCATCACCCGGTGCCGATTGGACGTGGGCGACGACAACGTGGCTATCAAGGCCGGTCACAAGGTTGCCGGGCGCGAGTTTCAGGATGAAAACATCACCGTCACGGATTGCACTTTTTTGCACGGGCACGGCATGTCCATCGGCAGTGAAACGCGCGGGGGTGTGAAAAATCTGCTGGTGAAAAATTGCACGTTCGACGGAACGATCAGCGGCATTCGCATCAAAACTTCGCGCGAACGCGGCGGCACGGTTGAAAATCTTGTTTATCGCGACATCACGATGACGAACGTCGAAGTTCCCATCAATATCACCTGCTACTATCCGAAGGTTCCGGCGACAGACTCCGCGCAACCGGTCACGGCGAGCACGCCGGTTTATCGGAACATTCAAATAAAAAATCTCACGGCGTCTGGGCCGAAGGGCGCGGGTTTTGTGGTCGGCCTGCCGGAATTGTGCATTTCCAATATCATTTTTGAAAGCGTGAAACTTTCGGCCAAAACCGGTCTGACCATTCGCAACGCAAAAGGAATTCAATTCAAACATTCTGTAGTGACGGTGAAAAGCGGTGCGCCAATCATTGCTGAAAACGCAAAGGTCGAAGGTGTGGATAATGCAAAAAAGTGAATCTGATTGTTTTTACGAATACCATGAAAATTCAATTGCACAAACGCCGTTTTTTCAGTGCGCTGCTTTTACCGGTGGCAATGGCATTTTTTGGGGAAGTCAAACCTGCGTTGGCCTTGCCGGCACTGCCCAACATCAACACCAACAACATCATCACCGTCACCAACGCGCCCTACAACGCAGTGGGCGATGGCGCGACTGACAACACCCTCGCCATTTCGAATGCGATTGTCGCGGCGGCGGCAGGCGGGACGACCAATGGTGCTGCCGGCGGCACGGTGGAAATTCCGCCAGGCATTTATTTGAGCGGTCCATTGACGCTGGCCAGTTCGGTCAATCTCCAGATTGACGCGGGCGCGATATTGCGGATGTTGCCTTTGGGACAGTATCCGGGCGGGACCACCGATGGAACCACTTTTATTTCCGGATCGAACCTGCACGACATTGAGATCAGCGGTTCGGGAGCGATTGACGGCCAGGGCGCGCCTTGGTGGCCGTATGCCAAAACCAATGGCGCGAATCGTCCACGAATGATTTCTCCGTCCAACTGTAACCGCCTGCTCATTCAAAATGTGACCTTGTCCAATTCGCCGATGTTTCACATCGCCATCAGCGGCAGCGATTCAGGCAATTCCACCGTTCAGGGCGTCACCATTCGTGCGCCTTCGACCTCTCCAAACACGGATGCGTGCGACGTCGACGGGACGAACATACTGGTCCAGAATTGCAACATCAGCGAGGGTGACGATGATTTCACCTGTGGTGGCGGCACCTCGGGTGTTCTCCTCACCAACAATACTTATGGCACCGGCCACGGCATTTCCATCGGCAGCTACACCGACGACGGGGGCGTGTCCAACATCACCGTCATCAACTGCACGATGAACGGGACGGTCAACGGCATCCGGATTAAATCAGACGACGGTCGAGGGGGACTTGTTCAGAACATTTCCTATTACAACATCGGCATGACCAACGTGCATTTTCCGATTCAAATTTACAGCTACTACAATGAAGTCGGCACGCCCAGCAGCATCTCGGCGTCTTACGCCGCGACGCAGGCGGTCGCCGCCGTGAGCAGCACTACGCCGATTTATCGCAACATCACTTTCAGCAACATCACCGCCACGTCCGTCATCGGCTATCCCGTGGGCATCATCTGGGCGCGCACGGAAATGCCGGCAACCAACATCATCTTCAACAAAATCAATCTGACCGGCGACCGAAATTTCTGCCTCTACAACGTGAGCGGCGCGCAGTTCGTGGATTCCAAAATCACCGTGTCCGCCAACAGCAACACGTTCGCGCTCTTCAACGCGCAGGTTATTATCACCAACAGCGTGTTCGCAACCAACCTTGTCACGCTCGACGGCCTGACCACCAACGGTTACGGCAACAGCCTGGCTTTTTACAACGCGCAAGCCTCATTGAAAAACACCAACGTCTTCGGCAGCGGCCCGCTGACCCTCGCTGACAGCATCCTCACCATCAGCAACAATTTCATGCTGTTTCCCAGCACCGTCCTGAATTTTACGCTGGATCCCAACACCAACCGGGTGGCGGTGGCGGGCAACCTGGCATTGGGTGGAACCATCAACGTGACGAACGGCCCCGGGTTTGGGGCGGGGACGAATATTCTGCTGACTTACACCGGTGTTTTAAGCGGCAACCTTCCCACTCTCGGCTCGACACTCGCTGGCTACAACTTTGCTTTCAACACCAACACCACCGGCCAGGTGAAACTGGTCGTGAATTCGCCCGAGCCTCCAGCCCCGACCAATTTCACGGCGATGGGAACGAACCTGTTGATTGATTTGAACTGGAACGCCGTGTCAAACGCGACCAGTTACAATCTCAAACGCGGTACGGTCAACGGCGGGCCTTACCCTCTCATTTTCAGCGGCATAACAACGAACAACTATTCCGACGCGGCGGTGACAAATGCGGTGACTTATTTTTACGTCGTCTCGGCGACAAACTCCGGCGGCGAGAGCCCCAATTCCCTGCAAGCCAGCGCCGCACCGCTGCCTTCATTGACACCGACAAACATCCTCCTGCAAGCCAGCAGCGGTCAATTGCAACTTTCCTGGCCGCAGGACCATCTTGGCTGGTGGTTGCAAATCCAGACCAATAGTTTGGGCACCAATTGGACGTTGGTACCAGGTTCCACGAACAACGACCAAATCGTCATCCCCATCAATCCAACCAATGCCTCCGTCTTTCTCCGGCTGGTGTATCCGTAAAAATGCCTCAGCATGATTTTCAATGTATTTCGCAGTAAATTAATACTGTCCACAATAGACAGATTCAAACCCACGATTTATTATCGTGAAAAAGTCCTAGCCAACTTAAAAACATATGAAGCATTTGTTCTTGTTTGCCTTTGTTTCAACTCTCGTTGCTCCGCTGGCTTCCATAGGCCAGACAACTATTTTCAGTGATAATTTTGGCAACGGCAGCACGTTTAACGGGGTCAGCACGCCTGGGGGCACCCCGACGGCGTCTTCGACCAGTTACGATTTCGATTCAAGCAAGACCGGGGCGGAAAGCCTCTCCTCCGGGAATCTAACCTTCGGACTTACCGCCGCAACCACCAGTGGTTTCGTTGAAGCGCAGGCTTTGTTCACCGCCACGCCAGTCGCACTGGCGACAGTGAACGACTACATTGATCTTACTTACACATTCACGGATACCGCCAATTTGCTCGCCGGCGGGACTTCTTCGGCGATCTACACTGGTTTGTATAATTCCGGCGGATACGCTCCAGTGGCCGGAACCGCCGGCACTTCGGGCAACGCGGTCACCTTGAGCGCGACCAGCGGCTCTACCTACGCCACAGGCAATGCCGCAAATTGGCAGGGATATGTTTCACGCATCGCCATGACCGGTGGAACTTCTCAATCCTACACGCGTCCGCTACAGAACGGTGCCGGGACAGCTTCCGCAAATCAGGACCTAATCGGCAATAATTTCGGTGGTGGTGCTTACAATAATCCGACCGGTGCCCAGGTTGGCGGTAATTTGGCTTCAACTGTGACTCTGACTTCCCTTGCCCAATATACATTGGATTACAGGCTGACGCTCTCTTCGGCTGGCGTCCTCACCATTAGCGATATCCTTTACAGCGGTGTTGGCACTGGCGGCACGGTTCTTTCCAGCCAGAGCACTGTGACCACGTCCGCCCTCTTGGCCAGTTCATTCGATGGACTGGCCATTGGTATTCGTAATAGTGGCACCAGTTTAAATCCCACCATGGACATCAACCAGATAACCATTAGCGATTTAATTGCCCCCATTCCTGAGCCTTCGACTTTTGCGTTGGCATGTCTAGGGGCGTTTGGCTTCGCATGGAGATATCGTCGTCCTCGCCGTTGACATACGGAAGGTTTATAGCACAGGTGCCGGCAAAATCCGGCACTTGTTTTTTTGAGAATCAAGAAAGATTGTCATCCGGCATGACAATGCTGTTGTTTTGCCTCCTCACATTCTTTATGCCGGAAATCGTAATTTCACGGTTTCTCACACAGTATAGAATGTCAGCATTGCCGCACATAAAATAAGAAAATGACAAAACAAGTTTACCGAATGAATATCAAGGCTTTCCCCCATTGGCGGATAGTTTTATTTGCGACAGCCCTCTCCGCTTTTTTTTCAGCAAATGGAAGCGAGATTTCCCCGCGAGTTGCCCTTCCTGCAATTCCGGAAACGACGATGAATCTCGCCGATTTTGGCGGAACAGGCGATGGAATAACTCTTAATACCGAAGCCATCGCCAAAGCCATTGCGTCCCTTGCCGAAAAGGGCGGCGGCGAACTGGTCATCCCGCCGGGTATCTGGCTCTGTGGGCCAGTCAAGCTTCGCAACAACATCAACCTGCACCTGGAACGCGGTGCGTTGTTGAAATTTTCCGGCGACTTCAAATTGTATCCGCTCACGGTGATTGATTTGAAAGGTGAAAAGGAAGTGGATTCGGTTTCACCCATCTCCGGCGAAAAACTTGAAAACGTCGCCATTACCGGCGAGGGAATCATTGATGGCGGAGGTGATTCGTGGCGTCCGATCAAGAAAGGAAAGTTGGGCGATGACGATTGGAAAGCGCTGCTCAAGTCCGGCGGCGTGTTGAATAAACGAGGCGACACTTGGTGGCCCAGCCGCGAGGCAATGGCTGGAGAAAAAATTGTCGAACAATTGCGAAAAAACAGTTCGCTCAAGTTGGAAGACTATGAATCCTATCACCAATTCTTGCGTCCTAAAATGGTTCGGCTCATCAATTGTAAAAAAGTTTTGCTGGAAGGCGTGGCGTTTCAAAATCCGCCGAACTGGACGCTCAACCCCGCGCTTTGCGAAGACGTTTCGATTCTCAACGTCGCTGTTCACAATTCTCCCGTTGCACAAAACAGCGACGCGCTGGATTTGGAGTCCTGCCGCCGCGCGATCATTCGCGGCTGCACGTTTGATGTGGGCGACGACGGCATCTGCCTGAAGTCCGGCAAGGACGCCGCCGGACGCCGCATCGGAGTGCCGACGGAGGACGTACTGGTCGAGGACTGCGTTGTATATCACGCCCATGGCGGCTTCACCATCGGCAGCGAAATGTCCGGCGGCGTTCGCAATGTCCGCGTGAACAACTGCACATTTATGGACACAGATGTCGGGCTACGGTTCAAGAGCACGCGCGGCCGTGGTGGCGTAGTTGAGAAGATTTTCATTTCCAACGTGCGGATGGTGGATATTTCCGGCGACGCGATCAATTTCAATATGTATTACGGCGGCAAATCTCCGCTGGACGAAACCAGCGGAACAGTCGAAACAAATGTGCCGCCAGTCACGGAAGAGACGCCGCAGTTCCGGGACATCCACATTGAAAATGTGATTTGCCGCGGCGCGCAAAAGGCGATTGTGCTGGAAGGTTTGCCGGAAATGCCCATCCGCGACATTTATTTGAAAAATGTTTCCATCACCGCGCAGACCGGCGTGTTTTTGACGGACGCCGACGGCATCCATTTTCAAAACGTCCGCGTTGACCACAAATCCGGTCTTGCGCTGAATCAGCTTCGCGTGAAAAATTCCTCGCTTGATTTGCTCAAATGAACAATGCTGGGAAATTCCGTTGGGTGATTTGCGCGCTGCTGTTTTTTGCGTGTCTGATCAACTATATGGACCGGCAGGTGCTCGGCCTGCTCAAGCCTGATCTGGCGAAAATGTTTAACTGGAGCGAAAAGGATTACGGCTACATGGCCATTGCGTTTCAGGCGTCATACGCCATTGGCCAGACGCTGGCCGGCCCGTTCATCAATTGGATCGGCACAAAAAGCGCGTATGCGTGCTCAGTCGTTTTCTGGAGCCTGGCGGCAATGTCACACGCGTTGATGCGTTCGGTGACCGGTTTTTGTTCCGCGCGTTTTGCGCTGGGACTCGGTGAATCGGGAAATTTTCCAACGGCCATCCGCACCGTGACGGAATGGTTTCCGCCAAAGGAACGTTCCGTGGCCACGGGCATTTTTAATTCCGGCTCGAACATCGGAGCTATTGTCGCGCCATTGGTGGTGCCGCTGATCTTTTTACACTTCGGCTGGCAGGCGGCGTTCATCACGCTGGGCGTGACGGATTTGGCGTGGCTGTGCTTCTGGCTTAAACTTTATGATGCGCCGGAAAAATCCAAGCACGTCAGTGCTGCTGAACTCGCCCACATTCAAACCGGCGTAGCGCCTACGGCGGAGCAAAAGATTCCGTGGACAAAACTGCTCGGCTACCGCGAGGCGTGGGCTTATTACGGAACGTGCGTGCTCGTCGGGCCGGTCTGGTGGTTTTACGGTTTTTGGCTGCCGGACTTTTTCAACAAACAATTTCATCTGAACATCAAACAATTCGGCCTGCCGCTGGTGGTGATCTATGCCGTGACCTGCCTCGGCAGCATTTTCGGCGGCGCGCTTTCAGCTTGGTTTCTTAGAAAAGGCTGGACGGTAAATCGCGCGCGCAAAACCGCTTCGCTGCTTTGCGCGTGCTGCACGTTGCCGGTGATTTTCGCGCCGCGCGTTGAAAGCGTCTGGCTGGCGGCGGGATTTTTCGCGGTGGCGGCAGCTTCGCATCAAGGCTGGTCGGCCACGATGTACACTGCTGTTTCGGATATTTTTCCAAAAGGCGCCGTGGCATCGGTCGTCGGTTTCGGTGGCACGCTGGCCTCGCTGGTGTCCATGAGCTTTTTCTGGCTGGTCAGCACGATTTTGCAGAATCAAGGCCAGTATCGGACCATCATGCTCCTTTGCGGCAGCGCCTATGTCGTCGCCTGGCTGATTTTCCATGTCGGCGTGCCGCGGATCAAGCCGGTTAAAGTCGAATAATTTATATGCAATCCATTCTGCCCAATCCCAAAAAATCCGATGGCATCGCCTTGAATTACGCTTATCCGTGGATGCCCGACCAGGGCGACGGAACCTTCTGCAATCCAATCATCCATGCCGATTATTCCGACCCGGATGTGATCCGCGTCGGCGAAGATTTTTATCTGACGGCGTCCAGCTTCAATTGCACGCCGGGGCTGCCGATTTTGCATTCGAAAGATTTGGTCAACTGGAAGATCATTAATCATGCCGTCAAAAACCTGCCGCATCCGCGTTATGCCGAAGTGCAGCCCGGCTGCGGCATCTGGGCACCAAGCCTGCGCTTTCACGCCGGCAAGTTCTGGATTTTTTTCTCGATGCCCGACGAAGGCATTTATGTCACGACGGCAAATCATCCTGCCGAAAAATGGTCCGAACCGCATCTGGTGCAGGAAGGCAAGGGTTTGATTGATCCCTGTCCGCTGTGGGACGACGGCAAAGCGTATCTCGTCCATGCCTACGCACGTTCGCGTTCGGGTATCAAGCACATGCTGCGCGTGCGGCCGATGGCGGCGGACGGCTCGCGGTTGCTAGGCGAAGGCGAAATTGTTTTTCACGAGCCGGAACGGCATCCGACGATTGAAGGCCCGAAGTTTTTGAAAAAGGACGGATGGTATTACATCCTTGCTGCTGCCGGCGGCGTCGAGACCGGCTGGCAGGTGGCGTTGCGCTCGAAAAACATTTACGGCCCTTACGAGGACAAGATCGTGCTGGAACAAGGAAGCTCTGCCGTCAACGGCCCGCATCAAGGCGCGTTGGTGGACACGGCGAACGGTGATTCGTGGTTCATGCACTTTCAAGACGCGGGAGTTTATGGAAGGATCACCCACTTGCAGCCGGTCAAATGGCGGGATGGCTGGCCGATGATGGGATCGGATCAAAACCGAAAAGGTGTCGGCGAACCAGTGTTGCATTACGCCAAGCCTGACGGCACTGCGAATGGCCTGCCCATCGTCCCGCAAACCAGCGACGAGTTCGATTCGTCCAAGCTCGGCTTGCAATGGCAATGGCATGCCAACCACAACGACGACTGGTATTCCTTGAGCGTGCGAAATAACTGGCTGCGGCTGTATTCGCAACTCGCCCTGCACGAAAACCTGACGCAATCGCCGAACCTGTTGCTGCAAAAATTCCCGGCTCGTTCCTTCACGGTTGAAACCCTGCTGGAATTTGCGCCGAAACGGACTAATGAAGAGGCCGGGTTGATTGTCACCGGCGAATCTTTCGCGACGCTCGCGCTCAAAAAGAAAGATGCCAGCAACCAGATCGTCATGTGCATAAACGGTGTCCAAAAATTCGTCCACGACCATGCGCCGGGGGTCGTCAAGCTGCGCGTGTCCGTCAAGGATGGCGGGTTGTGCATCTTCAGTTTTGCCGCCGGTGGTGATTTCGTGACGATTCCCCGGACATTTACCGCGCGCAAGGGCGTGTGGATCGGCGCGAAGCTGGGACTGTATAGCTTGAAGCGTCTCAATTACGCGCCGGCAGGACATGTGGATGTTGACTATTTTCGATTCATGTAAATAATCCAGTTGGCATTTCCCAAGAAAAATTCCGATTCATTTGCAGTTGTATCGTAAAAATTTACAATCGCTCATGAATTATTAACTACAAAACCGTGTACTATGTAAAAACTCGAACTGTCCAAAAACCCAGATCTGCTTTTCGAAAGCTCAAATCATTGATGGCCAATGAATAATGACCAGTTTCCAACTTTATTGTCATCAGCATTCGCGGTGGGGCCTTCTAGTTTCCAACTTTATTGTGAGGCTCGAAATCCTTCCAAATGCGATTTTCCTAAGGAATATCGAATTTTCAGTTTCCGACTTTATTGTTCTTGTACAGCCCGTTGTAAAAGGACAATAAAGTTGGGAACTGCACAATAAAGTCGGAAACTTGACAATAAAGCTGGAAACTGGACTAAGGGTTCTGTTCTTCGGCCAAGCGCCTTTAAGATTCCTCTGGCTGAAGCGCGACATGCACTCGCGAAAATCGCCCGTTGGCCGCTCGCTTTGGCAACCATGAAGGTCTTTCACGCCCGTGAGATGAAAGACACAGCCATATATTTTAACGACATGACTTAAGGGCGGCGGCATTCTACTCTGCGTCATGCGAATCCATTTTTTGCCGGCCAGCGCAATAAATCTGGCGGTGATTTTTCTAGGTCTTTCCGCTTTGGGAACAGAAAATCAGCCGCTCTATCTTGATTCTAAACAGCCCGTTGAAGTGCGAGTCGCCGATTTGCTACCGCGGCTCACGCTCGAAGAAAAAATTTCGCTTATTCATGCCGATTCGAAATTTACCACGCCAGCCATTCCGCGACTGGGTATTCCGCGCCGCTGGCTTTCTGACGGGCCGCACGGCGTGCGCGAAGACATCGGGCCGGACACGTGGGCGCCCGCCGGGCGCACGGATGATTTTTCCACGGCAATGCCGGCGGGAATTTGTCTGGCCGCGACGTGGAATCCTGATTTGGGTTATGCCGAAGGCGAAGCCATCGGCGAAGAAGCCCGCGCACGACACAAAGACATCATGCTCGGGCCGGGCGTGAACATTTTGCGAACACCGCTGTGCGGTCGGAATTTTGAATACCTTGGCGAAGACCCGTTTCTGACGTCACGCATGGCCGCCGGCTACATTCGCGGCGCGCAATCGCAGGACATCTCCTCGTGCATAAAACATTTCGCGGCGAACAACCAGGAATTCAAGCGCGGCAGCATCAACGTGGAAATGGACGAACGCGCGTTGCGTGAAATTTATCTGCCCGCGTTCAAGGCCGCCGTGCAGGAAGGCGGCGTGTGGTCGGTCATGGGCGCTTACAACCAGTTGCGCGGGCAACATTGCTGTGAAAATGATTACCTGCTGAACAAAATTCTGAAGGACGAATGGGGCTTCAGAGGACTCGTCATGTCCGATTGGGCGGGCACCCACGACACGCGCGAAGCCGCGCTCAACGGCCTCGATCTTGAAATGGGAACCGAAACCAATTACGACAATTTTTATTTTGCGCAGCCGTATCTCGACGCTTTGACAAACGGCGCGCTGCCGATGGCCGGTCTGGATGAAAAAGTCCGGCGCAATTTGCGCGTCATGTTTGCCACGCACGTTTTTGATCCGAATCGCAAAACCGGTTCGCTGAATACCACGGCTCACGAAGACACCGCGCGCCGGGTCGCTGAAGAAGGCATTGTGCTTTTGAAAAACGAAAATGATTTGTTGCCGCTCGATCCTGAAAAAATAAAAACCATCGCCGTCATTGGCGAAAACGCCGTCCGCCTTCACACTCACGGCGGCGACAGTTCCGGCATCAAGGCCTTTTACGAAATCACGCCGCTTCAAGGCATTTTGAACCGCGCCGGCCAGAACGTGAACGTGATTTTTTCCGAAGGTTATCAGAAAAACGGCGGCGCGGAATTGACCGATCGCGCCATCGCTGCCGCCAAAGCCGCCGACGCGGTGATTTACATCGGCGGGTTGAATCACGACAAAGGATTTGATTGCGAAGGCGAGGATCGCGTGGATTTGAAAATGCCATTCGGTCAGGACGAATTGATTTCCAAAATCGTCGCGGCGAATCCCAAAACAGTTGTCGTCCTTGAAGGCACAATGGTGGAAATGGATTCGTGGCTTGGCAAAGTTCCGGCACTCTTGCAGGCGTGGTATCCGGGCATGGAAGGCGGCAATGCTTTGGCGAAAGTCCTTTTCGGCGACGTGAATCCATCCGGCAAACTGCCCGCAACTTTTCCGAAGCGGCTGGCGGATTCCCCGGCACACGCGCTTGACGCCTATCCCGGCACGAACGGCACGGTGACTTACACGGAAGGTTTGCTCGTCGGCTACCGGTGGTTCGACACAAAAAAAATCGAGCCGCAGTTTCCCTTCGGCTTCGGCTTGAGCTACACGACGTTTAAATACTCCAATCTGAAATTGGTTCAATCACTGAACGACGACACGAACGGAACCATGGTGACTGCGCAATTTGGAATCAAAAACACCGGCGCGCGCGACGGCGCGGAGGTTGTGGAACTCTACATTCACCAAAAAAACCCGGGTCTGCCGAGGCCTGAAAAAGAATTGAAAGGCTTCAAAAAAGTTTTTCTGAATGCCGGAGAGATGGAAACCGTTTCCATTCCGCTGGGTCGCGGCGCGTTCGCGTTTTACGATCCAGCGAAAAGCGGCTGGGTTGCGGAGAAAGACAGCTTTGAAATCTTAATCGGCAGTTCCTCGCGCGACATCCGGCTGCGCGGCAATTTCAATCTCACGCAGGCGCTGGCATTCAAGTGATCGCTTATTTTTCAATTGCAAAAACTTCGTAACTGTGCGGCGGCAAATGCACGTTGAAGGAGACACGGTTTTCATCATCGCCTTGTCCGTTCCTGCGTTGCCACCGCGTTTTTGTTTGCGTTTGCCTGTTGAGCGTTTCGCCCGTGACAAGGTTTTTCAATTGCGTGAAATTTCCGGCGACGGAAACTTTCACGTCGGTTTCCGCCGGCAGAAACGATTCGACAATGAACGTGTGGTTGTCGTAAGCGAACAGCGCAACCTGCGCCGGGCCATCCACGCGCACGGGAAATCCGCGCATCACATAATTTTTGATCGCGCCGGTGACTTCGGGCGGCAGCGCGTAAAGGTCGTTGAAATTTTCGGGAATGGTCCAGATGTAAAGCACGCCTTTGGCATAACGATCCATCAGCAAAAGCGGAAACGCATTGCCGTCGGCCTCGGCGCGGATGAGCGACCAGGCGTCATTCGTAAAAAAAACAATTTGTGGAAACAAAATGTCCGCGTTTGTTTCGCCGTCGAGCGAGGAGAAGTTGCCCGCGCCGAAGCCGTTGGAAAATCTGCGCGCGCGCACTTTGCGGTCGGTGTATTGTACCTCGACGATATCTTCGATACCTTTGCCCTGCAACGCGCGCAGCAGGCCGGAAGTGATGACTACGGATTTGCCGGCGGCCAGTTGATTTTTGATTTTGGCGACAATGTTTGGATCGAATTTCGCGGATTCGGTCAACAAAATTAAATCCGCGTTCGTCGGAAATTCCGGGCGCAGGTCAATCGGAATTCCGATCATGCCGAAATAATTGTGCAAGAAATCTTCACCATCGGACTGATACGGTTTGTAACTGGCGATGCCAATCGGGTTGCCGAGTCTGCCTAAAAAATTGTCCACTTGCTCCAAAGAATAACCTGCGACGGAGGCCATCGTGGGATTGGTTTTGGATTGAAGCATTTCCGCGTAATTGAAACTCGTGCGCAGATTTTCCCAACTCGCGCGGTCGCCGGGCTGAATCGGGTGGCTCATCGCCGACCACTCGAAGAGCATCATTTGCCGCGCCTTGGCGAACATCGTGTCCCAAAGCTGCTCGGCGTAACGGTCAATGTAGGTGATGCTGTAAGTGTCCACCCAACCGCCGCCATTGCAGCCGGGCGCGATATTTTCAAAATAGCGGATGATTTCGTAGCTCTCGTATTGCTGCAAATGCTGGTCGGTGATGACGGGATCGCGAGTCTCCGTGCCGGTGTAAATGCCGGCAAATAATTTTGGTTCCTTGTCGAGGTCGTAGCCGGAACCTTGAAAATGCTCGTACCAATTGGGGAATTTTATGACAAGTTTGACGTTCGGGTTGACCGCGCGCGCCGGTGTGATGATTAATTTTTCCGCCGCGTCGTCCATAAGTTCGAGCCGGAATTGCGTCCAACTTTTTTTCCCTTTCGCGGCGATGTCGGAATCCGTTTTCGTCGTGACGAAAAAGAAATCGTCCTGAATAATTTCGTCAAAATGCCGCGCGGCCAATTGCGCCGCGTTCTTTATGAATGCGCGATCTCTCGGGTCGGTGTAGCAAAATGACTTGAACTGCCCGCTGCCGTCGTCCGACAAAGCCATGCCGCCCGCGACGCGCACACCATGGTCGAGGAAGAATTTTTTGACCGATTCCAGCAATTCGTCACTGGCGAGGTTCCGGTCGCGCTGGACCTCGATATAAACCTTGTCCACTTTCAACTGTCGGCTGATGAGATTCCAGTCGTCCTGAAGTTTTTGCGGGTCTTCAAAACTTTTCACGACGTTGACGGGAATGTAAATGGCCACGTCGAAGTTCGTGTAATTGCCGGCAAAGCAATGGCAGCTTGCCGCGAGCAAAACGCATGGGAAAAACCGCTTCATAATCATTTCACTTCGTCGCCGTAAATGATGCCGCGCCCGCTCGTCGCAAAATAGACACGGCCGTAAATGCGCGGATCGCCGGTGACGCGGCTGATCACGCCGTATTGATGCCGGTCGTCGTTGATGCGCGTCCAGGTCGCGCCCGTGTCCGCGGAACGAAACAGCCCTTCGCTGTCTCCGATTTTCCCGGCCAGATACAACGCCGGAAAATTTTCACCGGAGGCAGCCTTGCCGAAACCGAGCGAATCAGCGGCCATCACATTTTCCAGCTTCACGAAACTCGCGCCGCCGTTTTCGGAATGATAAAGCCCATTCGTTCCAAACGCCAGCCACAAATCGCCTTCGACACCCGGCGTGGCCGATAACGCCGCGCCGCCAAGTCTAAAACTGTTTTCCGCCGGAAGCGCCGCGCCGGTTTCTGAAAAACTTTCCGCGCCGTTCGTGCTGGCCAGAATCTTTCCCGTCCGCGCGTCAAAAGTGTAAAAGCGCGACGGATTTACCGCGTCGGCGATCACGCGAAGTCCCGGCGCAAGTCCCGCGCAAATTGTCCAATTCGTTCCGCCATCGGCGGAAAACCCCGGAACGCTCCAGCGCGGCGTCCAAACGATGGTCGCGCCGTCGGCCGAAATCGCAATCGTGCCGCCGCCGCCGCTGTCGGCCGGTTCGGTGGGCATCAAGCGCCACGTTTTCCCGTCGTCCGTCGAAATGGCCGCGTGGGTTTCGTTTCGGCCCGTTCCCGTGCGGACGATGATTGACGGGTTTTTCCCTGCGAACGCCAGATCTTCCGTGTTGGAAAAGTGCGGACCGGCAAAAGTTCCTTGTGCGGGCGAAGAGTCCAAATTGTCGTGACGGAACCCGTCAATGTCGCCCAAGCCGCTCAACAAATGCGCGCCGTCTGGCGGACTGATGAGCGCCAACGGAACGGTTTCTTCAAGGCCGTCGTCGCGAAAATTCCATTGCGTTGGTTTTCCTAAATCGGCTTCGGTCAAATTGTTACAATTCCAAATGCCGTAGCCGGTCGTGAACAAAACGTGATTTGAATCAAACGGATCAATTTGAATGCCGCCCATCCAGTGTGGAACGCGATTTTCAGTGTAAGGCGCAGTCGAATAATTCCACTGCGCCTTTTGCAGCAATGGCGTCCAAGTCGCGCCGCCGTTCGTGCTGCGGAAAATTTCGTCGTGCGGATGCCAGTGCGCAAAAGTCGTCACGACCATTACCGACGGATGTTGTGCGTCCACCGCGATCGCGCCGTAGCCGAACGGCTGATTGCCGTCCGGCGATTTGAGCGGCGTGATTTCCTTCCACGCGCCGGTTTGCGGATTGAATTTCCAGACTGCGCCATCCGTCATCGTGTTTGGACCGGGTTCCTTGCCATAGGTCAAATAAATCGTGCCGTCGGACGAACGCACGGCATAGTTCGGACGCAAACCGATGGGCTGGCCGGGCACCGCCTGCCAGGTGCCACCGCCATCGGTGCTGCGGAAAAAATTCGTTCCGGTCGTGGAAACGCCCGCGTAAATCACCGGCGTCGGTTTGCCCGGCGGACCGCTGCGCGGATCAAATTGCACAAATACAATTCCAACCTGCTGCGGCGTGAAATTGAACCGGAACCGACGCGCGTTTGTGCGGGTCAGGGGCGGCGGAATTTCAGTCGTGTCCATTTGCGGAAAATGATCGCTTCGGCTCCAGGTTGCGCCGCGATCCGTGCACTTCCACAAACCGTCGTTACGCGATCCGAAAAAAAGGATATGGCCGTCGTTTGGGTCAACCGCCAGCCGTTCGCCGTTGGACCGTCCGGCTTCGTTGCCGCCCATTTTGAACGGTACCTCCGTCTGCCGCCAGATGCGGCCTTGATCATCGGAACTCAAAATCGCCGCGCGCGCGCGACTGTAAATTCCGGCGGCGAGATAAACGCGGTTTGTGTCCGACGGATCAATCGCAAAACTTTCGATGCCCGTGAAATCAACTCCGGCAATCCAATCCGTGAGCGGAATCCATTTTTTTGCCGCAGCATCCCAACGATACGCGCCGCCAACGTCCGTGCGCGCATAAATCAAATTTTTTTCGCGCGGATGAAAAATAATTCCCGTCACAAATCCGCCGCCGCCGATGACAACGTTGCGCCATTCATATTTTTCGGAAGGAATTTGCGCATGAATTGTCTGGAATTGGATTAATAAAAGCAAACCAACAACGACAACCGTGTTTTGCTTGCAATGCATCCCATTCCTTTAATTTGCCGCGCGGATTTTCCAGTTTACCCTGCCGGCCAGCGGATCGTTCGCGAGTTCAAAAGCGTCGCCCTTTTTATTCAACGAAACCTCGTGAAGCTCATTGTCCGAAGGCAGGCACACCAAACCTTTTGCCGCGATGGAATTTTTTGCAAAGACGACCAGATCAAGATTTGACCAATCCATCTGCATCGTGGATTGCGCGAGCTTGATTTCGGGAATGACCGTGCCGTCGCGAACCAGGATGATTTCGGGAATTTCCCCGGCTTCGATTTTTTGCCAGCCGCCAGGATAATTTTTTCCGGTTTGATAATCAATCCAGCTTCCCGGCGGCAAATAGACGTCGCGGCCCGTTTCATTTTCGCGCATCAGCGGCGCGACCAGAATGCTCGAACCAAAAAGGTATTCATCATCAATCTGCCATGAGCCGGGGTCGTCGGGAAATTCGATGAACAGCGCGCGCACCATCGGCAGGCCGCGCTCGGAACAATCCTTGGCCTGCGCGTAAACGTAAGGCATCAGTTTGTATTTCAATTCATCTTCGACGCGGAATTGATTCATGAAATCATCGCCGTAATTCCATGGTTCCTTCGGCGCGATGCCATGGCAGCGGCTGTGCGAAGTCAACATGCCGAATGCCAGCCAGCGCGCGAAAAGATTTTTGTCCATCGCGGCGACCGAATTTGCGGTGAAGCCGCCGATGTCGTGGCTCCAGAAGGAAAAACCGGAAAGGCCGAACGACAATCCGCCGCGCAATTCCGCGGACATGCCATCATCCGTGCTCTCGGCGTCGCCGCCCCAGTGAACCGGATAACGCTGGCTGCCCGCCCACGCGCTGCGCGCCCAGATGATATTTTCGCCCGTGGTTTGTTTGGTGATGTCGGCGACGGCTTTGTTGTAGCGCAGCGGAAACAAATTGTGCTCGTAAAAGCCGGTCTGGCCGTCCGCAAAAATTCCGTTTTCCGGCGCGGCTTCGCCGAAGTCCACCTTGATCGCGCCGACGCCCATTTTCAAAAGGCCCGCCAGTTTGTCCTGATACCACGCGACCGTTTTCGGATTTGAAAAATCGAGCACGGCGTCTTCGTAGGGCAGATTTCCCTTCGCGTCGCGGACGACGAGATTTTTTTCGACAAGTTCGTTGAAGAGTGGATTTTTCGGAACGAAATACGGCAGTTGCCAGAGCGAAATGTGAAAGCCATCGCTCTTCAGGTCCGAAATCATTTTTGCCGGATCGGTGAAACGCGACGTAGAAAATTTGTAGTCACAGCGCCAGTCGGTCTCGAACCAGCCGGTGTCCAGATGCAGCACGTCGCAAGGGATTTTGTTTTCGCGCAGTTTGCCGGCGATGTCGCGGACTTGATTTTCGTTGTTGTAAGTGCAGCGGCTCATCCACAAACCGAATGACCAAAGCGGCGGCAGCGGCGATTTGCCGGTGAACTTGGTGTATTCATCAAGGATTTCCTTTGGCGAGCCGAGAAAAACGAATAAATCCAATTCGTCGTCACCAATCATCAACGAGTTGACGCCGCTGAAGGAATTCCCAAAATCGCAGGTGATCGGCGTGGACGTGTGTATGAACATTCCGTAGCCGCGACTGCTCATAAAAAACGGGACGGGTTTATACATGCCCTGGTTTTGAATGCCGTTGGCGTCGTCGGTCCACAACACAACTTTCTGCCCGCGTTTGTCGAGACGCGTGAACGATTCACCGCAGCCAAAGATTTTTTCGCCGGGCGAGAGCGTGAAGGCGGCGTTCACGCTGCGCGAATAATCCGCCGCGCGCCGCACGAACGAAAACGGCAGGATGGGCGTGAACGTGGTGGTGTTGTCGGTGGCGTGGTCCGTTTCCGTCAGCAGCCGGCCTTGGGCGTCGCGGAATTCAATGCGCCAGGGATTCTCCATGATGGTGACGGAGCCGAACGCGCTGGTGTAGCGATGGCCGCCGTCAACGTTTTCATACTTCCAGGAATCATCCTTCGGCACCGGGCCGGCCAGCATCAATTCCGGCTGCGATGGCGCGACCTCCGGCCCGGTCCGGAGGCGGATCCGCACTGTCCGCGGCGAGACGAATTCGATGGAAAACGGCAGTGTGGGATTGGCGGCGTATTCGTTTTCCGGAAATTCATTGGGTCCGAACCGGCTTGATGACCGCCAGCATGTTGTCGAAGGCCTGCCGGGTGAAATACTGGGCGCGCTGCCAGATGATTTTTCCCGTGCCGGTGGCCGGATCAAAATCGGCAAGCTTGTCCGCCAGATAATAAAGGTCGGAAAAATCCCGGAAATCGCCGCTGACATCCACCGGGTCGTTGAGCAGCACTGGCGCCGGATTGGCGGCTGCCAGCCGGTCGGTTGCTCCGAGCAGGAGGCCCGTGCCGAGGCAGGCCATCATCATTATCGTCTTTTGTCTGTTTTTCATGGATCAAACGCGTTGTGTTGCCCGTTGGCTTTTACCCGCCAGCTAGGGGTGCCGGGCAAAAACCCCGCCAGCTTGTAGCCCAACCGGGGAGCCTCCGGCAAGCAACTTGACTGGCTTTGCCGGCGCGTAACTTGACCTGTTGTGTCCATTTGATTTAATGATGCCCTGCTTCTTGTGTTTTTGTCTTGTCATCAAAATCA
This sequence comes from uncultured Verrucomicrobiae bacterium, assembly GCA_963842445.1. Lineage (GTDB taxonomy): Bacteria > Verrucomicrobiota > Verrucomicrobiia > Limisphaerales > UBA11358 > UBA11358. The sequence goes on along the minus strand of CAWJHF010000004.1, from coordinate 211,523 downwards.
ACGAGTCAAAAAACTTGCCTTTTTGGCAGTTTCCCCGTCGAAATATCGTTTCCACAAGAGGTTTTGGGTCCTTGGCCCGAACAAGATGAAATTGTCCTTGCACAGAATCCGGCCCGGCGGACAAGATTCGCGGATGCTGCGCCGGAATGCCTTTCGCTCCTCCCTTGGACGGACCATTCTGGCGCTGGCTTGGTTGCTGGCATGGGGAATCTGTTTCACATCAGTTTCCGCGGCACCCAATTATCTTGTCCGCACTTGGCAGGCGGAGGAAGGCCTGCCGCAAAACACGGTGACGGCGGTCGTGCAGACGCATGACGGGTATTTGTGGGTTGGCACTTACAGCGGGCTGGCGCGTTTTGACGGGGTGCATTTTACCGTGTTTGACGAGAACAACACGCCGGAAATGCGAAGCAGCCGTGTGACCAGTTTGTTTGAAGGGGCGGACGGCACGCTCTGGATCGGGTATGAGAGCGGCCAGGTCACCCAATACAAGAACGGCCGGTTCCAAGCCGTGCCATTTCATCCGGCTTGGAGCGGCGGCAAGATTTACGACATCGCATCCGATGAATCCGGTGACATCTGGCTGCTAAACGAATCCGGCCAGCTCGCGCGTGTGAGAGACGGGTTGGTCCTGACCCCGGAAGCCGGCGCGGTGGCCAAACTGGTGGACATGACGCGGTTGGCGCACGGGACCATCTGGATCGCACGCGATGGCCGGGTATCAGTGCTCGAACACGGACAGATAAGCTCTTCCCGATTTGGTGAAACCGATGCCAACGCTTATGTCCAAGGCATTGGCGCCAGTCGCGACGGCGGACTCTGGGTTGCCAGCGACGGGCGCATCCGGAAATGGAAGGACGGCCAATGGGTTGAAGATTTGGGAAACGCCCCCTGGGGCGACACGCCCGTCACCCGGTTGGTGGAGACCAGCAGCGGCGTGCTGGCGGCGGGCACCTCGGACCATGGACTTTACCTGGTCTTTCCTGACAACGTGAAAAACCCCCTCCACTTCGATCACGCCAGCGGCTTTCCCTCCGACTGGGTGATTTCGCTGTGCGAAGACCGGGAGGGAAACCTCTGGGCTGGAACCGGCGGTGGCGGGTTGGTCATCCTGCGTCCGAACAACATTCAAACCATTTCCCCGCCGGACCAATGGCAGGGCCGCGCGGTATTGTCGGTCTGCCCCGGCCAGGAGGGCGCGTTGTGGATTGGAACCGAAGGCGCGGGTTTGTACCGCTATCAAAATGGTGCCTGGACCCAATTTGGGCCCAATCAAGGCATCCGTAATCCCTACGTCTGGTCGCTTGCGGAAGATGAACAGGGGCGATTATGGGTGGGCTCTTGGGGCGGCGGCCTGTTTGTACAAAACGGGGATCACTTCGAATTCGCCCCCGGCATGGAGAACATCACTCCACCCATGCCCGCCCTTTTGCTTGGACACAGCGGCGACCTGTGGATTGGCACCACTTTGGGCCTGTTGCGCTATAGTGCCGGCAAGACGACTTGGTTCAAGGAGAACAACGGACAGGCGTTGCGTGACGTGCGTACGGTGGCCGAAGACAAGCAAGGCGCGATCTGGTTTGGCATGGCGGAGAGCAGCCTTGCCTGCCTGAATAACGGTCAAATCCGACAGTTCCGAAAAGCCGACGGCCTGTCGAGCGATTTCATTGAATGCCTGCACTTTGACCAGGTGGGCGCGCTCTGGATCGGGACCTCTGGCGGTGGTTTGGATCGGTACAGAGACGGGCATTTCGCGGTGATCAACCGCAGGCAGGGACTGCCCAACAGTGTCATCGGCGACATCGAGGAGGATGGCCGTGGATTTTTCTGGATGAGTTCGCATGACGGCATCATCCGTGTCAGCGAAGCGGAATTGAACCGTTGCGCGGACGGGGAAATCAACGAAGTGCATTGCCTGACTTATGGCGTCAACGATGGCCTGCCGACGATTGAATGTTCAGACGGCTTGCAGCCGGCAGGATGCCGGATGGCGGACGGGCGTTTGTGGTTTCCCACCAGCAAGGGACTGGTGGCGGTGAATCCACTGGAGGTGAAAACCAATCCCTTGCCGCCGCCGGTGGTGATTGAGGAAATGCGGGTGGACGACCGGCCGGTCGCCGGCGGGTCTTTCCCCGCGCCCCTGGAGATTCCACCGGGGCGGCACCGGTTTGAGTTTCAATACACCGGCTTAAGCTTTGTTGACCCGGAGAAAGTGCGGTTCAAATACCGCCTGAACGGATTCGAAACTGAATGGGTCAACTGGGGCACCAAGCGGACGGTCAATTACAATTACATTCCGCCGGGCAGCTACTCCTTTCAAGTCGCCGCCTGCAACAATGACGGCGTCTGGAACGAGACCGGGACGAGCCTCGCTTTCAGGGTGCTGCCGTACTTCTGGCAAACTTTTTGGTTCCGGATGCTCGCTGGCATCGCGAGTGTTGTCGCCAGCGGGAGTCTGGTCTGGTTTGACACCCGGCGGCGGATGCGCCGCAAACTGGAACGAATCGAACGGCAGCGGGACCTCGAACGCGAGCGCGCTCGAATTGCGCACGACATTCACGATGATCTCGGCGCCTGCCTGACCCGCATCACCATGTTGAGCGAATCGGCGCAGGGGGAACTGGATGATCCGGCACGGGCCGGGGCCAGCCTTAATCAAATTTATGACACCTCTCGCGAGTTGACGCGAGCCATGGACGAAATTGTCTGGGCGGTAAGCCCGCGACACGACTCCCTGGAGAGCCTGGCAGGTTACCTGGAAAGATTCGCCCAGGACTTGTTTTCGGGTCACCGGCATCCGCTGCCGCCTGGACTTGCCATTGCAACTCCCCGCCTGGCGGATGACCGCAGAGGTGCGCCATAGTCTGTTTCTTGCGTTCAAGGAAGCGCTGCACAATGTCGTCAAACATTCCGGGGCTTCGGAAGCGCACGTTCGCGTTGCCATCAAAGGCGCGTGTCTGGAATTGGTTGTGGAGGACAATGGTTGCGGTTTTGTGCCAGGAGCGCCAAAGGCATCTCCGTCAGAAGGCAGCCAACGTTTGTCCTCGGGCAACGGCCTGGAAAACATGGCCAAGCGGTTGGGGGAAATCGGCGGACACTGTGACGTCCGGACCGCGCCCGGCCAGGGAACCAAGGTGGTCTTCACCGTGCCGCTAAAAACCGCGGAGGCATAGGCGTCTTCCATTTTTTCTCGTTCAACCATGTCGTGATTATTGATGACGCTCGCGATGCCCGTGGATAGTGTATATGTTTATAAATGATTCCAGTGCAGCATCATTTGCGGGCTTTCAATGGGACGCAAAAATTGAGGTGCCCTTTTCAGATCGGGGGAATCATCCTGGCATTTTTGTCACCGGCGGTCATGGCGGCCAACGTTACTATTGATGCGGCAAGCGAACTTTCCACCGTGGGAGACGCGGCTTTTGGACTTCACACCTCGGTTTACGACAATCAGAATCTTAATCCCAGTTTGCCTTCTCGACTTATTGAGTCGGGTGTGAACACGCTCCGTTACCCCGGCGGCGGCTATGCCAACGTCTATCATTGGTCTGTGAACAAAGACAACGGGTTTGCGGGAACAATAACTGGGACGACGACCAACCAGGGTTATGTGGCGTATGGCACCGACTTTGGACACTTCGTTGGTCTTCTTAGCAACGCTCAGTGCCAGGCGGTCATTACGGTTGATTTCGGTTCCGGTCAGCAATGGAACGGCGCCCATACTTTGCTGGTGGCGCCCACCACGAACGCTTCGCCGCAGGAGGCAGCTGCTTGGGTTGCCTATGCCAACGCCAATACGAATATTTACGGCACCGCGAACGATGTTACAATCGGGGTTGATGCTTCGGGCAACAATTGGCAGACCGCAGGTTACTGGGCGATGCTGCGCGCCGCCAGCCCGTTGGGCACGGACGACGGTTTTAATTTTCTGCGCATCAATCACCCTGCGCCGATCGGCGTCAAGTATTGGGAAGTAGGCAATGAAACCTTCGGCACCGGTTATTATTCCGGCAACGGGGGCGGTAGCGGTTATTCGGTGAATTATGCGGTGCCCTATCCGTACACCACTTATCCTCGTAGTGGCAATGCACTACTCTCACCTACGGCTTACGGACAGGCAGTAGCGATTTTCTCACAGGCGATGAAGGCGGTTGATCCCACCATCAAGGTGGGGACCGTGGTCAGCACACCGCCGGGCGACTACAGTTGGGATAGCTATCTTGGCCAACACTGGACCCCGGAAGTGTTGGCCCAATGCGCCACCAACATAGATTTTGTCATTGCCCACTGGTATCCTTATGCGGGAAATCTCGACAACGGCAGCGCCCTTTTGCCGCAGGCAGGCTCGACCATACCATTCATGATCAATGGCGCCACTGCGGGACAGGATTCCGGCACGAATTCCGGCCTGCGGGATTGGATCAACGCCTATCGGCCGACTGACGGCACCAACGTCCAGATTTTCATCACCGAATTTGGATATACTGGCAGTGTAACCAATGCCATCAGTGGCACGCCAATTCTTGGCCCGGTCAACGCGCTTTTTGCCGCCGATTGCTATTCCACCTGGCTGAGCTATGGCGTCGCCAATGTTGACTACTTGGAAATGAATAAAACGCCGTTCCTGGGTGACAGCCCTTCCTTGACTCGTGGTGAAGTGTTTTTTGCCATGGAAATGCTGCGGCATCTGGCTAATGTCGGTGATGCCTTTGTCGGAGCAACCTCGGACACCAGCAATTTGCGGGCGCAGGCGGTGCTGCAGCAGGACGGCAACCTGGGAATCCTTCTGATTAATGAAAACCGAACCAGCAGCCAAACAGTCAACGTGACGGTCAACAACGCATCTCTAAGCAATTCCGGCACCGCATATCAGTTTGGAACCGCCAATTTTTCCGGCACTGCTGAAATACCGGTGTCGGGGCCATCCACCAACAGCGCTTCGGGCTTTGGCAATTCGTTCAGTGTGACCGTGCCCGCCTACACGATGGTGGTTTTGACCATTCCGACATTGACCAACACCCCGCCGACACTGGCGGCCATCAGCAACTGGATAGTGAATGTCGGCCAGACGGTGGCCTTCACTGCCAGCGCCCAGGATACCGACCAACCGCCGCAGACGTTGACCTTCAGTCTCCTCGAGGCGCCGACCAATGCGACATTGAACGCCGGCAGCGGCACGTTCTCCTGGCGGCCGCTGGTCAGCCAGGCTGACACGACCAATTCAATCACCTTGGAGGTGACCGACAGCGGAACGCCGCCGTTGAGTGCGACTCAGAGTTTCGTTGTCGTGGTCAACCCCTTGGTGCCGCCGACGGTGTCATTGCCCGCCTCAAGCTGGAGCAATGGACTGCCGACCTTGCTGGTCAACGGCATGACCGGTCCGGATTACGCAGTGCAGGTATCAACCAACTTGGTTGACTGGAACACGCTGTTCACCACCAACTCGCCGGCGATGCCGTTCCAGTGGACAGATACCAATGCCACCACAGTGCCCGTGCAATTTTATCGCGTAAAGGTTGGTCCGCCTTTGCCGTGACCGAACTGACATGGAATCAACGCCAGGCTGGTTAAATTAAACGATGACATAAAAATCAGGAATTCTTTGTGAATCAATCCAAGCTGACCCACCCCGCAAACCAAGCCAGGTTGCTCCCCAACCTCTTCAATGTTATATTATGAATCCAAATGATGATGTGAGCATAGTCGTTTCTATTATTGAGGATGACGCGCCCGCACGGGAGATGCTGGCGAATTGGGTCCGCCGGGCGCCGGGTTTTCGTTGCGTCGGCGCGCACGCCAGCGGCGAAATCGCTTTGGCCCAGTTGCCCGCAGAAAAGCCGTCGGTGGTCCTGATGGACATCAATCTGCCGGGCATGAGCGGCATCGAATGCGTGCGGCAGCTCAAACCATTGCTGCCGGACACGCAATTTGTAATGCTGACGGTGTACGAAGACGCCGAACACATTTTCAATGCCTTGGTGGCTGGCGCGAGTGGTTACCTGTTGAAGCGGATGCCCCGCGGCGAACTGCTGGCGGCACTCAAAGACGTTCACGCCGGCGGATCACCCATGACCAGCAACATTGCCCGAAAGGTCGTGCAGTCCTTTCAGCGGTCTGGGTCGCAGCCCTCGGATGCGGAAGACCTTTCTCCGCGGGAGCGGGAAGTTTTGGAATTGCTGGCCCGTGGCTATCTTTACAAGGAAATTGCCGATTCCCTTCATATCAGCGGGCCGACGGTAAACACCTACATCCGACGTATTTACGAAAAACTGCATGTCCGCTCGCGGTCCCAGGCAGTGGCTAAATTCACCCATGTTCCCAGCGCCATTGATGCCGGAGCGGCGCGGTTTATCCCTGAAAAACATGGGCATTGAGCGCTTGTCGTTAATTTTAACGACAACGTTTTACTTGACCGAAAGCGGCGACTCTCCTATGCTGAAAACACTGAAAGAAATCAGCCTAAACCAACAAGAAACCTAAGTTTAAGTGCTTATGAAAAAACTAGCGTTAGTATCAGCGGTGATTCTTGCCTTCGCCTTGCAAAATGCCACTGCCCAGACACTACCCGGATATTTGGAACTGCTGACCACCGCCGACGACTTCAACAATGCCGGAACGAGCACCGGAAATGGATCCACGGTAACGGTTTTGTCGGGGTTCAGTCTTGACAACAACAACATCAATGGCCTCAACAACAGTGCCGCTCCCGGTGGAGCGGGCACCGCTGGTGCACTTGCAATTCAATTTCCAAGCGGGCCAACTTATAACTATTCGGAGTGGGTGGCTGGGGTGGGCATTAGTTCTTGGGAAGAGCCTTTGATTAACGCTATTGATCCAGGTTCCATTGGCTCGTACAATTCATATTCAAGCTACGGACCCGGCACGCTCGTAGCGTATTCCGGCAACCTATCGCTGACCTACTCGGTTCCAGACAATGAAGGCGGCAGTTATTTTCAATTGGGGATTACCTTAAACTATGACAACAATTACGGTACCTTCTGGACTGAAAATCCAACGTATCTTGGAATGGTGACGGTTCCGGGGAGTATTTTGGGGCCGCAGTCGGTGTACCAAGCGACGATTCCCTATACAATAAATGCTACCAGTCTGACCTATTTTCAAATGGGCATTGCGTATAATTCCGATTATGATCCAGTAGATCCATTCGTTATTGACGATATTGAGGTTCAGGCGATACCGGAACCTGGCACGATGGCGCTGGTGGGAATGGGCGCGCTCGGGTTTGCCTTTTTGGCCCGTCGCCGGCGTGCGTGAGTCAAACGTGTCCATCCTTTTTGCGGGCGGGCGAGGTGAGAAATGAACACCTTGCCCGTTTTTTTTGGCAGCGATGGATGAGATTTCGTCGGCGTTGATGAAACAGGTGGCTGATATTGTCGTCGTTACTTTTGACGACATGCCAATTCCGCCAATCCGCGTATTTTAACCTTAATACATTTCAACCGCCCAAAATCAAAAGCCATGAAACGAACCATTATAATTGCAGCCATGCTGGCAATTGCCGCCGTAGTGCAGACCAGCGCCACTGAAACGGTGAGAGAATTATGGGACAATATCCCGGCCGGCCAACTGAAAGGCACGGCCAACGGAACCACTTCATTGGGTTTTTACAGTGCCGCACAAAAATGGGTTGTGAACTCAGCGGATCCGGCGGCAACCAATGTCTTCTTGATTGATGCAAGCGACGATGCTCTAGACTGGCAGGTGGGCGTATATCCCATGTTGCCTGCGTCTATGAACGCCCCCGGCACGTTGAGCATGGTGCAGCCCAATACCAACGGTTGGGATTCAGGGTCGTGGGCGACAAGATTGATGGCCCAAAGCGCCTGGATCAATTTTACCACCAACAGCACCTATTATTTCAGCGCGCGTTTGCTCAAACGGGGCACTTGGTATGTTGTCAGCGGGACGAATGGCTACGGTCAGGATGACGCGGCGCTGGGGCTTGGCTTCGCCAGTGGCACCACGCCGAGTTCCGTATTTGTCGGCGCCGGTTTTACGCGCACGGTGGCGGCCAACGGAGGGGGGGGCTATCTGGCCAGTGACGGCCTGACCGACATCGGTGATTCCGTTTATATTACCGAGGGCACCTTGGGGCAGGCCGGCTTGCCCGGGCATCCCAGCGATTCCGGCGGGCCATATTATGTTCAGGCTTACGGCACGGCGCAGGAGGTAGAAGGTTATATTTTCGGCTCCCCATACGTGAACGGCGGCTGGTTGGTGGGCCAGCTCAAGACGACCACCTCGGGCGCTTCGGAGTTGGATGTCAAATGTTATATCAGCGGTGCAACTGTTGCCACGGATCCGAGCGGGGTAATTTGGGACGCCACTTACACCTTTACCAACACCACGACCATGAATTATCTCTTGTTGTGGATGTATGGTAATAACAACGCCAATCCCTGCCGGCTGGATGGCATCCGCGTGGGAACCACCTGGGCGGAAGTCATCGGCGAGGAAATTGTCGGCCCACCCACGGCATCGCCCACCAATGTCGTTTACGCCGGCACACCCGTGACGTTCAGCGTGTTTGCCAATGTGGATGCGGCGGATGCCTGGTATCAATGGCTGACGAATGGAGTCCCGGACACGAATGGCATGGGCATGGGCACCAATTTTGCCACTTATACCCTCACCAACCCCATTACGGCCAACTCCGGCATGACTATCAGCGTGGTTTTCTCGAACTATTTTGGGTTGGCCCTGACCAGTTCGGTGCAAACCCTGACCGTGCTGCCGTCCGTTCCCCCGATCGTCGTGACACCACCGGCGGGTCTTACGCGTTTCGCGGGTGGTTCTGCCGCCCTGAGCGTGGTGGTGAACGGAGCGCCGCCGTTTAGTTACCAATGGGAGCAGGTGGTCGGCAACACGACAAACATTGTCTCCGGCCCCACCACTCCGGCGTTGGCCTTTACCGACACGCTCACATTGACCAATCTTCAAACCACCAATGCTGGCAGCTATATCGTAACCATCACCAACTCGATCGGTTCCACCAATTCCCAGGCCGCCGTGCTCAACGTGATTTTTCCCAGCGCCTTTGGCGCCGCGGTGATCGCCAACAATCCGTATGCGTATTGGCTCATGGATGAGACCAACGGCACGGTGCTCCACGATGATTGGAATGGTTATGACGGCACCATCCTTGACCCCACCAACGTATTCCTCGGCGCCGCGGGGGCGGCCTGTGTTGGCTTCCCGTCGAATCACAATGCCGTATTCATCCCCAATAACTCATACCAAGCCAGGGTGGACATGCCCGCCCTCCCGTTTTTTACCAACATGATGACCATCTGTTGCTGGGTTTATTGTCCGAGCGTCCCAACGCTGAATGGGCTGATTATGAGTCGTGACACAAACGCCTATGAAGGCAACATGTCCGGCTTGGCGTTCGTGAACCTGATCACCAACGTTGTGAACAACGTCACCAATGTCAACGGCCAGTTGGGCTATCAATGGGGCACGGCTCTGAGTTACACTTGGAACTCCGGATTGAATGTGCCTTTGGCGGATTGGACATTCGTGGCCTTGGTGTTGAGCAACAGTCAAGCCACCCTCTATATGGGCACCAATAATGCTCCGTTGACGGTGGCCAGCGCTACTTTGCCTTCCGCCGTAGATGCCAGTTTTCCCGGCACGTCTTATACCAACAGCTTCCCATTGTTGATGGGTCGCACAGGCTGGCCATGGGCTGAAAGTTCAACCAATAACGCCTGGGCCAATGCCAGTGTGAGTATGAGCGACGTGGCCATCTTCTACAACGCGCTGCCCCCCACAAATATCTACGAACTTTACCTCGCGGCGGTGGGCGAGTTGATCACTTACACCAACTCGGCGGGGAATCTGGTCCTGAGCTGGCCGGAAGGCACGCTCCTGTCGTCCACCAATGTTCAAGGCCCTTACAATCCCGTAGGCGGAGCCACTTCGCCCTATACCAATTCGCTTACCGGGCCGCGAATGTTCTATCGTGTCCAAGAGTAACGTGAAGAATTCAGCAACCATCAACCCGCCCCGGTCACGGGCTAGAACGGCTCGTTTTTCAGGCTTTACCCTGATTGAGCTTTTGGTGGTGATCGCGATCATTGCCATCCTCGCCGCCCTGTTGCTGCCGGCACTCGCCGCCGCCAAACGCAAGGCCCAACGGATTACCTGCGTGAACAATCTCAGGCAATTGACACTCGCTTGGATCATCTATCCGGATGACAACGGCGGGAATCTGACGTTGAATTATTCCACGACCGGAGGTACGTTGCCGACGAATCCACCACCTTGGATTAGTGGGGCATTGAGTTGGGCGGCCGGTAATTCTGACAATACCAACCTTGCGTATCTGATCAACCCCCAATACGCCGAACTGGGGCCTTACATAAAAAGCGGTCCCGGGATTTTCAAATGTCCCGCCGACATCTGGGACTGTGATTTGGGGCCACGCGTGCGAAGTTATTCCATGAACTGCATGATGAACGGGGTCGCCAATGCGGCATATCTCAATCTTAGTCCGAGTGTCCAATACACCCTCTACAAAAAACCCAGTGACATAATTTTCCCGCCTCCGACTTCGGCATGGGTGTTTATTGAAGAACATGCCGATTCAATCAATGACGGGTTTTTCTGGGTCAACATGTTTAATACCCAAGATTGGGAAGACATACCGGCAAGTTATCATGGGGAAAGCGGTTGTGTGTCTTTTGCTGACGGCCACGTGGAAGTGCGCGTGTGGACGGACAGTTCCATCCGCGACCGGCCGGTGACAAAAACAACATATAATCAGGGCACCGCTGCCGCCGGAGCCGACTTGTTTTGGTTGCAGGAGCGAACCACCGGCCTAAGGCATTAATCTTCCTTGTTGCACCCAATCATCCAGGATAATGGATGCCGTGGTATCTGAGGAGTGGTCATTCGTGTCGGTGGCGGCCATTCGGTTGGCCAGAGCAGCCTGCCGCGCGGTGGTTGGTCAGCTCGGTGGCGGAGCAAATCCGAAAGTTGACCGGGTAGTTCTGTTGCAATTGCGCCGGCCATTGTTGCCGCCCGCGCCCATCGGCAACTCTGGAGCCTGCCAAGTGTTGGGCGCATGATCCGGCAACGTAACTTCGGGCAAAGGTTTGTGCCTGCGAGGCCGCGATCGCCGCTGCTGACACCACCCCTTGAAGCAAATGGAGACGGTCGCTTCAGTTTGAGTTGCGCTTGCTGGAATAGACCGGGGTTGAATCACTGCAACTGCGGCCGACCTTGAGGGATGCTGGTCCCGCTCCAGTTGTAAAGCCAAAGAGCATCGAGTTTGGAAAGTTCCACGTGGCCATCAGCGCAACTGACGTTGATTGATCCTGGTAAGGGGCCAAACACCGAAACATTGCGCGGCGCGGCTCCGGCAGGAATTGAGCCGTGCCGGTCAATAATGATGCGCCCGATGGGCGCGCTTCTGATGCCGGTGCTTCCGTATGACAGTCCCGAGCCGGTGAACAAATTAGCCACGGCGCCGCCCCCGGAAACAGCGGTGTCAGCGCCCCCCGGGAGTCCCGCAGAGGTGTTCGGCCAGACATCCGGCCAGACGGCGTCCATGAATTCAGGGGTGGTGGAGGGATGCCTGATCGCCGTGTCTGTTTGATAGTATGAACCGGGCGGGATGTCGGGAACAAATTGAGTGCCCGCAGTGGCCCCTTGTGTGTTATAGAGCCATCCGTTGATCGCGTAACTGCCTTCATTGGTTGGATTGTCCACGCTGGCCGGGTATGTGCCATTCGGAGTCCAGACCCAGCAATTGGCGGCGCTTCCCGCCTGGTTGCCCGACTGCTGATAATTTTGCGGCTCCTGCGCCATCGGACAAATCCGCAGGGCATTGACACGGGACGAATTATCCGCGAGTGTCTCCAGCCACACATTCGACACGCCGCCGTAGCCAATCGGGCCGTAATCATTTTGATACATAAATGCCGCCGCCGTCAGTTGCTTGAGATTGGCGGCGCATTTGACCTGTTGCGCCCTGCGCTTGGCCGACGACAATGCCGGCAGGAGCAAAGCCGCCAGAATGGCGATGATGGCAATGACTACCAGCAGTTCAATCAGCGTGAACGCGCCGCACGCCCTCGTCTTCGTAAAACCGGCGGGGGTTATGGTCTTCAATCTATGAATTCGAGAGTGTATGAGCTAATTATAGCCATTCGGAAAACAAGGGCACGTCGTTAAAATGCACGACAAAAGGCCGTATGGTCAAATAATTCATCCGTCGCATTTTGGTGCTGCCATTCTGCCTTTGTTTTAGGCCATTTGCGGTGTTAACCTCGCACCATGCCTTGGAAAAAGCTGCTGGCTTGGGCCCACCGGACAAATTGACTAAGCCCTGTGTCAGAAATTGGAGTTTGTGCTGGAAGAAAACCGCGTTTACCGCGCCCTGCTCGATCGGCATTCAACTCACTGGTGCCTCCAGGATGCCGAGCGCAAGGTGCTCGCCGAAAAAGGACTTGGGCAAATCGCAAACGAAAAACTCGCCGGACAACGCCTTTCACATCTATTGAACGGAGCGCAGTAAATTCCACACAACCCGCACAAATCACGAAGCAGCCCGTGGCGAAATTCAAATACCTGACTGCGCCAGTGAAGACAACTGATGACGCTGCGGATCACATCGAACATTTTTTGCTGGCGTGCATCTGGCGCTACCGTTTGCTGACTTCCAGTTGACAAATGTAATCTCTACGGTTACTAATTAAACAACGATTATGCGAACGAGTTGTCGCTTTGCCATGGCGGTGCACGTGCTGGCCGTCCTCGCTTACAAGGAGGGCGACCCGGTCACGTCCGCCATGCTGGCGGGCAGCGTCAACACCAACCCCGTCATCATCCGGCGACTCCTCCTGTCGTTGCAGCGGGCGCGCCTGGTGGAGACCCGCAAGGGGGCCGGGGCCGGTTCCCGGCTAAGCCGTTCCCCTGGTCGCATCAATTTAGCCGAAGTCTATCGGGCCGTGGAAGCCGTTGAACCTTTTGCCACTCCCGCCCGAAAAGCCAACACGGCCTGCCCGGTGGGCCATTGCATCCGGGAGACTTTGAACCGGGTTTTTGCGTCGGCGGAAAATGCCTTGGAACGGGACCTGGAGAAAACCACTCTGGCCGGGGTGATCGGCATGATCAAGGCCGCGTGTCTGTGCGCCGCCAAAAAAACCGGTTGACAGTCTCTTTTTTGTGTGTAATTATGTAACTATTGTTATTACATTTAATTGAAGGAAAAATAGTAGAATGAAACTGATAAGCACGAATGGAAATCGAGTAAATGGCCGTTTGCCCCGGAACGCCTGCGGGTCATCCTGCCGGAAAATACAGGCGCAGATTGCCGGCGTCAAAGAGGCGATCTTCGTGGAATCCAGTCGCGCGTTTCCGGCGCCGGAACGGCTGGTCCGGCTGGCCCTGAATGAAGCCGAAGCGGCAGCGTGGCAAACGAAGTATCCACACTTGTTTTTCCCCACCCTCGCAACGGAGAAAGTACAGGCGGTCGCCGCTTGGAACGCCCGCCAGCAATCCGTGCGGGAGAACAGCCCCGTTATCGCCTTGGCGGCGTAACCGGTTGTCCGCGCTTTTCGAACAGCGAAGTGACTATCAACGAGGAAGGAAATATGAAAACGATCATCGAACTGAACGAAACCAACTTTGAAGCCGGAGTTCTGAAATCCGCTCAGCCGGTGCTGGTGGACTTTTGGGCCGAGTGGTGCGGTCCCTGCAAAATGATCGCCCCGGTGCTGGAGGAGATTGCCACGGAGCAGGCCGGCCGCGTCAAGGTTGCCAAGGTGAATGTGGATGAAAATCCCGAGCTGGCCGGGCGTTACCAGATCCAGTCCATTCCAACGTTGCTTTATTTTGCCGACGGTGCGGCCCGCGATCGGATCATCGGTGCCGCCGGCAAAAACGCGATTGTATCCCGACTGGAAGGACTCACGGTCAAAGCCTGAAGCGAACGACCGGCAAACGAATTTAAAAAGGAGGTTCAATGTGAGAACCGCATTAAAAACAAGCGTCACTCCGGTGGAGACCATTCCCTCGGAATCACTCCGCGGCGACACGCTGCAATTATATCTTCGCGAAATCGGGCAGGTGAAACTGCTCACACCGAAGGAGGAAATCGTCCTCGCCAAACGGATCCGAAAGGGAAACAAACGCGCACGCGAGCAGATGATTACCGCCAACCTGCGGTTGGTGGTAAAGATTGCCCGCGACTACGAAGGCTTGGGGCTTCCGTTGCTTGATCTGATCAACGAGGGCAACATCGGCCTGATGAAGGGCGTCGAGCGTTTCAATCCCCGTAAAGGCGCGAAGCTTTCCACCTATGCCTCGTGGTGGATCAAGCAATCCATCATGCGGGCGCTGGCCAACCAGTCCAAGACGATCCGGTTGCCCGTCCACGTGGTTGACAAGGTGGCGCACATCCGGAAGGCCGAGGTGAAGCTGCGGGAGGCGTTCGACCGGGACCCCACGGACCGGGAGGTGGCGAACCATCTGGGACTCGACCCGCGCCGCATCCAGCAGTATCGCGACGCGTCCAAAGCGCCCATTTCACTCGACGCCCCGATTGGGGCCGATGAGCCGCAACGGATTTCCGAGGCGGTGGCGGATCCGAATGCCGCGGCACCGTTCGACCGGCTGGTCCGGGAAAACGACACCGAACTGGTCCAACAGGTCCTGGCCACGCTCACACCCCGGGAAAATACGATTCTGGCCATGCGGTTCGGGTTGGATGACGGGAAACCGAAGACGCTGGAAGAAATTGGGGAGCAACTGGGAGTCACGCGTGAACGCATCCGGCAGATTCAAGAGGAAGCGTTGAAAAAAATGCGCGTGAAAATCTCCGAACACGAGACTCCATCTGTTGAAACGGCGGTCATGGCGGCATGAAATCATCCGGATCATCCGGATTTATCCGAACGTATCACCGTTCCAGCCCCAGTTACCGGCGGCGACCTCGGTGAAATTCAGGTAAACACGGTCCGGCGGTACGCCGAGGGATTCCTTCAACAATTGGCCAATCTTTTGCGAGAGCTGCCGGTTCACGTCGTCGTTCAGGCCACCAATGCTGCGGATGTCCACAAATGCGGCCTCACCCGGTTTGCCGGACATGAGGATGGCCGCCGGGCTGACGACGACCATGACGTATTGTTCGGGTTTGCCAATCGTCCCGGCCACGATTTCGGACAGGGCCGCGAGCATCGCTTTCTTCTTATCATCGGAGAGCGCAACGGTGGTTTCGAGTTTCAACAGCGGCATAATGGTTTTTGGTTCAGGTTCAGCGTCGCAATTCGGTGTTCAGTCTAAGCCCGCACACGGGGATTATCCAATCCGCAGTCACACTTCGGCTCCATGACCGGCATGTCACGTGCTACGTCGGCCAACGACAGCCATAAAAAAGTGACATAAATGTAACAAAACTGTTGCATTTGTCCGAAATGTGATATAATTGCCATATGAACGCGATGATTTTTGCCGTGCCGTTTGTGGTGGCGCTTGCCTTTGCCGCGCTGACCATTCACAAGGAAATGCGCTAGCCGCGCGCGCGATTTCGCCGCCCGCACAAGGGGCGGTAAATAATGTCCAAGGCCCTTGCCTTGGGCTTTTTTTGTACCTTGTTGAACGTCGAAACGGATTTCCTGATTTGCAATTCGCGTTTCGCCGGTGTTCGGTCTGTGGCTAAATGTCAGCATGTCCGCCGGAACAAAAAAATGGCAAGGCTTGATACCTGTTGCGGTCTTGTTATTTGTCAGTTGCCAATCTGCTTCCCCGCGCCCCATCTCGTTGGCGCGGCAACCGGTTGAAATGAAGCGGGCGTCCGACGGCACAAATTCGCTTCCGCCAAAAGCCAAATGGCACACGATCACCATCACGCCGCGGCCCGGTTTGCCGAAAATCCATACCTGCAACAAATTCAACCCGGTTTGGTGGTTCAAAAACGCCGATGAGCCGGTTCCACCCGAATGGTACCGGCCAAACGGCAAACGCCGGACCATGATGTGGCATTTCCGCAACCCATTTCATAACTTCGATTTCTACGTCATCGGCGTTGCCGACAAGAAATTCGTCCGCAGCGGGCGGTATCCCGAAAGGAATTCAAACCCGAAGGGCGGCTGGGATTTCGAGGTGGCCAGACGCAAGCTGGCCCTGCTGCCGTTCGTTTCCTATCAACGCGCGAGGTTCAACTTTTATTTCGGTTGGCGCGAACACGGCAGTTTCGGCATCAAGCTGAACTTTTCCACTCCACCGGGCCAGCCACCGGCCAAAGACAACCCGCCGAACATGCTGCCAAAGGCAAAACCATAGGGTTGCAATTCTTGTTATATCCGCGCTCGATCCCGCCTTCGCTTCTTGCTTCAGCATGGCAGGTTGTGGCTTAATTAGTGCCCGTGAAAATCGTCGGCATCATTCCCGCTCGCTACGCCTCGACTCGCTTTCCCGGCAAACCGCTCGCCCTCATCGCCGGCAGACCGCTCATCCAATACGTCGTCGAGCAATGCAAAAAGGCGAAGTCGCTGGGCGAAGTCATCGTGGCCACGGACGATGCCCGCATCGCCGAGGTCGTGAAAAAGTTCTGCCGTGTGGAGATGACGCGCCCGGAACATCTCAGCGGCACGGATCGCATCGCCGAAGTCGCCGCGCGCTGCCAGTGCGATGCGTTGGTGAACGTTCAGGGCGACGAACCGTTGATTGACCCGGCAGTGATTGACGCCGTGGCCGGCGCGCTCGCGCAAAATGAGATGTCCACCGCCGCCACGCGCATCAAAAATCCCGCCGATTATGACAATCCCAACGTCGTCAAAGTCGTTGTCAACGCCGCCGGTCGCGCGTTATATTTCTCCAGACGCACGATTCCGTATCTGCGCGAGGCCGCCAGTGGTTCAGTGAGCGAACAGTTGGCGGCGTTTCCTTTTTTGAAGCATCTTGGCATTTACGGTTACCGGCGCGGGACGCTGTTGCGGCTGGTGAAATTCCCGGTGTCGCTGCTCGAAAACGCCGAGAAGCTGGAGCAGTTGCGCGCGCTGGAAAATGGCATCCCCATCGCCGTCGTGAATGTGGATTATGACAGCGTGGGCGTGGATGCGCCGGAAGATGTCGCCAAAGTTGAGAAATTGTTGAAATGAAATTTATTTTTGTCACCGGCGGCGTGGTGAGTTCATTGGGCAAGGGCCTGACGGCGGCCTCGCTGGGCACGCTGCTCGAAAACCGCGGCCTCAAGGTCGTGCTGCAAAAGTTCGACCCCTATCTGAATGTGGACCCCGGCACGATGAATCCGTATCAGCACGGCGAGGTGTATGTGCTCGACGACGGCGCGGAAACCGACCTCGACCTCGGCCATTACGAACGGTTCACCAACGTCAAGCTGACCCGGCTCAACAACCTCACCAGCGGCCAGGTTTATCAGAACGTGCTCAACAACGAGCGCGAAGGCAAATACCTCGGCAAGACCGTGCAGGTGATTCCCCACGTCACCGACGAAATCAAAAATCGCATTCACCTGCTGGCCGAGCAGAGCAAGGCCGACGTTGTCATCACCGAGATCGGCGGCACGACCGGCGACATCGAAGGGCTGCCGTTTTTGGAGGCCATCCGCGAATTCGCCCTGGAAGTCGGATACAACAACGCGATTTTTCTGCACGTCACTTACGTTCCGTTCATCAAGGCGGCAGGCGAATTGAAAACCAAGCCGACGCAGCAATCCGTCGCCAAGCTGCGCGAAATCGGCATCGCGCCCCACCTCATCGTCTGCCGCAGCGACCGGCCGCTCGACAAAGAGGTGCGCCAGAAAATTTCGCTGTTCTGCAACGTGCCGGTCGAGGCGGTCATCGAGGAAAAGGACGTGGACCATTCGATTTACGAGGTGCCGTTGATGCTCCAGCGCGAACGGCTCGACGACCTCGTCTGCCAGCTTTTGCGCCTCGATACACCGCAGGCAAACATGACGCACTGGCAGGAAATCATCCGCAAACTCATCGCGCCGCAGCATCGCGTCCGCATCGGCGTCGTCGGCAAGTACATCGGTTTGCAGGACGCCTACAAATCGGTCTATGAAGCCATCATTCACGGCGGCATCGGCAACGATTGCGGCGTGGAAATCGTGAAGGTGGACGCTGAGGAAATTGAAAAGGAAGGCGCGGCAAAAATCCTGAAGGGTCTCGGCGGCATTCTTGTGCCCGGCGGTTTTGGCGAACGCGGCATCGAAGGCAAAATCCAGGCGGCGCAGTTTGCGCGCGAAAATAACATTCCCTATCTCGGACTGTGCCTCGGCATGCAAATCGCCACCATTGAATTTGCGCGCAACGTTTTGAAACTGGCCAAGGCGCATTCGACGGAATTTGACCCGTCCACGCCGCACCCGGTCATCGCCATGCTCGACGAACAAAAACGCGTGACGAAAAAGGGCGGCACGATGCGGCTGGGGGCGCAGCCCTGCCAGTTGGCGCTTGGCACGAAGGCAGCGGAACTTTACGGCTCATTCGTGGTCAACGAACGCCACCGTCACCGCTACGAATTCAACAACGCCTACCGCGAAAAATTCGAGAAGGCGGGCTATGTGTTCAGCGGCTTGTCGCCGGACGGCAAGCTGGTGGAGGTCATCGAACTCAGGAACCATCCATTTTTCATCGCGAGCCAGTTTCATCCGGAGTTTTTGAGCAAGCCGCACCAGCCGCATCCGCTGTTCAAGGGCTTCATCGCCGCCGCGCACGCAAGAATCCACCAGAAGCCGCTGTAACCCGGGTCAGAGCCTGAATGACCTACGCCGAAGCCATCCAATTTCTTTACGGCTTGCGTTTGTTCGGCGCGAAGTTCGGTCTGGAAAACACGCTCAAGCTCGCCGCGCTGGCGGGCCATCCGCAGGACCGGCTACGCTTCATTCATGTTGCCGGCACGAACGGCAAAGGCTCGACTTGCGCCATGCTCGAAAGCATTTATCGCGCGGCGGGCCTGCGCACCGGGTTGTTCACCTCACCGCATCTCGTCTCGTTCCGCGAACGGATTCAGGTGAATCGCCAACTCGTATCTGAAAATGAAGTTGTCCGGCTCGTCGGGGAAATTCAGCCGCTGCTAGGACAATTTCCCGCCGGCCATCACCCGACCTTTTTTGAAGTCGTCACGGTGATGGCGCTGAAATATTTCACCGGACAAAAATGCGACCTGGTGATTTGGGAAACCGGCCTGGGCGGGCGTCTCGACGCGACGAACATCGTCATGCCGCTGGCCAGTGTCATCACCAACATCGCTCTCGACCACGAGCAATGGCTCGGCGACACGCTGGGAGAAATCGCCGCCGAAAAGGCCGGCATCATCAAGCCCGGCGCACCGGTCGTCACGGCGGCGGATGAACCGGAAGCACTCGCGGTGATTAAAGAAACAGCGCGTGCTAAAAATGCGCCACTGATTAAAGTAGGACAGACTTCCAGCCTGTCTCCATCTAAAAAAACAAAGAATTCAGAGACAGGCAGGATGCCTGTCCTACCCTTGCCTGGGGATCACCAGAAAATCAACGCCGCGCTCGCATTGGCAACGGTCGAGGTGTTACAGAAGCAAATTCCCGTCACCGACGGGGAAATTTGCGAAGGATTGGCAAGCGTCAATTGGCCGGGGCGTTTGCAGTTGATTCAAAGGCCGAACGGCCAAAAAATCCTGCTCGATGGCGCGCACAATGTGGCCGGCGCGAAGGTCTTGCGCGCCGCCTTGGAAAAAAATTTCCAATTTCCGGGACATACACTCATTCTCGGTGTGTTTCAGGACAAGGACTGGCGACACATCTGCGAAACGCTGGCAACGCTGGCCGCGCGGATTTTCACCGTGCCGGTCTCCAGCGAGCGCAGCGCCGATGCGCGCGAACTGGCGGCGGCCTGCCGCGCGGCGAACCCGGCGGCCGGGAGCGCCGCCTGCGGTTCGTTGCGCGAGGCGCTGGAAAAAACGGCGGGCGACGATTTCGTGGTTATCACCGGCTCGCTCTATCTGGTCGGCGAGGCGCTGGAACTGGCCGGGCTTTCGCCCGCGAACGGCGGGGAACGCGCCTTGAACGAATGGACGGCCAAAATTTCAATGCGCTAATAATTTGATTTAGCATTATTGATTCTTTGCAAAAGTAGCGTGTTCTATCTTGATACTAACCCTTTGGATAAGTAAACAATCCCACCCGATAGAGTAATTTTGAAAATCATTATGGCTTACGCAGACACCATGCCGCCACAAGGCCGTTTCGGGCAGACGGCCCGCCGGGATGCGTGGTGGGTGCAGCCGCTGCTGGTGTTCCTGGGATTTGCCGCGTTCATCGTCTATTCCACCTGGGCGGCGTTCCATCCCTTATACAACGGAAATTGTGCTTATTGGTTCAATGGCCACGGCGCGGATTATTTGTCGCCGTTTTATTCGCCCGAGATTTTCGGCAGTTCGCCGCACGCGATTTTTGGGACGGTGCCGGGGTGGTGGCCGTCGTGGCTGCTGTTTTCACCCGCGTTTTTGGTTTTATGGGCGCCGGCGGGTTTCCGGTTCACCTGTTATTATTATCGCGGCGCGTATTACAAGGCGTTTTGGGCCGATCCGCCCAACTGCGCCGTCGGCGAGCCGCGCCAGGTCTATCTCGGTGAACGTTCGTTTCCGCTCGTCCTGCAGAACCTCCACCGCTATTTCATGTATCTGGCCGTGATTTTCATTTTCATTCTAGCGTACGACGCGTGGCAGGCGATGTGGTTCACCGAAAACGGCGTGAAACATTTTGGCGTCGGGGTCGGCACGCTGGTCCTGGTGGTGAACGACGTTTTGTTGGCCAGTTACACGTTTGGCTGCCATTCGCTGCGGCATTTGATGGGCGGATTTCTGGACGCGCCGTCGAAAATTCCCTCATGCGCGAATAGTTACGCGTGCGTCAGTTGCCTCAACCGCCGGCACATGATGTGGGCCTGGATAAGCCTGTTTTGGGTCGGTTTCGCGGATGTTTATGTGCGCCTGTGCTCCATGGGCATCTGGCATGACTTCAGATTTTTCTAAACCTGCAACCTGAATTTTCACCGCCGTGGCCAATTACGAAACTCTCGAATACGACGTGCTGATCATCGGCGCGGGCGGCGCGGGTTTGCGCGCGGCCATCGAAGCCTCGGCGGCGGGCGTGAAGGTCGGGCTGGTGTGCAAATCGCTCCTGGGCAAAGCGCACACAGTCATGGCCGAGGGCGGCATGGCAGCGGCGCTCGCCAACGTGGACGACCGGGACAATTGGCGCGTCCATTTCGCCGACACGATGCGCGGCGGCCAATATGTCAACAACTGGCGCATGGCCGAACTGCACGCCAAAGAAGCGCCCGACCGCGTGCGCGAACTCGAAGCCTGGGGTGCTGTTTTTGATCGAACGCCCGATGGCCGGATTCTTCAGCGCAATTTTGGCGGCCACCGCTATCCGCGCCTGGCCCACGTCGGCGACCGTACCGGACTGGAATTGATTCGCACGCTCCAGGATCACGGCATCCATCAAGGGATCGAAGTCCACATGGAGCATACGATTGTCGCGCTGCTCAAGGACGGCGACCGCGTGGCTGGCGCGTTCGGCTATGACCGTGAGCGCGGGCGATTCAAAATTTTCAAGGCGAAGGCCATCGTGCTCGCCACCGGCGGCATCGGTCGCGCTTACAAAATCACCAGCAATTCCTGGGAATACACCGGCGATGGCCAGTCGCTCGCGTATCATGCCGGCGCGGAATTGATGGACATGGAATTCGTGCAGTTTCACCCGACGGGCATGATCTGGCCGCCGAGCGTGATGGGTCTGCTTGTGACCGAGGCCGTGCGCGGCGAAGGCGGCGTGTTGCGGAACAAGGACGGCAAGCGGTTCATGTTCGATGACATTCCCGACAATTACAAATCGCAGACTTCCACCGACCCGGAGGAAGGCTGGCGTTATTGTCAGGGCGACAAAAACGCGCGCCGGCCGCCCGAACTGCTCACACGCGACCACGTGGCCCGCTGCATCATGCGTGAAGTCAAGGCCGGCCGCGGCAGCCCGCATGGCGGGGTGTTCCTCGACATCGCGTGGATCAGGGAAAAAATCCCGAACGCGCCGGAGCACATCAAAAAGAAACTGCCGAGTATGTATCATCAGTTCAAACAGCTCGCCGACCTCGACATCACGAAGGAACCGATGGAAATCGGCCCGACGACGCACTACATCATGGGCGGGATACGCGTGAATGGCGACACGCAGATGTCCACCGCGCCTGGCCTGTTCGCCGCGGGCGAGGTCGCCGCCGGGTTGCACGGCGCGAACCGGCTGGGCGGAAATTCACTCTCGGATTTGATTGTGTTCGGCAAACGCGCCGGCGAGTTCGCGGCCAAATTTGCAAAGGAGCACAGTGCCGGCCAGACCAACGACAGTCAGATCGAAGCGATTGCGCGGCAGACATTGGAACCCTTTGATCGCGGCGCGACCGCAGGCGGCAGTGCCGAGGGGCCGTATCAGGTGCAGCATGATTTGCAGGAAATGATGCAAAGCCTCGTCGGCATCGTGCGCCGTGAGGAGGAAATGGTTCGCGCTTTAGCCGGAATTGAAAAACTTTCGGAACGCGCCGGACGCATCGCCGTTTACGGCCACCGCGAGTACAATCCCGGCTGGAACACCGCGCTGGATTTGAAAAATCTGCTCACGGTCTCCGAAGCCATCACCCGCTCGGCCATCGAACGCAAGGAAAGCCGCGGCGGGCATTTTCGCGAGGATTTTCCGAACAAGGACGCCGGGTTTGGCAAAGTGAATATTGTCGTGAGGAAAAATTCCGACGGCACGATGAACGTCCGCCGCGAGCCGATTCCTGAAATGCCGGCGGAGTTGAAACAGGTCATCGAGGAGATGAAATGAAAACGGCCACGTTTAGAATCTGGCGCGGTGACGCCGGCGGCGGAAAATTCGTGGATTACCCCACGGAAATTTCCGAGGGCATGGTCGTGCTCGACGCCGTTCACAAGATTCAGGCGACGCAGGCCAACGACCTCGCCTGCCGCTGGAATTGCAAGGCCGGCAAATGCGGCTCCTGCTCGGCGGAAATCAACGGCATCCCGAAACTCATGTGCATGACACGCATGAACACCCTGCCGACGGACAAGCCCATCACCATCGAACCGATGCGGACGTTTCCGAGCATCCGCGATCTGGCGACGGACGTTTCCTGGAATTTCCGCGTCAAGACCAAGATCAAGAAGTTCAATCCGCGCAAACCCGACGCGCCGGACGGCACCTGGCGGATGCAGCAGGCGGACATTGACCGCGTGCAGGAATTTCGCAAGTGCATCGAATGTTTTCTCTGCCAGGACGTTTGCCACGTGTTGCGCGAGCACCACAAGCACGATGAGTTCATCGGTCCGCGTTTTCTCGTCTATGCCGCCGCGCTGGAGATGCACCCGCTGGACACGGAAGACCGGTTGCCGGAATTGAAGCAGGCGCACGGCATCGGCTTTTGCAACATAACCAAATGCTGCACCAAGGTCTGCCCGGAGAATATCACCATCACCGACGACGCCATCATCCCGCTCAAGGAACGCGTGGTGGACGACTTTTACGATCCACTCGGCTGGCTGTGGAAGATGTTGCGCCCGAAGGTTTGATGGCGGGCGTCACACCGCCACGCCTTCTTCCTCGGCTTCCATGGTCGCCACGAGGTCTTTTTCCGCCAGCACCCAATCCTCCAAGGTCAGCGGATGCTCCGGCAGTTTGTCGCGATACAAGCGATACGCATGTTCGCGCACCATGCCCTGAGTGAAGCCGGGAGTGACCGGTTTCGGCTGTTCAACGGCTTTTGATTTTTTGTCTTTCGCTTTCATACGAGACTCCTGATGAAACATAAGCCTCCCTGCCCGCGGCGCAAGTGGCGCAAAAGTTGGGGGTTCTGAAAAAAAAATTGCCGCCGAAAGAAACGGTTTGCCGGGCCGTAGCTCGAAGCGGAGTGGAGAGCGAAGGCTGGTGCGCGGTACAAGACTTGAACTTGTGACCCCTACCGTGTCGAGGTAGTGCTCTGCCAACTGAGCTAACCGCGCATCCCGGCATAGCAGTCAGCGTGGCAATCCGTTTGCGCCTTGGCAAGCGCGAATTGACTGCGAATTGATTGTGCTTTTTTCGATAACCGGTGCAGAATTCTCAAATCGTTCTGCAAAAAGATGATGGTGTCTTGAATGGGAAATTTGTTACAGTGCGCCCATTCGGGCTGTAATTTATGAGTAAATTTCTAACATTGGGAAAATTTTCGTTTGGCATGGGTGACCGTTTTGCGCATCAGGGCAGTGCCCAACTGGCCGCATGCATGATGGTCGCAAAACAAGGCGTGGACATCGTCCCGGTCTGGAACAAATCGAACCGCGAACACCTGCTCATCGGCACCAAACCGTCCGGTTTGCGCGCCGAGGCGGATGCGGCGGTGAAGGCGCTCGGCTGGAAAAAGCCGTATCATGTGGACGCCGACCACATCCAGCTTGAAACCGTGGATCGTTTCATCGCGCCGTCGGACTTTTTCACGATTGACGTGGCCGACTCGATCGGCAAACCCGCCGATCCCGGCAGCGTGAAAGCGTTTGTGGACCGCCATGCCGAACTCGCCGGGAAGATCGTCATTCCCAACATTGACCGTCCGTTTGAAACCACCCGCGCCGATATCGGGCGCATCGTCGGCAGATATCTGCTGGCCGTGCAGGACGCCGGGAAAATCTACCGTCACATCGCGAAGGCAAAGGGCGAGGCCAATTTCATCACCGAGGTTTCCATGGACGAAACCGACAGCCCCCAGACGCCGCCCGAACTGCTTGTCATTCTTGCCGCCCTGGCTGATGAAAAAGTCCCGCTGCAGACCATCGCGCCTAAGTTCACCGGCCGCTTCAACAAGGGCGTGGATTACGTTGGCGACGTGAAGCAGTTCGAGAAGGAGTTCAACGATGACCTCGCCGTCATCGCGTTTGCCATCAAGAAATACGGCCTGTCTCCGACGCTCAAGCTCAGCGTCCACTCCGGCAGCGACAAGTTTTCCATTTACGCGCCGATCCGCCGCGCGTTAAAAAAATTCAATGCCGGCCTGCACCTCAAGACGGCGGGCACGACCTGGCTCGAAGAAGTCATCGGCCTGGCCGAGGCCGGCGGCGACGGCCTGGCATTGGCGAAGGAGATCTACGCCGCCGCGCTGGATCACATCGAGGAACTCTGCGCGCCGTATGCGACGGTCATTGACATTGACCGGAAGAAACTGCCGACGAAGGAAACAGTCAACAACTGGAGGCCGGAGCAATTTGTTTCCGCGCTGCGGCACGATCAGAAAAACAAGGCGTTCAATCCGAGCTTGCGGCAATTGCTCCACGTCGGTTTCAAAATCGCCGCTAAGAAGGGCGACCGCTACCTCAATGCCCTCAAGAAGCATGAGGCCGTCATTGCCAAAAACGTCACCGAAAACCTGTACGAGCGGCACATGAAACCGCTGCTGCTCGGCAAATAGTTTTGTGCCATGCCATTCATCCACGAAGATTTTTTGTTAAGCACTAAAACGGCCCGCAAACTTTACCACCAATACGCCGAAGCCGAGCCGATTTTCGACTATCACTGCCACAATTCGCCGCGCGACATCGCGGCCAACCGCCAGTTCAAAAACCTTTTTGAAATCTGGCTGGAAGGCGACCACTACAAATGGCGCGCCATGCGGACCAACGGCGTGGCCGAGCGGTTTTGCACGGGCGACGCGAGTCCGTTCGAGAAATTCAAGGCCTGGGCCGCCACCGTGCCCCACACCCTCCGGAATCCGCTTTATCACTGGACCCATTTGGAATTGAAGCGTTATTTCGGCATCATCGATTTGCTTGATGAAAAGACCGCGGACAAAATCTGGCAGAAGGCCAATGAAAAGCTGGCGACTCCGGGACTGACCACGCAGGGGATCCTGAAGAAGTTCAAGGTGAAAGTCGTCTGCACCACGGACGACCCCGTGGACGGTCTGGAACACCACCGCGCGTTCGCGGCCCAGGGCCATCCCACAAAAATGCTGCCGGCGTTCCGGCCAGACAAGGCGCTGACCGTCAACCAGCCCGCTGGTTTCAACCAGTGGGTGGAACAGCTTGCCGCCGCCAGCAACATTGATATCAACAGTTTTTCCGCGTTTCTAACCGCGCTCCGGAAACGCCACGACTTTTTCCATTCACAGGGTTGCCGGCTGTCCGATCACGGCATGAACTATTCCTTCGCCGCTTTCTGTTCCGAGAAGGCGGCCGCCACCATCTTCGACAAGGCCCGGCGCAGTGAATTTGTTTCGCCGGAGGAACACGGGCAGTTCGCCTCGTTCATGATGCTGCTCTTTGGGCGGCTCGATGCGAAAAGAGGCTGGACGAAGCAGCTTCACCTCGGTGCCCTGCGCAACAACAACACGCGCCTGCTCAAGCAGCTCGGTCCCGATACCGGCTTCGATTCCATCGGTGATTTCCCGCAATGCCAGGCTCTCGCCAACTACCTCGACCAGCTGGACCAGGAAAATTCGCTGCCGAAAACCATTATTTACAACCTGAATCCGGCTGACAATTACGCCTTTGCCACGATGATCGGGAATTTCCAGGACGGCACGATTCCGGGCAAAATCCAGTTCGGCTCCGGCTGGTGGTTCCTGGATCAAAAGGAAGGCATGGAGTGGCAGATGAACGCGCTTTCCAACCTCGGCCTGCTCTCGCGCTTCATCGGCATGATCACCGATTCACGCTCGTTCATGTCCTATCCGCGCCACGAGTACTTCCGGCGCACGCTCTGCAATCTCATCGGCCGCGACGTGGAAAATGGCGAGCTGCCCAACGACGAAAAGCTTTTCGGCCCGATGGTTCGCAACATCTGCTACGCCAATGCCAAAAATTACATGGCATTCCCTGGCGTGACGGATGACGGCGCGAAAAATTCCGGCGTGCCGAAACGCCGGAGCAAATAAAAAACGCCGCCGCCTTCCGCTTCGTGAAAAGCGCAGCGGTTTCTTTGTTTTGCCTGATTGTGCCCTGAATGGCAGGCACCCGCCGAGAAAGCGCGGCAAAAAACTTCCGGCTGCAAGAACGTCCGCTTGGAAAAGGTCGCGCTGCTGTGTCGGTGAACGCTGTGTTTTCCCGGTTGTCGCAATCAGCGACCGGTGGCTGGATTCCAGCCGTCCGGACCGCCGAGAACTTTTTCCGGCGTGATGACTTTGGCTTCGGCCTGGGTGAGTTGCCGTGCCCACGGGACGCGCGCCGGCGGATTCGCGCCCGGACCGGTGCTGTGGAACTCGGCATAGCGCGCCGCCTGGTGGGCCTCCGGCTTCTTCCAATCGTTCCAGCCCTCCGGACGGACCACGCCGGACATTTCCGTGTTCAGGAAAATCGTGCTCGCGTAAATCCGCCACGGTCAACCGAGAAACGTCCGCGTTTCGGGCTTGTCGCCGGTGATTTTGCAATTTGAGAAAACGAATCCGAACGGCTGGTCTGCCGGCGTGGAAGCGGCGGTGATATATCCGTCGCCCAGGCAATGGATGTGACACTTTTCGAACCAGGCCGTCGCCGCGCCGAAAATAAAATCCACGTGACCGGCAATATAACAGTTTTTAAAATACTGCCGACCGCGATTCAACAAAATCGTGTCCTGCCAGCCGAGAAACTGGCAGTTGCGAAACACGGCGCGGTCGCCGTCCACGCGGATGGCCAGCGCCTGCCCGACCGCGCCCGCGGAATTTTCAAATGTGATGTTTTCCGCCGTGAAATCATCCGCGTCAATCGTCGTTGAAGGGGTGCGGAACGTGCCGATGGGTTTGCCGTTGAAATTGGTGAGGTTCGCATTCAAATCATAAGTCAGCACCGTTTTCTGCGGGTCTTCGCCCATCAAATGGAGAAAGCGCTTCTCCCGCTGCACATAAATTAATTCCTTATAAGTGCCTGGCTTGAGGTGAATGATCACCGGGCTGGTGCGGCTGCCCGAAGGTGCGGTCATGATGGCTTCCTCCACCGTTCTGAACTGCCCGCTGCCGTCGGCGGCGACAGTGAGGTTGATGGGTTTGACCGTTGATTGGGTTGGCGCGGCGGACCGGCAGCCTGAATTCAGGGCGAGAAAAATCAGCGCGCCCAGTCCGGCCCACGGCGTGATTCCAGCCAGACAAATGACTTGTTTCATATTCAACCACAGGGTTTTCAAATGCCTTCGCGCCTTGCGAACCTTCCACCGGCTGCCCGGCGCAAATTGGAAACGTAGCCATCACGCCTACGCATTGGCAAGCGCGGAATCGGTCGCGCCTGCAATCGGCGAACTTCCGGTCTCCTGCGGTAACGCCCATTTTTGAGTGGCGCATTTGCGGTTTTGAAGGTGTGAATATCTTCTCTGGCCATGCCTTGACACCCCAAACCTTTGTATGTTACAAACGTGTGACCACAATTAGCTGTGGCTTTATGCGCTGCCCAAAGTGCGGTTGTCAGGACGACAAGGTCATTGATTCGCGCGCCTCGCGCGAAGGGGCCACGATTCGTCGTCGTCGCCAATGCGCCAAATGCGCTCATCGGTTCACGACTTACGAGGAAATTGAGCGCGAAGGATTGATGGTGCTCAAGCGTGACGCGCGGCGGGAGGAATTTTCGCGAGAGAAACTTTTGTCCGGCGTCAGGAAAGCCTGCCAAAAACGCCCCATCAGCCCGAAAGTGATGGAAGATATGGTGGACCACATCGTTGCCGTCGTGACCGACGAATACGAGAGTGAGGTGCCGGCCGAGTTCGTCGGCAAAATGGTCATGGACGGCCTGCGCGAAATTGACGAGGTCGCCTATGTCCGGTTCGCCAGCGTCTATCGCCGGTTTCAGGAAGCCACCGACTTCGTGCACGAGGTCAAAAAACTGGAGGCCAGGCAATGATCGCCTTGATGTCCGATTGTCTGCTATTCCGGCTCGCCAGTGGCGAAAGCATTCCGTTCTCGGCGGAAATGATTTCCGTCGAACTCGTCGGCGACGCGGCGGGAAAATTCGATCCCGAAATTCTGCGCCACGCCACGGCGTCTGTGTTTCATTATTTCAAAAATGAACTGGGCCGCGAAACCGTCACCGTCGGCGAATTTGCCGGGGCGCTGGAGAAAGCGCTGCGCGGCCTGGGATTCAACGTCTCTTCCGACGAGACCGAAACCCGGCGCGAATGCCGGGAGATTGTCGAAGCCGATTTGCTGATGCTCGCGCGCGAATCCGGCGAAAGCCGCGAGTTGTTTTTCTTTCCGCGGCTGCGGGGCGAACTGCGCGCGCAACTGCGCCGCGCGCCGCGCCTCGTGCGCTTTCGCGGCCTGCGTGGCTGCGTCAAGCAGCTTGCCGGCGCGCGCCGCTGGGGGTTGCGTTGCGAACGGTTGGAGGAGCAAATCGTTGATTACCTCCGCGGATGTCTGGGCGCCGAACCGGAGCAGGCCGACTGCGCGCTGGTGGTGGACTAATTGTGGAGTGCGCGGACATGTCGGTGCTTTGAAAGCGGGGACGTGTCACCGCACTCCAAATTTTAATCCGTGCTAATCCGTGTAATCCGTGTCTAACATCCGGCCATGAGCAAAACACTCTTCGAAAAAATCATCGCCCGCGAAATTCCGGCGACGATTGTTTATGAGGATGACTTGGTGCTCGCGTTCCGTGACATCAAACCGCAGGCACCCGTGCATGTGCTGATCATTCCCAGGAAGCCCATCCCGCGCATTGCCGAGGCCGGGCCGGAGGACCACAAGGTCCTCGGCCACCTTTTCCTGAAGGCTGCCGAGGTTGCAGACAAGCTGGGTTTGAAGAAAGGCGGCTACCGGCTGGTGGTCAACAACGGCCCCGACGCCGGCGAAGCCGTACCGCACCTCCACGTCCATATCCTTGGCGGACGCCACATGGCCTGGCCGCCGGGATAAGTTGGTAAGATGGTTTCGCCTAGATGACCGCAATGAGATTCAACGCAACCGGCGGAAGGCATCAGGCGCCAAGCCGAACACACTTTTGAACGCCCGCGAAAAGTGGAATGGGTCGCTGAATCCGGCCTTTTCGGCAACCTGCTTCACCAAGGCGCCGGGCTGTTGCAACCATTCGGCGGCGAGGGTCATCCTTAATCGCATCAAAAACTGGTATGGGCTTTGGTGGTCGTAACGCCGGAACAACCGGCAAAGATACGCGGCGTCCACGTGACATTCACCGGCGATTTGCCGGAGCGTCCTGAGCCGGTGGAAATGCTGCTGAATGTGCTGCCGACACTGCCGGTAGGTCGTGAACGAGAGCGTTTCCACGTCGGCCAGCGGCGCGCGGGACTCGGCGATTTTCAAAACCAGGCATTCGAGCAGCTTGGCGCATAACGCCGCGCTTTGCCGCGAACCGCGCCGGCCGCACCGGATCAATTCGTCAAAGACGTTCTGGATTTCGTTGGGCGGAAAAATTTGCGAAACACTTCCCGGCGGCAGCCCGCACGCGCGCAGCAGTTGGCGGGCGTTCCGGCCCGTGAAATCCACGAAGTATTTGACCGGCGGTCCGGCCGGATCGGCGGCAATGTCCTGCCGCACGCCGGGGCCGTATGAAAAAATCCGGCCCGGCTGCAGGTCGTGTTTGCGCCCTTGCAGCTTCACCGCGCCGCGGCCGCTCGCGACGAATTCAATCGAGTAAAACGGAAAGGTCGCGCGGTGGATGGCATAATCGGGCGTGCAGTGCTCGCAACCGCCGCTCACCACCGCCAAAGGCAGTTTCCGGGGCGGATTCAAGTCGAGATAGAAACGCCTCGCCTCGGAAACGTGCGATGAAAAAAAATCCGGGACTTCAGCCGCGGCCCGCCGGGATGGGGTTGACGGTTTCATGCCAAAAGTCAATAATCATCATGCGTATGCAAACTATCATCATTCCCCCGGACGCGCGTCCAGTGTAATTTTAACCGTAAATTGATATGGAAACAAAACGACTCGTCGAAAAAGACCCGCCCCTGAATAAAGACGATTTGATCGTCATCAGCGGCGCCGGTGGCTTCATTGCCGGCAACCTCGCCCTGTATTTCAAAAAGAAGGGTTTCACCCGCATCCGTGCCGTGGACAAGAAACCGCTTTACGAATGGTATCAGCACGTGCCGGGCGTCGAATCGCTTTGCCTCGATGTCAGCCACGAGGACAATTGCCGGCGCGTCTGCGAAGGCGCGGTGGAAGTCTATCAACTGGCCGCCGACATGGGCGGCATGGGCTTCATCGAGCGGTTCCGCGTCGAGTGCCTGCGCAGCATCCTCATTAATACCCACATGATTGAGGCCGCCTATCGCGCCGGTGTGCGCCGCTATTTTTACTCCTCGTCTGCCTGCGCCTACAACACCGACCTGCAGCAGGACCCGAATGTGCGCGCGCTGAAGGAATCCGACGCCTACCCGGCCATGGCCGAGCGCGGTTACGGCTGGGAGAAACTCATTTCCGAAATGTTCTGCCAGGAATACTGGGTCGAGCGCGGCTTGAAGACTGCCATCGCTCGTTTCCACAACGTCTATGGCCCGCACGGCACCTGGGATGGCGGACGCGAGAAAGCCCCCGCCGCCCTCTGCCGCAAAGTCATCGAGGCCGTTGACACCGGCAAGAAGAACATCACCCTCTGGGGCGACGGCACGCCGACCCGCAGTTTCATGTATATTGACGATTGCGTGAAGGGCATTGACATGATCATGCACTGCGATGACTTGATTGCCACGCCCATCAATCTCGGCTCCAGCGAACTGGTTTCCATCAACGAATTGCTTTCCAAGATTGAGAAAATCGCCGGCGTGAAATTGAAACGCCATTACGACCTGGACGCACCGCGCGGCGTGGCCGGCCGCAACAGCGACAACACCTTCATCCAGAAAATGCTGAAGTGGGAACCAAGCACCCCGCTCGATAAGGGTTTGGCGATCACCTACAGGTGGATCAAAGAACAGTATCACAAACGCAAACAGGGCAAGCGCGTCGGCATCGGCTGATGAAAAGCAAAACGCCTCCGTTCCTCGCCAAGGCGCTGGGTTCAATTCCCAACCGCCTGCAACTCGCGGGCGGCTGGATTGACCAGCCGTTTGTTTCGCAGCACAACCCCAAGCCGCCCGGCTCAATGGTCGTGGTGCAGATTGAACCGGATTTCCGCCCGATGGACCGTTCCGGCATTGCCAGCGGCACGCGCGCCCTCGCGATGCGGATTTGGAAGGGCAAACTGCCCAACCGTCCGCCGGAAGATTTGGCGCGCGAACTTTACGAAGCTGAAAACAAGGGCAAGGCCGAGCCGAGCGGTTCGCAGGATATGATCGGCCTGGTTTATCCCGGCATCAGCCGGCTGGATTACGACTTCAATGTCCACGGCGGCGTTTTCCCGTCGCACATCGAATCCTGCAACAGCGCCAGGGTTGCGCGCTGGCTGGGCAGGGTGTTGCATCTGATTCCGGTCGAGCCGCGGCCCGACGGTTACAGTCCGCTCGGCAAAAAAAACCTCGATCCGAAATGGGTCGCGCGCCTTGGCCGGTCGGGAAAAGACTGTTTTGATGCCATTGTCCGAATGGATGCGAAAGCCCTCGGCGCCTCGCTCAACCTGAACATGAAATGCTGGGAGGCGCTGTTGCCGCACGTCGTCCGGCATCCGCTCCTCCGGCCGGATTTGTTGGCCCTGCTCAAGGCGTATCAGAAGCAATATCTTGGTGCGATGTATTCCGGTTGCGGCGGCGGTTATCTGATGGTGGTTTCCAACGAGCCGGTTCCCAGCGCGTTCAAGGTGAATGTTCGTATCTCAAAATAATTATGAAAACATCCCAGAAACATTTCACCGTGTTGTTGCTGGGCATGACGCTCACCGTGGCATTCGCGCAAACAAATCCGTTTACTTTGACGCAGCTTCCGCCGATAGCCAAAGGGCCGTTCAAGGCCGACTGGAATTCGCTCACGAATTACCAGACGCCGGAATGGTTCCGCGACGCGAAGTTCGGCATCTGGGCGCACTGGGGGCCGCAATGCGAACCAGAGCACGGCGACTGGTATGCGCGCAACATGTATATGGAAGGCAGCCCCGACTACAAATCGCACCTCGCGGAATACGGCCATCCTTCCACCAACGGTTTCAAGGATGTCATCCACGAATGGAAGGCAGCAAACTTTAACCCGGACAAGCTGCTCGCGTTTTACAGGGCGAACGGGGCGAAATATTTCATGGCGCTGGCCGCCCATCACGACAACTTCGACAACTTCAATTCCAAATATCAGCCGTGGAATTCCGTCGCCATCGGGCCGCACAAGGATTTGATCGGCGGCTGGGCGAGGGCGGCGCGGAAAAATGGACTGCGCTTTGCGGTGAGCGTTCACAGTTCGCGCGCCTGGACGTGGTATGAACCGGCGCAAGGCGCGGACACGAACGGCCCGCTGGCGGGCGTGCCTTACGACGGCAAGCTCACCAAGGCCGACGGCAAAGGACTTTGGTGGGACGGCCTCGATCCGCAGGACCTCTACGCGCAAAACCACGCGCCCGGCACGAAGCTGAATTGGGACTGGGATCCGGCCAAGGGTAGCAGTGTTCCCGACGCGGCCTACATGACGAAATTTTTCCTCCGCACGAAGCAGCTTTGGGATGATTACCGGCCGGACATGATTTATTTCGACGACAGCGTGCTGCCGTTCCATGGCGTCACCGACGACATCGGCCTTAACCTCGCCGCGCACTTTTACAATTCCAGCATCCAGTTGCACGGCCACAACGAGGCGGTGATGAACGCCAAGATGCTGAACGAAACCCAGCGCCAGGCGATGATCTATGACATCGAACGCGGCAAGGCGTCAGGCATCCTGCCGTTGCCGTGGCAGACGGACACCTGCATCGGTTCGTGGCATTACGACCGCGCAATTTTTGAAAAGCATCGCTACAAAAGCGCGGCGAGCGTCGTGCCGATGCTCGCGGACATCGTCAGCAAAAACGGCAACCTGATGTTGAGTGTGCCGCTGCAACGTGACGGCACACCTGACGCCGACGAAATTAAAATCGTCAGTGACATCGGCGCGTGGTTGAAGGTGAACGGCGACGCGATTTACGCAACGCGCCCGTGGAAAGCTTATGGCGAAGGCCCCTCGACGGTGTCGGCGGAGAAGGGACATTTCGGCGGCCAGACCGACGTGCAGAGAAAACCGTTCACGGCGGAGGACATCCGCTTCACGCAGTCCAAGAATGGCAAGACGCTTTACGCCATCGTCCTCGCGTTTCCGACTGACGGCAAAGTCACCATCAAATCACTCGCCAGCAACTCCGAGTTGTGGCCGGGCAAGATTGGCAAGGTGAGGATGCTGGGGGTCTCCGGCAAATTGAAATTCACCCGTGACGAAAGCGGCTTGCACGTCACGCTTCCCGAAAAACAGCCCTGCCAGATCGCTTTTGCGCTCAAAATCCGGTCTTAAGAAAATGCCGGGGCAATCACAGGTTGTGGTCAGCGGCGGATTCGACGACATCAAGTCGCGCGACCTGCGCTTTCTCGAGGAAGCCGCGAAGCTCGGCGAACTGACGGCTTTGCTGTGGACGGACAAAACGATCCAGCAACTCACCGGCCGGTCGCCGAAATTCCCGCTCGCGGAACGCCTCTATTTTCTCACCGCCGTCCGTTACGTTGCCCGCGTCATTCCTGTGAGCAACGTGGTGAATCCCGATGAACTGCCGGCTGTGCCCGGCGTGCGCGCCGACTTGTGGGCTGACTGGGCATCGAGCGCCAACCCGGCCCGCGAAAAATTTTACCACGAACGAAACATTGCATATCGCGTGTTCACGGCGGATGAATTGAAGGGGTTTCCGGAACCACCACCCACGCCCTCCGTTCCCGGCCGGGGAAAAGTGGTCGTCACCGGCTCTTACGACTGGTTCCACTCCGGCCACGTCCGGTTCCTTGAGGAGGTCAGTATGTATGGCGACCTTTACGTCGTTGTCGGCCACGACGCGAACATCCGGCTGCTCAAAGGCAAGGGGCATCCGCTGTTTCCGCAGGACGAGCGCCGCTATGTCGTCGGTTCCATCAAATTTGTGAAGCAGGCGTTGATTTCCAGCGGCGACGGCTGGCTCGATGCCGACCCGGAAATCCGGAAACTCAAACCGGACATCTACGCGGTGAACGAGGACGGCGACGTGGGCGGCAAACGCGAGTATTGCCAGAAACTCGGCATCGAATATCTCGTGCTCAAGCGCGAACCGGCGCCGGGCCTGCCGCGCCGCCGCAGCACCGATTTGCGCGGGTTCTAGTTTACGATCCAGCCGGCAGCTAAGGCGGTGCGCTGATTCTGTGTTGCAGTTGCGGCTGTTATCGCGGTATTAATCTATTTCAACGCCTCGCGTTCGCAACGGGCATATTTTTCAATCAGCTGGTCGTAAATCTTCGCCGCCTTTTTGTCCGGTCGGATTTCGCTGTTCGGAATCGGATCGGTGAACCCTGCGACGACTTTTTCCCATTCCGGTCTTTCCCCGGCCTGGACGAGCCAGCCGTGCGCCGCCCGCAACGCCGCGCCCAGCGCCGCGCTCTTGGAAATTTCAATCCGCCGGACATGGCAGTTCATCACGTCGGCCATGATTTGCAAAATGGGTGAACCCTGCGAAGCCCCGCCGGTGGCGTAAATGCAATCCGGCGCCACTTTCATCCATCGCGAATGCAGGCGCATGGACATCATCTGTGCCTCGACGATGGCGCGGCAGTTGGCCGCGGCGTCCTTTTCATCAAGGTCGAAACGGTGGATGCCCGGCTGGTTCACACGCGGGACGATCTCCGCCTCGAACCACGGCAACAAGATGCCGCCGTTGCTGCCGGGTGGCGTCGCTGTCAGTGCCTCGCCGAATTTTTTCCAATCTTTGATGCCATAGGCGTCGCGGATTTTTTCGCGGGCCAGCGACCCGTTCTTGAAACAAATCAACGTCATGTAATAGCCCGCCGGCGAACCAAAGACGTGCCCCTCGCCGTGCGCGTCGGTGTGGCATTTTTTCATCGAGCCGAAAAACGTGTCGCTCGTGCCCAGGCTGATGGCGACCTGACCCGCCTTGATGAGCCCGAGGCCGATGACACTGCACGGATTGTCACCCGACCAGACCAATGTCTCCGCGTCGGGATTCACGCCGAATTTCTTGACAAAATACGGGCTGACCGCGCCGACGATCTTCCACGATTCGGCGAGCGGCGGCAGTTTCTGCTTCAAATCCGGCGCGGTGGCCGCCAAGGCCTCCGGGAGCCAGGTTTTCCTGCGGATGTCCATCAGGTTCATGCCCGCGCCGTCGCCGTGATCAATCGGCGCGATTTTCCCGGCGAGCAGCGACGCCATGAACGAACTGACCAGCGCAATGCCGACGGTTTGCGCGTAGGCGTCCGGTTCGGTCTTGTAAAACTTGCGGATTTGCGGGCCGGTGAACCGCTCGAACGTGTCCGAACCGGTCTGCTGCGCTGTCGCCTTGATCCCGCCCAGTTCCTTGCGGATTTCCGCGCACTCGGCAGCGGTCGAGGAATCCATCCAAATCGGCGACGTTTTGCGCGAGAAAACACCTCGCAGATTTTCCACCAAACTTTTCCTGGAATCCAGATTGGCGAGCGCGTTGGCGGCACGGTCGTTGAAATAAACCGACCCGTGTTGCTGGCCGCTGCCGCTGATGGCCAGAATGTCGCCGAGCGCGACGCCGTCCTTCTTCATTTCAGCGAAAATCAAATCAAGCGCGTCGGCCCACATCAATGGCGAGCTGTGTTTGACCAGCGGGTCGGGATTGGGCAGGACGCCGTTTTGCGTTTGGTACTGCGGCAGCGCGCGGTCGAAGTTCAATGATTTGTCATAAACGACCCTGCGGCTGTCGTAGTCAATGACCAGCGCGCTCAGGCTTTGGGTGCTGGAATCGAGTCCGAGAAACAATTTGGCCATGGGATTTTGAATGTTTCGTTGGTTTCTGTTTCAGCGATAATAAAAGACAATTCATGCAAAAAGAAGCGCGTTGTGGTTCCGTCGTCGTCATGCTGCGCAACTTCGCACCAAGGCCATCGTTGTTGGTAGGGACAGCGCGCTGCGCTGTCCGCGCCGCGTTCAGCGGCGCAAGGAAGGCTATGATTTGGGTGTCAAACACGTTCCGTCCGCTGCCATGCGGACGAGGACGCCGCAGCGCGGCGTTCCTGCCTCGGCGGCAGTGTCAAGTTGCACCTGAACCATGTTTGTTTGCCATTTGCCGTTGCCATGCCCGCTCCCGGCACTTAACTTCAGACTTCATGAAAGCCGCACTGTTCCCGGGCCGCCTTTTGGCCGGCCTTTTTTTTGCTTTTGCCGGTTTGCATTTGTCCGCCACGCCCGGCTCGCACGATTATCCCTTCCGTCCGGTGCCGTTCACCGCCGTTCATCTGGACGACGTTTTCTGGGCGCCGCGCCTCGAAACCAACCGCGCCGTCACGATTCCTTACGCCTTCGGGAAATGCGAGGAGTCCGGCCGCATGGACAACTTCGAGCGCGCCGCCGCGGTCTTGCGCGGTGAAAACATCACCAACCGCACTTTGCCGGGATTCCCCTTCGATGACACTGATCCTTACAAGGTCCTCGAAGGCGCCTCCTACGCGCTGGCCGTGCAGCCCGATCCGAAGCTGTCCGCCTACCTCGACGGGTTGATCGCCAAGTTCGCCGCCGCGCAGGAGCCCGACGGTTACCTTTACACCATCCGCACGATTGATCCGCAACATCCCAACAAATGGGACGGCCCGAAACGCTGGCTGAATGATCCGCAACAAAGCCACGAACTTTATGACGCGGGCCATTTGTTCGAGGCCGCCGCCGCGCATTACCAGGCCACCGGCGAAACCAACCTGCTCAACGTCGCCATCAAAGAAGCCAACCTGCTGTGCCAAACCTTCGGTCCCGGAACCAACCAGTTGCACCTCTGGCCCGGCCATGAAATCGTCGAAATGGGCCTCGCCAAACTTTACCGCGTCACCGGCGACCGGCGTTACCTCGATCTCGCCAAATATTTCATAGACGTGCGCGGCAGCCGGCCGGGCGGCGATGACTACCATCAATCCCGCATCCCGCCGGTGGACCAGACCGAGGCCGTCGGCCACGCCGTCCGCGCCGGCTATCTTTACAGCGGCATGGCGGATGTCGCGGCGCTGACCGGCGACGAGCGTTACGTTCACGCCATTGACGCCCTCTGGGAAAACGTCGTCGGCAAAAAACTTTATCTCACCGGCGGCATCGGCTCCGTGCCGCGCATCGAAGGGTTCGGTCCCGATTATTCCCTGCCCAACCTCACCGCCTACAACGAAACCTGCGCCGCCGTCGCCAACGATTTCTGGAACGCGCGCCTCTTCCTGCTCCACGGCGACGCCAAATACGTGGACGTGTTTGAACGCACGCTTTACAACGGCCTGCTCTCCGGCGTTTCGCTGGACGGCACCAAATTCTTTTATCCCAACGTGCTCGAATCCGACGGCTCTCACGAGCGCAGCCCATGGTTTGGCTGCGCCTGCTGTCCCGGCAACATCACGCGCTTCCTGCCGTCCGTGCCCGGCTACATCTATGCGCAGCAGGGCAAAACGATTTACGTCAACCTCTACGCCGGCGGCACCGCCGACATCAAATTGGACAACGGTCGCGCCATCAAACTCGCCCAGGAGACGCGCTACCCGTGGGACGGCGCGGTGAAAATCACCGTCGCGCCGGACAAAAAATCAAGGTTCGCCATCAACGTCCGCATCCCCGGCTGGGCGCGAAACGAAGCGGTGCCCGGCAACCTCTACAAATTTTTGGACGAGGTGAAGGAGCCGGTGACGCTCAAGGTCAACAGCCGGAATGTGCCGGTGAAATTGAATCAGGGTTATGTCAGCCTGAACCGTTCGTGGAAAGCGGGAGACGTGATTGAACTCAACCTGCCGATGCCGGTGCGCCGGGTCGTGGCGAACAAAAACGTGCAGGCCGATGTTGGCCGCGTGGCGTTGCAGCGCGGACCGATTGTTTTCTGCGCCGAATGGCCGGACAATCCCGGCGGCAAAGTCCGCAACCTGTTTTTGCCCGATGACCGGCCGCTCACGGCGCAGTTTGAGCCAATGCTGCTCAACGGCGTGGAAACCATCACCGGCATGGCCTGCAGCGTGAGCCGGGACGCGGACGGCCGGCTCGTGAAAACGGAACAGCCTTTCAAGGCCATTCCATATTTCGCATGGGCCAACCGCGGCAAAGGCGAGATGGCTGTATGGCTGGCGGATTCGGAGAACAGCGTTGCCGTGCCGTGACGGAGCGCGGACGGCCACGTCCGCGTGTTTCGGTTTTCGGTAAAATAACCGCGTATTTTGGCTGATGGGGTTCGCGCGGACATGGCTGTCCGCGCTCCGCAAGTTCGCGCTCACGCTGCAAAGCACCAACATTTACGGCAGACTTTGGCGTTGCCTTTGCCGTTTCATTTCTTAACTTTGCCTCCATGCAAACTGCCAAATCGCTCCGCCTTCTTTTTGCCACCGCGCTTTTCGTGGTCCTGACTTCAACCCTCTTCGCTGCCGAAACCAATTCGCCGCGCGAACGGCTCCTGTTGGATTCCGGCTGGAAATTTCATCTCGGCAATGAATGGGGCACCGGCCTCAACCTGGCCAAGGCCGGCTCCAGCAGCGGCCCGGCCAGCCGGTCGTTCGGGGACGCAAGCTGGCGCACGATAAATCTGCCGCACGACTGGGCGATTGAACTGCCGTTTGCCCAGGGCGCCGACGGCAGCCACGGGTTCAAGCCCGTCGGGCCGGGTTTTGCGGCCAACAGCGTCGCGTGGTATCGGCGCACGTTCGAACTGCCGCAAGCGGACGCGGGCAAGCGGCTGTGGCTGGAATTCGACGGCGTGTTCCGCGACGCGGAGGTGTTCGTCAATGGCTGGTTCATCGGCCATCACGAAAGCGGTTACAGCAGTTTCCGTTACGACATCACCGACGTGGCCAATCCCGGCGGTCAAAACGTCGTCGCGGTGAAGGTGGACGCTTCGCAATTCGAGGGTTGGTTTTACGAAGGGGCGGGCATTTACCGCCACGTGTGGCTCGTGAAGACCGCGCCGCTGGCCATCGCGCCGGACGGTATTTTCGTGTACAGCCAGTTCAAAAACAACGTGCCAGGCAAAAAAGTCGAAATCCATATTCAAACCCAATTGCTCAATTCCCAGACCAATTCCGCCTCGGCCAGCGTGCTCTACGAAATCATCAGCCCGGGAGGCAAAGCCGTCGCATCGGACAGGGAATCCGTCGAACTCAAGCCGTGGGCGCAACACCCCGTGCGTTCGGAAATCAGCCTCCGCTCGCCCGAACTCTGGTCGCCCGAATCGCCGAAACTTTACCAACTCGTCACCACGGTGGAGAGTGGCGGCAAAGTGGTTGACCGCCAGCAAACCACGTTCGGCATCCGTACCGTGGCGTTCGATGCGAACAAGGGATTTTTGCTGAACGGCCAGCCTTACGAACTCAAGGGCACGTGCAATCATCAGGACATGGCGGGCGTCGGCGCGGCATTGCCGGACGCCTTGCAATGTTTCCGCATCGCCAGGCTGAAGGAGTTCGGTTGCAACGCCTATCGCACCTCGCACAACGCGCCCACGCCGGAACTGCTCGACGCCTGCGACCGGCTCGGCATGTTGGTGATGGACGAAAACCGCCTGCTCGGCAGCGACCCCGCCAATCTCGAACGGTTCAAGGGACAAATTCTCCGCGACCGCAATCATCCGAGCGTTGCCATCTGGTCCATCTGCAACGAGGAGTCGAGACAAAACACGCCGGACGGTGGGCGCGTCGGCGCGCACATGCAGGAATTTCTGAAACAGCTCGACCCGACGCGGCCCGTCACCGCCGCCGAAAACATCGGTGATGTTTATTCGGGCCTGATGAGCGCGCTCGAAGTGCGCGGCTGGAATTATCGCGTCGGTCCGGACATTGACAATTACCGTCAGAAACATCCGCAACAGCCGGAAGTGGGCACCGAACAGGGCAGCACCGTGAGCACGCGTGGCATTTACGAGAACGACAAGGTGCGCGGCTACGTCAGTGCCTATGATGTGAACGCGCCGCCGTGGGCGCACACCGCCGAACGCTGGTGGAGTTTCTTCGCGGTGCGTCCGTGGCTCTCCGGCGGATTCGTCTGGACGGGGTTCGATTATCGCGGCGAGCCGACGCCTTACTCTTGGCCGTGCATCAATTCGCATTTCGGCATCCTCGACACCTGCGGTTTTCCCAAGGACAACTTCTGGTATTACCAGGCCCAGTGGACGGACAAACCAGTGCTGCACCTGCTCCCGCATTGGAACTGGCCGGGCATGGAAGGCAAGGACATTGACGTGTGGTGCTATGCCAATTGCCAGCAGGTTGAATTGTTCCTGAACGGCCAAAGCCTCGGCCGGCAGACGATGACGAACTATTCGCACCTGCATTGGTCGGTTAAATACGCGCCCGGCGTCCTGAGCGCCAAAGGTTACACCGACGGCAAGGTCGTCTCGGAAACGAAAGTGGAAACCACCGGCGACCCCGCCGCCGTCGAACTCGCGCCCGACCGCCCGGCCATCCACGCCGACGGCGAGGGCGTGAGCGTCATCACCGTTTCCGTGGCCGACGCGCAACATCGCGTCGTGCCCGTCGCCTCCAACCTGGTTCGCTTCGCCTTGAGCGGTCCCGGAAAAATTCTCGGCGTCGGCAACGGCGACCCGAGCTGCCACGAACCGGACGTTTTCGTTCCGCAATCGCCGATCCGCAGCGTGCCCGAGAACGAAGGCTGGCGCTGGAAAAAATTGCCGAACGTCTATAATCAACGGCTCCCCGAATTCCGGACGGATTTCGATGACACGAACTGGGGTGCGGCCAACGTGCAATCTGACAGCGGCCCGCTGGGCGAGCAGGAGCAGGCGGTTTTCCGCACCAAAATCCGGGTGAGCGAAGCGGACCTCGCCTCGCAGGCGGTGGAACTTCAGTTCAACCGGATTGACGACGAGGGCTTTGTTTACGTGAATGGCCGGCGCGTGGGCGAATCGCATGACTGGCAGTCGCCGGCGGTTTTTGACGTGAAACCGTTTTTGCATCCGGGTGAAAACACCATCGCCGTGGCGGTGGCGAACTGGAGCGGGCCCGGCGGCATCAACAAAGGCGTGACGCTGCAATTCACGGACAAGCCGGTGGCGCCCGAATGGCAACGCAGCGTGTTCAACGGCCTCGCGCAAATCCTCGTCCAATCCACCAGGGAACCAGGCGAAATCCAACTGACCGCCAGCGCGGACGGCCTGCCGCCCGCCACCGTGACGATTCAATCACAACCCTGCGCGCCGCGACCGTTCATGCCCTGACGGTGACCCTCCGGCGCGGTGGCCGGGAACCGGCATGAATAAATCCATTTGACAAAGCGCCGTTCATTACCTACCGTTCGGTAGGTTATGGCCAAACACGGTCCCGCAACGCGGCGGCACATTCTCCGGGCGGCGCTCAAGCGCTTCGCCAACGGCGGTTACGCCGCCACCTCCGTCCAGCAAATCGTCAGCGACGCGAAGGTGTCCAAGCCGGCATTGTATTATCATTTCCGCGACAAGGCCGGATTGTTCCAGGCACTCGTCAGCGAAGCGCACGACGAGCGGTTGCAGGTCGTGCAAGAGGCGGCGGCGCGCGGACGCGGGGTGCGCGGACAATTGGTTGAGATTCTCGCCGCGTTGTTCGATTACTTTCACAAAAACCGCGAGTTGACGCGCATCGCGTTCGCCACCGCATTTTCCGCCCCGGGCGAGGTGCCGCCGGAATTGCGCTATCTCGACCGCTGCCAGCGCAATCTGGAGTTCATGCATGCCCTCATCAAACGCGCCCAGGCCGCCGGCGAACTGGATGATCGCTTCGACAGCCGGGACCTGGCCTATGGTTTTTATGGGCAGGCGCACCTTTACGTCACCTCGCATTTGTTGATGCCAAATTATCGTTTGAATCGGCGCGCCGCCGAACGCATTGTAGATTTGTTTCTGGCCGGGGCCGGTGCCAAAAAAAGGAGAAGGTAAAATTGTGAACAATCGAACGTTGAATGACATCTTAAGGGGACTGTCTGTCGCGCTGGCGGCAGCGGCGCTTTTTTCCGGCTGCGACCGGAATCGAGCCGGTTCCGGCGCTTATAACCTGCCGCCGCCGGAGGTCGGCGTGGTCACCATCACGCCGGAGTCGGTGGCTTTGACGACAGAATTGCCGGGGCGGATTGATCCGATGCGCGTGGCGCAGGTGCGCGCGCGGGTGGACGGCATCGTCTTGCACCGGGATTTTCGCGAAGGCGCGGACGTCACGAACGGTGAAGTGCTTTACCAGATTGATCCCGCGCCGTACCAAGCCGCGCTCGACAGCGCGAAAGCGAACCTGACGCAGGCGCAACTGCTGGTGCAACGTTACGAGCCGCTGGTGGGCATCAATGCCGTGAGCAAGCAGGATTACGACAACGCCGTGTCGTCGTCGGCCCAGGCCAAAGCCTCCCAGGAAATTGCCGCCATCAATCTTGATTATTGCACCGTCACCGCGCCAATTTCCGGACGCATTGGTTCGGCGTTGGTCACGGAAGGCGCACTGGTCAGCCAGGCCGCCGCCACCGAATTGGCAGTGGTGCAGCAGTTGGACCCGATTTATTGCGATTTCACCGAATCGAGCACCGAGGTGCTGCGGCTGCGGCGGGAATTGGAAAGCGGCACGCTCAAAAGCGTCGCGCCCGGCGAGGCCAAGGTGACGTTGCTGCTGGACGACGGAACGACCTATCCGCAGCCCGGCAAGCTGTTGTTCTCCAACGTCACGGTGGACCCGGGCAGCGGCATGATTACTTTACGCGCAGAACTTCCCAATCCCGATCATCTGCTGTTGCCGGGAATGTTTGTGCGGGGCGTATTGGAGCAGGCAGTTGATGCCAAAGCCATCACCGTCCCGCAGCGTGGCGTCAACATCGGCGCCGGCGGTGTTGCTTCCGTGCTGGTGGTGGGTGCGGACGGCAAGGTGGCGGTCCGCGTCATTAAAATTGGCCGGGCCGTGGGGAACAATTGGATCGTCACGGACGGACTGAAAGCCGGGGAACAGATCATCGTTGAAGGCTTGCAGAAAGTCCAACCGGGGATGGTGGCGAAGCCGGTTCCGTTCAATCCGGCCGGCACCAACAGCGCCGCGCCACCGGCATCGGCCCAGGGAAATTAACCGGAAATTGCCATGCCGAAATTTTTCATAGACCGGCCGATTTTTGCCTGGGTGATTTCCCTGCTCATCATGATGGGCGGCATTCTGGCCATCACGCATCTGCCCGTCGCCCAATATCCCAGCGTCGCCCCGCCGTCCATCTCGGTGAACGCCGTCTATGCGGGCGCCTCCGCGGAAACGGTGCAGGATACGGTCACGTCCGTGATTGAGCAGCAGATGAACGGCATTGACAACCTGCTTTACATTTCGTCGAGCAGCAGCGCGAGCGGACAGTCCTCCGTCACACTTTATTTCAAGTCCGGCACCGACCCGGACATTGCGCAGGTGCAGGTGCAGAACAAACTGCAACTGGCCATGCCCAATCTGCCGCAGACGGTCCAGCAACAGGGCATCACCGTCCTCAAATCCACCCGCAATTTCCTGATGTTTTTCACGCTATCGTCCACCAACAACAGCATCAGCGCTATCGCGCTGGGCAATTACATCGCCTCCAGCGTGCTCGACCCTATCCGCCGTGTCACCGGCGTGGGTGAAGCGGACCTGTTCGGCACCGAGAACGCCATGCGCCTCTGGCTGAATCCGCAAAAGCTCGAAAGTTACAACCTCAGCGTCAACGACGTCATCAACGCGGTTCAATCCCAGAACATCCAGGTCCCGGTCGGCCAACTGGGCTCGCCTCCGTCGGTGAAGGGGCAGGAAATCAACATCACCCTGCAGGGCCAAAGCACGCTGACCACCGCCAAGCAGTTTGAAGGCATCCTCCTGCGGGTGAATCCCGACGGTTCGCGGGTGTATATGCGCGATGTGGCG
Organism: uncultured Verrucomicrobiae bacterium; assembly: GCA_963842445.1. GTDB lineage: Bacteria > Verrucomicrobiota > Verrucomicrobiia > Limisphaerales > UBA11358 > UBA11358. The sequence goes on along the minus strand of CAWJHF010000004.1, from coordinate 166,600 downwards.
CGGGTCGAGATGGGCGGCGCAGATTATTCCATCCAGGCGCGCGTGGACGGGCGGCCCACCGCCGCGGTGGGCATCCGGCTGGCCCCATCGGCCAACGCCGTGGCCACCGCCAACGCGGTCTATACCAAGGTCAATGAGCTGTCCAAATTCTTCCCGCCGGGTGTGCGCGTGGATTTTCCCTACGACGGTTCTGAATTCGTGCGCGCCTCCATCCGGGAAGTGGTCACGACGCTGGTGGAAGCCATCGTGATGGTATTCCTGATCATCTTTTTGTTCCTGCAAAATTTCCGGGCGACGTTCATCCCCACCATCGTCATCCCGGTGGCGTTGCTGGGCACGTTCGCCGTGATGTATGCGCTCGGCTTTTCCATCAACGTGCTGACTATGTTCGGCATGGTGCTCGCCGTAGGCGAACTGGTGGACGACGCCATCGTAGTGGTGGAAAACGTGGAACGCATCATGAGCGAGGAAGGGCTGCCGCCTCGCGAGGCGACCATCAAGGCGATGAAGCAAATCACCGGCGCATTGATCGGCATTTCGCTGGTGCTGACCGCGGTGTTCATCCCCATGGCCTTCTTCGGCGGCTCGGTCGGCGCGATTTACCGGCAGTTTTCACTGTCGCTGATTTCGTGCATGTTGTTCTCCATCTTTCTGGCGATGTCGCTGACGCCGGCGTTGTGCGCTTCGTTGCTCACTCCGGTCGAAAAAGGGCATCACCTCAGGAAGAGCGGATTTTTCGGGTGGTTCAACCGTGGTTTTCTCGCCACGCGGAAAAATTATGAAAGTTTCCTGGGCCGGATGCTCGCCAAAACGCCGCGGTATCTCGCCATTTATCTGGCGATTGTCACGGCGGTGGGCTGGTTGTATCTCCGGCTGCCCTCGTCATTTTTGCCGGACGAAGATCAGGGTTATTTCATCACCCTCATCCAGTTGCCGGTGGGCGCGACCCAGGAACGCACCGTGGACGTGCTCAAGCAGGTGGAGCGTTATTATTTGAGCCAGCCGGAGGTGGCGGGCATGGTGGACGTGGCCGGCTTCAGCTTCAACGGCGCGGGCCAGAACGCCGCCCTGGCCTTCGTTCATTTGAAAGACTGGAGCCAGCGCCACGGCGCGCAACATCACGTGGATGCAATCATAGGCAATGCCTTCCTGGCCTTGAACCAGATCAAGGACGCGATGATAATCCCCATCAATCCCCCGCCGATTCCCGAACTGGGCATTTCGTCCGGCTTTGATTTCGAGTTGGAGGACCAGGGTGGTTTGGGCCACACAAAACTCATGCAGGCCCGCGACCAGTTGCTGGCCATGGCTGCGACCAACCATGACATCGTGCAACTGCGCTTCCAGGGATTGGAAGACACGCCGCAGCTCAAAGTGGACATTGACCAGGCCAAGGCCAGCGCGCTGGGGGTTTCGCTGGCGGACTTGAACACGGCGCTGGCGGCCTACTTCGGTTCGGATTACATCAACAATTTTGTGCATGGCAACCGTGTGCAGCGGGTCATCGCCCAACTGGACTCGCCGTATCGCATGCAGCCCCAGGATGTCGGCAAGGCCTACGTGCGCAACAACCAGGGGCAGATGGTTTCCCTCTCCAGCCTGGCCACCTTGCACTGGATTTACGGCTCGCCGGCGTTGCAGCATTACAACGGCTTTCCCTCGCTGGAACTCCAGGGTTCCGCGCCGCCGGGCAAGAGCACCGGCGAAGCGATGACCGCCATGGAAAATCTGGCCGGACGACTGCCCAACGGTTTTGGCTATGAATGGACCGGCCAGTCCTACGAGGAACGTTTGTCGGCCAAACAGGCCCCGTTGCTCTACGCGCTGTCGCTCCTTGTGGTGTTCCTGGCGCTGGCCGCGCTCTACGAAAACTGGTCCATCCCGGTGGCCGTGATTCTCGTCGTTCCGCTGGGCATCCTCGGCGCGCTCTTGGCCGCCACGCTGCGCGGCCTGCCCAACGACGTGTTCTTCAAGGTCGGCCTGCTGACTATCGTCGGATTGTCCGCCAAAAACGCCATCCTCATCATTGAATTCGCCAAGGACTTGCAAGCGCAGGGCAAGGGTTTGATTGAGGCCACCCTGGAAGCGGCGCATTTGCGATTGCGCCCGATTCTGATGACGTCGCTGGCGTTTATTCTGGGGGTATCGCCGCTGGCGTTCAGTACCGGCGCCGGATCGGCCAGCCGGCACGACATCGGCACTGGCGTGGCAGGTGGCATGGTTTCGGCCACCGTGCTGGCGGTCTTCCTCGTGCCGGTGTTCTTTGTGGTGATCCGCCGGATGTTCAAATCCCAGAAGCCATCGCACACCATGCTTGCGCCCAAGCCGGTCGGCTTTGACGATGCCAACGGAAACAATAACCCGGCCAAGCCATGAGCAAACATCTTTCACCCATCATCGTCCTGTTCACTCTGGCTTTGGCCGGTTGCACGCTCGCGCCGAAATATCACCGCCCAACCGCAGCCATTTCGCCAACCTGGCCCAAGGCGCCAGGACAACTCAAAGTCTCGACCAATGCCGTTCCAGCGGCGGAAATCGGCTGGCGCGAATTTTTCCGCGACCCGCGCCTGCAACAGCTCATCGGACTGGCCCTGACCAACAACCCCGACCTGCGCGTGGCGATGTTGAACGTCGAACAAATGCGCGCGCTGTACCGCGTCCAGCGGAACGCCTTGGTTCCCACCGTTGACATCAACGCCAATGGCTCGCGCCAGCGCATTGCAACCGGATTTGCCGGTGGCACCGAGGCGGCGACCTTTAACCAATTCAATGTGAACCTGGGCGTCGCCTCGTATGAACTGGACCTTTTCGGCCGCGTGCGCAGTCTCAAAAAGCAGGCGTTGGAAACCTTTTTTGCCAGCGAAGAAGCCCGCAAGAGCGCCCAGATCGCGCTGGTGGCCGAGGTGGGCGCGGCTTACCTGACGGAACGCGAACTGACCGAGCAACTCGCCGTGGCCCGGCAAACGTTGGAATCGGCGCGCAGTGCCTATGACCTCACCAAGCGCAGCTACGAAGCCGGTGTTCTTTCCGAACTCGATTTAAATGCCGCCGAAGCCCAGATGCAGACCGCGCGCGCAGCCGCTGCCGGCTACGAACAACAACTCGCTCAGGCAGAAAATTACCTTGTCCTTCTGGTGGGCCGCCCGCTGCCCGAGGACCTTTCCCCGCCCCAACCGTTCAATCCGCAGATTTGTTTGTCCGACCTGCCGGCGGGTCTGCCCTCCGACCTGTTGCAACGCCGCCCGGACATTCTCGAGGCCGAACATCAACTCGAAGCCGCCAATGCCAACATCGGCGCCGCCCGAGCCGCCTTTTTCCCGACCGTCACCCTCACCGGCTCGGCGGGCACCGCCAGCACGGCGCTCGAAAGTTTGTTCGCTCCCGGCTCGCAGGCTTGGAACTTTTCACCTCAAATCCAGTGGCCCATTTTCGCAGCGGGGACGGCCTGGGCCGAACTACAGGGTGCCAAGGCAGGCAAACTCATCGAAGTCGCGAACTACGAAAAAGCCGTTCAAACCGCCTTCCGGGAAGTTGCCGACTCTCTCGTGGTGCGGGCCACCGTCAATACACAACTGGCGGCCAACCAAGCCTTGGTCAAGGCCGAACAACAAAATTACAAACTGACCGAGGCGCGCTTCCGCAGCGGCGTGGACAGTTCCCTCAACGTCCTCGCTGCCCGGCAAACCCTCGACAGTGCGCGGCAGAATCTCATCCAGTCGCAATACTCACGGTTGTTCAATTTGATAAACCTTTATCAGGCACTGGGCGGCGGCTGGCGGGAATACTCGCCGTCACATTAACGTCTGTTTTAACTGGAAAGCCAATGAAGTTATGAACGAAAGCAAACCAACGCCCGCGCCCGTGGCGAATGGCGCGAAGCTGGCAAAATTAAATTCGCCGTGGTTCATCTGGCCTGCAACCGGCGCGCTTGCCGTGCTGTTGTTTTTCGGACTGGATTATCTGGTTACCGCCTTCACGCACGAATCCACCGACGACGCCTTCATTGACGGTGACGTTGTTTCCATCGCGCCGAGGATTTCCGGCCAGGTTTCCACCGTTCACGTGCTCGACAACCAGATGGTCCGCTCGAACGATTTGCTGGTGGAGATTGATCCGGCGGATTACTCGACAACCGCCGCGCAGAAACAATCCTCCGCCGACGCCTCGGAAGCCAACTACAAAACGATGCTCGCCGCGCTCGATTTGATGGCCGTGAAAGTGGCCACCGCCCAAGCCACCGCCGACCAATCGAAGGCCGACGCCGACGCGGCGGAAGCCACCGACGCGCGCGCGCAGGCGGATTTTCAACGTAACCGGGAATTGCGGACGCAGAACACCATTTCGGCGCAGGAATTTGATGACGCGCAGGCCGCGGTCAGGGAAGCCGACGCGAACCTCGCCGCCGCGAAACAAAAAGCCGTTGCGGACGCCTCAAGAATCAACGAGGCCAAGGCGACCCAGACGGCGACCGAAGCCTCCGTTGCCATGGCGCTCGCGCTGTTCCGGCAGGCACAAACCGCCGTGCAGTCGGCGCAATTGGATTTGTCCTACACCAAAATTTTTGCGCCAAGCGATGGCCGCGTGACGCGCAAATCCGTCGAGCCGGGCGATTACATCCAAACCGGCCAGACGTTGTTTTCCATCGTGCCGAGCGATGTCTGGGTCGTGGCCAATTTCAAGGAAACGCAATTGAAACACATGCGGCCCGGCCAGCCGGCGCTCGTTGAGATTGACGCGCTCGGCAGATCGCTGCGCGGACACGTGGACAGTATCCAGGCCGGCTCCGGCGCGCGTTTCAGCCTGCTGCCGCCGGAAAATGCGACGGGCAATTACGTGAAAGTAGTCCAGCGTGTGCCGGTGAAAATTGTCTTTGACGAACCGTTGCCCGCCGACCACACGATTGGCCCCGGCCTTTCTGTTGCGCCCAGCGTGCGCGTCAGCGGTTTTGGAATTCCCGGCTGGGTGATTGCATTGCTGGCAATGGTTTTGGCGGGCGGGGCGGCGTTTGTTTTCCGATTCATTTTGGAGAGGAAACTCGACGGTACGCGAAAATAAAATTTGTCCGATGATTCATGCTAAAAAGTGGCACAGGCTTCCAGCCTGTGAATTTCAGCAGGAACGCAGGCCGGAGGCCTGTGCTACGAATTAATTTTCACCATGCCTGACAGTGTACATCACGAGGACTGGCATCCGCGCCACAGCCCGTGGCTGGTGGCCGTGGGCGTGATGCTGGCGACGTTCATGCAGGTGCTCGACACCTCCATCGCCAACATCGCCCTGCCGCACATCGCCGGCAGCCTGTCGGCCACGACCGACGAGGCGACGTGGGTGCTGACGAGTTATCTCGTGTCCAACGCCATCATCCTCCCGATGACCGGCTGGCTGGGAAATCATTTTGGCCGGAAACGGGTGCTGATTTCGTGCATCGGGATGTTCACGTTCGCGTCGATGTTGTGCGGGCTGGCGCTGAATCTGCCGATGCTGATTCTGGCGCGCATTTTGCAGGGCGCGGGCGGCGGTGCGATGGTGCCCATCGCCCAGGCGATTTTGCTGGAAAGCTTTCCGGTCGCCAAACGCGGCGTGGCGATGGCGACGTTTTCACTGGCCGTCATCGTGGCACCCATCATCGGCCCGACGCTCGGCGGCTGGATCACGGACAATTATTCGTGGCGCTGGATTTTCTACATCAACCTGCCGGTGGGCATCCTGGCGATGTTCCTGGCGGAGTGGCTGGTCGAAGACCCGCCTTACATCAAACGCAACCTGAAGGCGGCGATTGATTTCGTCGGGTTCGGCCTGCTGGCGGTCTGGCTGGCGACGTTGCAAATCATGCTGGACAAGGGACAGGAGGAGGACTGGTTGGGCGCGGTCTGGATTCGTTGGTTCCTTGGCATATCCGCCACAGCCATGATTGGATTCGTTGTGTGGGAACTCAGGGTGGAGCATCCGCTGGTGGACTTGCGGATTCTCAAGAGCCGGAATTTTGCCGTCGGCCTGATGTTGATGATGGTGGTGGGTATCATTCTTTACGGCACGACGGCGGAGCTACCGCTATTTCTGCAAACGCTGATGGGTTATCCGGCGTTGCAGAGCGGTTACACGATGAGTCCACGCGGCATCGCGGCGTTTTGCACCACCTTGATTGTCGGGCGGTTGGTGGGCAAAATCCGGCTGCGCTGGATGCTGTGTTTTGGTTTTTCGATGCTGGCCTTCTCCGTCTTCCGCCTGAGCAATCTCAATCTCCAGGTCAGCATGGCCAGCGTCATTTTCCCGACCGTGCTGAACGGTTTCGCCGTCAGTTTTATTTTCGTGCCGCTGACCACAGCGACGATGAGCCAGTTGCGCCAGCAGCAAATCGGCAGCGCCACCGGTCTCTACAATCTCATGCTCAACCTCGGCGGCAGCATCGGCATCGCCACCGTCACCACCATGATTGCGCGCGGTGCGCAGGCGCATCAGGCGCTCATGGTGGGGCATCTGACGCCGACCAACCCGGCGTTCACGGGGCAACTGCACGCGGCGCAAGCCGCGCTCGCCCGGCACAGCGACCCGGTAACGGCGTCGCACCAGGCTTATGCGCTCATTTACAACCTGCTCAATCAGCAGGCGCATTTGTGGGCGTTTGTGGACACGTTCCGGGCATTTACGCTGACGGTGCTGTGCTGTCTGCCGCTGATACTGCTGTTCAAACGCGTCCGGCAGGCGCCGGTGCGGCAGGTGGAACTGGCCTGAAAATTGCTGAATTAACTCTGTAACAAATTCCATCGCGCCAGTGTCTAACAGGATGATTATGAGAAGATCAATTTTGACCAAAAGCCTTCTGCTGGCTGCCAGCCTGCCGCTGCTCGCGGGCTGCGTGGTGTATGAACGCCCGCCGGTCGCCGCGGCGCCGCCGCCCGCCGAGGTGATTGTGACCCAGCCGGAGGCCCCGCCGCCACCGCAGGTCGAAGTCATGCCGGTCCCTCCTGGTCCATTGGACCTTTGGCTTTGGGTTCCGGGCTGCTGGGAATGGCGCGGCCACTGGGTCTGGGCGGCCGGCCGCTGGGCACCGCGCCCGCATCCCCATGCGGTCTGGGTGGCCGGTCACTGGACGCACCGCGCTCACGGCTATGTCTGGGTTGGCGGCCGCTGGCGCTAAACCGGCTTGATCCCTCGCGGAAACCTTCATGACCACCGACGTTGAATGACGCCGGTGGCTTTTTTGCAGCGAGAGCGCCTGATTTGACGCGGAGCGCGGATTGTCTTCAATCCGCAGCGTTTGGATTTGCCTGGAGTGCTGCGAGTTGGGACAACTCGCGCTCCGGTTGCCAGATTGAAATACAAATCAGGACGCCGTCGTCTCATTTAATCCGTTGCAAATTTGGGGAAGACAGCGCACATTTCCGGAGATTTCCAAAACTGAATACGAACATGAAAGATTCTATTCCAATCAAAATGCTCCTTATCGCCGCCGCGCTGCCGCTGTTCGCAGGCTGCGTGTCAAAAGCGCCCACCAACGTCGCGCCGCAGGTCGCGACGGCGGACAACGTCAATGTCGGACAACCCACCCAGCCGCCGCCGGAGAATCAAAAAGATGTCATTCCCGCTTGTCCCGGCCTGCGGACGTTGTGGTATTTCATTCCCGGCCACTGGGAATGGCGCGGCCAATGGGTCTGGGTAGCCGGTCACTGGCGGACGCGCCCGCATCCGGGCGACATCTGGCTGCGAGGCAAATGGGTGCAGCAGGGCAACATTTATGTCTGGCAAAAAGGGCATTGGCGTTCCGGCGCGCCCGCGGATGAGGAATCCACCAACCGGTAATTTTTTTAGCCGCGAAGGACGCGAAGTCGCGGAGCGACGGATGGAAATTAGCCGGGGACATCGTCCCCGGTTGTGGCAATAAAATGGGGTGCGTCCCCGAGGGACGCCGGAAAACGAACGATGGATTCCCCCGTCCCTTCAGGACGGATTTTGCTTTTGGATGATGAACCCGGCACGTTGTGCCGGGCTGATTTCCGGCGTCCCTGCCGGGACACCATACCGTTCGCTCGCGCGCAAAATTCCACGAAAAATCTGCTTGGCATTGGCGATGCCGGTGATTCAATTGGCAGCATGAAAACCCAGCCTGCCGCCAACCGAACCAAAGCATTCACCCGGACTGAATTGTTTGTGGTCATTGGCGTGATCGCCTTGCTGGCGGCAGCGATGTTGTTGCCCGCACTTGCTCGAGCGAAGCACAAATCCTCACGAGTCAATTGCGTCAACAACGTGCATCAAATTAACCTCACCTTCAAAGTTTGGGAAGGAGACAACAATGACAAATACCCGATGCAATTTGCTCTGACAAACAGCGAGACAATGAAATTGATCGGCAGCGGCAGAGCCTGCGTTTTGTGGCAAACCATGTCCAACGAATTGAGCACGCCGAAAATTCTTCTTTGTCCGGAAGACACCGAACGCACCAGTGCAACCTATTTTACCAGCGGTTTTAGCGACGCAAACATCAGCTATTTTTTCAGCCTGGACGCCGCCGATATTTATCCGCAAATGATTCTCGATGGCGACGACAACCTGGCTGTCAACGGCGTTCGGGTTAAGCCGGGCATCTTGAATCTTCCGACCACCAATGCTCTGGCGTGGACCAAGGAACGGCATCACGGCGTTGGCAACATTGGCATGGCCGACGGCTCAGTGCAACAAACCACCGTCAACACTTTGAATTCGGCTGTCATCGCCGCCACCAATGGCACGCCCGTCACTACGTATCGCTGGGTGATTCCGTAGGAGAATGCGAAGTCGCGGAGCGACGATGAAAATTAGCCGGGGACAACGTCCCCGGTTGGGGCAGGGAAAAGGACCGCGTCCCGGAGGGACGCCGGAAAACGAACAATGAATTCCATCGTCCCTCCGGGACGAATTTCGTTTTGGGGACGATGGTCCCGGCACGTTGTGCCGGGCTAATTCCCTTCATCCCTGCGGGGATTGCGGTTTTGCAATTTTGAATGGCGACAGCCGTAGGCGAAATAAATGACCAACCCAATGGCCAACCAAACGATCAGCCGTGCCCAGGTGTCCGCCGGCAGTTTATACATCAAATAGCCACAGGACAGAACGCCCAGCGGCGCGATCAGCCAGAAGGACGGCGTGCGAAACGGGCGCTTGATTTCCGGGTCGGTGAAGCGCAGGACAAACACTCCCGCACAGACAATGGCGAAGGCCAGCAGCGTGCCGATGGACACCAATTCGCCCAGCAGGCCGATGGGAAACAACCCGGCAATCAGCATGGCGGCCGCGCCGGTAATGATTTGCGCGATCCAGGGCGTCCGGAATTTGGGATGGACAGCGCTGAAAACGGGCGGCAGCAACCCGTCCTTGGACATCGTGTAAAAAATCCGCGGCTGGCCGAGCAGCATGACGAGAATGACGGATGAAAGCCCGGCAGTGGCGCCAATCTTGATGAAGTATTCGAGCCAGGCGAGCGACGGGCCGAGGGTGCTGACGGCCACGGCGATGGGTGCGCCGACGTTGAGTTGCGTATAATTGACGATCCCCGTGAGCACCAGCGAAACGCTGATGTAAAGGACCGTGCAAATCCCTAGTGAACCAAGCAGTGCGATGGGCATGTCACGCTGCGGATTTTTCGATTCCTGGGCGGCGGTGGACACGGCGTCAAAGCCGATGTAGGCGAAAAAAATCACCCCCGCTCCGCGCACGATGCCACCCCAGCCAAAATGACCCGGACCGAGCGCCGGGGGCACGAAGGGATGCCAGTTGTTTTTGTTGATGTAAGCGACGCCGACCGCGATGAATGTCAGAATGACCGCCAGTTTCAGCGCGACGATGACGTTGTTGAAATTCACCGATTCCTTGATACCGATGACGAGAAGGATCGTGATGCCGGCGACAATCAACATGGCCGGCACGTTGAGCACGGCGCCGGTGCTAACCCAGCCTTTGGCGAAGAGTTGCCAGAGATTCCACCAATGCGCGCTGGGCGGCGTGATGTGGTCATAGGGCGCGGACGTGAACGCGGCGGGAATCGTGATGTGCAGGTCATTCAAAAGGGAAACAACATAGCTCGACCAGCCAACGGCGACGGTGCCGGCGGCAAAAAGATATTCAAGAATCAAATTCCAGCCGATAATCCAAGCGATGAATTCCCCCAGCGTAGCGTAACCGTAAGTGTAAGCCGACCCGGAGAGCGGAATCATGGAGGCAAATTCCGCGTAACAAAGTCCGGCGAACGCGCAGGCCAGCCCGGAAAGAATGAAGGAATAAACAATGCCCGGCCCGGCGTATTGCGCGGCGGCTTGGCCCGTGAGGACGAAGATGCCCGCGCCGATGATGGCGCCGATGCCCAGGGCCGTCAGATTGACCGGGCCCAAGGCCCGTTTGAGGCTTTTGTCGGTCAGCACTTCGGCCTGCAGGTCGGCGACGCTTCTTCGGCGAAACAAATTCATTCGAGAAATTTCAGCGTGTTGTGCGGCTGTTTAATGAAGTGCCCGGCTTTGGAAGTCAAGCAAACGTCGCCCCGCTTCGATTTGCCGCCGACAACTTGAATCCGGATTTAAGAAGGGACTCAAAAAAGCTGGTTGCGGTGATTCATCATCAGCGCGCAATCCATCCGCCACCGACAACAAGATCATCCTGATAAAACACCACCGTTTGACCGCCGTGGCCTTATTTTGCCGCCAGCGCCGCTTCGATGGCCTGCGTCATTTCCGGCGAATTGGGTTTCACCGGCGAGCTGAAGCGTTTCAGGATTTTGCCGTCCCGGCCGACGAGGAACTTGGTGAAATTCCATCCGATGTTCCCGGCGAACGGCGATTCCTTGCCCGCCAGCAGCACGTAAAGCGGATGGCGGTTGGCCCCGTTGACTTCAATTTTGTCGAACATCGGGAAGGTCACATCGTATTTGGAGGAGCAGAATTGTTTGATTTCCGCGTCCGTGCCGGGTTCCTGATGGGCGAACTGGTTGCAGGGAAAGCCAAGCACGACCAAGCCCTGGTCCTTGTATTTCTGGTAGAGCGCCTCCAACGCCGTGTATTGCGGCGTGAACCCGCATTTCGACGCGACGTTGACGACGAGCAGCACCTTGCCCTGATACGGCTTCAGCGAGGTGTCCTTGCCGTCAATGTCCTTGAGCGGAATGTCGTAAATGGAATCCGCGGCGCAGGCGGAAACGGTCTGAAAAATCAAGATTGCGGCCACAAGAATGAATATTTTCATGACGGGAATAATGCATCGGCTGGCGCGGGTTGTCAATGCGCCTTGTTCAGATCATCATAAAATCTTCTCGCCGATGTGGGACAGGCATTCTGCCTGTCTCTGGCTTTAAAAATGAAAACAGGCTGGAAGCGTGTCCTACTTTGTAATCCACCCGCCGCCGAGGACCAGATCATCCTGATAGAACACTGCCGCCTGGCCGGGCGTGATGGCACGTTGGGCTGAATGCAGTTTCACTTTCACCGAACCATTGCCGGTTGGCGTCACCGTCGCGGGCGTGCCGGGATGGTTGTAACGGATTTTCGTCGTGACTTCGATTGGTTCCGACAGCTTGTCGAATGGAATCCAGTTGCAATTGCTCGCAGTGAACTCATCGCAGTCCAGCGCGGATTCGTCACCGACGACGATGCGGTTGTTCTCCGCATCCAATTCAACAACATAGACCGGCTTGGGCGTGGTGAGGCCGAGTCCCTTGCGCTGGCCGATAGTGTAAAATTCAATGCCGTCATGATGACCAAGGACATGGCCGTGCAAATCCACGATTTCGCCGCGATGCGTCTGCGCGAGTTTCGCTTCCCGGAGAAATTTCCCGTAATCCTTGTCCGGCACGAAGCAGATTTCCATGCTCTCCTCCTTGTCGGCGGTCTTGAGCTGGCAATGCCGCGCCACTTCGCGCGTGTCACTCTTGGTTTTTTCGCCGAGCGGAAAAATCGCGCGCGCAAGCTGGTCCTGCCGCAACGAGAAAAGGAAATAACTTTGGTCCTTCTTCAAGTCGCGCCCGCGCTTGAGGAGGTAGCGCCCTGTGGTAGGGACGGCGCGCTGCGCCGTCCGCGCTGCGTTCAGCAGCGCAAGGGTTTCGCCCGCTGCTTCGCGGGCGAAGACATCGCAGCGCGATGTCCCTGCCACGGTCGGACTCATTGAAGGAGACGACGGGGCGCGCTCAATTCTTGCGAAATGGCCGGTGGCGATGAATTGTGCGCCGAGCTGGTCCGCGCGGTCAATGAGCCGGCCGAACTTGAGATTCTGATTGCACATCACGCAGGGATTCGGCGTGCGGCCGGCCTTGTATTCGTCGGCGAAGTAACTGATGACGTGCTTCTGGAATTCCGCCGCCTCGTCAATCAGGTAATACGGGATGCCGAGCGTGTGGCAGACGGCGCGCGCGTCGGTGACGGCCTGCGGGCCGCAGCACTTGTCCTCCGCCCGGTTGACACAATCCTGCGGCCAGAGCTTGAGCGTGATGCCGACGACGTTGTAGCCCTGCTTGAGCAACAGCGCCGCCGTGGCGGAAGAGTCCACTCCCCCGCTCATGCCGCAGACGACGCGCTGACGCTTTTGCGAATTCACAGAAGGACATTATACAATGCATGGGCGATGTGTAAAATGGTTTGCGAAGTGAGTTGAACGAAAAATGTTACTGCGCCTTCTTAACAACAATCATTTTGTTTTTGCAGCAGACTTGATTTGTTCCAGAGCAAATTTGGCTGCACGATTAAGTGTGCGCCGCCCGGTCAAAACCGACAATTTATTTGCAGGTTTTAATCGTTTGAAATTCCCCCGCTCCTGCCGCAGACGACGCGCTGACGCTTTTGCGAATTCACAAAGTGACATTATACAATTTGCGCGCGGCCTGTAAAATGGTTTGCATCAACGCTGGAAATCCGTTGGCGAAAAATCTTGGTTTACAGTCATATTTAAATGGGTTTCCGTTTGGATTGTTGTTGGATTATTTGCCTCTTTCATTGCTTGCCATAGTTCAGCCTTTTTTGCGGCAAGGGCAGCAGGGGTGGCGTAGCGCGCCGTCCGGCAAAGCCAGCCGGGCAAAATGGTTTTGTTGCCGAGCGAATCTGCCTTGCGCGCCAGAATGATGAAGACGGCCTGCGTAATTTCCTCGGCCAGATGCGGGTCGCACACCTGCCGTAACGCCACGGAATAAACCAGACCGACGTGGCGCGAAACAAGCGCGGCGAATGCTTCCTCGGAATTGTGCCGGGCGTATTCCCGCAGCAGGGTCAGGTCGTCATTCATGGTTTCACTGATATATTTACGCCGTCCCGGAAAGGTAACGGATTGTTTTTAATGAAAGCGATTTTTCCGACTAATACAATCTGGATTAATCAATCGAATTCTAATGGGTTGATACCGGACTTTTTTTAAAACATTTATTGCACGGAGGTTAAAATGGAGTAAAAAATAGTGGAACGACGGGCCACAGAGCCCAAACAATGAGCTGTAGCATAGAACGAAGGCAAAGACCGGGCCGGGCGCGGACCACGCCACCGCCAAGGCAGGGGCTTTATGATCCGCAATTTGAACACGAAGCGTGCGGCGTCGGCTTCGTCGTCAATATCAAGGGCAAAAAGTCGCACACCATCATTGAGCAATCGCTCCGGGTGCTTTTGAACCTGAATCACCGTGGCGCCTGCGGCTGCGAAGCGAACACGGGCGACGGCGCAGGCATTCTCCTGCAAACGCCACACGCGTTCTTCAAGGAAGTGACCAAATCCTCCAGCTTCGCTCTGCCATCTCCGGGCGAATACGGCGTGGGCATGGTGTTCCTGCCGCACAATGCGGCGCAGCGGGCGGAGTGCGAAAAGATTTTCGCGGCCATCGTGGCCGAGGAAGGCCAGCGGGTTTTGGGCTGGCGCACGATTCCGACGAACAACACCTCGCTCGGCGCGACCGCAAAGGCCGCCGAACCGTTCATGCGACAGGTCTTCATCGGACGCAATGCGAACTTGACCGACGACCTCGGATTTGAGCGGAAGCTTTACGTCATCCGCAAGCGGGCGGAGAATGCCATCCGCTATTCCGGCAAGGTCAAGGGCGGTGAATGCTTTTACCTTTCGAGCCTGTCTTACAAGACGGTTTGTTACAAGGGGATGCTCCTGACGGGGCAACTCGGCGAGTATTACCCCGACCTGTCGCATCCGGCGATGGAGTCTGCGCTCGCGTTGATTCATTCGCGTTTCAGCACGAACACGTTTCCGAGCTGGAACCGCGCGCATCCGTATCGCTATCTCGCCCACAACGGCGAAATCAACACGCTCCGCGGCAACATCAACTGGATGCACGCCGCCCAGTCGAATTTCCAGTCCGAGTTGTTCGGCGACGACATCAAAAAGATTCTGCCCGTCATCAACACCGACGGCAGCGACTCGGCCATGTTCGACAACTGCCTCGAAATGCTGGTCATGGCGGGGCGCGAATTGCCTCACGCAGTGATGATGATGATTCCCGAGCCGTGGGAAAATCACGAGAGCATGTCGCCGGAGAAACGCGCGTTTTACGAATATCATTCCTGCCTGATGGAACCGTGGGACGGCCCGGCGTCCATCGCGTTTTCCGATGGCGTCCGGATCGGCGCGTGCCTTGACCGCAACGGCCTGCGTCCATCGCGTTACTACGTCACGAAAGACGACCTCGTCATCATGGCGTCGGAAGTCGGCGTGCTGGACATTCCGCCGGAGCGAATTGCCGTCAAAGGCCGTTTGCAACCTGGCCGCATGTTTCTCGTGGACACGGAACTGGGCCGCATCGTTACCGACGAGGAGTTGAAGAACAAGTTTGCCACCGCGCATCCGTATCAACAGTGGCTCGCCGAACATCACGTGCTGCTCAAAAACCTGCCGGAGCCCGGATCCCAATCCGAGCCGGGACATCAGACCGTGCTCGAGCGGCAGCAGGCATTTGGTTACACGTTCGAGGATTTGCGGTTCCTCATCGGGCCGATGGCCAACGACGGCGTGCAACCGCTCGGTTCGATGGGCACGGACACGCCGCTGGCGGTGCTGTCGAATAAGCCGCAGTTGCTTTACAATTATTTCAAGCAGCTTTTCGCACAGGTCACCAACCCGCCGATTGACCCCATCCGCGAGGAAATCATCACCTCCACCGAGACGATGGTCGGCGCGCGCGGCAGCCTGCTCAATCCCAAGCCCGAAAGCTGCGCCCTGATCAAACTGGAATATCCCATCCTCACCAACGAGGAATTGGAGAAGCTGCGCCGCGTCAGCCGCAAGGGGTTCAAGGCGGTCACGCTGCCGATTTTATTCAACGTGGGGAGCGCACCCGCCTCGGGTGCAGCCGAATGCGCCTCGCGTTCAGAGGACGTTTTCCGCGAGGGCGCGAAAAACAACACGCGAGGCGCGTGTGCTCCCGGAAAAAATCTCGAAGCGGCCTTGGAAAAACTGTTTGCCGCGGCGGACCAGGCCATTGCCGGGGGCGCGAACATTGTGATTCTTTCGGACCGCGGCGTCTGCCGGGAGAACGCGCCGATACCCGCGCTGCTGGCCGTGTCGGGCCTGCACCATCATCTGATCCGACAGGGCACGCGCGGCAAGGCCGGCCTCGTCCTCGAATCCGGCGAACCGCGCGAGGTGCACCACTTCGCGTTGCTCATCGGCTACGGTTGCAGCGCCATCAATCCTTACGTGGCGTTTGAGACGCTCGACGACATGATCCGCGAGGGTCTGTTGATCAACCTCGACCACAAGACCGCCATCAAGAAATACATCAAGGCTGCCGTGAAAGGCGTGGTCAAGACGATGGCCAAAATGGGCATCTCGACGATTCAAAGTTATCGAGGCGCGCAAATCTTTGAGGCCGTCGGCCTGAACAGCGATGTGGTAAACAAATATTTCACCTGGACACCTTCGCGCATCGAAGGGGTTGGGCTGGATGTCCTCGCCGAGGAGGTTTTGCTGCGGCATCGCCATGCTTTCCCCGATCGCCAGGTCAACGGCGTCGCACTCGACCCGGGCGGCCAGTATCAGTGGCGCGACGGCGGTGAATATCACCTGTTCAATCCGCAGACGATTCACAAGCTGCAGATTGCCTGCCGGCTTGGCAGCGAAAAAATTTACCGCGAATACGCCGAACTGATCAACAACCAGGCGGCAAACCTCTGCACGCTGCGCGGCCTGCTCGAATTCAAACCGGCGGAGAAGCCGCTGCCAATTGAGGAAGTCGAGCCGGTGGAGGAGATCGTGAAACGTTTCAAGACCGGCGCGATGAGCTACGGCTCCATCAGCAAGGAAGCGCACGAAGCTCTGGCCATCGCGATGAATCGGCTCAGCGGAAAATCCAACACCGGCGAGGGCGGCGAAGATCCAAACCGATACTATGCTAACTCAGGAACTTTGCCTTTCACTGTTGGAACCCGCTACGAATACTCCGTTCTGGTCAAAACGTTCGGTTTGGGAAATGAGCATGGCTTTTTGCCTATAGTAAACGGACGTGTTGTTTGCGCGTGTTTGAAGCCGGAGCTAAATCCTGATGCTCCTAATGTGATTCTTCCTGGATTTGGACCACATATTGAGCGATCGGCTGCAATGTTGTGCGAGCAGTGCAACATCATTCCAGTTTTCATCAAGAGAGAAGTAAATGACTGGGAATACGTTGGTGATTTCGAAGTCCGGGATTTTTCAATTGATCCGAAAGAAATCGCAGAGCACGCAGAGCGAGCTGGCCGACCTAGCGACGTGAGTCGCGTAATTTTCATGCAGTGTCGGAAGTATAACGATTCGAAGAACAGCGCCATCAAACAGGTCGCGTCCGGCCGGTTCGGCGTGACGAGCCATTACCTTGTCAACGCGAAGGAGCTTCAAATCAAAATGGCCCAGGGCGCCAAGCCGGGTGAAGGCGGCGAATTGCCGGGGCGCAAGGTGTATCCGTGGATTGCCAAGACCCGCTTCACCACGCCGGGTGTTGGTTTGATTTCGCCGCCGCCACACCACGACATTTACTCCATCGAGGATTTGGCGGAGCTGATTCACGATTTGAAAAACTCAAATCGCAACGCGCGCATCAGCGTGAAGCTGGTGGCCGAGGTCGGCGTCGGCACCATCGCCGCCGGCGTCGCGAAGGCGCACGCGGACGTGGTGCTCATCAGCGGTCACGACGGCGGCACCGGCGCGTCGCCGCTTTCCTCGATCAAACACGCCGGCGCACCATGGGAGCTTGGCGTGGCCGAGACGCACCAGACGCTGGTGCTGAACAATCTGCGCAGCCGCATCTACGTTGAGACCGACGGCCAGATGAAGACGGGCCGCGACGTGGCCATCGCCGCGTTGCTGGGGGCGGAGGAATTTGGTTTTTCCACCGCTCCACTCGTCGTGCTCGGTTGCATCATGATGCGGGTTTGCCATTTGAACACCTGCCCCGTTGGCGTGGCCACCCAGGACCCGCGCTTGCGTGCGCGGTTCACCGGCGACCCCGAACACGTCGTGAATTTCATGTGGTTTGTGGCGCAGGAGCTTCGCGAAATCATGGCGAAGCTCGGTTTCCGCACGCTCAACGAAATGATCGGACGCACGGACAAACTCGTGCCGTGGAAGGCCATTGAGCATTGGAAGGCCAAGGGCCTCGATTTCACGAACATTTTGTATCGGCCCGAGGCGGGGCCGGAAGTCGGTCGTTACCGCCAGATAGACCAGGACCACGGCCTGGAACAGTCGCTCGACGTGACGCGACTGCTCGATATTTGCGAACCGGCCATCGAACGCGGCGAACGCGTCCATGCCGATTTGCCCATCCGCAATGTCCACCGTGTCGTCGGCACCATCACCGGCAGCGAAGTGACGAAGAAGCACGGTCCGAACGGCCTGCCCGACGACACGATTCACCTCAAGTTCACTGGCAGCGCGGGCCAGAGTTTCGGCGCGTTTGTGCCCAGGGGCATGACGCTGGAGCTCGAAGGCGATGCCAACGATTACTTCGGCAAGGGCCTCAGCGGCGGACGGATCATTGTTTATCCGCCGAAGGGTTCCACGTTCAAAGCTGAGGACAACATCATCATCGGCAACGTGGCGCTTTACGGCGCGACCAGCGGCGAGCTGTTCGTGCGCGGCATGGCGGGCGAACGGTTCGGCGTCCGCAACAGCGGCGTCAATGCCGTGGTGGAAGCCGTTGGCGACCACGGTTGCGAATACATGACCGGCGGGCGCGTCATCGTGCTGGGCCGGACCGGCCGTAATTTTGCGGCGGGCATGTCGGGCGGCATCGCCTACGTGCTCGACGAAGCCGGCGATTTCGCCACGCGCGTCAACCGGCAGATGGTTGAACTGGAAAAACTCACCGACCCCGACGAAACCGAGGAGGTCTGGAAGCTGGTCCAGCGGCATCAAACTTATACGAAAAGCGATCGCGCCGCGCAGGTGCTGGCAGATTGGGCAGGCGCGGTCCGCAAATTCGTCAAGGTGATCCCGAAGGATTACCAGCGCGTGCTGCAGTCCATGAAAAAGGTGCAGTCGCAGGGCTTGACCGGCGAGCAGGCCATCATGGCCGCGTTCGAGGAAAACGTCCGCGACGTGGCGCGCGTCGGCGGCGGGTGACGCAGTTTCTTAAACGCAGAGGCGCAGAGAACGCAAAGTCGCGCAGAGTTTTGCAAAAATAAATTTTCTCTGCGTTTCTCTGCGAACTTTGCGTCTCTGCGTTGGGGTAATTAAGTATGCACGAGAATGAGATTTCGGAGTGGATCATCGGTGCGGCGATTGAAGTGCATCGGTATCATGGGCCGGGTTTGGTTGAACAGATTTATGAAGAATCGTTGTGCCACGAGTTCAATTTGCGCGGCATCCGGTTTGAGCGGCAGAAGCATGTGCCCATTGGTTATAAAGGTGTGACCTTGGGCGTGCCGCTGCGATTGGATGTGATCGTTGAGGACGAAGTGATTGTTGATTTGAAAGCAAAAGAGGCCGTGACGCCGCTCGATCAGGCGCAACTGTTGAGCTATCTCCGTCTCTTGAAACTGCGGTTGGGGCTTATTATCAATTTCCATTCGGTCCTGCTGAAGGACGGCATCAGCCGCGTGGTCAATAACCTGCAACCGCTCGAGCCCGGCTCGTTCAGCCTTTGAATGTTGTTATGAAAGAATTTAGTGCCGGAGATCTTAACGCAAAGACGCAAAGAGCGCAGAGTATCGTTGAGCAGCATTCAAATAAATCTCTGCGTTTCTCTGCGAACTCCGCGCCTCTGCGTTAATTTTGGTGACTGGCAGGATCCGAAAACATCCTTTCATTTTTGAATGAGATATCTAAATTCAGAAGGGCAGAGCGGGGAGATTGGCGGAGAAAGTTTTGTGAAACTCTGCGGACCTCTGCGTCCTCCGCGTCTCTGCGTTAAAACATAATCTGTCAGGAGCAACCGACTAAAATGGGCAAACCCACAGGCTTCATCGAATATCTGCGCGAACTGCCGCTGGATCGTTCGGCCAACGAACGCATCCGCGACTGGAACGAATTCCATTTCCACATGGAGGAAGCCAGGCTCCGCCAGCAGGGCGCGCGCTGCATGGATTGCGGCATCCCCTTTTGCCACACCGGCTCGCTTCTCAATGGCATGGCCTCCGGCTGCCCCATCCACAATCTCATCCCGGAATGGAACGACCTCGTCTATCGCGGCCTCTGGAAGGAAGCGCTCGAACGGCTGCACAAAACGAATAATTTCCCCGACTTCACCGGTCGCGTCTGCCCGGCGCCGTGCGAAGGTTCCTGCGTGCTCGGTATCAACGCCCCGCCCGTCACCATCAAAAACATCGAGTACGCCATCTCAGAAAAAGGCTGGGACGAAGGCTGGATTGTGCCTGAGCCGCCCAGGAAACGGACCGGCAAAAAGGTGGCGGTCGTCGGGTCCGGCCCGGCGGGTCTGTGCGCCGCGGCGCAATTGAACCGGGCCGGCCATCTCGTCACCGTGTTCGAACGCGAAGACCGGCCCGGCGGTTTGCTCATGTACGGCATCCCGAACATGAAGCTGGACAAGGACAAAGTCGTCCTGCGCCGCATCAAACAGATGGAAGCCGAAGGCGTCAAATTTGTGTGCAACACTGAAGTCGGCAAAAATTATCCCGCCGAAAAGTTGTTGAAAGAATTTGACGCCGTGATTCTGGCGACGGGCGCCACCCAACCGCGCGATTTGCCCGTCGAAGGCCGGAACCTCAAAGGCGTTAATTTCGCGATGGATTTTCTGACCGCCAACACGCGCTCGCTGCTCGACCGGCACAAGAACGGCAATTTCATTTCCGCCGAAGGCAAAGACGTCATCGTCATCGGCGGCGGCGACACCGGCACGGACTGCGTGGGCACGTCGCTCCGCCAAGGCTGCAAGAGCCTGGTGCAGGTGGAGATTCTACCCAGGCCGCCGCTGGAACGCGCCAAGGACAATCCGTGGCCGGAATGGCCGAAGATTTACCTCATGGATTACGGCCAACAGGAAGCCGCCGCGAAATTCGGCGCCGACCCGCGTGTTTATCTGACCACCGTCAAAAAATTCGTCGGCGATGCCCACGAACAGGTGAAGGAAGTCCTCACCGTCCAGATCCAGTGGGAACGGAACGAGAAAGGCCAATTTGTGCCGAAGGAGGTCCCCGGCAGCGAAAAAGTCCTGTCCGCGCAACTCGTGTTGCTGGCGATGGGATTCCTCGGGCCGGAACAGCCGTTGCTGGAAGCGCTGAAGCTCGAGCGCGACCCGCGGACGAACGTGAAGGCCGAGTTCGAAAAGTACACGACCAACATCAAAGGTGTGTTTGCCGCCGGCGACTGCCGTCGCGGCCAAAGCCTGGTGGTCTGGGCATTTAATGAAGGTCGTGGAGCAGCCAGGGAATGTGATAGATATCTCATGGGTGCCACAGACTCTACCCTGACGCTTTCGTTTTCACCCTCAGCACTTAGCCTTTAGAATTCAGCCTTTCCCGCCGCTGGGCCTTCAACGAGGGCAGGGGCGCCGCAAGAGAGTGTGACCGGTATTTGATGGGTTCAACCGATCTGCCGTGATTCCGCATTATATTCCAAATTTGCGGTAATCGCTTAATATTTGCCGCCATGGACGTATCCAGCTTCCATCGTTTCTTGGTTCATCCATGAGTATGTCTTCCATTTCAATCTGAATCCACCGCGCCTCTGCGTCTTTTAGCCAATTGTTTACAGTATTCAACGCATTGTCGTTGGAGAGTTTTTGTTCTGTTGCCACAAACCAAGCCAGGTACTGACGCCATCCTAAGGCTACCCATGCTTTCTTTGGTTCATCGTTGAATTGCTGAAGAATTTGTCTGGAGAAGTTGTTATTTGAATCTCCACCGCCAATGAACCCTTTCGGAGAGAGACGCGCAATGTCAGCGCGTCGCAGAAAAGCCATTAGGTTGTGTTCAAACCAGTATGCAATTTGCCGCCCTCCTTCATCCTCTTCTTTACCGAATCGGCTGCGCGTGAAACGCCGCAGATTAAAGAAATTCCCCGACGCACAATGAGCGGCTCCTGCAGCCTTCATTAAAATTACATCAGACGAACAATGCGACCAATGCAGATAGATCCTTCACCATGCTCCTCTCACTGACATAGGAAGCATCGTTAGCAAATAGTTTCTTCGCCAATAGTCTGGTTCCCACGGATTGGCAAATTGTAATCTAAATCAAAGCGTATGCAACGCTAAAAACGGAGGCAGCTGCCACGTTTATCGGAAACCGCAGTGACGTTTACGACCCGGCCCGTGATGATTCCCGTCGTTTTCATGGAGTCCCCGTGAGTCACCGGAGAAATAAGCCTTTCCCGGTCATTTGCAAGGGAAATGTGGTTTCGGATTCGGCATCCAGGGTCTGGCGTCTGGGTGCGGACGGCCCGTCCGCCTTCATCGTATTTCGGCGCGGCGTTCCTCCATCAGTTCCTGCACGACGGATTTCTCGCCAGGCTTGAGCTTGAACATGCCGCGAAAGCTGCGGATATATTCGCGGGTGACGGGCTGGAAAATGATGCGGTTGTTCTCTTCCCAAAAAACGATGGGCGTGCCGGGTTTGATGCCGAACCGGCGTCGGAGCCGGGAGGGGATAGTCAAACGCCCGTTCGTTGTGATGCGGGCGGTAATTTTCAATTCGCCGTTCACGGAGACAAGATTACGCAAATCCAAATGGAATGGCAGCCAAATCTGCGGATGAAAATTAGTTGAAGGTCGAAAGCTGATTGCTCGGAACGGTTTGCGGACGGCTGGGCCAGCCGTCCCTACCTTTCGTGTGATTCGTGTATTTCGTGGTTGAAGCAAACGAGACTTCCATTCTTCGTTTCCCCGGTTTCCTCGGTAAAACTTGACGTTATAACATTTGTTGTTACATTGGCTTTATGGTTCTGGAATTAAAACTTCGCAAGGTTGGCAATTCGGTCGGTCTCGTTTTGCCCAAACAGGCGCTCGCCCATCTCAAAGCGGGCGAAGGCGACACCGTTTGCCTGACTGACGCCACCGAAGGCAGCATGCGGATGACCGCCAATCCCGAAGTCTCCCGGCAGATGGACAAGGTCAAGGATGTCATGCACCGCTATCGCAACACCCTCCGCGAGCTGGCGAAATGAAAACGCCGGTCTGGGTTTTGCGTGAGACGGTGCTCGCGCTCCATGAGCAATCGCTCGTGGAATTCGGGGGTGAAACCGGCATCCGCGATGAGGGCCTGCTCGATTCGGCATTGGCCAGGCCGGAAAATCTTTTCGCCTACGGCAAGCCGACCCTTTTCGATCTCGCCGCCAGCTATGGTTTCGGCCTGGTGAAAAATCATCCGTTCATTGACGGCAACAAACGCGTCGGGTTCATCGTGGCGGTCGTTTTTCTTGAGCTTAACGGTCATCGCTTTCAAGCGACCGAGGCCGAGGCCGCGGTGCGCACGCTGGCGCTGGCTGCCGGCGAAATATCCGAGGCGGATTTCGCCGCCTGGTTGAAGGCAAACTCATGCCGGGCCGGTTAATATCGAACCAAAGGCAACCAAGTGAACAAAGCTTCCGTTCTTCGTTTCCTCGGTTTCCTTCTGTGAAAGTTTTGTGCGTTGGGGGCTTTTTGTGCTGAATAAGTTCGGCTCGTCAGTAGCCTCGCCCCACCGTTTTTGTTCGGACGGCCCGGCGGGCCGTCCTTACCAGAATCAGCGTTCATCCGCGTCCATCCGCGGTTAAAAGTGGCGGCGCGAAAGATTTTGCATTTTTCCCGGCCAGACTCCACGCTGGGCGCATGACGCAACCGCTGGCGCTCGTTTTTTACGAAAAGCTGATGCCCGGCAGCCAACTGGTGAACCGGCTGCAGGATTTGAATTATCGCGTCCAGGCCGTGAACGATTTGGCGGCCTTCCAGCGCTGCGCGCAGAGCGAAGGTCCCATGCTGGTGTTCTTGGATTTGGAATCGAAGGAGAGCGACGTTTGTCTGGCGATTACCGCGCTGAAATCCGATGCTGCCACGCAACATGTTCCGGTTGTGGCGTTTGCGAGCGAACGGGCCATGGAATTGCAGGCCGCAGCCCAAAAAGCCGGGGCAAAACTGGTCGTCAGCGAAACCGCGTTGTTGGATCATCTGCCGGAACTTTTGAATCAGGCGCTTCAGGTGGAGTGACCCTAAAACTTATGCTTGACAAAACAGCACCAACCTTTACGCTCGCTCCGAATTGAAGCATGAAATGTTTTCGAAAGTAACTTGCGGACATTAGCTGTTTTCCAGTGGTGTCCGTTTTTATTTTGAGCGGCAACCTCAAAAAAGTCAGGATTCCAGTGGTGTCCGTTTTTATTTTGAGCGGCAACCTCAAAAAAGTCAGGAGTTGGCTATGGCTAGTGGCAAAGTAAAGTGGTTCGATAACAAAAAAGGGTTCGGCTTTATAGCCCAGGGTTCTGGCCAGGACGTCTTTGTGCATCACTCGTCCATTATCGGCGCCGGATTCAAAACTCTCAATGAAGGCGAAGAAGTCTCCTTCGAAATCGTATCCAGCGACAAAGGTTTAAAAGCCCAAAACGTGCAACGCCTGCACCCCACGTAGGCGCTTGCAGCGTGTCAGGTTGGACAATTTCGCGGCGGCAGTTTTCGTTCGCCAGTGCCGAAAAAGGCAGGTAATTTGTGTCCATGCCGGACATGTCCACAGCTCGCGTCGCGAGCCTTTACATTCACGTCCCGTTCTGCGCGCAAAAATGCGCGTATTGCGCCTTTTATTCCGAACCGTCGGGCGGCGAACCGGTCAATCGCTACGTTGCCGCCCTGATTCGTGAATTGGAAATGGTCGCGGGCGATTTGAAGCCGCGCACCATTTTCTTCGGCGGCGGCACGCCATCGCTGCTGAATCTTCGTCAATGGGAACAAATCCTCCACGCGATGGAGCGGCTGGATTTGCTCGGCGCGGAGGAATTCACAGTCGAATGCAATCCTGCCACCGTTTCGACCGACAAGGCCAGACTGCTCCGGGGCTTCGGCGTAAACCGGGTTTCCATGGGCGTGCAGTCGCTCGACGAGCAATTGCTTGACCGGCTCGGCCGCATCCATACGCGGGAGATGGTCTTCAAATCGTTCGATATTTTGCGGCGCGCCGGGTTCGACAACCTGAACCTCGACCTCATGTTTGCGATTCCCGGCCAGACGATGGAAATCTGGCGCGACACCTTGAACGAAGCCGTCGCAATGCAGAGCGAACATTTGTCCAGCTACGAAGTCATTTACGAGGACGACACACCGCTGTTTGCGCAGCTTCAAGCCGGCAAATTTGCCACGAATGAGGATCTGGCCTGCGCAATGTATGAAGAATTGGTGGAATGCGCAACCACGGCTGGATTCCGCCAATATGAAGTCGCCAACTTCGCGCGGGAAGCCAAAAGGAGTGATGGAGTGGTGGAGTATTGGAGCGATGAAATGTCAAGTGTGCAACAATCCAACAATCCAACAATCCAACAATCCATTCCGCACTTCGCCTGCAAGCACAACGTGAATTACTGGCGCGGCGGCTCGTTTTACGGCCTTGGTCCCAGCGCGACGAGCTATGTCCGCGGCGTGCGGACGAAAAACTGGTCGAACACGCAGCTTTATTGCGAGCAATTGGAGAAGGGTATCCGCGCCGTTGAATCGCGCGAGGAATTGCCGCCGTTGTCGCGCGCTGGCGAAACCGCCGCCTTTGGTTTGCGGATGACCGCCGGCTGGCCGTTTGAGGAATTTCAGCGCACGACAAACTTTGATTTGCGCCGCGAATGGCCGGCGGAAATGAGCCAGCTCGCCGGGCGCGGCTGGGGAATGATTTCATCCGACGGTTTCCGGCTCACGCCGCAGGGACTTCGTTTTGCCGACGCGGCGGCCGAACTTTTTCTGCGCTGAATCTGGCGGGACGAGACTCTGCCGAACATATTCTCATATCAATTCGCTGTTTCCGGAGTTTTCCCGCCGGTCGTTTCAACTCTCCCGCCCAGTCGTTGAATCGCCAGCACGCCAGCAGCAAGCGAAATCGCGCCGCAAATCACGTAAGGCAGCATCGGAACGTGCATGTATAGCGTCGCGGCGAACAGCGGGCCGACAATGCGCGCCAGGGCACCGGCGCTTTGCGCGACGCCGATGGTCGCGCCCTGCTCGTTCGCGGGCGTGAGGTTCGAGAGCAATCCAAAGACCGGCGGGCGCGTCAGGCTGGTGCCAATGGCCAGCAAGGCCAGCACCAGAAGCATTTTGATCCACGGCCAGTCGGTGGCCCGGAGGACTGCCAACCATTTGAGCTGGCCGTCGCCTTTGACGAACGGCAGGAGCGCGAGACTGACGCCGGTCAGGAACAGGCTGAATGAAATCAGTTTCGGTTCGCCGAATTTTTTCACAAGCCGCCCGATGGCCCCGCCCTGGATGAACGCGCCGATGAGACCGCAAAAGACGAAGAGTGAAATGACCGTCGTGGCCGGTTTGGTTTCGTCCACAGTGATGCCAAGGTTGAAATTGTCGCTGACGAGCAGCGGCAGGGTGCTTTCAAAGCAACTGAAGGCGAACGTCGCCAGAAAAAAAATCAGGATCAACGAACCGATTTTCGGTTGGGCCAGGGTGTGTCCCCATTGCTTCAACCGCGGCCGGTTGCTCGCATGACCGGAGGATGGCTGGAGGCTCTCGGCAAGAATGGAAAACGCGAGCAGGAAATTAGCCGTGCAAAGCGCGGCGGCGGTCCAGCCTGGACCGGTGACGCCGAAAAGTTTCAAGGCGATGCCGCTGATGGCCGGGCCGAAAATAAATCCGAGTCCAAACGCCATGCCGATGAGTCCCATTCGCTTCGAGCGATTTTCCGGCGGCGTGATGTCGGCGATGTAAGCCTGGGCGACAGTGATGTTGCCGCCGCAGATGCCGGCAAAGATGCGCGAGACGAGCAGCGCCCAAAGCGCGGCACGGTGGTTTTCAAAACCCGACCCGATGGCGAACAACAAATACGACAATGCCGCGCCGGCCGTGCTGATGAGCAAAATCGGACGGCGGCCATGATGATCGGACAGCCGGCCCCAGACCGGGGCAAACAGGAACTGCATTGCGGAGAATGAAGCGATGATGGCGCCGATGACGAAGCCGCCCGCGCCGTAATGCCGGCTGTAAATCGGCACCAGCGGCACCACGATGCCGAAACCGATGAGGTCAATGAAGACCGTCAGGAAAACGACGAGCAGCGATGGTTTGCGTTTCATGTTGGCAACGAGTGGGAATTCTAATTGCAATCAGAAGCGAGTCAATTTTTCCGGGGAATTTCTTCGTGAATCCCGGCTTGTGAAGAACGTGTCATTAAGATTCAATAACTCCGTTTTGATTCAACAGAAATTATCGAGTCGTATTGCATCATGATTGATTCCGTTTCCGAGGCCGCCGGCGCAGCGGCGGATTTGAAAAAGGCGCGGCGGCAAAAGGCGGCGCGCGCGGACGCCCGCCCCACCATTGACCGGCTGCCGCCGCATTCACTGGAAGGCGAGCAGGGCGTGCTGGGCTGCGTGCTGCTCTCACCGAACGAGTGCATGGGCGAGTGCATTGAGAAACTCAAGGACGGCAAGGAGGTTTTCTACGACCTGCGGCACCAGACAATTTTCGAGACGCTCGGGGCGATGTACGACGCGCGCGAGGCGATTGATGTCATCACGCTCCAGCAGCGGCTCAAGGACAAACAACTTTTGGAGCAGGTCGGCGGCATTGCCTATCTCTCGCAACTTCAGGACGCGGTGCCGAGCGCGGCCAATCTGAGCTACTACCTCGACATCGTGCGGGAAAAGTTTCTGCTGCGGAAAATGATCCAGACTTGCACGGATGTGGTCGGGCGGGTTTATGACTACGAAGGCGAAGTGGATGCGCTCCTGGATGAAGTCGAACGCGACGTTTTAAGAATTTCAGAATCGCGCGTTCAGGGCGGCGTCGTGACCACCAAGGAACTGGTGGGCAAGGCCATCGGGACGATTGAAAATTATTTCAGCCGCAAGGGCACCTTGAACGGGCTGGCCACGGGCTTCGCGGATTTGGACCGGATGACGGACGGTCTCCATGGCAGCGAAATGATCGTCATCGCCGCGCGGCCCAGCATGGGCAAAACGTCCATCGCCATGAATATCATCGAGCACGTCGTGCTGGAGGAGAAATTGCCGGCGGCCGTGTTCAGTCTGGAAATGAGCGCGGAAGCGCTGGTGATGCGCATGATGTGCTCGCTGGCGCGCGTGAATTTGCGGAGCATCCGCGAAGGATTCATGAGCGAGGCCGATTTCCCGAAGCTGACGGGCGCAGCAGGCCGGCTGGCGAACGCCCCGCTGTTTATTGACGATTCGGCGGCGCTTTCGATTTTGCAATTGCGCGCGCGGGCGCGGCGGCTGCACCAGCAGCACGGCATCAAACTTTTTGTGGTTGATTATTTGCAGTTGTTGCATTCTACTGCGCGCCGAGCACAAGAAAACCGGCAGCAGGAAATTTCGGACATCTCCAGCGGCATCAAGGCGCTGGCGAAGGAATTGAAGGTGCCGGTGCTGGTGCTCAGCCAGTTGAACCGCGAACTGGAACGGGACAAAAGCCGCAAGCCGCGATTGTCGGACTTGCGCGAATCGGGCGCGATCGAACAGGACGCCGACGTGGTCGGCCTGCTTTACAAACCAAACGCCGGCGAGGATGACGACAATGTCACCGCCGAAGAGCCGGAAGGTTTGCCGGTGAACCTGTTGATCGCCAAACAGCGCAACGGCCCGACGGGCGATATAAGTTTAACATTTTTGAAACCCTACACGCGATTTGAAAGCGCGGCCAAAGTCAGTGACGAAGACGTGCCGATGGACCGGTAGCCGATGAAATTATTTCTCCGCCTTTTCGGAATCTGGCTGTTGCTCGGCTGCGCGTCCGCCGCGTGGTCGCAAACAACCGGGCCGAAAATTGATCGTGTGGATGTGAAGTTTGTCGGTCCCGCATCGGTCAGCGAGCCATTCATCCGCGCCAACATCCGCCTCAAGGCCGGGGACATCTACCGTTCGAACAACACGGAGGACGACGTACACGCGCTCTACGCCACGGGACAATTTTACAACATCCGCGTAACGGTGGACCCGGCGGAGGACGGCGGCGTGATTTTGACCTACATCGTGCAGGTGCGCCCGCGGATCTCGGAAATCAAAATTGAGGGCAACAAAAAGTTGAGCGACTCAAAACTCCGGAAAAAAATCACCGCGAAGGTTGGCGATCCGCTGGACGAGCAGAAACTGTTCACCGACGTGCAGGAGATGCAAAAACTCTACGAGAAATACGGCCACCCGGACACGCAGGTGAAATATGTCCTGAACATTGACGAAAATGCCGGGCGCGGCTCCGTCACGTTTGAAATCACCGAAAGTCCGAAAGTCAAAATCACGCGCGTCGAGTTCATCGGCTCGGCGGCGTTTCCGCAGAAGCAACTGCGCAAGCAGCTCAAGACGAAACAACGCTGGATGTGGTCGTGGCTGACCGGCCGGGGGACGTTCAAGCAGGACGATTTCGACGGCGACCGCGACGACCTGTTGGATTTTTACCGCAGTCACGGTTATCTCGATTTCGAGATCAAGGACGTGCAACTCGATCGTCCGACGACGAACACCATGGTCATCAAGTTTTATGTCTTTGAAGGGCGTCAATACCGGGCCGGCGCAATTACATTCAGCGACACGACGATATTTTCCACCAACGCGGTGAGTCCCGCCTTCAACCCGGGGCCGGAGCCCAAGCCCAAAACCAGTCCTGCCTACGCCGCGTGGGTGAGAAACAGGAAACTGAACAAGGACTTCGCCATGAAAACGGGCAGCATCTTCACGCCCGACGGCCTGACCAAGGACACCAAGGCCGTCGAGGATTTTTACGGCAGCCAGGGCTACATCGAAGTCGCGCAGGGCCAGGCGCTGCGGGTCGCGCGCGTGCCGAACGTGGACGCCGGGACGATGGACTTGGAATTTCAGGTGGATGAGGGCCAGAAATCGTACGTGGAAAAAATCGAGATTCGGGGCAACTTGAAAACAAAGGACAAGGTCATCCGCCGTGAGCTGGCCATCTCGCCCGGTGAGGTTTTTGACATGGTGCGCGTCGAAACCAGCAAGGAACGCCTCGAAAATTTGCAATACTTCGACAAGGTGGACATGCGGCCGGAGCCGACCGACCCGGCGATTGCCGGACGCAAAAACCTGATTGTAAACGTCGAGGAACAAAACACCGGCAAGCTCACGTTCGGTGCGGGCTTTGATTCGGTGTCGGCGCTCGTCGGCTATGTCGAACTGACGCAGGGCAATTTTGATTTGTTCCACCCGCCCACCTTCACCGGGGACGGCCAGAAATTGCGGCTGTACCTCGCGTTAGGCACGGAGCAGCAGGATTATGAACTCTCCTTCGTCGAACCGTGGTTTCTCAACCGCAAACTTTCCTTGGGCGTGGACCTCTACCGCCGCGAGTTGGATTTCGAGAGCCCGCACAACATCTTTAATGAGACGCGCACTGGCATGAAGTTGAGCCTCACCCGCGCGTTGGGGAGCGACTTCCTCATCGGCAGCGTCAGCTACACGATTGAAGACGTGGGCATTTCACTGAACGGCGGATGGCATGGTGAAGAGACGATCAACATCCTGAATCCGCCCCCCATCCTTCCACCATATACAACGACAACGGTGTTACCCAACGTGCCCGATGCCATTATGGAAGAAATCGGCGATCATTTTTATCAACGCTTTGGCGCGGACCTCGCTTACGACACGCGCAACAGCACAAAACTGCCGAATCACGGCCAGCGAAGTGAGATTGACACCGAACTGAGCACCGGTGACAACACATTTTACAAAGCCGAGATCAAAAGCGATTGGTTTTTCCCCGGTTTCTTCAAGGGCCACGTGCTGGAAGCGCTGGGGCGCGTTGGCGTCGCCGACAGCCTGGGTTCCGGCGATGTGCCGTTTTACGACCGCTATTATCTGGGCGGTCTTTATACGTTGCGCGGTTTCAAATACCGGAACATCGGCCCACGCGACCCATCGTATGGCATCAATTCCTTGATGGCCGACGAACCGATTGGCGGCGACAGCTACTGGTTCGGCTCGCTCGAATACAGCATACCCATTCTGGAGAAGGAAAACGGCGTTGGCGTGCGCATTGCCTTGTTTTACGACGCCGGTGCGGTTGGGGCGGGGCCTTATTCGTTTTCGGGAAATTTTGATGACAACTGGGGACTCGGCTTCCACCTGAACATTCCGCATCTTGGTCCGCTGCGGCTTGAGTATGGTGTGCCCATTCATCATGATCAATACAACAGCGGTTCCGGCCAGTTCCAATTCGGCGTCGGCTGGACCCGTGAATTTTAAGATGAACCATTGTGCGAAAAATATTCTGTGTGCCGGTTTCGCAGCCAGCCTGGTGGCGTTGGCCGCGTCCGCGCAAACGGCGATGCCGCTTGGCGGCGTGCCGCTTTACTTTGAAGCCAACCGCGGACAAGCGGAAACTTCAGCACAGTTCCTAGCGCGCGGACGCGATTCTCAATTCCTGATTTCGCCGGCCGAAGCGCAAGTCGTCCTGCGCAAAGAAGCTGCCGGACCCGTGACGGTGCGGATGCAGTTCATGGGCGCAAATCCACAGGCGCACATTCGCGGTGACGCCGCATTGTCCGGCAGGGTTAATTACCTTGTGGGCAACGACCCCGCGCAATGGCATACCGGCGTGCCGACCTTCGCCAAAGTGCGCGTGGAAGAAATTTATCCGGGCATTGGTCTGGTTTATTACGGCAATCAGCAACAACTTGAATACGATTTCGAAGTTGCGCCCGGCTCAAATCCGGACACGATTCAAATTCATTTTGATGGTGTGGACAAAATCAATATCAACGAGCAAGGCGAACTGCTCTTGACCCTGCCCGCCGGTGAAATCCGCCAGCCAAAGCCGGTGATTTATCAAATGGCGAATGGCACGCGTCGTGAAATCAGCGGCGGCTACCGGCCGGTGGATGCGCACACCGTTTCTTTTGCCGTCGGCGATTACGATCACAGTCTGCCGCTGGTGATTGACCCGATTTTGAGCTACTCAACTTATTTCGGCGGCAACGCGGGTGAAATGGCATTGTCGGTGAAGGTGGACACAAACGACGGTTCCATTTACATGGCGGGCCAGACCTTCTCGACGCAGTTCACGAACTGGCCCGTTCCAGCCGGTGCATATCAAACGAATTTCAACGGCGGCACATTGAGCGGCGATGCGTTTGTGGCCAAGTTTGGCAATCTTGGAACGAATCTCATTTACCTCACCTATCTCGGCGGCAGCGCCGATGATTTCGCCGTGGATCTGGCAGTGGATGACGCAGGTCATGCCTACATCACCGGTTACACGGATTCCACCAATTTCCCCATCCACAACGCGCTTTACCCGAAGATTGGGGGGACAAACATTGTCAGCCTGGGTAAGTCCTATGGTTACAACGATGATGCGTTCGTGACGGAATTGGAAACCAATGGGTCCGCGCTGGTTTATTCAACCTATCTTGGCGGCAACGAGCTGGATGTAGGCGTGGGCATCGCCGTGGATTCGGCCCGCAACGCTTACATCACTGGCCGCACCTGCTCCACCAATTTCCCGACGACCACCAATGCGTATCAACCTCATTTGGCCTGTTCCAATTCCGTTTTCTTCGGCAACGCGTTCGTGACCGAAATTTCCGCCGGCGGTTCGAATCTGATTTATTCCAGTTATCTTGGCGGCACCAACTATGACAGCGGCGGTGGCATCGCCGTGGATCCGGCGGGCTATGTCTATGTCGCCGGAGCCACTACCTCGACCAATTTCCCGACGGCGAATGCATTGCTCCACTACCTGAACGGATACGCGAACGGTTCGCCCAACCAGACTTTCACGTTCGACGCCTTTGTCGCCAAATTCATGCCTTCCTGCACGGGTTTGGTTTATTCCACCTATCTTGGCAGCACGAATTACGATGTCGCCTCGCGCGTCGCCTGTGACTCCGCTGGCAACGCCTACGTGATCGGCTCCACCGCGTCGCCGTGGTTCACCAATTCCATCGGCACGAACATCATCGCCAACCATCTCACCAACAACCTGAACTTTTTCTATCCCGTCACCACCAACGTCTTCCTGACGGAAATCAATTCCAATGGCACGGCCATTTTGAATTCCGCCGTCTTTGGTGGCAATCAGACGGATTTGGGCTATGGCGTGGCGCTGGATCCGGCGGGCAATATTTTCGTAGTTGGCAGCACCACCTCGACAAATTTTCCTTGTTATCCCACCAACCTTTTCGGCTTTCTCCGCACTACCAACTCCGGCGGCAGCGACGTGTTCGTAACTGCATTCGCCACCAATTTTTCCAGTGTGCTCTACTCGGCTTATCTCGGCGGCAACAACAATGATTTCGGCTACGGCATCGCCGTGGATCAGCTGGGCAATGCCTATGTCGTCGGCCAGACGCTTTCCACGAACTTCCCGACGCTCAATGCCCGCCAAACCATACGCAACGGCACGAACGACGCCTTCCTTGCCGAAATCACACTGACAGTGCTGCCGCCGGTGATCACGGTATCGCCGACGAACCAGACGGTGGGGGTGAATTCGAATGCGACCTTCAGTGTGACCGTGACCGTGGGGACGCCGCCTTTCTTTTATCAATGGCAGGAAGACGGGACGAACCTGACGGATGGGACAACCACCAGTGGTTCAACTATCAGTGGCTCAACCAACAGCGTGCTGACAATCTACAGTGCGCAGACAAACGATAGCGGGAACTATTCGGTTATCGTCACGAACTACGTTGGATCGGTGACCAGTTCCGTCAGCTTGACAGTGGCGTATTTCCCGCCATATCTCACAGTGCAACCGACGAACCAGACGGTTGGGGTGGGTTCGACCGTGACTTTCTTCATCAACGGGTCCGCGTCGCCGCCTTTCTCTCTTCAATGGCAGAAAAACGGGATAGACCTGACGGATGGGACGAACATCAGTGGTTCAATCGTCAGTGATTCAACCGGTGACCCACTGACTATCAGCAACGTGCAGACGAACGACGACGGAGGCTATTCGATCATCGTCACGAATTACGCGGGATCGGTGACCAGTTCCGTCGCCATCTTGACGGTGCTACAAACCCCTGTTTTCGGGAGCATCATTGCTGAGGGTGGCACCAATTTCATATTGAGCGGCTTTGGCGGCACGAACAACGGCATCTATTACGTGCTGACCTCATCCAATCTTTTGACGCCGCTGGGTTCATGGACGCCCATTGCGACCAATCAATTTGACAACCTCGGCGGTTTCATTTTTACAAATGCCGCGCAAACCAACGCGCCGCAAATGTTCTATATCTTGCAACAACCGTGATTGCCGCACGGGTTTAACCGCCAGTTTTCAGTTGGCGTCGTCCGTGAATTCTGGTTTCCTATTCCCATGAAAATGTTGCGAACAACCATTTTGACAACCTTGCTGCTGGCCGTTTTGAGCGTGCCGGCGCTGGCCCAAACCAAAATCGCCACCGTGGACATGGGAAAGCTCTTCAAAGGTTATTGGAAAACCAAGCAGGCCGAGGTGGCGCTCAACAAGCGCGTAGCCGACCTCCAGAAGGAAATCAAGGACATGGCGGACGGTTTGGACAAGGCACAGGCCGATTACAATCAGCTTTTGGACCAGGCCAACGACCAGGCCCTTTCTGCCGGGGAGCGCGACAAGCGGAAACAGGCGGCCGCCGACAAACTGAAGGAAATCAATAGTTCCAAAGCCGGCATTGACCAATTCAACCGTCAAGCGCAATCCCAGGTCCTTGACCAACGGCAACGGATGACCGCCAACCTCATCAGCGAAATCCAAAAGGCCGTTGGCGACAACGCCAAAGCCGGAGGTTACACGCTGGTGGTCAATTCTGCGATAACGGAGGCCGTTGTTTACAGCAGCGGCGATGATTTGACTGATGCCGTTCTCAAACAGCTTAACGCCGGCGCGCCGATTGACGTGACCCAACCGGCCGAGGTGGCGCCCATAACCACGTTGTTAAGTTCCACCAACAATCCGGCCCTCGATCTCAACCCGCACTGAGGCGCTGCACCGGCTGCTCAAATAGCATCCGGTGCGCGTCTTCCAAAATTCCCGGGATGCGCCCGGCGAACGGGCTGCGCCGCAACACATTTCGTAAATCCAGTTCGCGCACCTTGGCCGCGTTCTGGCCGGGAAACCAGTGCTCGGCCTGTCCGAGCAGGTTGTAGCGCATCTTGCCCCAGGCCACAAGGTCGAGCGATTTCGCGTAGGTCCACAACCGCACGATTTCGGAAACGTTGATTTCACCGGGCACGTCCACGTAATTCGGCAGGCCTTCAAACCACCGCACGCACCAATCTGCGCCGAGCACGCGCTCCATCTCCGCCCGCAACCGTTTTTCAACCGCCGCAATGGTCTCCGGGATTTTATCATAAAACCGCAGCGCGCGAACGTGCCCGTCAAAATCGCCCGGCTTGTTGGCGCCGCAGCTCAGAGTGTGGACTTCCTTGCGTGCGAGGCAATAGAGGTCGTTGAATTCCATCGGGCTCAACGGCGCGCAAAGTTCGACCAGTTTTTGCGGCGGTTCGTAAAGTTTGCCGCCCTTGTCGTTCGGACTGATGATGAACACACCCATGTCGAGCCGGTGCGCCGCTGCAATCGCCGGCCAGTTCAAATCATTCACGAAGTACCAATGAACGTTGAAGTAATCGAATTCGCCGGTGTTCACCGCTCCGAGGATGATGTCGGTTGTCGCGTGTGTGGAAAAACCGATGAACCGCACGCGCCCGTCCTTTTGCAGTCTGCGCGCCGCTTCGAGACAGCCGTTTTTTTTCAGCGACCAGTCCAGGATTTCGGGGTTGTTGATGCCGTGCAACGAGAACAAGTCCACATAATCCAGCCGCAGATATTTCATCGAAGTCTCGAAAGTTTCGAGAAATTCCTTCTGCGTGGCACAGGGCTTGACCTTCGTTTGGACGATGATTTTGTCGCGCGGCAACCGGGGCAGCACGTTGCCGAGCTGCATTTCGGACGTGCCGTAGGCGCGCGCGGTCTCGATGTGGTTGATGCCCAGCTCGAACGCGCGGTGGATGGTGGCTTCGAGATTTTTCTGGTTGTCAGCCGGGATTTCCCCTGGCTTCACGTCCTCCCACTTGAATTGATACCGCATCCCGCCGCAGGAAATCACCGGCATCGCCAGCCCCGTCCTCCCAAAACGACGATATTTCATTGCGCTGAAAATAAGTTGCGTTACCCGCGATGGCAAGCGGCGGAGTTGATGAATTTTGAAAAATTCCGCCCGGACACGTCCCCAGTCGGAGGTTCTGCCAGAAGCGGGCCGCCTAGGGTCCAAACAACGCTTCGCGCATTCCGGGCATGGGGCAGTTATTGGTTTTGTCCCAATAACGTAATTCCGCGCTCCAGTCCCAGATGGCCCAGCCCAGCTTCTCCCGGTCGA
The DNA here is from genome assembly GCA_963842445.1 of uncultured Verrucomicrobiae bacterium. Lineage (GTDB taxonomy): Bacteria > Verrucomicrobiota > Verrucomicrobiia > Limisphaerales > UBA11358 > UBA11358. The sequence continues at coordinate 130,725 of CAWJHF010000004.1, read as the reverse complement.
GCGCGTGGCGAAACGCGGAGTAGAACCGGGCGCGCGATGCCGGGTTGGCCTTGGTGTAACAGCCAAACTCGCCCATGTGAACGGGACGGCCGTAATAGTCCGACCATTCACGCGCCAGTTTGATTTTGCCTTCAAACGCGATCGGGCTGCTCGGATTTTTGGCCTCCGGCAACGTGTTGTAATTGTGAATCCAATCCCGCACCCAGGGATTCAATTTGAGCGACGGGTCGGGCACAAGCGGCGTGGCCGGCGGGCCGGGGAACTGGATGCCGGTCACTTTCGGGTCCGGGCCGGCCCACGTGGCGCCCTGTTGTGTGAAATAAAACGGGTCGTAACAATGCACCGAGACAATCAGATTGTCGTCGGGCGGCAGCACGAGATTTTTAAGTTCGTCCACGTCACCCCAGTCGCCCGGTTCGACCAACAGGGTCCGGTGCGGATTCGTCTGCCGGATTTCGGCGATGGTGCGCGCATAAATCGGGTTCATCACCTTTGTCGTGGCGGCGCCGTTTGGTTCGTTCAACAATTCAAAAGCGAGCGTATCCGGGTACTTCGCATAATGCGCCGCGACCTGCCGCCAGATCGCCAGCAACTTGTCCGTCTGCCCGGCCGGATTGGTCATGAACGCATTGAAATTATGCGTGTTGATGATTATCGCAAGATGGCTGGCCAGCGCATTGGTGACGACGAAATCCGCCCGCGCAAAAATCTCCGGTGACAACGTATAGTCCGGCGCCGGCCCAGTGTAAAACTGCCAGCCCACCGGCACGCGGACGTGGTCGAATCCTTCGGCGCGCATGATGGCGAATTCGCCGGCTGAACACGTCACACCCCAATTTTGGCCCGGCGGCGCTTCAAGATAATTGCCGAGGTTGACACCGTGCCTGAACCGCCGGGCTGCCTGATATGCGGGTGAATCGCGGTTTGCCAGCGGCTTCATTTCCGGCGGATTTGAAGGGACAAATAGATCGGCGGCTGCGGCCCGGTTGATACCGTTCTGGAAGGCGAGGATTGCGAGAATAAAGGCTAAGATCGTTTTCACGGCCACAGGCTTGTTTTTTTTACACGGGGGTCAAGCCCATTTGACCCGATTTGAATTCAGAAATCGCTTGCCTCCGCGAGCACGGCCATCTATATTTCACGCTCTTTTGCAATAAAGATTTTATGCGACGTCCCAAAGGCATCAAAACCAAAAAGTCCGTGGCCAAGCGTTTTAAGATTACGGCCGGCGGAAAAGTCCTGCGCTCCAGCGCCGGGCGCCGCCACTTGGCCCAGAGCAAAACTCCCAAGCGCCGCCGTTCCCTGCGCGGCACCACCACGGTGGATGCCACCGACGTTTATCGCATCACCCAAAGCCTCCCGTTCAGCCATTAACATCCCAGACCCCAGACGCCAGAACCCAGCTCCTAAATTTTATGCGCGTTACCAACGCCCCAGCTTCCCGCAAACGCCGCACCCGGATGATCCGCGCCGCCAAAGGCTACCGGATGCGCCGTTCGAAACTTTACCGCTACGCCTCCGACGCCGTTGACCACGGCCGCCAGTACGCCTACCGCGACCGCCGCCGCAAAAAGCGCACGTTCCGTTATCTCTGGCAAATCCGCATCAACGCTGCGGCCCGCGCCGCCGGCCTCACTTACAGCCGGTTCATGGAAGGCTTGAAGGCCGCCAAATGCGCGCTCGACCGCAAGGTGCTGGCCGACCTCGCCGCGACCGACAACGCTGCGTTTGGCGAACTGATCAAGGTTGCCAAAAACGCGCTTAAGGCCAAACCCGCAGCGACCATTGCGAAAGCCTAGGCAAATTCCAGTTTGAAATGGCAGACGGGCGACCTGAAAATGGCTCGCCCGTTTTGCCTTTGGTGGGGCGAGCGTTCCCGCGAGCCGGATTTTTCTTTGTGTCTTTTGCGTTCTTTTGTGGCTAATCTTTTTTAAAAGTTATGGCCGGATTCCTTGACGAAATTGAACCGCTTAAGCAAACGGCATTGGCCGACTTGAAAGCCGCGCCTGACCTCGCCGCGCTCGAACAGGCCAAGGGCAACTGGATTGGCACGCATGGCAAATTCACCGCGCTCATGAAACAGCTCGGCACATTGTCCAAGGAGGAAAAACCCGCTGCCGGCAAGGCCATCAACGCTGCCAAAATCGTCCTCGAAACCGCGCTGGCCGAACGCCGCTCCGAACTCGAACTGGCGGCTGCGTTGCCGAACGAACCGACTGATTTCACGTTGCCCGGACGCCGTCGCACGCTCGGCAAGCTGCATCCGCTCACTCAGGTGACCGAAGACATCGTCCGCAGCTTCCGCAAAATTGGTTTCGTTGTCGCCGACGGCCCGGAAATCGAGGACGAATATCATTGTTTCGACGCCCTCAACACCCCCGCCGACCATCCCGCCCGTGACACCCAGGACACGTTTTACGTGGCACAGGCCTCCGGCCTGTGTGCAGAATCCCAAAAACTAAACTCAGGCCAGAGGCCTGAGCCACAGCCGTTACTCCGCACCCACACTTCGTCCGTCCAGATTCGCGTGATGAAATCGCAACCGCCGCCGGTGCGCATCATCGTGCCGGGTCGCGTCTATCGCCGCGACAACGCCGATGCCACGCACAACCCAACCTTCCAGCAAATCGAAGGGCTATACGTGGATAAAAATGTCACCGTTGGCGATTTGAAAGGCACGGTGGAATTTGTCTTCAAGGAACTGCTGGGCGGGGAGACGAAGATCCGCTTCCGTCCGCACTATTTCAGCTACACCGAGCCAAGTTTCGAGATTGATTTCAGCAATGCGCTCGTGAAAAAGCTGGGCAAGGACTGGTTGGAAATTGCCGGCTGCGGCATGGTGCATCCGGCGGTCTTCGAAAACGTCGGCTACGATCCCGAGGTCTGGACTGGCTGGGCGTTCGGGTTCGGCATCGAACGCATCGCCATGATCCGCTATGGCATCAACGATATCCGCCTCTTTTACGAAAACGACGTGCGGTTTTTGAAACAGTTTTAATCGGCGGAACGGGACCAAAGGACAGCGCGTTTGTAAAATGACTCGCAGAAGCGGTAAAAAGTGATTTAATTTCAGCAATGGATACGACTGAAAAACAACGAGCGCCCCGCAATCGCACGTTAGTGTTGTCGGGGTCAGAGGGAATTTATTATCCAAATCAACTCCTGCGTTCGCCTCTGCCCAAAAACGCGGAGAAGTTGTTCAACCAGATTGTTTGCGGTGACGCCCTCGCAGTTTGCCACGAATTGCCAAGGGGGTTTGTTGATTTGTTGATTCTTGATCCGCCCTACAACCTGACAAAAAAATTTGGCGCTGAAACTTTCCGCGAAATGACGCTTGCGGAATATGAAAAGTGGTTTGAAGGCTGGTTTGTAAAGATGCTTCCGACGCTCAAGCGCACGGCGACGGTTTACATTTGCGGCGACTGGAAATCTTCTGCAGCGTTACATCGTGTGTTGGAACGACACGTTATTGTTCGCAATCGAATCACTTGGGAGCGGGAAAAAGGACGCGGCGCAAAGATGAATTGGAAAAATGCGGGTGAAGACATCTGGTTTTGCACCGCGTCAGACGATTTTTATTTCAATGTCGAGGCTGTAAAACTCAAACGCAAGGTTATCGCGCCTTACAAGGAAAACGGTTTGCCAAAAGATTGGGAAGAAACTCATGAAGGCGATTTCCGGCTGACGCATCCTTCAAATCTTTGGACGGATTTGACCGTGCCGTTTTGGTCAATGCCGGAAAACACCGACCATCCGGCACAGAAGCCCGAAAAACTGATTGCAAAATTGATTCTCGCCAGTTCGCGCGAAGGCGATTTTATATTTGACCCGTTTCTTGGATCGGGAACTACTGCAGCGGTGGCAAAAAAACTCGGCCGGAATTTCTTAGGCATCGAATTGAGTGAGGCTTACGCTTGTTTGGCTGCCAAGCGGGTCGAACTGGCGGAACTCGACAAAAACATTCAAGGATATTCAGGCGGTGTTTTTTGGGAGCGAAACACCTTGAATCTGCAAACGCGCGGAGAAAAAATGGATTTGTCGCTTCAGTCCGCATTGCTTGAACGCCCGGCTCCATACCGGGTCCGCGCAAAACACAAGAAATGCTCCGCTACGGCATCAACGACATCCAGCTCTTTTACGAAAGTAACGTGCGGTTTTTGAAACAATTTTGAAGGCTCGCGTTAATTTGCAAACAAAGTAAAATTTTAGTCATGCAGGAAATTGCGACATCGCCTGTTTCTGAAATTGAGACGCAAACTGTTGATGAAGCTGTGTCGCTAAAGGCATCGAAAGCGCTTGGTCACATTGAAAAATTAAATTCTGAGGCCGAAGCGCGCTGGGAAAACAAGTTAATCGTTGACCACTCACTCACTCGCACACTTGTAAGTTTCCAAGGCAACAAAGGAAGGGCTGTTTATCGCTGGTTTAAATACAAAGAAGCGTTCTCTGCCGGTCTCATTGAGCATTTGTTGAGCAAGTATCGAATCGCGAACGGCGTTTTGCTTGACCCGTTTGCAGGAAGCGGAACAGCCTTATTTGTAGCTGGCGGACTCGGCATGAAAGCCGAAGGCATCGAACTTCTGCCAATTGGCCGGACGATCATCGCAACGAAGCAACTCATTGACTGGGATTTGAAGGAAGCAGATGTTAAGCGGCTTGCGTTCTGGAGAGACGAGCGTCCGTGGCGAAAGAGCAAAGCCGTAAAACCTATCAATGAATTGAGAATTACTCGCGGCGCATATCCGGCAGAGACGCTTGACGCGATGGGGCGATTTCTCGCAGCGTCAGAACAAGAGGAAGAACGAGTGAAGGTCGTTTTGCTGTTTGCACTGCTCTGTATTCTTGAGAGCATCAGCTACACGCGAAAAGACGGCCAGTATTTACGCTGGGACTATCGCTCTGGTAGACGCCAGGGTAAAAAGATTTTTGACAAAGGCGAAATTCAAACTTTCGACAAGGCAATCACCGACAAATTGCACCAGATCGTTGCCGACTTGCAGTCTAACGATTTCCCTGAGGATTTGTTTGCAAAGACTCGCTCGAAAGCAGATGTCAAACTGCACGGCGGTTCATGCCTCGGCATTTTGCCACAACTCAAAGCCAAGTTCTACGATTGTCTGATTACGTCTCCACCCTACTGCAATCGCTACGACTACACGCGTACCTACGCGCTGGAACTCGCGCTTCTTGGTGTTGACGAAGAGGGTTTGGTAAAACTGCGGCAAGAGATGTTGAGTTGCACAGTCGAAAACCGTGCCAAAGATCTTCTGAAGTTAAAACCCACGTGGAAACCAGCCATCGCTGCCACAGACAATCAGGCGCTGTTGCAAAGCATCCTCGCCTACTTGGATTCCCAAAAGGAACTTGATCTTCTAAACAACGATGGAATTCCCCGAATGGTGCGTGGTTATTTTTACGAGATAGCTTGTGTCATCTTCGAGTCCGCCCGTGTGTTAAAAAACGGAGCACCGCTAATCATGGTGAACGACAATGTCCGATATGCTGGAGCGAGCATTTCAGTGGACATCATCCTCTCTGAAATCGCGGAACAACTTGGTTTCGCAGCCGAGCGGATTCTCGTGCTGCCAAATGGAAAAGGAAACAGCAGCCAACAAATGGGAGTGCATGGTCGTGAGGCTTTGCGTAAGTGTGTGTATCTCTGGCGAAAGGAATAAGGATGCCGAAACCGTACCAACAACACCTCAGATCTAGCAAAAGTCTTGAAACTACCTATGAGGCGGTGCGAGCCGGGTTCGTCGCACTTGCGTTGGAAAAGAATCGTCGCGCCACTCCATTCGTCGCCCAAGCCAGAGCGTTGAAAGCCGCCGCCAGCAAAGCCAGAACTCCGGCCGACTTGCTCAACATTGCCGAAATCCAGCCGGGCTTGCTCACGGCGGCAGGCGTGTCGGACAAAGCGACAAATCATTTGCAGAACGTCCGACAAGCGCAAAGCGGTGAACGGGCTCATCAAGAATTTCCTCGAACCTGCCGGCGCGAATTTCGTCGAGGAACTGGTTTTTCGCTTCCTGCTGACTCGTGGCGACACGCTTGGCGGTTCGATGCGGAACATCGGCGGTTTCATGGCGCAAAAGAAACTCACGCGCGCCATCCTCGCTTATCTGAAACTGGCGGGACAGAAATGCCGCTGGCTCCACGCGGACACAAACGTGTGGGCCAAACTGCCGGCCGATGACGCTGACGTGGAATTGTCGCTTCGTGGACTCTATTGGAACGGCGCGAAAGGGCCGAGAACCCTTCTCTACAACGTCACCGTGCCCCTAGTGAAGAACAACGTGGACTTGTCGTTGTTGAATTGTCCATCCAACGAATTGACCCGCAAAACGATTCACACGCCGGCGGCCTACATTGCACTCGGCGAGCTCAAAGGTGGCATTGACCCAGCGGGAGCCGATGAACACTGGAAAACAGCCGGCACTGCGCTGAATCGAATTCAAAAGGCATTCGCAAAGCAAAAGCTTAAACCGCATACGTTCTTCATTGGAGCGGCTATTGAAGCGAAGATGGCTAAGGAGATTTGGGAAATGCTCAAACGAGGCAATTTGAAAAACGCTGCAAATCTTACGGACGAAGACCAAATTGCTTCCGTCACGAGGTGGCTTTGCACGCTATGACAAGGCGCTTTTTCCGTTTGTCCAAATGAAAGTCACGCTTAACTGGCTCAAACAATACGTTGATTTCGACTGGTCGCCGGAGGAATTGACCGAACGGCTCACCATGCTTGGGCTCGAAGCCGAAAGCGTCCAGAAAATCGGCGGCGAGTTTGAAGGCATCGTCATCGCCCAAATTCTCACGCGCGATCCCGTGCCCGGCTCGGACAAGCTCTCGGTCTGCAAGGTCAACGACGGCAAGGGCGAACGCGTCATCATTTGCGGCGCGCAGAACCACAAGCCCGGCGACAAGGTCCCGCTCATCCTGCCGAATTTTGCATTGCCGCTGAAACCGGGCGACAAGGAACCGTTTGTCATCAAGGAACGCAAGGTCTTTGGCATCACCAGCCACGGCATGATGTGTTCGCCGCAGGAACTTGGCCTGCCCGACAAGGTGGAAGGCCTGCTCATCCTGCCCGCCGACGCGCCCGTGGGGAAACCATTCGCCGAATATCTCGGTCGTAGCGGCGGTGACATCGTTTATGATTTGGAAATCACGCCGAACCGGCCGGATTGGAACAGCGTCATCGGTATCGCCCGCGAAATCGCAGTAGTGACAGGGAACGAGCTGAAGGTTCCGGACGTTACCATAGGACAGGCGTCCCGCCTGTCTCAAACTTCAAATACAATTTCAAAGTCGGAGTCAGGCAAAATGCCTGACCTACGTTGTAAAGACCTGGTCTCCATCCGCATCGAAGACGCCGAGCTTTGCCCGCGTTACACCGCCCGCGTCGTGAAAGGCGTGAAGATCGGTCCCAGCCCGGATTGGCTGCGCTCAACGCTCGAGAAAGTCGGCATCCGCAGCATCAATAACGTCGTGGATGTGACGAATTACGTGCTGATGGAAATCGGCCAGCCCTTGCACGCGTTCGATTACCATCTCATTACCAAAGGCAAGGACGGCAAACCCGCCATCGTCATCCGTCGCGCCAACACAGGCGAAAAGTTCAAGACGCTCGACAACGTCGAACGCACGCTTACGAGCGAAATGCTTTTGATTGCCGACGAACAAAAGGGCATTGCCCTCGCCGGCATCATGGGTGGCCAGAATACGGAGATTAACAATTCGACGACGGACGTGCTCATCGAGAGCGCGTATTTCTCGCCGACGAACATCCGTCGCACCAGCAAAGCGCTCGGTTTGCGCAGTGAATCTTCCTACCGTTTCGAGCGCGGTGCGGACATCGGCATCTGCGATTGGGCCAGCCAGCGTTGCGCGCAGTTGATCTTGGAAACCGCCGGTGGCCAGCTTGCCGACGGCGTCGTGGACGCTTACCCGAAGCCGGTCGAGCCGAAACAAGTGACGCTACGCCATCACAAGGTGAATGAACTGCTCGGCATCACCTTGAAACCGGAGGAGTGCGAGTTTTACCTCGGCCAGCTTGGCCTGAAAGCCGTGGGGCGCAAGGCCCGGCCGGTTGGTGCGGGTGCTGCGCCGGAGCCGGTAACATTTCAAATTCCAACCTTCCGCGTGGACCTGAAGCGCGAGGTGGATTTGATTGAGGAAATCGCCCGGCTGCACGGCGTGGACAAGATTCCAGCCACACCCCCGCGCGGCGCGATTGGCGCCAACGCGTTCGATTCAGTCCACGATGAAATTGCCGAAGCACGAAGAATTTTGAGAGGATTTGGATTGAACGAGGCGCAAGGGCAGACGCTGGTGTCGAGTGACGAGTGTCAAGTGACGAGTGACGAGGTCGTGACGCTGGCGAATCCGCTGAGTTCGGACATGGACGTGTTGCGTCCGAGCCTGTTGCCCGGCTTGATTCATTCGTTGCGGCGTAACGTCAGTCACAAGAATTACGACGTGGCTTTGTTTGAAGTGGGACGGGTGTTCAGCGTGGCACAGGCGTCCTCGCCTATGAACACACAGACCGGAGGTCTGTGCCACAAAGAAGAACGCCGCGTGGCGATCGCGCTCACCGGCCAGCGTCATCCACTATTCTGGAGCGGCAGCGAACGCGACGCGAAATTCGACATCCTCGATTTGAAAGGCGTGCTGGAGGAATTTTTTGAGCAATTCGGTTTGCGTGGGAGGACCTTCAATCGCCGGGCCGAAAGCACCGCGCTCTTTCTCGAATCAGCCACGATTCAACTCGGCAAGCAAACACTGGGCGAACTCGGCCAGTTGTCGCCGGTGCTGGCAAAGAAATACGATTTGCGCGACGCGGTGTTCCTTGCTGAATTGAATCTTGATCAATTGCTCGCGCGGCGGAATCCGGTCAAGTCGTTCAAGCCATTGCCGCAATTTCCGGCGATTCGCCGTGACGTGGCCATGATTGTACCCGAAGCCACAACTCATGAAGCAGTCTTGCAGGTGGTGAAGAAGACCAAACCGGCGAATCTCGAAGTCGTGGAATTGTTCGATGTGTTTCGCGGCAAGAATGTGCCGGAAGGGCAAAAGAGCCTGGCCTATACCTTCACCTATCGCGCCGCAGACAAGACGCTGACCGATGCCGAGGCGAACGCCGCCCACACAAAAGTTGTGGAGGCATTCAAATCGCACTTGAAGGCAACGGTGCGTGAGTAGATGAGATTCGGGAACGCCGCGTTCACGCGGCCCGCTTCTGTTGACCTGTGCTTGCTGCCGCCTGAAGGCGACGTTCCTTGCCGATTTCAGGATGCGTCTGTCGGCACAAATGGCGGCATCGGGCAATCAAGCGTGTCAGCAACGGCGCGGAGCAGTTCGGCCTCGCTTTCCTGAATTACACCGTCGGCACCGACGGTGTGGATGCAAGCTTCGAGCAAATTCTTTTTGATAATCGGCACGGCCTGCGCAAGGCGGTTGAGCGCAGCATCAATCTGCGTCACGCCGCATTGTTCGCGCGGCAGCAATCCCCAATCGCCATCGGGCGCGCGCAGGTACGGCGCGCCCTGTTCGAAGGCTTTTTGAACTTCCGCAGCATCGCTGCTGCCGACGTTTGCCAGCGCGGACAGCACGACGGCACAATCCGGCACGAGCGGTTTGAGTGTGTAATATTGGACCGTCGGCGGACGCGCCTTGCCAAACTGCGGTGCGAGATGGTGGAGCACGATTTTCTGCAACACGTATTCAAACAATTCCACCTTCCCGTCGCTTTCGACCAGCCATTGGAGCGTCTGCGAAAATTGATTGAACTGTTCCGCGGTCAAATGCCGGAGCGTGCCGAGCGCGAGGTTGACCATCGGCAGATGCGCGTGCGCGGCTGCCTTTGAAACGTCGGGAAATAGCGCAGCGGTTTTTTGTTGAATCGCCGGCTCAACGCGTTTGGCGAGTTCGGCGAGCTGTGTCGTGTGCGCCTTTTCATCGTTGCTCAACAGCAGCGCGTAAATCAAAGCGACCGCATCAAGCGGTTCGCGTGCGGCAGCCTTCACGCTGTCGGGCAGCGAATCGCGCATCTGCTCTGCATATTTGAGATGCAGCGGCGTTGGATTGCCCAGATTGGGCAGGACGGAATGCGATCTGATGACCGGCGGTTTTTCCGCGTCACCCGAGGCGAGGATCGCGCCGCCCAGCACCGTGCCGAAAATGTTTGGCACTGGCGAACGTCTTGAATCGGAAATGGCGCGTTGGGAAATTTCCGGCGGCTGATCGCGCCCGTCGTAACGAACGTAGGGAAATTTTCCGTCGAAATCCGGGTCAAAGACGCGGATACGTTCCGTAAGCGGCGGATGGGTTTCGAGCAGGCCTATGAACGGTTCGCTGATGCCGTTTCCAAAAAACATGTGAGAAAGTTCCTCGGCGTGCGCGTGGCTGAGGCGCGAACCCAGTTCGCCCAGGCCGCCGATTTTTTTCAGCGCGCCGGTGATGCCTCCCGGATTGCGCGTAAATTGGACGGACGACGCATCGGCAAGAAATTCGCGCTGGCGGCTGACGGCAGCTTGGATCAAACGCCCGAAAAAAACGCCGATGTAGCCGATGACGAGCAGCAACAAACCGAGCAGGGGCAAGGGATTTTGTCCGCGCCCACGCCCGCCGCCGCGCGCCGTTTGCAAAAGAACGCGGCCGATGATGGCGAGGCAAAGGATGCCAAAGATGATTCCCATTAGTCGCAGGTTCAGCCGCATGTCGCCGTTCAAAATGTGGCTGAATTCATGGCCGATGACGCCCTGTAATTCGTCGCGCGAGAGCAATTTCATGCAACCGCGCGTCACGGTGATGGTGGCATCGCCGGGTTTGTGCCCGGCGGCGAAGGCATTGATGCCGTCTTCCTCGTCCATGACATAGACGTGTGGCACGGGCAAGCCGGAGGCGATGGCCATTTCCTCGACGACGTTGAGCAGTTTGCGTTCGTCGGGATCATTCGAGTTCGGATTGACGAGGCGTCCGCCCATCATTTCCGAAACCGCGCTGCCGCCAGACGCCAGCGCCATGGTTTTGTAACTGCTACCGATCAAAATGACCGCGAGCGTGCCGAGCGCGACACCAAGAAAAAGCTGCGGATTCCAAAGCGCGAACTGCGGTTGTTCGCCGTAGCGATGGTAGTGCGCCTGCGCACCGGTAAAAATGACCAGCGTGGCGAAATAGACGGCGACGATGAGCGCCGCGACGGCGACCGCGAAATAAAAAACGAGCAGCTTTGTTTTGCGGCGGGTTTTGTCCTGCTGCGCGAAAAAATCCATTTTGGGAGGGACGGCATTTTGCCGTCCCAAAAATTAATTGGGGACGGCGGCACGCCGTCCCTCCCGCGCATCACGCAAAGGAAACCTTCGGCGCGTCCTTCTGCTCCGGCTTGTCAACGACGAACAGTTCCGCCGGGCCGAAGTTGAAGATGCCCGCGATGATGTTCGACGGGAAGACCTCCCGGTCGGTGTTGTAAACCATGACGGAATCGTTATAGGCCTGCCGGGCGAAGGAAATTTTATTTTCCGTCGAGGTCAACTCCTCGGTAAGTTGCATCATGTTTTCGTTGGCCTTCAAATTGGGATATTGTTCGGAGACCATCATCAGACGGCTCAACGTGCCCGCCAGGCCGCTTTCGGCGGAGACCAGATTTTTCATGGCGCTCGCGTCGCCGGGATTGGCGGCGGCGGCCTGCGAGGCGGCGTAGGCGATGTTGCGCGCCTTGGTGACATTCTCCAGCGTCTCGCGTTCGTGCTTGATGTAGCCTTTGGCAATCTCGACCAGGTTCGGAATCAGGTCGTAGCGGCGTTTGAGTTGCACGTCAATCTGCGCGTAGGCATTCTTGAACCGGTTGCGCAGCGTGACGAGTTTGTTGTAGCCGCCGATGATGAAGGCAACGAGGCCCACCAACACGACCAGCACAACGACTGTAATAATCAATCCAATTCCCATAGCCATAATTTTCCTTTGTTAAGTTTGCTCTTCTACTAAGCCAAAGCCCGCCGACCGGCAATGATAATTTGCCTCGTTTTTTGGAATCGGCGCTTGCGCACGGCCACTATTACGCCTCAACAAAGACCGGCATCCCGACCCACACGAGCTGGCTCAGGTATTCTGCGTCCCAATTCGCCAGCCGGAAACAACCGTGGGATTCGGTGCGCCCGACCTGCTCCGGGTTCGGTGTGCCGTGAATGCCATAACCCTGTTTGTCCAGACCAATCCATGCCACGCCGACCGGATTGTTCGGGCCGGGCGGCAAAACCAGTTTTTGGTTTAACTGCCGCGCCTCCGCCGATTCGGGAAATAATTCCGGGTCGAAGGTGTAATTCGGATTCGGCGCGATGACGATGACGTGCAGTTCGCCGACCGGGCGTTTCTCGACGCGCGCCGCGATGCTGCAAGGAAAATGTGCGACCAGATTGGTTTCCTCATCGAATACCTCCAGGAATTTGTCGCCGAGGTGAATGACGGCGAACGCCGCTTTGTTCGTCGGCGCGGGATAATTCACGTCGGGAATTTTCACGACCGTGCCGGCGGTGAGGTTGGTCCAGTTCACGCTCGGATTGAGTTGCCGTATCAATTCGGGGTGCGCATGGCTCTTTTCCGCGACGAGCTCAAGTTCGGTTTCGTAATCCAGCGCGGACTGCTGCGACTTGGCCAGCCACGTCTTGCCGAGCGGTCGCAACCGCGCCAGGTCGTTCGTTGTGACCACGTAGGTTGTCAGTGAGGGCGAATTGAGTGTGAGCCGCGCGCTGGTATCCGCGTCCAGCAGGCCGGTCTGCGGCAAATTTACCATTTCCTGAAAAACAGAGATTGCCCTTCGCGTTTGCGAACCGGGCACAGCGTCAATGGAACCTGGTGAAATGCCGCGGCGCGCCAATGCGATTTGCGCTTCAAACACATTGCGCGCCACGCGCGGAAAACCGCCTCCGGCTTCGGTGGCCCAATTCCACCGGTGCGCCGTGGATTTGGCGGGAGGCGGCGCAATGACGCGGGCCGGTTTGGCTTGATGTGCGTGCCACCACCAAAACCAGGCCGCGATGGCGACGATGGCCAGGACAAACAGCCAGCGAATAACACCCCCTTTGTTGCGGCGTTTGCCCGGCAATTGATATTTTGGCTTTGAGCGGCGTGCCACGCTGAGATTAAGCCACAGGCCAAACGGCGACCCAAGAGCGAAGTCAGCGCATGGAAGGAGAACGATTCGCTCAGGCCAGTTTCAGCACGGCGTCGCCGATGATCCGGGCGGCGTCATCATAACTGACCAAACCGGTGTTGATAATCATATGATAGAGCAGGGGATTCTCATTGTCGGCGCCAAAATACTTTTTGAGATAACGCTGACGGGCGCGGTCTTCGCGCAGACAGAACTTGCGCGCCTCGGCTTTGGTCATGTTATAGGCTTCATGGGAGTGTTCAACCCGGTCATCGAGCGGCGCCACCAAGCGGACATGGAGCATATGCGGCAATCCGGCGGTGACGATGTTGGCGCCGCGGCCAATGAGAATCACGTTGCCTGCTTCAGCCAGTTTGAGCAAGGTCTCGGCGGTCTGATGAATCACGGTCGTTGACGGCGGATGCACTCCAAACACATCGGCCATGATGTCTTCCAGTTCCGAGACGCGGTCTTCCGGCAGGAATTTCGCCAGACACGCCGGGAGATTGTGGTCTTCAAGGACCTTGTCCATGAGATTGCGATCAAACACCATCCACGGGCAGGCATTCCCGGGGGAATACCCCTGCAAATAGTGAGCCAGTTTTTCAGCGACAACCAACGCTCCGCAACCCGCCTGCCGGGAAATCGTGACCGCGCGGCGCACATTTTTTTGCACCGGCGATTTCAACCCTTCGACGAATTGCACCTGACTGCTGATGAAAGAAGGACAATGCTCAAGACCGTGGTCAATCATAACGACCTCCTGATTTGCGAATTTGATGTGCAGAAAGGGAACAGCCCATGTCTTCGTGTCCGGCAAAGGCCATTTCGATTTAGAACCCGTTGAGTCTGCATTACACCCATAACTTTTTCCGGGTTTCGACACCGGCGTTGCGCCCAATTCGCTCGCGCTGGTTCCTGATGCAAGCTACGCCTCCGACACAGCGGATTTCAAGGGAGGCCGGACGATTTGATGACTGCTAATGGAAAAGATTAATCATCAACAACAGGCGATGCGCCGCGACTCACGGTTGGGTGAGCATTTCGCGGTAGGCGCACTGGATTCGGTCCACCAGCGGCGAGGCCGCGACCGGTTCGTGGTCAAATGCGGTCACCGGTACGATGCCGAACACGCTTTGCGTGATGAAAATGCCTTCGGAATTCCGCAGCACCCCGGGTTTGATGACGCGCCGGTTTGTTTCGAAGCCTAACGTCCGACAGATTTCCAGGACGACGGCGCGCGTGATGCCGGGCAACACGCCACAGACGGTGGGCGCGGTGCAAATCCGGCCGCGGGAGACCCAAAACAAATTGCCGCTCGCAGTTTCGGCCACTTCGCCATTCGTATTGAGGAGCAATGCTTCGTCCGCACCCTTTTCCACGGCTTCCATGCGCGCCATGACATGCGTGAGTTTGTTCATCGTTTTAAATGCTGCGAGTGGATCGGCGGCTGGAATGCGGAACGTTGACGTGGCCAAACTCCACTGAATCATTTTCCCCAATGCTGGTGCGGCGTGCAGCGTCATCATAACCGTCGGTTTGCCATCCGGTTTGGCCGTGTAACCGCGTTCGCCCGGCCCGCGCGTCAGCACTACGCGCAAGATCGCGTTGGGCAGTTTGTTTTTCCTGATGAGTTGCCCGGCGAAATCCTGCAGTTCCTTCTGCGTGAACGGGCGCTTGATTTTTAAAAAGACCGCGCCGCGCGCCATGCGTTCCAGATGCTGCGCCAGGCGAAAGGGCCGGCCGTTGACGACGCGCATTGTCTCAAACAGCCCGTCGCCATACATGAAACCGCGGTCGTTTATGGGAACGGCCGCTTGCGCCCTGGGCATAAACCGGCCATTGAGAAAAACGAGCATGAAGATTTTTAACGCAAAGACGCGGAGACGCAGAGAAAAAAAGACGCGAATTCTCGCAAATTTGTTTTGTAGAAGTCGAGGTAACAAGACTCAAATCAAATTCCCGTTCCTGGACTTGAAATGAGCCTCCTCACGTCGGCTCCTACAATTTTCGAGCGCCGCCAGGAAACCCGCAGCTTTTGCCAGCGTCTCTTCGTATTCCGCTTCGGGATGGGAATCGGCCACGATTCCGGCGCCGACGTTGAAATGCGCGAGGCCGTTTTTGCAAACCGCCGTGCGAATGGTGATGCTCAACTGGCTTTCGCGGTTGAAACCGAGGTAGCCGTGGCAGCCGCAATAAGGCCCACGCGCAATTGGTTCCAGCTCGTCAATAATTTCCATGGCCCGGAACTTGGGCGCGCCGGTGATGCTGCCGCCGGGAAAACACGACGCGAATGCGGCGAAATGCGTCATACCTTTTCGCAATTGGCCTTCGACCGTTGAGACCAGATGTTGCACCTGGGCGAAGCGCTCGAGCCGCGCCAATTCCGGCGTCTGCACCGATCCAAATTCGCACATCTTGCCAAGATCGTTGCGGAGCAGGTTGGTAATCATTACCAGTTCGGCCAGCTCCTTCGCGCTGGTCTGAAGTTCGTAGGCGAGTTGTGCGTCGTGGGTTGGGTCAGCGTCCCGTGGGCGCGTGCCTTTGATGGGCCGGGTCTGGATGTGCGAGCCGCTCAAACGCAAAAACTGCTCCGGCGATGACGATGCGATCTGGGAATTGCCACAATCGAAAAATGCCGAAAATGGAGCAGGGGAGACGGCGTTCAATTTTTGGAACAACTCCCAACTGGAAAATTCGCACGGGGCGGCCAGGCGTTGCGACAAGTTTGCCTGGTAAATGTCGCCGGCGCGGATGTAACGTTGGGCGCGTTCGACGGCGGCGAGGAAGTCAGAGCGGGAGAAATTGAAAGCCACTTTCTTTCGGGGGGACGAACTCTGCAAGCCCCTGACTTTTTCAAATGGATCAGCGCGTCGCGGAGATCCACCCTCCGAAGTCAATATGTCCCGCCAGAGTTCCATTTGTTCCCGTGCCCGTTTTTCGCTGCGCGAACCGTCGGCGGCAAGGCCGGTCGAAACGACGAACGTCTTGCCGAGATGATGATCGAACACGACCAGGCTGTCGTAAAAGCCGACATGGCAATCAGGCAGCTCGAGGTCGTTGATAGCACGGCGCGGGAGCTTCGGCTCGGTGAAATTTTTCAGGTCGTAGCCCCAGTAACCGAAGCAGCCGCCGAGTGGAAATGGCAAATCTATTTCGTCCAGCAGTTCGAAGCGCGACATCAGACTGTCAAGCAGATGCCACGGGTTGCCGAATTGAGTTTGGGGTCTGGCATCTGGCGTCTGGCGTCTGGAGATTTCGCAGCGCGAGCCAAAGGAACGAAACGTGAGAAATGGATTTGCGGTTGCGAATGAATAACGCGCCGACGGCGAATCGAACGACGAAGTGCGAAGCAGAACAACACCGGATTGCGTATCAAGCAAGTGCGCCGCCAGCGATTCGGGCGTGTGCGCGGCGGGAATTTCGTGAATCAGCGGGCGCATTTCCGAATCACGCAAACGCTTTGGGCAGGGCGCCGGGCGGACCAACGAGACGTTCGTAGTCCAGAATGCGGTTGATGGCCTCCTGCGGGTCATCGGTCACGGTCACGAGGTCGAGATCGCCGGGGCTGATGAATTTGGTTTTTTCCTCCACCTCGGTTTTCAACCAGCGCAGCAGTCCGCTCCAGTGGTCGCGCCCGAACAGGACGAGCGGAAATTGCGGGAAGCGCTCGGTTTGCACGAGCGTGACGATTTCAAAAAATTCATCGAGCGTGCCGAAACCGCCGGGCATAAACACAAAGCCGAGGCTGTATTTGGCGAAACACACCTTGCGCGCAAAAAAATAATGGAAGTGCAGCGGCACGTTGACGTAACGGTTGCCGGCCTGCTCGCGCGGCAATTCGATGTTGAGGCCGATGGATTTGCCGCCGCCCTGCGCCGCGCCCTTGTTAGCGGCTTCCATGATGCCGGGGCCGCCGCCGGTGACGACGGCGAGGTTGTGCTGCGCCAGGCCCTTGGCAATGGCCAAGGCGGCGTGATAATACTTGTCACTCGGGCGTGCCCGCGCGGAGCCGAAAATCGTGACGGCGGGGCCGACTTGCGAAAGCGTTTGAAAAGAATCCACAAACTCGGCCATGATGCGGAAAATGCGCCAGGGATCCTCACGAACAAAGGAAGTGGTGTCGCTCATGGCCGAAACATAGACATGACGTTGAAATGAAACAAGCCGGAGAACTCAAGAAATTCCCCGGCTGGACTGTTCAACCGGTTCTTCAGGAGCAACCGAGGCTTTCGCCGCAATTCAGGCATTTGTAGCACGCGCCGTTGCGCACGGCCACGTGGCCGCAGTTCGGGCAGGTGGGCGCGTCCTGTTGAAAATGCGCGATGGAATCGTTCAACGATTTCACTGCGGGGTCGGCGGTGTGATGGCCATTGCCATTGCCTGATTTCAGGTCGGGCGCGTCGTTGTCTTCGGCAATCGGCAATTCAGGCACCGGGCGGTTCAATCTTTTTTTTTCCTCTTCGAGCAAACCGGGCATGGCCAGATCCGGCTGTGCGCGATTGGCCGCGACCGCGGCGCGATAGCCGGGAATGAATTGCACGGCCATCCAGCGAAAGACATAGTCGGTGATCGAGGAAGCATTGCGGATATCGGGATTTTTCGTAAAGCCGCTCGGCTCGAAACGTTGGTGGGCGAATTTTTTCACGAGGGCTTCGAGCGGCACGCCGTATTGCAACGCGATGCTGGTGAGCGTGCCGATGCCGTCCATCAGGCCGCCGATGGTCGAACCTTCCTTGGCCATGGTGATGAACAACTCGCCCGGCTGGCCGTCCTTGAACAATCCGACCGTCATGTAGCCTTCGTGGCCGGCGATGTCGAATTTATGCGTGACGGCCGTGCGCGTGTCGGACAAACGGCGGCGCAGCGGTTTGCCGGCTTCGGTGTGCAGCCGGGCCACTTCGGTTTCAAGTTCCTTGATGCGGGCTTCGAATAAGGAGGTGTTCGCCACAGCGGTGCCACCGGCCCCGTCGCCGCTCTTTTTGGTGCTTAACGGCTGCGAACGTTTCGAGCCGTCGCGGTAAATCGCCACGCACTTGAGTCCCATTTTCCAGGCCTGAATATAGGTGTTGCGGATGTCCTCAACGGTGCTTTCATTCGGCATGTTGACCGTTTTGGAAATGGCGCCGCTGATGAACGGCTGTGCCGCGGCCATCATTTTCAAATGGGCCAGATAATGAATGCTGCGTTTGCCGCGATGCGGCTTGAATGCGCAGTCGAAAACAGGCAGGTGCTCCGGCTTCAATCCACTGCGAACGGTCTGGCCGCCTTCCTGCGCGTCTTCGATCGTATCGAATTTCTCGATATGCGCGATAATACCTTCAATTTGCTTCGCGCTGTACCCGAGCCGCTGGAGCGCCTGCGGCACGGTGCGGTTGACGATTTTCAACATGCCGCCGCCGGCGAGCAGTTTGTATTTGACGAGCGCGATGTCAGGTTCGATGCCCGTCGTGTCGCAGTCCATCGAAAACGCAATGGTGCCGGTTGGCGCGAGTACGGTGACTTGGGCGTTCCGGCAGCCAACCTTCCGTCCGGATTCCAGCGCCAGGTTCCAGCAATGGCGCGCCTCCTCCTTCAGGTAATTGAATTCCTGGCTGGGCTGGATTTCTTCGACGGCGTCGCGGTGCAATTGAATGACCTCGAGCATGGATTCAACATTGTCCTTTTGGCGTGGTTTGGGCACATGCGCACAACGGGCGTCGCGGTAGCCGGGGAACGCGCCGACGCTCGCGGCGAGCTCGGCGCTCTGCTCGTAGGCGTGACCAGTCATAATCGCCGTGATGGCGCCGGCGAGTGCGCGGCCTTCATCGCTGTCGTAAGGCAATCCGTAGCTCATGCAAAGTGAGCCGAGATTGGCGTAACCGAGGCCGAGCGTGCGGAAAATGTGGGAGTTTTCAGCGATTTCTTTCGTCGGATAGCTTGCATTGTCCACGATGATTTCCTGTGCGGTGATGAAAATGCGCACGGCGGCTTTGAAACTTTCCACGTCAAATTTGCCGTCCTCGCGTTTGAATTTCATCAAATTGAGCGACGCCAGGTTGCAGGCGGTGTTGTTCAGGAAGACGTATTCGCTGCACGGGTTGGTGGAATGGATGGCATCGGTGCCCTTGCAGGTGTGCCATTTCTGGATCGCGCCGTCGTATTGCATGCCGGGGTCGCCGCAAATCCAGGTGCCTTCGGCAATTTTGGAAAGCAGCGTCGCGGCGTTTTTCTTTTCGAGCGGCTTGCCGGTGGTAATGGCGCGCGTCCACCATTCCCTGCCGTCAATCGCGGCCTGCATAAACTCGTCACTGGCGCGCACGGAAAGATTTTCGTTTTGATACATCACGCTGCCGTAGGCATCGCCGTTGTAGGAACCGTCATAGCCTTGCTCGATGAGCGCCCATGCCTTCTTTTCCTCCTTCTGCTTCGCGTCAATGAACTCCTCGATGTCGCCATGCCAGTCGTGGAGCGTGTTCATCTTGGCGGCGCGCCGGGTTTTGCCGCCGGACTTCACGACATTGGCAACCTGGTCATAGACCTTGAGAAACGACAGTGGCCCGCTCGGACGTCCGCCGCCACTCAATTTTTCCTGTTTCGAGCGCAGTGGCGACAAATCCGTGCCGGTGCCGGAACCGAATTTGAACAGCATCGCCTCGCTGTGCGCCAGCCGCATGATGCTTTCCATGTTGTCGTCCACCGACTGGATGAAGCACGCGCTGCACTGCGGGTATTCGTATTGCGTAAGAGCGCGCCCGGCCTCGCGGGTCTTGCGGTTGTAAAACCAGTTGCCCTTGCCGGAATTTTTCCCGATGCCGTATTGATGGAGAAGCCCGACGTTGAACCAGACCGGCGAATTGAAGGCGCCGTATTGGTTCACGCATAACCAGGACAATTCCTCATAAAAAATTTCACCGGCGGCCTTGCTGAAATAGCCGTCCGCAATGCCCCAATCCGCAATCGTCCGGGCGATGCGATGAATGAGCTGGCGCACGGAGGTTTCACGTTCCGGCGTGTTTTGCTCGCCGTAAAAGTATTTTGAAACGACCACCTTCGTTGCCAGCAGCGACCAGAATTTCGGCACCTCGACATTTTCCTGCTTGAAAATCACCTTGCCGGTGTCGTCGGTGATCTCGGCGGTGCGGCGTTCCCACTCGATTTGATCGAACGGTTTGACCTTTGCGTCGCTGAAGACGCGCTCGATCCGCAGCGGTTTCTTCACCCCGTCCTTGTTGACTTCCACGTCCCGTGCCGCTGCCACCTTTGTGGCGCGGTGCCGCCCGGCGCGCGGGGCAGGCGCCAAAACTTCTTCCCTTGCATCAATCATGTTGCCTCCAGATAGTTTAGACATTTAACGCCCGGCGGCATCAAAAGAAAAAAATGCCAACCGAGCTTCAAAAATTGTTGATTCTCCAGCAAAGCCCGACTTTTTCCAAATCCAGCTTCCCCAATTAGTTGGGGAACGGCAACCATACTGCTACCACCTGTTGTGCATTTCAAGAAAAATTTTCAAAAAAGTTACGAAAACGATATTCCCAAACAAAATCAACGAAAACTTCAAGCCTGCGTTGAACGGCGATGATTTATTCGCCGCGGTGAATAAAATTTAGTGCGGCTTTCCTGGCACGCGTTTTCGTTTTTGGAACGGTTTTTGTCTCCGCACCGGTTCAACCGTCCTTGGCCTCGGTTTCGGAACGAGCACAATCGGGCAGCCCTCATAACCGAACGCGCGACGCAATTCGTCCGCCAGATATTTTTTGTATTGCGCGGAGAAAAGTTCGTCGCGGTTGACGAACAGCAAAAACGTCGGCGGCGCCTGCCGCACCTGCGTGGCGTAGAAAAATTTCAGCCGGTGTCCCACCGCGCTGACCGGCTGGCGGCATTCGACGGCGTCGTGCAACGTGCGGTTCAAAATCGCCGTCGGAATCTTCTGCTGCAATTGCGCGGCCACGTAACGCACGGCTTCGAGCAGCCGGTCCAGGTTGAAACCGGACGCGGCCGAGGTGAAAATGACCGGCGCGTAATCAAGGAAAAATAATTTTTCCTGCACCCACGCGCCAAATTCGCCGAGCGTGGACGGTTCCCTGGCCTGCCCTTCTCGCCGGTCCTTCCGGTTGCGCCGGCCGATTTCCTCTTCCCGCGCCTGGCGGACGGAGGCCTCCACCAAATCCCATTTGTTGACGGCCACGATGCAGGCCTTGCGGTTTTCGACAATGACATCGGCGATTTTCTTGTCCTGCTCGGTGATGCCCATTTCCGCGTCCAGAACCAGAATGGCAATGTCGCAGCGCGCGACGGAGTCCTCGGCGCGCTGGACGCTGAAAAATTCAATTGAGCCGTCCATTCGCCGCGTCTTTCGCATCCCGGCAGTATCAATCAAAATATATTTTTGCCGGACGCCGCCGGTTTCGACCTCGAACGGCACGTCAATCGCATCGCGCGTCGTGCCGGGAATCGGGCTGACGATGACGCGCGAGGATTTTGTCAAAGCATTGATTATCGAGGATTTGCCGACATTCGGACGACCGACGATGGCGAGTTTCAAAGGGTCTGGCGTCTGGCGTCTGGCGTCTGGGGTTTCCGTTTCGGACTCCGCTCTCCGCACTCCGCACTCCGCATTTTGCGGGAGCAACACGACCGCTGCGTCCATCAAATCTTGAATGCCGCCGCCGTGGATGGCGCTGACGGGAAATATTTTCTCGAAGCCAAGTTCGGCAAATTCATCGGCATCGTTTTCCCTGCGGCTGGTATCCGCTTTATTGGCCGCGACCAGGACCGGTTTTCCGCTTTTTCGCAGGCGGGCGGCGACTTCGCGGTCGAGCGGAACAATTCCCTCCTGCACGTTGACGACGAGAATGATTGAGCTCGCGGCTTCGATGGCGATTCCCACCTGCTCAACGGTGGCTTTGACGATCACGTCGCCGGATTTTTCGCGGCGCAACAGGCCGATGCCGCCGGTGTCCACAAGCATGAACGGGCGTCCGCCCCATTCCGCCTCGGCGGTGACGCGGTCGCGCGTGACCCCGGGCTGGTCGTGCACAATCGCAATCCGTTTGCCGACGATGCGATTAAACAGCGCGGACTTGCCGACATTGGGCCGTCCGACGATGGCGATTAAATCTGGCACGAAGTTAGGATGAAGAAATTTCCGTAGGCGAGAAAGGCAAAAGCTGATTATGGATTCGGAAAGGATTCAGGTGCTCCAGATGGCCCTTGCAAACGTTTCGCTTCCACAGTGCCTTTGTCTTGTTTCAGCAACATTGTTTTCCATTGCGGAATCCGATTAGGCAAGTCTCTCACGATTACATACAAAATATTCGTAGAGCCATCAGCAGGCCAAAAACTAAAAGTCGCCACCGGAGAACATTCCTTATCACGGAACGTAAGCAACGTATCCCAGAGGAGCGTCGCCTGTTCCGTTTCCATGCGCGTATTTGGCATTTCAAAGGCAACGCTGACTAGATAGCCTCGCTGGACAAGGCGACGTCTTATTAAATTCTCTTCGTATCCATTAATGGATATGTCACCAGCCTTTTGCGTACGGATGTCTTCGACTTTCAAGCGCTCCAAACGTTGAATAAGTATTGTATTTGACTCTGGAAGCAATCGCCAAATAAGGATTGCAGCAAAAGCGATTATTATCGCAAGAGTGATAAGCGCTTTCTTTTTCATTTCAATTTCCCCAGCAAACTTTTTGCGCGGTGGACCCAGACGCGGTCGCGCTTGCGCTGGAACGTCGGGGCGTGAATGTCGTCGCTCACGACATCTTTGAGTTCAGTCCGCGCCAGGTTCGGCTGGTTTTTGGCGACGTAAAGCTCGGCCAGTTGCACTTTGGCACGGGCGTAAGAGTGTTCCGCGGTGACTTGCTGCCAGATTTTCAATGCAGCATCCGTTTCGCCCAGCGCGGTGAGCGTTTCGGCCAGCGCCATCATCGTGTAACCGTATTCGTGTTTCGGATTTTCGGCGATGACGCCTTCGAGCAACGGACGGGCTTCGGCGGCGCGTTTCTGCCGGAGCAGGCATTGGCCGAGATGAGCGCGGGTGTCGAGGTCTTTGGGGTCGCGTTCCATCGCCGCGCGGTAAGAAGCTTCGGCCTTTTCCAATTTGCCGTGCTGAAAGTAAATGTCACCGAGTTGCGAATGATGATGCGCCTTGTCGAGGTGATGAATTTGGGCCTGAAGCTGCTTGATGCGGTGCCGGTCGTGCGCCCCGGGCAGTTCGAATCCGCTCATCGCGGACGGTGATGTGCGATAGACCATGAAATAATAAAAAATCGCCGACAATCCCCAGCCGATGAAAATGAACAACGCCCAAATCCATTCGCGGTTGCGGACAGCGTGGACGAACATCCAGATTTGGAACGCGGTCATCACCAGCCAAACGGGACTGGTGAGGAGGTAACTCCAGGCCGTGAAATTGGTGAGGAGTGAGGCGAACATGGCGCGGAGGTTAAAATCAAAATTAAAAGTTGAAAATTAAAAAACCGCCGGTTTTGCACAGCGGCGTCTCGGCAGAGCACCGCCGATTTCAGAAAATCGAGAAGTGGACTTTCTGCCGAAAGCCGCCACGTTGTTTCGTAGAGGTCTTTGAATTTTTATTTTCAATTCCCCGCGCTTTTGCGCTAAACGTCGTAAATGGTTTCCCCAAAAACCAAAAAGGATTTGCGACGTGCTTACGAACTCATGCGCGCCCGGTTTGGCCACCAGCATTGGTGGCCGGGCGAGACGCCGTTTGAGGTCTGCGTGGGTGCGATCCTCACGCAAAACACCGCGTGGACGAACGTCGAGCGCGCCATCGCCAATCTGAAAGCGGCTCGGGTGCTCGAACCGGAAAAGTTGTTCGCGTTGCCGGAACCGAAACTGGCGGGACTGATTCGTCCCGCCGGTTATTTCAATGTCAAAGCGCGCCGGCTGCGGTCCTTTTTGCGTGTGCTCGTGGAGATGTTCGATGGCGATTTGAACCGGCTGTTTGCCGGCGAAACTTCCGTGGTTCGCGAGCGGTTGCTGGCCATCCACGGAATCGGGCCGGAGACGGCGGACAGCCTGCTGCTTTACGCCGGCGGACATCACAGTTTCGTAATTGACGCCTACACGAAACGGATTTTTCAGCGGCATGGCTGGACTTCACGGTTAAAGGTTCAGAGTTCAAGGTCGTCGAGTGATTACGACGAATTGAAGTCGCTTTGTGAGTCGGCGTTGAATCAGAAAGCCGGCGCAGCCCGGCTGGATTACTGGCAGGATTATCACGCCCAACTGGTGATGGCGGGAAAACATTTTTGCCGGAAGCGCGCGCCGCGGTGTGACGAATGCCCGCTGGAACCGCTGCTGCCGCAAAAGGCGGGAAAATCATACCAGATGGTGCCAGACCCGAACCGGCGAAAGTGAAGACGTCCCAAGCCATTTGCGGTCGAGGACGGCGTGGATGAGCATCCAGTTTGAAACATAGCCGTCAGGAATCAGGCCGGGCTGGTGGACAATCAATGCCAACTTTCCCCATCGTCCGCCACGGCGTTGGATCTGCGCGCAAGCTGATAGGGCAACGATCGGGGGGCTACCGGCTTTTTATGGAAAGCGGACTTCAAATTTTTTGCATTGACAAAGCTCCGTAAGAAGCTGTACTGTTGGAACCAGACCCAAAGAAACCATTGGCACAGTGCTTTTCTTCCATGAGAAAACCACGGCTATTTTCCCGGCTGGCGCTGGCCGGTTTTCTATTTGCTGCTGCTGGTGCGCCGGCGGCAGTTTTCACCAACAACACCACCATCGGCCCGTTCGACACCAGGTATGACGGCTCGGACATTGTCCTCAGCAATTGCACCGTCACCGTGGATGGCGCGCATACCTTTGCGAGCCTGCGGGTCGCGCCCGGCGGCACGCTGACGCATTCGTTCTGGCCGAATGGTCCGATTGTGACCACGTTCACCGTCGCAGACGAGCCGCAGGTGTTGGAAGGCACCGATCCGGTGACGTTGTTGAATACGAACATCGTCACGCCGTTGGTGGTCACCGATATCGGTCTAACCACTACTTACAGCAACGGCGTAGATTACGTGCAGACCAATTTGCCGGATGGCACGACGCAAATTCAACGGACCGACGATTCGGCGATTCCCGACGGCGCGACGGTGCTGGTGAGTTACAGTTGGGACTACATCACGCCCGCCGGATTGAATCTGTCCGTAACCGGCGACGTTGCGGTCGCCAGCGGCGGCAGCATCAATGCCAGCGGCCTCGGCTACGGCGCGGGCTTGGGCGCCGGCAACGGCTTCAGCTCCGTTGGCACCTTCTACGATGGCTCCGGCGCGGGCCACGGCGGCAATGGTGGCAACAGTTCCAGCAACGCTGTCGGCGGCGTTTGCTACGACTCGCTCTATCAGCCCACCACTTTGGGCAGTGGCGGCGGGGCCAGTTACGCGGGCAGCGGCGGTAACGGCGGCAGCCTCGTTCAGATTGTCGCGGGCGGCAACGTGAACATTGACGGCGTCATTAACGCGAACGGCGCGGATGCAACCAATTCGCGCGCCGGCGGCGGCGCCGGGGGTAGCGTCTGTATTTCCGGCGCGAGCGTGAGCGGTTCCGGCAGTATCACTGCCAACGGCGGCGCTGGCGCGCCGATGCATGGCGGTGGTGGCGGCGGCGGGCGCATCGCCATTCTATGCGGCACTAATAATTTTGCGGGCACCATGACCGCTTATGGCGGCAGCGGCGCAAATTATGGCGGCGCAGGAACCATTTTCACGCAGCTCACCGGCCAGACTGGTTTGCTGCTGGTGGACAATGGCGGACATACGGGAACCAATTCCACCATCACGATGCCAACGGTGGCCGACGTCGTCATCAGCGGCGACGCCGGGGTTATTCCCTCTGGCCAATTCTCTCCAAACAACTTGACTATCGGCACGAACAGCATTTTGACCGGGCTGGCCCAAAACAATTTGGTGTTTTCCGCCGCCGGGAATGTGATCATTCAAGCCGGCGGGGCGCTGACGGTTGACGGCCTTGGCTCCGTCGCCGGCACTGGCAGCGGCGCTGGCCATTCATATTTTAGCGGCGGTTACTATTTCTGCGGCGGCGGCGGACACGGCGGTTATGGCGGCGCCGCTTCGGTCACGAACGGCACCGGTGGCTCCACTTACGATTCGCAAATTGCGCCGACGAGTCTGGGCAGCGGCGGCGGAACTTATTCCACGTCAGTCGGCGGCGCGGGCGGCGGCGCGCTTCAACTCACCGTGTCTGGCAATTTGCAGGTGGACGGACGCATCACGGCCAACGGCGGCAACGGTTCCGGCACGGGCGGCGGCGGCGGTTCCGGCGGCGGCATTTACGTCAGTGCCGGGACATTCGCCGGTTCCGGCACCATCACCGCGAACGGCGGCAACGGTGTGATTTCGTTCGGCGGTGGTGGCGGGGGGGGACGCATCGCGATTATCACCGGAACAAATTCTTTCGCTGGCAACATCAATTCATCCGGTGGCGGCGGCGCGAACTGGGGCGGCGCGGGAACAATCTATTTGCAATCCGCCAACGCGCCAACCCAGTTGATTCTGGACAACGCCGGCCATGTGGGGCCGGGCACGCCATTGCAATCCGCCAGTTCAGCAAATTTGATTGTGCAGAACGGCGCGTCCGGCACCGCCAGTTCGGCGGTGACTTTCGCCGGCCTGCTGGTTGGTTCCAACGCGTGGCTGACGGCGCGCGCTCTCTACAGCAGCGAAAGTTTCACCATTAACGGCGACGCGACTTTCCAGGCCGGCGGCGGCTTCCTGGCCGACTCCGGCGGTTACGGCAGCGGTCTGGGAAGCGGCGCCGGAAAATACACGACTTATTTTCCGTATGCTTGCAGCGGCGGCGGGCATGGCGGGACGGGCGGAAATTCCGCTTCCAATTCGGTGACCGGCGGCGGCGCAAACGATTACGCCAGCGCACCGTCGAGTTCTTATCCGGCCAGCGGCGG
The DNA here is from genome assembly GCA_963842445.1 of uncultured Verrucomicrobiae bacterium. Lineage (GTDB taxonomy): Bacteria > Verrucomicrobiota > Verrucomicrobiia > Limisphaerales > UBA11358 > UBA11358. Next base: position 103,646 of record CAWJHF010000004.1, on the reverse strand, counting down.
CGGCGGTTATTCGCCTTATTCCACGGGCGGGAACGGCGGCGGCTTTGTGCAGATGACCGTCAGCGGCACGTTGCAGCTTGACGGCCTTATCACGGCCGACGGTGGCAACGGTTCGGGCCTCGGCGGCGGCGGTGGCGCGGGCGGCGGTGTCAATTTGTCGGTCGGCAATTTTTCCGGCAGCGGCGCCATCACGGCCAACGGCGGCAACGGTGTGGACGCTCTCGGCGGCGGTGGTGGCGGCGGACGCATTGCCATTTATCTGCAAAAGCCTTTCGGCTTTCCTTTTCTGACGAACAATTTTACCGGAACTGTTTCCGCTTACGGCGGTGGCGGCGCAAATTATGGCGGCGCCGGCACGATTTATTTCCGGACCAATTCCACCGGCCGCGCCCTGCTCATCGTGGACAACGGTGGTCATGCCGGGGCCGATACGTCCGTTCAATATTCTTCGGATTCTGACCTGACGTTGCGGAACAACGGTATCATCTACGCAAACGGGTCAATCTCGTTAGGCAATCTTGTCGTATGTTCCAACGCCTGGCTATTGGTCACAAACACGTCAGTGAACATCTCTGCGGCCAATGTCACTGTGCAACCCGGGGGAGGTATCATCGCTGACGCGGGCGGCTACGCCGCGAACCAAGGCAGCGGCCACGGGAATTATTATTATTACACACCGGCTTATCCATCCAGCGGCGGCGGCCACGGAGGATACGGCGCCAATTCCTTTTCCAATTCCGCCGTTGGCGGCACGACTTATGACTCGATTGCCACGCCCTCCTCCGCTGGCAGTGGCGGCGGTGGCTATTATGGCTATTCCATCGGCGGCAGCGGCGGCGGCCTGATTCAGATGACCGTCAGCGGCAACTTGCCAGGATACGGTAGTCCCAGCGGCCGCTTGCAAGTGGACGGCACGCTCTCCGCCAACGGTGGCAACGGTTCCGGCACCGGCGGGGGCGGCGGCAGCGGCGGCAGCCTGAATTTAAGCTGCACGACATTGGCCGGCTCCGGCACCATCGCCGCCAATGGCGGCAACGGGGCGGATGCCATCGGCGGGGGCGGGGGCGGCGGCATGATTGCCGTCAATTTCACCTCGAATTGGTTTGCCGGGACCATTTCGGCTTACGGCGGCGGCGGCGCGAACTATGGCGGCGCGGGAACCGTTTATCTCAAGACGAATTCCACCGGCCAGTCGCTGCTCATCGTGGACAATGCCGGTCATCGCGGAACGAACACGCTGGTTTCAGCATCCTACATCGGTCTTGTTCTCCGCAACGGCGCCGTCGCGGTTCCATATTATTCGTCGCAGACCTTTTCCAGCCTGTTCATCACTTCCAACGCTTGGCTCACCTCCGGAATTTATTATCCCGGCATCGTGAACTTCACCGTCACCGGCAATGCCACCATTCAAGCCGGCGGCGGCATTGTCACCGACGCCTCCGGCAGCGCGCAAAATGTCGGCAGCGGACACGGATACTCCTACGGAGCATCACCATGGTATCCATGCAGCGGCGCGGGCCATGGCGGTTACGGTGCTTTCGGGCTTTCAAATCTGGTTGCCGGCGGAATGACTTTTGATTCCACCACCTCGCCGTCAAGTTTAGGCGGCGGCGGCGGTGGCTATTCCACTTACTCCATCGGCGGCAATGGTGGCGGTTATGTCTATCTTTCCACTTACGGCGCGTTGCAGCTCGACGGCATTATCTCCGCCAACGGCGGCAACGGCACTGGCTCTGGCGGCGGCGGCGGTTCCGGCGGCAGCATTTACATCAACGCCGGTTCGCAGGGAGGTTCGTTTGCCGGTTCCGGCAGCGTCACGGCCAACGGCGGCAGCGGCGCGCTGAATTCCGGCGGTGGTGGTGGTGGCGGTCGCATCGCCATTTATTCCAATGGCGCCAGAACCAATTCATTTGCCGGAACTGTTTCTGCTTACGGCGGCGGCGGCGCAAACTACGGCGGCGCGGGAACGATTTATTACCTGACTAATTCGCAAGGCTACGGCCTGCTGGTCTTGGACAACGCCAACAACGCCGGCACCAACACCAGCTTTGATTTCACCACCATGGATGTGACCGTCCAGAACAAAGCCGTCGGCCTGCTGCCCCCGGGAGGTTTCTGGTCGCCGCACAATGTTCTTATCCGCAGCAACGGCATGTTGACGGCGTTCGCTTCCAGCGGCACGCGCGTCGTCAATGCCAACACCGTCAACATCGAAGCCGGCGGTGTCATTTCGCTGGACGGCGCCGGCTACAATTCGCAGTCCGGTCCGGGTTCCGGTATTGCCGGTTCCAACCAGCGCGGCGGCGGCGGACACGGTGGTTATGGCGGCGGCAACGTCTTGGCTGGCGGCGGCGTTTATGATTTCATTCAATCACCGATCAACGCCGGCAGTGGCGGCGCAAGCTATATTTCAGGCCCGCCCTACAGCTACGGCGGCGCGGGTGGCAGCGCGTTGCAGTTGCGCGCTAACACTCTCACCGTGAACGGAAAACTTTCTGCCAACGGCGCCAACGGCGGCTACAACTCCGGTGGCGGCGCAGGCGGCAGCCTTTATCTGCTCGGCAATAACCTTGCTGGCAACGGCATTATTTCAGCAAATGGCGGCCCGGCCACCGGTTCGACTGGCGGCGGCGGCGGTGGGCGTGTCGCCATTTACTGCACCACCTCGAACAATTTCACCGGCCAGCTTTCCGCCAGCGGCGGCAACGGAACTTATCCCGGCGGCGCGGGCACCATTTACACCAGCGTTTCCGGCGTGGGAACTTTGCTCGTGAACAACGGTGGACTCGCCGGCACCAACACGCCGCTTTCCAGCGATTATTCCCTGCCGCCGGCGCCGTTTGACCTGGACATTTCCGGCGCGGCTGTCGTGGTTCCGCTGACGCCATTGCCGCTGGTGAGCAATTTGAACCTCGCCGCTGGCAGCACGCTGACCATGCCGGTCGCGCAATCCAATCTCTTCATCGCCGTCCTGAACAACGCGAACCTTGCCGGCAGTTTGAACGTGGATCATCTGGGCTACGCGCAGACCAACGGCCCCGGCGCGGGCAGCGCCATTGCCAGCAAAGGTTCGGGCGGCGGCTACGGCGGCAGCGGCGGCCCGTCTTCCACCGACGCGCCGGGCGGAACGAACTACGGCTCGGCCGCGCAGCCGGTGGATTTCGGCAGCGGCGGCGGCCCCGGCGCGAACACCGCCACCGGCGGCTCCGACGGCGGCGGCGCGCTCCGCATCAGCGTTGCCGGCGCGTTGAACGTGGACGGCAACCTCAGCGCGAACGGAAATCCCGGCTGGCAGGATGACTCCGGCGGCGGTTCCGGTGGCAGCGTCTGGATCACCGCCGGCACACTTTCGGGCGCGGGCAACATTTCCGCGTTTGGCGGCGACGGCGTCCTGTTTGGCGGCGGCGGCGGCGGCGGCGGACGCATCGCCATTTACACTCCGACCAACAATTTTACCGGCACTACCAACGTCAACGGCGGCAACGGCGCGTCGCCCGGCCAGCCAGGAACCATTTTTCTTTCGACCGTCTTCACCGGTTTCCAGATTGTTTCCCAGTCGCCAACCGGCCTCGTCTTGAACACGGTGAGCTATGTGGACTTGAGTTTTAACGAGGCGCTGAATCCCGCGTCCGTTTCTGCGTCCGACTTCACTCTCGGCACTCCGGCCGGTGTGCTGGCCTCGTCGAATTTGAGTGTGGCCGTTACCGGGCCGGCCACGGTGCGCGTCAGTTTCCCCGCGCAAAATCTTTTGGGCGACTATTCCATCCAGGCCGCCACGGCCCTCACGAACATTTTCGGCCTGCCGCTGGCGCAGGCTTACGCCGGCGCCTTCACCATTTCACTGCCGGCGATTTCCGGCACGGTCACCGACACCAACGGCGCGCCGGTTGCCGGCGTGCTGCTGCAACCGGACGGCGGACTCATCGGCGCGACCACGGACACGAACGGGAATTATTCCCTGGGCGTGCCGCCCGGTTGGAACGGCTCGGTGACGCCGGCGCTCGGCAGTTTCATGTTTGTGCCGGGCGCGCTGGCCTACACCAACGTCACCGCCTCGCTGACCAATCAAAATTATTTGATGGTGCCGACGGTGGCGCCGAGCCTCGCGTCCAGCTTGAGCGGCACCAATTTCTCGCTGAACTGGGCCGGCATATCCGGCGTGACGTATCAACTCCTGTGGTCCACCAACCTCGTGGACTGGCAGACGCTCGGCGGCGCGCTGGCCGGCACGAACGGCCCGATGCAAATCGTCCTGCCGCTCGGCTCGGACCCTGCGGCCTTTTTCCGCGTCAGCGCGGCGCAGTGACGGAATTCTCCACTTGTTTTAGCGCGTAAATTCCCGAATCATCTGCGCGCCAGCATGAACCAGACGCTCGTCATCGTGCCGACCTACAACGAGCGGGAGAACCTCCCGCGGATGGCGGAACGCCTTTTGAATCTGCCGGTGCCGGTGGACCTGCTGGTGGTGGACGACAATTCGCCCGACGAGACGGGCAAAATCGCCGACGTGCTGGCTGCAAAACATCCGCAAATCAACATCCTGCATCGCGCGGAGAAAAACGGCCTGGGCCGGGCCTACCTTGCCGGTTTCAAATGGGCGCTCGAACGCGGCTACGAATTCATTTTCGAAATGGACTGCGATCTTTCGCACAACCCCGATGACGTGCTGATCTTCCTGACTGCGGCGAAGGACGCCGATCTCGTGCTGGGTTCGCGTTACCTGGGCGGCATCCGCGTCATCAACTGGCCGTTGAGCCGGCTGATGTTGAGCCGTTGTGCGGGCAAGTACGTCAAGCTCGTCACCGGTATGCCTTTCACCGATCCGACGGGCGGCTACAAATGTTTCCGCCGCCGCGCACTGGAATCGTTGGATTTCGAGAAGATCCAGTCCAACGGCTACAGCTTTCAGATTGAAACGACGCACCGGCTCTGGATGGAAGGAATGAAAATCGTCGAAGTACCCATCATTTTCACCGAACGCGCCGAGGGCCACTCCAAAATATCGCGTCACATCGTGGCCGAGGCGCTGTGGATGGTCTGGCGGCTGTGGCTGCGCAACGGACTGCGCCGCACGCCCCGTAAGCGCTGACGCGGGCAATAAACTGCCGGCTTCGCTGTCGTTACTTTCCTGCGTAAGGGGAAATGGTGTTTCTTCGTTGTAACGTTTTTTTGTTTGAATTTAACGCCCACCTGGCGTTTAATTTAAACATCCCGATTGTTATGGGTCTAACGAAGATTAGACGCAGGGAATGGATTTGGGGAGAGCGTTATGGCAAAGGCATCGCTGGAACGATGGGAACAATTGGCGGAAACAGCACGTTACGACGCCAAGGAACTCGCCAGGTTGTGCCATTTGTCCGTCCGGCAACTGGAACGCGATTTTCACCATCACTTGGGGCGCCCGCCCCAGGACTGGCTGAATGAACGGCGGGTTAAAGCCGCACAGCAACTATTGCTTTCCGGCGAACCGGTGAAGGCAGTAGCTTTTGAATTGGGCTTCAAACAACCCTCTCACTTTTGCCGCCAGTTCAAATCACAACTCAACCTGACTCCATCGCAATTTGCCGTCCAAGCTCAGACCGGATTCCGTGTCGCTGACAGATAACAAATGTCGCTCGAGGATAATGGAACAGCGTTGACGGGGAGCGGATCTTTTTTGAAAATGTTATTGTAGAACTTCCCCTGATTCAAAAGTGATTTTATGAAAACTAAATGCCGCAATTTAATTCAATTCCTCACCATCATTTCATTGCTGCTCTGCGCCGGCCAGCCGGCCCGTGGCGCGCTCCTGCCCACAACCACGTCCCTCACTTCCTCGGTCAACCCATCGTGCCCGGGAAGTTCGGTCACTTTTACGGCGACGGTGACAAGGGCAACCTACCCTTATTCGCCCGTGTCGGGCGTTACCGTGCAGTTCGAAACCAATGGGGTTGGGTTTGGGAGTGCCGTTACGTCAAGCAGCGGCATTGCCTCCACGGCTATCTCCCTTAATGCGGGCACTTACACGGTCACCGCGACCAATCGCGGCAACACCGTCTATGCCGGCAGCGTTTCCACGAATTACCTGCAGACCGTCGCGGTGACCCCGCCGGTAATCACCACCCAGCCGTGCAGCGAGACGGTGAGTTTGGGAAGCCCGGTCAGGTTCGTGGTGGCGGCCAGCGGGGCGTTGAGCTATCAATGGCAATTTAACGGCGGCAATATCACCAACGCGACCAATTCGGTCTATTCCATCGCCTCTGCCGCCGCGGGCAACGCAAGCAATTACCAGGTGGTGGTGGGCAACCCTTGCGGCTCGACCAACAGTTTGACGGCCACGCTGACGGTAACCGGTGTCTTGAAATGGAAGGCGCTTACGGGCGGAGCAGTGGAGGGATCACCAGCCATAGGAGCCAACGGAACTGTCTATGTGACTTCTTGCGATGGATCGCTTTATTCATTTAATCCCGCCAACGGCTCGACCAATTGGAGCACCAATTTGTTCGTTTATGTTAATAACATAGACTGGAGTGACGCGCCCGTGCCGTCGCCGGCCATTGGCGCCGACGGAACCGTCTATGTGGCCGCTCCCGGCGCGCCGGCAACACTTTATGCATTTAATACCAACGGCGCCGTTAAATGGACGAACGACTTGAACAACGCATGGGATGAAGATTTTGAGCTTTCCACGCCGGCGATTGGGGGTGATGGGACGATTTATGTCGGGGCGGATGATTATCCCAATCACCTGTTTGCCGTCCGATCCAACGGCGTCACCGCTTGGACCGTTCCAGACGGTGTGATTGATGACTGTTATTCGGATCCGGCGATTGGCACGGATGGCACGATTTATTTTATCACCGAACACAGCGGGAATTTGTGCGCAGTCAGCCGGAATGGCTGCGTCAAATGGCAGCAGCCTGTGCCCTTTTGGCATGGTTATCATGCCATTGCGGTTGGCTCGGATGGCACAATCTATCTGGTGGGCATGACTTCAAGCGAGCCAGATGACGGAGGAAACGTCACGAATACCACGTCGCTTTACGCTTACAATCCGTCCGGCTCGTTAGAATGGCAATCAGTTCTTTTTGTCATAATGGATCAAAGCTATCCCATATCCCCGCCGGTGATAGGACCAGGCGGCGCAATCTACGTGGGTTACGCGACCAACCTTTACAACCTAAACCAGAACGTCGGCGGGCAGACACAGGTGTTATTTTCCACAATGGGAGACAATATAATCACCGCGCCAGCCTTTGCCGCGGATGGAACAATTTATTTCGGCACGGACGCGGGCAATCTTTATGCTGTTTGGAAATCTGGCATACAAAACTGGGTTTTCGCCACCGGTGGAGCGATTAATTCGTCGCCGGCGGTTGGCGCCGACGGTACGGTCTGTTTCGGCTCGGATGACGGCCACCTTTATGCCGTTGTCGGTTCCGCGCCCCTAGGGAATTTTTCGTGGCCGATGTTTTTCAAGAATGCCGCCCACACGGGTTGTCAAGCCGGTTCGGCCTGCCCTCCCGAGCCGTTTGTGGATTGGACTTTCAAACCATCCCTCGGCAGTTGGTTGTATGATGCGGCGGTTCAAAACGATGGCAAAATCCTTGTTGCCGGTCCGGGGCCGGGGGCTGTTCGTTTGAATCCCGACGGAACTTTGGATTCTTCCTTTGACGCGTCGGCTGTTTTTGCGGATTTTGTTGACTATATCCTGGATCCGCTGTGCGTCGCCGTGGATTCCTTGGACCGCGTTTATATTGGCGGAGACGGAGGCTCTTCAGGCCAGTATGGAAGGCTTATCAGATTGAATTCCGACGGCACTTTCGATGCCAATCACATTTTGAATGCCGGTGATGAGAATGGTTATGGTTTTATAGACGTTATTTCCGGCGGCGGGAATGCAATTCAAATTGTGGGATCGTCCACAGATTTTACCGTCGGTGGCTGGTTTAGTGAAATAGGGGGAGTAGGTCCAAATGGGCCGGGCACAAGATCTAACAACTGTGTTGCCGATATTATGATCGGCACTTGGCAGGATGACGGATCCGGTGGGGATTGGTCGGTTGATACTGGAACTCCTCCTGGAGGATGTTATAGCTACTCCAGTATAGTTCCCGACCCGGGTTGGCCGATTTTTATCAGTATGGTTGGATGTATGGCTCAGACCGGCAATGGTCTGGCAGTAGGCAGCGGGTGCACAACATCAGATCAGGGCAACTCTCTTACATCTACCTATGGTGATAACAACCTTGCCTGCGCTAACTATAATACCAATTGTAACAACCTGAACCAAACTTTTTCCGGGGGAGCAGACGGCACCGTGAATGCCATAGCCGGGCCGTATGTCGGAGGTTCGTTTTCAACATTGGGAAGCGAACCATCGGGGTCACACCCATTTTTGGGTTGGTTCAATGGCGACACAGTGGATGATACGTTCAAGCCGGCCTTAAACGATACAGTAAATACGATTTTGGTTATGGCTGACGGAAGGATTTTAGTCGGAGGCGCTTCCGATATGACCGCCAACGGAAGTTTGGCGATGTTTAAGGCGGATGGCAGTCAAGATAAATGTTTCAACACAGAAGTGAATGGGAATGTGTATCGGATGATTCAGCAACGAGACGGAACAATCCTGGTGATAGGAGATTGTGGACTCGTTAAACTGGTATGGGGGTGTAACTAGCGTTTGTTTACAACGGTCAACCTCGGCCAGGATCGCGTCTCCTGCGGTCTTCGTCCCAAACGAACGGCTTGGGCTGCTGTTGAAATTCCCGGAGAGTTTCGAGCACCGATCGGTGGGTTTCCCCAGCGTGGCGGCGGGAAACTGGGAGACGTTGCGGTGGGTGGAACAGGTCCATTAAATTTCCGGTTATCGCAATGCCGGCCTTCATCCCGAGCGCGCACTCCTGCCGCAAATCGACAAACGGCTTGATGCCCGGTCCGGTTCAAGACGCTGGATTGCTGGTCGTTTGCAAACCCAAGCCGGAGGCTTCACCGATTTTGTCGAGCATTAGAAAAATATGGAATTGCGCGGCATCAGACCGTGAGCTAAGTTCTGCGGACGCAAAACAAAAAGGAAAATTTCATCATGAAAACAAATTGTTTCACTAGTCTGTTTGTCACCGGGTCCCTGCTCTTTTCTGCCGCAACCACCCTGGCCGCCATGCCCAAGGCCGGCGACACCGCGCCACTGTTCACCGGCCAGGATCAGGACGGCAAAACGGTGAAGCTAGCTGATCTCCTTGGCAAAAAGATCGTGTTGCTCTATTTTTATCCCAAGGATTTCACCTCCGGTTGCACCAAGGAAGCCTGCGGTTTCCGGGATCGCATGAGCGAGCTGCAGAAGGACAACGTCGAAATCATCGGCGTGAGTTTTGACACCGCCGAAAGCCACCAGAAATTCATCGCCAAATATAATTTGAACTTTCGCCTGCTGGCCGATCCTTATGGAAAAATTGTTGATGCTTATGGGGTGAAATGGGGTGACCGGAATCTGGCCCGCCGCGTCAGCTTTCTCATCGGGCTTGACGGCAAAATTGTGCACGTCACCGACACGCTCAATCCCGATGTCCATTTCAGTGAAATGCAGGCGGCCATCGCCGGTTTGAAGAAGAACTGAACTTCAAAAATCCCGGCTCGTCAAAACCGGCGTTTGCCGGTAAACTTGCGGCGTGGAGTGGTGGTTCAAAAACCGGGTCGTGGCCCGGGCGCGCGATTTGTTCCGACGACACTGGCAACGCGCGCTGCGCTGGCGCGAAAAGTTTGTCTTCAAAGAGGAAGCTTTCCACCTTGTGCTGGCCGGAATTGTCGGCGTCATCGGCGGTTTGGTGAACCTTTTCTTTTATTATGCGGTACACCTCGTTCAACCCGGTGATCCGGTGGAGTTCGCGGAAAAGCTGCCCGACTGGGAACGGTTTCTGGTGCCAACCCTGGGGGGATTGGCGGCCGGCTTGATTTTGCATTGGGGTTTCCGCCTGGTGGGCCGGCAAGGCTCAAGCGATTTGCTGGAAGTGGTCGTTGCTGGCGATGGACGGCTGCCGTTTCGCACGGAATCGGTGAAAACGGCTTCGGCACTAATGAGCATCGCCACGGGCGCGTCCATCGGGCGCGAAGGCGGCATCACGCAACTGTCGGCCACGCTGGCGTCCAAACTCGGGCAATTGGCGAAATGGCCGCCATACCGGCTGCGGTTGCTGGTCGGTTGCGGTGCGGCGGCAGGCATTTCGGCGGCCTACAACGCACCGATTGCGGGCGCAGTGTTCGCGTCGCTGATCGTGCTCGGCAATTTTTCCATGAGCCTCTTCGCGCCGCTCGTTTGCGCGTCGGTGATAGCGACGACCGTGTCGCGGAGTTTCTTCGGGATTCAACCTTGGTATCAAGTGCCGGCATTTCCGGCCACGACTCCGTCGCAGTTGCCATGGTTTATCTTGATGGGCGCGCTGTGCGGCGGTGTGAGTGCGCTTTTTTTGAAGCTGTTGCGGGGCAGCCGGGAGCGGTTCAACCAGCTTCACTGGCCGATTTATGTGAAGCTGACGCTGGCCGGCTTGATTGTAGGCATCATCGCCATCGTCTTTCCCGGCGTGTGCGGCAATGGTTATTTTGTGACCAACCGCATTCTGCGCGGCGATTTTGCGGATCCTGCCAATCCGCTGCCTGAATTAAGCGGCCTGTTTCTGGCCAAACTGCTGGCGACGATCGCAACCGTCGGTGCCGGAACCGTCGGCGGCGTGTTCACCCCGACCATGTTTTTGGGTGCTGGCGTGGGAGCGTTGTTCGGCGTGAGCCTGCATCAACTCGGCGGCGCGCCGGGTTTGCCCGCGGGCGCGTTTGCGCTGGTCGGGATGGGCGCCCTGCTGGCAGGCACGACCCGATCGCCGTTGCTGGCGATGATCCTGGCCTTTGAAATCTCGCTGGATTACTCGCTGATGCCGTCGTTGATGCTGGCGTGCGTGGTGTCCGTGCTCGTGGCGCGGCAATTGCACGGGGAATCCATTTATACCGAACACATGCGCTTGAAAGGTTTGTCACTTCAGCGCGAAAGCGAACAGACGGGCGTGGCAATGGAGAAGACCGTGGGCGACCTGATGCGCGCGCCGGTACCGCCGTTGCGCGAAACAACGACGTTCCGGCAAATTGCCGACCGGTTTCTCGTCAGTTCCAACAATTTTCTGCCCATCGTGGATGCCAAACAACAATTCATCGGCGTCGTGGCCTTGCAGGATTTGAAGGAATTTTTGAACACCAACCAGGATTTCGAAGGTGTCATCGCCTACGACGTGATGCGACCGCCGCCGAAATGTCTCACGCCCGGCCAGCGCTTGCTCGACGCGCTGCCGATCGTACTGGAAAGCGAACTGCGCAACGTGCCCGTGGTCAACAGCCCGGTGGAAAAACGCCTCGTCGGGTCCGTGTCCCGCGCCGAAGTGCTCGCCGTCTTCTCCGAAGCCATCGCGGAAAAAAGCAGGCCTGCCGGCTGAAAAGTGGCGATTGGCAGGTACCGGATTTTTGGATTTTGGCCTGTGCTTATTTTTCTTGCCACTTGTCACCTGCTACTTGTCACTTAATCTTTCCGCGTGCCCCTAAAAATCGGCGACCAGTTTACTTTGACGATTCACGACATCGCGTTCGGCGGCGAAGGCGTCGGGCGCGTGGACGATTTTGTCGTGTTTGTGCCATTTGTGCTGGTTGGCGAAGTTGTCGAAGCAGAAATCAGGGAGGTGAAAAAGAATTTTGCCCGCGCAAGGCTGTCGCGCGTCGTGCAACCGTCACCGGAACGCGTCGAGCCTGCCTGCCGCTACTTCGGCGCGTGTGGCGGCTGCCAGTATCAGCACGTGGCATACGCGGCGCAGTTGCGGCTCAAGCAAAAGCAAATCGCCGATTTATTCGAGCACGTCGGCAAATTTCCGCGCGAGGCCGTTGCTCCGGTCGTTCCCTGTCCGCAACCGTTTGGCTACCGCAATCGCATCATGATTCGCAGCCAGTGGAACAAGCCGGAGCAAAAACTGAACGTCGGGTTCGTGCGTTGGGACTGTGGTCTGGTCGAAGACATCGAGGAATGCAAAATCGCCGAGCCGGCGCTCAATCAGGAAATCCGGCGCGTCCGCCAAAACCCGCCGCCGAAAGGCGGCATCAAGGTCGTGCTGCGGATTCCGCCGGAAAACTGGGACATGCCGCCGGACTCGTTTTTCCAGAACAATTTTTTCCTGCTGCCAAAACTGGTTGAAACCGTCCGCGAATTTTTGCGCGCGGGCGGCGCGCGGCATCTGGTGGACTTGTATTGCGGCGTCGGATTTTTCAGCATTGAACTGGCGGATGCGGTTGAATCGTTTGTCGGGGTTGAATACGACCAGCGCGCCATCCAATCGGCGCGGCAAAACGCGGCGGCGCGCAAAATCGGCAACGGCCTGTTCATTGCCGCGACCGTCGAAAAAGCTTTGCCGGAGCTAGTGAAACGCTTTTCGCTGCAATTGACGACAGTCATTCTCGACCCGCCGCGCAAGGGCTGTCTGCCGCGGACGTTGCAATTCCTGCGTGAAATGAAGCCGGCGCAAATTGTTTATGTCTCATGTCATCCGGCGACGATGGCGCGGGACTTGAACATTTTATGCGGCAACGGTGTCTTTAAGTTGGTGCGCGTGACGCCGCTGGACATGTTCCCGCAAACACAGCATGTGGAATGCGTGGCTGACGTGCGCGCCGGACAAAGTAGTCTTGCCAACTGGCAAAACATGGGTTCAACTGGGGCAACCCAATGACAACGGATACACGCAATGATCCGCGGAAAAATTTCGTACCGCGACTTCTGCCGTGGCTGCTGGCGGCAGCGGCGCTGGCGGCGTATTGGCTCACTCTGAACCGCTGGGTGTCGCTGTTCAACCTGGAAGCGGTGGCCAGAATTTCAGGCTGGATGTGGCGACCGGAATTGGTCAACCCGCTTCAGTTTCTCGTCACTTATCCTTTGCGCTGGCTGCCGCCGACGCAGGTTCCAATCGCGTTAAATGTTTTATCCGCCGTGTGTGCGGCGGCGACGCTCGGCTTGCTCGCGCGTTCGGTCGCGCTGCTGCCGCACGACCGCACGGACGCGCAACGCCGGCGAGAGCGCAGCGATTTTTCATTTCTGACGGTTGGCAGCGCATGGCTGCCGCCCGTTTTGGCGGTGGCGGTTTGCGGTCTGCAACTGACGTTCTGGGAGCACGCGACGAATTTCACAGGCGAAATGTTTGGCCTGTTGTTGTTCGCATTCGTGATTTGGTCGTTGCTCGAATACCGGCTGGACGAACGGGCAGGGCGCTTGTATCTGGCCGCGGCCGTCTATGGCGCGGGGATCGCGGGGAACTGGGCGATGGTGGGGTTTTTGCCGGTGTTCATTACCGCAATCGTTTGGATACGCGGACTGAACTTTTTCAATCTGCGTTTTCTCCAGCGGATGGTGCTGTGCGGTCTGATTGGGATGTCGTTGGCCCTGCTGCTGCCGACGTGGGCGGCGGTTTCCGGCAAATTGCCGGGTGCGTTCTGGTGGCTGGCGTTAAAATCCAGTCTGGCTCCGCAGTATAACGTGGTGAAACTTTATTTTCTCTCGTGTATTCACCCGCAACAATATTTTGAGCTCCTGTCATTGTTATTGGCCTACCTGATGCCGTTGTTCGTGCTGGCAATTCGCTGGCCGTCGTCCTTTGGCGACAGCAGCCGGATGGGCATGGCGCTGGCGAGTTTCATGTTTCACGTAGTGCATGCGGTCATTCTTTTTATCTGCGTTTGGCTGGTGTTTGATCCGCCATTCAGCCCCCGCGAAAAGGGTTTTGGACTGACGTTTTACTATCTTATCGCGTTGAGCGTGGGTTACTACAGCGGATATTTTCTGCTGGTGTTCGGCAAAGAGGCCTTCAGCCGCTCGCAACCGCCGCCGCCGCCGCCGCCGCTTCAATTTTTGAATCCCTTCGTTCTGGTTGGGGTGTTTGTCCTGGCGGCACTGGCGATCACGGGGCTGGTTTACAAAAACACGCCGCAAGTTCGGCGCGTCAATGACGACACTATCTCCCAATATGCGTCGCTCTTGGAGGAAAATTTGCCGCGTGGCGGAGGCTTTTTGTTGTCCGATGATCCGCGACGTTTGTTTGTCGTGCAAGCGGCATTGGTGCGGGATGGCCGGGCAAAGGAATTTGTGTCGCTCGACACGGAATCCCTGGTCGTGCCGGCGTATCACCGCTTTTTGCACCGGAGATTTCCTCAAAAATGGCCCGATACCATCGTTACCGCCGGAATGACCAACACTGTCAGCCCCTTGCATATCATCGGCCTTCTGACCACGCTTTCCAGGACCAACGAGCTTTACTACCTGCACCCGAGTTTCGGTTATTACTTCGAGCAATTTTATCTGGAGCCGCATGGTGTGGTTTACAAATTGAAACTGCTGCCGCGCGACACGCTCCTGCCGCCGCCATTGGACCAAAATCAAATCGCCGGAAATGAAGCTTTCTGGTCGCGCGCGGAAGCCTGTGTGTTTCCTGCTGTTGAGCGGGAAATCGCGCTGACCGGGTCCGACGCGCCCAAGACTTTGGGGCAACGCCTCCTGGCACGTCTCCACGTTGTGCGCGAACAAAATCCAAACGCGTTCGTCGCCGGGACCTTTTACTCGCGCGACCTTGATTTCTGGGGGGTCGCATTGCAGCGCGCCGGGAAACTGGAAAGGGCCGCCGACTGTTTCGAGATGGCGCAAAACCTCAATCCGGACAATGTCGTTGCGCAAGTCAACCTTCAATTCAACCAAGGCCTGCGCGCCGGTCGCACCGCGCCCGTTGACCCGGCCAAAGCCACGCGGGATCAATTCGGCAAGTATCACGATTGGGTTGAAGTCCTCAACGCCAACGGACCGTTTGACGAGCCGAGTTTTTGTTTCGTCCACGGCGTCCTGTTGGCAAGAGACAATGGATATTTTCGTCAGGCCGTCGCTTCTTTCAACCGTGTTCGCGAACTCGATCCGGATTATCTGCCCGCCCGCCTCTGGCTCGCCGAACTTTACGCGGCGGCCAATCTGCCCGACCGCGCGCTCGAATCGTTGCGCAACGTCCGCGTCCAGCCCGAACGGTTTTCCTTGAACGCAACCAATGAACCTCCGGTCACTCTCACCGAGGCGGCGGCCTATTTTGAAAAGACGAATTTCGCGCGCGCCACGCAACTGCTGGAAACCGAAATTTCGCGCTATCCGACGAACAACCTTGTCCTCCTCACTGCCGCGCGGTTGTATTCGGCGCACGGCCTTTACACCAACGCGCTTGCCATCCTCGATCGCATGTTGGCAATCATGCCCGATGATTCCAATGCGCGGTTGAGCAAGGGCTACATTGAGGTTCAACTCATGAATTATGACAACGCCATTTCCGATCTGACTGCCGTGCTTGCCTCGCAGACGAACAATCCGTTCGCGCTCTTCAACCGAGCGATCGCCCGTCTCGACAGCGGCCAGCTCGACGCCGCGCGCGCCGATTACCGGCAGTTGCAGCAAACGTTCACCAATTCATTCCCAGTCGCCTACGGCCTCGGCGAAATCGCCTGGCGCGAACATGAAACGAGTGAAGCCATCCGAAATTACAAAATTTATCTGGCCAACGCGAATACCAACACCGCCGAGGCCACCAACGTCATCCTGCGGCTCCGTGAACTCGAAGGCCATTCACCCTGAAACGCGCCAATGCGCGTCATCCACATCATTACTCGGCTGGTTGTCGGCGGCGCGCAGGAAAACACCGTGGCCACCGTTCTCGGTCTGCGCCAAAAATTCGGTGTCGCAGTTGGTTTGATTTCCGGTCCAACCGCCGGTCCCGAAGGTTCCCTTGAGCCCGAATTCGCCAGCGCGCCCGGAATCCTCACTCGCGTCCCCGAACTGGTCCGCCCCATCCAACCGTGGAAGGATTGGACGGCGCTGCGCCGGCTCACGGAAATTCTCCGGCAAACCAGGCCCGACATCGTTCACACCCACAGCGGCAAGGCCGGCATTCTCGGTCGCCTCGCCGCGAAACGCGCCGGGGTGCCGCTCATCATCCATACGATCCACGGCCCGTCGTTCGGAAATTTTCAAAACGCATTTTCCAATCATGCTTTTCGCGCCGCCGAAAAACATGCCGCCCGCGTGACGACGCACTTCATCGTTGTCGCCGATGCGATGAAAGCCCAATACGTCGCCGCCGGCGTTGGCCGGCCGGAACAATACACGAAAATTTTCAGCGGCTTTCCGCTCGAACCGTTTCTCACCGCGAAAAACGGCCCCGCCGTCCGCGCGCGATTGGGTTTGCAGCCCGGCGATTTCGTTGTCGGCAAAATCGCGCGACTGTTCAAACTGAAGGGCCACGACGATTTGTTCGCCGTTGCGCCGGAACTTGTCCGCCGTTGTCCGCAAATCAAATTTCTGCTGGTCGGCGACGGCGAATGGCGCGGACGATTTGAAAATCTCGCAAAATCACTCGGCCTCGAACGCCATTTCATTTTTACCGGCCTCGTTCCACCCGCTGAAATGCCGCTGCTGGTCGGTATCATGGACGTGCTGGTGCATCTGTCGTTGCGCGAAGGTTTGCCACGTGCGCTGCCGCAGGCGCTCGCCGCCGCCAGGCCCGTCGTCACTTACGATTGCGATGGTGCCAGTGAAGTTTGTCTCGATGGCCGGACCGGGTATTTGGTTCGGCCCGGCGATTTGACCGGCTTGAAGAATCGTTTGCTCCAACTCGCGAATGACCCTGTGCTTTGTAAAAAGCTCGGCCAATCCGGCACGGACTTTGTCCGCGAAAATTTCGCCGTCGAAAAAATGGTGGACGCCATTTACAATCTTTATTTGAAACTGATGGCGACGCACCCGGAGAGCGTGCCCTGCCAGAACAGGTAGGGCGGTTTCTTCGAAATCGCCGCTGCCAATGTTTGCATGACCTTTCCATTCAATTTTTTTCTCGCCGCCGTTGCGGGCGCGTTTCTGACGACACTACTCGCGCTGCCGCTCTGGCGCCAATGGTGCCTGCACGTCAATCTCGTGGATGACCCCGGTTGGCGCAAAATCCACGATGCGCCCATCCCGCTGGCGGGCGGATTCGCCGTACTCACCGGCGTTTTATTGCCGCTCGCGGCAGGCGCGATTTTTCTCAAACTCGGAGTGGTGAAGATTTCTTTCGCGGCATTGATTGTTCACGGCATTAATCGTCGTGCTATTGAACTCGCCGCCATCGCCTTTGGCGCGATTGCCATAACCCTGCTCGGCTGGCTCGACGACAAACATGAATTGAAACCGCTGCCGAAATTCGCCGGCCAGCTGCTGGTCGCCATTGTTGTCGCCATGGCGTGCAAACGCATTACGTTGTTTGTTCACAGCGAAGTTTTCAGCTACGCCATCACGATTCTGTGGCTGCTCGCCGTCATCAACGCGTTCAACTTCATGGACAACATGAACGGCCTTTGCGCCGGGCTGGGCGCGATTGGCGCGTTGCTGTTCGCCATCATCGCCGCGGCAAACGGCGAATACCTTGTTGCCCTCACGGGATTTTTGGTGTGCGGCGCGTTGCTCGGCTTTCTGCCCTGGAATTTCCCGAAGGCCCGTGCGTTTCTCGGTGACGCCGGCAGCCATCTCGTCGGTTACCTGCTGGCGGTGATGGCCATTCTGCCGCATTTTTATACGAAACAAAATCCGCGACCGCTTGCGGTGCTCTCACCGTTGCTCGTGCTGGCCGTGCCGCTGGCCGACCTTGCGTGGGTCGTGATTTTTCGGACCCGCAATCGCAAGCCGTTTTGGATTGGCGACACGAACCATCTTTCGCACCGGCTCGTGCGCACGGGATTCAGCCAGACGCGCGCCGTGCTCATCATCTGGCTGATCGCCGTGATGATCGGCGTGCTGGCGGCGTTGTAAGCGGCGTTGTGAGTTTTGTAGGAGACGACGTAAGGAGTCTCTGATTTTATAAACGCGAAGTGAGCTTCCTCACGTCGGCTCCCATGATTGGTTGTTGAAACAGCTTGCTCGAAATTGTGCCAGCGTTAGCCTTGTGCCGTGAAACTGCTCTTCATCGGCGACATCGTCGGCCAACCCGGACGCAACGCGGTCAAAACCCTGCTGCCCAAACTCCGTGAGCAGCACGCGCTCGATTTTGTCGTCGCCAACGGCGAGAACTCCGCCGGCGGCTCCGGCATTACGCCCAAGACCGCCGACGAGATTTTTTCGGCGGGCGTGGACGTCATCACCAGCGGCGACCATTTGTGGGACCAGAAGGAAGTCATGGAATTGCTGCAAAATGAAAAGCGCTTTCTGCGTCCGCTCAATTATCCGCCCGGCACGCCGGGCCAAGGCAGCGCCATCTTTCAAATCCAAGACCCGAGACCCAAGACGCGAGACCCCATTTCCATCGCCGTCTTAAACATACAAGGCCGCACGTTCATGTCGCCGTTGGAACATCCGTTTCTGCTCGCCGCCGAAGAGGTGAAACGGCTGCGGGAGCAGACGAAAATCATCTTTGTGGATTTTCACGCCGAGGCGACCTCGGAAAAGATTGCGTTTGCGCGGTTTCTCGACGGGCAGGTGAGCGCGGTGGTGGGCACGCACACGCATGTGCAGACGGCGGACGAGCAGATCTTCCCCGGTGGCACGGCGTATTTGAGCGACGCCGGGTTCACCGGCCCGCACGAAAGTGTGCTGGGCCGCGAAATCGAGCCAGTCATCCGCCGGTTTCTCACCAACATGCCCCAACGATTTGAGGTGGCCAAGGAACGCGTGATTTTGCACGGCGCGGTGATCGAAATTGACGACGCCAGCGGCAAGGCGCTGAATATCCGGCGCGTTTCCGAAGCTCTGCCTGCAATGTAGATCCAACGGCAGAGCGGCATTGCAATTGGGCGGCATTCTGCAATATATCTTTCATGCACTCTTCCCAGAATTCACTTGTGATCGTTCTGGCGGGTTTGATTGGAGTTGCCGCTTCAACCGTAAATGCCCAATCAATCGTCAATCCCGCGCTGCCGGACATTCCCGATGGCAGTTTCAACATCGCGAATTATGGCGCGATCGGCGATGGCGTGACGACAAACACCGCGGCCATTCAAGCTGCCATCAATGCCGCAAATGATGCCGGCGGCGGAACGGTCGAGGTGCCGGCGGGAACCTTTTTGAGCGGTCCCTTCCAGTTGGCCAGCCACATCAATTTGCATCTGGACGGCGGCGCGGTGTTGCGGATGCTGCCGCTGGACAAATATCCCGGTGGCACCGCCGACCCGGCGAGCTTCATCAGTGGCCAAGGCCTGCGCGACGTCGCCATCAGCGGTTCGGGCATGATTGACGGCCAGGGCATTCCCTGGTGGCCTTATGCGGATGTGCGCGGCGCGCAACGCCCGCGGATGATTGCGCTGACATCGTGCGACCGCATTTTGATCGAAAACGTCACGCTTTCCAACTCGCCGATGTTTCACATCATCATCCGGAGCCGCTCGGAGAATGTCACCGTTCGCGGCGTGACCATCCGCGCAAATCCCTCGAGTGACCCGATCCATCCCGGGCACAACACCGATGCCTGCGATGTCAGCGGGAGAAATATTTTGATCGAGAACTGCAACGTCAGCGTGGGCGACGACGACTTCACCTGCGGCGGCGGCACCTCGGATGTGCTGATCACCAACTGCACCTACGGCTACGGCCACGGTGTTTCCATTGGCAGCGGGACCTTCGGCGGCGTGTCCAACCTCACCGTCATCAACTGCATCTTCAACAACACCGAGAGCGGCATCCGCATCAAATCCGACCGCGACCGCGGCGGTTACGTGCACAATCTGTCCTACATGAACCTGCGCATGACCAATGTGGGCTGCCCGATTTTGGTTTACGCCGCCTACATGGCCACCAACCGCGAGTATCGTAACCTGAACAACCTCACGCCTGCCATTGCCGCCGGTTATCCGGGCGCGGCCATCGGGCCGCGCACGCCAATTTACCGCGACATCACCTTCAGCAATATTACCGCCACCACGGGGCGCGCCGGCTGCCGGGCGGGATTAATTTGGGGCCTGCCGGAGATGGCCGTCACTAATGTATTATTGGAGCGGGTCAATATCACCGCCGACAAACCGTTCGGCATTTACAACGCGCAAGGCGTGCGGCTGGTGGATTGCAAAATCATCACCCGGAACGGCGTGAGCAGGATTTCCAGCGCCAACGCCCGAGTCACCATCTTTCCGCCGTGAACCGTCAAACCAAATCACAACGGGACCTCGGCGGATTGTTTCCGTTGGCAGGACCTGCGAATTAAGCAATCGCCAGCGTCCGTTCAGCGTCTGAATTGTCATCAAATGAAA
Source organism: uncultured Verrucomicrobiae bacterium (assembly GCA_963842445.1). Lineage (GTDB taxonomy): Bacteria > Verrucomicrobiota > Verrucomicrobiia > Limisphaerales > UBA11358 > UBA11358. The sequence goes on along the minus strand of CAWJHF010000004.1, from coordinate 83,357 downwards.
ATAAGAACCGCGATTTTGCTGTTTTGGTCCATAGGGTTGTCTGTTTCCATCGCTTGGAGCGCCGACGACTGGAGGCTGGTCTGGCACGATGAATTCGACACAAACGGCCCGCCCGATCCGGCGAACTGGAGTTACGAACGCGGCTTTGTGCGCAACCAGGAGTTGCAATGGTATCAGCTGGAAAACGCGTTTTGCACGAACGGCCTGCTCGTCATCGAGGCGCGCCCGGAACACAAACGCAATCCACAATTCGTGCCGGGCAGCGAGGACTGGCGGACCAGCCGCGAGTGGATTGATTACACCTCCGCCAGCATCACCTCGCGCCGCCTGCGCGAGTTCAAGTATGGAAAGTTGGAAATGCGCGCCCGCATTGACACCCGGCCGGGAAGCTGGCCGGCGTTCTGGACGCTCGGCGCGCAGCCCGGCATCCGCTGGCCCGCTTGCGGCGAGGTGGACATCATGGAATTTTATAACGGCAGCGTTCTTGCAAACTTCGGCTACGGTCTCGACCGGAAAACAAAATGGCTCACGGTCAAAAAACCTGTCGCCGAACTCGGTGGCGACGCGTGGTCGAAGGAATTTCACATCTGGACGATGGAGTGGGACGAAAAGAAAATTGACCTGCGGCTCGACGGCAAGTTGGTGAACCATCTTGAGCTGGCGGACGCCGACAATGCGGACCGTGGCAATCCGTTTCACAGGCCGGTTTATATTATTTTGAACCTGGCCATCGGCGCGAACGGCGGCGATCCGTCGCAAACAAAATTTCCGATCCGTTTCGAGGTTGACTGGGTGCGCGTCTATCAGCACAATCCGTAGCCGTCGGCAACAAAACGCCGATTGAGCATAAACCGGCCAGTACCTGTAACCTTTGGCGGCCGGCAATGGTCTAATGGACAACCAGTTTCCCCGTTGCGCCGTTGGAATGCAACCGAGGGCCACTGCAAACAACCAATCAAGCCACAATACAAACACATGACGGCAAATAAATTCGTAACCGCCCTGGCCGGCGCCATTTTGGTGATGGGCGTCCTTGTCCCGGCCCAGGCCCAAGACAAAAAGGTGGATCCAACGGGGACCTACATCTGGACCATGCCGGGGCGCAATGGCGGGCCGGACCGGACGAACACCCTTGCACTGAAGCTGGACGGCGACAAGCTGACCGGCAACCTGACCGCGCCGGGACGCGGCGGCCAAACCACCACCTTGGAAATCAGCGACGGCAAAATCACTGGCGCGGACATTTCCTTCAATGTGGTTCGCTCGTTCAACGACAACACAGTCACGAACAAATACTCGGGCACGCTCGCGGACGGCACTATTACGGGCAAAATTGAATTCGAGCGGAATGGTGAAGCCCAATCACGCGACTGGGTGGCGAAGCTGCAGAAATAATCCGCCGCTTCCAATCAAACGGACAATCCACGCGCAGCCGGAAGGCTGCGCGTTCATTTTGGGGGGAGCAAACCAGCCGGAGCGCAATGAGGCTGCGGCAAATTTATCTCCAGCAGGTCCAGTCCACGTCGGGGAAAATATTGTCGCGCGATTCGACCTCGCGCAGCCACGATTCGTCCACGCTCGCGGTGGCGAGCTGATCATACAGGGTGAGGAACCGGAGCAGATGATCTTTCACGCGGCGGCGTGCGTAATCGGGACTGGTGCCCGCGCGCAGAATGAACGGCCAGTCACTGGCCTGCGCGAGCAGCAGTTCGCGCGCGGCCTGTCGCAACGCGCGCGCCGTCAGGGCACCGGGCTTTTTGTATCGCCGCGCCAGCCTGGTCATCCGATCCTGTGCGACGTGCAGGTGCGGATAAATCCATTCGTTCTTCTCGTTCAGCCACGTGCGATAGTAGCCTTCCTCGCCCCAGCTTGACGCGCTGGGGGTGACGATTTGGTTCGTCGGATGCCGCTGCAGATATTCACTGGGGGTCACGAGCACGATGGCTTTTTGATCGTGGAAGGCCTTGCGCGCAAAATAATCCAGAAATTCCGGCCCTTCATACCACCAATGCCCGAACAACTCCGCGTCATACGGCGCCACCACGAGCGGCGGGCGGCCGAGGACGGCGGCGACTTTTTCCGCCTGTGCGGCGCGTTGGCCCAAAAAATGGACGGCGTGTTCCGCCGCCGCCTGCAACGCCGCGTCGCGCCGGTAAATTTCCTTGTTCGCCGACCCGCCGGTGATGCGGTAATACTTGATGCCGGTGAACCCGCGCGTTTCCGGCGACGGCAAGTGCGGTTTCACATATTCGAAATCGAGATCAAAGCCGATGTCGCGGTAAAAATCACGGTAGCGCGCGTCGCCCGGATAACCTTCGTGCCGGCTCCAAACCTGCCGTGAGGAATCGAGGTCGCGGCCAAAGGCGGCGAGGCCATTGGGCGTGAAAACAGGCGCGAAAGTGCCGTAACGCGGTCGCGGCCGGGCGTAGAGCACGCCGTGCGAGTCGAGAATGAACCAGCGGATGTCCGCCTCCTGCAAGAATTTTTCGACGCTTTCCACGTAGGCGCATTCTGGTAGCCAGATGCCGCGCGGGTCGCGGCCAAAGCAACTGCGATAGTGATCGCGCGCCGTCAAAATTTGCGCGCGGAGGGACGGCGGATGATTTGCCAGCAACGGCAGCAGCGCATGCGTCGCGGCGGTGGTGATGATTTCCAGCCGGCCTTCGTCCTGAAATTGGCGGAACGCGCCGACGAGGTCGCGTTTGTAAAAATGCCACGCGTCGCGCACCGAGGTGAATCGCTGATGATACATCCACGCCAGTTCACGGAAGGCGCGGTCCCAGTGCGTGCGGTGGATTTCCTTTTCGGCCAGCTCGACGAGGCCGTTCAAATGCCGCTCGTAGCGGTTGCGCAACAACGGGTCGCGCAGCATGGCGCATAGCGGCGGCGAAAGGGACAGCGTCAGGGGCGCGTCCACACCATCGCGCCGCCAGCCTGCCATGATTTGGAGCAGCGGGATATAGGTTTCCGTGACGGCTTCAAACAGCCAGCTTTCCTCCAGAAACTTTTCATGTTCCGGATGGCGCACAAACGGCAGGTGCGCGTGCAATACGAGGGATAAATAGCCTTGCATGACCCTGGAAAATTATTCGTCGAGCTTTTCTGAAAGCCATTCCGCGACGGCCCTGGACCTGGCCAGCATGGCGATGCCAAGCATGAGCGGAATGGTCAGCAACGCGCAATGAACTTTTCCAATGGCGAGGTGACGAGCCAGATTCGCGGCCACATACAAACCTTCCATGAGCAAGCTCAGGCCGATAATCGCCACGGCGACGAAGCGGACCAGCATCAAGGCTCCTCGTTGCGACGCGTCCATGAGATTTAAACGTTGTCCGGCGAGGGCGGTTTCAACGCGGGGTCCTGCGGATGCGCGCCGACGTCGCCGCGGTATTCGGTGGCCCGGCTGAATTTCAAATCCGCCGCGCGCGCCTCCGTGCCGTCGGCGGAAACGGCCACGGCGGGCAGTTCGTATTTGCCGTCCGGCAACGCGAAACGAAAACTGAACGAGCCGTCGGCCCGCAATTTGATTTCGCGGCCGTCGAGCGTGACCCTGGCCGTCGGCTCGGTTGCGCCGTAAATGATCAGTTCCGCGTTGACGTTGAACCAGAATCCCTTTGGTTGTTCTGCGCCGCCGAACGGGCTGGAAAGGCTGGAGACGCCGAGCGATGAAATTTCGCGCGCGAGTTTGCGGCGGACCAATTCGGTGATTTCCAGCGAGCCCATCCAGACGCGGCGCACGTCATCAATGCTGATGATTTTGGCCAGCGCCTGTTCCTGTTGCGACGTCCACGCCGCGGGTGGCGTAGCGGTTGCGCGCGGCAGATCGGGATGGCCGTGACGGCGGAGTTCTTCAATTGCCTGGGCCAGGGAGAGGTTTTCACGCACGGCCTGCTTGATGATTTGGATCAGTTTCGGAAACGGAAATTCAAACGGAATGGTGGCAAATTCAGCGTCGGTTTCCACCGAGGTGGCATCCGGCGGCGTGACCGTCGCGCCGGAAGCGGCGACGCGCATCCACCGGCCCACCGGCGAGTAGTAGCCGAGTTCGGCGGCGTAGGAAACGCCGGCGCGTTCGACGTGGGCAAACCAGTGGCGCGATTCAGGGTGAACGTGGATTTCGTAAAGCGAATGGCCCTCGATTTTGCCGGCGTAAATGCGGAGAACCAGATGGCCGTCCGACGACTTTGCGTTGAGCTTCAACTGCTGCTCGCGCGTCAGGTCCCAGTGCGCGTAAAGCCAGTGCGGGTCGCGCGCGGTCAAAAAAAGTTTTTTCGTGCCGTAGGCCTCGGGCAATTCAGTTTCCGCCGTTTCAAACTGTTGCGCGGGCGGGACGGGACCAAGCGCATATTTCTGGCCAGGACCGCTGGCGGGCGGCGGCGCAGGCTGGTCGCCTTCAAGCAAAATGGGCGGCGACTCGATTTTTTTGCGGCGGTTGTAAGTGCGGCGAACCACGGCAGCGGCGGGCATGTCGGTTTTGGGTTCGGACTTGGCATTGCGGCGCGGGCGCACAGTACGCGTGGCCGTTTTCTTTTGCGTTGTCCTCGATTTCATGACCGCAAATCCCCGGTTTGTGGCGATGACTTCATTGCCTGACCGTGAACTTACGGCGTGAATAAGCCGGACGCAATGGGAATTTTCCAGCCGGATGTGAATAAGTTTTTGTTCAAACGTGCTTGCAGCAGCCGCAAATCAGTGTTTCCCTGACGATTGCCATAGTTCATGAGCCAGTCCAAATCCAGCAACGGTGCGGAGCCGTTGGTCACCATTTTTGTGGTGGACGACGAGCAAATGCTGCTTGATTTGGCCGCTGCCATCCTCCAACCGCTGGGTTACAATGTGCGGACATTCAGTGATCCGCGGGTGGCATTGAAGGAATTTCCCGCCGCCAAGCCGGCGGTCATTGTGACGGATTACGCCATGGGCGAGATGAACGGCCTGGATTTGGTGCGCGAGTGCAAGCGCGTCAATCCGAAGCAAAAAATGATCCTGCTCAGCGGCACCGTGGACGAAAAGATTTTTGCGGGCCTGCCGCAAAAGCCGGATCGGTTCATGGTCAAGCCGTATCCCATCCATGAATTCACCGAGACCATCCGGGCGCTGGTCGCGAGCTGACATAATTTTGTACTGCAAATTTGCTCGCCAAAGTCGCGGGCGGAATGTTAATTGTTTAGATTATGAATAAGGTTAAAAAAATTCTCTGGGGCCTGGTCATCGTCCTCGTCGTGCTTATCATCGTCGCGGTGATTGTGGCGGGTTTGTTTCTCGGCAACATCGTCAAGGCAGGCATGGAAACGGTTGGCCCGAAAATCACCCAGGTGTCCATCAAGGTGGATGCGGTGAATTTGTCCCTGCTGACCGGTTCGGCCAAGATACAGGGGCTTGTGGTTGGCAATCCGGAAGGTTATAAGACACTGCAAGCCATCAGTGTAGGCACGGCTGCGGTTGGCGTGAACCCGTTGTCCGTATTGTCAGACAAAATTGTTGTGCGCTCAGTGCGCGTGGAAGCGCCGGAAATCACGTTTGAAGGGAATCCCTTCAGCGGGAACAATCTCACCAAAATCCGCGACAACGTGAATACTGCCACGGCGGCAAGCCAGAAGCCTTCGACGAATCAACCCGCCCAGGCCGCCAGCAAACCCGGCAAGAAACTCGAAGTGGATGATTTTCTGATTACCGGCGCCAAGGTTCACGTCAGCCTTACCGGCATGGGTGGCAAGGAAATGACGTTGCCGTTGCCGGACATACACCTCACCGACATGGGCAAGAGCGCCGACGGCATCACGGCCACCGATTTGACCCGGCGCGTGCTTGATGCGCTCACCACCGCCACCGTCAAAGCCGTCGCCAACGCCGCCACCGACATTGGCAAGGGCGCAGTAAATCTCGGTCAGGGCGCCGGAAAAACCGTGGGCGGAGACGTGAACAAAGTCACCAAAGGCCTCGGCGGTTTGTTCAAAAAATCAACGAATTGACGCCGAAGACTGTCGGCTGAAAGCCGTAAAGATTCCTGCAATTGTCGCCGGGCAGGGGACGCGCACGACTCCAAATCGAGTTGAACCGGCTCCTACGACCGAATCATCGTCAGAATCATTTTGAACCGCTTGATGGCCTTGAGCGCATGGGGCTGATTGGCTGGCATGAGGATAAACCCGCCACCCTGCAAACGATGAGGTTTGCCGGAAATCATGATCTCCACTTCGCCTTCCAACACCTGCACCAGCGCGTCGAACGGCGCGGTGTGTTCGCTCAACCCTTGCCCCTCGTCAAACGCGAACACCGTCACGTTGCCTGTTGGTTTCTTCATGATTTCACGGCTGACGATGGCGCCGTCCTGATAACCGACGAGTTCAGCGGCCTTGGCCGCTTGCGCGCCGGTCAGTCCTTTGGGTTTCGGTTCAGCGTCTTGCGGCATGGCTGTTTTCGTTTTGGTGTTCTCGTTTCAAGATGGGCTGGGCAATCGCAACTGCGCGATCAACTCTCGCAGGACCGCCGCGGACTTGGCGAGGGCATTTTGTTCCTCCGGCGGCAGGTTGACTTGCAGGATACGTTCAACGCCTTTTTGGGAAAGGATGCAGGGAACACCCAGGCTTACGCCGTTCAAACCATATTCTCCCTCCAACACGGCTGAAACCGTGAGCGCGCTGTTTTGATTGCGCAAAATCGCCGCCGCGATCCGCGTCAGGGCGAGGCCGACGGCGAACCATGTCGCCCCTTTGTAATCAATGATATGGTAGGCGGAATTTCTCACCGCCTCGGCAATTTTACGCCGGGACTCCTCCCAGTCATCACATTTCCCGCAAAGAGCGCAATATTGTTCGATGGGTACGCCCGCCATATTGGTCATGGACCAGGCGGCCACTTCACTGTCGCCGTGCTCGCCCAGGATGTAGGCATGGACGTTGTGCACGTCCACCCCGCAATACTGGCTCAACAGATACCGGAATCGCGCGCTGTCCAGTACCGTGCCGGAACCGATGACGCGTCCGCGCGGCCAGCCGGAGCGCTTTTGAGCAACATAAGTCAGGATGTCCACCGGATTGCTCACCACCACCACGACCGCCGTTGAATTTTGCCGCACGATTTCATCCATGATGTCCTGGATAATTTTGGCGTTGCGTTGCAGGAGCGCGAGCCGCGATTCACCGGACCGTTGCTTGGAGCCGGCGGTGATAAAAATCAGGTGCGCATCGCCATAATCAGCGTTCCGGGCGTCTCGAATCTGGACCGAGGGGAAGAAGGCCTGACCGTGGGCCAAATCGAGCACCTGTCCCATGGCCAGTTCATGGTTGGCGTCCAGCAGACCAATCTCCTCTGCCAATCCGCTTTGGGCCAGCGTGTAAGCAAACGTGGAACCTACGGCGCCAGTCCCGACAATCACCACTTTTCTCGGTTTCCAATGATTTTCATTCATGGGCTTTCAGGGGTTGAGGTTTGGGCCGGTTGCCCCGCTCGCACCTTTGCTCATGCGTGTGCGGATGCGGCACGCCGACGAACGGCAGGTTCCGATACCGTTCCGCGAAATCCAGTCCATAGCCGACGACAAACAAGTCCGGGATTTCAAAACCGACGTAATCCGCCTCGATGTCCTCCGTCCGGCGGCTTGGCTTGTCGAGCAGCACGCAGATTTTTATCCGGCGCGGTTTGAGCGCCTGGATTTTGGGCAGCACACGGCTCATGGTTTTGCCGGTGTCGAGAATGTCGTCCACCAGCAGCACGTCGCGCCTGCGGACGTTGAGGCGCAGTTCCTTGGTGAAAACCAGGTCGCCCGATTCCGTGCCGAGGCCGTAGCTGGAAACGCCCATGAAATCGAGCCTTAACGGCAGGTTGAGATGCCGGATTAAATCCGCCAGGAACATGACAGTGCCGTTCAAAAGCGAGACGACAACGGTTTCCCGTCCGCGAAAATCACGTTCAATTTCGCGCGCGAGAATTTTAATGCGCCGCGCGATTTGTTCTTCGGTGATCAAAACGCGCTCGACTTCCTTGTGCCAGCGCGGCGGGACGGAAGCTTTTGGTTTGGCGGTCACGCGTTTGAGTTTGTTACCGCAAATTTTTTGTTTGCAGCAATCATTTGTTGCACAAGCCAGTCGGCCTCGGCCTTGTGGGCGATATTGTTGGCGGCGGTAATGCCGCTCGGATCGCTGGCGCTGAATTTCAAAGGCGATCTTTGGCCGGTTTGAATGGACTTCATTTTTCGCGCCTCAAAATCATCGTCACCGCGGACGTGGATTTTCAAATCGAAATATGCCGAATGTCCGATGGTCATGCCCGGTTCCGCAACGAAGCCCGTGATGTCGGCAACCGCGATTACGCGTTCTTTTCTGAAAATGAGCGACGAAGTTTTAACGGTCACTTGTGCTGGCGTCACAACAATGCAGCGACGGAGAAACCAAAGGTCAGACAGGATTTTGGTCAATCCCAAATCCAAAAACCCCAGGATGAGCGGGAAAATAATTGACACTTCTTTCCGATAGCAAAAAAGAACGACGACAACGCTGGTGAAAATCAGCCAAATCAAAGTCAAACCAGCGGCGACACCGGGATTGCGCGCGGAGGGGAAAATAAATTCCTTGCCGCCGTCCGGCAAATCGTTGACCTGGATTTTTGAATGAATTTGCTGCCGCACTTCGTCGAGCGACATTTGGTATTGCGCCGTCGGGTCTTCGGCCACAGCCGGTGTTTCCTCAAGCTTGAAAACGGGCACGTCGAACGTGGCGTGAAAATTCGGCCCGCGCAATTTGGCCGAGGCTTCGAGCCGCCAGTGAATTCCGTCACCATAGGAAGCAATTGATTCCGGTTGGTCAGTGGGCAATTTGAAATAAATCGGGATGCCGGTGGTGTTCAAATCCGTTTGCGGCAAATCCGGCCGCAGCCATTTCTTGTCCTGCCATAGGATTTTTTCGGTCGTATGCCGGTTTTTTCCGCTGCCGGTTGTCGTCTGGCGAATGCAACTCAAGCGCAGGTGCAATCCGTGTTGCGGCTGCAACTTTGTTCTGACCTGGATCTGGCCTTCGAGCGTGCCGCCCGGCGCGGCGGGGATCGCGGCCATTTCAAAGATGCTTTGGCCGAATTTTCGCCATGCCAGCGTCGCGTTCAGCGCATAAATGATCATGCCGATGCCGACAATGGGAAAAAGCAGCGCAATCAAAATGGCATAATTGCCTTTGTGCAATTCCGCCGGCAATCCGATGAAAACGACCGGTATGGAAATAGCGTTCCAAAAAAAAGTGAACATCCAGAGCAAAAGAACGCTTTTGCGCGTGCCGGACGCGATGCGGCCCGCCGCCCAGTCTTTGCGTTTGGGCCACGGTTTTTCATCGTCAGAAATTTTTTGCGGGCCGGTTGCGAGCGCTTGCTTTTTGGCGGTGATGCCAAAAATGAGCGCGATGAGCCCTCCGCAAACGATGGCCGCGCTCAAAAGTCCCATCGCCATCTGTTTTTTCATTCTGAATCCGCTGCCAACTTCGTCGTGCAAAAGAAATACGAGGGCGAGGACTCCCACGATGGCAAAGGGCAGCGACAAAAGTATTGCGCGCGTGCGGGCCACCTTGGGATCGGGCGTGGAAGATGGTTCGTCCTTGAAAATCCAGTTTTTCATCGCGAGTTAGATCTGTTTTGGATTCAGCAATGCATCAAGATTATCGAGGCAAAGCTGCGACCAGGATTCCATCTTTTCACGTCTTGTTTTAAGTTCCTCAATGGGAACAAACTCAACCTGCGTGATGACTTGTTCGTTTTTCCTTACCTTCTCCGGCGTGCGAAACAACAAATGCACAATGCCAAAATGAACTCGACCGACTTCGGTAGAATCGTCGTTGATTAAGCCAACGGGTTTTGCGTCGAATTCATCTTGGATGGCCAGCTCTTCGCATACCTCTCGCTGGACAGCATCTTGAAAAGCCTGCAAGCCGAATGCAAAGAGCGTGTGATCTCCATCATTGATGTGGCCGCCGATACCAATTGATCCTTTGGCAACCAAACGTTGTTCGCCAGCCTTCTTGCCACGGACATAATGCAGAATGCTTTTCCCGTCAGTGACCACCACGTATGGGATGATCTGTTTGAAGTTCGGATCGGTTTCTGCTTTGGCACGGAGCTGAAAACTGTTGTTCTTCTTGTCAAGAATTCTTGGCAGGTAGTGATCAACATCGGTGCTAAATCCTTGAAAAACGCCAAGCCGCTCAAAAAGCGAGCGAGGAAAAACGAGAACTTTTTCGTCTGCAACAGCCATAATCAGTTGAGCATACAGAAGCCGGAATTCAGAAGCCAGAATTTAGCAACCGGAAGATTTCCACGGCTGTAAAGTTTCTGGGTTCCGACACCCCAATTCCGGATTCTTCCGAAAATTACGCTTTGAACTTCGGGCACAAACGCCTATAAAAACCACATGCCAACGCTTCTAGCCAACGGCGGCCCGGTAATCTGGCTGATTCTGCTCGCCGCGGCCATCGCCATCGTCGTGTTCATCGAGCGCGCGTTGTATTGTCACCGCTCGCAAATCAATTCCACCGAATTCCTCAACGGGGTCCGGACGGTGCTCAAACGTGACAACGTCGTCGAAGCTATTTCCATCTGTGATGCTACGCCCAGTCCGGTCGCGCGCTTGGTCAAAGCCGCCCTCCTCAGCCGCGACCGCGGACGCGACCGTGTGCGCGAGGCCGTCGAGGAAGCGGGTCTCACCGAAGTGCCGCTTTTGGAAGAAAAATTGAATCTGCTCGCCACCATTGCCCAGATTACGCCGCTGCTCGGACTGCTGGGCACCATCACCGGTTTCATGGAAATTTTCAGTCAGATGCAGGAAGCCGGTTTGTATGCGCACGTTGAGCAACTTTCCCATGGCGTCTGGCGGGCGCTCATCTGCGCGGCGGCGGGCATCGCAGTCGCCATTCCCGTTCATGCCGGATACAATTATCTTGTCAGCCGCATCAACAAGATCGTCCTCGACATGGAACGCGCCGCCGGCGAAGTCATCAACATCGTCACCGAGAACAGCGGTGGGAAATAGCGACACGAATTTCACGAATTCTCACGAATGGAAAAAATATCCCATCAAGGCCGCCTTTGTTTGATGAGGCAAAACACTTCCCGGGCTGTTTTGCCATGAAATTTCCCCGCAATGCCCGCCTGTTGCGCAGCCCGTTTGATGTGGCGCCGTTTGCCGTGGTGTTTTTTCTGCTGGTAATTTTCATGGTGCTGGGCGGGCTGGTCTATACGCCTGGAGTACGAATTGAGCCGCCGCTGGCGGACGGCTTGCCTGGCACGGACCAGCCGACCATAGCCGTCGCGGTGGATGCCAGCGGACGATATTATTTCGCCAACCAAATCGTCGGCGAAGAACAATTAACGAACGATTTGCACGCTGCCGCGGCAAAATCTCGCGAACCGCTCACGCTCGTCATCCACGCCGACAAAGCGGTGACTTATGACCAGCTCATCCACCTGACGATCCTCGCCCGCGAGGCAGGGATCCACAACGCATTGGGCGCCACGCTGCCGCGGGTCATCAGCACTCCCGACAAGCCATGAGCGATTTGCGTGCAGATTCGCCCGCGCTTGGGCTGGCCGGGCCGACCCAGGCTGCGCCGGAGGTTCCGCCGTGGCGAGAGCCGCACGGCAAAGGCTGGCCGCTCAGCCGCTGGCTGATGCTCATCGCGCTGGTCTGCGCCGCGCACGTTGCATTGCTTTATATGTTCGGCGCGCGGAAACAAATTGTCGCACGTGCCGCGACCGATGTTCCAACGCTGAAACTTGCCGACAGTTCGGACGAATTGCTGGCGCTGAACGACCCGACCCTTTTCGCGCTGCCGCATCCCGGAGATTTTGTGACGGTGATGTGGTCACAGGCGCCGGTTGTGGAACCGCCGTCGTTCCACTGGACGGAACCGCCGCGCTGGCTGCCATTGTCCGCTGATGGATTGATGACAATCTTCAACCGATTCATGGAAACCAATCGGTTCGCCGGTTTTGCGCTTCGGTTGAAACCGCCGGTCAGACTCAGCACGCCGTCGCAGCCCATCGGGCCGGCGCTCGTGCAGGTTTCCACGATGCGCGTCGAAGGTGATTTGACGCAACGACGATTACTCACCCCGATGGATTTGCCGTCATGGCCGTTTGCGGATGTGATTGCGCCGAGCAAAGTGCAGGTGCTGGTGGATGAAGCGGGCAATGTGGTTTCGGCCATTGTATTGCCATCGGACAACAGCTTGGAAACCCTCAGCCATTATGACGTTGCCGATCAGCGGGCGCTCGAACTCGCCCGTTCCGCCCGTTTTGCGTCCGCGCCGCGCCTGACCCTTGGCCAGATGATTTTTACCTGGCACACCGTTCCGCCGCCCGCGACCAATTCACCCGCCGCCTCGCCGTGACATGAGCATTCCTACGCTGCTGTTCATTTACGTGACTGTGCTCCTTGGCGCGCTGTGTGGTCTGGGAATTTATTCCGAAATGCGCCGACGCCGGTTCGGGCCGACGCACACGGAGGACAGGATTTTCCGCTGCAAAAATTGCGGCTACGTCTATACCGATGACCCGGACGTGGACCGCTCGCGCTGTTCCCAATGCGGCAAACTGAACGAGCCGATTGCGTTTTAACAAAGGACGAAGTGATGGAAGGCTTTGACTCCAACTACCGAACCTTGCCGTTTGGACTTGGAAGCGAAAACTTGCGCAATGGGGATTTGGATCGCGGCCCGTTATGTTTACTCCGCGCCATCAGCTTCTCCGCCGCCATTAGGGGTTGCTTGTAAAAAGTTGCCAGCCTGACCTGGGGCAAGCCCCGAAACAAATGGTTGAATAAATTGTTCAACAAATTGTGAACCACAAAATCATCCCCTGCCTCGCGCTCGGATTGTGTTGTTTCAGCATGGCGGCTTTGCCACAAGAACACCAACCTTCCGCCGTGCGAATGATTGATTATCTTTACATCATTGGTCCCAAACTCGGCTGTCATTTCACTTTGGAATTGCAAGCGCCCGCATCGGGCAGGCCACCGAAGATTTTTAATGTAATTAAAAATGACCAAAATATCGCTTCGATTCCGCAACTGATATCAAAGCTCCATCGCGACATGGGGGGATTCACTGTTGAACATGATTCAAAGAACCCAAAGATTGTTCACATTATCGTACAGGCATTGGGAAAAGATAAAAGTTATGTTCTGAACAAAAAAATAAATCTGAAGTATTCGGGAAATATTCAGGAACGCGCCGTATGGGATTCAGAATGTGGATATTTTATACAAGGTGGAGGGCTTTTTGATGCTGCGTCGAAAGAAGCTCCAGGTATTTGGGATCAAACCGAAGCATCCGGCAATTGGGTCGGTTGTGGAGATTACGTCACGAAAGTCACCATTAACGCTACAAATGAAACCGTGAGGAGTATTTTTACCGATTGCGTTCCGCTGGCCGACTACAGCCCTGTTTTATGGAGCGCGGTGGCAACAAAGGAAGCAGGCAAGCCGCGAGTTTGGGTCCTGTTCGGCGGGCCTAAGAAACCATGAAGCCCAAATTCATCCTCTGCTTCACGCTCGTTTTGAGCGGCGCTTTACCCAGCGGTTATAGCATTGCCCATGCAGGTATTACCCAAAGTATAAAACCGGAAGGTCAGCTCGAACCAGCTGAATTGGACTCCATTCGCATGATTGACCGCGAGCACGGCTGGGCACAAACCGCCCCGGTGGTTTTCAGAACGAATGACTGGGAATTTGATGGCACCGCCATCCTGAGGACGACCGACGGGGGCCAATCCTGGCAGTCAGTATTGTCCGCCGGTCCGAAAGACAAGCTGGCATCATGCTTTTACGATTCGAAGACGGCATGGATTACCGCTGTCTTTAATTATGATGAGACTACCAACCGGGTTGCCATTTTTCGCACCCGGGACGGCGGGCGTTCTTGGATCAGCACTGAGTTGCCCCAACCCCACCCGATTATGGACTTGTGGCTGTCATTTCCGGATACCCACACCGGCTGGCTGATGCTCATACCGGACCACGGCATGAATTCCGAACCGGGCGACCTGTATCGGACCGACGATGGCGGCGCAAACTGGCGATGGGCCAACGGCACAGAAGGAAATCCGTACGAAGGTGATAACTACACGCAGGCCGGGTTTGAAAGTCGGCATCCTTATCTTTTTTGCGGTGGTGCAATCGCATTCCGGAATGCTTCAACGGGCTGGGTGTTGGCTTCGACGACGACCACCACGCCCAATTATCTTTTTAGCACTCGGGACGCTGGCCGGAACTGGCAGGTGCAGACCCTGCCTTTGCCATCCTCGTTTCATGATGGCTGGATGGTCCCAATCCGCCTGCCGCGCTTTTTTCCAATGGGCGGCAAGAATGGAATCGTTGGCGCCGAGTTCCGTCCAACCGATAATCGTTCCACTGATTTTTGCATGATCATCTATCGCACTCGCGATGGCGGTTTGACGTGGCTGCCGACCACACCGATCAAACCTTGGACTTTCGGGATGAATTGGAGCTTCATCAACGCCCGGAAAGGATGGGTATGGAGTTCTGAAATGCATAACACCGGCTCGACCGCACCCGTCAAAGGTACCTTATATCGCACCGCCGACGGCGGGACTTTGTGGAAACCGGTGAAAGCAGAAAAGAGCCTGGAGGCATATCTGACTCACGGTGAAGATATTGTCCAACTCGACTTTGTGGACGGCGAATACGGCTGGGCGATTGCGCGGGACGGGCACAACCTGACCCAGCTTTTACAAACCATTGACGGCGGCAAAACGTGGAACATTGTTCAGATGAAAAGACAGCAATGAACCCGAAAATCCTCCTTCGCCTCGCGCTCGTTTTGAGCGGTGGTTTTAATTCCCCGTCTTAAGTTCGACCACATCGTGCGGGGCGGCCTCGCGCATGCCAGCGGGGCTGACGCGGATGTAACGCGCCTTGTCGCGAAGCTGCGCCAGGTTCGCCGCGCCAAGATAACCCATGCCGCTCTGGATGCCGCCGATGAGTTGCGCCAGCACGCGGTCCACTGAGCCACACGCTTCCTTGAGTGCTTCGATACCTTCGGTGGCGACCTTTTGTGTTGGATTGGTCGGCTGGCCGTAACGCGCCGCCGAACCGGCCTTCATCGCCGCGAAACTGCCCATGCCGCGATATTGCTTGTAAAGTTTGCCTCCGATTTCGAGGATTTCACCGGGCGCTTCGTTGCAACCGGCAAAAATTCCGCCGCAAATCACCGCCTGCGCGAGCGTCAACGCCTTCACGATGTCGCCGGATTTCGCGATGCCGCCGTCGGCGAGAATGGCGACTTTCTTTTTTGCCGCCGCGCGCGAGCAAACATAAAGCGCCGTCATTTGCGGGATGCCCACGCCCGCAACATTGCGCGTGGTGCAAATCGAACCCGGCCCTTGCCCGACTTTGATGGCGTTCGCGCCGCAATCGGCCAGATACTCGACGCCCGCCGCGCTCGTCACGTTGCCGGCGATGAGCGGCAGTTTCGGAAACGAGTCGCGCAGCACTTTCACCGTGTCGCCGACGCCCTTGCTGTAGCCGTGCGCGGTCGAAACGGCAATGGCGTCCACGCCGCGTTCAACCAGTCCGCCGACGTGATTCAGAATGCGCTCGCGATCCAGTTCGCCAAACGCGTTGCGCGTGGCCGAGACCGCCGCGCCGCAGACGAGATGGAAGTGCGCGTCGCGCGCCGGCTTGAACTGCGCATTACGTTCCTGCGCGATGCGCTCGATGTCGCTCATCGTGAAGAGGCCGCGCAAGTGGTCCTTGTCATCCACCACGAGCAGTTTGTGGATGCCGAGGTGTTCGGTGAAGAATTTATCGGCGCGGGCGATGGGGTTCTTGCCCAGTTCCTTTTGAGTGATGGTGTGGACCTGCGCACGCGGCGTGAGGGCGTCGGCGACCTTGCGTTTGGCGTAGCGTGGCTTGACCACGTGGCCGGAAAGCAGACCGGCGAGTTTGCCCTTTTCATCCACGACCGGAAACGTGCTAAAGCCGAATTTTTTCTGCTCAATCAACGCCAGCACATCGCCGATGAGCTGGTCGGGGGTGACCGTGATCGGTTCCTGAATCAGGCCGTGGACGTGGTTCTTGACGCGGCTGACTTCGGAAAGCTGCTGGCGTTCCGGCATATTGTAATGGATGAGGCCGAGGCCGCCGTTGGCCGCCATCGCGATGGCCATTCGCGATTCCGTCACGGTGTCCATGTCGGACGAAATCACCGGGATGTTGAGGCGCAAATGTTCCGCGAGCAGGATTTCGAGCTGCGTGTCGCGCGGGAGGATCTCGGAATAGAGCGTCGCGAGCGTGATGTCGTCGAACGTCAACCCGAGCTTGTTGTTTGCAGGAAAAAACTCATCCGCCGGCTGGTAGAACGGATCGTCAAAACCGGAATTGCGCGTAGCTGCCATGTCGGAAAATGAAGCCTGACCGGCGGCTTTGGCAAGACAATTTTGAGACCCGTTTCGGCGTCAATGCAGATGGATGTGCCGCAGAATGCGTGACGGATACGAGCTTTAGCTGAGAATCCGGCGGTCTTCAGTCGGCAGGGCTGGTACCACTTCAATCTCATCATAACGATTTATGCGGTAGATGATGATCGAAACGGCCCAACTCATCACAAAGACTCCGATAATGACGAAGCCGATGACGCCGAAATTGTTGTTCAGGGAACCTATCATGTTCCAGATAGCGCTGTGGATTTTAAGTTGATCGCCAATCAGACCCAGCACCTCAATTCCGCCAACCAGCAACGCCACCAGAACCGAAACAAAGGTAATGGTCATGTTGTAATAAAGTTTGCGGATCGGCTTGACGAAAGCCCAGCCATACGCGCCGAGCATCAGGATGCTGTCAGTCGAATCAATCAACGCCATCCCTGCCGTGAAAAGGGTCGGGAAAACAAGGATTGACCAGATTGGAAGTCCCTTGGTGGCTTCCGTCGCCGAGATGCCGAGCAGCCCCACTTCCGTTGCCGTATCAAAACCGAGGCCGAAGAGAAAACCAACAGGATACATCTGCCAGCCATGCTCAATCAATCGAAACAAATTCCGGAAGATGCGTCCGAAAAACCCGCGCTTGGCAAGGATCAGGTTGAGGTCCTCGTCCACAAATTGCCCTCCCCCCTTGACGTGCTGGAAAGTGCGATAAACCGAAATGAGGATGATGATATTGGCAATGGCAATGGCCAGAAGAAAGAACGCGGAAACGAAGGTCCCGATAATTCCGCCGATGGATTCAAAGGAATCGAAATGGTTTTTGATCGCGGCGGAAGTCAAGGCGATGATGACTGACAAACCGAAAACGATGGTCGAATGGCCGAGGGAAAAAAAGAAACCGACGGCGACCGGCCGTTTGCCCTGCTGCATCAACTTGCGCGTCACGTTGTCAATCGCCGCGATGTGATCCGCATCCACTGCATGTCGAAGGCCAAACGTGTAGGCCAAAAACGCCGTGCCCAGCAGAATCGGATGGTTATGAAAGGCAATCAGTGCCCAGATCCACGCCCCGGCATTAACCCCAATGAGCAACGCATACATGGAGACGACCCGGTCCTTCACGCCGGATGAAATGCCGGCACAAACATCTGCTGCTGTCTTGCCTTCTACGAACCTGTCCGGAATGTGCATGGCAGAATTTCCAACTTAACCGGTTCCCGCGCAACCTAAATCTTCATACGTTTTTTGCTTTTCGTAACACTAATCTTGCCAGACATGGCGGGTTGACGCGGCAAATTACTTTGTTACCGTCTTTGCGCGCAGCATGAAAAAAGAAACCGTTAGCCGTTTCAGCATGTCCCTGCCGCCATTGCTTTTGCGGCAACTGGATCAGATGTCAGGCGAAAAAGGCTACGACAACCGTTCGCAGGCCATTGCCGACATGATTCGCGACCATCTCGTCGAACACCGGCAGAAATTCGGCAACGAAGACATCGCGGGCACCGTCACGCTGGTTTATGACCATCACAAACCGCATCTCCAGGCCACGCTCACGGACATCCAGCACGATCACCACGACGTGATTCTCTCGACGGTGCACGTACATCTGGACCATCACAATTGCTTGGAGGTATTGCTCGTGCGCGGCAAAGCGGCGGTGATTCGGAAAATCGCCGATGAATTGATTTCCGCCAAAGGTGTGAAACACGGCAAGCTTACCGTGACCACAACCGGCAAGGATTTGCCGTCGTGAAGACTGACCGGCGGGTTTGGCGATAAAACAACCCGAAAATCGGAGGGACGAGTTACACGAGTCCCCAATTTTCACGTCAAAGTGGGACTCACATAGCTCATCCCTCCGAAATTAATCCGGATAACCGTTCGGATGCTTTTTATGCCATGCCCACGCAGTCGCGACGATGTCTTCCAACTTCGGATATTTTGGTTTCCAGCCCAGTTCGCGAATGGCTTTTTCAGCGGAGGCCACAAGCTTGGGCGGGTCGCCGGGACGGCGCGGTTTTTCAATGGCGGGAATTTTTTTGCGCGTCACCTTTTCACACATTTGGATGACCTGTTTCACGGAATAACTATCACCGTTGCCGAGATTGTAAAATCCGGCCTTGCCCGGCTGCAAACCCAGGATGTGCGCCTGCGCGAGGTCAAGGATGTGAATGTAATCGCGGATGCACGTGCCGTCCGGCGTCGGATAATCCGTGCCAAAAATCCAGCACTGCTTTGCCTGGCCGAGCGGGACCTTCAGCACGTTGGGAATGAGGTGCGTCTCGATGCGATGATGCTCGCCGAATTTTTCGCTCGCGCCGGCGGCGTTGAAGTAGCGGAACGCGATGAACTCCAGGCCATAGATTTTTTGATACCACTGGAGGATCTTCTCGAACATCAACTTGGACTCGCCGTAGGGATTGATTGGGCGTTGCGGCAAATCCTCGGTCACCGGCAAGTGATCGGGCGGGCCGTAGGTGGCGCAGGTGGAGCTGAAAACGAATTTATTCACGCCGCATTCGACCGTGGCGTCGAGCAGCTTGAGACCGTTGACCACGTTGTTGTGAAAATACTTTTTCGGGTTCTCCATGGATTCACCGACGAGCGCGTTGGCCGCAAAGTGCATGATGGCGTCGGGCCGGGCGGATTTGACGGCGTTGAGGATGTCGCCGTCCTGTTCCGGTTTGCCCAGGATGAATTTTGCGCGCGCATCCACCGCCGAACGATGGCCTTCGGTGAGGTCGTCATAGACCGTGACCGCGTGCCCGGCATTCAGCAGTTCTTCTGTGCAGATCGAGCCAATATAACCGGCACCGCCGGTGACGAAGACGTTCATGTGGAAACTATGAAAGGTGTGCGGCGGAGTGAAAAGCGCAAAGTGACGGCAGAAAGCGTGCGGACGGTTTCAATGCGCGTAATCAGCCACTCGCCGTCGGTTTGCCGGAAGGTGAAATTCATCTCCTGCACAACGGAATCACGTTCGCCGGCAATGTTCGCCTCAACGGTAAGATCCGCCACGGCAGATTGTTTGTCCGGGGCGACGGTGATGTTGATGTCGGGAAACTGGACCTTGAGTCCGCTCAATCTCGAGCGGGCGCCCAAGGCGGCCTCCTTGATTTCGTCGCGGCCCAGGAGAGTGTGTTGAACTCGCCCCGGCACATTAATGTCCACCTCGACGTTGGTGGCGAAAAAGCTGGCCAGCCTTTGCGCGGCGGCGAGCCGCGCCAGGTCGCTTTCTCCCGATGAAAATGAAGCCGTGCGGGCGAGTTCCGTGAGGCGTTGGCGGATGACCTTTTCCGGGCTGGGAAACAAAACGAACCACAGCCAGACGCCGAGCGCCACCAGCGCGGCGAACAAGACGAGGCGGAAAACAATTTTCATAAAATGGCTTTGCCGACAATGCGGTTGCGCTCGACTTTTCCAAATGTGTGGTCTTGCCACGGCATGGAGCGATTGTCGCCCACGACAAAATATTCGTCCGGGCCGAGCTTCTCGGGTGGAAGGGTCCAGTTGCAGGGAAGCTTCTCATAAGGTTCGTCGAGCACTTCGTCATTGATGAGGACCTGGCCGTTGAAAAAAGCGACCGTCTCACCCGGCAGGCCGATGATGCGCTTAAGCAACATCACATGGGGCGTTTTGAACAACTTGGTGGCAGTATTGGCTTCTGCGCGAGAAAACCATATGGCCACCACGTCGCCGTGCCGGGGTTCGTGCCATAAATATGCAAGCCGGCTTACATAATGCGCCGAACCATCTTGGTAGGCCGGTAACATGCTGATGCCCTCGACGCGGATATGCAACAGGGTGATTTTATAGACGACCACACACAAGACGGCCAAAACGGCCGCGCGCACCAGCGTGACTTTGGGATTTCGTCCAATCACTGCGATGCGCAGCCATCGGGGCACTTGTGAATGGCTCCAACCATTCAGTTGTTCGACTGGATTTTGCGCCGGCATGGCTCGCATTCTCGGCGCAACCGGTCGCGCGCGCAACAGATTTGAAAGGGCCGGCGACCAGAATCTCCGTCCCACGTCACTCGTCACGCCTCACGTTTCACGCGTCACATCTGGCTCATCGCCTTGTCCAGGGCGGCGTAAAGCTGGTTCATCGTCGCCTCGGTCTCGTCGCCCATGTTCGAGATGCGGAACGTCTTGCCTTTGATTTTTCCGTAGCCGCCGTCAATCAGAAAGCCCTGGTCCTTCACCAGCTTTTGCAGTTTCGGCACGTCGGTCACGTGTCCGCCGGGCTTCGCGCCGTTGTTGACGCAGGTGAGCGTGACGGATTCAAAACCTTTGTCCGGGAACAGCGTGAAGCCGTGTTTTGCCGCCCAGGCGCGCGTCAGTTCAGCCAGCTTTTTGTGACGCGCAAAACGGTTCTCCAGTCCCTCGGCAAAAATGTCTTCGAGCTTCGATTGCAGCGCGTAAACGTGGCCGATGCTCGGCGTGCTCGGCGTCATGCTTTGCTCGGCGTTTTTCTGGAACTCGACGAAGTCGAAATAATAGCCGCGGTCATTGATGGTCGCCGCCCTGGCCAGCGCCGCCTTCGAGCAGGTGAAAATGGACGTGCCTGGCGGCAAAGCAAGCGCTTTTTGCGTGCCGGCGAGCAGCACATCAATGCCCAGCGCGTCAAATTCAATCCTGGTGGCGGTCATCGAACTGACCGAATCCACGATGAAAATCACGTCCGGATACTTTTTCTTGAGCGCGGCGATTTCGGCGAGCGGACTCATCACGCCGGTTGAAGTTTCGTTATGAACGACCGTGAGCGCGTCGAACTGGCCGGTGGCGAGTTTTTTGTCCACGGCCTCGGCGCGAACAGGCGAACCCCATTCGACCTGAAGTGCCTCGGCCTGCTTGCCGCAGCGTTTGGACACATCGAACCACTTGTCCGAAAATGCGCCGCACATGCAGTTGAGAACTTTTTTGGCGACGAGATTGCGGATGGCGCCTTCCATCACGCCCCACGCGGACGAGGTGGAGATATAGACGAGCTGTTTCGTGTAAAGCAGTTGCTGGAGTTGGGGTTGAATGGCGGCGTACAGGTCTTTGAACCCCTGGCCGCGATGGCCGATCATCGGCTTGCGAAAAGCCTTGAAAGTTTTCTCGCTCACTTCGACCGGTCCCGGAATATGCAATTTGACGTGTGCCATAGAGGCAAATTTTTCACAACAAACGGGACAAAGGCAAGCGCAGCTTTGCAGATTGCCAATTTTCGTTGAGCGATTGGCAAAAGAGGATTTAACGCAGGTCTGTGAAGCTGAATCGAATGTGGCCGAGTTCGATGGTGATTCCATCATTTCACCTCGCTCAACTTTTTCCGCCACCATTCAATTCGCCCGCCGAATTCCTGCCAGCCTTTATGTTCGAGCCGTTCGAAATTCTTGTGGTCAAAGAGCGGCGATTTGACTGACAAACCACCGCTGACATCCTTTAACATTCCGCCCATGACTGCCAGAAGGCCGTCGTAACGTTGAAGCTCGCCCCGGAGTTCGCGTCAAATTATTTGGCGATAATGGATTCAGATGTCCGTAGTGTCACCGGGCCAAGCAAGCCCGACTCCAGCAACGGCGAATCTTTCGTCCAGTGATGCCACGTTGTGAAGGTCAGCCGGCCGGTGGGACCGGGCTTGCCGTCCAGCAACCACTGCGGCCACGCCTTGAGCTGCTTGCCGTCCCACTCGCAATCCGGCGGCAGTTGCTCGTCGCCAATCAGCCGGTTCGGCCAGAGGTTGGTGACCTTGACGACCAGTTGGTTCACACCCGGTTTCGCGGCGGCGGTGACGTTTACGCGGTATGGCGGTTTCCAGAGCACGCCGAAGTCCTGCCCGTTCAGGCAAACTTCAGCAAAATTTTTCACCACGCCGAGGTCCAGCCAGAGTTCGCGGCCGGCGCTCAAACGATCGGCGGATATTTCAATTTCCGTTTTGTAAGTGGCCGTGCCGGAAAAATAACGCACGCCGTTGTTCGTATGGTCGGTCCAGGAAATCAATTTATCCAGCGTGACCGACGGCGGCGCACCCCAGTTCGGCGGAAAGCTCAAGTCCCAAGCGCCGGTTATTTCCTGTGGAGCAGGCACGTCCGCCGCTTCGGCGTGCAAAACTTTTCCGCTGTCCGTGCGCAATTCGACGCGCCCATTGTGCCAGGCCTTCACCACCGGCGAACCGCCAGCGGCAACGCTCGTTTCCCACTGCGGCGGCTGGCCGCTGGTTGTTGCCGCGGGCAATCTGAGGGTTTCACCTTCCTGCACGGTCGCATGGCCGGGCTGGCCATCGAGTGTGTAGTCCACGCGCAATTCCTTTTCATGATTCACCGCCGGGTCAACACCGAGAACACCGTTGTCCGCCTCAACAACCAGTCGGCCGTCGTGTGCCAGTCTGGAAAGTTTCGCGGTGACGTCCAATTCTCCCGCGCCGTCCGTGGCGGTGTAAACGGCGTGCTGAATCTCCAGCTTCGGCCTGGCGGACGATTCGTTGGAAGTGTTGCCGCTGACGGCGACGACATGGTCCGCGCCACCCACCGCGTGACGGAAAATGACGAACACCGAGCCAGCGGGTTCAAAGTCCAGCCGCACCGTCGTGCGCCCGGCTTGCGCGCTCCAGACCGGTGCGGGTTCAATCACGCCGGTTTCGGGATGCCACAGCTCCGGAACCTTGCCGCTGACACGGAACGTGCATTCCGTCGAGTCGAATTGCTGCCGCTGGTTGGAGACGAAATAAATGTCCGCCTCACCGGCGACGCGATGGGCATAGGCCAGATGCGTGGCGCCAGACGCGCCTTGAAAATCGAAATCGGGCTTCAGGTTTTGCCCGGCAAAAACGTCGGCCAGAGCTTTGCCCCACACAATGCGGCCTTTGCCGCATGAATTTTCCAGGACACGGCTGCCGTCGCATTTTCCCCAAAGTTCGTCGGCGAGTTTTTTCACCTGCGCGTCGCACTCCGGGAAATCGGCGAGGCTCGGCGAATGTTGCGGGCGCGGGCCGACCACGGTTGCGCCGGCGCGCACCAGTTCGCCGAGCCGCTCCAACATTTGCGGCGTCAGGTTCACATCGTCGGGCGGCAGAATCAGCACGGCGTAGCTCGCACCGCTGGCCAACGTGATGCGGCCATTCTTCACCGTCGCGCCGTGCAGCAGCACATCGGCGTTGATGGCATCGTAGTCATAACCGGCAGGCAGTGCGGGATTGCCGGCGCGCATTTCCACCGGCGCGCTTTCTCCGGTGAAATACGCGGCGTCCGCCACGGCGCATCCCTGTTGCAGGAGGAACTGGCAGTGTGTGATGTAATCAATCCAGGGTTTTCCCTCATCCCACCACGTCACCGTGCGCTCGAAGTGAAAGCCCCATTGTCCCATCGTCATACCCGGCCAGCGGTTCGTCCACGGCTGCATGGCGTAGCGATGAAAGACGTAGCGGTTCAATCCCTGGCAATACATCAGGTCGCCGAGCGCCTTGAGCGAATACGGATCGTTCTGCCAGCGTCCGGCTTCGGGTCTCGCGGTGAACGACTCCGCGCCTACGATGGTTTTGCCGTAAATGTGCGCGACCGACGCGGCGAGTTTGACGGAAGGATGCCCCTGGCTGCCGCTCCAGAATTCACCCATCACGACATCGGCCGGTGCGCCGCTTTGCAATGACTCAAACGGCCCGGTGTAAGGCTCGACCGCATTCTGCAAACCGTGCTGGCGGCACAGTTCGGCGAAATGGCCGTAGTAATTTTCAGCGAACAAATCCGCGATGGTGCGGCGCACGTCCCAGAGAAAGCGCTCGGACACCGCCGGGTTGTCCACGACGCGCCCGGTGAACGCGGGCAGAAATTTCAGCGGGTCGTAACCGCGCCGCTTCTGGAATTCCGCGCGGAAATTTTCCGTCCAGTTCTGGCCGCCGACCTCGTAGCTGTCAATCAGGGAGCTGTCGAGCGTCTTGCCGGCGAGCGGGCCGATGTCGTCGAGGATTTTCTGCATAAAGCCCGCCCAATGTGCGTCGAGCGCCGCCTTGCTGAACTTGTCGCACTCCAGGCCCTCGCCTTCCTTGGGCGCGGGATGATTTTTTACGCCGGTCGGCGTGTAGCCGAGGCGCAGAATGACCCACTCGCCGGCGGGGACATGCCAGTTCAACCGCCCGCCGGCGGCCAGCCTGGAAGTGAGGTCCACAATCTCCCGGCGTTGAACTGTTCCGTCCGCCGCGTCCTCGGCATCGCGGGCCGACAACACGGCGGCGCCGTTGAACCCGGCCTTCGCGTCAATGTTTTCAATCGTCAACCGCGGCGCCAGTTCGATCTCGGCCAGCGGAATGTTCGTGGCTGTCGTTGCGGCGCTGGTGAATTGCACACGCCAGAAACGCGCGGCAACCGGTTGCGCGCCAAGGGAAACCGTCCGTATGGCCGAACCGCGCCGGCCAAACGCGAACGGACGCAAATCCCGGAACGTCGTGCCGTCATCCGAGACCTGAATCTCGCCGCTGCATTCGGGGATGCCGCGTCCGCCGGTGATTTTCACCGTGCGCGCCGAAAATGGTTTCTGAAATTCCAGTTGCGCATATTGCGGCTGGCCGGGTTGCGGCACGGGCAGATGAATGAAGGTTCTGGAGTCACCGTCCGTCAGTTTGTCGCCCGGCAGCTCGTCGCCGCTGGCGGTTGCGACCGGCGCGGCATCCCTCATGCGCGCGTCTTCGTCGTCGGGCGCGGGAAAGGCGAGCACGGCGATGTCGCGGTAAAAATCCAGCGTCGTGGGCGGCTGTGGCAGCGCGGCGTTGAAGTTCGTCGGTCCGGCAATCCGCACCTCGCTGGTCACGACGCGTTGCATCGCGTGTTCGGGCATGTTCCAAGGCCCGCCGCTGCTCGACCAGCCGGCGCAGTTTTCCACGCAGAGTTCGAGTCCGAGCCGGTTCGCATCCTGCACGGCAAATTTGAAATCCTCCCGCCATTGCGGACTCATGAACGTCACCGGGCCGCGCGGGATGCCGCAGTCCACGTTCACAATCGTCGCGCCACCGAGGCCAATACGTTTCATCGCTTCGAGGTCGGCGGTGATGCCTTCCTTCGTAATGTTGCCATTCATCCAATGCCACCAGGTTTGCGGCCTGGCGGAATCTGGCGGGTTAAGGAAACCCGTTTCCAGCGAGTCAGTTGACGCAGCGGAAGTGGTTAGAACCAGGCTGAGCCAGGCCGATCCAGGAAGAAGACGGAGCAGTTTCATAATGTTGATTTAAAAAAATTTGCGGTGGTCGTGCATTCTGTTGGTTGAGCCGTTCAACTGACAAGCGCAAAGACGAAGGCAACTCACATCGACGACAAACCGCCGCTGAGTGGCGCTTGTTGGGAAGTTCGGAAACGCCTCTTGGCAATCCAGCCTTGGCGCGCCTCCTGTTCCTGATGGGCCGGGGAAGGGTGGAATTTCTCGTTGGCCCGGAAGCCGGCGAAGAGTTGTTAAACCCGACGGAATGCTTCGTCAAAGGCCGTTGGCATCGGTGCAGAATGTAGCAAACAAATAAGCCTGCACAGGGCAAGGCGCGCTTTTCAAGCAACCACGCTCACTTTTTCACATACCCGTTCGCGCGGAACCACGCGACGGCTTCGGCCATCGCCTGTTTCACCGGCGTTTGTGGCAGGCCGAGTTCGCGAATGGCCTTTGCCGGATTGAACCACATCTTGTATCTGGCCATGCGCACGCCGGCCAGCGGCACGCGCGGCGGCTTGCCGGTGACACATGCAATGCCCTCGCTCACGTGTCCGGCGGCCAGCGCCACCCAGTGCGGCATTTTGATTTTCGGCGCAGGCACGCCGCTGATTTCCGCCAGCGCATCAAACGTTTCCTCAAGAGTCCAGTTGCCACGCGCGTTGCCGAGAATGTAGCGTTCGCCAAACCTTCCTTTTTCTGCGGCGAGGATGTGTCCCACGGCCACGTCGCGCACATGAATCCAATTCAAACCCGAGTCAATGTACGCCGGCATTTTGCGGTTGAGAAAATCCACAATCATCTGGCCGGTCGGCGTCGGTTTCACGTCGTGCGTGCCGATGGGCGCGCTTGGATTCACGATGATGACCGGCAGCCCCTTTTTCGCCAGATCCACCGCCACGCATTCCGCCTGCCATTTCGAGCGTTTGTAATGGTTTCCCATCTGCTCCGCGGAAACCGGCTCCATTTCATCCGCAGGAATAATTTTCCCGCTCACGATTTTCGGCAGCGCGATGCAGCCGGTGGTGCTGGTATAAACAATGCGCGCACAACCCACGGCGGCAGCGGCTTCGATGACATTGCGTGTGCCTTCGACGTTGGTCGCATACATCGGCGCGTAATCGCGCAGCCACAATTGATAACTCGCCGCGACGTGAAAACACCATTTGCAGCCCTCCATTTCGCGTTTGAGCAGTTCGCGATTTTCCACGTCGCCGGTCACGTGCTTGAATTCAACTTCCGTCAGACCGCGCAAATCGGCGTTGGGGCGCAGCAACGCCTTCACCCGGTGGCCGCGCGCGACCAGTTCCTGAACGAGGTTCGAGCCGATGAAGCCGGAGGCGCCAGTGACGAAACAATTCATAAGCCGAAAGCGGTCAGCGGTAATTTTGACGCAACGCGCCGCCATATTCCACAAAAAGTTTTTCCCATTCTCCTGCGCTTGACTTGGCCGGCTGGCTGCGGAACACTTGCCTCGTTGTATGCCGCGTAAAAGCAGTGCCAGAAAAAAGATGACGCGCTCCGAACAGCGCGAGTTGGACGTCAAAATCGAATTCATCGAGGGGCTTATCCGCCGCGAGCCCGGTTACGTGGATGCGCTCCAATTGCTGGGCGATCACTACACGCAACGCGGTCGTTACGCCGAGGGGCTCAAGGTGGATGAACGGCTCGCGCGGCTGCGTCCAGACGACGCCCTCGTTTTTTACAATCTCGCGTGCAGTTATTCGCTCACTGAAAAATTTGACCGCGCTGCGCTCGCGCTGGAAAAAGCGCTGGGCCTCGGCTATCGCGATTTCAATTGGCTCGCCAAGGACCCCGACCTTCGCAAACTCCGCCAGCAACCCATTTACCACGGCATCGAGGACAAAATCCGCCGGATGAAAGTCAAGGTTCGTTGAATCGTGGAATTGTTAAGCCGTTAAACCGTCTTCAAACGCGCCCGATTCAACGATTTAACCGTTCAACGAGTTAGCGCATTTATGAACGTCACCGTTCACGGTCGCACCCGGCATTACCGCACCGTCACCTTTGACCGTGCGCGCAACGCCGTCCTGCTGGTCGAACAGCGGTTGTTGCCGCACGAATTCAAAATCGTCGCGACGCGCCATTTCCGCGAAACCGCCGCGGCGATCCGCGACATGATCGTGCGCGGCGCGCCGGCCATTGCCGCGACCGCCGCTTATGGATTGGCCCAGGGCGCGCTCGCCTTTCGGGGAAGCGGTTTGAAGAAATTTTCCCGGTACGTTGAAATCGCTTACCAAACGCTCAAAGCCGCGCGACCCACGGCGGTTGATCCCGTCAATGCGATGAACACCGTGCGCGCCGCGATGCGTCCCGGGAAAACCGTCGTGGAACGACAGGCACTCGCGCTGGCCGCCGCGGAGGAATTCGCCGACGAGAATGTGCATTATTGCGAAGCCATCGGACAGCACAGCGTGAAGCTCATTCGCAACGGCATGAGAATCTTGACTCACTGCAACGCCGGCTGGCTGGCGTGTGTGGACATCGGAACTGCCACGGCGCCGATGTATGCCGCGCAGGCGCGGGGCAAAAAATTTCATGTCTTCTGCGATGAAACGCGGCCGCGTTCCCAGGGTGCAACCCTCACCGCTTGGGAACTGGCGCAGCAGAACATTTCCCATCAAATCATCGCCGACAGTGCTGCCGGGCATCTGATGCAACGAGGCGAAATTGATCTGGTCATTGTCGGCAGCGACCGCACGCTCGGACGCACCGGCGAAGTGACCAACAAAATCGGCACCTACACCAAAGCCGTTATCGCTGCGCGGCACACAATTCCGTTTTACGTTGCAATTCCGCTTTCGACGATTGATTGGAATTTAAAGTCCGGTTTCGACATCCCGATTGAAGAGCGTCACGAAAGCGAGGTCCTCGGGGCATGGGGTATGGAGACAAGTGCGAAGTGCGAAGTGCGAAGCGCGAAGCGAATGCGACGTGCTTATGTGCGCGTGGCGAATCCGACTAGCGGCGCGCGCAATCCTGGTTTTGACGTGACCCCGCCGGATTTGATCGCCGGCATCATCACGCCGGTGGGGATTATCAGGCCGAAGGAACTATGGCGGCGGCGGCGGGAACTGGGTTTTGTCGGGTGACGCGCGGAACGTCCAGCGAAACTTGAACTTGCTTCGGGTGCAAAACGAAATTAGTTTCGCACTTCCGGGTGGCGGGGTAGCCAAGTGGTAAGGCAGGGCTCTGCAAAAGCCTCATCCGTCGGTTCGATTCCGACCCTCGCCTCCAATCCGAACCGTGTGTGCGGCAAGGATTTATGAAAATTGACTGGCCGGAGCTCCAGCAAAAGCTCCAGCAAAAATAGTATTTCGCACCATTGCGCGAGTATTGGCCAGTATCTGCTAACGCGGCTTCTTCGTTACGAGGCATCCTTAACAACCAGGATGTCTATGAAATGCAAATACCGCCTCTTCCAACGGAACAATGGGATATTTTTCATTCAAAACAACTCGACCGGCAGGCAGGAAAGTCTCCGCACGCGGGACAAGGAAGCTGCGCGACGGATTTTCAACGCCAAGAACGAGGCACATCAGCAGCCAGCCATCAATCTGCAAATCGCCCGCGCGTATTTGATGGCCAGTGATCCGCTCATCGTCAAACGCACCTGGCAGCACGTCATGGACGAGTTGATTAAAACCAAACAAGGTTCGACTCTGGAACGCTGGCAACGGGCCATCAAGGACAAGACTCTGGATTCGATTCGTTCACTGCCGTTGATTGAAACCCAGGCGGAGCAGCTCTTTCGGGTGTTGGAGAAAGGAACGGTCTCGACGAACGTTCATTTGCGCAAATTGCACAATTTTTGTCTGTCGATGAATTGGCTGCCGTGGCCGACCATTCCAAAGAAACTATGGCCGCCGGTTCAGTTCAAGGAGAAGCGAGCTATCACGTTGGAGGAACACCGCCAGATTGTGGAACGGGAGAATAACCCGGAGC
The DNA here is from genome assembly GCA_963842445.1 of uncultured Verrucomicrobiae bacterium. Classification (GTDB taxonomy): domain Bacteria; phylum Verrucomicrobiota; class Verrucomicrobiia; order Limisphaerales; family UBA11358; genus UBA11358. The sequence continues at coordinate 53,802 of CAWJHF010000004.1, read as the reverse complement.
GCAAGAAGTTTTACGAACTGTGCTGGCACTTGGGCGGCAGCCAAGGCGACATCGCCAATTTGAAGGCCGAGGATGTGGATTGGGAAAATCGCACCGTCAGTTTTACCCGGAAAAAGACCGGCGTTCCGGTGATTCTGCATTTGGGCGAAGAAGCGTTGAACACGCTGAAAGACTTGCCAAGCGAAGGGTTGCTGTTCCCCTACCTGTCGGGAGTCCGCGCCGGCGACCGGGCAACCGAATTCAAACAGCGTTGCCGGGGGCTTAGAATCGAAGGCGTATCACTTCACAGCTACCGCTACGCTTGGGCGGAGCGGGCCAAGACATGCGGTTATCCCGAACGCTTCGCGCAGGAAGCTTTGGGGCACAATTCCATCGCCGTGCATCGTGCCTATGCGAAAAAGGCTAAGGTGAAGCTACCAAGCCTTGAGGAATACGAACGGAAAATTGTGCCGTTGCCGAACCTGAGTCATCGTGAAATTCTGAAAAGCACACCCATAAAGGAGGTCGTATGAATCTGAGCCCACTCGATGTTCTCGGACCCGTGTTCCATTTTCTGGATAACGTCATCGCTGAGGACGGGGTTTACCTCTTCCTCGTGTTCGTCTGGCTCTGCCTGATTCTGATTGCGTGGATACTGAGTGGCGGTTTGCGGCGGAAACAGCGGCCAGGAAATTCCGCCGTGTTCGTGCCCGGCATTATCATCACCCCGCGACCGCCGGTTGAATCACCGCCGCCACCGCCAATCATCGGCACCGATGTTGACTCTGGATGGGATTATGACAGCAACTCGTTAATTGACTGACGAGGACGGTTTCGGAGGTGGAATTTCAACACGAAGCCCGCGTGCCTCATCCTGACAAAACCCATTTCCAAGCCCTACAGTGCTTGGATTTGATCGGGTGTCGGTTTATGCTCGTTTCCACAGAAAAACCACGGCAAAATAATTTGGTTTGATGAATGCATTGGATTTCAGAAAACTATTTAGCCTCCGGAACCCTTCCATCAAGGGCTATTGCATTCTCACTTTGGCAAGTTGGTTTCTTGCCAACGGGGGGATGGCTTCACCGTTACAGCTGACGGTTCAGCCAAAAGGGACAAATCAGGTTGCGCTGACAATCGGACCTGTCGTTCAAGGCGGCGTGTATGGAGTGCTGGCGCGCACCAACGGCCCGGGCGGCCATTGGACAGTATTGGGGCCATTTTTCGGCGATACCAATAAAACGCTTTCAGTCACCTGCGAATTAAGCGGGGGGATGACCGTGGAAACGCTCGGCAACTGGAAATTCGTCGCCGGGGATTGGGAGTATTCACCGTATTACAATATACCTCCGCTCGCCAAGGAACTCATTTTCCGAACCGATCCATCCTCATATATTGATCCCAACGCTCCCAGTCTAATTGGGGATGGGTGGAGTAACATACAAAAGTTTCAGAACAACATGGACCCGTTTGAGTGGTATGAACCACCGGCTCCACGGTCGAGTATTCAATTTCGCCAAGGAACAAATGATTTTCGACGTAACGATGCAATTCTCACTTGGCAACTTTCATCCAGTGCTTTGCCAGATTACTTTCTGATTGAACGGGCAAATCGGACTTTGCGCCCAAGGACAAATGATTTTCGATTTACCCAACCCGGCCCGAACGGTTTCAACGGCCTTCCTCCAACCAATCGGCCACCTTTTTCCCGCCCCATAAATGGCCGTCCTCCCGGCTGGCAGCACGAAGAACAATTTGTCACAGGGCCATTTGAAATAATCGCGCGCATTCCTGGCCAGCCAGGTGTCAGCAATTATCGGTTCGTTGATTCCAATGTGGATGCCTTCGCGCAGCCAGTTTATCGAATCCAGCCGCATTACTCTCCACCGTTGCACGCTCATCTCAATCATGTTGATGCAGCAGAGATTCGTAAGACGATTCTAGCGGTTTCAGCCCGAGTAACGACAAATGGCTACGCGCTTACCGTAGCCAATCCCATCCCTCATGCCCTGTATTTGCTGCTGGTGCGCGACAAAAACGACCTGCAATGGCGGGCCAGCGGTTATTTTGCTTCCGGTGCAAGCCGGAGTCCGGTCTATCTACATGTGGATAAAAAGGGAATGATGTCGGACGGTCAAAGTCCAATCTCCATGCCGGAAGTCAAATTCCTGCCCGATGTCGTTGATCCGGAATTCACCGCTGGCTGGGGTGAAGACAGTGACGGTGATGGCCTGCCGGATATTTACGAAGTCCTCGTTACCCAAACCGACCCCGACAATGCCGACACAGGCAACACGGGGACGCTTGACGGCTATAAGGACATGGCGCTTGACGGATGGAGCAACTTGGAGAAATTCCGCCGCCGGAGCAATCCACAGAAAACGGCGCAGCCGCCGGCAACGGTCGAACTAATAAAACCGACAGGCGTTGAAATAATGAAAGCCATATCGCAGCAAACGGATTTGCGATTTGAGTTGAAGATTGAAGCGCGAACGAACGATGCATCAAATTACCAACCAATTGAAAATCTGCCAAAGACGTTTTACAGCGCGATGAATTTTCGCCAATCGGATGAGCGCAGGAATTTCGATTTGCGAGTTTCTTGGCATATCCCGCAAGAGAAGCCTTATGTTCCAAATGATCCTAATTATTCGGAGTTCCCGACCCCGGAACAGACGATAGAGTCATTGGAAGGCAAGGCAAACATGCGATTGTTTGAAACATTCAGTAACGGTTTGGCAAATCAGCCCTCACTTTCGCGAAACGCCATGAGCAATAATATGGTGGCTATTGAACATGCCTACCGCCAAGGCGAAATAGATAAGGGTGTGGCAATGGCGGAAATGATGACATTGGCAAACAATCAATCCCAAGATTTTTATGGGGAGGTGATTGACCAATACGGACAACCAGTTGTCGGGGCGGACGTCACGCTTGGGATAAATTTAGCCATTGGCCGGGGAGGTTCTCAAAAGACCCAAACCGATGCAGCGGGCCTGTTTCAATTCACCGGTATAAAAGGTCAATCGTTAAACATAACGCCTGAAAAGAAGGGGTATCAAATTGAAGGGCACGGCTTGGGACTGAAAGGCCTTAACGGGCCGGAAACCAGCCCGCATAATCGAGCGATTTACACCATGTGGAAACTCAAAGGGCCGGAGCCAATGATGCACAGGGAAGTAAATTCTAGGAAAATAGAGCCTGACGGACGCTGTTTCACGATTGATTTCCTGAAAAACGAAATTACCGAGGGAACGAATGTTGCCGGTGATGTGGTCTTTCAAATCAAGCGACCGCCGGAAATTAAACCCAGGGAAAAATATGACTGGTCGTTTGTGATGACCGCAATTGATGGAGGCTTTATTGAAGTCACCAATAATGCTTATCTTAATGAAGCACCTGAAATCGGTTACCAACAGCAATATCAAGTGATCAGATACGCTACAAACGTGGTCAATTATTCAACATATCCATTGTATAGGACAGATCGGACATTTTTTCTAAAAAGCCGGGGTGGTCAGGTCTATGGCCATTTCCATATAAATGAATTGGAACCTGATTACAGAGGGGGAATGGCTGCGCTAAGAATTGAGTATTATATCAACCCGGCCGGCTCACGAAATCTGGAATTTGATCCAGCAAAGCAGATTCAATAATTCATGCGCAGTCTTCCTCGACGACGCCGCCGAACCGTTTTCCGGTTGCTGGTCCGGCGGTTTCGGAACCATGATCGGATGGAAAGTGAAAATCCACCGGCATCTTGGGTTGCCTGATTGCGAAAGAGACAAACTCAAAGGTGAGTGATCGCACCTTTACGCACGAGTTTGCGACTGCTTGGCGGCAGGCTTTTCCACAATCACTTCGATTTGAAGAATCATCGGTTGGCCAGGTTTGGCAATCTCTTGGTAATTGGTTGACAGCCTTGCCACGTACCCGAGTTCCTTGTGTTGCATGGCGTTCTGGATTCGACGCAAATTTTGCCCATGAATCAGGACATGATGGGTTGCAAAATGAATCTCCAGCAGGTGCGCCTGGCCTTCAGTTGTCAATTCGCCAAACACGAATTGATCGAACGGGAGGAGGATATCCTTATCTGGTGAAACCTCAACGCGAAGCCCGCTTGCCTGCGGGTCAATCGCCCAACATTCGGGTGACTTGGTGCTCATGTTTTTGGGTCCGTTTTTGTTGTAAATTTCGGGAATGCCGGCAGGCTTTTTTTAACCGGCAAAATGTGTCGGCGGCGCGCTCGCCAAAGCGCAGGAGATAACCGTGCAGCTTATCCCAAAGAAGCACGCCCTCTTGCTGTTGGAAATCGTTGGCGAATTCCATCGCCAGTGGACGATGACCGGAACGGGCGACGTTTTCCCGAAGCTGCTCCTTATCGGGTGTGAAAATGCGAATGCCGCGCCGGCCGCGCGAGATGGTCACATACCACTGTTGTGCGTTCGTGGCGGCCTGGATGGTTGAATCCGAAAACAGCACAAAATCCACCGTCTTGCCCTGTGAGCCGTAGGAAGTCACGGCGTAGCCGGGCAGGAATTCACGGAAATCCTTGTCCAACACGCGGCCGTCAACCAGTTCGACTCCACCATCCGGACGGACAGATTTCACCGTTACCAGCTCGCCATTGGTGACACGGCTGCCGCCAGGCAGCTTGCGATTGGCCTTAAGGTGGAGCCGATCATTCTCCGCGACTGGAATATCACGCGGCAGGCAAACGTTAATCCGATCAAGCAACCGGTTCGAGACCGCAACCATCCTTCCATTGACCTCGACCACCGCGCCCCACTTGAAAATGTTGGCGAGTTTGCCTTTCGACCCCGGCTCGACCTCTCGCACTTTCTGATTGAAGACAATCACCGAATCCGGCGGATAAAAGCGCTCGTCTCTTTTCTGTGCGTGCGTTAGATCGAGTCGGTCCAGCACTTGAACGGCCGTGTCATTTGCGCCGAGCAACCCCTTTGATTTGAGCGCATCACGCACCGAGGAATTGACGCGACGGACCTCATCCCAAGTCTGTGAAACAACCACGGCGGAAGCGTTCTGGCTGGCCAGTTGAAGGTATTCACTGGCAAGTTTTTCAGACTGTTCAGTCAGACCGCATTGCACGACCGCACCCAGTTTATCCAGCCTTTCAAAGGATTCAGACAGCCTGCCTGTAGCCGCATCCTCTACGGCCTTGCGGTAGCGGTTAATGTAGGCACGTTCGCTTCGATTACGACCCCGCTCCGGGTCCTGCCGCCGGATCTTGTGCAGTTCGATGGGCCGGACGCCGGAATGTTGCTCGATGGCCAGGAGTGCATCCGAGGCCTCGACCGCGCCATGCTGCCGGGTGTCACCTGATAAAACCAAACGGGCGCTCCGTTCTTGCACCAATCGCACCAATCCAAGCATCTGCCGCCCGCCAATCTGTCCGGCTTCATCCGCCACAATTACCGCACCCTCTGGCAATTCGGGATGTTGGAGAAAACCTGCCACCGTCTTTGGCGAAGGAAACCCCGCATTCTCCATATCCACCACCTGCTGACGTTGCGGCGCAAGGACGACAACGCTTTTGCCCGATTGACGGACCTGTTCGACCAGCTCACGCAGGACGAAACTCTTGCCCGTCCCTGCACCGCCCCGGAACAGGATTATTGTGTGGATTGAGCCAAGCAAGGCACTCAGGGCGCTCTGTTGTTCAGCATCCAACCGGGGATTGGCCGGACCCGGCTTCCAGACGAGCGAATGGCAGGCGCCTATACCTTCTCTGGCCGCTTGGACAAATTCCCATTCGCGCAACAGGACTTTGCGCAAGGTCACTTCGCCCGGGCGTTCATTCCGGCGAATGTAATCGCACAGCCGCGTGAAATCTTTCAGTTCCGCAATGGAGAAACCTTGACCGCGCGCCCGCTCCAAAGCGTGTTGCCAGATCTGACACTCCAAAACCACGGAATTACGGTCAAACAGGTGGTCTTCCGCCCACTGAACTGCTTCGGCCATACTGATGGGGTTTTTCGCGATGACGGTTTTAGCGGAATTCTTAATCGATTGCTCCAAGGAGGCTTGCTCATCTTTCGTTAATTGCGAGGCCCACAAGACTCGGAGTTCATCCCTGCTGACATCCTTTTGTTTCCGGGCACGGTTGGTTTCGGCGAGTATCGCGCGCAGTTTCTGAATATTTGCTTCATTCAACTCCGGCTTCTCGGCCAGCAATTTGTTCAGCGATTCGTCTATTTGCGCGTGCCTTTTTGAGAACCGCTCGCAAAGTTCTCCAGGAATGCATTCGATTTGGAAGTCACCGCGCGGATGGTTACGAACGCGATAGCCGCAATTTTGCAATTCGCGAGCCAACTCGTGATAATAAACGTTTTTGGCGAATTTCCGCGCCCGTAAAAGCTCATAATTTTGAAGCGCCTTCCAGCGGTTCTCCACTGAATCAAATGTGGCATTGAACACGATGCAATGCGTATGAAGATGAGGATCGAGTGCGCGGGAAGTGTCATGAGTAAACAATGCTGTCACGAAATTGCCGGTAAAACGGTCGTTCTGCGCCCCGTCCACCCGAATCCGTGTCGCGGCAAACGCCTCGAATTCCTTCAACGCCAGCCGCACTGCCCGTTCATGGAGGGCAAATACACGCCCGTCATTTCCAAGAAATGCGGCGATCGAAACTGATTTTGGCGGCGAAAAGGTGAAATCATAAAAGATGCGGCGGTTAGCGACAGTGCTGTCCTCCTCGACACGTCTTTCTTTCAGCCGCTGCGTCAGCTTCTCACCTGTCGCCGGATGTTGATTGTCACAGAGCCGGAGAAAATCATCCGCGCGGACTTTACCGGCTAAACCCAGCCGTTCCGCGCCCAACCCGAACCACTCGCCAGCCACACGTTGACCCTCATCGTAGTAATCGCCCACGCAAAGGTGCTCCTCAAAGTATTCCTTTGCATTCCTCAATTTGTATTGCGTCTTTGCCGTGACCACACCCCGGACACTATCAGGACTGAACGTGCATTTTGTGTCCCAGGGACACCTTTTCACTCCCGACTTCTGGTGAACTGTGACCATGAACGAGGCGACGGATGAAGAAATCCAAACTGCACTCCGGGTTCTGACCGCACTTAAGGATGAACTGAAGGCGCATACGAAACGCCGGATGGACCGAATTCCCAACAACGAGGCATGGGACGCGAAGGCCACCCATATTGATTATGAACTTCGAGGGAACCTAAGCAGCATCTACTGTCTTAAACTGGAACTGAAGCACTGGCTCAAACGCCGTCTCAAGGCCATCCAGCGCCGCAACTCCACTTGACCATGCAAACTCCCACCACCGCCGACCTGCGCACGGCCATCCAGGTGCTGGAACAACTTGGCGAGCGAATCACCGCCCATGCCAATCACTCGATGAAGGAAATGCCTGAATCGTCACTTGGCACTCATTACGTCGGTCAAATTGAGTCCAAAGCTATCGAACAAACCGCACGCATCAAGCACGTCATGTCCCAATTGAAAATCTGGCGGGACGAACTGTTGGAGCAACGGAGACAATCCATTCATGTTTAATTTGCCATACGCGTTACCCCTAATTTTCATTAGGACTTGGAGTGCGCGCAGAAGCGGCGCCATAGACGCGCAAGAGCCGCGTAATCTTCCGCAGTCGCGGACAAGGGCGCGGTCAGTCCACGAACGTGGACTCGCCACGCAGAAGGCGCGGACACGGATTGACCGTGTCCGTGAACAATCCGCAGTCGCGTTCAGTCCGTGGCAACCGCCACGCCAATGGACAGTCCACGAACAGGCAGCGGCAATGAACACGGCCAATCCGCCGACAGGTCACAGACATGATTTGTCCGAGTCCACAATCAGGCCGCGTCCACGACTTATCCGTGATTCATGTTTAGCCGATGAACGTCCGCGCAGAAGCAACGCATTTCCGCACTATCGCCAACGCGCTTCCTGACCACGTCCAACCAATTACCGAATCATGTCCTCGTTTAATCCAACAAAAATCCGCAAGGCTGTCAACGAATTTACTCCACGCCGGCCGGAGAAATTCCACGAATTATTCGCCGCCAAAGATGTCATCATTGAATTGAGGCAAAAGCGCGCCTCCTATCGCTCCATTGCCGAACTGCTCACCCGGCATTGCCTGCCGACTTGCAAGACGTCTGTCGCCTTGTTCTGCCATAAAATCCTTGGTGAAGTCACACGCACACGCGGGCGACCGCCTCGTGAGGAGCCGACCGGGTTGGAAGCGCCAGCTCGTGAAGTGACGCCTCCTATTGCACCACCACCAACTGAAGCTGTTGCACCCGCAGAACCAAATGGCAGTGAAACCCCACCAATTCGCACGCGCGGCCCGCGCATCGCGCAAGTCCGGATGCTTAAACCTCAACCGCAAGGCACATGAAACGTCTCGACCTCATTCTCAACGGCAAAGGCGGCGTCGGCAAAAGTTTCTTCGCCGTCAATTTCGTCCAATATCTCAAGGACAAAGGCATCACCCACACCGCCATTGACAGCGACAACGAAAATTCGACGCTCAAGCGGTTTCATCCCGACACGCGCTTCCTCGACCTTGCGGATCGGCGCGGTCTCGACGGCATTTTCAGCGCGTTGGAAAAATTCAATCTGGTTGTCATGGATTGCCGCGCCGCATCCACTGACCTGTTCATTGATTTTTTCACCGTGATTGACTTGTCCACTGTGTTGTCCGCAATGGGCACGGCACTCACCTTTGTCATGCCGGTGAACCATGAGTCGGACAGCGTTGACCAGGTGCAACGACTCGCCGACCAGTTCGGGAAGAAATGCAACTACGTAGTGGTTCGTAATGCGGCGCACAGCGACAGTTTCGAGTTGTTTGAAGCGTCTGAGGTGCGCGCCCAACTCAAGGAGAAACTCGGCGGACGGGAAATTGCCATGTCTCAATTGCAGGATTGGCTGGTCATAGCGTTGAACCAGGAAAACGTGACCGTCACGACAGCAACGAAGCATCCGGCGTTCAGCCTGCTTGACCGCCAACGACTTCAAACATGGCAGCGGAAACTTTACAGCGAAATCGAATCTGCCGCCAACCTGCTGCTGCCGACTAAACTATGAGCGCGTCCAACAAGGCAAAACCGCCCGATTTCGATGAGGAATTCACTCAGGCTGTAGCTCAATGGCGTGAGCGACACAAATTGCGCGAAGATGACGCCACGCTGCTGCTCATCGAGCTTTTTCGGATTCATCAAAAACATTGGGACGCGCTTCGCAGCCGTGAAATGCCCTCGTTCAATCAATTCCGTTCGGACATCGGCCTGCTTACCCAGGCAACCAAGACATTTCAGCAAGACACGGCAACATTGATTGAGCTGCTCAAAAACGAGCCTCCGACGCACAACATGGTGAAAGTCACCCGCACTGCCGCCTTCTTTGCGGCGCTTGCCTGTCTGCTGGCCGGTTATTTCTTCGGGAGGGCTTGGCCATGACACTCCAATTAATTCCATTCAGTCCGATAGTGCCTCCACCAGACCTTATTCTCGCATTGAGAAATCCACGATATTTCCTCGTAACTGGCGGCATATTGTTGGCACTCATCGCAGCCTGGTTATTATTCTCTCCAAGCAGCCGCAACGGCTGTGTTGCCCGGCTTGGGCGACTGACATGGCGGCGCAGCCAGTTTTGTCGCGGCTGGCTCATAACCGGCGACACCGGGTCCGGCAAAACCAGTTCCGGTATCAATCAACTCGCCCATCAGGTTTTCAAAAACGAACCGACTTGGGGGGGGCTGTGTATTGACGAAAAAGGTGTGTATTGGGAAACGCTTGTCGCGATGGCCAGTCATTACCGGCGTGAACGCGACTTGATTCATTTGCAAATCCGTCCCGATGACGCGACTCTTCAATGGATGCCGCCGTATCGCTTCAATCTCACCGGCGACCGCAGCATCCCGTTTATGACCTATGCCAAATTCGTCGTGGATACCGCCGCTTGTCTGGGACAGGCAGGCGACAAGGGATTTTTCAAGAGTCAGGCACAGACACACATTGCTCATGCGCTGGAATTGCTATACGAATTGAAACGGCCCGTTACACTTCTGGCCGTTTCTGAATTGCTGTCAAACCGCATTAAACTGCAAGAAGAACTCGAAAACTTGAGCTTTCTCGGAGAACTTCCGCGCCGCACGGCCGTTCAGGAACATTTCGCCAACCGTCTGCTGAATCAGCCGGAAGAACAGCTTGGCGGTGTCCGTGAAACCACCGCCAATTATCTGCAATGCTTTTTGACCCCGGAAGTGGCCGAGGTGTTCTGCGCCGATACCAGCACGTTCGATTTCACCGAAATTGACAAGGGCAAAATCATTTGTGTCACGATGCCGCAGAAGTTTCAAACTGAACGCCGTTACGTTAATACGTTTTTGAAACTGCTGTTTTACAATCATGCGCTGCGACGATTCGACAAATCGAAAGCCGAACGTGCCAACGACAATCTGCTCATTCTGTGGGCGGACGAGGCGCAACGATTTATGACCGCCAGCGAGGATGGCACGAGCGATTACAATTGCGTGGACATGATCCGGGAAGCGGGTGCAACGATTGTTGCCGCTGCTCAATCCACCACGTCGCTTGTCCCACCGCTGGGCAACGACAAATCAAAAGTGCTGACGTTGAATCTTCGCAATCGGATGATTTTCCGCTCTGCCGACGAAGCGGATGCCGTTCAAGCCGCTGATTTTCTTGGCAAAAAGCGCGTGATAAAACGTTCTTGGGGTTCAAGCGCCGGAAAGCGCAACGTGAACTTTTCCGAAACCGAGGAGCACAAAATCAAACCGCACAAGCTCCGCAATCTCCGCGACCACGAGTGCGTGCTCGTCCACTGTGAGCGTGGATTTCGGCGTATTATTCTGCCGCCGTTGGAATCGGACGGGAGCATTTCCAAGTGGTTCCCGTGGTGGAGGAAATGGGCCTGAGTACTTCCTAGCAAATGGCACTATCGGCGTGAAAACGGGAAAGCCATCTACCGTATAATTGTGTATATGCGCGGTTTGTGCAGTGGGCCATGATCTCATCAATTCGACCCTCTTGATTCCGACGACGGGCACCCTCCGCACACAGCACGCACAAAACATTTCGGTACGCTGTCGGAAGGGTGCATTTGTGAACTTTCTCCACAAGGGATTCGACAGCAAATCCCTCGTCGGTCACGGTGGTGCTCGCTTTTTCCAACTCGGGGAACACTAAATCAAAATCACTTTTCGAGAGTGCGAATGAATCTGTATTGTCCTCTATCAACACTGGTCGCGAAGACTCAATTCGGTCCAGGTCGCGCTCATATACGTGCAGACTATCGCTTACCTGATTGTACGTTCCTAAGTTTAGCCCAAGCCAACCGGCCAAAATCTCCTGCATTGTGGTAAATTGAACAAAATTGTACGGCAACCCACGAAAAACATCGTTACTACGCATAATTTGGGTCCATTCCAAGGACTTGTCTCGAACTTTCAGCATCGCAACAATATTACACGGGACATCTTCTGACGAAGGTTTTCCATCGGCTGTTGGCAGGTCAGCAACGCCATCCCATATTTGCAGCACGATCTGACGACTCTCTGGATTCTTGGCGAGTGCCTCATAAGCACGCGCCAATTGGTCCATGTTAAATCGCTTGCGGAGGCGATAGCCATAAGCGCCGTGATAAGTTGGACCGTTTCCACAGTATTTGGGCAAACCCGCGTTGTAGTAATTTAGAAACGCCGAATCGTTCCGACCGGCCATGATCCAGATAACTTCAGCCAAAGCAAAAGCAATGCTCATTGGCGGTTGCCGCGAGATTGTCCAACGCTGACGTGGATTACTGACTGAAATTGCGGCATGAAGGATCTCACGTGTCGTGCCATTTCGACCGGTCTGAATAGAAACGCCTTCACCCGTGCGGATCGCCGTTGCCACATTTTGCCAGGCATCATCAGCTGTTTGACCTTCAAAGACTCGAAACAAGCAACCCTCCTTTGGCTATTTTCTCATTCAGACCCCATTTGGGAGGATACCAAAATTGAATTGGTTCCGGGGTGATTCGATATTTCTGTTTAATTCGCACTCTGCCAGTTCGACCAGCAATTTCTGGATGCTTTACGCGCGAGTACTTGTCCACTTCACAGAATAGATTCTGGCAATCGATAAGCTGAAGCGGTCTCCCCCAAAGGGATTTGAACTCCTCTCCGCGCGTCTCGAACTCGATCTGTTGTCGTTCCGCAACGAGTTTGATAATGTCGGATTCATTCAGCCCACCCAAATCCGAAAAGCATTTCCGAATTCCATCACGCGCGCCAGGGCCAGGTACGACAAATTCCATTTCGCTGAAATTCAGCAGCGTGCTGTAATTCAAGTCGGTGACGTATTGATACGCTAGAAAATCGCCTATGGTCGGATAAGCCCGCAGCAACTCAAAAGCTTTGCCCATTGACGGTGCCTCACTGAGGCGAAGAAATAACTCATCCTTCAGCATTCGGTCGATAAGCTTCAAATGCATCCGATGCTTTCTCCCATTCCCGGACGAAGAACCTCCAGACGGCATAATGTAGGCACCGGAGTAAATCGTTTCTCCGCTATCAATGGTGTCGGTTAGAACCGTGTCATAGCGCGCGATCGAATAATCCTGGTAAGTAACTTGCCCAAAAGTGCGCACCAGCAATTCCCACGTTTCAATGCGGTTAAAAATCTTGAAGAGCATCGTGCGGAACAGAATTTCATCTGGGGCCTGATCTCCGGCGTAGATGACTTCTGAGATAAGAAACTGACTGGTACGGTCTGAAGCCCGGTATGCATTTGTAAATTTGTATTCGCGCAAGATAAGATCGTTCGTCCAGGGGGGAGCATCTCCTGCTAGTTTCCGAAAAAATATAGCCTGCCGCTCTGCAGCGAACCGCCAGTACGTGTCGTAAACGACGGTTGTCTTTGCCGGCGTGAGCTTATTGAAGATTGTAGGTGATTTTGAAAAAGGACGGCGATTTCTCAGACAAGAATCTTCGCTCGCGGATAAGATGTCGTTCTGCTCCAGTATAGGCAGATCGTGGTTACCAATCCTTGCATGACTGACGATGCTCTCCAAAACGTCAGACGTGCCGGTATTGTTGGGAATTGTCGTTACCGGATATTTCAGAGCTTCACGAATCGCAAGGTTTGCGTATTCCTTTTCAAGAGCCATTCGTTCAAGGGTCAAATTTTGTCCGTGCGAAATCTTGCGCCGCAGCAGGAAGACATGACTCGGTAAAACTGAGCCCCAATACAGGCGCTCGACATCAATCATGGCCTCCAACGCGCGCTGGTCCGCGCCAGTAACCGTCCCATAAACCAGTGTGGACCACCAAAATCTGTCCAAAACAACATGCCGGCCTTGCTTTAGCACGGGCACAATCCGGCTTTCGATTGCGTCAACATGTGCAGCAATATGTAATAATTGAATGCTGGTCGGGCTTAAATTCCTAATTCCCACACTGCGCGGGTTGTGGTGGATTTTATAAACGTGCTTTCCCAGTGTTCCCGCGTTGACTCCCGGGAAGGAGAACCATTCACATCTAAATCCCTGCGCGTTCAGATGATTCGCAAAGGCGCGCGAGAGCATCGTCTTGCCGGAGCCGTCCGGGCCTTCGAAAACAAACAACTTTCCAATATCAGCGCGCATCATTTGCCTGGTGTTGTGCTTTGTACTCCCCCGGGCGTGTTGGTCTGCACTGTTTGTGAAGCCGCTTGGGCGGGCGGAGCCTTGCTGTCGGCAGAGGAAAAACAGCCACGCATAAGCCAACTCGACGCAAGTGTCAGGAAAACAGCGAGCACTACTTTCAAGTTGTCCAACTTGCCTTCCAGTCGCTGTGTTTCTTTTTCAAATTTTCTCTCCAATTCTTGGAGATCTTTCTTGAGCTGTCCCGGCGAAGCAATCTCACCCTGAATTTGCATCACATCTTTAGGAGAGATTTCATTTTGGTTGGCATGGTCGCCGGAGTACGGCTTTGTCGCTTGGTCTAAGTCACTAAACCAGAGAAGAAAAACCCTTTGTTTCCGTTGAAGAACGATATTTTGGCTCCCAGCGTTGTAAACAGAGAATTTCAAGCGACCAGAAAATCCGGGATCAACATGAAATCCGGAAACATTTACCAGCCCACAAAATTTTATTCCCGCTTTGATCGAGATGAATCCAATTGCATTGTCGGGAATGGTTATTTTTTCTTCTGTTAAGAGAAGTCCGAATTGACCCGGTGGTAGTACAAGCTGCTCTCCTTCCTTAACAATTATCTTTTTGTTGTCGGAATTAGAGGTAAGGAATGCCTCTGGACCGAGGCCAAGTTCGCAAGCGCCGTGCTTTACTGTGCTCTCATCAAAAGGATCGACAAGTTTAATTTTTGCCGAAACCTGATTAATTTTTTCGGTGCTCCAGAATGCCATAAGATTTCAAACTTTGATTGCTCCATCTAACATGCGCCGCAACTCACTGACGAAGGGTTCGACATCTGATTTGTCAACGTTCCCCAAACGCGCTGATGCGGCGATACAAGTCATCCGCACAAACCGCAGTTTCATCTCATGCGCCACAAAATGCCCCAGCCGACAAAGCCCCAGATAATTGCCGTAAGCCTTTTCAAAAATATGCTGAGTTGCATAAAAACCTGTGACAGCAAGACCTTCACAGCCGTTCGTTCCGAGTGGAGTAAAGCACACCTGATGCAAACATGGAAATCCCATTTGCCGGCAATCCGTGTGGTCATGCCGAGGATCCAAAATCGACAGTTGTAGTGCGCTGTGACGATGATTTCCCTGGTGCCATGTTGCGATTACGTGCTCCAACTGGTTTACCGGATTCTCTCCATTCTCGAAGGCAATCAGTCGTTGAAAATACGTGCCTCGGTTGTTGGCGTGACATTTTTTGACCCTTGGCCACGCGTGCTTCGTATAGCGCTCATACAGAAGCGCGCGTTCGCGTGAAGGGTTCCAAAGAGATTTCGGGAAAATCGTGTTCGCGACGGTGTGGCAGGAGGTTCCGGTTCTCATTAACGCCTTGTCCAGACTGCTCCTGATGTCAGGGTGTTCCTGAATTTTGTCGCCATCAATGCCGCTCACAGTGACGATCAGGGGGGTAATTTCTGTACGGCCAGGCGTCATTAGGGCCAATAAAGCCTCAGCCCATGCCAGTGACAAATTCGAGTACTCGATTGGAGGAATGCTACTCATCCGCTACCTCCTCAAGATGGCGATATATGCTGCGTCCAACGTAGAAATGACGGCTGACGCGAACGAAGCTGGCCCAGCCGGTTCGGGTATTAGTGAAACGACCGTAGCCTGGTCGGGATGCCTCAAATAACTCGCCCCCGGCGGTCTGTCCGATATGAGTCAAGCAACCGCCTTCGCAGGCAATCCCGGACTGGGCATGAACAATATCTCCGACTTCCACGTCAATCGGCCGGCCCTTCCAGAATTCATCTACCAAAACCAATTGCCGCTTCGAGTCGGTGATGAATTGTGTCCGAATGCCCGGTAACTTCACAGCGAGCAGCCGGTCTGCTTCAGGTTCGGCAAGGATATGTAAAGCTCTGGCCATGTGATGAATCAGACCGGAATACGTCACGCCGAAGAGGTTTGAAATTCGATAAATCTGCTCGGGTGTCGCCCCGGCGGGTTTCCAGCCACGACATGCGAACGCGTTGCATATTGCCAGCTTTGGCATCAAAAGAAAACCGGCAAAAGTTTGCGCCAGAAATTCCTCTGGCTCAAAAGGAGCGGGTCCAGCAGCATCAGGACGAAATTCATCAACTCGTGTGCCGTGGCCAAAGCAATGGTGTCCGAGTTCATGACCGCAAGTGTACGCACGACGACCGGCCGGCCGCTCCGATCCGAGAATAATCGCGGGTCGCGGCGTGCTTGAGTACATTCCCTCCAAACTCGGTATATCCGCAAAACGCACTTCGATTTTGAGTGACTCGGCGAAGTCGTAAATGCAAATAGGATCAACGAGATTCTTCCCGTTGCCGGTTCGGAGCTGAAGGGCCGCGCCTAAGGCTTCCCTTGCCATTTGCTTGCGGTCAGACGTCATTTTTCCTCCGCTTTCTTTAGAGCACTCAATAGATCAAGGACTTTGTCGAGATCGTGTCTCTTCAGTTTCGCCAATTCTCGCGCCGCAAGCTGAATCCTGTCTCTCCCTACGTCGGGAGAATCACTGTCGCTGCAAGCAAGCCAATCAAGACTGACGCCATAAATCTCGGCCAACTTCGCGATTTCGGTCGCATTCACATTTCTCCGTCCAGCCTCTGTTTCAGAGATTGAAGGGCGATGAAGTTTCAGAATCTTGGCCACTTGACCTTGGGATAATCCCGCCTGTTTTCGTGCCAACGCCAACCTTGATGCGATGGCTTCTTTTTTTTGTTTCATCTTGTCCATAATAATTCTCAATTTTGTAATGCGATTAACCGACTGACAGCCTCTTCGATCCGCAGGGCACGACGACCGTCTTTAGAAACGAACACGTTCACTTCGCCTTTCGCCGCTTTGAACTCACATTTCAGCTTCATCGCTAACAGAACAGTTGTTTCAACGCCTCGTAGGCTGTCGAATCCGTCAAGGTCGTAAACGGGGCTCGTTTTTGCATTGATTTCCAATGAGGCACACCCGCTCAATTCTTGCACCTCAGCGACGGTTTCGATCAAGTGCCGCAGAATTTCGTTTCTGTCCATACGTAAGATATTATTACCACATGTCGTTTTGTTGTCAAGCCCCTTTTGAAGTTGACCTTCTTCAATGCACACCACACGTGACTGCGGTGTGTAACACGCTCCAGACTAAGTGATCTTATTGGTAGCAGCCGAATAGCGCCTATCACTTTTGTCGAAATCGAAAGGGTCAGCTATGACAAGGTTTAGCAACTTGTGGAACGACGTGTGCAGCCAATCAAGCAGCGCAGTACAGGCGTTTTCGTCGAAAACGCGATAGTTCCGCCCATTTTTATATCCCATAGAATCGAGAATATGCCTCGGGATTACAGGCGCTTCGACTCCGAAATAAAAGAAATGGTGCGAGATGAGCACTTTATCTGTCTTCGTATCCACGCGCAGATTGTGTGGGTTAACACTACCGTCAGAATTGCTGTGATGCGAATCTGCTTGGTGCCATCTTTTGGCCGCTGAGTCAAAATGGTAAATATTGTCTCCGACCATCATTTTCTTGCTTCCGTTTCTGACAGGCTTTTTGTCGAGATATTTCAGATTAGACCAATATTCGTCGAAGATAATCTTTTTTGAAACACACATCGCGAAGACGCATCGCCCAGTCGCGCCTAGTCGCGAGCCGCCCATACCGATTACCCAATCTCCAATCTCCGCTTTTCTTCGTATTCCTGGCTTGCAGGTGGCCAAACTACAACAGCCATGAAACGGATTCGGCGCGAATCCGAAGTCGCGATCTACTACGTAAATGAAGACTTTGCCCATTCGCGATCAACATTTCAATGAAACGCGACCATGGGTTGGGTCCCGTGAAGAACCGTCTGGATTCTGAAATGGGTTTGCAGTCCCATCTATCGCTGCAACAATGCTGTCGGAATTCCAGCCCACGAGTGCTGAACCGTATTTTTCAAATGCTGGAGGAATATCTGCATCCGTCCCGCCTCGCAGATAAACTCCCACTATTCGCTTGTTCTGCTTGTTGGCCTGTTCGATTTCCCAATTCACCCATTTTCTTGTGTGCGTTTGCTTACCGATTAACACCACAACACACCCTGCCCATGAAATCTTCATCCGGAGCAAGCGGCGAATTGTTTCGTCCTTGACCAATCCCTGTTCCAACCGTCGCTGATTTGCTGGTTTTGCCCTGATAGAGCTGTTCCGAATGTCATATCCTTGGCGTGACAAGAGGGAGGTCAAATTGCTGACTTCAGCATCATCGGCATGGTGATGACTGATAAAGACATGTTTCTGATTGTTTGATTCCATAATCAATTTAATCGATTTTGTGGTGACAGGTACTCGATCATCAACCAACAAATACCATGCTTTTATAATTGTGTCAAGAATCAAAAAGATTTCTTGACGCAACTAGATTGTTATGCGAACATTTGGCATGCTTAAACAGCTACTTGAACCGAAAGAAGAGGTGTTGAACGGACGACTGCAAGGTGTAATCGACATCGAGCGCGTGTCCGATTCCAAACGTCGGGCACTTGAGGCACGACCCAAGGATTTTCTCCAATCTACTTATGTATCCGGCGAAATCCGAAAATTGGTTGATTCCATCAACGTGCGCCTTAACTCTGCCGAGGCGGAAACCGGCCTGTTCCTTGCCGAAGGCCCCAAGGGCGTCGGCAAATCTCATGGCTTGCTGATCCCGTTGCATCTCACCACTTCCCCGGCGGACTGCCAGGCCTGGCTCACTGAAAATAAACTGACTTTCAACGCCCCGTCTGGCTCCCGTGTCCTCTGGCGGAAGTTCACAGACTTTCCGCTCGAATCGTTGTGGGGAGTAATCGCGGAAGCGCTCAAAGTAAACTTCCGCGCCGACCAACCCCCGGACATTAATCAGTTCCGCGAGTCGTTAAAAAATCAAAAGCTCGTGCTCATTTTGGACGAACTGGAAAGTGGCGTCCGGGCCATCAGCGATCCCGCGCTAAAGCAGCGCAATATGAATTTCCTCCAAATGCTTTCCGAGGAATCCAACCGGGCCGGCTCCAATGTTTTGCTCATCGCCTCCGTATATGACGGCAACCTTGAACCCGGCCTCACTTTGAAACGCGTTGCCCGCGTCGAACTCCGTTTTCAGGATTCTGCCGACCGTCGTAAGGTCTTATTCCACCGCCTTTTCAAAAAATCGCCGCTAGTGCCTACTCCTGAAATCAACGCTATCGTTCAGAGTTACCTCAACACATGGCGCCGCTTTGGCATCAACATCCCGCCGGACTATCCCGACTTGCTTCGCCAATCCTTTCCCTTCACACCTGAGTTGCTCGATGTCGCCTTGGTTCGAATTCGCGCGTCGAAGGGCAGCTTCCAAGGCACTCGCGGTGCGCTCGGCTTCCTCGCTGCCTTGGTTCGCAGTCGCTGCGAATCCACCCATCTGATTACGATGGCCGATGCCAGCCTCCTCGATGCCGAACTCCGCAGTTGGCTCGCTGACCTCGATCCATCCCAAAACCTGCTGATGTGTGCCGAATCAAACTTGCGCGAACTCCGCAGCAATCCGTTTGCGGATCGGATTGCCGCTGCCACGCTCCTTGCCAGTCTTGCCCCCTCGCCAAAGCAGCCGGGAATTACTGAGGATGAACTTGCGCGCCAAATCATTGGCCCCGAATCCGACTACAACGCCTTCCGCATTTCGCTGACCAATTTCAAAAAGCTCGGTTCTTATTTCCACGAGCGCGCTGGCAGCCTCTTTTTTGATACGAAGGAAAACGCTCATGCGAAGGTCAATTTACGCTCGCTGACCGTTTCTGATGACGAGGCGTGGGAGAAAGTCGTTTCCTGGTGGGCCAACGATGTTCTCCGTGAAGCTGAATTGATTGTGTTTTCCGAACCGGCCGCGACGCAAACCGCGCTCGACGCAAATTCTCAAGCGGCCGTCCGGCTTGTCGCCGCGCCGCGCCGTTTGAAACCCGAGGAAATCCACCAGTTCTACTTTGGACTGAAACGGCGCAACACCGTCGTCTTGATCGAGCCTCGTGATGAAAAAGTGGACCTCCGCCGCAACGCCGACCTGCTAAAATACGCCAAGAGTTGGCTGGCCGCCGATTATCTGTCGCGCAATGCGGGTGACGCTGCCAAAAGCACCGAGTTCTCGCGCATCGGGGGCGACGACAAGCGCAATGCCGTGGACTATTTGAAGAAGACGAATTTCCAGCATGTCCAGGTCGTCAAGTTTGGCGCGTCTGCGTCCGATTGCGAATTCCAGCGCGAAAATCTTCCACCGGCGGCAACCCGTGAACAGATTGCCCAGCACTTGCTTCGCACCCTGTATCCTTCATCCCTGCTGCAGGAGCACCTTGCCGCCCGTGTTGAAGACCTTATCGGCAAAAAGGTCAGCCAGGTCGAATCCGACTACCGCAACACGCTTGGCTTCCCCATGCTGATGACACACAGCCTTTTTCAGGAAGCCATCTGTGCGCTCGCCGAACTTGGCAATGTCATCGGTCTCCGCCATCCGGCGGACAATGCTTGTGGCCGGCGCCCGCGTCTCACCGGCGACCAGTTGGGTGATGCCGTCATCTCCGAACCGTTCGATGTCACCGCCGCGCCTTCCACCACGTCACAACCATTATTGCCCATCACAACGCCAGGGCCGTCCCCGGTCGGGAACGGTTCAACGGCGGGCACTACCGTGCCATCCGCCACGACCACGCAACCGGCAACGGAAACGGTTGCCACCCCGTTCCTGCCGTCACGTCAGCAACTACGGCAGGAAGTAGCCCGCCTCTTGGGAGAGCAGGAAGGGCGAAAAATTGTTTCTTTACGCATCGCTCTCACGTTCGACGAGCGGATGCTCGAATCCGGTTCGCTCCCGTCGTTCCTGCGCGGCTCGCTCACCGGCCCGGCCAAATTCTCCGGCGAATCGGCGCTGGAATTTGCCGGCGTCTTCACCAAACCGCAGGTCGAGGAAATGGTCGAACGCCTTCCGGATTTCACTCCCGGCTCCTGCCGTGTGGCGCTCGGCGTGCAGACCAACCCAGTCTAAACCGACCGCCTATGTCCACCCTCGCATTCAAACCCGACCGCCTTTTCGCCGAAGGCGAGCGTCTGCCCGCCATCAAGTCATGGCTCACAGACACGGTCTGGACCCAGGCGCGGTATCAGCAAAACGAGCCAGAGCAGTATCTCCGTTCCGGCGAGGAAGCCGTTTGCCGTGTCGAAGAATTGATCGCCACCGGCGCTCAGGGCGTTTGGGATGAATTGCAGGCCGATTCTCCCCAGGCCCCCACCGTAAAATCGTGGCTTGGACTCGACGCGCCTCTGCCACTTGCCACTCCGCGCGCCGCCATCGTGTTCGACGGACTCTCGCTCCGCGAGTTGCCCCTCCTCCTGAAAATGGCGGCGGATTCCGGTTTCCAGGTCAAGTCCATACGCGCGGTCGCCACCTGCCTGCCTACCGAAACGATTCATTATGTTGACGAGCGCGTCATCGGGACGCGCCTCGGGCCATCGCAGCTTCGCGGTCGCACTGAACTCGCGTTGAAAAACGTCGAGGCGTTCTATCTCGACCAGCCCAACGCCCGCCACGCTTTCCCGGTTGGCCCCAGTCTCCTCGTCTGGTCCACCTATCCCGACCGGCTGTTCGCCGACGACAGCGCCCGCAACGAGGCCTTGTTCGCCAATTTTCACCGCAACTATATTCCCACGATTTGGAAATACACCTTGCAGGACATTCCCCGCGGCTTGCCCATCGTTGTCACCAGCGACCACGGCTACATCTTCTTCGGCGCGTTTCTGGAAGCGACCCGCGACTCGGACGCTCCCGAACTTTTAGGGCAAGCCCGCTGGAAGGAATTTGCGGCGAATGAAACGTTGCCCGCTTGGAATCCGGATTTACAAATGCTTCCCAAAAGCCGGATCGCCATGCTGCGCGGGCGGCTTCGCACCCGGCCGTCGGGAACCAGTTCCCGCAAACTTTACCAGCACGGCGGCTTCTCCCTGATGGAAGTTTTGGTCCCGTGGATTGAACTCGAACCCCGTTAAGACGATACTCACTGCTATGAAACGAAAAATTGGAACCGTTGTTGATGACAACCTCTATGAGGATGTCAAACTCCTCGCTGTCCAGGAACGGCGGCGCATCGCCGATGTTGTGCAAATCGCTTTGAACGACTACGTGCAACGCAGCAAATCCCGCGCATCGGAGCGCATCGGCCTCGCCCGGTTGCTGGAAACCGACCCGCTCACGCTTACCCCCGCGCAATTCCGCGCTTCGATGGAAGCCGACTTTTTTGAACAATGAACCTTACCGACATACGCAGCGGCTCCCGCGTGTTCGTGGACACGAATATCCTGCTTTACGCCCGCCGGGGCAATTCACCGCAGTGCCGCGCGTTTCTCAATCGCTGCCAGGGCAAGGCCGTGTCGGGCGTTATCTCGCCCTTCGTGGTCGCTGAGTTCTGCCATCGCCGTATGATGCAGGAAGTGCAGGCCAGCGGCTTCGCCGCGTCGAATCCGGCCAAAACGTTGTCGGAAAAACCCGAACTGGTGCGCAACCTGTCCGTGTATGCCGAGGACACCCGCGCGCTCTTGAGCGGCGAATTGGAATTGGCGTCCATCCATCCCGAAGATTTTATTGAAGCCCTTTACTTGCAGAAGATGCACGGCCTCCTCACGATTGACTCCATCAATCTCGCCGTTGCCCGACGCCTGGGACTGACCGAGATCGTCACCGCTGACAAGTCCTTCGACGGTGTGCAGGGCATCATCGTTTATAAACCCGGGGACATCATGACGTCATGAGCAATTCACCCTTTGATCCCAAGCTGCCGCAGTTTCCGTGGTATCCACCACCGGAGACGCCCCAGCCGGTCAGGCCCTCTCTGGCCAGCCTGATTGCTGCCATGCAGCCGAAACCCGCGCTGTTTGGCAGTCTTGGCAGTCTGCTCACTCAACCTATACGCTCGCGAATTTTCGTCAGCTACCAGCACTCGTCCGACCAGTATTATTACAAAGAATTCTCGCGGATGTTCCACGACACGTACGAGACTGTTTACGATAACTCGCTCCGCGACGAGATTGATAGCGACGACACGGACTACACCATCCAGCGGATTCGCGACGAGTTCATCACCGGCACGTCTTGCACCATCGTCCTTGTTGGCCCGACCTCCTATCAGCGGAAATATATTGATTGGGAAATCAAGGCCACACTCGACAAGAAGCACGGGTTAATCGGAATTCAACTCCCCAACGTAATCCCTGACCATAGTGGCATGGTAACGTTGCCGGGACGTTTGAACGCCAACATCAATTCTGGCTATGCGCTTTGGCAGGAACTTAGTTGGCAACAACTCATCGCCAACCCGGCTATGCTCAAGCATCATATTGCAGATGCGTGCGCTCGTCCCCAAGACCGCATCATCAACTGGCACGAAATCAAAAAACAAAACGGCTGAAAACTATGGCTATCATTAAAGAAGGCTCGCTCTCGCTCAATCTCGGCTTGGTCCAGCTTGGCGGCAAACTCACGGAAGATGACCGGCAATGCGCCTGGGAGTTTTACACCGAGATCGCCACACGCGTTGCCATCGTCGGTAAGCGCATGGACAAGACAGCCGCCAGTTTTGACGGCGAACTGTATTCCGAAAGCCTTGACTCCCTTTACAGGTTCTTCCAAGAATCACGGCTCATCATGCGCCGCTTCCCGGTCGGGCGCATCAAGGATTTCCGCCAGGAACATCTTGGCATCCTCATCAACCGCATCCTCGCCGGTGTGGTGCGACCCTTCCTTGAGAAATGGAACGGCCAGTATCGTGCCTGGTGGGCGCAAGCATCCAAAGCGGATGCGTCGCCATACGATATTCAGAAGAAATTTTCCAAGCACGACGAGTTTTTAGCGGACTGGACCGCACTGCGCCTGATCATGCGCCGCGTCGAAGTCACGTTGGCCAAGGAATACAAACTTGTGCCTCTGGACTGAATCATGCCCATTAAACGCGCCATCGAAGAAGATTTCCCCATCGTCGAGATCAACCGACTCGCCGTGCCCGAGCGCAATTCGTTCAAGCCCATTTACCAGATGCACAAATGGTTTGCGCGCCGCGCCTCGTGCGTCTTCCGCGCCATCCTGCTCGGCGCGCTCAAACCGGCGGGCACGAACATCATGGAGGAGTTTTACAAGGACCACTCCGGCGACCCGGACACGAATGGCAAGGTCGTGCTCGATCCGTTCATGGGCGGCGGCACCACCGTCGTTGAGGCGTTGCGGCTCGGTTGCAAGGTTGTCGGCATCGATTTGAACCCCGTCGCGTGGTTCATCGTGAAAACCGAGGTCGAGCCGGTGGACCTGAAGGATCTCGACGGAGCGTTTGAACGGCTTGCCAACTGCATCGTGCCGTGGTCGGGCAAACCACTGCGCGAAACCTTGCTCGACCTTTACAAGACCGCGCCGCCGTGGACGGCGGAGGAAGTTTGCGGCCTGCTCAATTCCGAGGTCATCTACACCTTTTGGACCAAGTCCGCCGTCTGCACCAGTCCCACCTGCCGTAAGCAAGTCCCTCTATTTTCTGATTACATTATCGCCGCCAAGAGTCCGAGCATTCGCTACTACCCGGACTGTAAATGCCCCAAGTGCGACGCGGACTTCGATTGGGAAGTCGAACCGGCGGCGCTCATCGCTGACCCGCGCCTTATGTTCCATGGTAACACCTACTCCGGCGGCGTGGGCCGCAGCAACGAGCGCTGGACCTACGCGCACGAAGACGGCGGCATCTACGTCTGTCAGGGTAAATCCATTTTGAAAAAAGGCGGCAAGGTGAAGGAATCCTCGCCCGAATGGATTGACGTTTTGCGTCAGTGTCAGGTCAAGACCGGCACGTTGGAGGCCGGACACGTCTGTTGTCCGCAATGCAACGAAATCGTTCACCCGCGCCTCACCACGAAAAAGAAGAAGCGCAAGAAAGTCCCGTTGACTGTGCTGCTATGCCCGCAAACGGAGGACGTGTTCCAGTGGCGCGGCGAAATCGCGCCCGACGGGCACGTGACCAGCCCGGCGGGTTTCACTTTCGATCCGCACAAGGCTCACGTCACCGAAAAGGGCCGCTTCATCTGCCCGCACTGCGGCAACAACGACGCCATCATTGAATCCATCCGCTCGCTCCCGGCAGACCAACTCCTGCCCATGCACGCTTACTGCCTGCAAGCCTACGCACCTGGATGCGACCCCGGAAACGATCCAGATAAGCGCAGCGAACAGCACGGCGATTTGTTTGGTGGCAATGGCGACCTCGAAGAAATTGAGGAAGAAGAAGAAACCGGACAGAGCGACACGGCCTACACTGGTCCTTTCGTGCCGCCCACACACAACCTCGTTTGGAAACAGAGCGGCAAGTTTTATGCGCGCCACGTGCCAGCAGACCAAGCAATCTACTCCACCGGTGAAAAACTGTGGCAGAAAACTAGGAACGCGTTGCCGTATCCCAAAAGTGAAATCCCGTCCGGTCAGGAAACCGACCGGCTCCATGACCACCACTATCGCTATTGGCATCAAATGTTCAACGCGCGGCAGTTGCTCGCGTTAAGCACGCTCTTACAATTCGTCTCTCAGGAAAAGAATGTGAAATCCCGCGATTTGCTTCTCTGTGCATTTTCAAACACGCTTGAGGCGAACAACCTTTTCACGCGGAACATCCCCTCGCGTCGGACACCGGGCGGAACAGCCCCGGCTGGTGTATTCGCGCGGCACGATTTTCAGCCGAAGGCCACTCTTTGCGAACAGAACGTGTGGGGCACTGTCTCCGGTAACAACACATACATTAGTCGGATGAGAGCGTTGCGTCTGGGCATTGCGTACGCCCAGCGCCCTTTCGAGGGTGATTTCGATGACAAAGGGAAACACTGCAAACGCGAAGGACTTGACCCCGTTCCTTTCGACGGCCAGGCGTTGCTGTTAAGCGGGGATTCACGCACCGAGATCGACAAAGCCACTGGCGCAGACCTCATCATCACAGATCCGCCGTATGCAGACAACGTGAACTACTCTGAGTTGGCAGACTTCTTCTACGTCTGGCTTCGCCTCGCCTTAAAAGCAAAAGATGCTCAGTTTGAGCCGGAGTACTGTCCCAAGGCGCCGGAGATCGTGGAAAATAAGTCGCGCGGTCTCAGCATGCAAGACTTCGAGGACGGCTTGACTGCGGTTCTGAAAAAGTCTGGAGAGAAAATTACCGATGACGGCCTAGTGATTTTTACCTTCCACCACGCTGAAGGAAGTTCATGGGAAAGCGTTCTAAACTCAGTGTGTAACGCCAAGTTGGTAATCGAAGCCATTTATCCCGTTCACAGTGAGCGTGAGGCGTCACTCCACCTTCAGGACAACGAAGCGATTGCCTATGATCTCATTCACGTTTGCCGCAGGCGCCGCCCGGAAGACACACGCGCCAAACGCAGTTGGGCCGGCCTCCGCCAATTGGTGCGGCAGCGGGCAAAAGAGGAAATTACCCGAATTGAAGGGGGACGTTATGGTGGCGAGGCGTTGCCCGCGCCCGACATTCGCATGGTGCTCATCGGCAAATGCCTTGAAGTCTATTCGCGGCATTACGGAGCTATTGTTGACTGGAACGGTGAGCTTTTTCCGCTGAGGTCCGCCTTGCAGGATATTCGGATAATGGTCGAGCAAATCGTCAGCAAAGAAACTCCATTGCCCAGCGAACTGGAGAATGTGGACGCCCTCAGCCAGGTCTGGCTGCTGGCCTTATGTGACAAACGTGAGGTGTCTGTGGACAGCATCAGCAAACTCACACGTGGCGTGTTCGAAGTCAGCGACCTCACCGGACACAAGCCGCCGCTTCTCCGCAAAGGCCGAATAAAAGGCGGTCGCACCTACGAAGTGCTCACGCCCTTGGAGCGGCTGGACGGCTTGCAGCAAACCCTTCGCGGCGCAGGTTCAACGTCAGAACAACTGACACTGCTAGACGCGACCGATAACACGCCAGTCGTGTTCGGACCAAAACTGGTTGATGTTCTGCATTTGCTTTCCGGCAACGCCGAGCAGGGTGAACGCCTTGACCATCTCGCTGAACGCTTTCGCGGTCAGCGCGAACAGATTCGCGCCGCGCTCCAATACTTGAAACAACGCGACCCCGACCGCTGGGTCAAAGCGTGCGATAAACTCCTGCCATTCTACGACGACTTGTTCGCGCAGGCGGCAATGACGAAAGGCGGAAAGTAATTCTATGGCAGGCTATCTTGTTTTACCCGAAGAAGCATGTGATTGGACCGGCACTCAAACCGGCAAAGTGAAGCCGCATCCCACCCGGCTCGGCCTCATTGACCTCATCCGCCAATTTGAGCAAGACCCTTTCCCGTTTACCCGCCGCTCACCCGGCATCTGCCTCTTCGGCCTCGATGAACTGCTTGTCCGAATGGAACAATTGGAGGGTTTGAACGAAAATCGCGATTGGCCGTTTCTTCAGGAAATGCGCAAGCGGCTTCGCGCCGTGTCAAATGAGGTCAGCAACATCGGTACGATTCACGTTCCCATCCGCCACGAGCTTTGGTGTGCAGCGGGCGATCACCTGTTCGCCCGTTACGCGGGCAAACGCATCCCCTTGTGGCGTTTGTTCGGCTCACATCCCGTCATCGGCACTGAGTCCGGCCACGCCACCTACCTTTTTGGAGAGAATCTGTCATGACTCAGGCTTTGGACAAAGTAACACCCAACGACCGCGTCCGGGTTTCGGGCCGTTACGAACTCGGCATCGGCGAAGTGCTCCGCCTCTCCGAAACCGGCGGCGTGTATGTCGCGGATGTCGTCTTTGAAAGCCGTGGCGGGCGTCGGCTCGAAACGCTCCCGGTCCAGCGGTTGGAGCGGGCCGAGTCGCCCTGGCAGAAGCTTCGCGCCGGCCATTTTGACAACCCCAAGGATTTCCTGCTTCGCCAGCTCGCGTGGCAGTTCGCGCTGGGAAATACCGGCGGTGAGTTGACCAATTCCCGCACGCAACTTCTGCCGCATCAGATTTTGCTCACGCATGACGTGATAAAAATGAACCGCCGCCGTCTCTTGATTGCGGACGAAGTCGGCCTGGGCAAGACCATCGAGACGGGCATGATTGTCCGTGAACTCATTGCGCGCGGCGAGGCGCATCGTGCGCTTATCCTTTGCCCGGCGGGCCTCGTCAAGAACTGGCAGAACGAACTGCGCGGTTGCTTCCGCATGGAATTTGAAATCCTCGGCATTGATTTTCAGGACTTCGCCCCGGCTAGTTGGGAAAATCACCAGCGCGTTATCGCCTCGATTGACACGGTGAAACGCCCGGCGCGCATGGAACGGTTATTGAACGCCCCGCGTTTTGATCTGGTCATCGTGGACGAAGCGCACCACCTCAGCCGCATCCGCTACGGCAAAAAACAGCAGACGACCATGAATTACCGCCTCATGGAGGCGCTGCAAGGTCACACGCGCGACTTGCTTTTCCTCTCCGCCACGCCGCATCAGGGCGACAACTTCCAATTCTGGTCGCTCATCAATCTGCTCGACAACCACCTGTTTGATTCGCCGGAGGCGATGATTGCTCATCGCAGTTTGCTCAACCGGGTGATGACCCGCCGCACCAAGCGCGAAGTCGTGGATGCCAACGGCAAAGCGCTATTCGTCCGCCGTCAGGTTCACACCGAAGCCTTTGAACCCGCATTGCGTGAGCAGCGGTTTTACGAGCAATTGACCGACTATCTCCGTACCGGTTACGAAGCCGCCGGTGTATTCCGCGCTGGCCGCACTACCAGCGCCCAGCGCGCCATCGGTTTCGTCATGACGGCGTTCCAGAAAATGATGTCGTCCAGCCCGCGTGCCATCAAACAAGCCCTCCGCCGCCGGTTGCTGGTGCTTTTGGTGCGCGAACAAATCGAGGTTGAAAAAAAACGCCGCACAAATTTCGAGGCCGAACTCGCCACGCAATATGTCCGGCTGCAGGACGAGATGCGCGTGCTCGCCCGCGAAATCCTGTTGACCAGCGGGACGACCATCAATGATGCCGATGCCGACGCCTACATCGCCCAGGTCCGGCAGCGGATTGCCCGCAAGCTGGCCGAGCTAAAGGAAACTACGGAATGGTCTCTGGACTCCGATGAGGAAGGCGATGAGGGTGTTTATGCTGATGCGGAAATTCCGGATGAATCAGTTCGCGTTCGTAAACTCATTGGCCTTGTCCCGGAAGGCACTGACCGCAAATTCGACCGCCTGCTCGCCGTCGTTGCTAATCTGCGACAGATGAACGAGGGTGAACGGTTCATTATCTTCACCCAGTATCGCGAGACGCTGGAGTTTTTGCGCATCGAACTGGCCAAAATTTATGGCGCGGACAAAATCGCCGCTATCAAGGGCGGCCCGCTGGATGACAAGATCGAAGCTGCTGAACGGTTCTGGGATGAGAACGGCGCCAAGTTTCTGATTTCAACATCGGCGGGCGGCGAAGGCATCAATCTCCAATGTGCCCGGGTGCTGTTCAACTATGACCTACCGTGGAATCCAATGGCTGTCGAACAGCGCATTGGTCGCATCCACCGGTTCGGGCAGAAGGACGTTGCCCAGGTTTACAACCTCGTTGCCAAAGACACGGTCGAAGAGCGCATCTACGGCTTGCTGACTGAAAAACTTCAGGCTGTGGCGCAGGCTATCGGCAAAACCGACCGTGAGACCGGTGAGCCCCTGGAAGATTTCCGCCTCGAAATCCTCGGCTTTCTCGGCTCGAACCCGAACTACCAGCAGCTTTTCAAACAGGCTTTGGTGGACAAGGACTATCAACGCACGTCACGGCAGATTGAGGAAATGATGGAACAAGCGCAGCACGCACGCACGGCCTTGATGGAACTTTCACAAGACCTCACTTATTTCAACTTGGAACACTACCGCCGCATTTCCGGCCGTTTCTCTCTGCGGCAATTGGGCTCATGGTGTCGTGAGGCGGTCATCCGGATTGGCGGCACGATGCTGCCGGTTGGCGAATTCTGGCAGATTCTTACCCCGGAATGCCTCAAGGCATTTCCCCAAGTCGCGCCGAAATACGAAAACATCACCTTCGACCGCGAGCTTGCCATGCGGAAAAAAAAGTGCGAGTTGCTGGGTGTTGGTCATCCGCTCGTGGACGCCTTGATCGCCTATTTGCAAAACGCCCCATTCAGCGGCGATACCACCTGCTTGCCTGCCAACGGTGCCAAGTCCGGCTCCATCGAGGCCCGCTACCGCGTCACATGGGATCGAGCCGACCAAGGCTCATCGGCCACGGTTGTCCGGGTTTCCGTCAACGGCCAATGCTACGTGGACGAAGGCGGCTTCGATGCTGAACGGTTGGATACTGGCCATTACACAGGCGCTCCGGCTCCCGCCGCCTTGCCATTGGAAGCCGAGTCACGAGTCGAAGAAGCCATCCGTCTCTGGACCGCCTCCCGCCGCACCGAAATGCCCGAAGGCACCATCGTCCGTTGTGAACTTCTCGGCGTCTCTGCTGCTGTATGAAAAAAATCGCTCATTCAAAAAAATGTGATGGAGAGAAAACATCATGTTAGAAACGCCTCGGATCCAACCGCCCCACGAGATGAGTGATCAATCCAACACGATCACCGCGCCGGGCGAGCAGGTTTGGGATGTTTTTCTCAGCCACAATAGTGCTGATAGTGAGTGGGTGACGGAACTGGCTGCACAATTGGAGTCAGAGCCACTGGAAGACAAACCCGATTCAAAGAAGATCAAGGCTTTTCTCGACATTTGGGATATTCAAGCGGGCGAGAACATTGTTACTAAACTCAACGAAGGTTTATCGAAATCTCGGTTTGTCGCGTTGATCATGAGCCCGGAGTTCTTTCGTTCCAACTGGACGGCACTGGAATGGACTCATTGCGTCGCGGACGACCCAAGAAATACTAGGGGAAGAATGCTCCCGGTCCTCTACCGCGACGTTTCCTCGGACGGCAAAGAAGCGATTTCGCTGCCGGCTCCTTTCCGAGCGCTCAAAAACCTCGACTTCAGGACTCCGAAATCCAGGAAAGTATTTTATCTCGAACTGCTCAATCGCATTCGTGGCCTTCCGAACCCTCGTGGCACTTCCCGTCAGCCAACACCCGGCACTTTTCCATCACCGGGACCCTCTCCGATGGTTCGCCAAGAGCGGTGGAAGGCGGACGAAGTCTCGGAACTACTGGTCAGCAACTTGCTTCCGGTCGTTTCCTCACCCGCCCGCATTTGGAGCGCGGTAACATCGTTGCGAAAACCAAAACAGGTTTACGACGTAGTGGATTCTGGCGACGGCGTGATCATCCATGGGGAAAGGCTTTACGCATTCGCCCAACTCAGCGACGAGCTTTGCCCTTTGAGAACGGTGGTTGATGTTGCAACGACCTCTGACAAGGATCGCCGCGATGAATGGTTGGCGGACAAGGATAAGGGACGCCTGTACACATGGCTTCTCAATGCTTGCCTCCGCAAACACCTCGAAGAGATTGGACTCGAACAAGATGAGAAGGAGCGATTCTTTTTTCCTCCTGCGACACCAGCTTCATGGACATTTTCAACGCGAGATTTTAGCGATTTGCCATCTCTGGCTTCGAGGCTGCGACAACCAGCGGATTCTCCATCAAGCTATTTGAGCGGACGCTTGTCTTCCGCCACTCAACAGGCGCTGAAAAATTACCAGGGCAAAACCTCAGATCCAACCGTTCTTCTTGCAAGCTTGGTCGAGGATTTCAATGATATTTTGCAAGGAGAATCGATTTTTGAGCAGGAGCGATATTCCAAGATTTTTTTACGGCCGGAAACAGAACAACTCCTAGCACGACAGAATTTGGATGAGCAAGATCGAATCCACCTCAACCGACTCCTAATGGAAGAAGCTTACCCCAGGGAGATTCTGGATGCTCGACGGGTCGTCATCGGTGGACGAGAAGTGACAGGCCGCAAACCCAGCCCTCAGCCTGGTGCAGATTTCTGGGTTCATTCGGCGGCTGACATTCGCTTCTATCGAATATGGGACCGTTTTTTCTTAAGAGTCGTTCCTTGTTTCTTCTTCACACATGACGGCAAATCGCCATTGGACGGAAAGCAAATGGGGCGCATGTGCATCAGGTGGGGTGGTCGTCAACGAAACTCCAACATTCTTCGCGATTTGGTCTTCTGGGCAAATTTGTTGAAGCAAAACCATCCGCAGATAAAAATTGCGGCTGGTGCGGAAACTATTGACGTTCAGCCGTTGCCCGCAACCGCACGATCAAATCGGGGTATTCGCGGCGACCACATTCGCTTTTCAAAATTAATGCAGTTCGCATCGGACGAACTTGCACAGGCTGCTGCTGATGCCGAATTAACCGAGCCAGACGAAGATGAAAACGAAACGTTATAGGACTAAAAAGGCCATCTCGAATTCAAAGTATCCTCGCCCGAGAACAGCCGAGGCCAAACGTGAGGCGGATATCGAACGTTTGCTGTTCACTTCTCAGCCGGCATTTGAGTGCTTTCACATTGAAGAACCTCTTCTGGTTTTCGGTAATCACGGTGTTTCTCCACACCCGAAAGAGGGTCTGGAGGAATATGGCCCAATTCTGCCTCCGTCCGATCCTTTGCCCATTGGGGTGATTGGCACAAGTGAAGGAATTGAAGCCTTTCGCCGCTTTCTTGATCGGGTTCAGCATCCTGTATCTCCAGGGCTTAATTCCAAAGGAAAAACCTTCAATCCACTGTGTTTTCCACCATTTCCTGGAACAGGCCGAGCGTTTCGCAGCCGATTTGAAACGGCACCAAGCATTCAAAGTGAAATTCCCCTACGATATTTCGAGCAAGCAATTGATACGGCAAAAACGACGGATAAATTGCGCAACGTTGTGCAGTTGGTTGTTGAAAAGCTTGGAACTCTCAAGGATGGGGAACCGGAGCCCAAGGTCGTTGCAGTGGTCTTTCCTCAGTGTGTCGAGGATCACTGCGCAGCTGTGGGAGCAAGTATGCGGCTTCGACGTGTTTTGCTTACACCTGCTGACAAACTGGAACGCAGCTTTGATCGGGACCGTAAGAAGGGCCAGTTCCTCCTTGATCTTGCTCTCGCAATTGAGGAGCCGCCCTCAACGAATGATCGGGGGTATTGGAACCTCCACCACGCCCTCAAGGCCCACGCCATGTCATCTGGACTGCCGACACAAATGGTCTGGCAATCAACATTGAGCGGTGCCCCGCAGAATCAAGACCCGGCGACGCTTGTTTGGAATCTTCTAACGGCTCTATATTACAAGGCAGGCCGAGTCCCTTGGCAGTTGGAGACAGTTCCAGCGAACACCTGTTTCGTTGGAGTGTCATTCTACAAGCAGACGCCCTTTCGAGATTCTCCCCTTCATACAAGTCTCGCCCAAGTTTTCTCTGGACACGGTGAGGGATTGGTCCTAAAGGGCGGTCGCGCACATGTTGATGAGAACCAAGGCGACCGAAAGCCGCATCTGTTAGAGGATGATGCTAAAAAGTTGCTTCAGCGTGCCGTGGTCATATATATGAGCCATCATAAGGACATGAAACCGGAAAGGGTAGTTGTCCATAAATCCTCACGCTTCACGCCGGAAGAATTGAAGGGTTTCAAAAGCGCATTGGATGGAATTCCTCGTTTTGATTTCCTCACGTTGGAGCGAATGGGCGACCAATTCATGCGCCTCGGTTATGAACCTCCGCTTCGTGGTACAGTCATTTCACTCCACAGCCAAAGGCATGTGGTGTTCACCGGGGGCTACATTCCTCATTTGGGAACTTATCCGGGGCATCGCATTCCTAACCCCGTTGAAATCATTGAGCATCACGGCGACTCCACCCCGGAAACCTTGAGTCAGGAAATTATGGCTTTGACAAAACTCAACTGGAACAGTTGCGCGTTCGCTAGCGCAGAACCAATCACTCTTCAATTTGCCCGCACGATCGGCCGAATCCTGACGGAGATTCCAGATGGCAGCCCGATTCAAGACAAGTATCGCTTTTATATGTAAGCGTCCATCTCTGATCTGTGTTTTGCCGCACCGAAATGCCCGAAGGCACTATCGTCCATTGCGATCCTCTCTGCGTCTCCGCGGTAATTCAGTGTATGCGTCTGACCCGCCACGTCTAGTTTCCGGCGCTGGATTATGAAATCATGGCCGCATGGATACATCAAAAACTGGATCAGGCCGGCGGCGTTGGACTTCTAAACAGCGGCAGCGATTGTTGGCGCGTTTCCATAAAGGCCATTTGACTTTACGGGACTTTGCCAATCGGCACGGGGTTGGCCTGTCCACCCTGAGCAAATGGCTACGCTTGGAACGTGACGCGGTTCCTCCGAAGGTGAAGTTTCAAGAAGTCGCGTTGACCAACCCAGCCTCGCGCTGGCCCGTTGAACTCGTCAGTCCGCAAGGTTGGATCGTGCGGCTGCAAAACAGCTCGGATGTGCAGCAGTTGCCCCAATTATTGCGTGCGCTGCCATGTTGAACGTCTCGGGCACGACGCGGGTGCTGGTGGCCACAACGCCAGTGGATTTGCGCGGCAGTTTCAACCGGCTTTACAGTCTGGTCATGGACCATCTGAAGGGGGATCCGTTGTCGGGCAATCTCTTTCTGTTCACCAACCGGCGGCGGAACCGTCTCAAGATTCTCTGGTGGGACGGATCGGGGTTGTGGGTTTGTGCCAAGCGATTGGAACAGGGACGATTCACTTGGCCAATGAGTGAAAATGGACAGGTAAGTTTGCGCGGCGAGGAGTTTAGCGCACTGATTCACGGGCTGGAAGTTAGGTCGAAAAAGAACTGGTATCGTCGCTGAGAAAAAAGTTTTTACGATTGAACAAAAATATTCTGTTCGCGTCAGAGTAACGTGACCGACACCACGCTACTCGAAAAGTATGAAGCGATGAGTGCGCGTGTCACCACGCTGGAGACGGAGAACACCCGGTTGCAAAACGAGAACCGGCTGCTGCGCCAAAAGCTCGACCAGTATATCCGCCATTACTTCGGCGGTCAGCGCAATGAAGGTCTGGACAAACACCAACTGGAACTGCTGCTGCAAGGTTTGCCCAACGTTATCGTGTTGCCAACGCCAGAGACCAAGACCACGACAGCTACGCGACATGGCACTGCACATCCGGTCCGGCGGATGCTGGCCGAAGACAAGTTAGAGACGCAGGAGATCGTGATCGAGCCGGAGGAAGTCAAGGTCCAGCCAGACGGCTGGGAAAAGATCAGCGAGGAACGCACCAGCCAACTGGACTGGGTCGCACCTAAAATCATCAAACGAGTTTATATCCGTCCGCGTTATGTGAAGGCCGAACGTTTTGCCCTGGCACCACTACCACCGCAACCGATTGAGCAAGGCATGGTGGGGCCGGGTTTGCTGGCGCAGATATTGGTCAACAAATATGAATATCATCAACCGCTCTACCGGCAGGAGAAAATGTTCCGGCAACAGTTCGGGGTGGATCTGAGCCGCAAGACGATGGGCTGTTGGGTGGAACAAGCCGCCGAGTTAGTGAAACCGGTGTATCGGGCGATCCGCGAGGATTTGCTACGGGGCAATTACCTGCAAGCCGACGAGACACCGATCCGATACTTAGACCCGGACGTGAAAGGCAAAAGTCAGCAGGGTTATCTTTGGACCTACAGCCGACCGGGCAGGGACGTTCTGTTTGAATGGCGGGTGAGCCGGTCGCGGGCAGGGCCGGAGGAATTTCTGAAAACCTTTCGGGGCAAACTTCAAACAGATGGGTTTTCCGCGTATGAATCACTGGCGAAAGAACGTGATGATCTGACCTTGGTTGGTTGCTGGGCACATGCGCGTCGAGGATTTCATGAAGCGTTGGCCGAGACCAAATTGGCGGTGTGGTTTGTCCGGCAGATTGGATTGCTTTACGCGGTGGAAAAGAAGTTGCGCCAGCAAAAGGCGGGACCGGCACTCCGGCAGGCGATGCGGGTCTGGCAATCACAACCTGTATTGACTCGGTTGCATCGCGCCATGGAGTTGACACGTAGAAAAACTTTACCGCAAGGATTGCTCGGACAAGCGATTGATTATGCGTTGAAACGCTGGAAAGCGCTGACGCAGTTCGTGGAGGACGGCACACTGGA
Source organism: uncultured Verrucomicrobiae bacterium (assembly GCA_963842445.1). Classification (GTDB taxonomy): domain Bacteria; phylum Verrucomicrobiota; class Verrucomicrobiia; order Limisphaerales; family UBA11358; genus UBA11358. The sequence goes on along the minus strand of CAWJHF010000004.1, from coordinate 18,102 downwards.
GATTGACAACAACCTCATTGAGAATGCGATTCGGCCCAGTGCTATCGGGAAAAAGAACTGGTTGTTTGTGGGCCATCCCGAAGCAGGCGAACGCAGCGCGGTGATCTACACTCTGCTGGGCAGTTGCCGCCGGCAGGGGATCAACCCGTTTGATTATCTGAAGGATTTGTTCATGCGCTTGCCGGCAGCCAAGATCACCCAGATCAAGGAGTTCACGCCAGCGGCGTGGGCCAAGTTCAAAAAGAAGGAGAATCTGCTCGCTCTTGCAGCATGACCCGATTCAAATTCTGCTCAAACCGCCCTCGTTTTTACTTGACGCCCGCCTGCCGTTCCTAAATAATCACTACACAACCCATAATGGAACTAATGACATTCAGGAGTCTCACCCGAAAAAGCGGAGCCACGCACGCCATTTTTATATCTCAAACAAGCCGTCATCCGCCACTGCCGCATTTAACGGGACGACCGCCGCCAGCCACTGGAGCGATGGTTTCGTTATCCAGTCGCGGAATGAAAATGTTAAACCCCATCGCTATTCACCCAAAATAAAGATGAAAATATTTAGCTTTATCATATTTCTTGCTGCCATGCTCATTCCGGCTGCATCCGATGGCGCGACTCTGACAATTAATGGAATCCAACGCTGGAACGGTGTCTCGTCATTTTATACTAATAATGACCAGTTTCCTGTGTCCACCACCACTGGTTCCCTTCAAGCCTCCAGTCAAATGAGCTTAAGCGATGCCATAGGAAATGCGTTCGCCGACCAAGATTCCAGCATAAGTTTATCAGGGAACGTGTTATCTGTCAGTGGTAGTGGAGACTGTAATGACATCTTTGAGAGCACAAATGGAGTCTTCGACGGAATAGACGTAGAATCCGACTTTGAATTTTCTTTTACTATAGATTCGCCGTTTTTCTACTTCATTCAGACTAGCCTCACACAGATGAACAATCCGCCAATTAACGGTTATGATCATGCATTAAGTTCGCAAGTTTCTCTTGGATACGGGAACAATAATTTTATTTTCGTGTTCGGCGATGACGGCGAAGTCTACGGGTCGGGCCTTTCTGGCAGCATGTCTGGAATTCTCGAACCAGGAACATACACATTTTCTGCCGGGCAAGGTTTTTTTCACGCAGAGGACTTTAATCGTTATCTTCTTTCATACTCAGATAGTGGCCAATATGCGGTAATATTCACTATTTCTCCATCAAACATTGTAACCACAATTATCAGCGGGTTCATTACAGACGCTTGCAGCGGGCTCCCGATCACTGGTGCAACAGTCCAAATTGGCTATGTGAAAACGGCAAGTGATACTAACGGCTATTACAGCCAGAGCGGTCTACCGCCGGCAACATACAACGTAATTGTGAGCTCTGGAAACTATGGTGCGGTTACAAATACGGTGACGACTACAACCTCGGTGACAAACCTTACTCAGAATTTCTCTCTTAACTCTCTTAGTCCGTTGTCAGGTGTCACGGGCTACGTATATTGCACTTGCGATGGGTCTCCAATTACAAATGCGTCGGTGGTTATCTCAAATAGTTTAGCGATATATTCAGCGACAAGCGCCAGCGACGGCAGCTACAGCATTAGTTGTATTCCGTCGGGAACCTTTTCAGCTATCGTTAGTCAGGCCAATTATTACACAACAAACCTTACGGTCACAATTCCATCAGACTCCTCAACCGTAACAGATGATTTCATGCTTACGCCTAGCGGGTACGACACGGCAACGCTAAACGCCATTATTCCGCAGCAGAATATTGACGTTCAGGCGCAAGAGAATTTTGGCACACTACAAATGCCGAATTTTGAACCGGGTCTATTCCCAACTTCGATATATGCGACGTTTACACCGGGGTTGGGATTAACTATTTCCCAAGCAGCCTGTAGACTTGGATTCGATCACTTCAACTGGTTTCAAGTAGCCTCGGGTGATTCATACAAGGGCCTGTTCTATGATTGCTCATCGAGTAGTGCAACATACTTCATTGACCCGCCACACACCAACTGTAACGGCACAGTGAATTGCATAACGACTGCAGTTAATGCGAATGGAGCTATTGTATGTGAAGATGCAGACAGTGCGGATCCATACTACAATGAGGGTTCAGCATATCCAGGACTTTTCAATATTACGAATCACGTCATTTCAGGCGGAACAGTGTTAACATTCCGCGACACACCTAGCATATATGGTGAGAATGCTGGATTCGTGACAAGTCTTGTTGGTGTTAAAGCCGACGGAACTTATTTGTTTATCAACGTCAGCCCATTTACTTGGACCACCACTTTTAATGGTTTGTATCAAGGGGTTAATATCATTGCCGCCTCACTTCTGGGGTTGACCAATGGGACTGGTGAGGCCGTCATTATCCAAACAAATGTTCAACCGGCCAATATTCCTTCGGACGCGCTGGTAATAATGGTTCAAAATGGCGGACAATTTGCGGTAACCATTCAACCTGCATCGCAAACAGTGGCGAGCGGAGCAGACGCGTCTTTTGCGATATCGCCAACGAATTTATCTTCGCCGGTCAATTATCAGTGGCGCTTTAACGGCACAAACATTTCAAGTGCTACAAATCTGACCCTACAACTTCTGAACGTCACAACGAACAACACTGGAATTTATGATGCTGTGTTGAGCGACAGCAATGGCAGTATTGCCAGCATGGTTGCGTCATTGACAGTAGTGCCGCTACTCATCACGGCGCAGCCAACGAATCAGGTAAGCGTGCAAGGATCAAATGTCGTATTTTCAGTGAGTGTATCTGGAATAGGACCGTTTACATACCAATGGCAGTTCAACGGAACCAATATACCCAATTCAATTATCACCACAGTGGCGGGCAACGGGACAAGCGGTTACTCCGGCGACGGAGGTCCGGCGACCAATGCGGAATTGTTAGGTCCAAACGTAGCAGTTGATACCACCGGCGATTTATTCATTGCGGATTGGAGCAACAATCGTGTTCGCAAGGTGGACATCAATGGGATTATCACGACGGTCGCGGGCAATGGGATAGGTGGTTTTTTCGGCGATGGAGGTGCGGCGACCAATGCGGAATTGTATTATGTCGGCGGCGTGGCAGTGGACACCGGCGGGAACCTGTTTATTACAGACTGCTCAAATGCTCGTGTCCGCAAGGTGGGACCTAACGGGATTATCTCCACGGTGGCGGGTAACGGAAAATGGGGATTCGCCGGTGACGGAGGCGCGGCGACCAATGCGGAATTATATTTTAATAACTATCCTGATTTGGCGGTGGATGCGGCCGGCAATCTGTTCTTTGCGGATGTTGAAAACAACCGCATCCGCAAAGTCGGAACTAACGGAATCATCACCACGGTGGCGGGTAACGGGACAGCCGGTTACTCCGGTGATGGAGGTGCGGCGACCAATGCGGAATTGAGTTTTCCAAACAGCGTGGCGGTGGATGCTGCCGGCAACATGTTCATTGCAGATTTTGGTAACAACGTAATTCGCAAAGTCGGAACTAACGGAATCATCACCACGGTGGCGGGTAACGGGACAGCCGGTTACTCCGGCAATGGAGGTGCAGCGACCAATGCGGAATTGTATTATCCCCTAGGCGTGGTAGTAGATACCGTCGGCAACCTGTTCATTGCAGATACATATAACAATGTCATTCGCGAAGCGGCCACCAACGGCATCATCACAACTGTTGCGGGCAACAGTACCTACGGCTATTTCGGGGACGGAGGTCCGGCGACCGATGCCAGTCTGCGTTCTGCTTGGGGTGTGACCGTGGATTCGTCGGGTAACCTGTATATTGCTGACTTCGGCAACAGGCGCATTCGGAAAGTCACCAACACCCAGGGACCGTCTTTGACGCTGAACGACGTGACCGCAGCTAACGGGGGCAATTATCGAGTGGTGGTGACTGGTCTCGGCGGTAGTGTGACCAGCAGCGTTGTTAATTTAACCATCACGCTTCCTCCTATTGTTCAATACACCGCCACTCCAACCAACGGTTTTGCGCCTTTGACCGTGCAATTCAACTGCCCGGGCGTTGACAGTGGAAGCAATGCCATCACGAGTTGGAACTGGAATTTTGGCGACGGCACCAGCAGCACCTTGCAGAATCCAACGCATGTTTATGCTATCGTAGGCAACCTTTCTCCAAGTCTTGTCGCCACCAACAATCTTGGGCTCCCGGTGGTCGGCTCCGGCCCGGCGATAAACGCGGAATTCAATCCGGGGCTGGTTTTAAACGGGGACTTTCAAACAGGCGATTTCACCGGATGGACTTTGTCCGGGGACACTTCTCCCTGGACGTTTGTTGACAATGGGGCGGCGTCCGGAATCCAACCTCATTCGGGCGCCTACGTCGCGGAACTGGGGACGACCAGTGCCCGGGGTTTCCTTTCGCAGACATTATCCACTGTGACAGGACAATCTTATTTGCTTTCTCTCTGGCTCAATAGCCCTGATGGCGAAACTCCCAATGAGTTTCTGGTGTCCTGGAATGGAAACACCCTCTTCGATGAAACGAATATTCTCGCCATCGGATGGACCAACCTGCAATTTTTAGTCTCGGCGACCGGAACCAGCACGGTTTTGGAATTCGGGTTCCGGGATGACCCTAGCTGGCTTGGTCTTGATGACATCAGCGTCGTGCCGGCGCAACCCGGCATTGCCAGCTTCAGCCTGTCCGGAACCAATCTGGTAATCAATGGCAGCAACGGGCTTTCCGAACTAACATATTATGTGCTGACGAGCACGAATCTCGCGCTGCCATTACACCTGTGGACGCCGGTGGCAACCAATTTCCTGAACGCGAGCGGAAATTTCACCATCACCGTGACCAACGCGGTGAATCTCAATGTCCCGCAATGCTTCTACATTCTTCAGATGCAATGAAAACATCGCCGCCATTAGCCGTACTCGGTCAGTCGGATACGTTTTACCGGCTTGTGCAACAGTAGAAATATGGTTTAAACCGGCTTGAACCAGACGTGTTCCGTCAGTCGGATACGAACAAGTCGGACCGTGCCGACCCTCGTGAAGAACGCCCAAGCCCGTCCAAACAAAGGCCCCAGGCATCTGTTGTTCCTCTTGAAATCGCGCCTTGATTTGGTACAAACTTGCGCATGCCCAGTGTTGCTCAATTAACGAAAAAAGCCCCATCTGGAAATCCATGAACCAACCACTCCAGGTTGTCATCCTCCGCCACGCCAACGACAACGAAGGCGTCCCCTTTGAGCAAGCCGCAGAGCGGGCATTCAAGGGAGGCACAACACCGAGTGGCTATCTCGCCACCGGCGAGGATCTTGGAGTTGACCTCAAAACGTTTAATACCTGCCCACATCCTTCGGTTTCCATCCAGGCCCTTCTGGACCAGGCCTGCCACACCCTTTTGGTCACCATCGTTGACTTCCCCGCGCTCGAAGATGCCCCTTTCCTTGATTGGCTCGCGAATATCTGGGGCCTCATTCGCCAATCCGGCAAGCGACACAACATGTTGCTTCTCGCATTGGATGAGCGCGTCGCCGATAAACTTCGCGACAAGCGCCCAGCTCTCCAAAGCCTTACCTCCTACACGCCCCAGCAGTTGGGCGAACGGGCTATTCGCACCGTCCTCTTCTCCTTGCGGGTCCTGCACGAAGCTCGCGTTCTGCTGGCCCGAGCGCTCTCGCCCAGTCCATCAGGCCAACCGGCAGGAGCGCTACGGCTGTTCATCAGCCATGCCAAGCTCGATGGTCTCCCTCTCGCCCAGTCCCTCCAGCATCAAATTCAGGCGATTCCCTGGCTCACATCATTTTACGACGCCACTGATCTCGCCAACGAAACAGACTGGGAACACGCCCTGGAGGCAGCCACCGTTTCTTCTCTCCTCGTTATACTTCGAACCGATGCGTACGAGCAACGTTGGTGGTGCCGGCAGGAAGCTCTCTGGTGCGAACTCCACGCTATGCCCGCCGTCCTTGTCGAGGCGCGGCCGGGTTTGTCGTACCCCGCAGGCGACCTTCCGCTGGAGCGTATGCCCTCGATCCGAATCCCGGACGGGAATTTGCTCCGCATAATCAATGCGGCGCTTCGCGAAAGCCTCCGCTACCTCCTGTTCCAAAGACGCGTCCAAGAAATGCGCAGTGGAGGCAGCATTCCCGCCAATGCTGAAATTCGTGTCTTTTCCTACCCACCAAGTATGCCGGCACTCCTGCGCGTCTGTGGTGAGCTTGCACCAAACACAACCCGGCCCAGGTTCGTTCTCTACCCCGATCCACCTCTCCGAACAGGACTTTACGAAGCCGCTCAAGCCCTGGTCGCGGCAACCGCACCGGGTGTCCAACTCCTCACCCCAGGCACCCTAGCCGCCAATCCAGCTCCCTGATATGAGCGCTCGAACCAGACCACTCACCGGTTTCACCGTTGGTCTCTCCATTTCCGGGGGGAAAGAAACTGCGGCACTTGGCTTCACCGCGCCTGAGGTGAACCGCACCACCCTTCGCATCGTTGCCGCCCTTGTCGGCCAGGGCGCCGGCATCACTTTCGGCCACGATTGGCGAGATGATGGCGTCATGGAATCCGTCCATGCCTTCATCGAACGATTTCACCCCCCGATAAGGGAGCCTTACTCTAAGCCTCTCCTTATCAATCTCGTTGTTTGGCCCGACAAACCCCGCTTGGCCGAACGCGAGCGCGACCGCCTCAAAGACACGCTCATTGTCGAAGAAGCTGGCCTGCCGCCCAGCCTCAACAATTACATGAATGACAGGAACCCGGCTATGTACCCTTATCTCCGCTCCCGAGCCCTCACACACCTCCGGCACCGCCTTACACGATTGAGCAATGCGAGGGTCTGCCTGGGTGGAAAACTCTCAGGTTTCTCGGGAAGGTACCCTGGCATTGTCGAGGAAGCCTACCTCGCGATTCGAGCTGGCCAGCCCATGTTCATCGCTGGTGTTCTTGGTGGCGCAGCGAGCCGGATGATAAACGCACTTACACAATGCAACTCGCCAAACGACCTCTGCCCCGAAGTGCCTGTCGCCAGATTGTATCGTGATCCCCCGGTTGATGAGCACGGTCCTGAAAATCCTGATGACTCGCAATGGTCCCACGAAGTCGTCTGGCAGGCCTTTGCTTCGCTTGGCGTGCGCGGCCTATCCGCCAAAAACAAACTTTCCGCCGAGGAAAACCAGCGGCTTTTCGATACCCAATCGGTTGACGAAACCATCGAACTGATCCTCACCGGTCTCGGCCGACTGGCACAACAGAAAGCCGAATAATTCTCCTGATGGAGCACACCACACACATCAGTAACTATGCCGATACATCAGTACGCTTTCATCAGCTACGCCAGAAGTGATATGGAGGTAGTGCGGCGGATTGTCCTCGCACTTGAGCGAGCAGGCATTTCCATCTGGTTAGATACCAAGAATATCGCGCCAGGGAACAACTTCGCGGAAGCTATTCGCGAGGCGATCGAGCGGGCAACGGCATACGTTTATGTCGCAAGCCGAAACTCCGCTAGTTCCAAGTACATGGAGCTCGAACTGATGGCCGCTCTAAGGGCGAAACGGAGTACGCTCTCCATTTTCCCGATCATTCTCGATGATGCCGGCGTTGATGGGCTTCCCGCTTGGCTCAGGCCATACCAATGGATAGACCTGAGGGAGTCCTTTGATGCAGGAGTCCAGACTCTAGTTTCAGCACTATCGAAGGACGTTCCAATTCAGAAACCCATCCCGCCGGGGAAGCAGAAGAATAAAGGGTATTTGTTCATCAGCTACTCAGCTACCGACCGGGGACTTCTTGAAGAATTAAAGGTCTTTCTTGGCAAGCATTCATACGGCTATTGGGATTTTCACGAGAGCAAACGGGACTACCAGACACAATTCCATTTGGAGCTGGAAGGTGTTATCCGCGACTCGCAAGCGGTTTTATGCATCGTCAGTCCGGCTTGGAAACATTCGCGATGGACCCCGCGTGAGTATCTCTTCTCCGAAGAAATCTGCAAACCGATCTTTCTCCTCAAATACCGCCCGCTGGAGCCAACCCTCCTAATCGCCGGTTCCTCCTACATTGATCTTATCAGCGATAAGACCAAGGGCTACGCTGAACTAGACCGCGAGCTCCGCGAGCGGGGCCTGTGACTAAGAAAATTACCTATAACATTATGATCTGGAACAGAAGATTGGTATCCCCGAAACGTGAACAACCGCCGAAGGTTCACATTCGGTATCCATGCCCCGGACTTTGCCGATTTGCAAGCATGGTGAGCTTCTTGATCGTTGGACTTGGGGTCTACTACGGTGGAACGGCGTTGCTCGGTCTGGAACGTCTGAACTGGGCGGCACCGGTCTGGACGGCGAAACATGTCGGTCTAGTGGCGGTTAGCATCATCTTTGGGGCGTTGGCAGGTCTCCTCGGTTTCGCTTACACAATGACCATCGAGGTGAGAAATGAGCGCCTCAACGACCTGTTCATCGTCCTTTGGCAGTTTCTCGCAAATGGTAGCATGGTCTGGATTCTTGCGATTGGAATTGCAATGTCTATTTCGCTGGGCAAAGAAGAAGCCAAAGCTGCGGTCCTGCATTTCGGGGCGGAGCGAGCCACTGTGCATGTTGTGGCAACTGGAAGTGTCGTCGGCCTTCTATTGGGGACCGCCTTTTTCCTAGCCCCCATCATTCGATTGCCGCTTATTGTATATTTGGCCTTCTCCATAACTGTCTCGCTTCTGGCCGCGCGATGGCACTTCTCAACCTATGGCATCGAAGGACAATCATGGATCGTGGCGGGCTTGGTCACCCCGATTCTTCTCCTCATCTTGACGCCATCAATGATCGAACGGGATCGTCGCCAGCGCCGATTAGTGATGGAGCAATCTTCATAACGCAGAAGGAGGCTGCCGTGTTTGACAATTTTTTTGAACAATGGGCGGCGAAGAAAGATCCTCGTTTTCAGACGTTCGTAGAGGGAAAGAACGCGTATGAGTCATTCGTTCAGGACTTGCGCGTTCGTTTTGATGAAATGTCGGATGAACACTACTGCCGCGCACGAGAGGACCCAAGGTTAAGTGTTGCCGAGCATAGTTTCGTAGAAGCCATTGAGATGTCGGAAAAGGTGGAGGCGTTGGCGGATGTGGCAGTGGCAAAATATCAACTTGGTCTAGTTCGTCACGCCCGGTGTGAGCTTGACGAAGCTAAGGCGTTGATGACTGCGGCACTGAAAGTCATGAGCAGCCTTCCCAACCGGAACCGATCAGCCGACATGAGTAATTGCCTTTATCATCTCGGCGTCATCGCACTGAAGCAGGGGCTTCTGCCGGAGGCGGTCCGAGAATTGCGCCGCTCACGCCAGATGGACGAGGCAAACGCAGATTTTGCAGGAATGCGATCTTGCGATCTTGCGCTAGCTGCATGTGCCGATAAAGGTGCCGATATCAAAGAACCTTCTCCACCTACTTCTGCTGATGCAGCCAGTTGGGAGGTGCCAGACAACGTAGGACAGGCTGCCACCGAGGAGGAATCGCAAACTGACCTTGACGTCGAGTCTGGTCCAGTCCGCTTTGAACGGCGTGAATTGATCTGGCTGGTCTCGCATTCAGTTCAAGCTAATGACGCACTAATGGCGCATGTAGATTCGCTGGCAGATGAATTCGGTCGCCCGGTTGCTGTGTCCCGCGTGGCCTTTGGTGCCGCTGATTCAGAGCATCGCAATCTACCTCAACCGGAGCCAGACCAGCATCTTTGCGCAGCCATCCTCATGTTGGAGAAAGCTGGATTGCATGATCCGGATTTCCAAGAATTGGCCGTCGCCTGCACCCGGCGAATGATTGCCGCCCCGGACTTTCGATTGCTGGTGTATTTGTACGACCTGACGATTGACGAACTTCGAGAACTGTCTGATAAAGAATTATTTATCGCGACCCTCTTCGACACCACGCAGATCGCGGCATTACCATCCCTCGAACAATTAAGGCGAACACTTGTGCCTTATATGCGACAGGTTGAGCGCATATCGGTTGCGGAGCATTGGATAGATATGCGCCTGAGGTTGGCTGTCGTGTGCGGAAACTTGGCAACAGCGATTCTTTTCATTGCCGCTTTGCTTTCAATGCTGGGATTCCCAGCTTGGCTCCTCCAGTCGAAGTTGGATTGGCTTGGTCTCCACGGTCCAAAGTTGGCATCTCTGGTGTTGGGTATTTTGGCCTTTCCACTTCAGTCTCCTTTGATCTTTCTACTTTTGCGCGGAATGCGAACAACCGCGATGGCACCCAGAGATAACGTCTTCCTAATGCGCTGGATTGGCGTTGGTGCCTTGATCATGTTGGGTGCAAGTCATTTCCAAAACGCGCTGCATGGACCATATTCCTGGCTTTTCCTTGGGTTAGCGATTGGCGTCCTGCTTGATTCGATACGCCGCGCCGGACAAGGGGCTAGACGACAGTTGATCGATCTTGAGGCGCTGATGAGACGCTCTACCGACCCTGCAATGGAAGATCCTCAGATGACAGTGTTGCGAGGCGACCCATTGAATCCCTTTTCCTGCCCTCTGCTTCCGGCATTATCCGCGCGGGTTTTCATCAGCTACACGCCAAGTTCAGCCAAGGGGAGCCGCCTAGCCGTAGCTTTGCACCGTGGGCTGAAAAATGCAGGCGCTTCCCCATTTCTTGACAGGGTCAGCATCCCAGCCGGGGCAAATTGGAGAAGGTCTCTCAACCGCCATCTTGGCGAATGCGATACATTCCTTTGCATTCTTGACGGGAAAGCTCTGCAGCGGGAGTGGGTGGCCGCCGAGTTGTTAGCCGCAATCGAAGCGCACCGGCTTACCGGCGTCCCAGACATCGTGATTCTCATAGATCCGGCGATTCAACAGCCTTCAAAAGCCATACTTCCAGTCTTCCAAGGAGTAATGGCGGCGGCCTCAAAACCTCCAATTCAGGGACGGCCGCAAATCATTCAACTGAACGAGCAAACTCAATCATCGCTCGTCTGGAGTTTCGCACCAGGGCGGTTTATGCCCACATCGGTGTTCACGCGCATGGTAGCACTGCCAATAATGCTGATATTGAGCCTGCTGCAGCTAATTGGAGGACTGGGGATCTTCGCGGGTATCATTCTAGGATTTCTGACTATGCTCGACATAATGGCAAAGTTTCCACTTACCTCTGGACTGATAGATCGAGGCTGGCTTGGTCCAATCACACTTCTTACAGCATTTTGGCTTGGGTTTACGGCCCGTGCCACAATTGCCTGGGGATACGAGAGGAAGCATGGTCGGGAGATGGGAATAGCCATACCTGCAATTGCCACTGTCGGATTGGCCTATACGACTTTTGTGTTTATTCCAAAGGCCATGCCTCTTGTTGCAGGTTGGTCGGCGGTGCTTGCGGTTGCCGGTTGGATGCTGGTTGCATCGGCTATGCGATTTGGGATAAAAGAGCAGAAATCCAAGTCGAATTGATTATGCCTCCACCCCCTAGATTGTGCTCTTGTCCTAGCTGCGGATTCAGTTACATAGATTTGAAGTATTTTTCGTCGGTTGATGTCGCACGATGCCGGCGGTGTGGCCATGTAATGTGTGCTGCATGCTGTAAAAGTTCATTTTGGTCTGGATACATCTGTCCAAAGTGCGGATCGAAAGACCATGTTCGAATTGGAAGGATTAAAGACCCCCTTGGAATACCCACGTTTTCAGAGGAGATTGCAGATGGCCAAGCACACAAATCCGAGCTTAGCCCAGGTGTTTTAAGGTTTCTGGCATTGGCCACGGTTTTCACGGGTTGGCTGATCGGGTTTCCTCTAAAATTCAACGTATTCGCAACTATTTTAGGAATCTTTGTTTTTCTTGGGGCCAACAAAATCAGTAAGCGCGGTTCAGAATGATCATCGAAATCAGCGGAAGTATTGATAATACAGGTGCAAATGTTTAAATCCGTATGAAAAGGGCACTCACAGAAACCGGCGTGGAACAAGATGGTTAACAAAATAGATTTTGATATGACTGAAATTAAAATAACTGCCCTTGTGACTGGTATGCCGGCGTTTATTCATGGTCCGGTATTGCGCGAAGGAGAGTCCCGCCTTCAGTTCCTCGTGCGACACCATCCTCAGGAATGGGACAACTTCGTTGCATACATAAGGAAAGAACTCGGTGTATCGACACGCATTTGTGACCAACTTCGCACGTTAAACACACAAAACGTTGATGATCCAATTGTCATATCTCAATGTGAACAATGGGTTAACCACCGTCTTCCTTGTCACTATCGGACATTAAAGAGCCTTTCAGACCTGCGTGAATTAATGCGAGATACCACCTTGAATTGGTCGGGGATGGAACTCACACAAATCCTTTGTCCACGCGAACGAAATCCCACTGGGGACTCATCTGCTGAAAGGATGTTCTCAGAAATGGGTGCGGAGGTTATGTCATTGGATGCTGGCTCGAACCGAGAGATGGACTATGCCGAAATCTTACCTCGCGTTAAAGGGCGATACTTGTGGTTAGTGCCTGGTGGTTCTCGCTTTATGGCACCCTTAGTTGCCATGTCTTTACAACGGGTATTTTCTCAGATGGAGTCTGATTCATCAATGGCAGTCTACTTTGATGGCTCCTATTCGCTTATTTACCGTGTATCTGCGCTGAAAGAAGCAACGGCCAAGGCGGGATCTATGCGTTTGAACCAAGAGAACACGACCAGGATACTCCAGCAGGCATCATATTCTTGCTGTGGTGATCATGATCCTGATTGTGCATTATGTGAAATCGAAGCGATATACGGTGGTAATTATCCGTTTCCCCGCCCAGTCGGAAGGCAATCATGGCTTCGACGCCTTTTCGATAGATAACTCCAAGAAAGGCAGTGAACTTTATGGCATTCCGAGATTGGATCTTTGGTTCCAGCGACCGAGATAAGGCCACGAGACAGTTCGAGGAAGGTCTTCGACTGGGGAGGAAGGGAAACTGGCAAGAGGCAGCATCACGGTTTTTTAAAGCTCTCGAATTGCGCCCGTCTTTTATCGAAGCTCGAATTGCTAGGGCGGATGCATGCTTCTTGCTGCAAGACTGGGACGAAGCCATTTCTGAATTTTCACGAGTTCTTTCTGAGAAACCACATTTGATTAAGGCGCTCGTCGGAAGAGCAGCAACCTATGCCAGCAAGGCTGCCGACATCGCTGAACGCTATCAAAAGGCAGCAGGAAAACAATTTCAACTCAGTTTTGAAGAATTGATTATGCCTGCGGACAAACTTTTGAGGTCGGTAGCCCCTGATAAGGCAATGTGGATTCGCACAACACATGCCCTGATGGAATTACAATGCGCTGCCCGAAAGGATGCAGAGGAGGTCATTAGAATCGAACCTCAAAACACGATAGCTCGGGAATTATTGCAGAACCTTAATCGTTGAAGATCATACCAACTACGCCGGGCTTGGGGTGATGGCAACCGCAAACCAGAACTGAAATTTCACTCCGCCGTGACCAACGCGCGGTTTGCTGCGCTCCACGGGCTGCCCATCGCCCTGTTTCCATTCGCCGGCGCCCCTTCCGCTGCGCAAGCCCGCGCGCTCGTCACAAGCGGGCATTCGCGATGTGCCGCAAGAGCGACGGGCTTCCGTCTGCGGCTCAGCGGCGACGTTGCGCTCCGGCTGCGATTCGCTAAACGCTGCCCTCCGCTCTCCGCTCCACTTTTCCCGCTCGCCGACCGCAGACCGAAGCCTCATCAAGATTAAAGTCACTGGAAAAACATCTACGGCAAGTTTCCAGCTTCCAGCGCCACTTGCGCCATAATTTAAGATTCGTCCATCGCCCCACCATTGCCGCTCGAAAAAGTCCCGGTCAATCGCAACCGGCTCAATGCAGCGCGCATCATCCGCCTGGGGACTGTGCATTCGTTGCCCGACCAAATTCTTTGTCCATGTGCGCCAGTCCCAGAAATGCCTGGGCAATCTGGCTGGCTTCCTCAGTCTTTAATTTTTTACCAAAATCTTTTTCCGCAATGTAGTTGAAAAGGTGGTCATCGGTGACGCAATTCAAATATCCGGTTGTTCCCCACCTGGCTTCAACCCGTGCCGCAGTGAAAACGAAAACGGCGTTAAAGTGGGCCTCCATTCCGGTTGCCAAGGTGAGGACTTTTTCGCGCACGCCCATCATCCTGCCCACGAACTGGTGAACGTAAGGCTTGTCAGTCGGCTGCCCGTTCAACAGCAGTTCGCCCTTTCCATCCGACGCCACCACGCCACGCCATGCTTTGGTATCCAATACAAAAACGCCGGTGGGGCCGACGACCACATGGTCAATATTCCCGTTCGGCGTGGACAGGTCGTTGATGACGCAAAATTCATCGGGCAAATTAGTCAGAAGATTTCCAACCTGAATTTCACCGGCAGCGCCGCGCCGCATGTTGTCCTGCGTCTTTTCAATCACCGTGAGCTTTTCGTTGCCCCATTTGTCTATGGCCCAAATGCCAATCAGGGCAACCAGCAAAATCGCCGCTTTGCCCCATCCCGCGAGCCACCCCAGAGGAATATAGGACGAAAGAATGATGCCTTCGATCACGCTCAGCACTGCGATTATCCCGCAGACCGTGACCAAAATCCGTCGGCGTTGCCTGTCGGCTTCATCGCTGACGTATCTGCCGGATTCCCCGAGAATTTTTGCCATATAAAGGGTTCAATTTGCCGCATAGGTTCGCGGGAACAAGCCAAATTCATGGTCAAATATATTCCGTAAATCCGCACCGGCTCATTGAAACGCCTTTATCCGTCGCCCCACCATTGCCGCTCGAAAAAATCCCGGTCAATCGCCACCGGCTCGATGCAGCGCGCATCATCCGTTTTCGGGCCGTTCACAAGGTCACTGACCGGATAAATCTTCAACGGCTCCTCCAGCGGATGCCCCAGCGCCATCTTGTGCGATTCACTGCGCCCGTCCTCGTCCTTCAGCCACCAGCCAAAATGATTCGGCGCCATGATGAACGGCATCCGGTCATGCAACGGCGCAATGGCCGCGTTCGCCGCCCGTGTGATGATAGTGAACGTTTCAATCGTCTCGCTCGCCGGCGCTTCGTCCAGATCGGTGTCAAACTTGCCGGCGGACGGCGGCTTGACCCACCGGTCCCACAAACCGGCAAAGCAAAACGGCTCGCCGCTTTTCAGCATCACCCGGAACGGTTGCCGCTCCCCGTGCATTTCCTTCCATTCGTAAAAACTGTCCGCCGGAATTAGGCACCGCCGATGTTTGAACGCCTCACGAAAGGCCGTCCGGCTTTCAACCGTTTCCGACCGCGCATTGATCAGCGCGTTGCCGACGCTTTCATCCTTTGCCCAGGACGGAATCAGCCCCCAGCGCATCAGCTTCACCGCCGGCTGATCGCGATCATGGAAGACCACCGGCGCCATTTGCGTCGGCGCGATATTGTAACGCGGCGCGAAAAATGGCATCCGCGCCATGACGATGCCCATCAGTTTGATCAGCTCGCCAAAATCTTTCGCCGCCGTATATCGCCCGCACATGCCACCACATTATCACACGCCCCGGACAATGCCTGTCCAACCAAAAAATTAAACTGCGCACCGAAATACTTCGACAAGTGCCTTAATCATCCACAAACCTCGCCCTCAACCATGAAATCCATGCTTTTTCCAAACGAGCTTTCCAAAAAGACAAAATCGACTAATTTCGCGCCCATGAGACTTCACGCTTATGTCTTCTGTGATTGTTACGAACAGGGCCGCCTGAAGCACCAGCCTCCCAATCCTGAAATCGTCGGGGTGATCGCCAACGGCGATCTCGGTTATTATCGCGCCACGCGGGAGCAACACGCTGCGTTCGTCGCGTGGCGCTCCCATGCCTGCCGCCACCCGGAAGGCATCGTCACGGGCGGCCAACTTGGCCACCGCTTGCCCCGCCAAGTCCTGCACCGTGCCATGTCCCCGCACAGCCGCGCCTTCCCGCTTTTCATTCGCAAGGTTCTCGGGTGCAAACCCCACATGCGCAACTCGCATCTCACCCTCAAACAAGTCGAGAAACTCCAGGTCGAACTTGCCCGCTTGAAAAACTTTCACCTCGCCGACCGCAAGACCGAGCGCGAACTGCGGTGTTATTACGGCCAGATGAGACAGCTCGTGCGCGCAGCCCTAAAGTTTCACAAGCCCATCGCCATGTAGTGCCGGTAACTGCCGACCAACCGCTGACCGGCATCAATCCTCCTTCGCAGAAACTTCCTCGCATCAATTCCCCCGCCAGCGGACTCTTCCTTGAAACGAGGAAGATTCTGCTCGCCCATCGGCGCTTCCTCGTGAGGTTTATTTTCGCACCGTTTCGCAGGCTTCACTTTCGCTGCATAAACATCACGAGCAAGCCATATTGTCGGGGGCGACTTCCGCCCCGCTCCAATCCGCCGTGACCAACGCGTTCTTTTCTTCGCTGCACGGGCTTTCGGTCGGCCCTTTTCCCCGCTCGACCATGCCCGTTCCGCTTCGCAAAGCCCGCCCTCGTCACGAGCGGCAATTCAAATAGCCGCATCAGCGGCTGGCTTCCGTCTGCGGCTCGGCGGCGGCGTTGCGCTCCGGCTTCGTTCCCGCCGTCTCTCCGCCTGCGCTACACTTCTTCCGCTCGCCGCCCGCAGACCGAAGCCTTGTCAAAACGCATTGCGCTACAAGACATATCCGAATCACAAACCTATTTTCTCACGTGTGAGTGAATAAATTTCACGAAATCGTTTTTGTCAACCAAACGCACACCGAAAATGCCGCTGAAATCCGTCACACCAGCCGACACAATTGATTCTGGATTCACTATCTTGGTAAAGTTGACCTGCTTTTCTGCGCGCTTACGCATTGCAGGAACGTCGGGAATTATGCTCTTGCTTGCTAGGGTCACTTGCGCCGAATAGCAAATTGCATCTGCCCAATACTGTGCATCCTCAGTGCTGAAAGTGTTGCTCTTTATCACTGTCCCGTCTGATTTTTGCTGCGTCCCCGTTTTGATTGTGCCCGCCAACAAAAGGTGCGGAGCAATCGGCAGGATAAAAACATTTGCGCCCCTAAACGAAACCTGAACAAGAGCTATATCAGAAATTGGCAATTCAATTGGTGAATTCCAGACGGCCCATTTTGTATAGTGCCGGAACAAGACAAAATCTTCTTTGCAGCGCAAAACAAACTGAACGCGGTAAATCAATTGCAGGAAATCTTTCGAGTCAATTATCAGCTTTTTTCCTTCTGTATGAACCTTTTGGATGGCTTTGATGTCATTCTCTGACAGTCCAACAACTTGGCGCAACAAATCGCACCTGCCATGCTCCAAGTCCTGATTCATTTGCATCACGAAATCAACGGGCGCTTTAGCTTTGGCAAAAGGGGAAATGCGCCAAAGAAATGCGCAATACCAGCAGAGGTTGGCATAAATTTCCAGAGGAAGTGTTAAGTCTGGCCTTTTGGCCGCAGCGTCCAGTGCGGCGAGTGTTCTGGGCAGTTGCTTTTCGACCTTTCCGAATTCCCTCTCAAGTGTGTTGTCCACTTGGCCGTTAGCCAGCAGTTGAGTATAGCCAGCTTGACAAAAAATCTTTTTGGGCGGCAATCGTTTCCACTTTTCGGTGCCGATGTCAAAGACCTGCAAGCGTCCAAAATCTGCAAATCGCCTGAGCAATACTTGGGAGACATAATGCTGTCTTTGATAGGCCGTGTTCATGGTGGAAGCATAACCTTTTGTCAGCAACGGTTGCATCTCCATTCGGCTTTGATTTCTGTCGCGTTCAGCCGCCGGCTTTCCGCGCTTCTGGTTGCTCCGCTGCAATTTCGCGCCACGAGGCAAATCAGCATTGGGTCTGTGCCTCGTGTCACTGTATTGCTTGACGCTCCGCTGCCCGCCAGCGCGTAAAGCCGGCTCTTTGCGTTTCGTTCGGAGCAGGCTTGCCCTCTCAGCAAGCGAGGCGAAGAGGGCAATCCCGCTCCTTCAAAACGAAACGCAAAACATGAACACGACAGAAAACTTCGTCTCAACGCCTCAAGTCCCGAACAACATCGTCAAGCCGTTGAAATTCCCACCACAACCGCAGGAATGGAAAATTGTTTCACTGCGGGAATGTCCCACACCCGAAGCCATGCAATTAT
>CAWJHF010000003.1:0-249866 GCA_963842445.1 uncultured Verrucomicrobiae bacterium | reverse complement strand
GCCGGCAAAATCAGGTTCGCGTCGTTCACGGTCCGCACCACATCCATCACGCTTAACTGATGCGCTTCGAGCTTGAGCGGGTCCACATACACCATGATCTGCCGGTAGCGCCCGCCAAAGGGCATCGGCACCGACGCCCCCGGCACATTGGCCACCTGGTTGCGCACGTCGAACTGCCCCAGGTCGCGCAGTTTCGCCTCGTTCAAGCCCTCGCCCTTCAAGGTGATGAGGCACACCGGCAGGCTTGATGCGTCAAACTTCAACACCACCGGCGGCAGCGTCCCCGGCGGCAATCGCCGCAAATCCGCCATCGCCAGGTTGGCAATGCTGGTCACCGCCGAATCCGCATTGAACCCAGGCTGAAAGTAGATTTTGATCAGGCTCACGCCCGGCAGCGAACGCGATTCAATATGGTCCACTCCGCTGGCCAGCGTGAAGAATCGCTCGAACCGGCCGGTAATGTCAGTTTCGATTTGCTCCGGTGGCATCCCGTTGAAAAACGTCGCCACCACCACCACCGGGATCTTGATGGGCGGAAACAAATCCACCGGCATTCGCACCAGACTCGTCACCCCGACAACGCAGGTGATGAGACAAATGACAATGATCAGATATGGATAGCGAATGGCAAAACGAGACATGAAAATCTATTGGGAATCAGGTTGTGTTTTCAACGAGAGTGATGGCGCGGACTTCCATTCCGGGTTTACCAGCAAATAGGCCGCCGGGACAATGAACACGGTGAGCACCACCGAAACGGCCAATCCGCCAATGATGGCCCGCGCCAGCGGTGCGTAGGCTTCGCTGCCGGTACCGAGTTTCATGGCCATGGGAAGCAATCCCACGACCGTGGCCAAGGAGGTGACAAGAATGGGACGCAACTGACTTCGACATGCCAGGGAAACGGTTTCACGCAATGGCCGCCCTTCCTGGCGCAGCCGGTTGGTGAATTCCACGATGAGAATGCTGTTGGACACCACGATCCCCACCATCATCACCACACCCATCAATGACATCACGTTGAGGGTCGTCCCCGTCGCAAACAGCATCAGCAACACCCCCGTCAATCCCGTCGGCACCGCCAGCAAGATCAACAGCGGGTCCGTGAACGATTTGAACTGCGCCACCAGGATCAAATAAACCAGCACCGTGGACAGCAACAAACCCAGCCCAAAACTCCGAAACGACACCTGCATCGCCCGGGCCGAACCCCGAATGTTCACCCGCATGTCCCCCGGCAATTTCAGGCCGTGAATGATCTGCTGCAAACCGCCCAACACCCGGCCCAGATCCTCCCCCGCAGGCGAGACATAAACATCTGTCACCCGCTGCAACTGGTAGTGATCCACCTCCGTCGGCGATTCGATGTGCGTAATCTTGCTCACCGCGTCCAACCAGGTCGGCTTGGCTGAATGCGCCCGCAACGGCACGGACGCCAGAGCAGCGAGATTTTTCACGAAACCTTCGGGGTACTGGACGGTGAGGAAGTAGTCGTTGCCGCTTTTGGGGTCCACCCAGTAGCTGGGCGCGATCATCATATCCGAAGTCAGAGCGGTAATGACGTTGCCCACCACCTCCTTCTCGCTCAACCCCAGTTCGCTGGCGCGGAGGCGGTCAATGTTCAACTGCAACGCCGGGTAATCCACATCCTGCGGCACCAGCACGTCGCTCACCCCCGGCAAGGCACGCGCCTGCCTGGCAATTTCAACAGCCGTCTGGTGTTCCTCCTTCAAATTCATGCCGCTCACCTGGATGTCCAGCGGCGCTGGCAGCCCAAGATTGAGAATCGCGTCCACCAGACCACCGGTCTGGAAATAGGCGTCCACCTGCGGCAGTTCCTTTTTCAGGCGGGCGCGGACCGAGTCCATGTATTGAAAGCTGCTCAACCGGTGGCCGTCGTTCAAACCCACCTGGACAAACGCCGTGTGCGGCCCCGAGTTCGGCGTGTAAATCGAGGAAAAACCCGGTGTCACCCCGATGTTGGAGACGATGATCTTCAAGTCCTTTGCCGGCACCACTTCCCGCACCACCTGTTCCACCTGTTCTACAATTTGTCCGTGTCAATTCCATCCGGATGCCGGCGGGCGCCTTGAGATTGATGACAAACTGGCCGGGATCGGTGCGCGGAAAATAGGCTTCGCCGATCAGCGGATAGAGTCCGAGGCTCAGGATGAAAATTCCCGTGATGCCTAGCACGGTGGCGACCGGACGGATCAATGCCAGATTAAGCCAGCCTTCGTAACGGTCGAGCATCTGCCGGAACTTGCGGTTGAACCAGTGGTTGAATCGCGCGCCCCAGCCCTTGGGTTCGGCAGACTCGTCCTCCCCCTGTGGCCGGTGGCCTTTGATCAGCTTCGCGCAGAACAACGGCACGACGGTCATGGCCACGAAGATAGGAAGCGAAAAGCGAGAAGACAACACTCGACAGTGCCAGCGCCGGAAAAGAGATATCGGCTTACGCCGTACAGAAAAATTACCGGAAAGAACACCACGGCCGTTGCCAGGGTGCGGCCAACAACGGCTGGGATGCCTCCTTGCCGCCTCTTTCGGCGGCGGCGATGGGCGAGTCGCCTACTTCCAAACGGCAGAAGATGTTCTCAAGAACAACGACCGAATTGTAAATCAATCGTGAAAACGCCAGCGCCAATCCGCCGAGCATCATTGCATTGATCGATATTGCCGCCCAAGGACAATCGCGATGAATGGCCGCCAAAATTGAAATGTGGAACGGAAAGGAACACCGCGAATGTGGCCCGCAAAGTCCCAAAAAAAATCAGCAGCAAAATCGCCGGTGAGCAAAAGGCCGATGACGCCCTCATGCACAATGTTAATCAATGGCGCCTTGTGACGAACACGGACTGATCAAACACGACCTTGGTCACCAGTTGCCTGGGCACGTCGAGCAGGCGGGTGACGGCGGTCTTGATGCCGTCCACCACCGCGATGGTGTTGGCATCCCCGCCCTGCTTGAGCACCGGCAGATAGACCGAGGGCTGCCCGTCCACCCGCACCACGTTGTATTGGATTTGCGACGCGTCCCGCGCCTGCCCCACATCGGCCACCAGCACCGAGGCGTTGCCCACCGTCTTCAGCGGCAACTGGTTGATGTCCGCCATGTCGTTGATCTGGCTGTTCGCGTAGAGATTGTAATCATACGACCCGATCTTCACGTCCCCCGCCGGCAAAATCAGGTTCGCGTCGTTCACGGTCCGCACCACATCCATCACGCTTAACTGATGCGCTTCGAGCTTGAGCGGGTCCACATACACCATGATCTGCCGGTAGCGCCCGCCAAAGGGCATCGGCACCGACGCCCCCGGCACATTGGCCACCTGGTTGCGCACGTCGAACTGCCCCAGGTCGCGCAGTTTCGCCTCGTTCAAGCCCTCGCCCTTCAAGGTGATGAGGCACACCGGCAGGCTTGATGCGTCAAACTTCAACACCACCGGCGGCAGCGTCCCCGGCGGCAATCGCCGCAAATCCGCCATCGCCAGGTTGGCAATGCTGGTCACCGCCGAATCCGCATTGAACCCAGGCTGAAAGTAGATTTTGATCAGGCTCACGCCCGGCAGCGAACGCGATTCAATATGGTCCACTCCGCTGGCCAGCGTGAAGAATCGCTCGAACCGGCCGGTAATGTCAGTTTCGATTTGCTCCGGTGGCATCCCGTTGAAAAACGTCGCCACCACCACCACCGGGATCTTGATGGGCGGAAACAAATCCACCGGCATTCGCACCAGACTCGTCACCCCGACAACGCAGGTGATGAGACAAATGACAATGATCAGGTATGGATAACGAATGGCGAAACGGGACATGAAAATGAAATGAGTTTAGGGACGGTCTTTGGCGACGGCAGCGCGCAATTTCTCAATCGAGAAATTCTTTGACTGGCAGAGCGTAATCAATTCCTGCTCGCGTGCGATGATTTCCGCC
The DNA here is from genome assembly GCA_963842445.1 of uncultured Verrucomicrobiae bacterium. Taxonomy (GTDB): domain Bacteria; phylum Verrucomicrobiota; class Verrucomicrobiia; order Limisphaerales; family UBA11358; genus UBA11358. The sequence goes on along the minus strand of CAWJHF010000003.1, from coordinate 245,930 downwards.
GCCGCCAGCGGAATCTTTCCGGCGATGTCGGCCGGAATGGACTGAACGCCGTGCAAATCACCATGTAGCAAATCGCCGGATTGAATTTTCAATCCGGCGACTTCAACCGGCGTGCCAAATTCCACGATGTGAACATAAGCGTGCGAAACGGAAACGCTTCCGGCAAAAAGTTGAAAACCCAGTTTCTCCGCCGCCGGAAGATTACGCACCGCGCCATTCGTCACCGCACCCACACAGCCCAGCGCGTGCAGAATGTTGACATGCACCGCGCCCAGCAATGAACCGAGGCCAATCTTCGTGGCCACATCCTGCACAACCACCACGCGCGGCGCGGGCAGTGAAAGAATGTAATCCCACCAATCGATCCGGTCAGGATAACGGCTGTCGGCGGTTGGCGGTGCGGAACCGCGAACCTTGACCGTGGCAGCGTAACCAAGCATCGACGTCAGGCGTGGAAATAGACAACGCACCGAGTTGTCGGCAAAACCTTCGTTGCGCAGCCGCTCGTGAAAAGTTTCAATGGCGTTGGCCAGCGTGCAGGCATCCAGCCGCCGTAGGATTTCCAATTGCTCGAAAGTTAAAATAGCATTCATGAATTCAAAAAACAATTGCCGTGCGCCGAAATTTTCCGATGGATGTTGTGTGCAAAAAACGAGGAACCGGCTTCACTGCGTTCGACCGTTTATTGAGTCGCATGAAAATGATTGGTTGCGTGAAACGCGCACGGTCGTTGAATGGTTTGATTTCAATTTTCATCGCGCATGGAAAGCTGGACGAATTTCGGTTCAACTTTCTGGCCGGCCTGAAATCCTGCGCGGTTGCCGATGACCACCAGATCACCCTCGTTCAGGCCGGAAAGAACTTCGTATTTGTCCGGTGTCTCCAAACCCAGTTTGACTGTGTGCTCTTCAATCTGACTGTCATGGTTGACGACATAGACCGTGGGCGTCTTGCCGCCGGCAACCGCCTCGGTGGGGACGGCCAGCGCCTGGGGGCGCTTTTCGACTTTCAAGACCACGGTGGCATACATGCCCGGCATCAATTCCAGATTCGGATTGGGCACTTCGATTTCCGTGATCATCGTGCGGGTGTTGTCGTCCACGTCGTGGGTGAAACGAGAAATCGTGCCGGTGAAGGTTTTGCCATTGAGAGAATCCACGCGCACGGTAACAGAGTCGCCAAGTTGAACGTCTTTCACGTAATCCACCGTGACTGGAAAATCCAGCCGCAGCCGGTAATTGTCCGAAACGCGCACGAGCGGCAGGGCTTGTGTGTCCGACGAAGTGCCGGCCTGAATAAGTGTGCCCGGGTCGGCGTAACGGTGGGTGACGACGCCGTCAAATGGCGCGGTAATCTGCGTGTAACTGACCATGGTTTGAAATTTTTCAACATTGGCTTTGGCGGCGGCAATCGCGGCGGCAGTGGTCAGCTCATTGGCCTCGGCGGTATCGAGGTCTTGTTGGGCAACGAGATTGGGATGGTCTTTGTTGACCGATTGCAGCCGTGTGTAAATCAAGTGCGCGTTGGTGTAATCCGCCTCCGCCTTCTGTTCCGTGGCGCGCGCATTGACCAATTCATCCTGCAATTCCGGCACTTCGAGCGTGGCCATAAGCTGCCCGGCCTTGACCTTGTCGCCGAAATCCACGTTCATCTTGCTTACATAGCCGGAAACTTTTGCGTGCAATTCCACTTCTTCATAAGGACGAAACTCCGCTGAAATCGTCACCTCTTTGTAAAGGTCTTCGCGCGTCACTTTCGCCACGCCTGCCGTCGGCGCGTTCGTGGAATCAACGCCCGTGGAAGCTTGAGCACGTGCATGACGTGTTGCCCAAAACACGCCAAGGCCAATGAGGGAAACGACCGTTATGGTTCCCAACAGAGCAGTTTTGAGGTCAAACCTGAGATTTGAAATTGTGAATTTCATGGATGGATGGAAGATTTTTCAGTTTTTGGACAAAGGCAGCTTGATGCGAAAGCAACTGCCGCTGCCAACGGCGCTTTGCACCTCCACGTCCGCACCGTGCGCGGTGCAGATGGCTTTGACGATGGAAAGTCCAAGCCCCGCGCTTTCGGAATCGGCGGAACGAGCCTGATCAACACGATAAAAACGCTCGAAGATGTGTGGTAACGCATCGGGCGGAATGCCGATCCCGTTGTCTTTCACTTCCAGCACGGCGTGGCCGTTGGCGGCGAGAACGCGCAGTTGAATCGCGCCTTTTTCCGGCGTGTATTTAATGGCGTTGTCGAGCAGGTTCACGACCACTTGTTTGAGCCGCACGCGGTTGCCTTTCACCGGCACCGGCTGGCTGGCGTCGCAGGAAATGGAAATGCCTTTGTCCTCAGCCAGCAGATTCATTTGTTCAACAGTGGTTTGAGCGAGTTCAGTCAAATCGAAGCGTGTCCATTCGGTTTGCGCTTCGCCGGCATCGAGGCGCGAGAGCGTGAACAATTGCTCCACGATTTTGCCCAAATGCACGACTTCCTCCAACATACTGCCAGCGCGGTCGCGCAATTCCGAATCGAGGCGGTCGTCTTCAGCGAAATTTTCCAGTTCTCCGCGCAGAATCGTGAGCGGCGTGCGCAAGTCATGCGAGGCATCGGCGACAAACCGTTTTGAATTTTGAAAAGCGTCGTCCAGCCGCGCAATCATGCGGTTCAGGGAAACGGACAGCCGTTCCAATTCATCGCCGGTGTGCGCGACGGGCAGGCGCTCGCTTAAATTGTGCTGCGTGATGCGCTCGGCGGCGCGCGTGATTTGTTCGACAGGTGTCAATGCTTGTCGCACCAGCAAATAACCACCACCCGCAATGATGATGACGGCCAGCGGCAGGCCCAAAGCGAGTTGTAAAAAAACGTGGTTGAGCATCGTTTCCACCGGATCGAGCAAGGCGCCAAATTCCACAACGTAATCAGGATTGCCGGAGGATTTGAAATTCAACGCGGCGATGAGCAAGGTGTTGCCGCCCGACAATTTCAGTTTGCGCGAGAATTCCGGTCTTGGCGTCGGCGGGAAAAGAGGAACTTCCGCCGGATCGAAACTGCCGTCTTTGGGCGCTTCAGAAACATAAACCAGCGTGCCGTCGGTGCGCGTGATGCGGATGAACCGGTCGTTGATTTCCGGCTCATACCAGTCTTTCGTCTGGCTGGCGACGGCAGCCTCGCCGGTTTGTTTAACATGAGCGAGCAAAGTATTGGCAATCTGGCGCGCGCGGCGGGACTGCGATTCACGCAGGTCGTTTTCCAAAAAATGCCGCAAGTCGAGATACAACACTGCGCACAGCAGCAAAAAAATCCCGGCGAGCAAACCGGCATACCAGGCGACCAATCGAAAGCTGATGGAGCGCGCGTTCATGTCTGCGTCTCGTCGTTCAAGCTGTAGCCGACACCGCGCACGGTGCGCAGCAGTTTGACGGAAAAGGCATCGTCCACTTTTTCCCGCAAATGCCGCACATAAACATCCACGATGTTGGTCAATCCCTGAAAACTTTGATCCCAAACGTGTTCGATGATCATGGTGCGTGAAAAAACGCGGCCTGGATGCGTCGCCAGATATTCGAGCAGCGAGTATTCCTTGGCAGTGAGTTCGATTTTTTTGCCGGCGCGTTTTACGTTTTGCGAAAGTCGGTCAATTTCCAAATCGCCCACGCGCAGCACGCTGGAGCGGTTGACTGGTCCGCGCCGTAACAATGCCTTGATGCGCAGAAGCAGTTCGGCGAACGCAAATGGCTTGGTGAGATAGTCGTCCGCGCCTGTTTCAAAGTTTCTTATTTTGTCAGCCATGCCGTCACGCGCGGTGAGAATCAGAATCGGCACCTGCTGGTTTTTGCGCCGGACTTTTTCAAGAACCTCCGTGCCGGTCAGTCCGGGCAGCATCAAATCCAAAATGATAAGGTCGTAATCGCAAGTATCGGCGGCTTCCCAGGCACTTTGACCGTCGTGATAAACATCCACGGCATAGCGCTCCGCCTTGAGGCCGCGCACGATGATGTCGGCCACTTTCTTTTCGTCTTCCACCAGCAGAATTCGCATAACTTTTTAACTTCGACAAAGGAATAGACCAAACGTTGATTAAAAGGGCGTAAATACTTGATTAAAATTCATTCAGAAACTTTCCCCACTTGTTCGGGGCAAATTTTAATTCAGCTTTCAGGCAGCCTTAATCTTCAGATGGTCAATTAATTCGGACAGCGAGAAGGTCAGGACGGCATGCGATTCTGCGGGCGAATGGCGTCTGCGTTGCGCGGGCAAGCGAAAGGCCTGATTTCACAAGCATGGATAGGACTCATATGACAAAAATAGTCAAGGACACGAAAAGGCCGGCCAGTCTGTCGGCCGCCACTCCAAAACGTGAGGTGACTTTCATTTTGAATGGTCGTGAGGTGGAGGAGATTTATTTGTGCGGTGACTTCAATCAGTGGATTCCCCGCAGCCTGCCCATGATCCGGCGCGGGGACAATCGCCGGTGGGAAAAGCGGCTGGTGCTGGCACCGGGTCGTTACGAATACAAGTTCATCGTGGACGGCGAATGGGTTCATGACCCTCAAGCCTGCGACAGCGTGCTGAATGCCCACGGCTCACTTAATTCGGTGGTGGAGGTAAAATTGTGAAAACACACGATCACTCCACCATGGAGAGGCCCATGAAGGATGCCAATCCAAGCCTGCAAATCCGCATACAAGGTGTGGATGGCTCTGTCGCAACGTTTGTTCAAAATGATCCCAATCTGGCAAATCGCACTCTGGATGAACTCAACCCGGCTCGAATTCTCACTCAGACCAAAATCACCATTGCCGGCAACCATTCGGTAACCACGTTTATTCCTTCTCTGATCACGCGGATCGACCTGATCACCGACCGGCTTTCAGTTTGGGATTTTCCCTTCATAATCGGAGCCTTGTTGGAGTTGACGGAGACGGAGTTCCGGGAGTTTCTTTACGACCGGCAACGACGGGTTCAACCACGTTCGTCAGGTGACTTTCCGGTGTTTCTCGATATCGAAATGGTCAGTGGCCAACGCTCGTTCCTTTGGATGGAGATCGTTGCCGGGTTGCCACCGGACCGGTTGCTGAGAATCTATTCCCTCCTTAAAGAGCGCAGTTTGATCTTCGGACTTCGCACCGGCGGAATCGGTGTCCTGAACCTGGCCAACATGGTGCGCTTCTCAGTCCACCCAAATCCGCTGGCAGGACCGGCGGAGGCGTGGCCTGTTCATCAAACCAATGGCTCGCAACCTGTTCGCTGCGCCGGGGATCTGCGTGGATCGTTTGATGGCAAACAGCCGTTGTCCCGCTTCCCGCAAAATAGCCGGACAAATTTTACCCCATCGAGAAGAAATCAAAATGAAAACGAATCAAAAATGGAAAGAAAGCATCAATGAGAAATTCTTTTTTATGAACACCACGCAAGACAAACCCAGCAACGGGATTTATTCCGTACAGAATTCCATCAAGCCGGTTAATTTTTATTGCGCTGCGCCCCGCGCCAAACTGGTTGAGCTCGCGGGCGATTTCAACCATTGGCATCCGCTGCCCATGCAACGATTGATGGATGGCTGGTGGTTCGCTCAAATACAGTTATGTCATGGCCATCATCAATACCGGTTTCTGGTGGATGGCAAACCAACGCTTGATCCGCACGCTATTGGAGTTGCCCGCGATGAACAATATGAACAGGCCTCGCTCATTGCGGTAAGTTGATTCAAGGTTTCGACTCAAGCTCGTCAGGTTAATCAATCGTGGAAATAAAAAGTCATGAAGACAACCGCGTGGCCAATTCCCAATGTGGCAGACCTGCCATCGGATGAACGTATGAATTGGAAGATCAAATCATGGAACGGGCACTTGCGCTTTGGCATAAAAAAGGGAAAGCCCATCGTAATGCATTAAACGTTTTGCTTCAGGCTCAACGTGAAATCATGGCACAAAAAAGAACAGCTAGGTTTCGCAATGATTAAACCTTTGGATCAGTGTGTACTATGAATAGAAAACAACGACGCATACCGGAGAAGTTCCAGTTTGGCGGCAGGCCAACGCCTTTTCGGCAGCACCCGCCCGGCAGCGGCTTGAATCAGTGCAACAGTGAAAACCGATCGGTGGTTTGAAGCGGATAGTTCTCCCCTTCCACCTTTTCGGCAGTGCAACTCAAACCGACTGGCGTTTACCGCTTGTCATTGAACCTATCGGGTTTGTGGCAACCGCTCGATGTCCACCCAAAACAAACACAGTTTTGAACGGTGCGATTCAGCAGCAGGGGAATCGGATTTAACTTGATACCAGCCTACGACTGTCGTCCACGCCCGCCGATCAAGACCTTCGACCAGCTTCAGATTCTCTTTGGTTTTTGTCGTCCTAAGCGGGGCGAGCCAGTGCAATTTCAGTTTCTCGACCGTGATGGGTGCTGAAGCAGACGTTGCATTGGTCTGCGATTGCGCGCTAACCTGGCCTGCGGCGAACAAGGCAAACAAAATCAACACTCCTCGTAATTTCATGTTTTAACCCCAAACCGCGCCGGACGCCCGTCAAGCGATGTCGCTGCTGGGTAGTGCCTTCGTCGCCCGGCGTTTGGCTCCGACGAGATCACATGTTTAACTGCTTCTTTCTGGTTCGATGAGTTCATTGGAAATCACTTTTTCTTTGGCCATGACCGGTTCCGTTGTTCTTGGCCCGGTCCTTTGCGAAGTGAAAACTCTCCCAATCACTTCCAGCAATTGCAGTGTGTCGAGCGGCTTCTCCAAAAAGGCTGTTGCGCCCTGGCGGAGGCATTCGGCTTTGACCTCCGGGCTGCCAAAGGCGGTCAGCACGATGATGGGCAGTTCGGGAAGAAGCTTATGGATGGCGTACACCGCCGTCATGCCCGACACGAACGGCATCCGCAGATCGGTGATGACGAGATCGATCCGCTTTTTCCGCTCCGTCAGTATGTCAATGGCATCTCCCGCCCATTCCGCGCAGGTGATGACCGCGCCTTCACTGGTCAACACCTTTTTGAGCGCGCGGAGCATCCGGGCATCGTCGTCAACAATCAAAACGGATTTGTCGCGAATGTTTTTCATCATTGTCTCTTTGTAATGCAGGAGCGATGCCAGCAGTAAATCGGGACGGAAAATGTTTGATTCCGCAACGTTTTCGGCGATGGAAGACGATTGTCCCGGCCCGCAGAAATTTTTTTATGCCAGAGTGGCAGCCCCACCGCTGCCATTTTGGCCGACGCCGCCTACCGGCCCGGATTCGAGAAATGCCGGTACATTGAACGCGGTGGAATGCCGAGCATCCGGGCAGCTTTAAGTTTGTTGCCTTCGCACCGTTCGATGGTCGCCTGTACCAAGCGTTTGGTGACTTCGTCCACCGTCGTGCCGATGGGAACGGAAATGTTTGAACCATCCCGCGCGGTCACCGCGTTGGGAACAGTGGGGGCGAATGCGAAATCGGTGATGGTGTCTCCGCCGGTCAATGCCACGGCATGCTGAATAACGTGTTCCAGTTCACGGACGTTGCCCGGCCAGGTATGCGCCAGCAGTTGATCGAGTGCGCACGGGGCGATGGTGCTGGTCAGCCGGTTCATGTCGGAGGCGAATTTTCCAAGGAAATGTCCGGCCAACAGAGGGATATCCTCCCGTCGCTCGCGTAACGGCGGCAGCACGACTTGGACGGTATTGATCCGGTAATAGAGGTCATGCCGGAACTTTCCCTCCGCGATCGCTCTCGGGATGTCAGCATGGGTGGCGCAGAGCAGGCGGATGTTGCCTTGAATTTCTCTTGTGCCGCCAAGCCGCTGAAATCTTCCGTCTTGCAACACGCGCAGCAGCTTGGCCTGCAATTGCGGGCTCATTTCGGCTATTTCATCCAGCAGGAGTGTCCCGCCATCGGCCAGTTCGAACTTGCCGGGCCGGGCGGTATTAGCACCGGTGAAGGCGCCGCGTTCGTGCCCGAACAGTTCGCTTTCCAGCAGCGTTTCGGGAATCGCGGCACAACTAATTTTCAGCAATGGTCGGTCGCGCCGGCTGCTTAAATGGTGGAGCGCATCGGCTACAATCTCCTTGCCGGTGCCGCTCTCGCCCTGAATCAACACGTTGACCTCTGTGGGGGCAATCTGGCGGACCAATTCTTTGACCGCCCGCATGGCGGAGCTGTCCCCCATGAGCGCGTCCACGCCCCGCTGTTGCTGAAGCTGATGGCGAAGCCGCCGGTTCTCGCTGCTGAGGCGCTGCTTCTCAAGGGCTTTGGCAACTGTCTTCAGCAGCGCAGTGCTGTCGAGCGGTTTTTGGATAAAATCATACGCGCCCAATCGCATGGCCTCGACTGCCTTCTCAATGCTGCCGTGACCGGTAATCATGACCACCTCGACCTCGGGCCGGAGTTCACGGATCCATTTCAACAACGCGATACCGTTGAGGTCCGGCAGGCGAAGATCGCTGACCACCAGTGCTACGGTTTCTTGATTCAACCTCTCCAGCGCTTCCCGTCCGGAAGAGACCATGGCGACGCGGTGGCCTCCGGCGGCGAGCACTTTGCCGGCGGCGTTGCGCAATCGCTCGTCGTCGTCCACCAGCAGGATGTCCGGTTTGCTGGCCATATCACGATTTTTTGTCGAGCGGCAGAAAGATGGTAAACGAGCTGCCCTTGCCCGAGGCGCTTTCGCATTCCACATGCCCACCGTGTTCGGTGGCGATCTGCTGGACTAGGGTGAGGCCCAAGCCAGTTCCCTCCGGTTTGGTGGTATAGAAGGGCACGAATACCTGCTCGACCTGTTCCCTGGTCATCCCCCGGCCGCTGTCCGTCACCCGGAGACGTACTTGCTCGCCTTCCCGCCAGGTGCCGACGGTCAACTCGCCACCATCTGGCATTGCATCCAACCCGTTGCGAATCAGATTCAACGTCGCCTGCCACAATTGCTCCGCGTCGGCGTTGATGGTAGTTAACGCGGGATCGAAATGGGTGTGTAGCTTTACTCTGGCCTTCTCGAATTCGCCATTCAGGAACGCCAGTTTTTGGTCGAGTAACGAGTTCAACTCCATCGGCCGCCGCTGCGGTTTCGGCAATCGGGCAAACCGCAGATAACCTTCAATCACGTTCTGGATGCGCCGGACCTCGGCACGCATTTCGTCCACGAGCAAATGTCCCTCATCCGGCGAATACCCACACTTCTCGGCGAACTTGTTGATCTCCTTGTAAATCAGGTCGAGATTCAGGATGATGGAACTGAGCGGATTGCGGACCTCGTGGGCCACTTCGGCTGCCATCGTTCCCGCCACCGCGAGCCGTTCCGACTGGACTTTGGCGATTTCGAGGCGTTCGCGTTTGGCAATTTCCGCCTGCAGCGCCGCCGTTCGTTGGTGAACGGTTTCCTCAAGATGATGGTGGGCGGCCTGAAAAGCCGAGAGCAGATAGACCACCACCAGGAAAAACACCAGTAACATCAGCGCATTCCAGTACGGAATCAGGGGATGCCAATACAGGTAGCCCGACTTCAGATCGGCAATGAACCATAAAACCGTGCAGACGGTGGCCAGCAGGAGTCCCGCCCTGCGTCCGGCCGCCCAACTGGCCAGGCAGATCGGCACCAGATAGAACGCCGACATGGCCACGTCACGCCCCGTGACATAATTCAAAATACCAATCAATACCGCCAGTGCCAACGCCAGCGATATGACCCATAGCCCCGGCAATGACTTCCACTCCCCAAGCAGCCGATTAGCAGTAACATTCAATTGCACTTGAGACGAGGGAATGTCATCCTTTATGCGAGGAGTGCATATGGTGACTTTTTCCGTTTATGGATCATTGGTGGTTTCAGTTTTCGATCAGAGCCGGCCGCTGTCGGCCACTTTCGTGACAGACGAACTTGGGACAGTCGTCGCTTCCGGCGGCTCTGGATAGACCAGAAAGCGCACCTTGTTTGCAAGGTTTAGAACCCCGATGCCGCCGGTGCGAAGGCCAAAGATCAAACGCCGCTTTTTGAGCAGGGAATAAATTCTGAGCAACCGTTCCGCCGGCAACCCGGCGATGATTTCCATCCAAAGAAATACGTGTTGGCCGCTTACCCTTTCGATGTCGAGGAACACTGGGAAATCGCATTGCAAATGCGGATGCTCCTGTCGCTGCGGGCCATTAAGATGCTCCAGAAACTCCGTCTCCGTCAGCTCCACCAACGCCCCGATTTTGAACGGGAAGTCCCAAACTGAAAGCCGGTCGGTGATCAGGTTGATTCGCGTGACCAGGGGTGGGAGAAACGCGGCTGCTGAGTGCTCGTCGGCGATGGTGATTCTGTCTTTAGTGAAGATTTGAGTGGGCTCGAGTTCATTAAGAGTATGATTTACCTGATCAGGATCGTTCTGAATAAACGTCCGCGTGGAGCCGTCAATCCCGTGGATTCGGACTTGAAGGTTTGAACTTGCATCTTTCATAAGCTGTTTGCCGGTGTTGTGGCTTCTACGATTGGTTTGCGGGCCTGAAAATTCTGGCGCGTGTTCAGAATCGCTTCCGGGAGCGTTGATCGTGTCGCTTTGATTTTTCGCTCGGGGCTTGAGGTTGTTCGAACTGAAGATCTTTTTTCACAGGCCAGGCAGAATTCTGTCAAAACCTCGCGTTCAGTGCGAAGCCAGTCGTTTAGGCCGTTGCCGTCAAGACAGCCTCCCGCCAACCAGAGCAGGTACGCCCTCCTGTTGATCTGCTGTTGTACCCACAGATGGTTCCCGGCCGTAAAGTCGGTCCACGCATCTGCCCGCTTCTGAATCTTGCTGCTCATCCTTCGCCTCCTCCAGCAACCATCACTTTCCGCTGTATCCGTATAGGATGTGGTCGCCCGCTGTCCCGGTCCTTTCCATTGGTGGTCACAGACAAGATGCGTAATGCCCTGCCGCCCGCGCGGACATTTCGGTCCTTGAACTTTTTGAAAAAGTTGATCACCTGACTCACGACCCGATACGAGTTCCAGCAGCGCTCGCACGCCCCGTCCTCTGCCACCCAGGCGGGATGAGAGGTTTGAATTACTCTTATCGTGGCTTGGCGGGTTACTTCGCGCTCCGAGTTGATGTGAACGTGCAGTTTTGCGCAGGGACACGCTTTCCCACATAAGGGACAAATACTTTGAATCGGCGTATTCACATTTGCACCTCCATCACCGGATTAAGCGAGCCGCCGGCGTTCGGCACATTCTGGTTGGCGTGCGGGTCACAAATCCATTCCGCGTCGACGACGCACTTGTATTCGTAACGACCGGGTGCCAACACCAGGCGCTTTTCCCAGCGACCATTCTGGCTGCGTCGAATCATGCGAAGACTGGCTGGTGACAAGTCGTTGAAATCACCGCACAGAAAAACCTCCTGTGTCTCGGGAAGCTCCAGCACAAAAGTCACCTCAATGCGTTTCGAGTTGACGGGAGTTACGCGAAGACGTCGTTCCTTGGGATTGATTGACTTCGGCATGAAATTCCTTTCGGCAGACCAATCATGTTACTGTTTTGATTTATTGGTTGAAGGTTCATATGCGTTAGCCAGACGTTTGACCTCCCAATGGAGGCGCTTGCACTGTCACCCGCCGGCGGATCCATGGAAGCGACCGCCCCAGATGGTGCAACCCGGCACCGCAGTTCGATTCTTTTAAACAAGGTTTTCATTTTGCCTGCTTTGCTGCAACGGAACCTGCCCATTTGGCCGAAAAACTATCGGCCATTGTAACTGACAGCATGAACATTAACCTTGTATGAAAGCTGAATTAAATTCTGAGAGCAGACTTGGTGGCATCAACGTTTGTTGCATTCAAGAATCCAACGTGGCCTCGGCGCGATGAACGTTAGTTCCTCAGTCGGTCGCTTGGGGATGCGCCCAACGCAGGTGCCGGCCCGCTTGCAATGTGGCTTTGCCGCCGGCACCAGCGAATAGGTATCGGTCAGTTAATTCCGATTTCTTTCGTGGATTCGGCCTGCCATCCCACGGGATTGCCGTTGGGGAGGCTGACCAGTTCCGTCTTTGGCGTATCAGCCGGAAGCTTCCAGTTGTCGTCCAGGTGGACTCTCGTCGTTTGACCGCGCTCGATTGTCACTGGCACGTCAACCCAGAAGTAATCGTTCGCTTGAGCCTTCACGAGATATCTTCCCGCCGGCAGGGCCACTCGGCGGGGAGCTTTCGCGTAATATCCGATAGTGTTGTCCACGTGCTTCACCAACTTCCCGTGCACATCATAGATATAATAATCGGTGTGCTGATACCAAGTTGGATTGTCACCTTCACTGCGCCCGACCAGGCTGGAGAAGACCTGCAGCCCGCCCTTGGCAGCCATGCTTTCGCTGCCAACCGGACTGGGCCCGACGGGCGCAAGAGCAACCGGTGTTGAGGCGCATCCGGTCAGCAATGAAACCAGGCCGATGCCCAGAAGAATATAGACACGTTTCATAATATTCCTTTCATCTTGGGAGAGGTGTCAGGCGGGAGGCTTTATCTGGCTCGTGCGCCCTTGGACGGAGGCAGGCGTTTTGTCCGCAGCGTCTTGAGAAAAAAGCCGCTTTACCTTGACGGAACCGGCGGCCTTTTCACACCTCTCCGTCTATTTAAATTAACACCACGAACATTAATCTTTTCTAAAGCCCAGATTAAAATGTTATGCGCAGCCTGGGGCGGGGCACAACTTGTTCCGCGGAAGCGACCCCCAAGTTTGAGCGATTCCTGCCGCAGTTGCGATTTTAATGTTTTTTTCATGCCGGAATAATGTTCGCTGCGTCCAAAATAATAGACGGTTCGGTGTTGATGGATGATGGAACCGTCGAGTGATATGGACAGCAAAATGAACTTAAACTGTTACAAATATCCGGCCATGCCGGTTGGAAAAAGAAATCGCCTGATGATCAGGCGGTGTTGAGGAGGACGATGATATGAAGTGCGTCATTAACCCGGTCGTCTTGATGAGTATCGCCGTTTTACTTTCATCCTGCGCCACGAGAGATGCCGCGCAAACAATCACAGTGCCGGGCTATTACGCCACCGCCGCACCCGATGTCGCTTGGCCGCTGGTGTTCAGCAGCGGCACAACCATGTGCACCATTTTCGAGCCGCAAAGCGATTCGTGGGACGGCCACCAGCTCACGGCACGCAGCGCCGTGGCCGTCCAGTCTTTTGGCCAAGCGCAGCCGACCTACGGCGTGTTTTCGTTCAGCGCCATTACTCTCGTTGACAAAACTACACGTACGGCCACATTGGCAGACGTCAAGATCGCGAGCGCTGATTTTCCTTCTGCCCGTGGTCAGACACAGACTTATTTGGCATTGCTTCGCCAGGAGTTCCCCAAGTGTGCGCGGCCACTGTCGCTGGACCGTCTGGAGACGAGCCTGACCGTTGCCGGGCAACGTCCGAAAGCAGAATCCCTCAACAATTCTCCGCCGAAAATCATTATTGCCACCCGGTTGGCGGTGTTGGTTTACGTTGACGGCCCGCCCGTCTGGCGGCCCGTCCCAGGCACCGGACTGGAGCGCGTTATCAACACCCGCATGTTGCTGCTGAAGGACCAATCCGGTCGGTATTACCTGCACCTCTTTGATGGTTATCTCCAAGCGCCCTCGCTCGACGGGCCTTGGGCGATCGCGAGTCGTGGGCCGGCAGGTGTCGAGACGGCCGAGAAGCTGGCGGTGGATTCCGGACAAACGGACTTGCTGCCAGGAGAGCCGGACGCGGCCACGCACAAGACGCCTTCGCTACGCACGTCTGTAACTCCGGACATTTTCGTAGTTACCACTCCCAGCGAACTCATCACCTTCAGCGGGCAGCCAGAATATGCGTCCATTCCCGGCACAGACCTGCTCTACGCTGATAATACTTCAGGCAACGTGTTCAAGTTGCTGACGGACCAGCGGAATTACCTTCTCATTTCCGGCCGCTGGTATCGCGCGCCGTCATTGAGCGGCCCCTGGCGGTTTGTGCCGGGCAGTCAATTGCCGCGCGATTTTGCGAACATTCCCGACACCAGCCCCAAGGAGAATGTAAAGGCGAGCGTACCGGGAACGCAGCAGGCGGAAGAAGCGCTGATCGCCAACAGCATTCCGCAAAGCGCCGCGGTGGCACGAATCAGCCAGATGCAAAACCCGCAGATTGACGGCGCAATGCAACTGGAACCGATCGAAGGCACGCCACTCAATTACGTTGTCAACAGTGCCACGCCGATCATTGAAGTGAATCCGCAATCCTGGTATGCCTGCCAGGACGGCGTCTGGTTTACCTCGACTTCGGCCAATGGTCCATGGACAGTGGCGGCTTCTGTTCCAGCAGCGATCTACACGATCCCGACCACTTCACCCTTGCACTACCTCACTTACGTTCAGGTGTATGGTTCAACTCCTGATCAAGTCTATGAAGGTTACACCCCGGGTTATCTGGGTACGGAAGTGGCCGATGATGGAACGGTTGTTTACGGCACCGGCTACGATTATCCGCCTTGGATCGGAGATGTGTGGTATGGACCGCCCTGCACTTGGGGTTTGGGCTTTGACGATTGCTGGACGCCATGGTGGGGCTGGGGATTTGACTGCGGGTTCGGCTGGGGTTGTGGATTCGGAGGATTTGGCTGGTGGGGCTGTTATCCGCCGTTCCCGTGGTGGGGAGGTTATCGAAACTGGCACGGCCATGACGGAGACGGATGGAGAGACCACGACCGCGGCGATCTGATAAACACTGGCGCCAATTTTTACCATCATCGCGGTTACTTTAGCGCAGATGGTCGCCAAGGCTTCCAAGGCTGGGCGGCTGACTACGGCCATGCCTACAATTCGCGGACGGGCCAGCTCTCCGCCGGGCAACACGCGCGGGTGCAAAGTGTTGACGGCAGTGCGTGGCGACCAGATGGCAGGTCAGAATGGGGGCAATTTAACACGTTCGCCGCCCGCAATAATGTGTTCTTCTCGCCGAGGTATGAAGCCCTGAATCGCAGTTTTCAAAACCATTCATTAGGCGGTTGGCGTGGCGGGGAGCATTTCAGTGCCAGCCCTCGGAGCGGAGGATGGTTTCATGGTTTTGGCAGCCTTTTTCACGGCGGAGGAGGAGGATTCCGCAGCGGTGGTGGAGGTTTCCACGGTGGCGGTGTGGGTGGTGGTGGGTTTCATGGCGGTGGCGGTGGCGGCGGTGGCCATAGATAATTCACCAAGCATTTTTGCCGACGTGAATTTGGAATGATAAACAGCTAATCACATGCATGACGGGAATCCGATGCTCGATCCGCACGCTGCTGGCAGTGCCCACAACAATGACATGGAACGGGTTTACCTCGTCGCCGTAAGTTGAACCCGACTCCTCTCCACAATAAATCAGACTGAACAGTGTATTAAATTTCGTTCAGAAACTTTCATCGCGAACGAATTTGTGAGAGAGAATGATAAGAATGTGAAAGTGTTTTTCACATTCAACATCATCGCCGCTGGCGTTCTGCTGGCGGGTTGTGTCACTGGCAAAAGCGGAATTACACTTGATACCGTGGGACCGGTTCCCGCCCAACCGGCGGCTATCAGTTCAACCAACGGCACGCTGGAGGTTTATTCCGCTTATGAGGTCAATGCCGACTTCAACAGCCGTGATCCCTATCGCCCGGAGTATTCCGACTACAGGATTTTCACCACTGACGGGAAGCTGCTGCAGAGAGTCCACAATAATTCGGGAACCATTCTTGAAGACCCGGTGTCAGTGGAACTTCCACCGGGAAAATATCATGTCTTTGCGCGCGCCAATGGCTATGGGTATGTAACCATCCCGGTAATTATCAAGCCGGAGCAAAGCACCGTTTTACATCTCGAAGGCGGTGTTTCGTCGCCGGGGGAGGCGGGATTCAACCCGACCAATGCTGTTTGCCTCCCGGACAGGCAGGTTGTGGGATGGCGAGCGCCCGAAGAATATTCATCCAAGCTTTAGACCCCGGGGAACTTCAGGCATCGAACGTCAAACCGGCGGATTTTTCCTTGTTGTCCGGTCGAACTGGCCACTCAAGCAGCAGACATTCTGGTCGCCCATCCCGAATGTTACGAACGAAAACGTTTGTCACTCAAACGTAACAATCCCGCCGCGTGGTTGTAACAATGCGGCTTCAACGTGTTGCCGCGTTCAAGATGACAACCGTGAAAAAAACCAGGAATCGAAATTCAACCAGGCTGGCGCTGTTTGCCGGCGCGGCGGCCTTGGCCACCCTGACTCCTCAAACCCATGCGCAATCGTCCTCCGATGCGCTGATTGACAAGCTGGAACAGAAGGGAATCCTCACAGCCGACGAGGCCAGGGAATTAAGAGCCGAATCGGCGGCGTCGGATACCAATTTGATCAATCAGCTCCCGGCTTCCAAATGGAAACTGGCCGATTCAATCAAAAGTATTGGCCTCTTTGGCGACGTGCGGCTTCGTTATGAATACCGCGGCGTGGACAATCCCACGCCGAATGCCCCCGGTTCGCTCGGCGGCCCGACCAGCGGCGCGACAGGCAAAACATACGATCGCGAGCGGTTCCGTTACGCTTTGCGTTTCGGATTGCGGGGCGATTTGTTTGATGATTTTAACTACGGCATCCGCCTGGAAACTTCCGCCAATCCGCGGTCGCCGTGGGTCACGTTTGCTGACGACACCGGCAAGAGTTCTACCAGTCCGCTCAGCGGCACGCCGACAGACAAATCCAGTGATGGCGTTTACATCGGCCAGATTTACCTCGGCTGGCACCCGACTGACTGGTTTGAAATGACCGTGGGCAAAATGCCGATGCCACTTTATACCACGCCGATGGTCTGGGATTCCGATATCAACCCTGAAGGTGCGTTTGAAAAATTCAAGTATTCCATCGGTGATTTTGATTTGTTCGCTGACTTTGGTCAGTTTGATTACCAGGATCCCAATCCCGCTTCGGCGTTTCCCTCGAGCGACACGTTTTTGACGACTTGGCAGGCGGGCGGCACCGTGAAGTTTGGCAAGGACATGTCCTTCAAAATTGCGCCGATGGTTTACCTGTATACCGGCCAGGGAAACACAACCCTTCCCGGCGCCAATCCCAACTTTGACAGTCCCTATTACCCGTTCGTCGGACAGGGTGATGTGAACGGGCTAAATGGCGCCTACAATCAAGCAGGCATAAATAACCTCTTGGTGTTGGAAATCCCCTTGGAATTTGATTTCAAGATATTTAACACCGCGCTGGGCACGTTACAGGGGCGGCTATTCGGTGACGTGGCTTACAACTTTGAAGGCGATGAACGCGCCCGCGCGGCGTTTGCGGCCGAACCGACAGCCTTCCCCGGTTTGTCCTCTGCGGTCACCGGCCAGAATAAGGCCTATCAAGTTGGCTTTGGCGTCGGCACCGCCGGGCCGGTTTATGGTCCAATGCAAGGCTTGGTCTATGGTACAACTTCCAAGAAAAACACCTGGGAAGCCCGCTTTTACTGGCAGCACATCGAACAATATGCCCTGGATGTGAACCTCATTGACTCCGACTTTTTTGAAGGCCGTGGCAACCTTCAGGGTTTTTATACGGCGTTTGCCTACAGTATCACAGATGCCATTATCGGCACAGTCCGCTACGGTTATGCCAGCCAGATCAACGACAATCTCGGTACAGGCGGCAACAATCTGGATATTCCCGGCATCAACCCGATCAGAAATTACCAGCTATTGCAACTGGACTTGACATGGAGATTTTAAAATGAACCAGCGGCCAGTGGCTGCCGGCCATTTTAACCTGAATGTAACGTGAACAATAAACGCAGGACTGATTAACTCTTATGAAAATGAAAAAACTGGTTCTTTTGGTCATCGGCAGTGGCTGCCTGCTCGCCACGCAAACCGGTGTGAACGCCCAAACGCTCATCAACGGCGCCGGCTCGACGTTTGATTATCCGGCTTTCACCAAATGGTTTGAGGCCTACGGCAAACAGGACCCCAATGTTCGCTTCAACTACCAATCCATCGGTTCCGGCGGCGGACAAAAACAATTGCTCAACCAGACCGTGGACTTTGGCGCTTCCGACGCGCCGATGACCGACGAGTCCATATCCAATGCGCCGGGTAAAATCCTGCACCTGCCTGTCGTTGCCGGCGGCGTTGCCATCATTTACAATCTGAAAGGCGATCCCAAATTGAAGCTGGACAGCGGCGTCATCGCCAACATTTATCTCGGGAACATCACCAGGTGGAACGACCCGAAAATCGCGGCGTTGAATCCGGGCGTGGATTTGCCCGATTTGCCGGTGGTTCCCGTGCATCGCTCCGACGGCAGTGGCACGACATTCATCTTCACGGACTATCTCGGCAGCGTCAATTCCGCTTGGGCGGACACGGTGGGCAAAAGCACGGCCGTGCGCTGGCCGGCCGGCATCGGCTTGGGCGCCAAAGGCAGCGAAGGCGTCGCCGGGCAGGTCAAGCAAATTCCCGGCGCCATCGGTTACGCCGAACTGGCCTACGCCGACCAGAATAAAATGCCTTACGCTGACGTGAAGAATAGCACGGGCAATTTCATCTCCCCCACGCCCGATTCCGTCAGCGCCGCGCTGGCCACCGCAAAAATCCCCGATGATTTCCGGTTCTCGATGGTCAATCCGCCGGGCGACAAGGCGTATCCCATCGCCGGAGCGAGCTGGGTTCTGGTTTATCAGCAGCAGAAGAACGCCGAACACGGAAGGAAACTTGTCGCCTTTTTGAAGTGGGCGGTCACGGACGGCCAGAAAATTTCATCGACGCTCGATTACGCGCCGTTGCCGGACAATGTCCAAAACCGGGAATTGGACCTGATTGGCACAATTAGATACTGACTTCGCTCCGCTGCCCGTTAGTTTTATGAGCGTGAGCCGGACGAAGAGCGCAGTTCCTCCCGCTCTTCGTCCTTTTGGTTTTCAAGCAGATGGGTAGGGACGCCTCGCCGAGGCGTCCCTGCCTCCGGGATGGAAAAGAATGTAGAGAAGAGAAAGTGAACGAATCCGCGCCAGATCAATCGGCACCGGCGGCGAAGATGTCCGTCGCCTCCCACTTTGGCGACCGCGCCTTTAAATGGCTGACGCTGTTCATGGCGCTGGTCATTTTCGCGCTCATCGTGCTCATCGTCCGCGAGTTGACGCAAGGCTCGCAACTGGCGTTGCATAAATTCGGCTGGCGCTTTCTGGTCAGCAGCGACTGGGACCCGGTCAACGGCGTGTTCGGGGCGTTGCCTTTTATTTTTGGCACGCTCGTTTCCTCGGCCATCGCGCTCATCATCGCCGTGCCCATCAGCATCGCCACTGCCGTTTATCTCACCGAACTCGCGCCGCTCTGGCTGCGCCAGCCGCTCATCATGTTCATCGAATTGCTGGCCGCCGTGCCGAGTGTCATTCTCGGTCTCTGGGGAATTTTTATCATGGTGCCTTGGCTGCACAACCATCTGGTTCCCGTGCTGAGAGGCACCTTCGGTTATCTGCCGCTTTTCCAAGGGTCAAACTATGGACCTTGCATGCTGGCCGGCGGCATCATCGTTGCCATCATGATTATTCCCATCATCACGTCCGTCTCGCGCGAAATCCTGCGCTCCGTGCCCGGCCTGCAGCGCGAGGCGGCCTATGCGCTCGGCGCCACGCGGTGGGAAGTTACACGCATCGCCGTGTTGAGCTACGCCAAAAAGGGCCTGTTCGGCGCGGTGATTCTGGGACTGGGCCGCGCATTGGGCGAAACAATGGCCGTGACCATGGTCATCGGCAACACGCCACAAATCGTCGCGTCATTGTTCAAACCCGCCGACACGCTTGCCGCCACAATTGCAAATCAATTCAATGAAGCAACCGGTGAGATTTATACGAGCGCATTGTTTGAAATCGGCTTGGTGCTGCTCGGCGTGACCGTGGTGGTCAACATCTTCGCCCAACTGCTGTTGAAAACCTTTACCGGCCCGGCTGTCAAACCCCAAAATTGACCAAATGCAACCGTTGAATCGTTACATCATTGAATCGTTAAATCGGCCCACCATCGTGATGGCGAGACGATTCAACGGTCTACCGGCTCAACGATTTGACGATCAAAAATGACCGCCCCCAACCATCGCTGGCGCAATTTCAAGAACGGCATCGTTCAGACGCTGACGTTCGCGTGCGCGATTCTGGTCGTCACGCCGTTGCTGCTGGTGTTTTATCATCTCATCAGCCAGGGCTTCAGTTCGATCAACCTGGCGTTCTTCACCCAACTGCCCAAGCCCGTCGGCGAAGTTGGCGGCGGCATGGCGAACGCCATCGCGGGAACGTTCATTTTGCTGGGGCAGGCCGCGCTGTTCGGCGTGCCGATTGGCGTACTGGGCGGTGTGTTCCTCTCCGAATACGGCTCGTCGAGGTTGAACTGGTGGATTCGTTTCGCGGCCGACGTGCTGAACGGCGTGCCGTCCATCACTTGGGGCATGGTCGTGTATGCGTTGATGGTTGTACCCATGCGCGGGTTTTCCGCGCTGGCGGGTGGCTTGGTGCTGGGTATGATGATGATTCCGCTCGTGATGCGGACAACGGAAGAAGTGTTGCAACTGGTGCCCGGCGGCTACCGTGAAGCCGCGCTCGCGCTGGGCATCGCGCAGTGGCGCGCCGTTGTGCAAATCATCGTGCGGACCGCGCTCAAAGGCATCGTCACCGGCGTGCTGCTGGCGCTGGCGCGCGTGGCGGGCGAAACCGCGCCACTACTGTTCACCGCCTTCGGCAATCTGGGTTGGGCGCACAAATTGACTGAACCCATCGCCGCCATGCCGCTGCAAATTTTCATCTATGCCATTTCACCTTACGACGACTGGCACCGTCAGGCCTGGGCCGGCGCGCTGGTGTTGCTCGTGCTCGTGCTGGCCATCAACATCGGCGTGCGTTTCCTCACCCGCGACCGTTTCAGCCAACGCACTTGAAAGCGGAAACCACCATGCCAGAGACCACCAACCAGCCACCCAGCCCTGAGCCGGAGCAGAAATCCGCGGGCGCCACGGCCCTGACCGTGCGCCATCTCTCGGTGTCTTTCGGCGGTAACCAGGTGCTTAAGGACACGTCGCTCAACGTCACCGCCAGGGCCGTCACCGCCATCATCGGGCCGAGCGGCTGCGGCAAATCCACCTTCTTGCGCGCGCTTAACCGGATGCATGAGCTGACGCCCGAGGCGCGCGTGAAGGGCGAAATCCGGCTGTTCGGCGAGGATATCTACGCGCGCAACGTCGAGCCGGTCGTGGTGCGCCGCCGCGTCGGGATGGTCTTCCAAAAATCGAATCCCTTTCCGACGATGTCCGTCGTCGAAAATGTCACGGTCGGCCTGCGCTTGAACGGCATCCGCAACCGGAAGCTGCTCGCCGAGCGCACCGAACAAGCACTCCGCATGGCCGCATTGTGGGACGAGGTCAAGGACCGCCTGCACGCGCCCGCCATCAGTTTGTCCGGTGGCCAGCAGCAGCGCCTGTGCATCGCTCGCGCGCTGGCCGTGCAACCGGAGGTGCTCCTCATGGACGAACCGGCGTCCGCGCTCGACCCGCTCGCAACGACGAAGATCGAGGATTTGATTCTGGAATTGAAAAAGGATTACACGATTGTGATTGTGACACACAACATGCAGCAGGCGGCGCGCATGTCCGATTACACCGCCTTTTTCTATCTCGGCGAACTGGTCGAGTTCGGCCCGACGGCGAAGATTTTCACCAGCCCTTCGCAAAAGCGCACGGAAGATTATGTGACCGGACGTTTCGGCTAAAATCTTAATCATGATCTTAATCGTAATCGTAATCCCGTTTGCAATTCGTCGCGGCGGTGGCAGGATTAAGACTATGATTACGAGCGGAATTTGAAACGAGACGGAATTAAAATTATGGAAACTCACTTTGAGATGGAGCTGGACGGTTTGAAGCAAAAGCTGCTGCTGATGGCCAGCCACGCCGAGACCGCCGTGAACCAGGCCGTGCAGGCGCTCGTCCAGCGCGATTCCGATCTCGCGCAACAGGTCAGGGAAAACGACCGCGTCATTGACCAGTTCGAGGTGGAGATTGACGAACTGGTCATCCAACTCCTCACCAAGGCGCCGCTGGCCACCAACCTGCGCCTCGTCACCGTGGCGATGAAAATTTCCCAGAACCTCGAACGCATCGGCGACGAAGCTTCCAAGATTGCCAAGCGGGCGCGCGATTTGAGCCGGGAAGCGCCCGTGAAAATCAATCTGGATTTGCCGCGCATGGCCGCCCTCGCGCTCGACATGGTCAAGGCCGCGCTCGACGCGTTTGTAAACTGGGATTCCGCCGCCGCGCGCGCCATCATTCCGCGCGACAAGCAGGTGGATGCGCTCAACAAGCAGATTCACGAGGCCCTCGCGCAGCACATGGTGGCCAATCCCGGCACCATTGGACGGTGCCTGAACTGGATGGTCGCCGCCAAAAGTCTCGAGCGCATCGCCAACCACGCCAAAAATATCGCTGAAGAAGTCGTCTATCTCTGCGAAGCCCAGGACATCCGCCACTCCGGAGCGAAGGCGGCGGAAAAACCTGCGCAGTAATTGACCGCGGATTCCGCCGATGTCGCAGATTTTTCATTTGCTGCAAAAGGCGCAAAACTGTTGTGTGTTCGTTACGTCCTTCCCAATTGAAAATCACTATTCGCGATTCGAAATTCTTTTTGATCCTTTGACTTTAATCCCATGCTTGTCTGCCCTGCTGCCTTGCTGCTAACGTTCTGCCGTGTTCCGACTTAGCGAAAAAGCCGCCAACCCAATATGGCCGAGATAACCGAATGGACATTCGCCGCCGATTCAGCCACGTGGATGATCGTCTATTTGCATGGGCGAAAATCCATGCCCTTCAAGGAAGCAAAGGTCGAACAAAAAGCTTCAGGAAAGCGCAGAGATGCAAAATACTTTTCGCACTTTGACGGCAGAACGCACTGACGACGAAGACCGCCAGGAAGCCATCATCGCCGAGCTAAACCGCCTTTTAACATCGCTCGACTCCTCAACCTGACGCCGGAAGCAGTCAAAATCTCGCAAGCACAGCCACCGGTAACAGGGGTTAATTTGGGTTCCACGAACCAGACCCTTCCGTCGCCAGGCCAACCTTGGTGATGTCCAACTGCCGGAGGACGTCCAGCACGTAGATCATGTTCTGATAATCCACATCGTCGGCGCCCTTGACCACCACGCTCAAGTCGGGATTGTCGGATTGCAATTGCTGCAGTTTGTCCTTGAGCGTGGGGATGGTGACGAATTCGTCGTTCAAAAAGGTTTGTCCCTTCGCGTCCACTACAATCTTGTTGATTTTGGGTTTGGGCTGGTTGGTCTTGGGCGGCGGTTTGCCCGACGGCAGCGTCATTTCCAGATTGTTCATCATCTGCGGCGTCGTGATGATGAAAATGACCAGCAGCACAAACACGAGGTCCAGCAGCGGCGTGATGTTCAACTCGCTGAGTGAACTGTGATGGCTGTGCGAGGTTTTTTTCACAAAATCACTGGAGGATGGGTTCGGTTTCCTCCTGCACGTCGAAGCGGACTACGATGTGGGGCGGGAAATTGGTGGGTGGCGGACGGTCCATGTGCGTCACCGCCGCCAGGGCGCGCCGCACCGAGTCGTCCCAAACCTGGTTCCCGGACTCCTTCTCCCAGACCGGATCGCGGATTTGTCCATCGCGGCCAATGGAAAGCTTCACCTCGGCGACATAATCATCGTCTTTCAGGTTGTCGGGGCGGTCCCATTTTGAGCGCAAGGCGTATTCGACCTCGCCTTTGTAAAGCTGCACGGGATCGGAACTGGTTTCCACCGCCTTGCCGCCCTCGAAGACAAAGGACGGCAGTTCGGCCGTCGGCGGCGCGACGGTCGGGGGCGCGGCGACCGAGGGCGGCGCTTCCTTGGGCGGCGCTTCCTTGGGCGTGGCCGCGATTTTGGGCTGCTCGATCTTGGGTGGTTCGATCTTCGGTTTTTCCGCTTCCTTGGGTTTCTCCGGCGGCTTTTCCTTGATCATCTCCACCGAAATTTTCTGGATTTGTTTGCCCAACAGTCCCTGGCGCGCGGCGAAATACAGCAGCGTCAGCACCAGCGTCGCATGAAAGATGAACGAGATGAGCAGGTTCACCTTTGACGAGTTGCGCTTTTTGCGCGGCCGGGTCTGGGGCAGCATATCAGTTCCGGTTGGCGGTTTCAGTGGCCAAATCCACCTTGGGTACGTTGGCCTGCTGGCAAACATCGAGCACGGCGCGGATCTGCCGGTATTTGGTCTGGCTGTCGCCGCGAATGATGATGTTCAGGTCCGGGTCATCGGTGCGCAGGCCGATGAGGGTTTGGAGCATGTCGGAGGCGTCGGCGATTTTCGCCTTGTTCAAATACATCGTGCCGTCGGCCTGGACGGTGATGTAATTGGCTTTGCGGGGCGGGTCTTTGAGATGTTTGGCGGCGGTGGGCAGTTTCAAATCCAGATCGTTGACCGGCGGGATGGTCGTGATAATGAAGATGACCAGCAGCACGAACGCCAGGTCCAGCAGCGGCGTGATGTTCAACTGCGTCAACGACTCATGCGCCGATTTCGAACATTTCTTCATGATTCAACGAGCGCGGGAGCTTCATTGCTCTTCAACGCGCCGACGATGCGCCCGGCCAACACTTCATTGGCGTCCCGGATTTCCTCGGCCAGCGGACGATGATCCACATAAACGTGTTCAATCTGGTTGGCGTAGCGGCTGGCAAACCCATCCAATTCCTGGGTGAGGTGGCGGATGGTGGTGACCATGAAGTTGTAGGCGAACATGGCCGGGATGGCGACCAACAGGCCGGTGACTGTGGCCACCAGCGCGGCGGCCACACCGGGTGCCATGGCCGTGAGCGTGGCGGCCCGGCTTTCGGCGATGCCGGCAAAGGTGGACATGACGCCCCAGACCGTGCCCAGCAACCCGATGAACGGTCCGCCCGCCACCGCCGTGGACAGCACAATCATGCCCTTTTCCAGCGCCATCGCCTCCCCGCTGGCGGCCTCTTCCAGAATCACTTTTACCGCCTCGAACGACGCCATGCTGATTTTGACCGCGGTGGATTTGGCGAGATAATCGGTGTTGGTATGTTCCACGCCCTCCGCCGGGTTCAGCCGCCTGACGGATTGGAACTCCACTGGATTGTTTTTCAATTGATACGCCAGTTCATCCGCGCCGCGGATGTAAAGCTGGTAGGCGGGCGCGCCATCGTACTCCTCGCCCTTGCGCTGGATGTCCAGCGGGTCGCGCGTGGAGCTGTAGGCGGCGAAGAACTTTTTGGTCGCCCTCCGCGCGATCAACAACTGGCGGAACTTGGTGATGATGATCGTCCAACTGAACAGCGACAGGACCAGCAACGCGATGACGGTGATCTTGCCTTCGATGGTGGCATTCTGGATGGCGTAAACCGCGGCGTTGGCGGCAAACAGGGGATGAACAGACATGGTGGTTATAATGGTTGGGTTGAGGTTTGTTTTTGGGACGAACTGGGTGACGAACTCTTGCCCGGCAAAATCACTGTCACGCGGCCAACCTTTTGTGCGAGGGCGACCTCCTTTTTCTTTTTCTTGTCGTCGTCATCGCTTTGATCAGACGAAGCGGTTGTCTGGTTGGCATTATTGTTGGACGCGGCCTGAGAGGTGGCATCGGCGGTGGTGCCATTCTTGAACGTGGATCCGCCACCGTTGGCATCCGCAGACTCAATAACTGTTGGACCAACATCCGGCGCAGTAACGGTTGGTGCAATAAGCCTGCTGGTGGGATCAACCGGGCCATTCGCCTGAATGCTGCGTCCGAGTGCGACGACAATAATTGGGCCGGTAGAGTCCAGAACGATGTTATGTGCGCTGAATATGACGCCCTTGATGCCCCCCGTGGCCTTCAGCACGGCATTTTGCGCAATAACACCCGAACCCCCGGTGTCAATACTTCTGCCCAGAACCAATATCGGGTTCCCTTGGCCATCGGAATATGGATGGCCGCTGGCATCAAGCGGCTCAGCAACATTTACTGGATTGCCGCTGGCATTAAGGAATGGCTGGATGCTGTCGTTGACGAACTCAACAATCTGCTTCGTGGTATCCAGGGTTTTTACATAAAGCGGGTGGCCACCGACATCCAGAAGCGGATTGCCGTTGGCGTCCAGGACCTGGGTGAGCGAAACCGGCACACTGCTGCCCGCCGGCGTCACTTGAATCGTTGAACCGAGAGTGACAACGTTTTGGGCGCTGAACACCGGCACCGGCGTTCCACTAGCGATGTCTTTGGCCAGCACCCGGTTGCCATTCGCATCCTGGAGTTCATATCCGGCCAGAATGTCCACGGTTGCATTCGGGCTGTCCACCCCGTTTAACGGCGACTGGATTATGCCGCCCAGGCCGGCGCTGATGTCTCCTTCGGGCGCTTCCACCAGGATATTGCCGACGGTGTTGTGCAATGCCGGGAAGGTGGAGCCTGGCAGCGGCGGCGGGAAAGTCGTCGCGAGAACGCCACTCCCGGGTATGGCTACGGTTGTGGTCAAAATCGCCCGTGAAACCGGGTCCACATAAATCTCTTCCACGTCCACATAACCGTTCACGCCGTTGCCGGCGTCAATGTTGCCGTGCAGCGATTCCACAGTGACGTTGCCGCCATCGTAAGCCGCGATGCGCGAACCGTTCAGATTGATGTCCCCGCCGGCCACCACCGTGACATCGCTTTTGGCGGCGGTAAAGATGCCGCGCGCGAACTGGTCGTTGCCGGCGAAAGTGGCGGAGCCGACGTTGATGACGCCGCCGGCATTCACATTCACATCGCCGCCGTTGAGCGAGGAAATGGTGGTGGAGAACATGTCGAGGTCGCCGGTCAGATTCACATTGATGTTGGCGCCCTGGAGAAAATATCTGGCCAGCGCGGAGTCGTTGAGCGGCCCCACCGACCGGATGCCGGCGGAGGTGCCCAAATCCATGTTGCGGGCGTTGATGGTGAGTGTGCCGCCGCCTCCGATGATGAAACCGTTGGCGGTGGCGTTATTGGGAATCGCGCCCAGTTGGTTGTATTCAGACAACAGCGCGTAAGCCACCGTGCCTGGCGTGGTCGGGTTGCCAAAAACGGAAACGGGGTTGGGAGCCGTCGCCGGTATCGTATCAAACGGCGGACTTCCCCCCGGGGTCGGCGGATTTTGCCATTGGGGAACGCCATTGATGTATTCCTGAACGGGCAAACTGTTGAGCAGATTCAGGACACTGAGCAGGGACACGCCGGTGATGTTTCGATAGGTCAACGTTTGGGTCGCGGGATCGTAGTAAAAACTTGAGGTCAGCGTCGCGGCCGAAAGGGAAAGGGAATTGTTTACCACTTCCGAAAGGTAAATCAGGTTGGCGGCCTCCGCGGCGGTCACTCCCCCGATGGCTGTGAAAACACTTCGATTGTTGATGTCACCACCCACAACGAGGCTCGAATCGGTGGCTGGATTCAGAAAGCCCATGTTTTCCATATTTTCCTTGGCGGTCTGCCCGACATTGATGCTGGTGACATCCGCGGGGTTCAGGTTCATTCCCTGCACGTAGCTGTTGTTCATGTCGCCCACCACGTTGATTTGCGCCGCCTCGGGAGCGCCGAGAAGAACCAAATCCATGTCGCCGCCGATGTTCAATTCGAGCGGCGTCTCACTGTTGAGGTGAACCGGCGTGGCGGCGTGGTCGCTCAAGCCGAAGTCGCCGGTGGATTTGTATTGGTTTTTGCCGCTGTCCGAAACGATCAGATCGAAAATCTGCGGGGCTCCGCCAGAGGTGGGCAGGCTGCTTTTGAGCGAGCCGGTCGTATTGATGGTGAGGCTGCCTTCCGGAGAGGGGAACAGGATCAATTGGTTGTAAGTGGAATCCCCGTTCAATATCACGCCTCCGGCGCCTGCCGTGATGTTCAAAATGGAAGGAAAAATCATGGGCACCTGGGTCAACCGCGGCAGCGTCGAGGCGGAAGCTCCCAACTCCACCTGATTGCCGGCGGTCAAATTGACGTAATCGCCGGGCGCGTAATCAAAGAGATGGTTGTAAGCCGTCCCCCCCTTGGTATCAAAAACCCCGTTGGGATTACGAACCTCCTGCAAAATGATGTTTTGCGCGGCGGTGACATTCCAGCCGCCGCTGATCAGACTCAAGGCCAGGGCATTTTTATTGGCATCCGTCCCGGCGCTGCCGGAAGCGCCCAGCACATAATTCCCGGATGAATCCTCGACGGGATTGCCATTGGCGTCCATTTGCACCCCGGCAAAGATGCTGCCGGCGCCGTTGGCCACGAGATAATGGCCGGTCACATTGCCGCCGGCCACGATGGTCACGTTCCCGGGCTGGGAACCATAAGCACCGGAACCCGCCGTGGGAAAATCGGTGTGGCCCGAGGCTACAGACGTTAAAGTATTACCGTCATATACATAGCCAATTTTGCCGGTTCCGACACTGACGGGCAATACACTGGTCACATTACCGCCGGCAATGAGGGTCACATCGCCGCCCGCAGCGGTGCTGATGCCGCCCAAACCATCACTTAAATTATAGGCCTGGCTGAGGGAGCTGGCATTGGCCTTGAAAAAATATCCCTGGGCATCCGAGCCGGTATCAATGTTTCCCGCCAGGGCATGGGCGGTGATGCTTCCGCCGCCCGTCGTGATGACATATCCGGAGCCGACCAGGATGTTCTGCCCGGCCTCCAGATTTACATTGCCGGCCGCGGTTTGGATTGAACCGGTGCCGCCATTCAGGAGGATGCTGCCCTGGCCGTAAAGAATCGAGTTGTTGGCGAAATTGTATCCGGCGTCCAGCGCCACCGACCAGTCGTTGCCATCGGAAATTGAGGAACCGTTTTGCAGGGTGATGCTGCCGCTGGCTTCCAAGGTCAATTGTCCGCTCGTCTGACCGCTGCTCGCGCTCAAATTCCAGGCCGTGTTCGCATTGAGCGTGATGGTGCCCGAGGCCTGCAACAGAATTTGTGAAAAACCGGAGAACGCAGAATTCACATTGATCGCGCCATTCGCCGTTGAAGTGCCAAGAACAATGTTCACGGGGTCGAGGAAAAATTCCCCGCCGTTCCAACCCGCCTGTGCGCCGGCATCCATGCTCGAATTCAGCGACAAAATGTTCGGCGCGCTGATTTCCACGCTGCCGCCGTTGCCGCCTTCAGAACCGCCGCTCACGTCAATCTGGCTGCCAACGTTGTCGCTGAAATTATTGCCTGACTGCAACGTCACGCTGCCGCCGGAACTGCCGGCGGCGGAATCATCACCTTGCGCGCTGATTTGTGAATTCGCGCCGAGGTTGAGCTGGTCGGAGGCGACGAGTTCGATGACGCCATTTTGATTTTGCACGGAATTGGCCTGAACCAATCCATTTTGATTCACGACCTTCGCGTTCATCTCAATCGTTCCCGCATCGGCGGTAAGCGTTCCGTAGTTGTTCACGGAGCCTTGTGGCAGCGTGACCTGCATGCTCATGCCGCGCCCGTCCGGGCGCTCGCTCAACAGCACGGTCTGGCCCGAGGCGAGGCCGACGCTGCCGCCGGGCGCGGAGATGGAGCCATGATTTTCAACATCGTCGGCAATGAGAAAGGCGGAGCCATTCTGGCCGACTTGGATCTGCCCGTAATTGATGATGCTCGCCAGCGGCGGCGGGCCGTTGAACTCCCAACTGCCGCCGCTGTTTTGCGGCGGGATGCAATTCGCGGTGGAAACGATGAGGCCGCCGGTCTTGATGAATGAATTCGGCCCGAAATAAAAGCCGGACGCGTTCATCAGCACGACCAGACCGTTGGCCTGCAGGCTGCCGTAAATTTGTGAGGCATTGGCGTCGTGGATGTTGTTGATCACGACGGAATAGGCGGACGGCTGGTTGAAAAGGGTGGTCTCCCCGGCGGCGATATTGAAGCTCTGCCAGTTCAACAAGGCGCTTTGCGATGTGGTCACGGTGAGCCGCGAACCATTGACGACAGCGCTGGCGGAACCGCTCTGCACAGTCATGCCGGTCGGATTGGCCAGTGCTTGCCAGCCGAAGCCGGACAGCAAGACGCCGGCAAGCACGCGCCAAAGCAGGCGGTTGAAATATCGCATTTTCATAAATGGCCGTCACCTGAACTTTTCCAAATTTAGGCCACTCGCGTGAGGCGGCACGTTACAAATCGGTGACAATTTAGGATTCATGTCCGTTTCAAAATTGGGCGCCGACGCCGAAATAAATGTGCATATACCGTCCCGGTGAGAATCCTGGTCTTCCGGCCGGATCCATCAGTGGAAATGCCACGGTGAACCGCGCATCCAAGTGACTGCCAATGTTGGCGGCAAGGCTGAAACCCGTGCCCCAAAAACTCAAGCGGGTGGGATTGCCGGGAAGAGTTCCCACCGTCGGCCCATTCACCGTAGCCTCTTCAACAAAATACCCCCCATCCAAGATATAAATTTCGCCGTAATCCATGAATACCGAGCCACGAATCCAAAGCGGCGCGTTATCGTCCACCATGCCGACGTTCATCAATGGTGTCTGCGGCTCAAGGGACACACGCCAGCCGGTGTCTCCGTAGGCCTGGCCATCGGTATAACCGCGAACGCCTGCCGAGCCGCCCATGCCATATTGTTCGTTGCTGAACAGGCGGGTGTTGGCCCATTGGCCATCCGCATGAAGTTTGACCGACCAGTCGCCGTAAATCGTCTGCACCCGGTTGGCGCCGGCTTGCACGGTCACATAATGGGCATGTGCCGCGTTGGTTGTGCCGATGGCCTTGGCAAAGTCGGAATTGTCCGACAGAAATGAAAACACGTTGAAATTGGCTTGGGCGTTGAAGTAAGTCGTTCCGTACTCGTCGGGCAGCGAACCGTTCAAGCCGATGTTGAAGGGCAGATAGTCCAAAGCCGTGTATTGTGGCGTTTGTCCTTGAGGAACGTGCTGGGGCGGAGGTTGTTCGTCGGGAGGCAGCAGGTTCCCAAAGTTGTCGTATTCGTGGATTTGAAGGATGGAATCGTTGGTGTTGTAACTGGTTTGCCGATAGCGCTTGAAGTCCACCCCGAAGGAAAGCGTGCTGCTCAAGTTTTGGAGTTGCGGCAGCGGCATGGAAAAGCGGACGCCGGCGCCCTCGTTCAATGTAATGTTTTCCCCGGGGTTTTGTGAATAGATGGTCAGCAGGGGGGTGTTGGTCACGAGCGTTACCGGGCCGGGCAGCACGCCGGTGTCGGAAACGGCACGGCTCGCGTAGAAAGTCAGTTCCGGCTGCCCGGTCGCCGGCGGCAGGTTGAACTTGTGCGTCACCTCATCATAGCCAAAGCGCCCGGGATTCGCGTCAATCTGCTCCTGCACCGATGTCACATGGCCCAGGGGCATCCGGTAATAGCCGCTGTAGTTGGCCACCTGCGGATCGTCAAACGGGCTGAACCAATAATCGTGGCTGTCCCTGTAATTGTCGAAGGAGCAACTGTACTGCAAACCGATCTGGTGTTCGAGACCCCAGAGGTTGTCGTATTGGGCGCTGAAATTGGCCCGCAAGTCCGGTGTGTTCGGCGTGTATTCGTTGTTGACCTCAACCCGCGCGTGCAACGGAAAGCGGTCCTTGACCTTGAGTGTGAGTTCACTGGTGCCCGGCTCGGGGCCGGGGCCGATGACGGGATAAATCTGCCGGTCGCGGCTGGCGTTGGCCGTGTCCAGTTCGCGCTGGAAGACGTGCGAGTTGAGCAGCATGTTCGTGTGCAGGCTCGGCAGGGCGCGCATCACGTTTTCGCCGCTGAAGTAGCGGTTCCCGGTGATGTTGATGGCCGCGAGCCGGCCTTCGGTCACCTGCACCTTGACCGTTGCGTTGGTGAGTTTTTGTTGTGGCAGGCCGACGGATACGGTCACATAGCCGCGCTCGCGATAGGCCATTTGCAGGTCCGTCAACGCCGCGCGAATCCCGTCAAAGGTGACATTCGTCCCAAACGCATCGGGAACATTTGTGAAAACTTCGCCGATGTTCGCCGGCGGCAGGATGGAGTTTCCCATCACGAGATACTTTTCCACATCGAATTTAGGGCCGGGATTCTTGGAAACTGTCCGCGGATGGGCCGCCTGCCGTTCCTGCACGTCCAGTTCGGCCATTTTCTGGAACAAGGCGGCGCGCGCCTTGGCTATTGCCGCAGTATCGCCGGCCGCCGGATTAGTTTGCGCGAGGACCGGCAGGGAGAAAGCCAGGCCGAGGATTGCGAGCCAGACGCCGGCACGCGTCGTTGAACGCGAGCGGTGGCGGCGCGGCTGGACGGGGATTTTTTTTTCGAGATTTTGCTGGCGCCATTCGCTGGGTGTGACGCCAAAACGTTTCTTAAACATGGCGTTGAAAAGTCCGAGGTGCCGGTAACCGCTGTCGTAGGCCACGTTGATGATTTTGGCGTCGGTGTCGGCGAGCAATTGCCGCGCGCGCTGGAGGCGCAGTTCAATCTGCCGCGCGCGGAAGGGCACGCCGAATTCCTCGCGGAACAGGCGGCTGAAATGGCGTTCGCTGCAATGCAGCTTCCGGGACAGGTCGCTCAACGAACACTCGGAAAGTTCAGCCTCGGTCATCTCACCGACCAGTTGCCGGAAATGATCCCGGAGTTTGTTGCCGCCATTGGAAACGGGAACCAGCGGCGCAAGCCAGCCGGCGACGGCGCTGGCCCAAAGCTGAAGCAACGCGCAACGCAGGGGCAGCCGTTCAGTGTGCGTTTGCTCGGCCAGGCGCGTGAATTTTTGCCCCAGCGGCTCATCGGCGGTGAAAAGAGTAATCGGCGACGAAGGGTTTTTGGGGGCGACTTCCAATTGATGCCATTCCACCACGGTGAGCAGGCCGTTGAGATATTGCGGCTGGACAATGAAGAATTGCAATTTCAGCGTACCAAGCTGGCTGGCGCGAACGACGCCGTTGGCGTTGCGCAGGACAATCAAGCCGTCCCCGGCAGCCAGTTGCCGGGTTTCAGCGCCAGGTTGCAACCAGTAGCCTGTGCCCTCGGCCACGCGCGCCACCAGCCATCCGTGATTGCGTGGAATCCATTCGGCAGAAGGCGGCAAAATCAACTCTTGCAAAATAAGATGTCGCTCAACCGTCATTGAGTCAAAGGTTGACGGCGGATTGTGACAATCACATGACGGGACTGGGACAATCCTGTGACAACTCAAAAATTTGGCATTTGGATACGCGTGGATTTGATACCTTTTTACCTTTGAAAGAAGATGGCACCCGTCTTCTGGAAGCACCAATTCATCACCAATGGCCCGCCCGGAAAGAGCATCCGTGATCGCCACGAATGAAACCTGGAATTGGCAAAATGCTCCCAAAAAGAAGACCGGTGTGGCTGGACCACACCGGTCATTTGTGTCAGCGCCTTGACCTTACAATCCAAGGCGCAATCTTCAGAACGGAGAAATCACGCCGCCGACCACAGAGCGGTTGGACAACATTTCATTAAGACGAATGCCCGTGGCATAAGCAGGACCTACGGTCTTGCTCAACTCGATTTCATTTTCAATGCTGCCGACAATGGGTGAGCCGCCGTTGATGAGAGTCTGCGCGTTAAACACACCCAGGAAACTGCCCGGCTGGGTCTGGCTGCCCAATTGGGTTTTGGTTATGTCCTGATCAGCGGCGGGGTCTTGGGTGGGATCAATGATATGAACCAGCACTTCATAGCCCCAGCACGGATAAAAGCCCTTGGTGATGGGCGAGTAATCGTTGGTGGTGCCGGTGCCGGAAGTAATGCCCGCGCCAGCCGCCGTCGGCCACAGGCCGTCGTACGAGATAACTTGAGACCAGTTGGTGCTGGTGATGGTCCTGGAGTCACCCATTGACAAATAAGCAATGGCTTGATTGTTGGAGTTGTTGTAGCCGAGTTCAGTTGCGATGTCGCCGCCACCGATGTAACCCGCACCCCAATTCAGGTTGGCGCCGCCGTTGCCGGGGCCTTCCGAGCCGATGACCTGAAGGTTGGTCGCACCGCTGGTCGAGCCATTAAGTCCCCACACCAATGGGGTGGTGTTTGACGGGCTGTAAAAGTCGTTGTTTGTGGCGTCCCATATATAAACGCCGACCGGATCATTGAATTCATAATACTCCTGAGCCGTCTCGCAACGGCGGGTGCCGGAATCCTTGGTGCGTTGGATCAAATAGACAAAGTTGCTGCTGTCTGCCGCATTGTAAGTCCAAGCCGAAAGCGGAATCTGGCCGTTTGGTATGCCGTATTCGAATTGTTCCCAAGTGAGGTTGTTAATGTTGGTCATGGCACTGCTGGTGGATATTGACTTCGCTATGACGAACGGTTGGACGCACACGTTCTCTTCAGCGTAGTTACCCGATGCCGTATAGGGACTGGCGGCGCCGGACGCATCGGAGAAGCCGATGGTGGGGCTGTTCGTCACATAGACGGTGGCATTCCCGCCTTGGGTGCCAATCGGCTGGGCCCAAGTAAGCAGGGTGCTTTGTTCCGTCGTCTGCAAGCCCTGAGTCGAGCCGGTGAAGTTGCCATGTATGACCAGCGTGTCGCCGTTCAAATTCGTGAGCGTGCTGACGGGGGTTCCGGTCATGACCCAGGAGGCCGTTTTGGAACTAAAACCGGAATTGGCGCCACCATGCGCCGCATCAGCAAAGTAGGTGCTGCTTATGCCGGATTGGGCGGGATTGAACAGCTTTTGGCAGGCGGTATAGACGTTGGCACGGAACGCCGTGGAGCCGGTGATATAGACGTCAACAGTGGTTCCCGCCGCCAGGAGCGGCGAGGCGCCGGCGAAGCCAAGCGCCATGGTGAGGAGCAGTAGTTTTTTCATATTGTTACGGTTTCTTTTCATTTTTGTTTGTGATTGTTGTTTGGTTTAAGTTTGGCGATTACTTCATTGGGCCTCTATGGTATAAAATTTGATGCCGCTGGAATCCGTATCATTAATGGTATGGGTCAAAGTATCACCCGTGCTCAGGGTGGAAACGACCGGCCACGTCGCCACCGGCGCTGCCAGATTGTTGGTTCCCAGGAGGGTATAAGTGCCATACATTCCGGTGGTGTAACCGATGGTCGTGGTGTTACCGGAGCGGCTGACGGAAGTAATGGCCGGTACGGAAGTCGGTTTGGCCACATAGATCATTGTGCCATTGGTGGAAAGTTCGAAATAGCCCAGAAATGTTCCCAACCCATAACCGCTCGTTGGCGTCGCCTGGTAGAAATCCGAACGAACCGCCGTTCCAGAGGTGGTGAAATTGCCCGGGGTGGTGTCTTCCGGATTGCCATTCAAAGTCCCGTTGAAATCGCTGCCGTATGAACCCAAAAGGGCATCGCGGTAACTTTCTCCGGTTACATAATCAGGGTTGCCCGCACTGATGTCCCCTTCAAGCACGGCGGTTGACGTATTGGGACTGCTGCCCACACCGGGCGGAGGAACGTAATTGGCTTCATCCACCGTGCCGGGGGGAATCGTTTGCATGCGCAAGACAGTGTTTTTTTGACTGCCGGAAGTATTGTCCACCCATGGGGAAGTCTGGACATTCAATGAACTCCGGGGTTTGGTCACAAACAACGTCCAATTGGGGCTTATCGTGTTGTCATACCAGGCAAAAGCCGACCAACTGACGGCGTTGGTGCTGACATAAGCGAGTTGGTTGCCAGTGTACTGGCTGATGGGGATTACTTGATTCACGCTTGCGCCGGTGAACGTGGAAATCGGCCCCGCGTCCACCACCAGATCGTTCGCCCCGCCGTTGCGGAAACATACCAGCACATCTCCAACCGCAAAACTGCTCAATGTGCCTGCCATGATTTCGCTGGCAGCAAAACCTACGAGCAAAGCAATCAGTCCTGTCTTTTTGTTTAGCATAGAATTTTACCTTTTTTTATTTATTTACCGTGATTTTCTTAAAGCCTTCCATTTTACCGTGAAACCATCCTATCGGTTCTTCAGCCCGCCAACCTCCAGAAATCAGCCAGCCGCACTCAGTTTCGTGACGGGTTGTTTGTCGTTTTGAAAGCTCAAGCAGCCTCGTCACAAAAGGCTTTTGAGCGCATTGTTTCAGGCAGGTGACAACTCAGCCAGGTGCGTAACCAAAATGTGACGGGACAATTTTCGCGGCACAGCTGGAATCAGGCGTGCCCGATTTTTCCCGGCCAGGTTATTGCCAGTACCCGCCTCCGGCGGATCCAATTCGGCGCCCGCCAATTGCGTTGCAAATTGCATAAGACATCAACGCCCTCGCGCAGCACATGGTGGCAAATCCCGGCACCGTCGGCCGCTGCCTGAATCGGATGGCTGCCGCCAAAAGCCTCGAACGCATCGCCGATCACGCCAAAAATATCGCTGAAGAAGTCGTTTATCTCTGCGAAGCCCAGGACATCCGCCATCCCGGAGCGAAAGGGCAGGGCGCGCCGGCCCCGGCCCCGGGCGCGTAAAACAGGGCGCAACTTGAGGGCGTGTTGCCGAAAGCAAAACGGAGCGCGGACAGCCATGTCCGCGTGAGCCGCACCCGCAGAAACAGGCTGGAATCGTGAAGTCCCACGAACGCGCGGACTCGGCGGTCCGCGCTCCGAGCGTTTGGGCAACACGCCCTTGACACTACCGCCAGGGAACGCCGGCTTCAGCCGGCAGAGGTTTGCTTTCTGCCATGCTGCCGCGTGAACGCGGCGTTTCTTTCCGAGGCCTTTGTCCGGGTTGACGGTGGTGCGAAGTTGCGCCCCGTACCACGCCCCCGGAAACATTTTCCTTGCGCGCCGCCGGTTCCTGTGCGATTTTCATTTCGTCATTTGACGAAATAACAAATTATGCGCGAATTCATGGCCGTCACCAGGGCGCTCGCTGACCCGAACCGGGTGCGGATTTTGCTGGCGTTGCGCCGCCGGGAATTGTGCGTCTGCCAGATTACCGCGCTCTTCGGCCTCGCCCCATCCACCGTCTCAAAGCACCTTTCCATCCTGCACCACGCCGCCCTGATCCAATCACGTAAGACCGAGCGCTGGGTTTATTACCGGTTGCCGGATCCAGCCGCGCCAGTGGCCGTGCGCGAAGCGCTCGATTGGGTGAAAAAATCCCTCGGCCAGTCCGGACAAGCCATCGCCGACGCGAAGAAATTGGACCGGGTGCTGAAAACCGACCTGGCCGAAATTTGCCGCCGGCAGTGCCGCGGATGAATTTACCAGACAAACTTTTATGAAAACGACCACCGTCAACCCCCAACAAACCGTTCACGAAATGGTGCGCCAGGGCTATGCCGCCATCGCCACCGCCGAAAACGCAGGCCGCACGCGGCGTTCCTCGTGTTGCGGCGGCTCGAAAGAAGCCGCTCCAGACGAACTCGCCCGGCAAGTCGGCTATTCCCCCGAGGAACTGGCCGCGTTGCCCGATGGCGCGAACATGGGACTTTCCTGCGGCAACCCCGCCGCGCTCGCCGCGCTCCAGCCAGGTGAAGTCGTGCTCGACCTTGGCAGCGGCGGCGGCTTCGATGTGTTCATCGCCGGACGCAAAGTCGGCGCCACGGGACGCGCTATCGGCGTGGACATGACGCCGGAGATGCTGGCCAAAGCCCGGCGTAACACCGCGAGTTACCGCCAACAAACCGGTCTGGACAACGTCGAATTTCGACTCGGCGAAATCGAGCATCTGCCTGTCGCCGACAACAGCGTGGATGCGATCATCTCCAATTGCGTCATCAATCTTTCGCCGGACAAACCGCAGGTGTGGCGTGAAATTGCCCGCGTGCTCAAGCCGGGCGGGCGCGTCGCCGTTTCCGACCTGGCATTGCTTCATCCCCTGCCTCAGGCCGTGCGGGAAATGGTTGAGGCGGTCATCGGCTGCGTGGCCGGCGCCGTGCTGGTGGATGAAACCGAACGCATGGCGCGCGAAGCGGGATTGACGGACATTGTGCTCAAGAAAAAGTCAGATTTCCTCAAGGCCAAGGCGGATTGGAACGACCCGCTTTACCGGAAAATCGCGGAGCATCTGCCGCCCGGCACCGCCGCCGCCGATTTCGTCACCAGTCTTGAAATCAAGGCGCGCAAGCCAAAGGCGTGACAAATGACGAGTGACAAGACCCGTCCGACCAACAATTTTTTACATGGCTGAAACAGCAGGCACATCCGTCAGGCGGCTGGCGTTCTTCGAGCGTTACCTGACCGTCTGGGTTTTCCTCTGCATGGTCGCCGGCGTTCTGCTCGGCAAACTCGCACCGGCGTTCACCACGGCCTTGAGCAAACTTGAATTTGGCCATGACTCGCACGTCAACATTCCCATCGCCGTGCTCATCTGGTTGATGATTTATCCGATGATGCTCAAGGTGGATTTCGCCGCCCTCGGCGGCATCGCGCGCAAACCGAAAGGCCTGGCGGTGACGTTGTTTGTGAACTGGCTGGTGAAACCGTTCAGCATGGCGCTGCTGGCGTGGCTGTTCATGCAACACCTCTTCGCCCCATGGATTGAACCGGAGACGGCGAAAAATTACACCGCGGGACTCATCATCCTCGCCGCCGCGCCCTGCACCGCGATGGTCTTCGTGTGGAGCTATCTCACCGACGGCGACCCGGTCTATACGCTCGTGCAGGTGGCGGTGAAC
This sequence comes from uncultured Verrucomicrobiae bacterium, assembly GCA_963842445.1. GTDB lineage: Bacteria > Verrucomicrobiota > Verrucomicrobiia > Limisphaerales > UBA11358 > UBA11358. The sequence continues at coordinate 207,485 of CAWJHF010000003.1, read as the reverse complement.
GACCTCATCATGCTGTTCGCGTTCGCCCCCATTGTGATGTTTCTGTGTGGCGTGGCCAATGTGGTCGTGCCGTCAAAGGTGCTCATCACGTCGGTCGTTGTGTTCATCGTCATTCCGCTGGCGGCCGGCTGGCTCACCCGCACCGCGCTTTTGAAATCGCACGGCAAGGATTGGTTCGAGCAAAAGTTTCTGCCAAAATTTCATCCCGTGACCATCTTTGCGCTGTTGCTGACGCTCGTGCTCATCTTTGCCTTCCAGGCGGAAAACCTCACCACGCGCTGGTTCGCGGTGCTCCTGCTGGCCGTGCCGATTGTCATCCAGGTCTATTTCAATTCATCGCTCGCCTATTTGCTGATGCGCCGGTTCAAAGTGCCGCACAACGTCGCGTCACCGGGCGCGCTCATCGGCGCGAGCAATTTCTTCGAACTGGCCGTGGCCGTGGCCATCACGCTGTTCGGCCCCGGCTCCGGCGCGGCGCTGGCCACCGTCGTCGGTGTGCTCGTCGAAGTGCCGGTGATGCTTTCCGTCTGCCACGTCTGCAACCGCTCGCGCGGCTGGTATCAGGCGAAAATTAAAGTAGGAGACGAGGTAACGAGTCTCTAATTGAAACCAATGAACTAAAAAATTGAGACTCCTCACGTCGTCTCCTACAAATATGAAACCCACCATTCTCATCCTTTGCACCGGCAACTCGTGCCGCAGTCACATGGCCGAAGGCTTTTTACGCGCAGCGGCGGGCGAACTCGTGACCGTCCAAAGCGCCGGCTCAAAACCCACCGGCTGCGTTCATCCGCTGGCCATCAAAGTCATGGCCGAGGTTGGCATTGATATTTCCGGCCATCGCTCAAAACACCTGAAGGAATTTCTGGACCAGCCGGTCCACACCGTCATCACTGTCTGCGGCAACGTGGACCAGGCCTGCCCGATTTTTCCCGGTCAGGTAAACCGCCATCACTGGCCGTTCTTTGATCCGGCCAGGGCGACTGGTAGCGAAGAAGAAATCCTGGCGTGCTTTCGCAAAATCCGCGACGAAATGCGCCGCGTGTTCGACGCTTACGCGGCGGGAATGCGGGATGCGGAAAAGCCGCGAAGCAGCGTTGGAACTTAGCCCGGCACATCGTGCCGGGTATGTTGCTCCCAAATGATTTCCGTCCTGAAAGGACGGTGGAAAATGCGCAACTTTTCCATCGTCCCTTCGGGACGCAATGCCGTCGGTTGATTGCCCCAGCCACTTTGTGGCTGGCTGATTTCCGTTGTCCCTTTGGGACAGATATCTATTTAAACCTTTCGCCCGCCTTCAACGGATGCCCCGCCAAAAATTCCTGCGCGCTTAATCGCCGCCCGCCTTCGCGCTGCAACTCCAGAATCCGCAGCGCATTTTGGCCGCAGGCGACAACGATTCCATTTTTGTCCGCTGATAAAATGGTTCCAGCTTCATCGGATTTTTCGACGATTTCCGCCCGCCAGATTTTCAGCAGCATCGGTCGAGGCGCGTTCGGAGTTCCGCCTTCAAGCGGTTTTCCCTTCTGAATGACGTTGCCGCCTGAAGGTGGAACTCCCAACCAAAATGTGAACGAGCCCGGCCACGGCGTGAAGGCGCGCAGCCGGTTCCAAATCGTTTTCGCGGACAGGTTCCAATCAATGCGTCCGTCCTCCTTTTTGATTTTGGGCGCCTGGCTCACGCCTGCGGCGGGCTGCGGCGCCGGCTGGATTTTCCCGGCGACGTAACCGGGAATGGTTTCCACCAGTAATTCCGCGCCGAGCCGCGCCAGCCGGTCGTGCAACGTGGCCGAATTGTCCTCAGGCCGGATGGGCGTGCGCCGTTGCGAAACAATCGGTCCGGTGTCCAATCCCGCGTCCATTTTCATGATGGTAACACCCGTCTCGGCGTCGCCGTTGGCAATCGCCCACTGAATCGGTGCCGCGCCGCGATACCTGGGCAGCAACGAGGTGTGGACGTTCAGACAGCCGTGGCGCGGCAGGTCGAGAATGCTCTGCGGCAAAATCTGTCCGTAAGCGACAACTAAAATGAGATCGGGCTGCAAAGCACGGAGTTCGGCGATGAATTTTTCGTTGCGGGCGCGGGCCGGCTGGAGCACGGGCAAACCCAGCCGCCGCGCGAGCGTTTTGACCGGTGACGACTGCGCCTTGAGCTCGCGGCCCTTGGGCCGGTCGGGTTGCGTGACGACACCGGTGATTTGGAATCCCTGCGTACCCGCCAGTTTTTCCAGACTGGCGCAGGACAATTCCGCCGTGCCCATGAAAATGATTTGCAATGTCGTCATGGATTCAGCGAAAACGAAATCGCGCGCGGGTGAAAGGAAAAAGTAGGAGCCGACGTGAGGAGGCTCTGAATAATGTTCACTTTGGATATTTGAGCCTCGTTACCTCGGCTCCTGCAAAATCTATTTGAGTTTGACGACGCGTTTGAGGATGTCCAAAAACGTCCTGGCCGGTGTTCCATCGGCATTGATGCGATGAACGGCTTTTTTGCCGTAAAAATTGAGCACGGGCTTGGTTTCCTGCCCATAAATTTTCAGGCGGTCGCGGATGACATCGAGGTTCGCGTCGTCCAGCCGGTTTTCCTTGATGGCGCGGCGTTGCAGGCGCGTCACGAGATTTTTCTGGTTGGCGCAGGTGAGGTAAAAAACGGCGATCACGTCAAGCACGTCGCCCAACATTCCCGCTTGCGCCACGTTGCGGGGGATGCCGTCGAGCACGAGCGTGTCCTCGGCGGGATGAAACCGCCCCATCTTCGTGCTGGCGGCAATGAACCGCCGCCACAGCTCGACCGTCGGCGCGTCGGGCACCAGCCGGCCGCGGCCGGAGTAGGCGATGAAAATTTTGCCAAGCGGACTGTCCGGACGCAGGCTGCGGAACACGTCGCCGCAGGCGCAGTGGAAAAAATTCGGAATGGTGCCGAGAATTTTTCCCTGCGTGCCCTTGCCCGAGCCCGGCGCGCCAAACATGAGAATCGTCCGGTATTTCATAAAAGTGACAAGTGACGGATGACAAGTGACAGGAAAACTCCACGCCGCGCAGGAACAGCTTCCGTGCCACGTGTCACATACCACATGTCACACTCCCGTTTCACGCATCCTTGTGTTTGAGTTGGATTTCCTGGATTTCCCCGAACGGCACCATCACCTCCTGCCGCGCCGCGCCATGCGCGACCTCAAAATGCATGTCGTTGGCCGCAATGCGCGTGATGCGATTGACCTCATACTGCCCACGCGGCGTTTTCACGAGCAACACCATGTCCTTGTCCGCTTCACGCCGGACGAGGCTGAAGAAATTCGGGAACTTCGTCTCGAAAAACCGGCGGTTGAACATGAACTGTCCGCGCTGGAAAATCTGCGGTGCGGGTTTCTCGGTGGGCGGCCCTTGCTGCCACGATGACGAGGTAATGTGAATTCCGCCCGGCGGTTGCACCCGTGTCGGCGCCGGCGCGACGCCCGGCACGGCCACCGTTTCAGCTTCGGTCTGCGCGACCGGCTCCGCGGTCGGCTCGCCCCGCGTGGGCATGGACAGAAAAATAATCGGTCCCAGGACCGGCAGCACCGCCGCCACCCCCATCACCATGCCGATGGGGCGCCCGCGAAAAGCGGCGATCTCCATCGCCGCATAAAGATTCGCCCCGTAAATCAGGAATATTACCGCCAATCCGACCGACGACGAAAACAGCGCGGCGAACAATGAGGCTTTTGGTGGCTCTTCCAGCCGCGAAACCTGCTGAATTTTGATTTCCTCCTTTGGACGCTGTTGCACTGGCGGGATAATGAACGGATTGACGAACGGTTTGATTTTCGGGTTTTGCGCCAGTTGCTTGAGCGCGTCCTGCGAAAACATTGTCCACGTCACGTTCGTATAAGCATCCTCCGGCGTGTGGATCAGGATGCCGTTGTCGTCATACTTGACGGCATCACCGCTCAACGACGTGCCGTCGGTCAATGACAGCGTGACCGCGCCCGCGTCCAGCAGCAGCCCGCCCAGCCAGAATCCAAAAACGATTCCCAGGATTTTGCGCACGGAACTTTTCTAGCAAACGCCCGTGCGCTGCGAAAGCAAATTCAACGCGCCGGAACTCAAGACCGCAGGACGGGCGTCTCGCCTGTCTCCATCTTCAATCTTCGATGTTCGATGTTGAATGTTCGATGTTCAGGGTCATGTTCCCGGGGGGCATAGGCGCCTGTCCCTTTCGGCGCCCCGCCAAAGCCTTGTTTTCAAATTCGATGTTGAATGTTCAATGTTCAGTGTTCGATGTTCGATGTTTCCCATTCCCTATCTCTCAACCTTCAACCTTCAACCTTCCATTTTGTCCCAGACGCCAGACGCCAGACCCAAAACCCTACATACTGTCCAGCGGACTCCTCACCCCGATTCCCGGTTTCTGCATCACGTGTGTGTAAATCTGCGTTGTCGTCACATCCTTGTGTCCGAGTAAATCCTGCACCGTCCGGATATCATAGCCATTCTCCAAAAGATGCGTCGCAAACGAATGCCGCAGCGTATGGCAGCTTGCCCGCTTGTCAATCCGCGCCACCGCCACCGCCTCCTTCATCACCCGTTGCACACTCGTCTCATTCAAATGATGCCGCCGCAAGGTGGAGCGCGTTGCTCCGTGCGCGCCGGGATTCACACTCTGCGGATCGTTCGATAATCCCGACGCGGGAAAAACCCACTGCCACACCCATTCCCGTTCCGCGCCCGGATACTTCACCTTCAACGCCCCCGGCAGCCAGACCGTTCCCAGCCCCGCCGCCAGATCCTTCTCATGCAATAATTTTACTCGTTCCAGGTGCCGTTGGAGTTCAAGCTTTAGCTTGTCGGGCAGCATCGTCACCCGGTCCTTCATCCCCTTGCCGTCATGCACCACAATCTGATTCCGCTCAAAATCCACATCCTTCACCCGCAGCCGCAATCCCTCCATCAACCGCATCCCCGTTCCGTAAAGCAACTGGCAGAACAACCGGTATTTTTCCGGCACCGCCGTCAACAGCCGCCGCGCCTCCTCCCGGCTCAGCACCACCGGCACCCGCTGCCGCCGCTGCGCCCGGTCAAACCCCTCCATAAACTCCAGCTCCCGCCCCAGCACCTTTTGATACATGAACAACAACGCCCCCAACGCCTGGTTTTGCGTGCTGGCCGCCACCAGCCGGTCCGCTGCCAGATGCGTCAGAAAAGCTTCCACCTCCGCTTCCCCCATCTCCTTGGGATGCCGTTTATGATGAAAGAGAATAAACCGTTTGATCCACTGCAAATACGCCTCCTCTGTGCGCAACGCCAGCCGGTGGAACCGCATCACCTCCCGGCACTGGTCCATGAATTTCAGTTTGGGATTGGGCGTCAGCCTTTCCAATGGCCGGTGCAGCCTTTCGCCGATGGGTGGTTGGACATTCATTAATGAAAAATTGCACTTGACAACGGTCTTTTACAAGCTTCTAATGTCAAAAATCAAGCGGAATTAGACCGTGAAACTTCAACCGAAATACTGTTATCCGCTTTGATTCCGTATGGCCACGCGAGCCGGTCTGCGGATGCTGGCCCCATCATTTCGCACCACGTCGGCGCCGGAGCGCACATAAATTCGTGATGGCATTTAGGGCACAGAACATTGAGAGACATCCCGCCGTGCGGCCCTTCGCGGAGTGGTGTATGAGAGCAGTGCGGGCATGTGCTGTGCTGGATGAGTTCGCCTTCGTATTGTGTCGCCTTTCGCGGATAACAAGTTGCTGGAGGCGATGCGATTACGCCCTCAGTTATGCGATTGTCATTTGCCATATTTATCCTTTCGGGTTGGCGTTTGGTTTGGGAGCGCACGCCTCAGCGCCATCGTTAGGCATCAGCGTCGCTTTAGAAATATGGACATGACCATTACAGCCGGTTTCTTCGCATCGCTGTCCATTGTTCTTTTTATGTGGGCTATCAGACTCCACAAAAAGAATGAGCGCATCGAGCACGAGCATGAGACGGCGGTTACTAAGATAAACGAGCTTGACAAGCAGCTTGCCGCCGCCGACAAAAAGTGTGAGGCAGCCATCGAGCGCGCCATACGCGAGAAAGACGAGCAGATACAGAGGCAGCAAAAGCAAATCGAAGAGCTTCATAATACTTTGACGGATAGACCAAACGTTTCCGGCGGAGGTTCGATGGGCTGATGCCTAACAATGCGCTGCAGCCAACAGCCACTGCCCCGGCAGTTTTGCGTATGATTATTTTGCATTTTCATCCTTTTGGTTTTGCCCGGCCTCAGCCGCGTTCGTCGTGGCTGTGGCTGAGCTTGAGTCGTTAGGCCGCGTCCGTTACTCGCGATGAGCAAGAACATTGTAAGACTGTTGATTGTTAGTTTCATTGCTGTGCAGTTGCTCTGGATGCTCATGCCACACTTTGGGTCGAGAGTCAGTCCACGCATGATGCAGGCTCTGACGACACATCAATCAAGTCCCAAGGCGGAGCAGGATGCGGCTATTGCGGAAGCGGAGCGGCAGGATTCTGTTAATGCGAGTCGTGAGGCTTTTGTGATTTTCGTGTTGGTTGCCGGCATGGACGTTGCGCTCATACATTTCTTTTGGAATTATGGCACACGAAAGACGACGGCCTAACACCGCGCTGGAGCCAACGCCGACTGCCCCTTGAGTTTATGGATGGTTTAGGTTATACAACGATTATCGAGATTGCGGAGCCGCTCGCCGGTCGGCGTGGCTCAGCTTTTTTCGTTAGGCATACTACGCCCCATGCAATCGAGTTTGAAACCACCCGCCATTGCTTGCAAAATCTTCGCGAGTATCGAAGCAATCGCAGTTGCTTGGTTTATGATTGGTTTGGATATTTATATGTTGCGCGCCGCCTCGCCACCTCGCGACGCAACAGATTGGGGGACTCCAGCATATTACCACCGGCTATACTTTTCCATCATCATTGTATCGCTGCTTGCCGTCCTCGTGGTTATCCCAAATCGTTGGCTCGTTTTTTCGCGGATAGTTTTCGGTCCATCGCTTATCGTCTCCCTATTACCGCTTTGCGTTAGTTTGTTTTTGATAGTTGTCGAGTTTGATATACTTTTTGACCAGTTTTTTGAGACGCTTGAGTTTTGGGCGATTACGATATTTCTGTCGGCACCGTGGCCGCTTTCACTCATTTTGAGCCGTGTCCGGTTCCGAAGAGGAGAGATATTTTCGTATGCCTAACAATGGCGCTGCAGCCAACCGCCGCTACGCCGGTCAGTTGGACGATTTTATGAAATTCGATTGTCAGGATTGCAGTTCAGCGCCATCCTCCGCGGCGGTGGCTGAGCTTGGACGTTAGCCCACATGCGCTTGCTGCTCGTCATTCTCGTTTCGCTCTTGGCTGCTGGTTGCGACTCCGGTTTTAATGCCGGAGCTGTATCCGGGAAGCCGTTCACGACCAATGAGCCGAAGAAGGAAGATGTGGTAGGCAGTTATGTGCTCGTTGCGCAGTCCGTTACGACCAATGGGCTGGCCGTGCTTCATGGGCGACAGTGCCGATTGGATTTGAAGCCGGATGGGGCATTTGGTGTGACGAACTATGTGAATTCGGGGCAGTCAGATTTCTTGTCAACGACCGGTCGCTGGAGATGTGCGATTGTTGGCTCGACTGATGGACACGACATGTGGGGTGTGCGGTTTGATTCTCAGCCCCGCATCGAGGACGCATGTTTGAGCGGCAAGCAAGCACCTTATCGTGTTGTCATGATTTTCGGTGACCCTGACAGCGACGAGACGATGATTTTCGAGAAGAGATGATCGGACGAATGAAGACGTGGGCTAACAAATCGCTGCAGGCAACGCGGGATGGCCGTTGCAGTTCCGCTTCGCGGTTCACGCTGGTTGTCCCCGCGTGCCTGAGCTCTGAACGTTAGGTGTCATTGCGGCACGTTTTGATTTTATGACCATCAAAGAAATTGAGGAGATTGAGCAGCGAGCCGACCGAGCGACACCTGGTCCGTGGTATTGGCGGCCCGGCAAGCACACCGACGATAAGAAGACATCCGACGCAGGAGGTTTGCACACCAAGACTCCGATGGAGAGCTTTACACCAGACGGACGCCGGTTTGATAATGACAACGTCATATTTCCAGCAGGCAAGATTGGTGGCGAGCCGTATTGGGTTGAGCGGCTTCGCAAGTCGAGCGATGCCGGCAAGCCGACGCTCACGGTGGCGCTTGAGTGTGTTGGCAAAGATGCGGATAAGGATTTCATATCGAAGGCACGCGAAGATGTTCCGGCGTTGGTGGGAGAGATTCACCGGCTACGCAAGCTACTCGCTGATTTGGGAGCACCACAGTCATAGCCATCATGTCTTTTTCACCTTCAACCATGACACCTAACACCGCGCTGGAGCCAACGGCGAGTGTTCCTTTAGTTTTCGACCGTGTGCGGAAATTTGGACGGTGCGGTTTCATTTCAGACCGCCTTTCCGCTCGCCGTGGCTCAGCTTTGGATCGTTAGGCCGAAATGCCACATCGTATGGATTTGACAAGCAAAAATACCAGATTGGCACTCACGATATTTCTTTCGATATTTGAGATTGGCGGCTTGGTCATACTCGGCGTTCCCACATTCCTATTTTTCGTCATAGCCGCGTTTGGTATTCCCGTGTTGATATTCACGAATGCGATTATCTTGATTTGGGGCTGCGGTGAGATTTTGCGTATGCTTTTTGGATTTCGCAGCGACTCCATCAGATTGTTTGCGAGCATTCGCCGCACTATATGTGCTTCCCTCGCCGCCATATCTCTGTTGTTGGTTATCCACAATCCCGGAACAGACAGCCATTATTTTGCTTCTTGGCAGTGGGGTTTGATTGGTCTAGTTCCAGTATTTACATCATTGGCGTATTACATCATTGTTGTTTTGAGATATGGACGTTCGGCCTAACAAGTCGCCGGAGCCAACCGCCGGAGTTGCTGTCAGTTCCGCTGTCGCGGTTCACGTCGCGAGTCGGCGGTGGCTCAGCTTTCTACGTTAGGCGGCTCACATCACGATATGCTTTGCGAGATTTGCCATCAGCGAGAAGCCACTTGCCACTTCAACACGATTATGGGTGATGCGGTCACATCCAGGGATTTATGTGATGAGTGTTTTGCGGCTTCCAGTCCGACCCAAGCGCATGAGATGACCACCGCGTTGAAGGCAGGTTGCCGGTATTGTGGCGGCGAGCCATTCAGCGGAGGATATGACCCTCTGGCGCTTATGAGCGGCACACATCGGGTTAGTTTCATGTGCGAGCCTTGCGCGAGGGAGCATATTCGGTATCTTCGTGAGAAGTGGCCCGGCTTTGGTGACGTGGGCATGACGCGCGAACAGATGGCACAAGTCCATGCGTCTGACATTCCAGCGGTCTTCAGAGATGTGGACGAGCACATGAAGAAGTGGGTAGCAGATAGAGGTTCACAATGACGCCGCCTAACACCGCGCTGGAGCCAACGCCGACTGCCCCTTGAGTTTATGGATGATTTGGGTTATACAACGATTATCGAGTTTGCGGAGCCGCTCGCCCGTCGGCGTGGCTCAGCTTTGGATCGTTAGGCGTCATTCGAGCGTATGTCGAAAGTGTTCATCATAGTTCTGGCGGCGATTGCCGTGGTGGTTTTGGCAGTCGCTATCCCGAATTTCATCAGAGCACGTTCCACATCATCATCCAATTTTTACGTCAATAGTTTGCGACAGATTGAGGGAGCCAAGACCGAGTGGATGTATGAAACCGGCAAGACCACCAATGATACGCCGACATGGGCGGAGCTTTTGCCTTATCTCAACGGTGGGATTACAAATTGCTACGCCACGAATGGTGTGGTCGTTCGTCCAGCAGGCGGGACTTACACCATCGGGCGAGTAGGTGAGCCACCATCCTGTTTGGTGGATGGCCAGAGAGTTTATCCATGACGCCTAACACCGCGCTGGAGCCAACGCCGACTACCCCTTGAGTTTATGGACGGTTTGAGTTGGACAACGGTTATCGAGATTGCGGAGCCGCTCGCCCGTCGGCGTGGCTCAGCTTTGGATCGTTAGGCCACCAGTCGCACGCTCACTTTATGGCGCACAAATTCAGGCAGCGGGTTGGTTGCTTCCATCAGGAAAGCGACATGGCAGCCGCCGTGTCCCGCATCGTCGGGAGTTTCCATGTCGGCGGTTTCTTGGCGCATTCTCCATCCTTCGTTCCACGATTCTTGCGAGATGCCTTTGAGCTTGAGACTGTCTTTCGGCAGTCCCATGTGGCAGGCGAGCCATCCAGCTTGGAACGGATTCGCGTTTTCTACTTCGAGTATTATTTTCATATTTTTCGTTGGTGGCCTAACAAGTCGCCGGAGCCAACCGCCGTTGGCGCTGTCCGTTCCGCTATCGCGGTTCACGTCGCAGGTCGGCGGTGGCTCAGCTTTTTTCGTTAGGCCACTTTACTATGCGCTACACCATTCCAATCCTATTCGTCGCCGTGACATTGCTCGTGGGATGTCACTCGCCTTCACCGGTTCACACCCAAGCAGCAGCACCGCCACCGTTTCAGCCGATGTTTATTACCACGTTCTGCACACAGACTACGCCGGATGAATCTTGGAAAATTGGAGTCTCGGAAGATTTGATAGATTTTGCACATCCCGCCTCCGGCGGTGTGAGCTTCAAATGGAATGCACAGGCGGGCTGGTTCGTCTTTATTGAGAACAAGTCCAGAGTGTGGGCTTATGACGGCAACCGTATTATTTGGCTTTACACAGAGACTCATGGTGACAAGTCGAGCGGAAGCGCGACTTACCCCGGAGTATTTAGAGGGACTAACTTCGATTCACATTTCCCTTGTGCCGTGCCTGCTGAAGTGATTTCACATTTGCCGGAGCAGCGTCAGAAGGAGATTCAGGCACATGGATGAGTGGCCTAACACCGCGCTGGAGCCAACGCCGACTGCCCCTTGAGTTTATGGATGGTTTGAGTTATACAACGGTTATCGAGATTGCGGAGCCGCTCGCCGGTCGGCGTGGCTCAGCTTTGGATCGTTAGGCCGAAACCGACATAACTATGAAAACGATACATCAGATTCTCGGAATACTTTGGATAGCGATTTGCGGCTATTTGTGCGTTTCGTTATCATTGGCTGTTCGCTACATCGTCACCACCACCAATTACCGCCCCGATGGTTTGGCGGTGGTCACATTTTTTGCACTTTTGTATCTGGTTGGCACGGTGGGCAGCTTTTATGTTTTCCGGGGAGCGAGATGGGCGAGTATTCTCATGGGGATTGTTGCGCTCCTCACCGTGACGGCGAGCTTGATGGGATTATTCGCATTTTTTGATCAGGCTCCATATTCTGCTGTCGGAGTTGCGTTTGATGTCTTGGCGGTCGCTTCGGCTGGCATCTTATTGTTTTCTCGACGAAGCGTTTCGGCCTAACACCGCGCGAGGCTGTGTGAAAAGTCGGTCATGATTTGAACAATTACGCCGACGGTTGGTCAGTGACAAGCATGAATCATCGCCCCGGACTGGATCGTTCCCAAACGTTGCTCTTCCCTGAACGACTGGAGGACTACATCGCCGCCGAAAACCCCGTACGCTTCCTCGACGCCTTCGTCGGTTCGCTCGATCTGCACGCGCTGGGCTTCGCCAAAGCCCGCTGCGCCGACACGGGCCGTCCCCCTTACGAACCGGCGGCGCTGCTCAAGCTCTACCTTTACGGTTATCTGCACCGAATCCGTTCCAGCCGGTGGCTGGAGGCCGAATGCCAGCGCAACGTGGAGGTCATCTGGCTGACGGGCAAACAAGCCCCCAACCACAAGACCATCGCCGATTTCCGCAAGGACAACCTCAAACCGTTGCAGGCGGTGGCACGGCAGTTCACCGTGCTGTGCCGGAAACTGGAGTTGTTTGGTGGGCAACTGGTGGGAATCGATGGCACCAAGCTGGCGGCGGTCAACAGCAAGGACGCCCATTTCAATGAAAAGAAACTGCGCGACTTGATCAACCGCGCCGACGCACAGATTGCCGAATATCTCAAGGGACTGGATGCCACTGACGCGGCGGAAAGGGCCAGCCCTGTTTGCAGCCGGGCGGAGTTGGCAGCCAAGATCGCGGCGCTGCAGGAGAAAAAGGACTGGCACGAGGAGTTGCTGGGGCAACTGGACGCAGAGGAGAAACAAATCTCGGTGAGCGACCCGGACGCGCGGCGGCTGCGGGCTGGCGGCGGTGGCAGCGTGGTGGGTTACAATGTGCAAACGGCGGTCGATGCGAAGAACAAGCTGATCGCGGCAGCCAACCTGACCAATGAAGAGACGGATTTGCGGCAGTTATCGGGCATGGCACGGGCGGCCAAGGCGAATCTGCAAGTCGATCAGCTGGAAGTGGTGGCTGACACCGGTTACAGCACGACGGCGGAAGTGGCGGTGTGCGAACAACACGGGATCACGGCGTATGTGCCCAAGGCCGACACCAGCGCCAACACGGCGCAGGGATTATATGGCAAGAGCCGCTTTACTTACGATGCCACCAAGGATGTGTATGCGTGTCCGGCGGGAGCGGAGTTGACTTACCGGTTCAGCACCGATGAAAAAGGACGGCAGGTGCGCTACTACCGGGCCAGCGGGTGCAAGGGCTGCGGGCTCAAGAGACAATGCACGCGCAACAAGGCCAACCGAACGATCACGCGGGAACAGGATGAAGCCGTGATGGAGGCGATGGCGGCGCGGGTCAAGGCCCACCCGGAGAAGCTCAAACTGCGCAAGCAGTTGTGCGAACATCCCTTTGGGACGATCAAGCGGTTTTTCGGCTACACCTACTTCCTGATGAAGGGGCTGGCCAAAGTGCGGGCCGAGTGGAGTCTGATGACACTGGCCTACAATCTCAAGCGGGTGTTCAATCTGGTAAAGCTCGACCAACTGATGGCGGCGGTGGAGGGCAAAGTCCCGCAGGCGGTCTGAAAGGGGCGGGCAGACTTCTTTTTGGGCGAGGGGGACGCCCGATCATCCCCGTGGGCTACCATCACGGCTGGAACTTCCAGCCAAAAAAACCGGCGCACGGAATTTCAAATCACCGGGGAAACATTTTCGCATTCATCGCGCCGGAGTTTTCACACAGGCTCGCGCGGTGTTAGGCCGACGACTTCCGCCTGACAACAATAATGACATGGTAAATCGTAAAAAGTAACCACGGAATAATCGTCCCAAACCACAAAACGGCTCCAATCACACTGACTCGCGGCTGCCACTCCTGCCGCACCGGGTCAGACATGGACATCGAATGTATCCACAAAGCCATCTTCATGCCGACAGCAAAACCAACGACGACGAGTGCCGTAAGAATAATCTGGATAGTGGCAAGCAACCGCACTGGACGACGCACCATGAGAACGATGGACGCAATCATCGCAGCCACCAATGATAAAAAGAAAAGCTGTCTCATTACAAAATATGCGCCAGTCGGCCTAACGATCCAAAGCTGAGCCACGCCGACGGGCAAGCGGCTCCGCAAGCTCGATAATCGTTGTATAACCCAAATCATCCATAAACTCAAGGGGCAGTCGGCGTTGGCTCCAGCGTGGTGTTAGGCATCATGACTGACTTGACTCTGCTTTTCTTCGGCACAACCTGCTATCTTATTATAGAGCCACGCAAATATCGCACCGCCAACCAAAGCATCGAAGAACGCATATACCAATCCTATTATGCTGCCGATTGGGGAAATGGTATAACCGCGATATATCTTACCGATGAGCGTAGGCTCTCCGGTGGAACCATCAAATGCGATAAACCACCAAGTAAGAGAAAATAGCCCTAGTCCCCAGAGTATGCCACAAGTCAGCGCAAACGCTCTAATGTTCAGTTTCATATTTAATCTCCATTTATTGTTATTTATGTTTGTGACAAAATGATGCCTAACGATCCAAAGCTGAGCCACGCCGACGGGCAAGTGGCTCCGCAAGCTCAATAATCGTTGTATAACTCAAACCATCCATAAACTCAAGGGGCAGTCGGCGTTGGCTCCAGCGCGAGCCTGTGTGAAAACTCCGGCGCGATGAATGCGAAAATGTTTCCCCGGTGATTTGAAATTCCGTGCGCCGGTTTTTTTGGCTGGAAGTTCCAGCCGTGATGGTAGCCCACGGGGATGATCGGGCGTCCCCCTCGCCCAAAAAGAAGTCTGCCCGCCCCTTTCAGACCGCCTGCGGGACTTTGCCCTCCACCGCCGCCATCAGTTGGTCGAGCTTTACCAGATTGAACACCCGCTTGAGATTGTAGGCCAGTGTCATCAGACTCCACTCGGCCCGCACTTTGGCCAGCCCCTTCATCAGGAAGTAGGTGTAGCCGAAAAACCGCTTGATCGTCCCAAAGGGATGTTCGCACAACTGCTTGCGCAGTTTGAGCTTCTCCGGGTGGGCCTTGACCCGCGCCGCCATCGCCTCCATCACGGCTTCATCCTGTTCCCGCGTGATCGTTCGGTTGGCCTTGTTGCGCGTGCATTGTCTCTTGAGCCCGCAGCCCTTGCACCCGCTGGCCCGGTAGTAGCGCACCTGCCGTCCTTTTTCATCGGTGCTGAACCGGTAAGTCAACTCCGCTCCCGCCGGACACGCATACACATCCTTGGTGGCATCGTAAGTAAAGCGGCTCTTGCCATATAATCCCTGCGCCGTGTTGGCGCTGGTGTCGGCCTTGGGCACATACGCCGTGATCCCGTGTTGTTCGCACACCGCCACTTCCGCCGTCGTGCTGTAACCGGTGTCAGCCACCACTTCCAGCTGATCGACTTGCAGATTCGCCTTGGCCGCCCGTGCCATGCCCGATAACTGCCGCAAATCCGTCTCTTCATTGGTCAGGTTGGCTGCCGCGATCAGCTTGTTCTTCGCATCGACCGCCGTTTGCACATTGTAACCCACCACGCTGCCACCGCCGCCAGCCCGCAGCCGCCGCGCGTCCGGGTCGCTCACCGAGATTTGTTTCTCCTCTGCGTCCAGTTGCCCCAGCAACTCCTCGTGCCAGTCCTTTTTCTCCTGCAGCGCCGCGATCTTGGCTGCCAACTCCGCCCGGCTGCAAACAGGGCTGGCCCTTTCCGCCGCGTCAGTGGCATCCAGTCCCTTGAGATATTCGGCAATCTGCGCGTCGGCGCGGTCGATCAAGTCGCGCAGTTTCTTTTCATTGAAATGGGCGTCCTTGCTGTTGACCGCCGCCAGCTTGGTGCCATCGATTCCCACCAGTTGCCCACCAAACAACTCCAGTTTCCGGCACAGCACGGTGAACTGCCGTGCCACCGCCTGCAACGGTTTGAGGTTGTCCTTGCGGAAATCGGCGATGGTCTTGTGGTCGGGGGCTTGTTTGCCCGTCAGCCAGATGACCTCCACGTTGCGCTGGCATTCGGCCTCCAGCCACCGGCTGGAACGGATTCGGTGCAGATAACCGTAAAGGTAGAGCTTGAGCAGCGCCGCCGGTTCGTAAGGGGGACGGCCCGTGTCGGCGCAGCGGGCTTTGGCGAAGCCCAGCGCGTGCAGATCGAGCGAACCGACGAAGGCGTCGAGGAAGCGTACGGGGTTTTCGGCGGCGATGTAGTCCTCCAGTCGTTCAGGGAAGAGCAACGTTTGGGAACGATCCAGTCCGGGGCGATGATTCATGCTTGTCACTGACCAACCGTCGGCGTAATTGTTCAAATCATGACCGACTTTTCACACAGCCTCGCGCTGGAGCCAACGCCGGTTACGCCTTCAGTTTGCCGGGAAGTCGCCGGTTGGCGGATGTCGCAGTTCCGGCGTGGCTCAGCTTTGGATCGTTAGGCGACTTATGTTTATCGCAGGTGCGATCATTTTTATGCTGCTGCTGGCTGCGGCGGTGCTCGTCAAGAGGCGTGCCAAACGTTCACTCAGCGACGACCATAAGGAGCTTATCGGTTCGTCAGAGCAGAATGGGTGGTTGCTTTTGGTTCCAGCGGCTGTTCTTGGCGGAGCGCTGGCTCTCGCTCCACATCTGATTGGCAAAAGCCATTGGCTGCTACCATCGCTAATGGTTGGCGTTTTCGCCGCCGCCGCCGGATTTTCGGTATTGGACGTTCGGCGAGCAGCTCGGTCGGGCTTGCCAGTGGATTATATTCGTTATCTTCGCAGCCTGCGTTTGAGCGAGCTTTTGGGGTTGGCCGGGCTGTTAGTCTCGCTCGTCACGTGGTTATGGTTTTGGCCATGAACAGTCGCCTAGCAGGAGACGATGGCCCAGCCCGCCGCCTGTTGACTTTTGACCCAACTCAGAAAATCCGGCGGTCGGAATCGCCGGACTGGTTTGAGGAGGGCGTCGGCCATCGCGGCCACCACGATGGATTGGACATGCATGTCCAGCGCCAGTTTTAGTTGGGGGTGATTTACCGGTTGCGCAACGGCAACCGCCGGAGTAGAAACGTGGTTGTTAGCTCGTCGTCCTGACAGGGTCATGTCAAGTCAGGCAGATAATACGCAACACTCCATATCAGTCACCGAGTCTTCCACAATCTGAGGAGTATAGATTGGTCCTTGGGACCTACCATGTGGAACCGACGGCCATTTGTCGGGCGATTGATCCTAGCTCGAAGGCAGGTGATTACAAATTTCGAGCGTTGCTACAATTCAATCCGTTTACCAAAAGCTACAAAGTTTTTTCTGCTGATTGGGGTGAGCTGCAAAGAGATGACTGGAACACCCAGAATATCCCGTGAACACATCGTCGCCTAACACTGCGCGAGCCTGTGTAAAAAGTGTCGGCAGGAAATTCGGTAACGATCAAATTTGGGTTGTGAAGCATTTTGATGAATCGAGCAGATGGATTGAATAGTTGAAAAATGAGTTTTCACACAGCCTCGCGCTGGAGCCAACGGCCACTGCCCCTTGAGATTTCGGTTGAGCTATGAGATTTGAGAGTCCAGATTGCACCCGTGAGCCAGCCGCCGGTGGCTGTGGCTGAGCTCTGGACGTTAGGTGCCATGCGAATTTACGTGCTCGTGTTTGCTTTACTGCCGGTGTTTGCCGCTGGTTGCACACACATCACCCCGGCAGGTGCCAGCGGCCCGGATGTTTTACTGTCTTTTCCCGACCGACTAAAGCCGGGAGAGCAAGTCGTGGCGTTTGAACTGAACATCAGGAGCGGCAAGATTCTAGCAGTCAATAAAGTTCCTTACAATTGGCTTATCAGCACGCTCGCGGAAGGGCCACAGTCAGAGATGAGTGGGACGCCCAATCATGGCGCTCACCCTGAACTGTTTCGGGAAAATGGTCGTGTGATGAATTTAACGTACTCAGTAGGTCTCGATGAGGGCGGCTTCGACGAAAATTGTGAAATGGTCGAGGTTGAACTTAGACGCTAAAACAATTTTTGTGAATATATTTTGGAATGGGATCTCTTGCGCTGCGAAACTAGCCGGGTATCGTTTTCTGTCGAGAAGAAGCTGCCACGCAAATGAGACACGCGAGCAAGGCCATCAGCGAAACGCCCGCGCCCATTTCAAACGCACCGTCCCGGTAAATCAACTGGACGCGATGCCGCCCCTCGGGAATTTCAACTGCCTGAAACGCATGGTTCGCCCGCAGCAACCGCGCCGGTTCGCCGTCCACCTCAGCGTGCCAGTTGTGATACCAGGTCTGCGCCACGACGACGAGTGACGGCGCGCCGGCTTCTACTTCGATGTCCACGCTCTGAGTTCCAAAATGCGATTTGAGCACGCGGGCGGCTGTTTGATTCGTGACCGTCACAAATGATTTTGCTTCCGGCGGGAGGAAAACGGCTTTGCTTCCGTCGAAATCCGGCTGCGTCAAGGCACGCAACGTGTCCGCGTCGTCGAGAAAGACCGGTTTCTGACCGGCAGTCACAAGCGGTAAAAAGGCCGGGCGCGCCTGCCAGTGGTAAAATTGATCCGGCGCGGTGATTTGCGAAACGGCCATGAAATCCTCCAGCCGCGGGAAGTTCGCGTTGGTCGTGGTGTAAAACAGCGACAGCACGTCATCGCTTTCAAGCGGTGTGATGGAAAAGAATCCGTCCACCTTCGGGACGCCGTCGAGCAGGTTGACGTTGGCGCAATAGCCGGCCCGCTTCGCCAGAAAATTGTTTTTCGGGTTGTTCGACGCAAATTGGATGAATTTAATCGCGGCCATCGGCGAGACCATGGCGCGCGAACCGCCGAGTTCGGGCTGTGGATCCATTTTCAAATCGGCGCGCGCCAGATTCAGTTCATAGACGCTAGGCGGCACGGTCGGGTTTTGCGGTGGCTCGTGGGTGAAGACGTCGAGCCACGCGACCACAATCAAGAGCAGTGGCGCGATGCGGCGCAATCCCGGTCCGGCCTCCAGCGTCAGGAGAAACAGCAACCCGCCGGTCAACAGCAGAAAAAATGCGCGCGACAGTCCATTAAACAACGTCGCGTGAACGTCATCCGTTGGAAATGGGAAGCGCCACGCCCAAAAAAGAATTCCTGCGAGGAGCGCGAACAAAATGACGCCGATGAAAATCAGGTGTTTCTTGAAATTCATTTTTTCTTCGCTTCGCAAGCTTTGCAGGCGGGTGATGGCAAACGCCGCGAGCAACGGCATCAGAAACGTCACGAGCGTCAGGTATTTGACGGGATAAGTCACAAAGCTGAGTTGCGGGATGATTTTGCGCACGGCGGGATAGACGAAGGTGTTTTCCCCGAAGGCAAAAATCAGCGCGAGCATCGTTGCTCCGCCCAGCAGCCACACGCGACGTTCCCGCACCATCCACAGTGCGAGCAGCGCCAGCCAGAGCGTGCCGATGCCGAGGTAATAGGATGACGTCCACGATTGGCCGTATTGGAAAAAGACGCCTTCCGTCCGCGTGCTGCCATGCACCATTGGCACGAGAAAACTCATCCAGCCCCAGCCGGGCATGGACCAGCGTGTGTCGGCGTAGCCGACACTGCGTTGCGAATGAGCGGAGAGGTCAAGGAACGGCAGCAATTGCGCCGCCGTCAGCGCCGTCACCAGCAACACCACCAGCGGAAAACGCCAGAGCATGGCCGGACGTAGTTGCGCCGCCCCCGTCGCAGAAGTGGCTGGTGACGGGGCGTCACCGCCACCAGCAATGAATTGTTGAATCCAGAGCGCGAGCAGCAAGAGCCAGGTGAGCAAAATGGTTTCCGGTCCGCCGCCGAGCATTTGCATGGCGCCCACCAGCGCGGCCAGGATGATTTTTTGCCCGCCGCAGCGCCACGCGAGTTCGACCGTGAGCACGACCCATGGCATCCAACTGAATGTGGCCATGTGACTCGGCCACATGAGTAGATTGAGTGACAGTCCGTTGAATGAAAATGCCACGCCCGCAAAGGCCGCCGCAAAATTGTTCCCCGTCCACCTGCGCGCGAGGAAAAACATGCCGAACCCGGCAAACCACAGGTGCAACAGGCAGAAAAAGCTCAGCGACCATGTCAAAGGCAGCAGCAGATAAATCAACGCCGGCGGATAGAGCGGCATTGTGTTCCATTGCGCAAGAAACGGCACGCCGCAGTTGTTGTAGGGGTCCCAGAATGGCAGTTCGCCGTGATGAAAACATTGCTGCTGGAAACAGGCGAGAGGATAGGCGAAAAATCCGTAGTCGCGCACGACGAACGTTTGCAGTCCCAGCAGGACCTGCGGAAATGCGGCGAAAATGAGCAGCGCAAGCAGGATTCCGAAGCGCAGGGGCGTGAACCAGTCGGGCGCGCGGCCTCCCGCCTCGGCAAAGCCTCCGGAGCAGCCTGAGTCGGATGTTTCACTCATGAGTTTACGGCCTGAGTCTATTCCCGAAGCGAAATCGGCGGCAAGTATTCCCCGACGAATTCGCGTTTCCACCAAGCGCCCGTGGCGCGGCGGTCGGCGAAGTTCGTGAAACGGTAACTGTAAAATTCCGCCCGGATGTGGCGCGGCGGGTGATTAGGGAAGGGATTTTTGTCGAGCAAGGCCAGGACTTTCGGTGATCCTTGCAGCAGACGTTGACAGAAATTCGCGAACCACGGATTTTGCTGGTAACTGCCCAACGCGGCGAACCACATCTGCCAGTCCAAACGCGGTTGGTGAGGTGCAACGAAAACCGGCCTCCGGTTTACATCGCCGGGTTTGTATTTGAATTCATAGGACAACCAATTCACGCCGTCGTCGCTGCCTTCGACGATGATTTCACGACGGCCGGTGGTCATCACGGCGAACAAGCCGTAGCCGTTGAAGCTGCGAAACGGCGTGAGCCATTCATCCACGATCGCCACCGGGAACAACCAGCCGGGCCGCACACCGAACATGAGACCCATTTGGAAAAGTGAAAGGATAATCACGAAGCCGGCGAGGGGGACGGTGATGGCGCGAGGCCAGCGCCAGTGAGTGGCAAGTGACAAGTGACAAGTGACAGGACCCAAAGCAGGGCGAAGCTTAAGTGGTGTCAGTTTCAACAGAGCAAAGTCGTCGAGCAGCAACAGGCAAAAGGCCAGCGTTAGTAAGTTGAAAAACGTGTAGTTGCCGGTCAGAAGAATTAAAATCTGGAGGAAGGCAATAGCCGCGCCGCCGCAAAATCGCAATCTGCGCGGAGTGAAAATCAGGAATGGCGCGCCAAGTTCGATGCAAAACATCGCGGCACACGATGTTTTTTGAAACCACAATGGTAATTGGTTCGCATACCAGCCGCCCCAGGTTGGCAAGGGCTGGGTTTGGTAATGAAATGTGAGTGCGGTGAGATTGCGCCAATTCGGGTCGCCGCTCAACAATTTCACGCAACCGGACGAGAACATCAATTTGAACAGCAACAATCGCAGCAACCAGAGCACCATTCGGGATGGCGGCGCTTCCCGCGAAGGTCGCGGCCAGAGTTGCAACGGCGCGAAGAAGATGGCGAGAAAGCCGGCTTCGAGCAGCAGGTTGTCCCATTGAAAGCCGAGAAAATCGCGTCCAACCGTCACGAGCGAAAGATACAGCAGCCACAGCAAGGCAAGACATGGCGCGGGCGCAATGCCAACAATTAAAATGATGGCCAGCAGCGCGCCGGCTGCGCATTGGAAATTCAGGGAACCGTCGGAAGAATTGAACCAACACAACGTCGGCAACAAACGGAACCGTTCCAAGCCGATTCCTTGCAGGTCACATTGCTGTTGCACCGCCGCCATGAACCGGTCAGTCGGCAAAATACCATCGTGGCCAATCAGTCCGCTGATTTGCGTCCACAGTGAGACGAACGCGATGAGGTAAATCACACCCAATGCGCGCAGAAAAATCCAGCGCGTGAGAAAGTGAGCCGGTGGTTCGACGTGCCGCCCCCAAAACCAGCGGGTGAGCCGTGAGAAAAGCGTACGGTGTCCTGCGACGAAATTGTAGGCGCGCTCGGTGAATTTGGCGAACGCGGGTGAATACTCGTACCACTCCAAAAGCCATTGTTTGGAAGGTTTTTTGGCGAGCACGCGAAACACCGCTTCCGCACCGGAATAGACCGAGCCGTCAGGTTCAATGAGCTGGACCGCCGTGTCGAACTGTTCGCGGGGAATTTCGGGAAATTGTGCGGTGATGCGCGGGTCTTGCGCGGGCAGATAATCCACACTCTCGCCGGTCATTTGCTGCCAGCGGCGGATCCAGAGCGTGCAGAAATTGCAGTCGCCATCGAAAACCATCAGCGGTTTTGGCGGCGATGTGGCGACACGGATGGCGGATTTCACAAGCGCACTTATAATCCTCCTTTTGCGCGCGCGCCAGTTTACTTGTAGTGGCGCTCTATGAGCGTCGCCGTCTCCAGATGTAAGGCACGGCGGTCATGGGCCGCCGCTACAACTTATGGCACCAGCACAGCGGCGCCGTGGATTTGGCCACTGCGAAGATGGCTCAACACCGCGTTGGCTTCGGTGAGTGGAAACGTTTGAATCGTCGTCCGCACCGGCACCTTGGGCGCCAGTGCGAAGAATTCCTCGCCATCACGGCGGGTGAGATTGGCTACGGAACAAAGCGTACGCTCCTGCCAGAGCCATTCGTATGGAAACGACGGAATGTCGCTCATGTGAATGCCGCCGCAGACAACCGTGCCGCCCTTTGCAACGGCTTTTAGCGCCAGTGGCACGAGCGGGCCAACGGGGGCGAAGATGATGGCGGCGTCCAATTTTTCCGGCGGCGGAGTTTCCGAATCACCCGCCCAGACCGCGCCCAGCGATTTGGCGAATGCCTGCGCTTCCGAATCGCCCTGCCGTGTGAAGGCATAAATTTCGCGCCCTTGATGACGCGCGATTTGGGCCACGATGTGCGCGGCGGCGCCGAAGCCATAAATGCCGAGGCGCTTCGCCGAGCCGGTCTTGACCAATGAACGGTACCCGATCAATCCGGCGCAGAGGAGGGGAGCGGCCTCGGCGTCGGAATAGTTTTTTGGAATTGGAAAACAAAACCGTTCATCGGCGACGGCAAATTCCGCGTAGCCGCCATCCAGCGTATAGCCGGTGAACCGGGCGCGGTCGCAAAGATTCTCGCGTTTGCTGCGGCAAAACTCACATTCGCCACACGTCCAGCCGAGCCACGGAATGCCCACGCGGTCGCCGATTTTGAAACGTTGAACGCCTTTGCCTTTTTCGACAACGACGCCGACGATTTCGTGGCCGGGGACGAGCGGCAGTTTTGGATTGGGAAGTTCCCCGTCCACGACGTGCAAATCCGTGCGGCAGACGGCGCAGGCGGACACTTTCACCAAAACCTGCATCGCCTCAGGTTTCGGCGTCGGCAGGTCAACGGCTCGCAGTGGTTGTCGCGGCGCTTCGAGGAGCATGGCGCGCATGAGGCAATGGAATCCGGTTTGACGTTTCCGTCAAGCCTGCGTTCGCGGCAAAATCGATTGCAGGCTGGAAAAGTCAAAGCCGCCATGCCATCTTTCAGCACATTTTAATTCATGAAAATTGCCATTGGCTCGGACCACGCTGGCTTTCGATACAAGGAAGTCATCAAGGAACTGCTGCAAAGCCTTGGACACAACGTTACGGATTATGGCACGCATTCAGAGGAGCCGGTGGATTATCCGCTGTTCATCCGGCCCGTGGCGGAGGCCGTCGCCCGTGGCGAATTTGAACGCGGTGTTGTGCTTGGCGGTTCCGGCAATGGTGAAGCGATAACAGCAAACCGGGTCAAAGGTGTCTATTGCGCAGTGTGCTGGAACGTGGAGTCCGCGCGACTTGGGCGGCGACACAACAACGCCAATGTCATTTCCATCGGCGCACGGCTGGTCAATCTCCAAACCGCGCTCGAGATTGTCCGTGTGTGGCTGACGACGCCGTTCGAGGGCGGGAGACATCAGCGGCGGATTGACTTGATTGACGCACCGCAGAACAAATCGTAGCTTCAGACGATTATGTCTGAATTGCAAAATTCCCTGCTCGAATTGATCCGGCGCACCTCGGCGGAAATTCCCGACGACGTGCAAAAGGCAATTCTCGATTCATTGGAACAGGAGAAGAAAGGCACGATTGCCGAGAACGCGTTGAAAATCATTGAGCGCAACGTTGAACTCGCCAAACAAAAATCGCAGCCGATTTGCCAGGACACCGGCAGCATTCTGTTTTATGTGGATGTTCCGGTCGGCTTCGATCAGATTGCGTTTGAAGAAACGGCGAAGGAAGCCGTAAAGCTGGCGACGAAGAAAGGTTTTCTCCGGCAAAACTCCGTGGATTCGCTTACTGGCAGGAACGACGGCACGAACGTCGGGCCGGGCGCGCCGGCGTTTCATTTTCATCAGCATCGCTCGCCGGAAGTCAGCGTGCGGCTGGTGCTCAAGGGCGGCGGCTGCGAAAACGTCGGCGCGCAGTACTCGTTGCCAAGTGAGAAACTCCAGGCCAACCGCGACCTCGACGGCTGTCGCAAGGTGATTCTCGATGCGGTATTGCAGGCGCAGGGCAAAGGCTGCGGACCGGGCATCCTCGGCGTGTGCATCGGCGGCGACCGCGCGACGGGCTACGAGATGAGCAAGACGCAATTCCTGCGGCTGATTCCCGACCGCAATCCGAATCCGGAACTGGACAAGCTGGAGCAGGACATTTTGAAGACGGCAAACGAACTCGGCATCGGCCCGATGGGATTCGGCGGCAAGACGACGCTGCTGGGCGTGAAGATTTGCGCGGCGAACCGCTTGCCCGCATCCTATTTCGTCAGCGTCAGCTACATGTGCTGGGCGTATCGGCGTCAGGGCGTGACGCTGGATGCAAATGGGAAGATTGGAAAGTGGTTGTATTAAGCATGAGAACGAAACTGAAAAGTGCTCAAGATTTCCAGGAATATCTAAAAGTTGTTTTTCACGGCCTTTGGGATGCAAACACGCACTTTAACATCTTTAAAGGGTTGGGAGAGTCTTCAGCCAACTACAGGAAGGTGTTTGAAAGGTCTCCTTGGTTCTGGAGTTACACCTCTCGCGCTCATATTGAAATTGCCGTGCTGCACTTGTGTCGCGTCTATGATAAAGATTCCAGTGCTGTTCATCTCCGTTTTCTACTCGAAGTTGTTCGCGATCCGGCCAACACACATATTTTTTGTCGAAAGGCATTTCTTGAACGATTAAAGAACAATGAGAGCCGCGAAGATTTGGCAGACGTGTTCGGAACGCCAGATGCAAAACAAATTGAGAAAGACGTTGGGTTTTGCTCTGACAACAACCCGCTCGTGAAGAATCTTTACCAAGTGCGAGGAGATGTTGTGGCACATAGGAATAAAGGCTTGGTTGAAGGAGAGGAAATTTTCTATTCAAAGCGTAGCGTGCCGTATGCAGACATTGAAAAGTTGATTTATAATGGTTTTGCGATTCTCAACCGCTGCGGAGGTTGGTTCAACGCGACAAGTTATTCTCAATTACCTCCATCTCAGGGCGAAAAGGACTATTTGCAGGTGCTTGATTCACTCCAAAGAGTTGTCAGAGACAAAGAATTTCGTGAGTCAACCTTGAGTAACGTGCTTTTAGCTGGATTAAAAGGTGGCGTGAGCCCACAGTAAAACACCCCATGATTAAACTTTCATTTCCTTTCACCGAAGAAAAAATCCGGGCGCTGAAAGTCGGCGACGAGGTTTTGATTTCCGGCGTCGTGTTCACCGGGCGCGACGCGGTTCACAAATATCTGCACGAAGGCGGCAGGCTGCCGCCGGGCGTGAACCTGCGCGATGGGATTCTTTATCATTGTGGCCCGGTCGTGATGAAGGATGAGCAGGGGAATTGGAAGGCCACCGCCGCCGGTCCGACAACTTCCATCCGCGAGGAGCCGTATCAGGCGCAAATCATTCGCGATTTCGGCATCCGCGGCGTCATCGGCAAGGGGGGCATGGGCGATAAAACGCTGGCAGCCTGCAGCGACTACGGCTGCGTGTATTTGCACGCGGTTGGCGGCGCGGCCCAAGTGCTGGCCGAGTGCATCAAAAAAGTGCGCAACGTCTATATGATGGAAAAATTCGGAGCGCCGGAAGCGATCTGGGAATTTGAAGTGCAGGATTTCCCGGCGGTCGTCACGATTGATGCACACGGCAATTCGCTGCACAAGGAAGTGTTTGCGAAGAGCCGGGCGGAATTGGCAAAGAGACTCTGATTATTTCCGATTTTCGATATACGATTTACGAGACGCCTCCGAATCGCGCATGGATTCGTAAATCGTAAATCGCGTATCGTAAATCTGATTTGAAGTTCTATTTGCGGGTCGTGTAATTCTCCCGTGCCGAAGCCGCGAATTTTACTGTTACTCTATTATTGCGGCGTCATGGTCCGGTAAAAGCCGTACGGATGGTTCGTGGCGTCCAGGTTGATGAACGTGCTTGCCCCGGTTGAGTCAGCCGTGTTCGTGCTAATGACTGTCCAATTAACCAGGTTAGTTGAATACAAAAGCACATAATTCTGACCGGAAGCACCATTCGACGCGGTAACTTTCACACTGCCGTTTCCTTGGGGAACGATTGAGAGCCTGGGCGGCTGTAGAAGATTGACCGTCAGCGTGGCGCTATTGGTTACGCTGTTGCACGCTCCGCTCGCGATTACACTGTAAGTCGCCGCGTCATTGGTGCTCACGCTGTTTAAAGTCAAACAGTTATTGTTCTGGCCGGAAATCACGCTTCCGTTCTTCAACCAAGCGTAGTTGAACGGTCCGGTGCCCGAAGCCACCGTGCTGAACGTTGCGTTGTCACCCTGATTACACACCAAATTGGTCAAAGCGGTCGCTGTCACCGGCACGTCCACCGTCAGCGTGGCGCTGTTGGTGACTGGATCGTCATCGTCGGCACCACTGACAATCACGGTGTAAACGCCAGCCTGGCCGGTGGTCACATTGTTCAACGTCAGGCTGCTGGCCGTCCCAACCACTGAACCGCCGAACAGCCATTGATAGCTCAAACCGGTCCCGGTCGCCGTCACGCTGAACGTGACGTTGCTCCCCACTACCGTCGTCTGGCTCGCCGGCGGCACGGTCACCGTCACCGGCACGTTCACTGTCAAAGTCGCGCTGTTGGTCACGCTGCCACAGGCACCGTTGACAATTACCGTATAAATTCCCGCTTGGTTGGTGGTCACGTTGTTCAATGCCAGACTGCTATCGGTTCCAATCACCAAACCGTTAAACAGCCATTGGTAGCTCAAACCTGTCCCGTTCGCCGTCACGCTGAACGTCACGTTGCTCCCCACCACGGTCGTCTGGCTCACCGGCGGCACGGTCACCGTCACCGGCACATTCACTGTCAAGGTCGCACTGTTGGTCACGCTGCCACAGGCACCGTTGACAATTACCGTATAAATTCCCGCTTGATCCGTTGTTACATTATTCAACGTCAGGCTGCTGCTGGTTCCAATCACCGCGCTGTTAAACAGCCATTGATAGCTCAGACCCGTCCCGTTCGCCGTCACGCTGAACGTGACGTT
This sequence comes from uncultured Verrucomicrobiae bacterium, assembly GCA_963842445.1. GTDB lineage: Bacteria > Verrucomicrobiota > Verrucomicrobiia > Limisphaerales > UBA11358 > UBA11358. The sequence continues at coordinate 180,670 of CAWJHF010000003.1, read as the reverse complement.
GCTCCCCACCACGGTCGTCTGGCTCACCGGCGGCACGGTCACCGTCACTGGCACGTTCACTGTCAAAGTCGCGCTGTTGGTCACGCTACCGCAGGCGCCGTTGACAATCACCGTATAAATTCCCGCTTGATCCGTTGTTACATTATTCAACGTCAGGCTGCTGCTGGTTCCAATCACCGCGCTGTTAAACAGCCATTGATAGCTCAAACCCGTCCCGGTCGCCGTCACGCTGAACGTGACGTTGCTCCCCACCACGGTCGTCTGGCTCACCGGCGGCACGGTCACCGTCACCGGCACGTTCACTGTCAAAGTCGCGCTGTTGGTCACGCTGCCGCAGGTACCGTTGACAATTACCGTATAAATCCCCGCTTGATCCGTTGTTACATTATTCAACGTCAGGCTGCTGCTGGTTCCAATCACCGCGCTGTTAAACAGCCATTGATAGCTCAGACCCGTCCCGGTCGCCGTCACGCTGAACGTCACGTTGCTCCCCACTACCGTCGTCTGGCTCACCGGCGGCACGGTCACCGTCACCGGCACGTTCACCGTCAGCGTGGCGCTGTTGGTCACGCTGCCGCAGGCGCCGCTGACAATCACGGTGTAAATACCTGCCTGGCTGGTGGTCACGTTGTTTAACGTCAGGCTGCTGCTGGTTCCGATCACCGCGCTGTTAAACAGCCATTGATAGCTCAGACCCGTCCCGGTCGCCGTCACGCTGAACGTGACGTTGCTCCCCACCACGGTCGTCTGGCTCACTGGCGGCACGGTCACCGTCACCGGCACATTCACTGTCAAAGTCGCGCTGTTGGTCACGCTGCCGCAGGCGCCGCTGACAATCACCGTATAAGTTCCCGCCTGGCTGGTGGTCACGTTGTTTAACGTCAGGCTGCTGCTGGTTCCAATCACCGCGCTGTTAAACAGCCATTGGTAGCTCAGACCCGTCCCGGTCGCCGTCACGCTGAACGTGACGTTGTTCCCCACCACGGTCGTCTGGCTCACCGGTGCCACGGTCACCGTTACCGGCACATTCACTGTCAAAGTCGCGCTGTTGGTCACCACACTACCGCAGGCGCCGCTCACGATCACGCTGTAGGTTGCCATGTCACTGGCGCTCACATTGTTCAAAGTCAGACTGCTGCCGTTCTGGCCGGAGATAAGGGTTCCATTTTTCAACCACGCGTAGCTGAACGGACCGGTACCCGAAGCCACCGTGCTGAAAGTTGCACTGTCGCCCGGACAATCCGTCACATTGCTCAACGATGTCGCTGTCACCGGCATGTTGACTGTCAGCGTCGCGCTGTTGGTCACGCTGCCCATCAACCCGTTTACAATTACGCTGTAGGTTGCCGCGTCTCCGGTGCTCACGTTGTTCAAGGTCAGACTGCTGTTGGTTTGGCCGCTGATTGCCACATTGTTTTTCATCCACGCATAGCTGTAAGGTTCCGGTCCCCGAAGCCACCGTACTAAAGGTCGCGCTGTCACCCGGACAAACGGTCTGGCTCACCGGCCCAACCGCACTAACCGGGATGGTGAGATTGGTGACAGCCTGAGAAGTATTGCCTGAGAAATTAAAATTGGCGGGAAAGTTGGTGCCGGCGCCCACAAGATTGAGTGTAATCTGGTGGGTGCTGCCATTGGCATTGGTCCCGCCAACAACGAAACTGCTGAGATTGAAAGTCACCAGCACGGGGTACGGGTTGGTTGAAGATCCCAGACTGATGTAGGAGCCATACATATTCGTGCTGCTGTTCTCAAGAATCAGATATGGGAAACCGATGGCTTCTCCCATCCACGTCGCACTGCCGGTTGAAGTGCTGATCCGGTAGATGTCGGTGTTCGTGCTTGTATTGCTTACATAAAGGTTGCCGTCCTGTGCAAAACGGATGTTCTGCCCGGTGGTAAGGTTGTGGGCATTGCCATAAGAACCGACTGAAGTTGCGGTCCCATTGGTGATGTTAATCGTGTACAATCTGCTCGCCGTGGCTCCGAACAGCACCCCGTCGCTTGGCCGGAAGGCCAACGATTCAATCCCGCTTACACTCAGGGCCGCAACTCTGGTCATCACGCCATTTGTCTTGTTGAACGTTACCAAGGCTGCGGAATTTGATACCCCATACAACATTCCGTTTGTGGGGCAGCAGGCAATGTCGTTGATAACCGCTCCGCCGACAGAGGAAATTTTGGTAAAGCTGCCGTTCAGCAGATTAATGGTGCCGAAAAGGTTGGTTGACTGATTGTATTCGACGGCATAGACGATGTTGCTTTGCGCCCGCGCCGACATGGCCAAGCTACCTGCCATCACCAGGATTAACATTGCCTTGGTGATGTGAGATGTCAGAAGGCAAGGCCATAATTTGAAGGGCAGTGTAGCCTTAACGATCGTATCATTCCGACCGTTATAAAGGAAATTTCCGGCGGAAACAGCATTCTGCGGGAGGCGACTGGAAGTTTCCTGAAGCTGCAGTGAAAGTTCTGGCCTTTGTCCACTTGTAAGACAGGCCTGTCCACTTTTTTGCATATCAGACGTATTTTTCACTTGTAAACCTTTTGTTTCGGTTTTGCCGGTGTCCCAAAAGCTGTTTTCATGCCAAAAAATGATACAGAAACCAAAGCAGGCTTTGCCTGGCTAAGTACCTCGAATTCTATAGGATGCGGCAAGTGAACCGTGGAAAATCCTGACGGAACGGCAGTTTTTTTTGGTGACGGATAGAAATTGGAGAAGAACAAATTGAGCCTCTGCCACCCTGCCATTAAGTGTCCTGAGGTAATTTACATCCCATTCTCAACTATGCCGCTGTCAGAACCTCTGATTCCACTCTGAAGTGGCATATTTTTCCCGGACAAGTACGGCGGCTTTTCCCATCGGCGGATTTTTCATCGGTGAGTCGGCGTCCCACGCCTTTTGCAGCACGGTTTTCACCTTTTCGGCGGGCATGTTCAAATTTGTCAGAAATTTGGCATGCGTCCGGCGTTTGCGATAGTCCGGTTGTTTCGATGGCATCCGTAATACTTGATTCACGAGCGCAAGATCGAAGTTCAACAAAAACGTTCCGTGGAAAAGCAGGAAATGTTTTCGACGCCGTTGCGAGTTGCCGGAAAATTTCAAATCGCCGAGGCAAAGATCGGTGTGGCCGCGAACGGCGATGCGGGGTCTGGGGTCTGGGGTCTGGCGTCCAGGGCAAAGTGATTCAATCGCCGCGCGGTTGCGTTCCATGATGAACCGGTTTGCCGAGGTGATGTTGTGAAGCGGACTGTCCTCGGTGATTTTCAAAACCAGGGTGTAATTAAGGCAGCCGGGGCCTTGCAACACGGCGCCGCCGCCGGAACAACGGCGGTAAACGGGAATTCCTTTTGTTCCGCATGCCGCGACGTTGACCTCGGATGTGACTTTGTTTGCATAACCAACGACGACAAAAGGTTCGGGCGATTCCCAAAAGCGGAGGACTTCCTCACCATCAGCGGTTTCACACCAGTCGAGCAGCGCCTCGTCGTATGCGAGGTTTTCGGCGGGTGAGGGAAACGTCAGGTCGAGTAATTTCATTTTGCAGTTGTGCTGATTTCACTGGCGTTGACGGCCAGATTGGGCTTTATTGCCTGTGCGCATTTTGCGTGACAGAAATAAGTGGGTAACACAGTGAGCATTCAGACAAAAGAAATTTACGGTTCGCGCTCCGCTTCATCATCCGGCACCGGCACCGGCGACAAAGGGTTGGAATCGTTGCAATCGGTTTTTGAACTGGTATTGGAGAGCCAGGGGCCGGAGCGGACGGCAAGGTTGCTGGAAAAACTCGCCGAAAAACTGCGAGCGGTGGCATCGGGCGCCGGTTGCGGTTTCAACACGCCTTACGTCAACACCATTCCGCCCGAGCAACAGGCGCCGTTTCCGGGCAACCGCGATATCGAGCGCCGCATCAAGAGCTACATCCGCTGGAACGCGATGGCGATGGTGGTCAAGGCGAATTCCACCACCAACGTGGGCGGCCACATTTCGACTTACGCCTCGGCGGCGACGCTTTACGAGGTGGCGTTCAACCATTTTCTGCGCGGGCGCACGGAAGATTTTCCCGGCGACATTGTTTACTTTCAAGGCCACGCCGCGCCGGGAATGTATGCGCGCGCATTTCTTGAAGGGCGGCTGGACGAGCAGCAACTGCAAAATTTCCGGCAGGAACTTGCCGAGGGCGGCGGGTTGTCGTCGTATCCGCACCCGTATTTGATGCCGGAGTTCTGGCAATTCCCGACGGTCTCGATGGGCCTCGGCCCGATGCTGTCGCTGTATCAGGCGCGTTTCAACCGTTACCTGCAGGCGCGCGGCCTGGTGAAATGGAAGGACGAGCCGAAACTCTGGGCGTTTCTCGGTGACGGCGAATGCGACGAACCGGAAACGCTCGGTGCCATCACGCTCGGTGCGCGCGAGAACCTCGACAATCTGATTTGGGTCATCAACTGCAATTTACAGCGGCTCGACGGTCCGGTGCGCGGCAATGGCAAGATCATCCAGGAACTTGAAGGTGTGTTCCGCGGCGCGGGCTGGAACGTCATCAAGGTCATTTGGGGCACCGACTGGGACGATTTACTCGCACGCGACAAGTCCGGCCTGCTGCTCAAGCGCATGGAAGAAGCCGTGGACGGCAATTACCAAAAGTATTCCGTCGAGCCGGGCAGCTACACGCGCAAGCATTTCTTCGGGAAATATCCCGAATTGCTGGAACTGGTGAATCATCTCACCGACGGCCAGATCCACAAACTGCTGCGCGGCGGACATGACGCGCGCAAAATGTACGCAGCCTACAAAATGGCCGTGGAACACAAGGGCCAGCCGACAGTCATTCTGGCCAAGACGGTAAAAGGCTACGGCTTGGGTGAAGCGGGCGAGGGCAAAAACATTTCGCATCAGCAAAAAAAGATGAATGAGAAGGAGCTTCGCGAATTTCGCGAGCGCTTCAAAATCCCCATCAACGACGACGTCATCGCCGAAACGCCGTTTTTCCGTCCGGCACCGGACAGTCCGGAGACGAAATATTTGCTCGAACGCCGCAAGGCGCTTGGCGGTTTTTTGCCGGAACGCAAGGTGACCGCCCCGCCGCTCGACGTGCCGAAACTCGATTACTTCGCCGAATTTTTCAAAGGTTCGACCACGGAAGCCTCGACGACGATGGCTTTCGTTCGTTTGGCGAGTGTGCTATTGCGGCACGGGGCCATCGGCCGGCAAATCGTCCCGATTATTCCCGACGAGGCACGCACGTTCGGGCTGGACGCGCTGTTCAAGGACATTGGCATCTACTCCGCGAAGGGCCAGCTTTACGAACCGGTGGACAGCAAGTCACTGCTTTATTATCACGAGGCGAAGGACGGGCAGATTCTGGAGGAAGGCATTACCGAGGCCGGTTCGATTGCATCGTTTATCGCGGCGGGCACGAGTTACGCCACGCATGGCGTGCCGATCATTCCATTCTACATTTATTATTCGATGTTCGGACCGCAACGCGTCGGAGATTTATTCTGGCTCGCGGGTGACATCCGGGCGAAAGGCTTTTTGCTCGGCGCAACGGCGGGCCGCACCACGCTCAACGGCGAAGGACTTCAACACCAGGACGGCCACAGCCTGCTGCACGCGAGCACAATCCCGACGTTGCTGGCTTACGATCCGGCGTTCACCTACGAACTGGCGGTGATTATCGCCGACGGCTTGCGCCGGATGTTCGCCGAGGGCGAGGGAATTTTCTATTACCTCTCGCTCTACAACGAAAACTATGCCATGCCGCCGATGCCGGCGGGCGTCGAAGACGGCATTTTGAAAGGCTTGTATAAATTCAAACCCGGCCCGGAAGGCAAAAAGCTCAAGGCCCACATCTTCGGCAGCGGTTCAATCATCAACTCCGCGTTGAAAGCCCAAGAGATCCTGGCCGAACGCTACAACGTCTCCGCCGACGTTTGGAGCGCAACGAGTTACAAACTACTCCGCACTGATGCGCTCCGTTGCAAACGATGGAACATGCTGCATCCAACTGCGCTTGCGAAAAAATCATACGTCGAAACCTTGCTGGCGGACGAGCGGGGGGCCTTCGTTGCCGTTTCGGATTACATGCGGCTGGTGCCCGATCAGATTGCGCCGTGGATCCCGGGCGGTTTGATGACGCTGGGCACGGATGGCTTTGGTCGTAGCGACACACGGGCGCGGCTACGACGATTTTTTGAAATTGACGCAGAATCCACCGTTATCGCCGCGCTTTTTGCACTAGCTGAGAAAAGACTGGTTGAGCAACAGCTTGTGGAAAAGGCCATCAAAGACCTGGGCGTGGATCCGGAAAAAGCACAGCCGCAAATAATATGAGATTAAATGAAAAGCCAAACCAGTTTTCCGGTTCGGCTTTGTCGTCGGTGGATACCGAGCGAGTCAGGAACGAATAATGATGATTTACGATGATCGGCGGCGTAGTCGCAAACCGCCGAGAACCGCGCTGGCACCCAGCAGTAACAAACTGACTGTCATCGGCTCAGGAATACTTTCCGCCAGAGCGACCTCTAGGACATAGTTGTTGTAAGGCCCGCCCGAGATTGTCATGGGGTCGCCCGGGTTGTTGCCCGGTTTGAGCACCAATGGTGTGTTCCCATTTGGGTTAGCCGGGTCCATGATGTCGAGTCTCAACGTGTCGCCCACATTGAATGTGAGGCTGTTGTCCGCATCAATCCAAGTAAGGCCGGTCAGAGTCAGCGCATGCCCAATAACCTCGGACTTGTCGGGGTAGATGCCCAACTCCACGTCTTCATTCGCCTGCAATTCTTGGAGAAGGAAATTCACCGTTGGGTTCGCGTCCGTGTCCCACAGTGGACGGTTCTCCGCAGCCGAGAGCGAATCCATCCCCTCGTAGGTTATTGACACAGGCGAGTACTTGTTGAGGTAACTCACCTTTACCGCAGAATTGGTAGAGACTTTTGGGCCTTTATCGGTTCCCCGGACGATCCACAGTCAGCCGCCTTCGTTTTCCTAGAAGTCGTCCTCGCGCTATCGAAAGCTCTTTCTAGCGGAACACAGGCTGGCAATCTCGAAGACAAAATAAATCGGAAGATTGATGCGCTCGCCAATGCCCTAAAGCAGTTGAGGTTTCCTCGGCAAAGTTTGCCTGAATGGGTGCGGAAGGATTTTTCAGAGAATGAGTTGTTTTGGTTTGCTTCCGCAATTTCGGCTTTTTACGACGAGGGAGTTTAAGGTTGGAATCGAAATTGAAAAGCCTTCTGCGCGGCGGCGGGTTCAAGAATGTTCCGCAACGCCGCTCACGCACAATGAGCGCGATTCGAGGACGAGGCAATAAGACGACTGAGGCAAAACTTCGCGGCATACTCGTCAGAGCCTCAGTAGCTGGATGGAAAATGCACGAAGCTACGTTGCCGGGTAAGCCTGATTTTTTGTTTCCGAAACAGAGACTCGCAGTCTTCGTTGACGGATGCTTCTGGCACGGTTGCCCGAGGTGTTATAGCTCCCCTGCTTCAAACGTTCCCTATTGGCGTCTTAAAATTGAACTTAACCGCAAACGGGATTTGCGAGTGAGACGGCAATTGCGAGAAAAAGGTTGGTCGGTCCTCCGTTTTTGGGAATGCCAGTTGAAGAATTCCGCAAGGGTGTCATCGCTAATTCAAAAGAGGTTGGCGCAAGCCTGACAGCGGAGCCGCGCCGAACTTCACTTTGGCGGCCTGCTCTTGCGAGTGCTCGGCCTGTAGGTGAGAATATACCTTTAGCAGTAGCTTGCCGTTGTCTCGGTGTCCAACCCATTTCGCCAGCGTGAACACGTCAACACCAGCTTGAAGGCATTTGGTCACGAAATAATGCCGCAGATCGTGATGCGTGATGCGTTTGCATCCTGTCAATTTGCAAGCCCGGTCAAGGCTCCGCTGACATTCGGAAACTCCGCAAATGCGATCTGTGGGTTTCGATTTTTGTTCCTGCCGCAGCCGTTCAAGCAACTGCTTTAACGCCGGATTCAACGGAATTACGCGCGTCACTTCGCCGTCATGCGCGCCTCTGACTTTGACACTGTGGATTTGAAGCGTGTTTTCCTGCCAGTCCACGTCAGACCAGACTGCGCGTTTTGCCTCGCTGATTCGTGTGCCGGTGAACGCGAGAAACCGGATTAAGTCGGCACAATCCCGCGCCTGTGCCGCGCCGGACGTTTCGACAAGTTGAATGATACGGTCAAACTGTTCAGGACGCGGAAGCCGTATCGGTTTTTCGAGAATGTCTCTGCGCCCGATTTTGAAAGCCGGGTTTTCATCATGCGGCAGTCCGGCCAATTCGAGAACGCGGCGAAACGTATTCACCGTGTTGTTAAAGACTGACGGCGCATAATCCGAGAAGCGGGACTGCCACGCCTCACAATGTTCTTGGGTGAAGGCGCGGGCGTTGATCGCGTCCAGCTTGGCAAACGCATCGTGCCGGGCTTGTTCGCTCAATGATTTCCACGTCTTGCCCGGATGAATCAGCGTTTCGACCAACGAACGCCGGAGACATTCGAGACAGCGCAAGCGGTAGGCAATGCTCAAAGGCGCGAGTTTCACGAAACGGTTTTTCTTCGACGTGTAACCGTTGCGCGATTCCGTCTCATATTTGAGCCGCCCATCGCCGAACGTGCCGGTTTCCGCCTTTGGCTTGCGAAGAATTTTGATTTTGTCCGGCAACCGAAGCCGCGCCGTAGTGAAAACATCCGTATTGAGACTGGCACGAATCGTCTTGCCTTTGACTTTTAGACGGCAGTAAAATGTCCCTGTTGGCGTATGCTGGACTAAGTGCTCGCCTCGCTTCCACCAGGTTGATTTCTTGGTTGAACGGGGCAGCGGGTTAGTAAGCTGGCTTTGTGCGCCTGCCGTTGCAGTTTCGGATAGTGTTCTCATAGCTGAAAACAATATACGGGATGCAAAAACAGGATGCAACAGGAAAATAGAAGATTTTAAAAAGCTAAAAAACGTCAATGTTTGCAATAGTTATGGCTGGGTAGCTCAGTTGGTAGAGCAGAGGACTGAAAATCCTTGTGTCGGCGGTTCGATTCCGCCCCCAGCCACCATATCCCGCGCTTCAACAACACGGGATTGCACAAAGAGCACGGCAACCGCCAGCGAGAAATAACCGCCAGAATAGTCACGTTCAGGAAGCATGAACATTTTTGCGTGGACGATGTCTTTTTGTTGAGTGGATGGATAATGGCCAAAAACAAACTGAGAATGAAAGCGAGTCGTTGGGTTTTCCCCTTGCGGCCCGCGGGGATCCGCCTTCGGCAAAATGCTTTTTCCGGGTGTGCAACCGGAGAGTGATTCCATTTTGCCTTGCCGTTCTTTTGTTTCTGGGCGCGCTGGGTTTCGGTGTGATCACTGCCCGGGCGACGAGCTTTACCGCCTCTTTGGATCGCGATACCATCGTGCTGGGCGAGACCGCGACGCTATTATTGAAATTTGAAGGCGGCTCGCCGGAACAACTGCCCTCGTCCATGACCGTGTCGAATCTTCAACTCGTGCTGGTCGGCGGGCCGGCGCATATAGACGTCAACATCAACGGGAACCGCACCAGTTATGACTCGTTCAATTACGTGGTCACGCCCACGCAGGCGGGCCAATTCATCATCCCGGCGCTGACGGCGAATGTGGGTGGACAGACGTTGACCAGCCAGCCGTTGAAATTGACGGTCACCAAACCCGGTGCGCCGCAGCCGGCCGGGGCCAACGCCGATTCGCAGATTGCCTTCGCAAGACTGGCCCTGCCCAAGCGGGAAGTTTATGCGGGCGAGACCATCACCGCCGACCTCCAACTTTTTTACCGGCAGGACACGCAATTGGCAAGGCAGCCGCAAATCACCGGCGTGCCGGCGGACGGATTTTCCGTCGGAAAGATCGCCGGCGACAATCAAAGTCTCGTGCAAATCGGCGACGCCATTTACAACGTCATCCCGGCCAAACTCGCTTTGACCGCAACCAAAGCCGGCACGTTGCACATCGGCCCCGTCACCGTCACCATGGTCCTGCTTGTTCCGTCGAATGATCGCCAGTCTGACCCATTTTTCGACCCGTTTGGAATGTTCCGCCGCAACGTCCAAAGACCGATTTCAGTCGCCACCGACACGCTGGGTGTGGACTCGCTGCCGCTGCCGGCGGAAGGCAGGCCGGCGGATTTCAATGGCGCGGTCGGCCATTACACGATGACCACCACCGCCGGGCCGACGAACGTTGCCGTGGGCGACCCCATCACCGTGCATATCCAAATCGCTGGTCGCGGCGATTTCGGCGTGTTAAAATTGCCCGATCAGTCGGGCTGGAACGGTTTCAAACTCTTTCCGCCCACGTCGAAAATCGAAAACAGCGACCAGCTTGGCATCGAAGGGACAAAAACGTTCGAGGAAATCGTCACACCGCAAAGCACGGACGTCCATCAATTGCCGCAATTGTCCTTTTCATTTTTCGATCCTGACGACGGGAATTACCGCACGCTTACACAGCCCTCCGTGCCGCTCGCGGTCCGTTCGGCCGGAAAGGCCACCGTGCCCGCGAGCGCAGCGGTCAGGGCCGGCGGCGCGCAAAATCCTTCTTCGCCGCAGGACATTATGCCCATCAAGGAGGAAATGGGCGCGCTGGTGGCGGCCGGCCCTCCGCTTGTGATCCGGCCGGTATTTCTCGCGCTGCAGGGATTGCCGGTGCTCGGATTTCTGGCGGCGTTGGTGTGGCGCAAACGCGCGGACAGTCTGGCCAACAACCCGCGCCTGCGGCGACAACGTGCTGTCGCCCAGCTTATCGCCAGTGGGATGGACGATTTGAAAAAATGCGCGGCGGAGAACAAGCCGGACGAATTTTTTGCCATGCTGTTCCGGCTGTTGCAGGAACAGCTTGGCGAACGGCTCGATTGTCCGGCGTCGTCAATCACGGAAAATTTGATTGATGAACATCCCGCGCTGCGGGGCGCTTCGGAAAATCTACTGAACGGATTGCGTGAGTTGTTCCAGCTTTGCAACCAGGCGCGCTACGCGCCGGTACGCGGCAGCAGCGAATTGAACTCGGTCGCCGCGCAATTTGAAAATGTCGTCGGTGAACTCCAGAAGTTAAAGGCATGAAAACGAGGTTTTCATTTTACCTTTGTGGGAGACGACGTAAGGAGTCTCTGATTTATTCCCAATTTCCAATTTCTGATTTCCAATTTAAGTTTGAGCCTCGTTACCCCGGTTCCTACTGGGGTTTGAGTTTGCTGTTCCTGCTGATTTCCGCCGGGAACATTCTCGCGGCAGGTGTTGCCGTAGATTTTTCGGCGGCGAACAAACTTTACGCCGAGGGAAAATTTGCCGAGGCGGCGGGCGCCTACGAAAAAATCTTGCAAACCGGCGCGCAGTCACCGGCACTGCTGTTTAACTGTGGCAACGCGGAATTCAAAGCGGGCAATCTCGGCAAGGCCATTGCCTCTTATCGCCAGGCTGCGCTCCTGGCACCGCGTGACGCGGAAATCCGCGCCAACCTGCAATTCGTCCGCAACCAGGTTCAAGGCTCGACAATTCGCGAAAGCCGCTGGCAAGGATGGCTCGGCCAGTTGACGCTTAACGAATGGACGATGCTGGCGGCGGGTGCGTTTTGGCTGACGTTTATTTTGCACGCAGCGCGACAGATCCGCCCTGCGTCCGGTGCGAAATTGAAGAGCGCAACATCCCTTTTCGCAGTTCTGACCGTTCTATTCGGCGCGGCGCTGGGCTTGCAGGCGGCAGAACATTTTTCCAGGCAGACCGCTGTGGTGGTTTTAATGGAAGTGACGGCGCGCAGTGGGCCGTTTGGTGAGGCGCAAAGCGCTTTCATCACGCGTGATGGCGCGGAACTCGCGATCATGGACCGGCACGGCGACTGGGTGCAGGTTGCCGACGGTTCCGGGAAAATCGGCTGGCTGGCGGTGAAGCAGGTTGAGATTCTGCCTGGCGCGTGACATAAATTTTGCTTGAACGCAGCCACGGTTTTTTTGTCCATCGAAAAAATAATCAACAAAAATGAACACGGGAATCTCTGCAATCAACGACGCGGTAAAAGAAGCAAGCGCATTTACTCATCCACTATTCACCGAGCTTGGCAAAGTCATTGTCGGCCAGACCTATCTGACCGAGCGGCTTGTCATCGGCTTGCTTGCCAACGGCCATGTTCTCCTCGAAGGCGTGCCCGGCCTGGCCAAGACACTGGCCGTCAAATCACTGGCGAATTGCATCCACGTCAAATTCTCGCGCCTGCAATTCACGCCGGACATGCTGCCCGCCGACGTCATCGGCACACAGATTTACAACCCGCAATCCGGCAGTTTCAGCACGCGCAAAGGGCCAATTTTCGCCAATCTCATCCTCGCCGACGAAATCAATCGCGCGCCGGCCAAGGTGCAAAGCGCGTTGCTCGAAGCCATGCAGGAAAAACAGGTCACCATCGGCGAGCAAACCTTCAAGCTCGAGGAACCGTTCCTGGTGCTGGCCACGCAAAATCCCATCGAACAGGAAGGTACCTACCCGTTGCCCGAAGCGCAGGTGGACCGCTTCATGTTGAAATTGAAAATCGGTTACCCCTCCCGCGCCGAGGAACGGCAGATCCTCGACCTCATGGCCCGCACGTCCGGCACGCCCACCGCCAGCGCGGTCGTCGAGGCGAAGCAAATCCTCAAAGCCCGCGAAGTCATCAACGACATTTACGTGGACGACAAGGTGAAGGAATACATTGTGGATCTCGTCTGCGCCACGCGCGACCCGGACCACTACAAGATAGCCGTGAAGGACTTCATCCAGCTCGGCGCATCGCCGCGCGCGACCATCAACCTGACGCTCGCCGCCAAGGCGTATGCGTTCCTCAAAGGCCGCGGCTACGTTACGCCGCAGGACGTGAAAAGCATCGGCATGGATGTGCTCCGCCACCGCGTGGCCATCACCTACGAAGCCGAAGCCGAGGAAAAAACCAGCGAAACGGTCATCCAGAAGATTTTCGATGAACTGCCGGTGCCGTGAAAATGATTTTGAACGAGTGCATACAGCGAAGGTTGAAATGTTGCCGGAATTTATTTGTGGCAATTTTCTTTTTCTCTCCGTGCTTGTTCCAACTAACAGCGCAAGCCGCGAGTGGAATGTTTCCCAAAATGCCGGCGGCAACGAACGCTTGTGTTGTCAATATCAACAAAGACAGCGGAAACGCATGGATGACTGCTCGGGCATTGCAAGGGTTGATCAATCAAAAATCCGCCGAAGTTTATCTCATTAATAATCCGTGGGATTGGAATCCACTGAAGGACTGTGGAAAGCCTTACATAGAATTGCCGAGACTGACGGGAACCAATGCCGGATTGAGAACGCTTTTTCAGAAATATCAGGGGCAAGTAAAGAAAATGTTCATTTACGATCCCGAAAAAGATTGGACCTGGTATTTGGCTTTGATGTCCGGTTCACAGCAAGATGGAATTCCGGTAACAGAGCCGATTAAAGATGAATTGATTTCCGAATTCAGCTGGAAAGGAGACGTGGAAGATTTCCGAAATATATGGTCAAATCGAATTGAAGCTTATGATTGGGCTCTGGCAAATCTGATGCCCCACTGCACCAAGAAAGTGGTTTTTGTGGCCCCCGACCATGATAGCCCCATAACGGATTACGCAGTAGCAAGCAAAGGGTTTGTTTTTTGGCTGGATTTCGACAAAGAGCGGCCGGAGGTTGAAAAAATTTTCAGAACACCCGGTTACGGTGTTGGCACTTCATTGATGGGATATGCAAACACTGGTGATGCCGGCAACATCGTTGCCAATACGCATGGCATTGGTTACGTCGTAAGTGTGCTATATGCGAATGGAAGTTTTTGGTCGAGTTTTCCAAACAAGAGTTACACACAGACGCCGGGTAAAGCGATTAAAGCTGAAGCAGGAAAAGTCTATGCCCACATCATGTGGAGCGACGGCGACAATCTCGAATTCGACCAAAATCCGCTCTATAAATTTTGGCACGACCCGGCGCGCGGAAAAGTTCCAGTCGCCACGGCACTCGCTCCTGCGTTACAGGAATTAGATTCTCCATTGCTGGACTGGTATTACTCAAAAATAACAACCAATGACGAATTGGTTGCCGGCCCAACAGGATTTCAATATGTTTTCATTCAAGATTTTAGCGACAGACTTTTCCCTGCTTGGTGTAATTTGAATCATCGTTGGTGTTTAGATGCTGGATTTCATTCAGGCCGCATTTGGATTGCGCCGAATCCCAGTCCAAAATACAGCCTATACATGACAACTTGTGGTTTCGATGGATTGTTCGGCGAAGGCTGGAGAATTAAAGCTGGTTTTCCACCAAAAGTTGATACTTGGGGCGCGGACAATGAAGAGGCTTTATTCAATCAAATCGTAAAGATAAAACCAGACCCTCATAAACCAATATTCTGCGGATTTACTTGTATCGTTGGCGGTTTTTATCAAGGCGACCATGGTTATTCCGCAATCAAACGGGTGTTAGACCGGGTTGAGGCGGCCTATCCAGGGCAGTATGTATTTCTTTTGCCCAAAGATGAGTTTGCGACGATTCGTGCTTACTACAACACGGATATGCAAAAGATCATTGGCCTGCCAAATAGTGATCAAGGATTGACACCGGTATTTCAAGACGACGGCCAATTCTCGATTGAGGAACGCGAAGGCAGACATTGCTGGCTTGTGCCGAAACGCTCGTCATCGAATTACTTTTATCTAAAAGTTCCCGATGAATTTCGTCCAGAACCCGCCAAGACATTGGAAATTGACTTGGCATATTTTGATTCCGGTTCCGGTGATATTGGATTGGATTATGATTCAACGGATATTCGACAACCGCTGGGCGGAGCATACAAACATTATCCCTATTCTGTTCGCCGCATGAATTCAGGACAATGGAAGTTGGCTCAATTTTTTGTGAACGATGCCGGTTTTGGTGGTTCGGAAAATAAGTTTTCCGATTTCCGATTTTTCAACGGCGGTGACGATTTATTGATCAGTGCCGTGCAAGTACAGCGCATTAAAAATTAAAAATCCCGTATGATCCCCCGCGAGATTCTCAAAAAAATCCGGCAGATCGAGATTCGTACGAACCGCATCGTGACCGAAACGCTCGCGGGCTTTTCATTTCAGCCGGCGGCGCAGCGCTTCGGGATTCCGGCTGGGATGCCAGATGGCAAGCACACCGATTTCATCACCCTCAACCGTGAAGTAAATCCGGTATTTGAAATGCGGCATCCGCGCCTTGCAAACAACAGCGGTTTCTTTCTGGAAAAGTTCAGGGTTTTGTTTGATGCGCTCGAACAGCGCCAGAAGTTCGGCGTCGAATTCCTGCCCCAAGCCTGGCCGCCGTTCTTCATACCATTCCAACGCTTGAAGGTAATCCAAGTCGGCGGGCGATTTGAGCCACACCCGCTTCATTTCCAACCGAAGCGTTTGCGGGCCTCTTCGCGGACTTGTTCAAATGGAATTCCATCGCGCGGGTTTTTGCGAAATTCTTCCGCACGGCGATCGAGTTCGGTTTTTTGCTCCAGTGTGAGTTTATCGTCGAAATCGCCAAATTCCAATTCAATGGTTTCAACGAGTTCACGTCGTTCCACTTCCGGCATCCGACGCAGTTCTTCAAGAATTTCCGTCGCACTCATGCCAACAATTTACTCCGTTGATTTGCCCGCGCAAGCAGGGTTTTCCGCATCACGCATCACGCATCACGCATCACGCCACCCATGATTCCCCGCGAGATTCTCAAAAAAATCCGGCAGATCGAGTTGCGCACGAACCGGCTCGTGACCGAGACGCTCGCGGGCCAGTACCATTCCGTCTTCAAAGGGCAGGGGATGAATTTCGACGAGGTGCGCGAATACCAGCCCGGCGACGACGTGCGCACCATTGACTGGAACGTCACCGCGCGTATGAACCATCCGTTCATTAAAAAATTCGTCGAGGAACGCGAATTGACGGTGATGCTGGTCGTGGACGTGAGCGGATCGGGACTATTCGGCTCGCGCGACCAGTCCAAACGCGAACTCGCCGCCGAGATCGCCTCCGTGCTCGCCTTCTCCGCCATCCGCAACAACGACAAGGTCGGCCTGCTCCTGTTCACGGACGAGGTGGAAAAGTTCATCCCGCCGCGCAAGGGCCGCGGTCACGTGTTGCGGGTGATTCGCGAAGTGCTTTTCTCCGAGCCGAAACGGCGCGGAACGGATTTGGTCCACGCGCTGGAATTCATGGGCCGCGTTTTGCCGCACAAGGCCATCGCGGTCGTCATTTCGGATTTTTTGGAGTGCGGTGACGCGTCCCCGATTTCAACCACGCGACAGGTCGCGTTGAAACAAAGCGCGGACACACCCGCGCAGTCCAAAACCGGCGTATTGCCGCAAGCGGTTCAAACCGCCTTGCGCATGGCCAATCGCCGCCACGACGTCGTGGCCGTGCAAATCACGGATCGCTATGAACTCGAATTGCCGGCCCTTGGGCGTTTGATCCTGGAGGATGCCGAGACCGGCGAAATCTTGGAGCTCAACACCGGCGACGCGGGCAGCCGCGACGCATTTGCATTGCGCCAGCGAAAGCAGAATGAGGATCTGGCGCGGCAATTCCGGTCTTCCGGCATTGACACCATTCAACTCCACACGGGTGAAGCTTACTCGGCGGCATTGGGAAGGTTTTTTGAGAACCGGGAAAAGCGGAGATTGCGCGGATGAGCCAAAGGCATTTGAACTTTGTGGAAGAGGACGTGAGGAGTCTCGTTCTTAAAAGGGAGAGTCAGAGCCTCCTTATGTCGGCTCCTACGGTAACAAGACCATGACCAACGCGAACGACATCCGCGACATCAAGCCGCCGTTGGTGATTCCGAATGGCTGGGAATGGCTTTGGTGGACGCTGGTTGCGCTGGCCGCCGTCCTTGTTTTCGTCTGGAATTGGCGGCAAAAACGGCGCTCGCAAATTTCAGTCGAGCCACCCGTACCGGCGCATGTCCGCGCGAAACAAAAGCTGGAGGAAGCGCTGGCGTTGATTTCACAGCCAAAGGAATTCTGCATTCTGGTTTCGGACACGATCCGGTTTTATCTCGAAGAACGATTTGATTTTCGCGCGCCGGAGCGGACGACCGAGGAATTTTTGCATGAATTGCAATCCACCGACCGGTTGATGGCGGAGCAGAAGGAAAAACTGGGCGAATTTCTGGAGAGCTGCGACCTCGTGAAGTTCGCCAAATACGAACCGGGCGAACAGGAATTGCGTGAATTGCATTCCGCTGCGCTTCGGCTCGTTGAAGAAACCGAACCAAAACCGGAACTGCCGCCGGTGGAAACTCCGGAACCCGGACTCCAGACCCAGGATGTTAGTCAATGACCTTCGCTCATCCATATTTTTTGCTGTTGCTCCTGTTGCTGCCATTGCTGGCGTGGCTGAAAGGCTGGCGCGGTTCGCAACCGGCGTTTTTATATTCGTCACTGCAACTGATGAAAGGCTTGACGAGCGTCCGGCGTTCGCGTGCCGGCGCACTTCTGACGGCTTTGCGCTGGTTGGCGCTGGCGTTATTCATCGTCGCGCTGGCGCAACCGCGTCTGGCAAAGAGCACGACGGAGGTGAAGGCGAGCGGCATTGACATTGTGGTGACACTCGATATGTCCGGCAGCATGACCACCCCGGATTACATCAAGGGGGGCCAACGCATCAGCCGCTTTGACGTAGCGCAGGCCGTTTTGAATAAATTTATTGAGGGCCGGCCGAATGATCGGATCGGGTTGGTGGTTTTTGCCACGCACGCGTTCATCGCGACGCCGCTGACGCTGGATCATGATTTTTTGACTGAAGACCTGGACCGGCTTGACATCGGGGTGATCAATCCAGACCGCACGGCGATTGGTGATGGATTGACGACAGCGCTCAACCGCCTGCGCGACCTGAAGGCCAAGAGCAAAGTCGTCATCCTGATGACTGATGGTGGAAACAATTCAGGCGAAGTTGATCCGTTCACGGCGGCGAGGGCGGCAGCAGTGGTCGGCATCAAAATCTACACCATTGGATTGGGCAACCGGGAAATGGTGCAGGCGATGGGATTGTCGCAGGATTATTTGCCGGACGAGGACGCGTTGCGGCAAATTGCCCAAATTGCCAGTGGCAAATTTTATCGCGCCAATAACACGGAAGAACTCAAGGCCATTTACGCGGACATTGATAAATTGGAGAAAACCGAAGCAGTCATCAGCAAATACACGGAGTTCAAGGAATTGTTTCCGTGGGGGGTCGCGTGCGGACTGGCGTTGCTGCTGGTCGAGGTGATGCTGGGACAAACTATTTTACGGAGGTTGCCATGAGATTCGAGCATCCGCAAATTCTCTGGCTGCTGCTGGTTTTGCCGCCGGCGCTGGCTCTGTTTTTCTGGTGGCGCGAACGCGCGCGGCAAAAACTGCTGACGCAATTTATCGAGGCACGGCTGCTTGCGAGCCTGACGGTTGGCATTTCACCAGCGCGGCGGAAAATCCGGTTCGCCCTTTTGATTTCGGCCATCGCGCTTTTGATTGTGGCACTGGCGCGGCCACAGCACGGGTTTGATTTGCAGGAAGTCGAGCAGCGCGGACTGGACATCGTTGTCGCCGTGGACACTTCAAAATCAATGCTGGCCGAGGACATTGCGCCGAACCGGCTCGAACATGCCAAACTGGCCGCGCTGGAATTGGCGCGGGCGGCGAAGGCCGACCGGGTCGGCCTCGTGGCATTTGCCGGGGACGCCTTTTTGGAATGTCCCGTGACGACTGATAACACGGCGTTTGAGCAAAGCGTCCAGGCGCTGGACGTGAACTCGGTTTCACTGGGCGGCACGGCGATTGCCGGCGCCATTCAAACGGCGCAGACCGCGTTCAAGGAGGGCGGCGGACAGCGGGTGCTGGTGCTGTTGACCGACGGCGAGGACAACGTCAACGAAGCCGCCGCACTCGCCGCGGCACAGGACGCGGCGAAGGCCGGCATGAAAATCTTCACCATCGGCATCGGAACGGCGGAAGGCGCCTTGTTGCGGACTACGGATGCGAATGGCAACTCGGATTATATCCGCGACCCGGACGGCAACGTGGTGAAATCACATCTGAATGAGACGCTATTGCAGCAAATCGCTGCGACAACGGGCGGGTTTTATCTGCCTTGGCGTGGCGCGAACACGATGGACGTGCTTTACGAGCGCGGACTCGCGCCGCTGCCGAAATCGGAGAACAAGGAGCTGGTAATCAAACAATACCACGATCAATTTCATTGGCCGCTGGCGGCGGCGGTTTTGCTGCTGCTGGCGGAAATGTTTTTGCCGGAACGCCGGTCTCCGGCCCGGCGTGAGGCGGTTGGCCGATTGAAACGGGCCGGACCGGACCAGCCTTCGCTCGGAAGCTTCGGCGCGGCAGAGGCCGGCGTTCCGGTCGCAATGCTGGTGGCATTGCTGGCGGTGGCTGTTTGCAGTAACGCAGCTGCGTCACCCACGAGCGCATTGCGCGAATACAACGCGGGCAATTACACGAACGCTTTGCAGGAATTTGAACAGCTCGCACAAGTGAACACGAACGATTTGCGTCTGGTCTTCAACGCGGGCGCGGCGGCGTATCGCGCAACAAATTTTGACGCGGCGTTGAACGATTTCAAGACGGCGACGTTGTCGCCGGATTTGAAACTGCAACAGCCGGCGTATTACAATTTGGGCAACACGCTGTACCGCCAGGGTGAACTTAAATTCGAGCCGGACACAGAAGGCCTGGATGCGATGGAGGAAACCTGGCAACAAGCGGTGATATGTTATGAGCACGCGGCTGAATTGAACACGAATGACATGGATGCCGCCTACAATCTGTCGTTCGTGAAGAGGCAGATTGGATTGATCGCGCAACTGCGCGAAGCGATGCGGAGAGCCAAGCTGGCGGCTGATGAGGCGGTCCGGCGCAATGAGTATCACCGCGCGCTGGAAATCATGGAAAGTTTGAACAATCCAATTGCGGCCAAAAAATTCCAGGATTACACCAAAAAATTGAAGGACATTGATGCGATTGTCGCTCCCAATCAGCGTTAGCCTGCTGATGGCATGGCAGGCAGCCTGCGCGCAAACCGCCGATGATTTTTTCAACAGCGGCGCGCATTTCTACATTTCCAACAACATTCCCCAAGCCTTGGCGCCGGTGGAAGAGGGGCTGAAACGTTATCCCGATGATGTGAAACTGAAAAAGTTGTATGAGCTGTTAAAACAACAGAGCCAGCAACAATCGCAAAACAATCAATCGCAACAAAACCAGCAGAATCAATCGCAGCAGCAGAAATCAAACAGCCGGCAAAAGCAGCAACAACAGAAGCAACAGCCGTCCCAACAGAATTCACAGCAGCAAAAGCAGAACGAACAGAACCAATCCGGCCAGAAAAACGCCGGGCAGCAAGAACAAAAATCTGGCGAAAAGCAGGAAAATCAAAATGAACAGGGCCAGCCGGTGGCCGCGGGGCAGATGACGCCGGAAGAGGCGAAGCGCTTGTTGGACGCGCAAAAAGGCAGCGAACAGGTCCTGCAATTGAAGCCGCGGGGAAAACCAGAAAATCAGAACCAGCCCGTCAAAGATTGGTGACCCGAGTTCCCCATTCTTTCCCCGCCGCCGGCAATTCGGCTCCGAGTTTATCCATGCGAAGTTGCGCTTGATTGGCGTGCAGAATCAGGCATTTTCGCTTTGCACGTCCGACATCGTGAAAATACTGCACAAATACCTGGTCCACGAAATCCTCGTCTCGTTGCTGATGACGGTGACGGTTTTCACTTTTGTGGTGCTGCTCTTCAACGTGCTTCATGAAATTCTTCCTTTGCTGGTCAAAGGGCAGGTGAGCTTGTGGCTGGTCTTGAAGGCCGTCGGACTGCTGATTCCCTTTGCGTGCGTTTATGCCTTGCCCATGGGATTTATCACCGCGGCCTTGCTGGTGTTCGGGAGATTTAGCGCCGATCAGGAATTGACCGCGGCCCGCGCGAGCGGCATCAGTCTGTTCTCGCTTATTTTACCCGTGTTGTTGTTCAGCCTGTTTTGCTGCGGTGTCAGCGCGTGGTTCAACATGGACCTCGGCCCCTGGTCTCGGGTCGCCTACATCAACCTGAAAAGCCGGTTTCTTTCCGATCTGGACAGGGCGCAATTGCCCGAAGGCAAGGTCATCAACGATTTTCCGGGTTATATTTTTTACGCGGCGAAAAACCACGACGGGAATCTGGAGGACGTGCGGATCCTGAAATACGGGAACGAGACCAACGCGGAAACAACCTTGCGCGCCCCGCGCGGCCGGTTCGAGACGGACCTGCCAAACAAGCAACTCATTCTGCATTTGTTCGACGCGCGGACGGTCACTTTCAGCGGAGCGCGCATCAGCATCGGTTCGTCTCCCGAGCTGACCTTGAATTTCGACCTCAACGTGGCGAC
The DNA here is from genome assembly GCA_963842445.1 of uncultured Verrucomicrobiae bacterium. Taxonomy (GTDB): domain Bacteria; phylum Verrucomicrobiota; class Verrucomicrobiia; order Limisphaerales; family UBA11358; genus UBA11358. Next base: position 159,259 of record CAWJHF010000003.1, on the reverse strand, counting down.
GAACCAGACTTACAAACCCAAGATCAGTGACATGACTTTCTGGCAGTTGCGCGAGGTGCTGCATGATTTGGAGGAAAAATTGGGTTCACTGCCGGTTATGGTGGAGGCTTCTTCAGACGAATTGCGCGCGCAACTTCGCGAAGCGGAAAAACAGCGGAGCGATTTGACCGAGCCGGTCCTCGTGGAAATGAACCGGCAAATCGCGTTTTCGTTCGCGTGCTTCGGGTTCACGCTCGTCGGGATTCCGCTCGGCATTCGCGTGCATCGGCGCGAGACCAATGTCGGTGTCGCCATCGCGCTGATGCTGGTGCTGGTTTATTACACTTTCATCATGCTGGGGGAAGCGCTGTCCGCCCGGCCTGAATTTGTACCGCACCTGATTCTCTGGCTGCCAAATTTTATTTTTCAAGCTGTCGGCGCGGTGCTGCTCTGGCGTGCCAATCGGGGGATTTGAAAAATCAACCGGTTTTCCTGCGAAAAACCTTTCCCACTTCCGCCTGATCAACCGGCTTCACAATCAACTCATCAATGTTCACGTGCGATGGGCGGCTGGCGACCCAGACCAGGATTTCTGCGATGTCTTCAGCGGTCAGAGGATTCATGCCTTCATAGATTTTTTTCGCCTGTGCTGTGTCGCCTTTGAAACGCACGAGGGAAAACTCCGTTTCCGCCAGGCCCGGGTCCACCGTGCCGACGCGGATGCCGGTGCCGAGCAATTCATGCCGCAGAGCGCGTGTGATTTGCAGTTCGCCCGCCTTCGCCGCGCAATACACCGCTCCGCCTTCGTAAGCCGTGTGGCCGGCCACCGAACCGATGTTGATGATGCTTGCGCCACCGTCACGAGGCATGAGTGGCAGCGCCGCGCGCGTCATGCGCACCAAGCCGAGCACGTTCGACTGAATCATCGCCTCCCAGTCCGCGTCCTTGCCCTTGGCGACGGTGTCCAAGCCGTGTGCGCCGCCGGCATTGTTGATCAAGACGTGCAGGCACGTTGGGTTTGGCTTCTGGCGTCCGGGGTCTTGGATTTTGGACTTCACCCAGATGATGAACGTTTCCACGCTTGGCGTTTTCGACACGTCCAATGTGTGGAATTGCGCCTCCGCTGCTCCGGCTTTGCGTGCTTCGGCGGCGACTTTTTTCAGCCGGTAAACACGCCGCGCCCCGAGCAGGAGTTTTGCGCCTTCGGCGCCGAAAGCGCGCGCTGCCGCCGCGCCAAATCCGCTCGATGCGCCGGTGATCAAGACCCATTTGTTTTTTAATGACGATTGGTTTGAATGTTTCATTGGAGAATGTTAACCGGGTAAATTGCATTTGTTTTGGCTGGCTTGCCGAGCCGCAGCTCGAAACGGAGCTTGATGCAAGCCCGCCTTCGCTGCGCTACGGCGCGGCAGCCTTCGCTTTCCGCTGCGCTCCAAGCGAAGGCTGGTGGAGCCGAGGGGGCTCGAACCCCTGACCCCCACAATGCCATTGTGGTGCTCTACCAACTGAGCTACGACCCCATCCAGAACGGCAGGCAATCTAAATTGCCCCCGCCGCTTGTCAAAACGTTTTTCGTGGGCAACTGCGGCGTCGGCAGCGAAGGTTGAACACTTTAGCCGAAACTTTGAACTTTGAACCCGCAACCCCGAAGTTTAGCTTCTTGTCCGTGAGCGAAACCTTGCCAGGTGTAACGATTATCATCGCTGCGCGGCCCGACCAGACCGAACCCGCGGCCGCAGCGTCGGCTCGCGCGCTCGATTATCCGCATGACAAGCTCGAAATCCTCATCGCGCGAGGCAGGCAGCCCTCCGTCCAACGCAATGCCGCGATGCGCGCTGCGCGCGGAGAATGGATTTATTTCCTCGACGACGATTCGATGGCACAGCCCGATAATTTGCGTCGGGCGGTCGAGCATTTCCTTGATCCCAAGGTCCAGATTATGGGCGGACCCAATCTTTGTCCGCCGGACGCGCCAATGCTGGAACAGGTTTTTGCGCTGGTGCTCGGAAGCTGGCTTGCCTTCGGCCCAAGCCGCACCCGTTACGCGAGCGTCGGCGTGCTGCGCGAAACGAGTGAAAAGGAATTAATCCTCTGCAACCTCGCCGCGCGCCGGGACACGATGCTGAAACTCGGCGGTTTCAATGAAGCGTTGTATCCCAACGAGGAGAACGCCTTGATGGACGAAATCCGGAAGCAGGGTGGAAAGCTGTTATACGACCCTGGATTTTTTGTTTATCGCCGGCCGCGACGGACGCTGAAAGCGTTCGCAAAAATGCTGACAAACTATGGGCGAGGCAGGGCGGAACAGTTTCGGGAGCATCCCACGACCGGCTCCGCCCTCAATTTCGCGCCGCCACTGTTTTGCCTTTACCTCGTCGCGTCGCCGTTTTTGGGCTGGATTGGCCTCATACCGCTCGCCTTTTACACGCTGGCGTTGCTGGCACAAACCGCAGTTTTGATGGCGCGGGGCGGGATTCCCCGCAGCCTCTGCGCATTGCCGCTCATGGTGCTGACGCATTTGCTTTATGGAATCGGTTTTTGGCGCGGGCTTTTCACAAGACTGAAGCCCGCTGGCGAACGCAGCGCCGTGCCTGTCACCCTCGAAACTGTGCCGCATTAGCTTGTGGCGCTTCACCGATGAAAAATCCGCGTTGGGCCAGGGTAGTCAAATCCGCGGCGGACCCGCAGTGGGTGAACCATTTTCTCGATCTGTTGTCCGCCACGCCGGCCGGGGCGGAATTGCAGAAAATGTCGGACGAACAAGCTCGCATTCTCGTTGCCTTGTTCAGCGGCTCGCGGGCGCTTGGCGGGTTGCTTGTCGCCAATCCCGGCTGGCTTTCGATGCTTGAAGCCGGGCGGCTTAAGTATCCGCGCCGGGCGCAGGGATTTCAGCGCGAGGTCGAAGGCTGGTTGAAGCCAAAACTTGCCGCGCGCGATTACACCGGCGCGCTCACGGAACTGCGCCGCTTCAAGCAACGCGAAATGCTCCGTATTGCCGCGCGCGATCTCGCACGCCTCGGCAACGTCGTCGAAATCACCAGGGAAATCTCCGATGTGGCGGATGTCTGCCTCAATGCCGTCTGGCGCATTTGCCGGCAACAGTTTTTTGAAAAGTTCGGCCGGCCCTATCACCAGGACGCCGAAGGCAACTGGCAGCCGACGGAATTTTGCGTGCTCGGCATGGGCAAACTCGGCGGACAGGAACTCAATTACAGTTCCGACGTGGACGTGCTGTTTCTTTACAACGATGAAGGACAGGTCTTCAAGGAACCGCCCACCCCGGGGAAGGCGCCGCGTTCGACGCTGTCCAGTCACCAGTTTTTCAACAAACTCGCCGAGGCGTTTGCCGCCGAGGTTTCGCGGGTGACGGCGGAAGGCTTTTTGTTCCGCATTGACTTGCGGTTACGGCCAGAGGGCGATGCCGGACCGCTGGCGCGTTCGCTCGAGAGTTACGAAAATTATTACGCGCAATGGGGCCAGACGTGGGAGCGCATGATACTCATCAAGGCGCGATGTGTGGCCGGCGATGAAGGCCTGGCCGCCGAGTTTCTCGAAATGATTCAGTCCTTCCGGTTCCCGCCTTCGCTGAGTGCCGACGTGCTCCGCGAAGTTGCCGCGGTCAAGGACCGGATTGAGCGGGAAGTTGTGCGTGCGGAAGAATTGGAGCGCAACGTCAAGTTGGGGCGCGGTGGCATTCGCGAAATTGAATTCGTCGTCCAGTCGCTGCAAATCCTGCACGCCGGACGGCTGCCGTTTCTGCAAACCGCGCAAACGCTTCCGTGCCTCGCCAAGCTCGCGCAATATAAATTGCTCGCGGAAGAGGACGCGCAGCAACTCGATGCCGCCTACCGTTTTCTCCGCGACGTCGAGCACCGCCTGCAAATGGAGGAAAATCAGCAAACCCACACCATTCCCGAAGACCACCCGGCCCGGCTGCGACTGGCAAGGTTGATGGGCTTCAAGTCTTTGGACGAATTTGAAGCGGCGCTGAAAACGCACACCGGCAACGTGCGCCGGGTTTACGACCAGCTCCTGAAGGCGGAAACGGCAAAACCGGCGGAGGCAATCCTGCCGGAAGAATTCGATGGCGCGGAGGCGAAATGGAAGGATTTGCTGGCGGCGCATTCGTTTCGCGAGCCGGAGTCGGCGGTCCGGTTGTTGAAAGAATTTGCGGAAGGGCCGGGTTATGTTCACGTCTCACCGCATACCACGGAACTGGTGCGGCAACTGATTTTGAAATTTCTGGCCCTTTGCCCGAAACATGCGGCGAAACGCAGCGAATACGGGTACGGTCCCCAGGTCGCAAATCCTTTCCGACCCCGACCGGGTGCTGACACGTTTGGAAAGTTTCATTGAGGCTTACGGCACGCGCACCGCGTTGTTTGAAATGTGGAACAGCAATCCGCCGGCGTTTGAGCTGCTGCTGCTGTTGTTCGATCGCTCCGAATTTCTGGCTGAGGTCGCCATTCACACGCCGGATTTGATTGACGACTTGGTGAACAGTGGCCGCCTGCGCCAGCACAAAACCGCGCCGGAAATTTTGAAGGACCTGCGCTATGGCCTCGCCGACGAAGACCAGTTTCTCTGGCTGCGCCGTTATCACGAGGCCGAGTTGATGCGGCTCGGGCTGCGCGACATCCTCGGGCTCGCCGATTTCGAGCAGAATCTGGAAGAGCTTTCCGCGCTGGCCGACGCCTGCTTGCGATATGCGGTCGAGGTTGTGATGCGTAAAAATAAAATTAAAACGCCGCCATTCAGCATCATTGGTCTCGGCAAACTGGCCGGTTGCGAAATTGATTACGGCTCCGACCTCGACATCGTGTTTGTCGCGGGCGCGAAAACGAGGGGGCTGGCGAAATTTCAGCGGCTGGCCGTGGAAGTGATGGACTTGCTGTCGCGTCGGACGGAGCAGGGGACGGTGTTTCAGACCGACGCGCGCCTGCGGCCGGACGGCGAAAAGGGCCTGCTCGTCAATACGCTGGCGGCCTACGAAGAATACTATCGCAAACGCGCGCAGCTTTGGGAAATCCAAGCGCTCACCCGCACACGTCCGGTGGCGGGCGATATGAAATTGGGCGAACAGTTTCAGAAATTAGCGGCGGCGTTGACGGATTTTTCCAACGTAGGACAGGCGTCCCGCCTGTCTCCATCTCAACGGAAAAGAGAAAAGAGAGACAGGCAGGACGCCTGTCCTGCATTACCAGCTTGTTTCACACTGGACTGGAAGGAACAAATCCACCAAATGCGGATGCGCATCGAGAAAGAACGGACGCCGCGCGGTCAGGATGATCTGGCCATTAAAACCGGCAGGGGCGGTTTCATGGACGCGGAATTTATCGCACAGGCGCTGTGCCTGGAACACGGCTGGCAGGAGGCCAACACGCTTCGGGCGCTCGAACGCGGTCGGAATGTGATTGGAGTTCAATCTTCAGATTGTGTTTCGGCCAAAGGCACGCCGAAGCGTAAACTCCAACTGCTCACACGTGCCGATTGGGACAAGCTGATTAAGAATTACCGGCGATTGCGCCGCGTCGAAGGCATCCTGCGACGATGGAGTTACGAAGGCGAAACAGTTTTGCCGGACGATGCGCCGGCATATTACCGCGTCTCGGTGCGCTGCGGTTTTGCGACGCCGGATAAATTCAGAAAGGCGCTGGCCAAATGGCGCAGAGCAATCAGAGAGGTTTATGCGAAGGTGTTTCCGTTTTGATTTTGGAACGGCTTCCATCAATCATTCGTTCTTGAACAAAATGTCGGCAATCGCCCGGCTTAACACGATTAAGAGAAAGCCAATGGCAGCCAGGATCAACCCGATAAATGGACTGACCCAGGCGTAGAATGACCCGAAGCCGTTTCGGCTCGTCAGCATGGCAAGCAAATTAAGCACCCCGGAAACTATGCGCACGAACCCATCCACGCAAAAATACAGGCCGAGAATCTTGATGAGAACATTCGCCAATTGATTTTGGTTCATACGATTTGTTCTTGTGAAGGAACCAAAGGCAGTCTTGGCGACAAATCCAATTTGTCCAGCAATTTAGGAATGTTTTCGCTGCCGGTTCGCCTCATAAAGAAAAACCGCCGCCGCCGCGCCGACGTTGAGTGAATCCACCGCCGGCGGCATCGGAATGGCCACCGCTTCATCGCACGCTTCCCGCACCGGTACAGAAAGCCCGTCGCCTTCGCTGCCAAAGACAATGCAACAATCGCCGGAAAAATCCGCCTGGGACAAGACCTTCTTGTCCGTGTGCGGATGCGCCGCGATACAGCGGACACCACGGACGCGAAGCTCCTTCAAACATTCCGCGAGCGTCAGGTTCGTGGTATGCGGTTTGGTGGTGAACTGATGCCGTTGGCCGAGTTTCGCCAGTTCGATGACCGGCAATTGAAAAATGGTGCCCATGGAATTGCGGACGGCGCGGCGCAGGAACGGGCTGCTGGAAGTTTCGCCTACGAGCAACGCCTGAACGCCAAAGGCGACGCAATTCCGGACGAGGGCGCCAAGATTTTCGGCGTTGGTTAATGCGTCCACGGCGACCAGGAGCCGCGGCTGGGGACTTTTTTGCAGGAGTTCGTCGAGCGAAACGGGTGGCGGAATTTTCCCGACGGCGAGGACCCCCTGGAACATAGAAAAGCCGACCAGCCCTTCCAGAAATTTCTTTTCGGCGAGATAAACCGTGATGGGTTCCGGGCGCGCTTCAATCCGCGGACGGAAATCGTCCAGCCATTTTTCCGGCAGCACGACCGAAGTAACGGTGAAATGGCTTTCGAGCAGCCGCCGCACGACTTTTACCCCTTCGGCTACGAAGATACCCTGCCGTTCCTGCTCCAGCGGCCGCTTCATCGTGGCGTAAGGCTGGAGTTCGGGCGAATTGAAAGAGGAGATTTTTTGGATGCGTAGCATGAACTCAAGCCGCCACCCTCGCTACTTTTCCTAGCTTTAAACGTGGCAGCAGCGCAAGAACTTGCCGCATGAGCGGGCTGGTATCTGCCAGGCGATTCGACGGTGCACGCAAGACGACTACGGCGATCTTGAGTTTCGACAGATTCTGTTGACTGACCATAGGGTTGTCCATGGTAATAAGCACGTCGAAACTTTCATTCGCCCGGCGAAGAAGTATCCCATTTTTCAATCCTGCCCAACCGAGGCGCGGGACGGATTTGACCTCGTGCCCGGGAAGAAAGTGCCCCAACCGCCAATCCAGGTTTTCATCCAGAAGAATTCTCACATCAGGCGTGGGCGAGAACTTCCATTTCCATTTCCCGGAGTACGGCCAGCACCTGCGAACGCTTCACACTGGGGAAACCTTCCAAAAAATCCTCGATGGAATCGCCCGCCTTGAGATGGTCGAAAAGACTTTGCACCGGCACGCGCGTGCCCTTGAAGACCAGCGTGCCCCCAAGGATTTCCGGATCGCAGTGATAGACGCGTTCTTTTCGCATGCCAAAACGATACGCCGGTTTGATTTTTCAGGCAAGCTGCATCGTGGCGTAAGCTTGGAGTTCAGGTGAATCGAACGAGGAGATTTTTTGAATGTTCAATTCAGCCATTTTATTCGCTAAAACGCACGCAGTTATTTAATGTTCAAGCCATTCTTCAAGATTCCAGATTGGAATCTCAAAGCTCCAAAGTCTTGCACGGCACATCTTGCGCGGCGAGTTGAAGTTGAACATGAGTAGCACCGATGTGGTGGAGCTGTTCAGCCATGACGTAATGGGCGAGTTCAGGGCGGTTGCATTCGCGACTGAGGTGGGCAAGGTAGAGGTGGCGCAGTTCGGCAGACATGATTTTCGCGACGGCTTCGGCAGCGGCTTCGTTCGAGAGATGGCCGTGGCGGCCAAGAATGCGCTGCTTGAGACTCCACGAGCGGCGCGGGCAATCCTGAAGCATCTTCACGTCGTGGTTGGATTCGAGGACGAGGACATTCGCGGCGCGCGTGCGTTCGATTACCAGCTTGGTCATGTGGCCGAGGTCGGTGGCGAACCCGATGTTGCCGGCGGCGGTGCGGAGCAGAAAACCGACAGGGTCCTGGGCGTCATGCGGGATGGTGAAGGTGTCCACCAGCACGTCGGCGATTTCAAAGCTCGCGCCGGTGTCGAAGAGCCGGCAGTCGAAGCGGGTTTCGAGGATGCGTTCAAATTCATCTTTGGTGGCGCGGTTGCAGTAGATGGGGATGTTGAGTTTTTGCGCGATGCCGGTGAGTCCCTGGATATGATCGGTGTGTTCGTGGGTGATGAGAATGGCGGTGAGATTCTCCGGCACGCGGCCGATCGCCCCAAGGCGCTGGCGGATCTGCCGCGGGCTGAACCCGGCATCCACAAGTATCCGCGCCTCAGCGGTTTCAACATAGGCGCAATTCCCGCCGGAACCGCTGCCGAGAATGGTAAGTTTGGCGGCCACAAACGCACGTTAAAGTCACGGACGGAGCCGGGCAATTTTTTTCGATAATACCGGATTTGATTTATGTGTCATCTGAGCATAAATTGCGCTACAAATATACATTGTTTCCGCTTAAATGTGGAACGCGGTTTGCTTTTTAACAGCCTGTGCGAATTAAAACAAAGACTGTGCCCGGCGGATGTCGGCCGTTACGGATTGCCATTATTCAAAACTGCGCCTTATGTTGAAATTTCGGTCGTTATTGGATGTAACGGGCATCGCCATCGCGTTGTTTTTCAGTGCAATTTTTCCGGGCATGGCGGGGGAAAGACAGGTTTTGCACGGACACGTGCCGCCGGCGATTGCGCGTTACAATTTGCAGCCAACGGGTCAACTGCCGGCGACAAAAAGTCTGCAACTGGCCATCGGCCTGCCGTTGCGGAACGGGGCGGCGCTCGATGCTTTGCTGCAACAGCTTTACGATCCGGGCAGCACGAATTACCACAAATTTCTGACGCTGGAGCAATTCACGGAACGGTTCGGCCCCACGGAACAGGATTATCAATCGGTCATTGATTTTGCGCAGCGGAACGGTTTGACCGTGGCGGGCACGAGCGCGAACCGCTTGGTCCTGGACGTGACCGGCCCGGCATCGGCGATCGAAAGGGCGTTTCACATCACCTTGCGGACCTACCGCCATCCGACGGAGGCGCGCGATTTTTTTGCGCCGGATGTGGAACCGTCGGTGGATCCGGGGTTGCCGGTGGCGGACATTCAAGGGTTGAGCGACTTTTCCCGTCCGCATCCGAAAATCCACCGCCTTGACGCAGCGCAGGCTGCGGCTCAGGCCACGCCCCGAAGCGGCTCGGCTCCGGACGGCTCCGGCGACTATTTCGGCAATGATTTTCGCAACGCCTACGCGCCCAACGTGGCTTTGACGGGCACGGGCCAGATGGTCGGCTTGTTCGAATTGGACGGTTTTTATTCCAATGACATCGTGGCTTACGCGGTGGCGGCGGGCGGCGGGCGGACGAACATCGTCATACAAACTGTTTTGACAAACGGGGTCAGCGGGATCCCTGGCTACAGCGGCATTCAAAATGCGAACGCTGAAGTATCCCTGGATATTGAAATGGCGATGGCCATGGCACCGGGACTGGCAAAAATTGTGGTGTTTGAGGGTAACCAGCCCAACTCCGTTTTGAACTCCATGCTTACCTTCAGCAACACGGTGAAAAACTTGAGCAGTTCCTGGGGCTGGAACCTCGGACCAAGCACAACGACAGACAACATCTTCAAAAGCATGCAGGCGGTCGGGCAGTCATTTTTCAACGCTTCCGGTGACAGCGACGCTTTTACGACGGGCGCAAGTTCTGTCAACGGCGTTGACAACCCGTCGTTGGATAATACGCCGTCGAGCAACCCGTACATCACGCAGGTGGGCGGCACACAGTTGACGATGAACGGCGCCGTCGCAGCCTACGTGTCGGAAACAGTGTGGAATCAAGGCGGCGGTGCCGGCAGCAGTGGCGGAATCAGTTCCTACTATGCCATTCCAGGCTGGCAGACCAACATCAGCAACATGGCGGGCAGGGGCGGCTCGACCACCAACCGGAATATTCCTGATGTGGCCATGAACGCTTATGAAGACATGTATATCGTTTACGGCGGCAACGGCCAGGGTTCGGATGGTTGGGGCGGCACCAGTTTTGCGGCGCCGTTGTGGGCGGGCTTCAACGCGCTCGTCAATCAACAGGCCGCGGCCAATGGAAAATCGCCGGTGGGCTTCATCAACCCCGCCATTTACAGCCTGGCCGCCGGGACGAACTACACCAATTGTTTTAACGACATCACGATCGGCAACAACACCTGGTCTAGCAGCCCCAATCTGTTTTACGCCACAAACGGTTATGACCTTTGCACTGGTCTGGGCACGCCCAACGGACAAAATCTGATCAACGCGCTCGCTCCGCCTGACAGCTTGGGCATCACGCCATTAACGGGTTTCGCGGCAAGCGGTCCAATTGGCGGGCCTTTCAGCGGCGCGCCCCAGACGCTCACGCTGACCAACTCCACCGTGTCCTCGCTGAACTGGAGCCTGATCAACACCTTGTCGTGGCTCAACGTTTCGCCGGGCAGCGGCACGCTTGCGGGCGGCCAGCAAACCAGCGTCACAGCCAGCCTGACGTCGGCGGCCAACAGCCTGGCGGTGGGCAGCTACTCCGCCAGCGTCTGGTTTACCAATCAGGCAACCGGCATTGCCCAGCCCCGTCAGTTCACGCTGCAAGTCCTGCCCCCGCTGGCTGTTTTGCCACCAGGCGGTTTCAACTCCGGCGGTTTGCTCGGTGGACCATTCAGCATTACTTCGCAAAATTTCGTGTTGACCAACCTGGGCTTGGTTTCCTTGAGCTGGAGCCTCCTCAACCCGGCGACTTGGCTGAACGCTTCGCCCACCAGCGGAACATTATCGGTCGGAGGACAGACCACGTTGACGGCCAGCTTGACTTCTGCCGCCTATAGTCTGGCGGCGGGAACTTACACGGCCAGCCTGGTGTTCACCAACCAGAACGGCTGGACGGTTGGCTTGCCGTTCACTTTGCAGGTGGGGCCGCTGGTTCAGAACGGCGGATTTGAGACCGGCTCTTTTACCAGTTGGAGTCTATCCGGGAACACCGCTGACACCGTGGTTACTAGTAATTCGCATTTCGTGCATTCAGGCACTTACGGCGCGGCGCTGGGTCCTTCTGGTTCACTGGGTTATCTTTCCCAGACCTTGTCAACCGTTGCCGGACAGAACTATTTGCTCTCGCTGTGGCTGGACAATCCTAATAACTCACATGGAGCCACCCCCAATCAATTTCTCGTGCAATGGAACGGAACACCCGTCTTCAGCCAGACCAACATGCCATTTACCACTTGGACCAATTTGCAATTCATTGTCACGGCCACCAGCGCCAGCACGGTTCTCCAGTTTGGATTTGACGACACCCCATACTATCTCGGCCTGGATGACATTAGCGTAACGCCGGTTCCAGTGCCGGCGTTCCGGGCAACAACCCAAACTTCCAGCACCTTCAATCTTACTTGGGGGACAATGGCTGGATTAATTTATCAGGTGCAATACAACACCAATTTGCTTCAGACCAACTGGATTAATCTTGGCAAGCCACTCATTGCCACCAACGGTACTTTGACGGTATCCGACACCAATGCCATCGGATCCTCGCCACAGCGGTTTTATCGCCTCATGGTGTCGCCCTGAAGTGCCGCCGTCCGCCTTGGCGCAGTCCACAGCGCCATAAGTGCGCAAGCGACACTGTCATCGCCGATTTTATGGCTTGTGAAACTTGACGTTCGGCGCAGTATCTGTCTGAATTCCGAGGTGAATCCTCGGCTGACTATGCAGTTGTTTTTTATGCGAGCAACCTTTGTCTTCTGCCAACCGGCCATGAACAAGAAGTTTTTTCCAAAAACTACTGGACGATTGTCTTTGATCGGGCGCCTGGCTGCCGTCGCGTGCCTGCCACTGTTTCCTATGCTCGCCGCACCTGCCCAGGCGGCCGGGCGGCAGGTACTGCGAGGCCACATACCAGCAGCAGTGGCCAGCTTGCATTTGCAACCGGTCAGCGTTCTGCCAGCTTCACAGCGCTTGAGACTGGCAATCAGTCTCCCCTTGCGCAACCCGGAGGCGTTGACCAATCTGCTCCAGCAAATTTACGACCCGGCCAGCCCCAATTATCATCACTATCTGACGCCTCAGCAGTTTACGGAACAATTCGGCCCTACGGAACAGGATTATCTGGCAGTCATCGCTTTTGCGAGGGCGAACGGTTTGACGATAGCCGGCACACACCCCAACCGCGTGTTGCTGGATGTGGACGGGCCGGTGGCGGAGATCCAGAAGACGTTTCACGTAACGATGCGCGTCTATCAGCACCCGACGGAAAACCGGACGTTTTATGCGCCGGATGTCGAACCGTCGCTGGATCTGTCAGTGCCGGTATCGAGCATCATTGGCCTCAACAATTACGTTCTGCCACGCCCGCTTTACCGCCGGGCCTCCGGCAGTCAATCTTCGACGAATCAATCGTTGACCGGATCCGCGCCGGACGGATTTGGCTCTTACTTTGGGTACGATTTCAGGAAGGCTTACGCTCCGGGCGTGTCACTTACGGGGACGGGGCAGGCCGTCGCCCTTTTCGAGTGTGCTGACTACTTTCCCGGTGACATCTCAAATTACGTGGCTCTGGCCGGGCTGCCCAGCGTTCCGCTGCAAAATGTGAGGGTGGATGGCGGTCCGCCGGCGCCTGCCAAGGGCGACGACGTTAATGTTGAGGTGGCGCTGGACATTGAGATGGTGAATTGCATGGCTCCCAGTCTGTCCCAAATCATTGTCTATGAAGGTCCCGGTGACAGTCCTGCAATAGATGGTGACATTCTGAGCAAGATTGCCGATGACGATCTGGCCGATCAAATCAGTTCCTCTTGGGTGATCGGCGACAGCTCGCAATATGCTGCGATTTACACACAGTTTGCCATGCAAGGACAGACGTTTTTGCAGGCTTCCGGTGACGAGGGGGCATATTATCCTGGGATTTTTCAGTATGAAGACAGTCCTTTGGTTACACTTGTCGGGGGAACAACTTTGACAACCGGTGCGGGCGGAACCTGGACTTCTGAAAAGGTCTGGAACTGGGGATACGGCAATGCCAGTGGAGGTGGCATAAGCTCCATCTACTCAATTCCGTCATGGCAACAGGGCATCAGCATGACGTTGAACCGGGGATCCACAACTCACCGTAATGTCCCTGATGTCGCCTTGACCGCCGACAATGTTTTCGTGATCGCGGACAATGGCCTGCAATATTCGGATGTCGGGGGCACGAGTTGCGCGGCCCCATTGTGGGCGGGCTTTGCCGCGTTGATCAACCAGCAAGCCGCGGGCAACGGTTACCCGCCCGTCGGTTTTATCAACCCCGCCGTTTACGCCATCGGCAAGGGGACGAATTACAACTCGGATTTCCATGACATCAAAGCCGGCAACAACACGAATTTTTACAGCCCCAGCAAGTTTTTCGCCGTCACCGGTTATGACCTTTGCACCGGTTGGGGCACTCCGACCGGAACCAACCTGATCAATGCCCTCGTCCAGCCACCCGACGCGCTGCAAGTCGTGCCGGCCAACGCTTTTGCCGCAGGTTTTCCGGTGGGAGAACTGACTGGCGTGATTGCCCAGAATTACACCTTGACCAATACTGGCGGAAGTTCCCTCAACTGGTCGCTCGTCAACACCTCGCTCTGGCTCAATGCCTCGACGACCAACGGCACGCTGGCCGGCGGCGGACAAACCACCGTTACGGTAAGCTTGAATGCCACTGCGGCCGGCTTCCCGGTGGGGAACTATGCTGCAACCATCTTTTTCAACGACCTGAACACCGGTGCCAGCCAGAGCCGCCAAGCCACGCTACAGGTGGTGCCATTGATTTTGAACGGCGGTTTCGAGACCGGTGATTTCACGAGTTGGAATCTTTCAGGGAATACCACCAACACCTATGTCAGCGGCAGTCCCACCTTCGTCCATTCGGGCAATTACGCCGCCCGCCTGGGCCCGGAAGGTTCGCTGGGTTATTTGTCTGAAACGGTGCCCACCATTCCCGGGGAACCTTACATGCTGTCGTTCTGGCTCGAGAATCCCGATGGCGGATTGCCCAGCGAATTCAGCGTGTCCTGGAACGGGAATGTCATTTATGACCAGACCAACCTGCCGGCATTTATCTGGACCAACCTGCAATTTGCGGTCCAGGCCACCGGCAGCAGCAGCGTGGTGCAATTTGGGGCCCGGAATGACCCGCAATATTTCGATCTGGACGACGTGAGCCTGACGGGCACTCCGCTGCCGGCATTTCAACTGTTGAGCGCGAGCGGCGACCAGTTGGCGTTCAGTTGGAACGCTGTGCCGGGGTCGGTGTATCAGTTGCAGTACAACACGAACCTGCTGCAGACGAACTGGATCAATTTGGGTGGGGCGCTGACGGCGGCGGATACCACGTTGAGCGTGACGAATCTGATGGGGCCGGACCCGCAGCGGTTTTACCGGCTGCAAGTGTTGCAGTAAGGAGAACTTTTGAAAGGCGAGCATCAACAACCTGACATTGTCCACGAAGTCAAGGCAATACCGCTCCATTCAAACTTTTAATTTCGTTCATGGAACAAAGAACTGTCTTCATTTGGGCCTGGCTGGCCTTGGCTGGTTGGGTTCACGCCGCCAATCCGGCGATGCCGACCATTCCGACCAATATCTTCAATGTCACAGCTTATGGTGCCACCGGCGACGGGGTGACGGATAACACGACCAGCATTCAAAACGCCATCAACGCAGCCAATGCGGCGGGCGGCGGCATCGTCGAGATTCCTGCGGGCACGTTTTTGAGCGGGCCGATCACCTTGCTTAGCAGCATCAATTTGCAGGTGGACACCAACGCGATGCTCCAGATGCTGCCCTATGGAACTTATCCGGGCAGTTCCAGCGAGTTCATCTACTGCGATAATGTTCATGACCTGGAAATCAGCGGACCAGGCACGATTGACGGTCAAGGCGCAGCGTGGTGGGCGGCCTATGCCACCAACAGCGGTCTGGCCCGCCCCTTGTTGCTTCAACTTTATTCCTGCAACCGTCTTTTCATTCACGACATCACTTTCCAGAACCCGCCCTATCATCACTGCGGAGTGAGAGATAACGGCGGCAACATCACCATCAGCAATCTCACAGAGAGAGCGCCTTCGACCTCGCCCAATACCGACGGACTCGATTTCGTGGGCACCAATTGCGTGATTGAGAATTGCCACATCAGCGTCGGCGACGACAACATCGCCATGGGCGCCAGCGGCCCGCTCAACGACCTGCTCATCACCAATTGCACTTTTGGCTCCGGGCACGGCGTTTCCATCGGCAGCAGTATTTCCGTGGGAGTATCGAACCTGACCGTCATCAACTGCACTTTCAATGGGAATCAAAACGGCATTCGCATCAAGTGCGATATGGACAACAGCGCCCCCGTGCAGAACCTGAATTATTTCAACCTCACGATGACCAATGTGAACCTGCCGATTGTCATTTACAGTCATTACAATGACACCGGAACACCCGATAACATTACGCCCGCTGAAGTCCTGGCCGCCTCCAATACGGCGCCCGTCAACGCCACCACTCCCGTCTGGCGCGACATCACCATCAGCAACCTGACCGTTGCCAGTTCACCCGTCATCGGTGGAATCATTTGGGGTCCGACGGAAATGCCCATATCGAATCTCACGCTCGTTTGCATCACCAACACCGCTCCGAAGACATTCGACCTTTACAATGTAAAGGGCGTCCAAATTATTGATTCCCAATTCACTTTTGCCAGCGGCAACACCTTCACCCTGTGCAACGCCGGCGTGACCATCAGCAATACCGTTCCCACCAGCCGTGTAGTGACCATTGGCGGGGCGACCAGCGCCAATTCACTGGCTCTTTACAATACCATCGCCTCCATGAGCAGCGCCAATCTGTTCGCCGCCAATCCTTTCACGATCAGCAGCAGCGTGCTGACCGATACCGCCGACCTCACGTTGCCCAATTCGACCGTGCAGAACTTTGTCCTTGGCACCAACAGCAGCACCGTGGCTGTCACTGGCAATCTGACCCTCAATAGCACGCTCAACATCACCAACGGCAGCGGTTTCACCGCCACCAACTACACCCTGTTCGCCTATACCGGCAGTTTGAGCGGCCAGCCGGCTCTTGGCGCCACGCCGACGAGCTTTGCGGGCTACGGCCTCGACACCTCCACCGCCGGGTTGGTGAACTTGGTCGTGTCGTCAGTGCCTGACGCGCTGCAAGTCGTGCCGGCTAGCGTTTTTGCCGTAAGCTTTCCGGTGGGAGAACCGATTGGCGTGTTTACCCAGAATTACACCTTGATCAATACCAGCGGAAGTTCCTTCAATTGGTCGCTCGTCAACACCTCGCCTTGGCTCAATGCCTCGCCGACCAACGGCACGCTTGCTGGCGGCGGACAAACCACCGTTACGGTAAGCTTGAATGCCACTGTAGCCGGCTTCCCGGTGGGGAACTATGCCGCGACCATCTTTTTCAAAGACTTGAACACCGGCATCTGGCAGGACCGCCAGTTTACATTGCAGGTGTTGCCGCCGCTGGTGTTGAACGGCGGTTTCGAGACCGGCGATTTCACGAGTTGGAATCTTTCAGGGAATACCACCAACACCTATGTCAGCGGCAGTCCCACCTTCGTCCATTCGGGCAATTACGCCGCCCGTCTGGGCCCGGTGGGTTCGCTGGGTTATTTGTCTGAAACGGTGCCCACCATTCCCGGGGAACCTTACATGCTGTCGTTCTGGCTCGAGAATCCCGATGGCGGATTGCCCAACGAATTCAGCTTGTCCTGGAACGGGAATGTCATTTATGACCAGACCAACCTGCCGGCGTTTACCTGGACCAACCTGCAATTTGCGGTCCAGGCCACCGGCAGCAGCAGCGTGGTGCAATTTGGGGCCCGGAATGACCCGCAATATTTCGATCTGGACGACGTGAGCCTGACGGGCACTCCGCTGCCGGCGTTTCAACTGTTGAGCGCGAGCGGCAACGGGCTGGCGTTCAGTTGGAACGCTGTGCCGGGGTCGGTGTATCAGTTGCAATACAACACGAACCTGCTGCAGACGAACTGGATCAATCTGGGTGGGGCGCTGACGGCGGCGGATACCACGTTGAGCGTGACGAATCTGATGGGGCCGGACCCGCAGCGGTTTTACCGGCTGCAAGTGTTGCAGTAAACCGCGCCGCGCTTGCTCCGCTCCGGCGATTCGCTAGCATCGGAACGTGACTGATTTGCTCCAGCGCGTCGAAGAAACAATCCGGACCCGCCGGCTGCTCAAACGCGGCCGGAAAATTCTGGTCGCGGTCTCCGGTGGATTGGACTCGATGGTGCTGCTCCATTTGCTTCACACGCTCTCGGCCCGGCACCGATGGACCCTGGCCATTGCCCATTTCAACCACCAGCTCCGCGGACGCAGCAGCGATGCTGATGAAAGGCTCGTCCGTAAAACCGCCGCGGCGATGGGATTGCCCGCCATCGTCGAATGCGACGACGTGAGGCGGTTCGCGGGAAAATCAAAACTGTCAATCGAAATGGCCGCACGAAAACTGCGCCACGAATTTTTCGTACGCACCGCAAAAAAATACGGCATCCGCGTCATAGCCTTGGCGCATCACGGCGACGATCAGGTGGAACTTTTCTTCCTGCGCCTTTTGCGCGGCGCGGGCGGCGAAGGCCTGGCGGGCATGAAATGGCGCTCGCCATCGCCCGTGGATTCAAAGATCGCGCTTGTTCGTCCGTTGCTCGATGCGGGTAAAGCCGAACTGCGCGGGTTCGCCCGTGAAAACAAAATCCGCTTTCGTGAAGACGCAACCAACGCAAGCCTGGAAGTGCCGCGCAATCGCGTGCGCAACGAATTGCTGCCGCTGCTGCGTAAAAAATATCAGCCGGGGCTGGCGAAGACGGTTTTGCGTTTGATGGAAATCATCGGCGCGGAATCCGATTTCGCCGGCGTGGTGGCGCGACAATGGCTTAAAGGAATAGGTAAGGATGGCCCGCCGGGCCGTCTGCGGACGCCGCGGCGCGGCATCCCTGCCTTTGCAAACCTGCCGGTCGCAATTCAGCGGCGTGTTCTGCAATTGCAGTTGGCTGGCCTCGGCGTGCCGGCGGAATTTGAACTGATTGAATGTCTCCGCAAATCGGCCGGCAGTTTTGTGAACGTTGGTCCGGCGTTGTTCGTCTCTCGCGACGCGGCAGGGTCGTTGAAATTGCGGATGCAGCAGCCAGCCGAATTCAAAGCAAATGAACTCACGGTTAATCTGGCGGACAGGGCAGGACAGGCAGGTTTTGCCGGCGTTCGATTCCGCTGGGATTTTGAAGGCGTGAAAAATCGCCCGCATTTGAGCAAACGAATCGGGCGCGAGTTTTTTGACGCGGACAAGGTCGGCGAACAAATCACGTTGCGCCACTGGTGTCCGGGTGACCGTTTTCAGCCCATCGGCATGAAGTCGGCGCTGAAACTTCAGGATTGGTTCGTGAACCAGAGAATTCCCCGCGCCCGGCGCCACGAACTGATCGTCGCTGCGGCGGAGACGGGCGGGATTTTTTGGGTGGAAGGCCTGCGGATTGGCGAAAATTTCAAGCTGACCCCGCAAACGAAGCGCCGCTTGATTTGGCATTGGCAACGCGCTGAAATAAAGAAAAACGTGTGAATACATTCATTCCATGTCAAAAACGGACAATCTGAAAGTGCTTTACACTGAGGTTGTGAATAACTAATCTGTCGCGTTTCATTGAATATGGAAGCAAAGACGAAGACAATCGAATCATTCAAGTTGCACGACGGCGACACAGGGTCGGCAGACGTGCAAATAGCCCTGCTCACACAGCGGATCAATCATTTGACCGAGCATTTGCAGAACAACAAAAAGGATCACAGTTCGCGTCGCGGGCTGTTGATGATGGTCGGCCAGCGCCGGCGTCTGTTGGAATATCTGCAAAGCAAAGACTTGAACCGTTATCAGGCGGTCACAAAGAAATTGAAACTGCGCCATTGAATTTTTGCGGAGGCGCGGTTTTCTTAACCGAGCCGCCTTCCGCCATCGGATTTGAGCCAGCCAGCGCGAATGGCCCGATTCCTTAACCAACCACATCGCGTATGAAAAATCCGTCACCCCTGGGTAATTTCATTCAGCTCCGAAAACGTTCGGAGTTCACTGAAGTTTCTCCGGCGGTGACGGACAGGAATAGTTATGGCAGAAAAAATCACCGCCCAGGTGGGCGACAAACAAGTCACCATTGAAACCGGAAAACTCGCCAAACAGGCGGACGGCGCGGTAACCGTCCAGCTCGGCGAAACCATCGTGGTCGTGGCCGCCGTGGCCGCGACCAAGGCCAAGGAAGGCCAGGACTTTTTCCCGTTGACCGTGGATTACCGCGAAAAAGCGGCGGCGGCGGGCAAGTTCCCCGGCGGCTACTTCAAACGCGAAGGACGACCGACCGAAAAGGAAATTCTCACCTGTCGTCTTACCGACCGGCCAATCCGGCCCTTGTTCCCCAAGGGCTGGTATAATGAAGTTCAGGTGCAAAGCATCCTGTTGAGCGCTGATGGTCAAAATGATCCCGACATGCTCGCCCTCGTGGGCGCGTCAGCGGCGCTGATGGTCAGCGACATCCCGTGGGCCGGACCGCTCGGCGCGGTCCGTGTCGGTCGCGTCAAAGGCCAGTTTATTGCCAATCCGACCCATGACCAGATGGTGGAAAGCGACCTTGACCTCGTCTATGTCGGCAATCAGACCGACATCGTGATGTATGAAGGCTCCGCCAGGGAAATTTCCGAAGCGGACTTCAACGCCGCCCTCAAGTTTGGCCACGAAGCCATTCAACCGCTGATCGCGGCGCAAAAGGAACTGGTTCAACGCGCCGGCAAAAAGAAGCGCGAAATCACACTGAACATCGTTCCTGATGAGATTCTTCAGGAAGCAAAAAAACTCGCCGGTGACCGCATGGTGCCGGCGCTGCTCACGCCCGGAAAACTCGCTCGTGAAGCCGCCGTCAAGGCGATCCAAGATGATGTCGGCGCGAAGCTCGCCGAAAAATTCGGCGCTGAGAAAGTCACCGACTTTGTCATCAAAGACGCCTTTTATTACCTCCAGAAGGAAGCGGTTCGCGGTTTGATTTTGAAGGACGGCAAGCGGCTCGATGGCCGCAGTCTGGATGTGGTTCGTCCGATTTCATGTGAAGTCGGCCTGTTGCCGCGTGCGCATGGCTCGGCCCTGTTCAGCCGAGGCGAAACGCAGGCGCTCACGCTGGTGACACTCGGTACCGGCGAAGACGTGCAGGAATTCGACGCCTACACCGGCGGCGACACGGAGAAGAAATTCATCCTGCACTACAACTTCCCGAATTTCTCCGTTGGCGAAACCGGCCGTATCGCCGGTCCAGGCCGGCGTGAAATCGGCCACGGCGCGCTCGCCGAACGTTCCCTCGAACCCATGCTGCCACTGGCGAATTATCCCTACTCCGTCCGCGTCACGAGCGAAATCATGGAATCAAACGGCTCCACTTCCATGGCGACCGTGTGCGGCGGTTCGCTGGCGTTGATGGATGCGGGCGTGCCTCTGGTGCGCCCGGTGGCGGGCATCAGCATCGGCTTGTGCGCTGAATACGGCACCAAGGACAAAATCGCGCGCTACATACTGCTCACCGACATCATCGGCTGGGAAGACCATTTCTGCGACATGGACTGCAAAATCGCCGGCACGGAAAAGGGCATCACCGGCTTCCAACTGGATCTCAAGCTGTGCGGCGTGCCGCACAGCGTGATGACCGAGGCCGTGGAAAAGGCGCGGGTGGCCCGCCTGTTCATTCTCGGCGAAATGAACAAAACAATCGCCGAACCGCGGAAGGAAATCAGCAAATACGCCCCGCGCATCGAAACGATCAAAATCAATCCGGAGAAAATCGGCGCGATTATCGGTCCCGGCGGCAAGAACATCAAGAAACTCGTCGAGGAATCCGGCTGCGAGATTGACATCGAAGACGACGGCACGGTGAACATCTTCTCCGTCACGCCCGAAGGCATGAAGATTGCCCGCGACGCAATCATGGGCATGACCGCCGAAGCCGAACCGGGCAAGATTTATCGCGGAAAGGTTGTCACCATCAAGGAATTTGGCGCATTCGTTGAATTTCTGCCCGGCAAGGACGGTCTTGTCCACATCAGCGAACTCGCAAACTTTCGTGTCAAGAAGACCGAGGACATCGTCAAGGTCGGCGATGAAATCACCGTCAAATGCCTCGGCGTGGACGAAAAAGGGCGTGTGCGGTTGTCGCGCAGGGCCGCGATGGCCGAGCGCGATGCCGAAATGACCGGGAAAATTGACAAGGAGTAGTCTGGATTTGAAATCGTCAGCGCGAACGGGCAACCGTTCGCGCTTTTTAGCGCAAAATGCGGCAAATTTGTCGCTGCTGGCGGAAATCCATTGCCTGAGATAGTCTTTTTCGCGCGTGAAAAAAAGAATCCGGCGAATCGTCGTCATCGTTTTTGCTCTGCTACTGGCGCTGGCCATTGCGGCGACTGCTTTTCCCCAGAAGTTTTTATGCGTGGACAGCGGGCCGGCGCAGGCGGACGTGATGGTGGTCCTCGGTGGCGGTTCGGCCGAGCGGCCAGAGCGCGCGGCGGAGCTTTTCAAGGAACACGCCGCGCCGCGCATCATCGTCAGCGGCCGGGGCGATTGCGAAATCAACCGGCAGTTGTTGATCGAGGACGGCGTGCCGGCGGATGTGATTGGACTTGAAACCCAATCGCGTACAACCCGTGAAAATGCGGAGTTGACCGTCAAGCTGCTGCGCGAACAAAAACCGGGCCGCGTCATCCTGGTCACTTCGTGGTATCATTCGCGGCGGGCACTGGTGTGTTTCCGGCATTATGCGCCGGAGATAAAATTTTATTCGCGCCCGTCTTATGTGGCCTATGCGCGCGCCGACTGGTCGGGCCGGCGCTTTGAACGGCGTATTTATTTGGAATACCCAAAACTTTTCGGTTACTGGATTGGATACGGGGTCTGCCCGTTTTGACGAAAATCCTTGCGTTGCTTCCGCTTGCCGGGCAGAGTGGTTTGCTTCCTGATCGCGGGGTGGAGCAGCCCGGTAGCTCGTCAGGCTCATAACCTGAAGGTCGCTGGTTCAAATCCAGCCCCCGCAACCAATTTCTCTAAAGAAATTGGGGTATCTGGGGTTACTGACACAGCCTTGACACAAGAAACGGCTGAATCCGAAAGCGCAAAAGTGAGATTCCCAAAGCGCATCAAACACCGTGGCCGAGTGCTTGCCACGATTTACAGCAGGTGCAAGGGGCGTGATTCTTACCGCGTGGCGTGGCAAGTGGCCGGACAGCGGCGCATGGCGTCTTTCCCGTCCTGCTCGCTCGCCAAACGTCACGCCGACGGGTTGGTGAAGGATTTGGCCAAAGGCTCGCAAGTCTCAACCGAAATCTCAAGGAGCAGTAGTCGTTGGTTCCAGCGCGGTGTTAGACAGCAGATTCATGTCTTCGCTTTATCAAATAAATGGTAATCAGAACCTCCAAAATGCCCAACATGGCAACGACGACAACCCCGCTAACGCACCCGTTTCGTCAGCGACGAGCCACCAGAGACGTAAGGTAGCGCTGGAATGCCATCTGCAAATTATCATCCGCATCTTTCGGATATGGAAACGCTGCGGCAATCAAACCCCAATGAACGAACGTGAGCACCCTGCCGACGCCGTGACTGAAAACGAAGTGCGATCCGGTCGGGCTGCTAACAACCAAACCCTCGTAGGGAAAAAGCAACTGCGTGGAAAAGAACAAAAGATTCGTGAGTATGGTGGGCAACACGGAGTGGGCGTAAATGGCGACGAACGGCAATGCGAAGACGGCCAGCAAGCAAGCTGCAAATACTCCTGCGGCTCGGAAGTAATGGTTATCTTTGCGCGTGTCGGATTGCATGAGTGCTGATGCAGGCTAGCCACGACGCCGATTCCTATGGCAACCCATGGCATACTACGGCAAGCCCAAAAAAGTGGCGACAAAGTGGCGACAGAATTGGGTTCGTTTGAGCCGGCACCTCGGTTTCAATCGGGTTCGAGAAAAGGCATCCTGATCTAAACTCCGCCTCTGAAAGCTTTTTTTGCAGAACGATATTTAGCGGACGAAAGGCCAAAGTCTCCAACGGCTTCGTCCCTGTCGCCCCGGCAAAATGAAGCCGACATTATTCCTCAATGTAAACAAACCCAATTTGCTGCGCGCATGTCCGGTTTGGTACCACCCAAAGAAATCCTGGAGCGATGTTTGTGTTTAAAGTCATGGCAACTGAAAGACAAATTATCTCGAATCGGGAAAATGCGCTGAAAAGCACGGGGCCGAAGACAGCCGTCCTGCCAACGCCCAGTTTTACGTCATCAGCCAATATCAGCCAATAAATGAAAATCGGCCATTGCCCTCATTCGTAGTCATTGCTAGATGCGGCGTGGGAAAATTGTCTCGTTTTGGTCCCAATTCACTCCCGATTGTCACCGCTGACAAGAATGGAGAAATCCAACCTGGCCTGCGAGTCGGCATTCCTGGTCGAAGGCACGTTGGCGCGCGAGTCGGCATTGGCGACGGCCTGCCCGTTGACAAAGATGGCCGCCCGCAGTGTCGGGGTATTGGAGACGGGTTTCACGTAAGCTGGTGAAGCAACCAACGGCCTGGTCCCATCGGTCGTGTAATTAATCCTGCAGCCCGGCACTTTGTTTCCGCCGGGCGAGACCGCCGCTGAAAATATCCGGACTTGATTGCCATCCTTCTGCAGGGCCATGGCGTAAACGGCGCAACCGGCCTTGACGGCGTCGTTTTCCAGCAAAATGGCCGCCGTCCCTGCTTCGCTTTGGATGGGGTTATGGCCAACCAAATGCGCCCGACCGGCGACGCCGAAAAACACCGGCACATCCGCCGTCGGCACCACGTGGCCCGCCTGATCCTGCAATTCCGCATAACAGAATACCGCATCCCGGCCACCGGCTGCAAACGGTTTGCCACCCAGATCGAAACGCAAGTTCAATTTTGCGATTGCTCCTGGTGTGCTCCGTTCGCTTTGGACAACTTTCCGCCCACCGATATAACCCACGGCGCGCAATGTGCCGGGAACAAACCGGTCGAGCTGAAAGGTGAACGGCGCGTGCTTCAGATTGGTGGTCATCCGTGAAACGTCGGGGCGGCGCCGTTCCATCAACCGTCCGTTCAGATAAAGCTCCACTTCCTCGCAATTGCTGAAGACGCGCACCGACAGCGGCGAGTTGGCCGTCCAGTAGTTCGCGATGAAAACCATCGGCCCGGCCTGTTCGCCGGCGACCAGTTCGTTCGCGTCGCGCTGGCTGCGGAAGAACCAGTAGCTGAATTTCGGCAGGCGGAAAATGTCCATGACGCCGGACGATTCCAGGTCCGGCGCGTAACCGCGGTTGTAATCAAACATGGCCCAGACGCCGTCGGCGAGCGCAGTAGTTTTCAGATTGTCATTGTGCGCCTCCTGAAAATTCAACGCCTGTTGCAGCAAGCGCAGTTCGCCGTCTCCGCGCAACTGGCGGCTGCTGCGCTCGGCGGGTTGCAGGTCCTGCCACTGGTCCTGCGCGAAGCCGGCGTTTTGGGCGTAGTATTCCCAGTCGCCGTATTCGCTGACGAGACAGGGCTGATTGGTGATTCCGCGGCAGCCGCCGCTCTGGCGCGCCTGGATGAAAACATCATAGCCCTTTTCCCAGCCGGCGGTGTAGCACTGGTCGCCGGGATATTCCTCGTGGACAATGGCGTTGGCGCCCTCGATAAACGATTGGGGCATGTCGCTCTCGTTCAAGGAAACTTCCCAAAGAATCACGCTGGGATGGTTGCGGTCACGGCGGACGAGCTGGCGGCATTCCTGGAATTTTTGCCCGGCAAAAGCCGGGTCCGGATTGAAATACTGCCAGCCAAGGATGGCGTCCATGACGACCAGCCCCAACTCGTCGCACGCATCGAGAAACGCGGGTGATTGCGGATAATGCGACAGGCGGACGTAATCGAAACCCGCCTGTTTGATTTTCAAAGCGTCACGATACTGCGCGTCGTCGGGCACCGCGTTGCCAAGGTAAGGATACTCCTGATGGCGGTTGCAACCGCGCAGAAACATTTTTTGGCCGTTGATCCAGATACCATCCTCGGTAATTTGAATCCGCCGGATGCCGATGCGGGTTTGTTCCGCATCGGCAATCCCGCCGTTGGCGACCAACTCCGAGCGCACTTGATAGAGATACGGAGATTGCGGCGACCATAGTTCAGGGTTGGCAACGGAAATTTCCTGTGTGATTTTCCACTCCGCTCCCGCGGCCAGTTCAATCGCAGCGGATGCAGTGGACGAAACTTTTTTCCCCCTGGCATTCAACAAAATGGTCTTGAGAACGAACGTGCGCGGGATGGCATCCTGGTTTTGAACATGGGTTTTCACGCGGATGACCGCCTGCGTTTTGGTCACGACCGGAAAGGTCACAAACACGCCGCCACCCGCAATCCTGTCCGCAAGGATGGGATCGGTGATGTGCAACTTGTCTTTGACAACCAGATGCGCGTCGCGGTAGAGGCCACCGTAGAGGTTGAAATCCAGGTCCGCCAGCGGCTTGGGGCCGGTAACAGGGTTGTCGCGATTGTCCAGGCGAACGGCGACGACATTCGTTTCACCGGGGCGCGCGAGTTTGGAAATGTCCATGACGTAGGGCAGATAACCGCCCATGAACCTGCCGGCGGATTGGCCGTTGACCCAGATGTCTGCCGTGTTCATCGCGCCGTCGAAGCGGAGGAAAATTTCCTTGTTGTGTGTTTGTGACGGCAACTCGAAAGTTTTCCGATACCAACAAATGCCCTGCCACTGGCGGGTGCCAAGGCCGGTCACCAACGCTTCCACATGGGCCGTGTGCGGCAGGGTCACGGTCTCCCACGTTTGATCGTCAAATTGCGGAATTTGTGCTTGCGGCACATCCGCCCGGATAAACCGCCACTGAGCGTCAAAGGGAACGGAGGCTGATTCCGCTGTAGTAGCGCACACTGTTCCGATCAACAGCGGAACTGTGAACTGCCACAGTTTGCGGAGTGTTCCGCTTCGCTTTGTCTTTTCGAAATTCACGGGCTGGAAACTCAGGCATCAGTTCGATTGCAAACGGTAAAAACGACTTTGGCTGGAATCCACCGGCAAGGTTGCGCCGAACCATGTTCCCGTGTTTTGGACGGCATTCGTCCCGAAATTGGCAAACTGGGCGGCAATGCTCGCGCCGAACCACGTTCCCGTGTTTTGAACGGCATTCGTCACCGCCAACCAAGCAGCAGGCGGCGTCAAATTTGTCGTTGTCATCAGCGTCATTCCCGCTCCGCTCAACGGCCATTGCAGTGTCAACGCCGAACCGGTCAGGCTGGGGTTCAAGGCGACTGGGACCACCATTTGTCTGAAGACACCCGCCACCGGCAACACATTGCCGTTGTAGTCGAAAATCGACGAGTCATTCTGAAGTTCTGCTCCCCACCAAATGATGCCGGCCCCCAGCCGGTCCGGCACGCTCTTGACCACTTGGGCCAGTGCGACCATGTACTCGACCTGGCCGTTCGTGGTGGGCGGAAAACCCAGGATATTGGTTGTATAGTAACTCCAAGGAAAGGACGTTCTCGTTGATAAGCACAGGTTTGCCATAGCGCATGGCCGCATTCGTCAGGCAGGTGATTACGTTGGTCAACGCGCCTTGATAATTCCAATAATAACTCTGGCCGATGATATCGAAGGGGACCGACTGCCGTCTCAGGTTGTCAAAAAACCATTCCGTGGTGGCCCAGTCCCCGCCGCGATCAATGTGAACGACGATTTTAGGCATTTTGGTGCCAGCGGCGTCCTGGATGCCTTGGATTGCAGCCTTCATCAATTGACCCAGTTGCGACCATGACGTGTTGTCGCTGCCCGAAACCTCGCCAACGGGCCATAACATGCCGGCGGTGATTTCGTTGCCCACTTGCACGTAATCAGGCATCGCGTTGGACGCTGCGAAGACGGCGATGGTATTGCTGCTGTAATTATATATTTGCTGCACCAGATTGGTGAGGTTCGCCGGGAGTGTCGTATTATTCGTCCATTCTGACGGAATGAATTGATGACCGGGATCCGCCCAAGTGTCGGAATAATGGAAATCAAGCATGAATTGCAGTCCGGCGTTCTTGACCCGCACGGCCAGGGGCACGGTATAGGTGAGGTTGTTGGTGTAATTGAAAGGATTATTTGTCTTCACCAGTGCGTCAGTGCCGGTCCATATCCGCAAATCCACACAGTTAATACCATGGTTCGTTAGGATGCTAAATCCGTCTTCCACCTTGCCCCCATCTTTATAGACATAGCCTTCATCCGTATAGAGCTGCAGATCCGAGAAGTCCACCCCGGCAATGAACGGGAAAGGGACAGGTGGGGATTGGTCGTTGAAATAGACGGCGGGCAAATTGGTGGCGGTGGCCGGGACCACGAACGAGCGGTTGCCCGTGCCAGTTGAATAGGGAAGTTCCCAGTCCAAGGCACTGAAGTTGCCGCCGGGATTGATGACAAATTTATGTTGCTCGGTGTTTCCCGCCGAAAGGTCGGCCATATTGAAGGTGCCCGTGTAGAGATTGGTATTCCCGGCCACCGGCGTCAAGATATAGCCGGTGGATCCATCCGTGGCGGTGTCCTCCCAATTGGTGGACGAAAAATTGCCGCTGACAAAAACCGTGTCCGCCGCCGGGTGAAAATTTCCCAGGGCGATTTGCATCCCCATGTTTACCTGGTAGGTGACTTGAATCGCAGACGCCGCAAAGGCCGTTCCCACCAACAGGCCCGTCAAGAGGCCTGATTTTTTTGTCCCGGTTTTCATTTTCCTGTTTGAGGAACAAAACCTCGCACTGCCATCAAAGCTCATGACTGCCGACGTACCAATGTTGAAGAAGGCCAAAGTGGTAGGGACCAGATTTTCAAATTTTAAACCCATGCGACTATTGGCAACCGAGCCAAATTTTGCCAGCTCTCCACGGGAAAACCCGACCCTTCGGCAGGCGGTCCCGGCTCCTCATTCCCGGCATTATCCAAGATGACAGCCTCCCTGTAAATCCTCAAGGTCCTATCAACCGGAAAAATATGGTTCCGGTGCTGGGATTATTGGTCACCGAACTCTGCCCTTCGGTGTTGGGAACAACGTCCGACCAGCCACCCAGCAGGCTGGTTGAGCTTTGGAGGCGGATCGTATTATCACCGACGCTGCCGACATTGGTGCCGTATGGCCAGGACAAGATGGTTTGCGCACCTGACCTGCTGATATAAACCGGGCCGAGGTTGTTCAGGTTGTTAAAGTAGTCCACCGGCAAATTGGTCGCCCCATCCTGCAAAACAAACTGGCGGTTGTTCGCACCGCCCGGCCCAACACCATTCGTTTCCCAACTGTTGGCAGGTATGCCTCCGTCAATGTCGTATTTATAGTTTACCGGCGTTCCTGGCGGATAAGCGAAGGCAACGGTCCCGGTATAAGTATATGGGTCGGCAGTTTGGACCAATTGCAGGCCGTACCCGGCGTTCCAATTCCAATCGCCGTTGACCCAAATCGAGTGGGAAGAATTGAAATTCCCCAATGCGGTTTCCACAATCATGTCCACTTGGAACGTCACCGTGTTCGTGGCAATGGCATTTGTGATGTTATCCCAATAATCGAGGGGCAATACCATGTTGGTACTGCTCAGGGTGAACGAGCGGTCGTAGTCAGGGCCAATCGGCCCGACGTTACCTTCCCACGTTCCACCTCCATACTGACCGTCAATCACATACTTGTATTGCAACGTACTCCCCGGCGTCAGATTGGTGGCGGTAAACGTGCCGGCGTAGTTGCTGGTCCCGGGAACGTTCGTCAACAAGACTCCCATCGGCTGGATGGTGGACCAGCCATTAAATGAACCTTGGGCTTCCACATCATCTATGCCCCCTACCAGGGGCGGGCTAAAATTGCCCAAGATGATCGCGGCGGCCATGTTCACCTGGAAAGTGATCCAAACCTGGGGTTCGGACTGGGATCCGGAAACGGCCGCAACCGTGTAACTGGCCAAGGTCGAACCGGCGGCAGTGGCGGAATCATAGTTAGTCGGAGTCCATGGCGCAACCGGGGCCTGCACCGAACTGTCCAATGCATCATAAGCTCCTGCTGCTCCGCTGTAGGATGACCAGAACGTCAAAGCTGAAACTGTCGCCCGCACTGAGTCCGAGGTCGCTAAGTGGCAATGTAAATCCAACTGAATTCGTTCCCGTGCCGCCCACGAAGAAAGACCCTGTGTCTATCTGCGACCAGCCAGTAGCTGACGAATATTCGTATAAACTGGCGCCGCCACCACTGCCGGCATTCAAATAAACTCCAATAAAATAATTCTCACCGGTGCTGATACCAACGTCGGTGCCCCAAGGGTTCCCGGCGGCTGTCGTGCCGGTGCCATAAGTGGTGTTGATCAGGGTTTGTCCGCCAACCCCGCCGCCCACCTGAATGCCAATCAGGTATTTGGGCCATTGACTGATGGCGGTCGTGTTCAGATTGATGGTGAAGATGAGATTGTTTGTGTCGTTGGTGACCACCACGCTGCTGATGTCCACCTCAGCCGTGCCGTAGTTATCGTTGGTGGCATCCGTATAAGTAGTCGCCCTCGCCGGCAACACGGCCAGGGCCAGGACGGCCAGGACGGAAGTAACCGATAGCATTGTTTTCATAGTCTTGTGCAGTGTCATCTTCTTCACCACATCCGGCCGGCTCGACGGCCACGCCGATAGAAGCCGGACACCCACACCCATGTTGTTCCCGCCTGGTAGATTATTGCCGGGCGCGGCGTCGCTGCATGGCCAGAAGAATTACCCCTCCGCTCAATAGCGCCAGCGTGGTAGGTTCAGGTATCGTGGTCAATGACGCGTTGAAATCCGCATCGCCGGCATAGCTGAACGCACTCAAGTATCCGCCACTGATGTAATTGCCCGTCACATACTGATACTGACTTTCAGTCCCGTAATTCGATGCGGGATGCCAGTCGCCACCACCCAAATCCACATAATTGGCCGTCAGGGCCGAAACCAGCACCGGTGTCAGGCTGCTGCCGCTGACATTGACAAAATAGGCACTGTAATCATTTCCGTAAGTCAGCGCAAGATTGTTGAACGTGAACGTGATCGCGTCACCCGTGTTCAGCGACGCCGTGCTGGCGATCGAATTGGCCGAGAGCCCTACAAACGAACTGGAGCCGGTGGTCAGCCCGACGGTGTCGGGATACATCGTGTTGAAGATGGCCAGGTATATGTCGGCGGCACTGTCGGCAGTTCCCGATTTGAAGAACTGGAACTGGGTCAGGTCCACGGTATCACCGATGGATGCGCCGGGAACCGGGGTTGCTCCCAGGGACGTGGAAAAGCCCTGCGCATAAACGGTGTTCCAAGTTCCGCCGTCGGTGTAGGAGACGGTGTAAGGCGTCTGGGCTTTCGCTGGCAATGCGCTCATTGCCAGGGCAGCCAGGATGGAAGTGACTGAAACAATGGTTTTCATAGGTTTATGATTCGTTGTTATTTACAATTCTGCTGGTTGTCTAATTATCTCTTAATTTCCGGATTTGCCTAGCCTGACAAATGTCAGGCTCTCAATCGTCAGTAAAAGGCCGTGGAATTGCCCCCGGCGTATTGCCATTGGATGGCGGCGCGCACGTGGGTTTCAACGTGGCCGTCGACAAAAGTAAGGTTGACAGAGCGGAGAACCGTTCCATTGGAATGTCCCTTTACGACCAGACTTATGTTCGTTTGCGGTGCGCCGCCGGAACTGGGGGCGTAGCAATAGTCGCTGATGATCGGTTGGGTTGGTAACCGGTTGGTGAGCCGGCTCGGCCAGCCGTTGGTTATGCGGCACGTCCCAGAGGTGGAGGAAGGAAATACGTACGAGAAGGTGCCGATCTGGCGCGGCACCCACCAGGCATGATACAAAATGCAGAAAGGAGGGTTGTGGGGATAAACCAATTCAAGAGCCGTATTCAAATCGTCGGTGGTAACAATTGGACGGCTGAAGCTTGCGATAAACAAATTGTTGGCCGCGTCGAAATCTTCGGGCCGCACGGGACAAAACCACATTGGCACGGTCAGACCAACGAGCGCCAGTTGCGGCACCATGTTCGTGGACACGTCCCAAGGCTCGTATGAACTGGTGGTAGGAAAGGGAAAGGACGGCAGACGGCTCAGGGCATCATCGTTTGCGTAGAGACTGGCCACGACGCCCCACTGGTGGTAGTTCGACGTGCAATTGATGACCCTGGCGCGGAACTTGGCGGCGGCGAGCGCGGGCAGAAGGATAGCGGCCAAAATGGCTATGATCGCAATCACCACCAGCAATTCAATCAACGTGAAACCGGGAAAAGCTCGCAACGGATCGTCAGGAAACGGCAGACGGCGTTTTGCAATCATAAAGGTGTATGTCCCGAATACTATTCCTTTATCTTCTGTATTTGCCTAGCCTGACAAATGTCAGGGCTGGCAGTAAAGCAATCATCAGTAGAATGGTTTAAAACCTTAACCTTCAAAAATCTTCAAACTGAACCAAAATGAAGGCCGGCGGAAACACAATCGGCTGGCATCAAATTTATTTATGCAGTTTTTGTTGAACGGAATTTCAACACCGCTTCGGTGCGGGAATGAACGTGCAGTTTGCCGTAAATGTTCTCAAGGTGCCACCGCACCGTCCCGGTGCTCAGGCCCAAACGGTTGGAAATTTCCTTGTTTGCGAGTCCCATGGCCAGCAATTCGAGAATTTTCCGTTCGCTGGGCCTGAGTTCCTCCACTTCGGCCGCGACCTTGAGCGGCTGTTGAAAGGAAGCGATGACTTTGCGCGCGATTTCGCGGGGCATCGGCACGCCGCCCGCTCGCGCCTCGCGGACGGCGGAAACCAGTTCTGCGGGAGTGCAGCGCTTCAGCAGGTAGCCACAAGCGCCCGCGCGCAGCGCCGCGGAGATTCGCTCGGTGTCTTCATACACGGTCACCATGATGATTTGGACCGAAGGCATCAGTTTTTTGATCTGGGCCGTGCATTCGATGCCGGAAAGATGAGGCAACTGGATATCCATGAGCACGACCTCCGGCTGGTGCTTGGGAATTCCCACCAGCGCTTCTTCGGCCGTTGCACTGGTGAAGACGCAGCGGCATTCCGGGTCCGTCTGGACAAAATGTGTCAGACTTTCCCGGATGGTCTTGCTGTCTTCGACAATCGCAACCCGGATCATAAATTTTCAATTCAAGGGCACGTAAAACCGCAACGTGGTGCCGCGACCAGGCTGGCTGGTGATGGCAAACCGCCCGCCCATCTTCTCCAGACGCGCCCGCATGTTGGCCAGTCCGTCGCTGCCTTGCTTGAAGGCGCCGGAAGCCAGACCGCTCCCGTTGTCGGCGATGGACAGTCGCAACCGGTCGCCGATCAGCCAGACACCCAGACGAACTTCGGTGGCGCCAGAGTGGCGCACCACGTTGGTCAGCGCCTCTTTGAAAGCCAGGAAAAACTCGTGCCGGTGGACTGAGCTTACCATTTTGTCTGGCAGGTTGATCACCCCTTTCAATCGGCAGGCAATGTTCGCCAATTTCAGGAAGCGATCCGCATACAGGCAGGAATAACTCACGAGCGAGGCCAATGAGTCGTGTTTGGGGTTCATGGCCCAAACAATTTCGTCCAGGGCCGTGACCATCTGCCGGGCACGGTCGCCGATTTCCTCCAGATTCCCGCTCAGATTATTGCCCAGAGCGGACGCGGACCCCGCCACTGTGACCAGCATGCTGATTTCAGTCAGGCCCGAGCCGAGTTCGTCGTGCAGATCTTGAGCGACGCGGGCGCGTTCCTGCTCGGTTGCCCGTTGTTGCTCGACGCGCTGGCGTTCTTGGATTTGCCGTTCGAGTTCGACGGTGCGCTCCTCGACCTGCCGGTGGAGTTGGGTGATCCACAGCACCGTGGCCGCCAGCACGAAGGCCAGCGCGCCGACAATGATAAGCAGCCGTTCCAATGTCCACCACGGCGGCCGTGCCAGGAGCCTGATGTCCGCCGGGGAATTGAGCAGCAACTCAAACGAACTGATGTCCTGACCCGCCGCCCGGTTTCCGCCTTGGGCCGCGTAAACGCCGGTCAATTCCAGCCGGCTGCCGATGGCCAGGGATTGCACCGAATCGCTCGCGCCGGTCAACCGGGCCACAAACGTCCGCACGCCGCTTTGCATTTCCAACACCTGGTCCGCCGCCGTCTTTCTCACGCTGACCAGTAATCCCTCCACCTTCACGCGTGTCGAATCGTAGTCGGCGTGCAACAAATCATCAGACTTCAGCTTTTTCGCCTCCAGCAACGGGGCATGGCCCGTCTTCCGGCCCACGCCATCACGCAAGACCGGCGAGCCGCTGCTCAACAATTCAGGAAAACCGACGACTTCCACCAGGTCGCCCACCTGCAACGGGGCGGATTGTTTCAGGATGAACCGCGCGCCATGGCCGCCCTGCGTCATGAAATATTCCGGGTCCCGCGCGTAAACGACCTGGCCGGAGACCTTCACCCGTTCGAACTCGCCAGCCTGCGGATCAAACAACAGCAACTCCGCCGGCGTTTTGGTGGGGCTGGCGAACAAATCTGCCGGCGCCAGCTGGCTCACCATGATGTCCGCGTTGTAAATCCGGATGGTGCCCACCTCGACTTGATGAGTAACGTAATCCCAGGAGGCAAACAGACAGCCGCGAATGCGGACAAGCGCGTTTTCGTAGCGCGCCAGGTCTCCGGTTTTCACGCCGTTCGCACGCAATTCGATGTTGATGACGCCGCCACGCGTGCGTAGCGTCATGCCGTTCGTCAGCACCGTGGTGACGATGCCCTGGACTTCCACGTATTGCGCGTCCAGGCTTCCGTTCATCAACTGGTCCCACGTCGGCCGCACGGGTTCCGGCAAACGTCCTGCCCCGAGGCTGGTCACCCGGCGCGCGCTCACGATGGGGGCAAAATGTCTCGGGTCCGTTGCGCCTTCTACTTCCAGAAATTCTCCGATTTCCGGTGGCGCGGTGCGGCTCTCGGAAAAATCCTCCACATACAGGCCGCGGGTGGAGTCTTGGATGGTGAACGCCTGGTGTTCCGGCAGAACGCTGGTAACCACGCCGCGCATTTTGACCGGATATCCGCGCAGCGCCTCCTCCCGCTTCAGCCGATGGACCTCCCAGGCGGTGGTCAGCGTCGGCAGCGCACCCGCATTGGTACTCAAAGTCGCAAGCGCCTCCGGCAGCGGTTTCAGCACTTCGATTTCCTTGCCGCCGGGCACCAGCAGGATTCCGGGAACGATTTGACCCTCGGTCGTGTAGGTGTTCAGACAAACGCCCGTCACCCGGACCGTCGAGTTAAGCAGTTGCGCCGGAGACAAGCCGGCGCCATCGCCCACCTCCACCCGCAGGCGGCTGCCACCAGCGCTCAACTCCAGGTGCAGGCCGCCGGCCTCTTCTCGCGCCAATTCCACCTTGCCTTCCACTTCCGCCCACTGGCCGTTTTCGTCCTCGCGCAAGGTCTGGCCAATGATGATCCGGCGGGGCGCGGGAAATGTCGTGCGCCCGACCACTTCCATTTGCAATGGCGGTGTGCCCACGAACAGACGGCTCCCGTCATCTGATGTGGTGTAGAACGTGTAAAGTCCGGCATGTGGCACTTCCAGGTAACCGGTGAATTGCAGCCCCACGTGTTCCGGGTGGGGGATGACGCCGAGATCGAAATTGGAAACCACGCCGTTTTTGACGGCAGTCAGTTTGCTGAAATCGGGCAGCCGTTCGCCCTCGACTTCGTAACACCGATAATCCAAACCGTTCACCCAATTATTCGCGCCACCCGCCGCCTCCGCCTGCCTTCGAAAGAGTGCCGCGCCGGGAATTTTCTGACGCGGCAATCCCGGCCCTTCGTAGTCCACCTCCAAGCCGTATTTCTCGACGCCGTTGAACCAATCCACGCGGAACGGGTGCCGGCCAGCTTCCAGGTAAACCGCCCCCGATTTTTCAATCATCGAATGAATGCCGTTGTTGTCCACAACCGGCCCTTTGGCGCCGATGCGAATGGCTGCCCCCCGTTTCGTAATTGTGCCGCTGCCTTCCAGCTGCACCTGTTGTCCAGCCGCCAGAGACGAGTCCGGCAAATCCATTTCCAACTCCGCCACGCCGGAGGCATCCTGCAAAACAAATCTTCCCTGTGCCGTATTTGCCCACAGGACGCCGCCTTCCAGCCGGATGAAATAACTTACGTCCGGATTTTGAGAACTTAGACGGGAAAGCTGCAGCACATTTGTCACCGTCGGGAAAACTGGATCCAACGGCATGGGAGCCGCAAAGCCTGTTCTGGCGGCAACCAAGCCGGTGCCGGCCAGCAAGCTGCAACCCGCCAGAACTCGATAGCGCCGGGCAAAAACGGCCGCGCACATGCGTGCAGAATAACACGATGATTTTTTTTTGCACTTCCAAACCGCCCGACAAATGACAGGCGAGAAGCAACAATGACCAAAAGGGCGCAGTTCTCTTTGAGGATATCTGCGACATCCGGCTCGCTACGGCAGCTTGTGATAGATTTGTTAGGCGCAACGCGAGCTGCAACCGCGCTTCTCACCTTACTGGCACCGCCTACATTTGAATTGTAACTTATTCAATATAAATAAGTTAATTGAATGCGGAGGCGAGTTGGCTCAGGATAAATGCCACCGGGAGGTGGAGTTGGCTTCAGGTTTCCAACCAGGCGGCAAAGCTCGTCAGGCTCATAATCTCGCAGCGCGGGATCCAGCCCCCGCAACCAGTTTCAACCCCGCCTCGCGCGGGGTTTTTCATGGTCGTCAAAACTTTGACACTTCGCGGCCAATCCTTATGCTTAACCCGTGCGCACCGTTCACGTCTCACTGGGCAACCGCAGCTACGACATCAAAATCGCACCGGGTTTGATTGACCGGTTCGGGCACGAATGCGCGCGCCTGAAGCTCGGTCCGCGTTGCGCCATCATCACTGACACCAACGTTGGCAAACGGTATGCCAAGGCCGTTTTCAATTCCCTCGCCACGGCGGGCTTTTCGCCATCGCTGATTATTGTTCAGCCGGGCGAAGCAGCCAAAAGTTTGAAAACGGTTCAGTCCTGCTACGACCAGCTCGCGGTGCACCGGCTCGAACGCAAATCGTTCATCGTTGCGCTCGGCGGCGGCGTGGTGGGCGATTTGGCCGGGTTTCTGGCGGCGACTTATCTGCGCGGCATCGCGTTCGTGCAGGTGCCGACGACCCTGCTCGCGCAGGTGGACAGCTCCGTCGGCGGCAAGGTCGGCGTCAATCTGAACGCCGGGAAAAACCTGGTCGGCGCATTTTACCAGCCACGACTGGTGACATGCGACCTCAATACGCTCAAGACCCTGCCCGACCGGGAATTCCGTGCCGGCCTCGCCGAGGTCATCAAATACGGCATCATTTACGATGCGAAACTGTTCACGCAAATCGAACGCGACTTCCCGAAACTCCTCAAACGCGAACCCAAAATGCTCGCCGCGGTGGTCGCACGCTGCTGTGAAATCAAGGCCGAGGTCGTCGGCAAGGACGAAACCGAGGGCGGCCCGCGCGCGATTTTGAATTTCGGCCATACGATCGGTCACGCCATCGAAGCCGTTTCCGGTTACGGCAGATTTTTGCACGGCGAGGCGATTGCCATCGGCCAGGTCGCTGCCGCCAGAATTTCCAGCAGCGTTCTTGGCCTGCCCGAACGCGATCTTGATCGGATTATCCGGCTGTTTCGGCGCGCCGGCCTGCCGACAACCGTGAGATTGCGTGCCGGGCAGCGCCCGAAACTCTTTGCCGCCATGCGCCTCGATAAAAAGGTCAGTGGCGGCGAAATCAATTTCGTGCTGGCGAAGACAATCGGCAGGGTCGGATTCGGCCACAAAGTCCCTGCCGCGGTGATCGAACAATCCCTGAACCTGTCCGCCTTCGCCTCCGGCTCCGGTACGACCGCGCCGAAACGAAGTGAAGGCGGGCAACCCTCAACCCTCAACTAATGCAGTGGCGGCTGTCAGCGAAACCATAGTCCGGGAATACTTCGAGTTGCACGGGTTCCTGGTGCGACAACACCGGAAGTATATCGCGCAGACCAAGCGCGAGGAGGATGATATTGATTTCTTCGTGCTGAATCCGCATCCACAGAAGCGCGATGCCGGGGTGCCGTTCCTCTTGTCGTCACCGGACTTGAAGTTCATCGAGCGCGCCGTTGTGGTGGTGAAGGGCTGGCACACGGAGACATTCAGCATGGCGGTGCTGGCGCACGCGCCGGAGATTTTCCGGTTCGTGGAGCCGAAGGTGTTTCAACAGGCGGCCCGCGCGTTTGGCGCGGACGGCGCGCCGACGAAAATCCTGGTCGTGCCGGCACTGCCGCAGGGCGAGGACGCCCGCAAGCAAAGCATCGAATTGCTGCGGTCGAAGGGCATTGACGCCGTGATTCCATTTCACGTGATGCTCGCCGATCTCATCGGGCACATTGAGGTGAATCGCAACTACCAGAAGTCCGACCTGCTCCAGATGATCCGCATCCTGAAGAACTACGATTTCTTCAAGGAACCGCAGTTGGAATTATTCAAGAGCAGGCGGAAAAAGCGCTGAAATTCTGGACCCGCGCACGATTTCCCGATTTGCAAACCAGGCAGGGTGAAGTAATTTGTCCGCTCATGGTGCTGGTCATAGACAATTACGATTCGTTCACCTACAACCTCGTGCAGTATCTCGGCGAGTTGAACGTGGAGATGCAGGTGCGGCGGAACGACGAAATCACGCTCGACGAAATCCGCGAGTTGAAGCCGGAGCGCATTCTCGTGTCGCCCGGCCCGTGCTCGCCGCGCGAATCCGGCCTGTCGAACGAAGTCATCCGCAATTTCGGCAGCCAGCGGATTCCGGTGTTCGGCGTCTGCCTCGGACACCAGTGCATCGGGCATGTGTTCGGCGCGGAGGTGGTGGTGAATTACCGCATGATGCACGGCAAAACCTCACCGATTAAGCACAACGGCAAGGACCTTTTTGTCGGCATGCCCAATCCCTTCGTCGCCACGCGCTATCATTCGCTCGTCATCAAGCGCGACACGATGCCCGATTGCCTCGAAATCACCGCCGAGACTGACGAAGGCGAAATCATGGGCGTGCGGCACAAAGAACTGCCGATTTGGGGCGTGCAATTCCATCCCGAAAGCATCCTCACCGAGAACGGGCGGCAGATTATGCGGAATTTTCTCAAGTTGAAGTAACCGCTTAGTGCGCTATACTCAATGGCTGATGCAAATCGTTTTGCTCAAATCAAAAATTCACCGTGCCACGGTCACGGGCGGTGATGTCAATTACGAGGGCAGCCTGACGATTGCGGCCAATTTGATGAAGGCCGCCGGTTTGCGTCCTTACGAACGCATCCTGTGCAGCAACCTGGCCAATGGCAACCGGTTTGAAACCTACGTCATTACAGGCAAGAGCGGTTCCGGCGAAATCGTGCTGAACGGCGCCGCCGCGCTCCTCGGCAAAAAGGGCGACCGGCTCACCATCATGAGCTTCGCCGCCGTCAGCAAAAAGAAGGTGGCGAAGTGGAAACCCCGCGTCATCGTCCTCGGCAAGGGAAACCGCATTGTTGGTCAGCGTGGAATCTAATCGGATGCGTCTGTCAGGTTACACTTGGTTTCGGGTGTACAAACCGAAAGACCAAAGTTGGAAACACCAGAGAGATGCAAAAATGAAAACAAGGACATCACTCGCAATTCTCACAAGCAGGATGCTGTGCCTTGGCCTCGGGCTGATTATTTGGATCGTCACGCCCTCGCAGGGGTTTTCTGCGGACAACACTGATTCGAAAATGGATGAGACACCGCTGAAGCCGTTGCCGGCTTCGTTGAACCTCCCGTATATCTGCCGTAATCCGCAACCGGCCGATTACAGGTCCATGATCAACAAGGGGGCACCGCTGACCAACCTGCCGACGTTTAATCCAGCCAATCCGTGGTTTTCTGTGGATTTGCGTTCCGCTGATGCGTCACGTCTGGATTTGCGCAATTTGGCAGCGGACCTGGAACATGCCAATTATGACAGTCAAACAATCTGGCCGCCGAAAGATCAAATGCCGGCAACTTTCGACGCGGTGCGGGTCCTTGAGCTGGGCAAAAATCCCGGGTTGGGCGTTCGCGGGTTGCAGGCGCAAGGCATTACTGGACACGGCATCGGTATTGGCATTGTGGACCAGACCCTGTTGACCCGGCATTCGGAGTACGCGGGGCGTATCAAATGGTATGAGGAAATCAACGTGGAGGGCTGGCGACCATCAGAAATGCACGGCCCGGCGGTGGCCTCCATCGCCGTTGGCAAGACCGTGGGGGCGGCACCCGAAGCCGATCTTTACTATATCGCTGTTCGCACTTACGAGATGTCATCTCTGCTGCATAACTATGCTCAAGGCGTTCGTCGGCTGTTGGAGATCAACCGGCGCCTCCCGAAGGAGCACAGGATTCGAGCGATTTCATTGTCTGTCGGGTATGGACCAAGCACACCCGGATATGAAGACTTTATCAGTGCGGTCAAAGAGGCTGAAGCTCAGGGTATATTTGTTGCCTGGTGTTGGAATAAACGGTTTCCGATTAAGGGGTTGGGTGTTCCATCTTCTGCAAATCGCGATGACTTTAATACCTATACCATTCCACAGTGGTTAGAGCCGCCCTCGCACGATTCCATTTCCGGGCCGCTGTTTGTGCCCATGGACTCGCGGACAACCGCCAGTCCTACCGGCGTGAATGATTACGCGTTTTATGGCCCAGGTGGAGTAAGCTGGACCGTGCCTTATGCGGCTGGTGCCTATGCGCTCGCGGCCCAAGTTGCTCCGGACATCACGCCCGAGCAGTTCTGGTCGCTGGCCGTCAAGACCGGGCACCACGTCCGGATGAAAGACAATGGCCGCGACGTTGCCGCCGGACAAATCCTTGACATGGCGGCTTTGATAAAAGCATTGGCCGAAAAGGAACCGGTCAAATGAAAACAGCTCGAGCCGAAGGATTGTGAACAGTTATTCGCGTTAATTCGCAAAATTCGCGGACAAAAAAAAACACGCCGGTTTTGGCCGGCGTGCATGTAAAACAGAATGGTTTTTCGTTTTAGAACTTTTTGGCGACTTCGGCCCAATTGATCACGTTCCAGATCGCCTTCAAATAATCGGCGCGTTTGTTCTGGTATTTCAGGTAGTAAGCATGTTCCCAAACGTCCACGCCCAGCAGCGGTTTGCCTTCGCAACCAGCCACAGCCTTGCCCATGAGTGGATTGTCCTGGTTGGCCGTGGAAACGATTTCCAATTTGCCGCCGTTCGAGACGAGCCAGGCCCAGCCGCTGCCGAACCGACCCAGCCCCGCCGCTTCAAACTTCGCCTGAAAATCGGCGAAGGAGCCGAATGCGGCTTTGATGGCGTCGCCGAGTTTGCCCGAGGGCGCGCCGCCGGCCTTGGGCGCGAGGATTTTCCAGAAGAACGAATGGTTCCAATGGCCGCCGCCGTTGTTGCGCACCGGGCCGCGGATGTTGTCCGGCACGGACGCGAGATTGCCGATGAGCGCGTCGAGCGATTTGGCCTCCAGCGCGGCATTGCCGGCGATGGCCTTGTTGAGGTTGTCCACGTAAGCCTTGTGATGGCGGTCGTGATGGATTTCCATCGTCAGCGCGTCAATGTGCGGTTCCAAAGCCTCCTTGGGATAGGGCAGGGGCGGTAGTTCGTGTGCCATAATTTTTAATCCTTTCTTTTCGTTTTGTTAATGCTTGAAAGCCAAATTGCGCCAACGTAGAGGAAAATGCAAGTGCGGAGAGCAAAATCAGCGAAATTGATCCGTCATTTCGAGTAGTGACAAAGGAAATAGAATTTCCCGTGAGTATCCATCATTGCTAAGATCAGCAGCAAGTCTGCCTGGGCTAAAAGCGAGATAAGAAGGATTTTCTTCTGGTTTGGAAAACTTTTCATGAAGTTTTTTAAAACGCGTTTGACGCTCATCGCGATTATCACAAAATCCATAAATTAAGGCCGCCTCAAACCACACTTTATGCCACGAGTCGCCTTGCGTAGCACACCAGCCCCAATTCTTTTAACTTCGCCCAAATACTTTTTGACTGGTTCTTCGCTGTTAAGTTCTTTTTTCTCTTTTTCAATATGCTTTGCCATTTCTCCCAAGAACGCTACAAGCGGGTCATCCACAAAATCATTTTGCCAAGCATTGAAGTGGAAGCATGAATGACCCTTCGATTCCAAATAAGCCTTCCACATTCGAATAAATGTAGTTTTTCCCCAACCCCAAGGTGCTTCGATACTCAAAACAAACGGCTGTTCTGTAGATTCGACGAGACGAGTAAGCCTTTCGATTGAAGCTTTGCGATCCAAAACATCATTTTCAAACGGAGCTTTTTGGGTGACTTCTAACTCAGTTAATTTCTTCAACATATTTTAACCTTTCGCCAGTGCCACAAAATATTTCAGCAATTGCAGGCCGACGCGTCGGCTTTTACCGGCCAAAATCATTTTTCGACGTAAGGCGTGCCCCAACGCAAATCCTTGTGCACCGCGCCTTTCTCCTTCACTTCGCGCATTATGTCGGACACCTGGTTCCAATCCATTTGAACGATGGTTTTATCCGGCCAGCCCCTTTCCTCTGTAAAGAACTCCAGTTGCAGCTCCAGTTGGGCGTTCTTTTCCTCCGGGGTCACCATGCTGAACAACTGCAAGGCCTTCGCGAAGTCCTTTCCTGATGCCTTCGACCAGCGCCACAAAACTTCGTCGGTAATGTCCAGCGGCAGGCTGGGGGACCGCACTGCAAACAGTCGCGGCTTGGTGCCCCGGGGATCGTCCGGGTCCGGCGATACATAGGCCTTGTCGCCCACAAAGATCGCCACGTCGCCTTTGATGACCTCGTTGACTCCATACAAGGAAGGCCAAATCAAGGTCGTCTTGCCGTCGGGTGCCCGATGCCGAAATGAAATGCGCATTGTCTCAGGCTGGCTCATCGAAGCGCGCGTGGGGTGGGCCACTTCTTCATAACCGTTGCCCAGTGGCACAACCGGGTGTTGAGACACGCAACCAGCCACACCAACGCAGAGCATGGCCGGTGAAAGATGGAAAACCAAATTTTTAATCAGTTTCATGGATGTGTTCGATCAACGCTGCGCTAGATCCACAAAATTTTTCAGCAGTTGCAGCCCAACCTTCTGGCTCTTTTCCGGGTGGAATTGCGTGGCATAAACATTATCACGCCAGACCGATGACGCGAATTTTTCGCCGTATTCCGTGCGCGAGGCGACGATGCTCGCATCCACCGGTTGTGGATAATAGCTGTGCACAAAATAAACGTAGCTGCCATTTGCCACACCGCGAAACAACGGGCAACCCGGCTTCACGATTTCAAGCTGGTTCCAGCCGATTTGCGGGATTTTTAATCCATGCTTTTCCGAAAAGCGGACGACCTTGCCTTGGAAAATTCCCAGCCCGGCGGCGCAACTGTTGAATTCTTCGCTCTTCTCAAACAACGCCTGATAGCCGACACAGATGCCGAGGAACAGTTTGCCGGACTTGATGAAGTCGCGAGCGGCTTGGAGCAGTTCCTGTTTGCGCAGCGCGTTGATGCAATCGTCGAACGCGCCGACGCCGGGCAGCACCATCGCCCGCGCATCGCCGATCTGGTCCGGCGTTTGCACCACGCGCACGTTCGCGCCGACCTTGAGCAACGCCTTTTGCGCGCTGCGCAGGTTGCCGGAGCCGTAATCGAGCAAAGCAATCACGGGGTTAATTTAGCCACAGATGGACACAGCTTGCCACGCCGAAATGCATGAAAGCGGGATAAGACACGGATTTTCGTTGTGCGGTTCGTCAAAAAAGTCTTTGGTGTGAATCACTTTCGTGCTATCTCACCGCGCAAATGGATCACCGGCCAGCGCCAACGGCAAATTCTTCCCGACGCCGGCTGGTTCAGTTCTGGCCATGGCTGATTGTTCTGCTGGTCCTTTTGTTTGTCGGGTTCATCCGGGTTCGATTGCTGGACATGCCATTGGAGCGGGATGAAGGTGAGTATGCTTACGCCGGGCAACTGATCTTGCAGGGGATTCCGCCTTACGAACTGGCCTATAACATGAAATTGCCGGGAACTTATTTTGCCTACGCCGTCGGCATGGCCTTTTTCGGGCAAACCATTGCTGGAGTCCACTTGACGCTGGCTGTCGTCAACAGCCTTGCCATCATTTTTGTTTTTTTGCTGGGGCGGAAGCTTTTTGGTGTGACGGCGGGATTGGTGGCGTGCGCGAGTTATGGTGTGATGGCGGTCAGTCCGGCGGTTTTGGGCATGGCCGCTCACGCGAATCATTTTGTTGTCCTGTTTGCCCTGCCGGCCACGTTGCTATTATGGAAAGCCGACGAATCCAGCCGGCTCGGAACTTTGTTTTTCAGCGGATTGCTTTATGGGCTGGCATTCCTGATGAAACAACAGGGAATATGCTTCTGTTTTTTCGGGTGGGTTGTTTTTGTCTGGCGGGTTGTTCAAAAACGCCCCTTAGCCCGGCTTGATTTCGTGAAAAATGGTTTCATTTTCGGACTGGGAATGATTCTGCCGTTTGGCCTGACTTGTATCTATCTGGCGCTTGCCGGAGTGTTTTCCAAGTTCTGGTTTTGGGCTTTCACCTACGCCGGCACTTACGTCACATCCCCATCTCCGGAGATCGGATGGGTGGGTCTGGTTAAACATCTGAAAAACGCATCCAATCCATCCGTGGGATTTTGGATCCTGGCCGTCACGGGCCTGCCGTTGGCATTGCGCAACAAGGCCATTCGCAGACAAACAGCTTTCGCGGTGTTTTTTTGGATTAGTTCATTTCTGGGCACGGCAGCCGGATTTTATTTCCGGCCTCATTATTTCATCCTCATTCTTCCCGCGTTTGCGATTATTACCGGCTTGGCGGTCGATTCCTGGCGGCAAGTCCTGCACGACTG
This sequence comes from uncultured Verrucomicrobiae bacterium, assembly GCA_963842445.1. GTDB lineage: Bacteria > Verrucomicrobiota > Verrucomicrobiia > Limisphaerales > UBA11358 > UBA11358. Next base: position 115,231 of record CAWJHF010000003.1, on the reverse strand, counting down.
GGCGGCAAAAATTGTTCCGCTGGTTTTGTTCATCACAATTCTGGGCTGGGACATCCTTTTTCGAAAAGACCTTTTTTTCCAATTGCCTCCGGACCGGGTCATTCAAACCACGTATGGCAGCAATGTCTTTGCCGAATCGCTCATCATTGCCGGCTATGTCCACGACCACTCTTCTCAAGACGATCGTCTGGCCGTTATCGGTTCAGAGCCGGAAATATATTTCTATGCGCAACGTCATTCAGCCACTGGCTACATTTACACCTACGCCCTGATGGAGCCACAATCTTATGCCATGACCATGCAGCAGGAAATGATTCGGGAAATCGAGTCGGCCAGGCCGGAATACATGGTCCTCATCGCAGACACCTCTTCGTGGCTGGCCATACCATCCTCCGATCGGACGGTCTTGCGCTGGTTCGAGCAGTACTCCAAACAATTTTACGAAGTCGTCGGTGTTGTTGGGACGCGCCCCGCAAACGAAATGTTCTGCCTTTGGAATGATGACGCCAAAGTATTCAGCGGTTCCGTGAAACAATATGTTGCGTTGTACAGGCGAAACCCTCCATCGAAAACCGTCCACGTCAGGACAAACTGACCAGGAGAACCTTTCGCCCGGATGGCGCAACTCGCGCTCCGTCCCGCCGGATCAATCCACAAATCAACGTCCAAAGTCGTCTCCATGACGCCTTGCACGATGGGAGCGGACATTCCGATCAACATGAAGCGGATGTCTTCCGCTTCAAGGGCTTCCAATAGCCGAGTGACCGGATGAAATTTTCGTTGAGTTCCTATCTTTCTTCGGGTGTGGCAGCCAGAGCAAGAGCATGAACCGATTTCTCGTCGTCGCTCAGGCCGCGGGTGAATTTCAGCCGCGCGAGCATGCGGGCGGCCTGGCGTGGCGGCGGGCTTGTTGCCGGGGCAGTTTTCGTTTCACATGAAGAATATATCAGGTTGTCTTTGCCAATTCACGCTCTGTTTTCAACCGCAACTGCCCGCACGCGGCGTCAATGTCAGTGCCCTTTTCGCGACGGAGCGTGGCGGTGATTTTTTGTTTCTCCAGCGCGGCAAGAAAAACCTCGCAAGCAGCGTCGTCGGGACGTTTCCACGGCAACCCTTCGACCTTGTTGTAAGGGATCAAATTCACCTTCGCGAAAAGTTTTTTAGCAAGCGCAGCGAGCGGCTTGGCCTGTTCAACCGAATCATTCACGCCGGCAATCAAAATGTATTCGAACGTAAGCATCCTGCCCTTTTGTGCCTGGTAATGCTCGCACGCCGCGACCAGTTCCTTGAGTGGGAATTTGCGGTTCACCGGCATGATTTTGTTGCGCACCGCGTCGGTTGCGCCGTGCAACGAGATGGCGAGGCGAAATTGCAGCGGTTCGGTGGCGAGTTTGCGGATTTGCGGCGCGAGGCCACTGGTGGAGATGGTGATTTTCCGCGCACCGATGCCGCTGCCCCACGGCGCATTCAGAATCCGCAGCGCGGTGAGCAGATTGTCGTAATTCGCCAAAGGCTCGCCCATGCCCATCACAACAAGATTGTCAATCGTTCTCGTCGTCGTCCTCGTCATCGTAATCGTTTTTTCTTTCGAGGACGAGAACGGGAACGAGCAGGACAGAAGACGTTCCACTGCCAAAACTTGCTCGACGATTTCATCCGCCGTGAGGTTGCGTTTCCAGCCGTCGAGGCCACTGGCGCAGAATTTGCAGCGGTAGGCGCAGCCGACCTGCGTGGAGACACAGAGCGTGTGCCGGTCGCTGGCGTCACCGTAAAGCGCCGGGTTCGCGGGAATCAAAACGCTTTCGATGAGCGAATGGTCGCGCAGCCGCCATAGGAATTTTTGCGTGGTGTCATGCGAGCCTTGCTTGCGGACGAGTTCGAGAATTTGGAGCGAAAAGTTTTCGCGCAATTTTTCACGCAACGGCTTGGGCAGATTCGTCATCGCCTCCCAATCCGTGACGCGGCGGGCGTAAAGCCATTGGAGCAATTGCGTGACGCGATAAACCGGCTGATGCCACGCGGCGAACTGCGCTTCCAGTTCCTCGCGTGTCAGGGATTTGATGTCAGTCAACACATCGTAACCTAAACTGCCTGGAGCAGGATAAAGAAGCATTTAATTGTCCGAAAGCTGCTTCATGGCATTTTGGATGCGCTGGTAATCGGGCATTTCATCGGGTGGGACAGACTGAACCCAGTAGTAAAATATTTTTGGCACCTTCCATTTCCAATGTTCGACGTGGCCATCGGCGAAAGAAAGGTTCGCGCCCTGGTTATGCCGGTCTGATGGCATGTCCCACCAGACGTTCTGCCAAAAATAGGGCGAGCCGACGGGGGGATTGCCGAATTCCGCATCTTCAATCGTGTCAGCGTTCTCATCAATGAAAACAAAAAGCTCGCTCGGTATGGGGTGGCGGACTTCAGTGAATTTTGTCCAGGCCGGGATGAATTGATAATATTCTGGATCGCCTTGCGGGTAGCCGTTCACCGATTGACTCATATTGTAGCTGCGCCAGCGCAAGTCGGGCAACTTCTGTCCATCGGGTGTTTCCAACGTGGATAGATCCGCCGGGCAATGATAAATGGGCAGTGAGGTGTTGTATTGAAACAACAGGCCGTTGATGATGTTGGAAGGGTCAATCTCCGTGTCCGCGTCAACGTCCGGCAGCCAGGACAACCCCTGAACATTTAAGCTGGGTGCGTCAATGACAGCGATGGAATTGTTGGGCACAAAATAATCATTGTTGTCTGCAACGTAGAGATGCAGGCAAAGCTCAAGCTGCTTCAAATTGTCCAGACACTCTATGCTTTGGGCCGACATTTTGGCTCTCGTCAGCGCAGGCAACAACAAGGCCGCCAGAATCCCGATGATGGCAATGACCACGAGAAGTTCGATGAGCGTGAACGCGTCCGGTCGGGAACCGCAAGACAAGCGTCGAGGGCTGGAAGACAGCGAGGCGCTGTCCCAATTGGTCTCGATGCTCGACCCTCGAACCTTGATTCGTGTGTGCATGACGACGATGCACTAAATTACCCCGCTGTGGGCGGAGCGCCACTGGAATTATAACGGTGTTTAACGGGCTTAATACGTCAGCAATTCCACTTCGCGCAAGCCGTTGTTCGTCAATTGCCAGCGCCCGTTGCGTTGAACCACCAATTTGCGGCAGTGATGGGCCTCCTCCTCCTGTTCATTGACGGAGAGCAGTTGAATTTTGGCCTGCCCCTTGATTTCTGAAGCGGCGCGCGGCATCAAGGCGAAGGCCACGCCGTTGTAATTCAGCGCGATTTCGTAGCCGGCCACGCCTTCCTTTTCGGCAACCGGATTTTTCAGGACGAGCGCAGCGTAACGTTTCAGGTAAGGAAAGTTGGTCGCGCGCACGAGCACCCGGCAAAGCTCCGTCTGGCCCCGGATGAAATTCAACAGGCTGAAATCGTCCTTGGGATTGTGCTCGGCGAGCAGAATTTCGCGCGGGTCGAGGCCGTTCAGGTTCTGGCCGTTCCATTCCCCGTGATCGTTACGTTCGCCGGGAGAGTTTTTTTTGAACCAGGCCGCAAAATTGTCATTGATGAGCACGTTCAGTTCAAAATGAACATGCGCGCGCCACTTGGGGATGGTTTCGGCGTTCGAGGTGTGGCCCATCGTGGCGATGACGTCGCCGGCCTTGACCGGGTCGCCGATTTTCAGCCCGGGCCGGATCGCGCTCAAATGGGCGTAGAGCGAATAAATTTCCAGGCCCTCGATGACGTGACGGATGACGATGTAATTTCCGTAATTTGAGAGCGATGGCCGGGTGTTAAAATACATCACCGTGCCGTCAGCGGTGGCCATGACGGGGTCGGCCGGCTCGCCGTGCTGGTTGCGTTGCAGGCTGCGGATGTCAAGACCCTCATGCATTTGCCAGCCGTCGCTGCGAACGCAGCCAAAGGAACCGGTCGTCCACGGCTTGTCCGGCGCGGTCGGCGCGAAAAATTTGAGTTCGTTGCCGGCCTCATACAAGGCATGGTTGGCCGTGGGAAATTGAAACGGCTGCTGCGCGGACAGGTTCGCGCAAAAAAACAAAACCGGCGCAAGCAGGAGACGACGTGAGAAGTCTCTGATTAACGTTTTTGAAGTTTGGAAAATTTGAGACTCGTTACCTCGTCTCCTACGCCGGGGGAGAATCATTTCATTTCCCCTTTGCGGATTTTGGCGGCGGCGTGGTTGAGGCCAAGCACGAGCTGGTCGGCCTCGGCGCGCGTAGCGTCCGGCGTGAATGCCAGCACGCCATTGGCGATGCGATGAGTGATGAGCGGCGCGGCCAGCCAGCGGCCATTGACGAGTTTGTCGCCCCATTGACCGAAGATGGCGAAATGTCCGCCGGGATTGGCGGCGGAGTATTGTTCGAGCAACCAGGCGCCGTTTTCATCGAATCGGATTTCAATGGCGAAGCCGCCGGGCGTGTCCATGACTTTGGCGGCGACGATGTTGGCTTCCGTCAAAAAGGGATTGCGCGCGATGGTGACCAGCACGGGATCAGAGCGCAACACGGAAATGGTCTGACTCGTGTCCAGGGCATTGGGATTTGTCTGGATATGGACGCGCAACGCGCCGGGCAGGCCTTTCTGCCGATGAGTTTGACAGCCGCAGAGCAGCGCCAGCGCCGCCGCCAGCGCCAAATAGAGATTGAATCGTTTCGTCCAAACTACCATAGTGGGCAACACAAAATCGGAATATGCGACCGATGTAAAGACACTTATGAGCCAACAATACAACAAGACTGAAAAACGAAAACGCCGGGTCCGCTATCTCAAGCGGAAAAAAGTGGCAGCCAAAAAGAAAAAAGCCGGTGCCGCAAAGGCGCCACCGCCGGCGTAAAAGTGAGGCGCAACTTCGTTGTTCAGAGCCGCCCCCGCCAGGGGCGGCTTTTTTTGTGAACGCAGCCGGACAAAACTTGTTCACCGCAGCGTTTCGAGCCGGAAAAACTGTCAATAATTCACGGATGAAAAATAAAGGAAATGTTGATTTCATTGGCGGTTTTGTGTTGTCCACACATTTTCCACAGGGGCGATCTGGTGAACAAGCTGTGCATATCAATTCGTAGGCAAATCGGGAAGCTGTGTTATGTTGTTTTCAGTTCATTGAAAGAACGAAGCGGGCAGTGGCAATCAACAGGTTGAAGCTGTTCGTTTCCGGGATAATCCCAGGCAACTGGGGAAAAGCCGGGTCAGGCTGGTTGGCCGGGCTCCTCTTAAACCGAACCGAAAGGCGCGGAGGCGGAGGCAGAATTCACCAGTTCCTCTGGCATGTTCGCACATGCCAAATGCGAATGAGGGACTTGGCGGCAAGGAGCGATGAGAAACTGCTCCGAACCGAGTCAAGTAGTTCAGGCCGGTTTCGAGCCTGGGCGAATCGCAGTTACCCAGAGGGTATCCGGTTGCGACTGTGCATCAGCACTGTGCGGGCAACTCTGGCGGTGAGGCGAAAGCCGGATCTGCCTGGCAAAGCCGCCGAAAGGCGGACAAAATGAGCGCACGCGCCGGGAAGAACACGCGGACGAGGCAAATCCCGTGAAAAACTTCCGAGCGCCGGCGATATTAAAAACGATGTCGCTGGACTGTGAGCAAAAGGCAACCTGAGAGTGAAGAGGCGAGACCCGTGGCACCGGGCGAACGCGCCGCCAAAAGCGGCGGCTGACCCGGCGCTAAGTGGTGAAGACGCGAAGAAAAGAAGTCATAGGCGTGCCTTTACCTGGTTCGCAAGCCGGTGGCGCAACCACCAGCCCAAGCGAGCTGAAAAGCCTCACTCGAAATCCAGTGGCCGAAAGGCACTGGACGGCCCTGCTACGAGGCCGAAGACTCCGCTTGCCGTGGAGAATGGCGTCGGGAAGCTGGCAGCCCCCGCGAGGGTGGCGCCCAATGCCAGCCCGGGAAAGAGAGAGTGGCGAACTCCCATCCCCCATTTGTCCCTGCTCGACCGAAAGGTCGGGCAGGGACTTATTGTTTTTGGTTGGCAACATCCAACGTCGAACGCCCAACATCGAATTGAAAGCATGTCGTAAAACCTGCATCTCCTTGGATGCTCGAAGTTGGGCGTTGAATGTTCGATGTTCCCCATTTCAAGGAAAAAAATCTTGCTCTCGCTCCGAACTCGTCACAATCTTGGCTAACAAAATCAATTAAACGAGTTTTGAAAGGTTTTTATGGGACGCATTTACAACAACATCGTCGAAACCGTCGGGCACACGCCGCTGGTCAAATTGAACAAGGTCACCGCCGGGCTGCCCGCCACCATTCTCCTCAAATGCGAATTTTTCAACCCGCTCAGCAGCGTCAAGGACCGCATCGGCATGTCCATGATCGAGGACGCCGAGAAGCGCGGCATCCTCAAAAAAGACACCGTGATCATCGAGCCGACCAGCGGCAACACGGGCATTGCGCTGGCGTTCGTCGCGGCGGCAAAGGGTTACCAGCTCATTCTCACGATGCCCGAAACGATGTCGGTGGAGCGCCGCACGCTTCTGGCGATGCTGGGCGCGAAGCTGGTTTTGACGCCCGGCGCGGAAGGCATGAAAGGCGCGATTGCCAAGGCCGAACAACTGGCCAAGGAAACGCCAAACTCGTGGATTCCGCAACAGTTCGAAAATCCTGCCAACGTGGCAATTCACAAAAAGACCACCGCCGAGGAAATCTGGGCCGACACCGATGGCAAGGTGGATATTTTGGTGGCCGGTGTCGGAACGGGCGGCACCATCACCGGTTGCGTGGAGGTCATCAAGCCGCGCAAACCGTCGTTCCAAGCCATCGCGGTGGACCCGAAGGATTCACCGGTCATTTCCCAAACACTGGCCGGCCAGCCGTTAAAACCCGGCCCTCACAAAATCCAGGGACTCGGCGCCGGGTTCATTCCCAAGAACTTCCATTTGAAAGACGAAAAGGGCAATCCGCTGGTCACGGAAGCCATCCAGGTTTCAAACGACGACGCCTTCGCCATGGCGCGGCGGCTGGCCAAGGAAGAGGGAATTTTGTGCGGCATTTCGTCCGGCGCAAACGTCTGGGCGTCCATTCAGGTCGCCAAACGCCCGGAAAACAAGGGGAAGCTCATCGTCACCATTGCTCCGTCCACGGGCGAACGTTATTTGAGCACGCCGCTGGCCGCCGAAGCGCGCGCGGCGGTGGGTGGGTGAAGCCGTTGGGTGGAGCGATGAAATAGTGGCTCCCCGCCGTTGCCCCAATTTCTTAAAAAAACTTGTTGCATTGCGCGCCATTTACCCGTAATTACTGGGAAGTCGAAGGTTTGAGGGCCGCGAGTGGCATTGGCCACCGCAGTCGCTTCTCCAATTCAAAGTTCAATACCGGCTTTTCGGGATACGTTTTGGCCTTCGTCACAAACACATTGTATGACTAGCGTAAAAGAGAACGGTGAGAAATCACTGGACTACGGCTCCGGTTATCTGGAGATTTCGGAAAAAGGCTTTGGGTTTCTGCGCACCGCGCAAAACCATTTTCACCCGAAGCCGACGGACATCTTTGTCACGCCCGACACCATCCGGCGCAGCTTTCTCCGCGAGGGCAGCCTGGTTTATGGGCCGACGCAGCCGCCGCACCGCGGCACCAGCCCGCAGCTCAAGGCCGTCGAAAAGGTCAACGACATGCCCTTCGACGAATACGTCAAGGCCGTCCGCTTCGAAAACCTCACCACGATTGACCCGATTGAAAAATTCAAGCTCGAAACCAATCCCGATTTGATCGAGACACGCGTCATTGACCTCGTCACGCCCATTGGCAAGGGCACGCGCGGTCTGATTGTGTCCCCGCCGCGCAGCGGGAAGACCACCATTCTCAAGCAAATCTGCAACGCCATCACCACGAACCATCCCGACGTTCACGCGCTCGTGCTGCTGATTGACGAGCGGCCGGAGGAAGTGACCGACTTCCATCGCTCGGTCAAGGCCGAGGTCGTCGCGTCGTCAAACGATCAGGATTTGGAAACGCACGTCCGGCTTTCGCGCTTCATGATTGAGCGTTGCCGGCGCATCGTGGAGAGCGGCAAGGACGTGTTCGTGCTGATGGATTCGCTCACGCGCATCGCCCGCGCCTACAACAGCGTTCATGGCGGCAGCGGCCGCACGATGACCGGCGGCGTGGACGCGCGCGCGCTGGAGATTCCGCGCAAGATGTTCTCCTCGGCGCGCAAAATCGAGAACGGCGGTTCGCTGACGATTCTGGCCACTGCGCTCATTGACACCGGTTCGCGCATGGACGAACTCATTTTCCAGGAGTTCAAAGGCACGGGCAACATGGAGTTGATCCTCGACCGCAAACTTTCCGACCGGCGGTTGTTCCCGGCCATTGACATTCCCAAGAGCGGCACGCGCAAGGAGGAAAAGCTCTACCCCGCGAAGCAGATTGAAGCCATCCGCAAATTGCGCCGCATGATGGTGGATTTAAATCCCGTGGAAGCGATGGAAACCCTCACTGCCGCGCTCAAGAAACACAAGACCAACGACGAATTGCTCGCCAAGCTCGAAAAGGGCAGTTGAACCGGAACGCGGGCGGGCGTTCGGGACTGGCATGTTCGGATTTTTCAAAAAACGCCGCCGTGACCGGATTCGGAGCCGGCCATTCCCCGTAGAATGGCGCAACCTTCTTGAGCGCCGTTATTCGATGTATTCCCGTCTTCTCCCGGTGGATCGCCTGGAATTGGAAGGCCACATCCTCGTCTTCCTTGAGGAAAAACGGTTCGAGGGCTGTGGCGGGCAGGAAATTACCGATGAAGTCAGGGTGTTGATTGCCGCACAGGCCTGCCTGTTGCTGCTGCACCGGGACACGGACTATTACCCCCGCCTGCGCAGCATCTTGGTCTATCCCTCCAGCTACATCGCCAGAACCTGGCGCTTGGAAGAGGATGGGCGGACGATTACGGAAGGAGAGCAGGCGCGCGGAGGAGAATCCTGGCCCCACGGAGCGGTGGTCCTGGCGTGGGATGGGGCAATCGCCGGGGCGGTGGAACTGGACAAGAACCGGAACCTGGTCATACACGAGTTTGCCCACCAACTTGATCAGGAGGACGGCATGGTTGACGGCGCTCCGCTCCTTGAAGGAGCAACCTTCTCGCAGATGCGCCATCGCTACCAGACTTGGGCCAGGGTCCTGAGCGCAGAATTTCAGCAACTCCGCCGGGCGGCGGAAGCTGGCCGGGAAACGGTCCTGGACACCTATGGCGCCCAAAATCCCGCGGAGTTTTTCGCCGTGGCCACGGAAAGTTTTTTTGAGAAACCCGGTCAATTGAAGGAACGGCATCCGGAGTTGTATGCCGAGTTGAAGGAGTTCTACCATCAAGACCCATTGCTCTATGCGCCGGCGGGTCCGGAATGAAATGAATATCCAGCGTGAAAACAAATCCCGGTCGGGGACGACGGCTGTGGAGACGCTCCATTCGCGTCCGCCGTTGGAGCGGATGTTGCGCATCCATCGGGCGGTTTCGTCCGGCAAATTGCCGAACGCTTCCACGCTCGCCCTCGAAATCGAAGTCGCCACCAAGACGATCCATCGCGACATTGAATTCATGCGCGACCGGCTTGGCCTGCCGATCGAATTCGACCCGCGCCGGAACGGCTATCACTACACCGAAGAAGTCAGCGCCTTTCCTAACATCCAGATTACCGAGGGCGAACTCTTCGCGCTCATCGTGGCGGAGAAGGCGCTTCAGCAATACCGTGGCACGAATTTCGAAAAGCCGCTCTTGAGCGCCATCCGGAAAATGGAGCAGTCGCTGCCCGACACGATTTCGCTCAACCTCGCCGACATCGGGCAGACCATTTCCTTCCGCACCCGCGCCGAACCGATTCTGAATCTGGAAATATTCGACGCGCTGGCCAAGGCCGTTTCACAACGGAAACAACTCGAACTGGCCTACCGCAAGCCCGGTCAGCGGCAGACGGAGAAACGCCTCGTTGACCCGTATCATCTGGCGAATATCAACGGCGAATGGTTCCTGTTCGCCTACGACCACGCGCGCAAAGATGTCCGCACCTTCGTGCCCGCGCGGATCCAGTCCGTCCAGCGGACTGGAAAGATGTTTGAGCGCCCGCAAAAATTTTCCCTGGAAAAAAGATTGCGCGATAGCTTCGGCGTCCATTCCGGCGAGGGCGAATACGAGGTTGTGATTCGCTTCAACGCCCGTGTCGCCGATTACATCCGCGAAAAGAAATGGCATGAATCGCAGCGACTGCGCGAGTCGAAGGGCGGGGGAGTGGAATTGCGAATGAAACTGTCGAGCTTGGCCGAAGTCGAGCGCTGGATTTTGAGCTGGGGCGGCGACGCGAGAGTGGTGAAGCCGCGCGAACTGGTGGAAGCCGTCAGGAAATCGGCAAAAAGGATTCTTCAAGGCGTTTAGCCGACGCAGGTTGCGCATTTAAGCGCAGAAAATCCTTTGCATAAGGAGAAACTATGGTAAAATCGCCCCCGGTGGCATACGTGCATTTATGACCATTTAACATCCCTAAAAGGAAGAACTATGAAAATCCGCGTTCAAAATCTGTTCGTTGCGCTGGCCTTGCTGGCGCTGCTATCAACCATCAACTCTCAACTCTCAACTCTACACGCCCAAGGCACGGCGTTCTCGTATTCAGGCCAGCTCCAGAACAACGGCAGCCCGGCCAGCGGCACCTATAACCTGACCTTCTCGCTGTTCAACACCAATGCCGGCGGCACCGCTATCGCCGAGCCTATCACCAACAACGCCGTTGTCATTACCAACGGCCTGTTCACGGTGCTGATTGACTTCGGCGCGGGCGTTTGGAACGGCCAGACCAACTGGCTACAGATTGGCGTGGAAAGCAACGGCATCAGCGGTTTCACCCCGCTCTCGCCCCGGCAGGAGTTGACGCCCGCGCCGTATGCCATTTACGCGGAAAACGCCGGCGGTCTGCCGGGACTGTCGGTGCAACAAAATACCAACGGCGCGCCGAACCTCATCGGCGGCTCGCCTGCCAACTTTGTGTCGGGCGGGGTGGTCGGCGCGACGATTAGCGGTGGTGGCGACACGAATTATGGCGGCATTGCCTTCATCAACAGCGTCACCGGTAATTTTGGGACGGTAGGCGGCGGCGCAAACAACACCGCCGGCTTTGTAGCTACCGTGGGCGGCGGTGCGTATAACACTGCCAGCGGCGACCAGGCGGTAGTGGGCGGCGGCGCAAACAACACTGCCAGCGGCCAATATGCAACGGTGGGCGGCGGCTATCAAAACACCGCCAGCGGCGAACTTGCAACGGTGGGCGGCGGCTATGAAAACACCAACAGCGGCGAACTTGCAACGGTGGGCGGCGGCGTATTAAACACCGCCAGCGGTATTAGTTCATTTGTCGGCGGCGGCGGTTATGATGGAAGCACTTTTAGAGCCAACAACGCACTTGGCAACGCCTCGGTGATTGTCGGCGGCTTGGGCAATTTTATTCCAAGCGGCGGAACTTACGCCTTCATCGGCGGCGGAGCATTCAACACCGCCAGCGGCGAACTTGCAACGGTGGGCGGCGGCTCCGCTAACACCGCCAGCGGTATTGGCTCATTTGTTGGCGGCGGGGGTTTTGATGGAACCACTACGAACGGCAACAGCGCTGTTGGCAACGCATCGGTGATCGGCGGCGGCTGGGGCAATACCAACTCGGCGATTTATGCCGCCATTGGCGGAGGTTATCAAAACTTCATTCAACCGGGCGACGCGGCCGTAATTGGCGGCGGCTCTCAAAATGTCGTTGAGTCCAATTCCTACGAGGCGACGATTGCCGGCGGCTGGACCAATGTCATTGGAACCAACGCCAATCAAGCAACCATTGGGGGCGGGCTTCATAACACCGCCGGCGGCTATTATGCCACTGTGCCGGGCGGCGCGAATAATCTGGCGGGGGGAACATTAAGTTTTGCCGCCGGTGACAATGCCCAAGCCACCAACACCGGGGCGTTTGTCTGGAGCGACGGCACGGGCACGCTCACGACCTCGACGAACAACAATTCGGTGACGATGCGCGCCAGCGGCGGCTACCGGCTTTTCTCTAGCACGGCCAACACCACGTATGCGTTTCTTGCCGCGGGCAGCGGTTCCTGGACGAGCTTGAGCGACCGCAACGCCAAGGAACACTTTCAAGCCGTCAATCCGCTGGACGTCCTGGAGCGCGTGGCCGTCCTGCCGGTGAGCACCTGGAATTACAAGACGCAGCCGGCCAGCGTCCGGCACATCGGCCCGACCGCCCAGGATTTCAAGGCTGCCTTTACCGTGGGCGAGACTGATACGGGCATTTCCACAGTGGACGAAGGCGGCGTGGCGCTGGCGGCGATTCAGGGGTTGAACCAGAAACTCAATGAGAAAGACGCCGAGATTCAAGACCTGAAGCGGCAGAACGATTTGCTGGCAAGACAATTGAACCAACTGGAAATGATGGTAAATTCACTCGCAGACAGGAAATGAGGCGCCTATGAAAAAACTCGTTCTGCTTTTTGCTCTACTGATTCCCGTAATCAGTTTCGCGCAGCAATACTCGATTGACTGGTATAAAGTCTCCGGCGGCGGCGGCACCAGCACGGGTGGTACGTATCAGGTCAGCGGCACTATCGGCCAGCCGGATGCGGGTGTTGCCATGACCGGGGGCAGTTATTCGCTCACCGGTGGTTTCTGGGCGCTGATTTCCGTGGTGCAAACCCCCGGCGTGCCGAACCTGATCATCACGTTTGTCGGGCCGAACAGCGTGGTTGTTTCCTGGCCAAACACCGGCAGCTACACGCTCCAGCAGAATTTTAATCTGGCCACAGGAAGCTGGACGACCAGCAGCTATTCCGTCACGACCAGCAACGGCACGAACAGCGTGACCATCACGCCGCCCACGGGAAATTTATTTTTCCGATTGAAACAGTAGCCTGCACTCTGGCCGACCATTTTTCGGAGGGTGGAGTTCTACTGCCCCCGAAAGGTGGGGACGCCGCGCTGCGGCCTCACCGCCCGCTGGGGCGGGCGGATCGCAAGGACTTCGGTTTGCGCCGCTGAACGCGGCGCGGACAGCGCAGCGCGCTGTCCCTACCCATCATTCGGGGCAATGCACGGATGCGCCTCGAATTGCCGATACTTCGAGATTGAACTGCCGTGGATTTTGGTTTATCATGAGTCTCCCTGTGAAACGAAGTATTATTTCGCTGACGTTTTGTGCGATTGTTGCGACATTTCTCCCGTCTGAGGCACTTCACGCCCAAGGCACGGCGTTCATGTATCAAGGCCGGCTCAACGACGGCGGGAATCCGGCCAATGGGAATTACGATCTGCAATTCACGATTTATGACGCGTCGAACAATCCCGGCACCGTCATCGCCGGGCCGCTGACCAATTCCGCCACGACAGTCAGCAACGGATTGTTCACGGCGAACTTGGATTTTGGTTCCGGTGTTTTCACCGGCCCGTACCGCTGGCTGGACATCGGCGTGCGAACCAACGGCAGCACCAACGCGTTTGTCATTCTCAGCCCGCGCCAGATGTTGACCCCGGTGCCGTATGCCATCTTCGCCAATACCGCGAGCAATCTGGTCGGTACCCTGGTCGCGACGCAGTTGACCGGCACCCTGCCGGCGAGCGCGTTTGCGGGTTACACCAACACGGTGGCCCTGACCAACAGCGGGAATTTTTTCAGCGGAGCTTTCAACGGCACGTTCACCGGAGTGTTCAGCGGCAACGGCGGCGGAGTGACCAATGTGAGTGTAACCAACCTGACCGGCGTTCTGGCCGACAGCCAGTTGCCCGCGAACACCGCGTTTGTGAACAGCAACCAGACGTTCATTGGTTCCAATGTTTTTAATGGTCCCAATACTTTTGCCGGCACGAACACTTTTACCGGCGTCAACACCTTCACCAATTTCGGAAATAGCTTTATCGGCAGCTTCTTTGGCAACGGTCTGGTTGGCTGGATTCCCACGAACGGGACGGCGGTGCAGGCCAACATTGACCATGGTTATTTGCTGACCAACTCTCAACTTGTGACGGTAACTTTGCCGGTCTCGCCGAACGTCGGCGACATCGTGCGCATTTCAGGCGCGGGCGCGGGCGGCTGGCTGGTCCAGGAAAATTCCGGCCAGTCCATCCTCGGCAACTTTGCCAGCTACCGTAACAACTATCCAGTGGAGCCGCCGGGCAGCGGTAATTACCACGACGTTGCCGGCTCTCTGGACGGCACTCGGATGTATTTGGTGGGTAACGGCATATCAGGTGTTTATGCTTCCTCCGATTCCGGTCACACTTGGAATCTGGTTGGTTCTCTTAGTGCTTTTTGTCAGTCCGTCGCCTGTTCAGCCAATGGACAAATTGTTTATGCGGTTACAACAACCACCGGCACCATCGAGAAGTCCACCAACAGTGGTGCGACTTGGTTAGCAGGTGGCACGGGCTACACGACCATCTCCTGCACGGCAGATGGAAGCAGAACCTTTACGGGCAATATTGCCTGTTCCGGCAATGGAACCAATCTGGCCACCTTTACCAGCAGCGGTATTTCGGTATCCACCAACGCCGGTGCCAGTTTCGGCGTTAACGTTCCTGCGCCGTCAGGTAATTTGAGTTGTCTGGCCGTCTCCAGTGATTGCACCCGGCTCGTGGTGGGCGCCAGTAATGGCCTGCTCTATGCCTCCGCGAATCTAGGTGCGACCTGGACGTCTATCACCAGCAGCAATCAAGTTTGGTCTGGTGCCTGGATGTCGGGGGACGGCGGCAAGTTTGCCGCGACGGTCAACACTGTCGGCAGCACCGTCGGCGGGGTTTATAACTACGGTGTCAACGTGCTGCCCACCATCAGCACTAACAGCACCATTTCCGGCAGCCAGGGCACGGCGGTCGAACTGCAATTCATCGGCAACAACCGATGGATGCCCGTCAGTTTCGCCGGAACCATTTGGGCGTACTGATTTCCGTTAAAAGGTTAAAGCGTTGAAGAATTGAAGCGGCTTCCAAAATTTCTGGAAGAAAACTCCTAAATATTCCGCGCTTCAACGTTTCAACTGACTTTGAATTTGGGACATTGACTGAGGAACTTTTTCGGGTTCTGAAAAATCACCTTCTCGATCGCGGCGGTCGGATGCCCGCGCCGTTTCATTTCCAACGCGGTCTTTGGCACGGCCAGCGGATCGCTCACGCCCCAGTCGCACGCGCTGTTCAGCCAGACGAGTTCATTGCCGTAAGTCTCCAAAATGTCAATCGCCCGCGCCGGCGAGCATTTCGTTTCGGGATAAAGCGTCAGGCCCGCCCAATGGCCCGCGTCCAGAACCAGCCCGACCGTGTGTTCCTCGACGTGGTCAAGGATGACGCGCTCCGGCCGGATGCGTTTATTGGCCTTCAACACGTCCAGAATCAGCCGCGTGCCCTTCAGCTTGTCCTCCAGGTGTGGCGTGTGTACCAGAATCAACTGGTCGTGCCATGCCGCGAGGTCCACCTGCATTTCCAGGACCTTCAGTTCGTTCCGCGAATTTTTGTTCAAGCCGATTTCGCCGATGCCGAGCACGTTCGGCCGGTTGAGAAATTTCGGGATCAACGCGATCACTTCCCCGGCCAGCTTCACGTCTTCGGCCTCCTTGGGATTGATGCACAGCCAGCAGAAATGCTTCAGGCCGAATTTCGCCGCGCGCTTCGGCTCGTGCTCGGTGAGCTGGCAGAAGTAGTCGTAAAATCCGGCGGCGGAGCTGCGGTCGAAGCCCGCCCAGAACGCCGGCTCGCAGACCGCCTCGCAACCGGCCATGGCCATGCGTTCATAATCATCCGTGACGCGGCTGACCATGTGGGCGTGGGGCTCGATGTATTTCATCGTGATGCGTGATGCGTGATGCGTGATTCAGGACAAGCGCCAACCGCGCCTTTGCCTGTTGCGGCGGGAATGGGTTCTTTCGTTGGATCGCTGAATGCGAGCAAAACGCGCCGGGCCTTTTCCTTTTTGTTGCCGGTCAATTCGCCAAGCGCGGCGCGAACCGCCTTCAAACGGAAATCGTCCCTGCCACCGGCGCGTTCGGCGCGGTCAAGGAACGCGGCGACTTCAATCAACTTGTGCCGGGCGTCGAGAAAATAGAGGTCGAGAACCTGTTGTCGTGTCATATTAATTTGCGATTTATGATTTACGATTAACGCATACCCTATCAAATCGTAAATCGCAAATCGTAGATCGTAAATTCCCAGGCCATCCATTCCAGGACCTGCTTCGCCGCTTCGCGCGGTGCGGTGCTTAGAACATTGTGGTCCGCTCGCCAAAGGACTTTGTAATCGCGCAAGGCCGGGCAATTTTTCCTGAGCCAGCGCCGCACCAACGGCCACGGCACGATGGGATCAAGAACGCCGCTCAAGCCGAACACCGGCAGTTTGGTTTCACTGGCAATCGGACGCGGATCGTTTTCAGCAACCAAATGCAGGCGATGCTGCGCCGCGCGCCGGTCCAGTTCCGTCCGGCGGGCGACAAATTCATCAATGGTTGCCAGCACCTCCGGCGAACGGCGATATCGGAACCGCGCAATCTTCGCGTAGCTGAAGATAATCCAGACGAAGAACGCGTTCGAAATCCTGCCCGTCAGTTTTTCTGCCAATCGCGCCGCCCGGCGCATGGGATGTTTTACAAAACCGCCCGCCAGAATCAGACCCTGTGCCATAAATTTTTCCCGCCCGACCAATGCCCACAAGGGCTGGGAACCGTACGATTCACCAAGCAACCAGCCGCGGGTGATGCCATGTTGTTCCAGCGCGGTTTCAATGGCCGCCGCATACTCGTCCAGCGACCAGGACAGCGTGCGCGGATATGTCACCTCCACGAAGCGCGCCCGTCCGCCGAGCGCGTGGCGGAAGCCGCCGATGAGTGTCCAATCGCCATGCAAGCCGGGCAGATAAATCAACGTCGGCAACGAAGCGTCGTCGTGAATGCGCAATTGCAGTTCTTCTGCCATCGTTCCGGCGATTATCAGAGGCCGGAGCCGGTCATTCAATGAAGAAAGGCGGCAACGCCTTGATTGCCGGCTTCCGGGCGCGTCAGGCCGCCCCGCCTTCATCAAAAGTATTCGACGAGGGTTGGCAAACCTTCGGGGTTGGTGACTCCTGTGCCTTGAAGGAAGACAATGTGTTGATATCCAAGACTCCGTAACCCAACAAACCAGGGTGTGCCGCGGTCGCGGTATTGCCAGCCAATCCGTGGCTCGGTGTAATTCTCAAGAATCACCACCGCCGTCTGGTGTTGGGACAAGCTCATGGCTTTTGCCAGAACCGCATCGTTTTCCTCTCTCACGGAAGTGTTTGGTTCGAGCATCTGGCTGGTCTTGCCATCCAAAGAGTCAATAACCACCGCGGTATTATCGGTATTGTGAAAGGCCTGCGGCGGCCTCGGGGTCGCGCAGGAGGTCAATGAGATTGCCAGGGCGGCCAGTGCCATCGGGGTGCCGATTTTCATAAAATACATCGTCCCGTTTGCGGGGAGCTTTACAATTTTTTCAGGTGTCTAACCGCTTGTTAAGCTGCCAGTTATCAACACAAGCTTAATGCAAGTTTGATGCCAGCGGCTTCAAAATGCGGCTGTCTGCCGACCGCCGCTACGTTGAATCAAGAGATTTCAGAGATCTGAAGAATGGAGGGGAATACCCCGCCGTAGATGCGCAGCTGCATTTCGTCTTACCTCACTTCGAAGAATCGTTTCGCGCCTTCGGATGATTTTCTCGAAGCGAAATTGGCGCGAGCAAAATCAAAATTGCCACAACCACCAAGACACAAAACGGTGCGAGAAATCTGTCCAAGGGAAGAGAGCCTTTTCCTGACAGCCAAAGTTTTACGGACAGGATGTCAGCGCTGCCCGGAAACGAAGTTTGAGCGACAACGCGGCCATTCCCTGAAACGGCTTGCGAGATGCCGGAACTGGCGAGCCGGAAAATCGGGATGCCGTATTCCGCCGCGCGCACTGGAGCGACCAGCGCGTGCAATTCATGCTCGTGCCGGCCCCAGTCTTCAACGTCCATCGTGGGAACCATCAAGAGTTGCGCGCCCGCTTTGACGAGCCGGTCGGTGACGCGGGTGTAGCTCAAATCGTAGCAGATGCAGATGCCGATTTTTCCCCACGGCGAATTCCAAACTTCCTGTTTCAGCGCGGGAAGGCCGTCTTGGATAAATTGAATGGGAACGCTCTTGGCTTGTTTGAAAATCACCTCGCCATTGGTCCCCACCACAAAGGCGGTGTCATAGTAATTGCCATTTGTCGCCGGATCCTCGCCGCCGACAATCAGGTAACGCGAATGTTCGCGGCACCATTGTTTCAACGATTCGGGAACCGGGCCGTCGAGGGTGTATTCGCTCAAGACCAGCAACTGCGCATCCGGATGTTTCGTGACAACTTTATCCAAGGCTTTGGGAAGTATGCCTTCGTTGGGGAATTCCATTTGGACGCCGGCAATGTTGATCGAAGCGTGGCTCGTCCTGATCTCGCCCGCTGCGGAGTGCGGCATAAACGAAATCCCAAAAAACACAAAAATCCACGCAAGCACTCCAGCGGTAAGCAATGGCCGAGATAAGAAACAGATTGCGGCGATTGCAAACGCCACAAATCCAATTCCGAAAATTCCGAAAATTGCGAATGGAATCAAATGAATGCCAGAAAGTGCGTAGCCGATGTTGAGCCACGAAAATTTCAGGTAATAAAGCTCGCTACGAAAATACTCCAGTCCCGTCCAGATGAATGGAACCAGCCACATCGTCCTGACTTTTCCCCAGCGCCGAATGCAGGCGCAAACAATCGCCGTGAACGAGCCAATCCAAAATGCCAAAATCAACCAAAGCACAGTCGCGGCGGCGCCAAAAATTTCTCCGAAGCAATACAACTGTGGTGCGACACACAGAAATCCAACGGCCAGACCAAAGTAAAACGCGCGGCGAACTGTTTTCTGATTTGTCAGTTGCACCAGGAAGATGGCGTAGCCGAAAATGAACAAACCAAAGGCAGGATGTTGCAGCGGGGTGTAGGCCAGATGAAAACAAACAACCGCCAATGCCGCGAAAAGAAAAGATTTCCCCCAGCTTAAAGACTGTCCGTTCAGGAGTTTCATTTCCCCGAAACAGATACAAAAAGCGCAAAACGATGGCGAGCCGCTAAATTTGCAGCGCAGTGCCGGGTTCATTGCTGTAGGACAGGCTTCCAGCCTGTCTCCATCTCAAATCACAATAAATTGGAAACGGACCAAGATGCCCATCCTACGAAGCACAACGCTCGCAGAGCACCACTATGGTTTGCGAAAGAATTCTGCGGCTGTTCTGCACGTTGCCGCGCTCAATTCGTTGAGCGAACAGCCTTTGACCTGCGCAACGACTTCGGAAATTTCCTTTACGTAGGCGGGTTCGCAGCGTTTGCCGCGATGCGGCACGGGCGCGAGATACGGGCAATCGGTCTCCAGCATGAACTGGTCGAGCGGCGTGGCGGCCACGGTGTCGCGCACGTTCTGGCCGTTCTTGAACGTGACGATGCCGGTGAAGCTGACGAGCGAGCCGATGCCTAAAACCTGGCGCATCCGGTTGGCGCTCTCGCCAAAGCAATGGAAGACGCCGCGGACCTTGCCAGCGAACGGTTTGATTTGCGCCAGGGTGTCGTCAAAGGCATTGCGCTGGTGGATGATGCAATTCAATCCGAACTCGGCGGCGACTTCGAGCTGCTGCTGGAAAATGTCGGCCTGCCTTTGTTTATAGCGCTTATCGTCCTCGGCGGTGCCACCTTGCGAACAGGGCAAATGATGGTAATCCAAGCCGGTTTCACCAATAGCGACTGCTTTGGGGTGTCTGGCGAATTCACGCAGGGCAGGGCGCAGGTCGGACGGCGCCTTCATCGCCTCGGACGGGTGCCAGCCGATGGCGGCATAAACGGACGGAACCTTTTCGGCAAGGCGCATGGCGCGTTCGCTGCTGCTCAGGCTCGTGCCGATGGAAATTATTTTGGTGATGCCGGCAGCCTGGGCGCGGGCGATAACCTCCGGCAAGTCCTTTTCGTAATCAGGATAATCGAGGTGTGCGTGCGTGTCGTAAAACGTCGCCATGAGGACAGGGTTGAATGCTAAACTGTAAAAAGCAAGCCGTCCTTCAAACAAACCATCACGGCAACTTACCTGGCTTCCGATACATTTTTCGCCGCGTTGTTCGTGTTGCCAAGTTTTTGTTCGAGTGCCGCCATTTTTGCTTCAACGGACGGTTTGCCGGGGTAATCGGGCGATTCCGTGAGCAGTTGTTTGTAATTTCCGATGGCCTCGCTTTCGCGTCCGGCGGCGACAAGTTTATCGCTGAGCGTGAGGCGGATGCGAATGCGCTGTTCCGGCGACGGATGGCGGGCGAGGGCGAGGGCGTAAGTATCAATGGTCGAGGACGGTTTGCCTTCCATATCGTAAAGGTCGGCAAGTTTTTCAGTGAGCACGGCGCTGTTGGTGGTGACGGGAAGATTTTCAACAAAGTTCGCCAGTCGCGCCATGGGCATGCCATGGACGAGATCCAAATCCACGAGCCGCAAAAAGGACCATTCGATGAGCGGGTTATGGTTGCGTGCGAGTTCGGCGTGCAATTGTGCGAGCGGTTTACCATAAGGCTGGTAGAGCGGGTCACCGATAACCGTCGTTTGCCAGGACAACGCCGGCTGTGCCGCCCAGGCGGCTTCGCCGAATGTGAAACCACTGGCGAATCGCCCGAGAAACGCCGCAACATTTGGGGTGAAGGGCAAATAAGGTTCATTCACACAGCCCATCGTGCAGGTCGCGCCTTTGGCGAGCAACGGGCCGCACCAGTTTTGCGTCGTGCTGTGCAATGTTGCCGCGCTGTAAGAATGCAAATGATACGCAAACGCGCCGGGCATGAATTCAACTTTGGGCAGGGCAAATGGTCCATCGGCATCGTTGGCATACCAGCCGGCGTAAATGGCAATCTGGCTCATGGGAAAATCGGCGGGGAACGTGTCGGGATTTTTGTCCACGGTCGTTTCCAGGCCGATTTCACGGCTGATTTGCGCCGCAGTCGAAATCCATTCGTCGCCCAGTTTGTAGCCGGGATCGCTTATGTTGCGCTCGTCGAAGTAGGCGCGTCCCCACAAACCGTCGCGTTCGGCTTCCAGCGCCTTGTCCACGAGGCTGCGGGCGATTTCCGGCGACGGGCCGTCAAGCCGCGCGACAAGCAAAATGCCGTTGGTGGGATTAAGCATGGCCGTATTGGTGGCGCCATAGACCCAGTTCGGCAACGGACCGGACAGCGTCACGTCGTTCTTGCTCAACGGCAGCCAAGCCAGTTCGGAATCCACGGCGGCCTCATTGCGACGGAACTGGGGCGGCTGCTCTTCCGCAGCCAGTTCATGCAAATTGGGGTCGGCCGCGATTTTCAACGGCACGCCGTAGCACAGGGCGGCGTAACGGATTTTGGACTCGGTGACGCGGTACTCAACGTGCATCAAACCGTTGGACGCAGTGACAATTGTCCCGGCAAATTTCCACAGACCGTCCGCCTCCAATTTTTCCAGGAGCGGTTTTTGCAGCGAATCGCGAAATTCAGCGCGTGACATTTCCTCGCTGTCGCCCAGCGCGAAGCCGTAAAGTTGCTTTTCCGGGACGTGCCGCATTCTGGCGTAATGTTCCGCGACGGCCTTGGATTCCGGAACCCGGGTGTTGTAAATCACAACCACTTCGTCGCCGCCCGCGCGAACCAGCAGCGGGGCGAGCGCAAAACCATACACCGCAAATCGAATCAATAAAAATTTCATGTCGGTCATTTGACCCTTAAGCAGCCGTAACGTTGGAAAATTCCTCTTATTCGCCCGTCACCTTGAGGCCATCATACGCGAGCGCGACCCCGGATGGCAATTCCGCTTGCGCCTGGTCGTGGTCGTAGTCGTGCGTGAGATGGGTGAAGAACGTTCGCGGAGCGCCGATGCGCCGGGCGGCGGTGAGCGCTTCGTCGAGGCACATGTGCGTCGGATGCGGTTTGGGGCGGAGCGCGTCGAGCACGGCGATTTCGACGCCCCGGATTTTTTCGAGCGCGTCAGCGGGAATTTCCTTGCAGTCGCTCAAATAGGCGAGCTGTCGCCTGCCGTTTTGCACGAAGAGATAACCATTGGTCGTCATCGAACCGTGCGGCAGCGGCAGGGGAATGATTTCCAAATCGCCGAGCGTGAACGGCCCGTCAATCACGTGCGGTTCCGGTCGAAAATAACCCTTGGGAATCGGCCGCCCGTCGAAGGCGTAAAGGAAAACGCGCTTGAGCGCCGTCAGCGTTTCCTCATTTGCGTAAATGGGCAGTGTGCCTTCGCGCAAATCGCAGAACCGGCGGCAATCGTCCAGGCCCATGATGTGGTCGGCGTGGGAATGCGTAAAAAGCACGGCGTCGAGCCAGCGGATGTTTTCGCGGAGCATCTGGATGCGAAACTCCGGCGCGGTGTCAACGACCAGCCTGGTTTTTTCCGTGGCGACGTAAATGGAGGGCCGCGTGCGGTGGTTTTTGGGATTGGCCAGAAACTCCGGCGGATATTCCTTGCCAATGACCGGCACGCCCTGCGAAGTGCCGGAGCCTAAAAAGATGAACGAAAACGACATGATGAAAATTTCCTGCGCCAAAAAGTAGCATAATCTTCAAATTGACTGCGAACGAAATTTCTACCCGTTCCATCACAGCAGAACCATCCTGTCAACCCGTCCACTTTTCGGCGGTCAGGCCGGCATTTCGAATGCGGTCAATTTTCATTCGACCCGGCGGATTCCGGCTGTTAAAGTGCCTTTCTTATGACACTCGATGATATTTTGCTGGAGGCAGAGGACAAAATGATCAAGACCGAGCAGGTGGTCATAAACGGGTTCGCGGGCGTGCGCACGGGCAAGGCCTCGGCGGCCTTGGTCGAGAACGTCACGGTGGAGGTTTATGGCGCGCAAATGCGCATCCGCGAACTGGCGGGCATCACAACACCGGAACCGCGGATGCTGGTCATTCAACCGTGGGATTTGAACTCGCTGCATCCGATTGAGAAGGCGATTCAGAAAGCGAACCTCGGTCTCATGCCGGCGATTCAAGGCAAAATCATCCGGCTCGTGTTCCCGGAATTGAGCACGGAACGGCGGCAGGAATTCGTGAAAATTTCCAAAAAAATGGCCGAGGACGGGCGCGTGGCCGTCCGGCACGTGCGGCGCGACGCGATGGAACTGTTGAAAAAGCACGTTCACGACAGCGGCATCACCGAGGACGAGGAAAAACAGGCCGAAAAGGATTTGCAAAAGCTGACTGACCAATACATCGCCAAAATTGACGAACACCTTGCCCACAAGGAAAAGGAAATCATGACGGTGTGAGTTGATTTTGTAGGAGTCGAGGTAACGAGACTCAAATTCAAGTCAGAGCCTCCTTACGTCGGCTCCTACTCTTTTGAAATTCTATTGTCGTATCGGCGCATTGGTCGCGGGCGATTTACGATTTATGCGTCCCACCCCAATCACCGTCCACGACGCAAATCGAGAATTTTGATGCAGACGGTGGGGTGCTAACCAGATCAGAGAAATCGTCATTGAAAGTTTCCCGGTCGTAGCGGCATGATGCCTGCGTGAACCGTGTTCTCCTTGTATTTACTTTCTTATGGCTCTGTGTAATCACCGTTTGCGCCGAGGATGAACGCATTTGGTGGCCAGACGTAAAAATCAACGGCCAGCCGGTGCGCATGGCCTTTGATACCGGGTCGGATTCACCGATCGTACTGTTCCCTGCGACCGTGGAAAAATTGGGCCTGAAAGTTCTTCCGCCTGATTTGAGTTATCGCCTCAAGCCGGGTGAGGTTCGCGCTAGGTTCACCGAGGAATGCAGTTTGGACATTGGAACAACTCATGTGAAGACCTCCGTAAAAGTCATCGAGACACCATCGTATTTGCAGCATGGCATAGACGGAATTTTTGGCTGGCCGCTGGTTATGGATAATATCCTTCAAATTGACGCGGTAAAGGATGCTGCGGAATTTCTTCAGGATGTGCCCGGTGATCCTGCTTGGATGAAATTTGAGTTGTTGACCAATTCGGATTTTCTCGATTTGGGGATGCTAGCTAAAAATGGCACAAAGATAGTCGTATCCATAGATACTGGCAGTTCTGATGGAGTCAAACTTGCCCCTCCCATCTGGCGCCAGTGGAAAGCGGCACATAAGCATTCGCCGACGACATTGAGCGCTTATTTTACACCAGCGTTGGGGCTGGTGATAGAGGAAGAATCTTGGGCGAAAGAAATTTCGCTGGGGCCGTTAACACTCACTGATGTTCCAATCATGGAAGCTGATAAGGCCGACATCGATTTGGGATCGTTCTCTGACACGCGATACGAGGCAACCTTTGGGCTGGCTGCGTTGAAAAGGCTGGACATTGTCATTGACGGGAAACATGGAGTTGCGTATCTGCAATTCAAAAAGACACCGCCTTTGCCTTACGAGCACAATCGTCTAGGCGCTGTTTTTGTCCCTCACGATTTGCAGAGCGACGATCTTATTGCTCACGTCATTGTCGGCGGCCCAGCTTATGAAGCTGGGATTCGAGACGGTGATATTTTGTTGAAAGAAGGCGAGCGAGACGTCACAAATTGGCGTGATCCAAATATAAAAATCAATACTCCATTTTGCGAACAACCCGCGGGAACGAAATTCGAACTTACCTTGAAACGCGGCGACAAGGTTTTCACCACCACCGCCGTGCTGCGGAACATCCTGCCGCCGGACGCGCCGAAGAACGCAAACTAAACCCGGCTATCGCACCGGCGCATTCGTCGCGGGCGTTTCAAAGCGCACCACGGTTTCGCCGGGTTTGGCGTAGCCGAGTTTTTCGCGGGTAAGACGCTCGACGGTTTTGGGATCGTTGCGGAGCGCGTCTATTTTGGACTGAAGTTCTTTGGATTTTTCCTTTTCCTTTTCCAGTTCCCGCTCCAGCCGCAAGTTTTCCCGCTGCATCCGTTCGTTCTGTTGGATGAGCGGCAGATACCACACGCCGACGAGCAACAGTCCGGCCAGGAGCAGCAGCCAGACGACCATTTTCGTCAGCTTGCTCCAGATGCCGAGGTCAACGTTCATGGCGGCGAGTAAAACACGGGTGGCGCCGCGACGGAAGCGGATTTATCTGGCAAATTCCTTCCACGTTTTCAGTCTGCCGTTTGCGTCGAAGGCAAGGCGCAGAAAACGCGCGGGCACGTAAGTCTCGGAATACATCGGCGTCAGCGGACCAAAATAACAGCCCGGCGGCACAAAGTAAGGTTCGGGTGCCACAACGACCCTGCCCCGCTGCGTGAGCCATTCGGCGACGGTCGTGCTGTCGGACAGCTTCGCGGATTTGTCCGGCGGGCCGAATTCCATCACGGCCTGGTCGTAGGTGTAATTGCCCACGCGCGCCGCCCAGTCAATTTTGGGCGTGACGCAACCGGCCAGCAAAAGCGCGGCGAACACGACTGGAAGCATCGTTTTCACGCGGTTAATTTACGCCGCCGCAAGCCGAATGCAATCGGCGCCCTTTTGGCCGGTTGCGGATTTTGTTGTGAATGGGTTTCGGCGGCGCTATCAATTCCGGGGGCATGACAAAGGCATTGTTCCTGATATTTGATCCGAAGGTGTGGGACCGCATGGCGCAAGCCCGGCGCGGAGTGGGCTTCATTTGTGCGACCTATTTGCTGCCGCTGCTGCTGGTGGTGTCAGCGATGGAAGGCGAGGGGCTGATGCGCTGGGGCAAATGGCAACCCGGTGTTGACGTAATCAGAAAATTCACGGGCGGTGAAGTGATTCTTTATGAAGTCGCGCAATTGCTGTTGACGCTGGCAGTGGTTTTTGTGTGCGCCCACCTCGTCAAAATATTGGGCGAGACCTTTCACGACCGCCACAGCTACACGCAAGCGTTCACGGTGGTGGCCTACACGTTATGTCCGGCTTTTTTACTCCGGCTGCTGGACGTGTTTCCCATGATGAATCCCTGGGTTCCGTGGGCCATTGGCGCCGTGCTTTCCATCTGGATTTTTTACCAGGGTTTGCCGCGCGTCATGAACCCGGACCCGAGCCATGCCTTTGAATTATACGTGATCAGTTCGATGATATTGGTCGCGACAACGGGTCTGGTTTGCTTGCTCACCGCGCTGTGTTTGCGGGGCCAGGTTGATTTCACCCATTCTTATTTTGGAGTGCGACTTTTGCGTCTGCTGGCGCGGCTGCATATTTGAGCTAAAATTCTGCATGATCACGGCCATCGAACAAACCCTGCTGAACGCGCTGGTGGAACTGGAACAAGCGGTCAATGTCATGCGCACGGCGAATCCCAAACCGGACCTGCCGGGGCTGTTCGCGCGCATTGATGAACTGACGAAACAACTGCCGCGCGGCACCGACCCGGCGTTGCTGCACTGCCTGCAAAAGAAAAGTTACGAAAAGGCACGGCTGTTCCTGCAAGGGCGCGATGCAGAAAACCAGGTTGGGAATTGCCGACATGTTTAGTTGGAGTTCACGCTTTAGCGTGGCAGACAGCCTGAAGGCTGAACTCCAACAGCCATACGCCCGCTTGCAACCTTTAACCTTCAACCTGTAACTTTCTCCCCATGCTGGACGACACGATCGCCGCCATTGCCACCCCGCTCGGCGAGGGCGGTCTGGCCGTCGTCCGCCTTTCCGGTCCGCAGGCGCTCGCGCTCGCCGACAAAAGTTTTCTGCCCGTTGGCAAAAGTTCGCTGAAACCGTCGGCCGCAACGTCGCACACGATTCAATACGGCAAAATCGTTCGCGGGGACAAAACCGTGGACGAAGTGCTGCTGGCCGTCCTGCGCGCGCCGCGCACGTTCACGCGCGAGGACACGGTGGAAATCACCTGCCACGGCGGCATTTTGCCGGCGAAGCTTGTACTCGACACCCTGCTGGAAAAAGGGGCGCGCCTGGCCGAGCCTGGCGAATTCACGCGCCGCGCGTTTCTCAACGGCCGCCTTGACCTCGCGCAAGCCGAAGCCGTCGCCGACCTGATTCATTCGCGCACGGAACTCGCGCTGGCCGCCGCCAACGAACAGCTGGCCGGGAAACTTTCGCAGCGCATCAACCGGCTCCGAGATGATTTGATGCACACGCTCGCGCACGTCGAGGCAAACATTGATTTTCCCGACGAGGACATTGCGCCGGACACGAAGGATCAATTGCTCAAGCATCTGGAAAACGGCCTGAAATTCATGGACGAACTGTTGCGCACGGCGAATGAGGGACAGATTTTGCGCCGCGGCATCCGCGCGGCGATTGTGGGCCGCCCCAATGTCGGAAAATCCAGCCTGCTCAATCAACTCCTCGGACGCGACCGCGCCATCGTGTCGCCAATTCCGGGCACGACGCGCGACACGATTGAGGAGACGGCAAACATCCGCGGGCTGCCGGTGGTGTTCATTGACACCGCGGGGTTGCGCGAGGCGCGCGACGAGATCGAGCAGGAAGGCATCCGCCGCAGCCGCGAATCGCTGGCCAGGGCCGAATTCATTCTGCACGTGCTCGACGCGAGCGAACCGCTGACGAGCGCGGATGAAAATTATTTCGCCGAGTTCGCCGCCAAAAAACGTATTCTGGTTCGAAACAAAATTGATCTGCCGGTGAAACTGGAATTGCCACTGGAATCTCATGGCACGTGTCACGTGTCACGTGGCGCGTCTCCGGTTGTTGACGTTTGTTGTTTGAGCGGGCAGGGGATTGAACCGTTGAAGGACGCCATCAAGGAACTGGTCTGGTCGGGCGAGATCAAGGCCGAGATGTTGCAGGTGATGATCAATTCACGGCATCAGGACGCGTTGAACCGCGCCCGCGCGGCGGCCCAGCGGACGCTTGAGGCGTTAAGTGCAGATGCGACGCTCGAACTCGTGGCGCTGGATTTGCGCATTGCGGTCAATGCCGTCGGCGAAATTGTCGGCAAAACGGCGACGGAAGACTTGCTCGACTCGATTTTCAGCCAGTTTTGTATCGGGAAGTAGTGGCTGAAAATGCCGCATAATTGGTTGCGGCTGTGCAGGTTGGGAAGCATTAAGTGCGCGACAATTCATTGGATTCGAACCAAGTCCAAGAAGCCACCCCCAGAGTCTTTTTTTTGCACAATTTGTGACAAGAAATGTCTTGACATATTGCGCTGATGGCCGCATAACAGTCTCAATAAAGTCCGAAACCCAAGCGAAGTTATGAAGATTTTGAAAGAATCTTTCGCGAGTGGGGTACGGTTGTATAAAAGTGCCTCGGTTGCGATTTTGCTCGCCAGCCCGGTCGTTCACAGCGAGGCGCAGATTTACACCATCGGGAATGCCGCAGGTTACAACGCCCAATTCAATTCGAGCACTGCCAGTTTTACAAGCTGGACAGTGGGTGTGAACCAACTGAGTGCGGAATCTTTATACTACAGCTTGGATGGCGGGTCGGTGACGCCGTTGACGGCGTTAGGTTTCACGTCGGCCACACATGTACTCGGCAACATTTACGATTGGACGATAAAGTATGGGGTTGGAGGGCCAGTGACTATTTATGACACAGTTCTACTTACATCTCCAAATGTAATGAACCAGACATTTACAGTGTTTAATAACGATCCAAGCAACGCCCATACCGTGAGTTTATTCCAATACTTCAATTTTGACTTGGGAGGCAGTCCTGCAAGCCAGTATCTTACACTTACACCCGCTAATAATAACTCCACAACAGCCACTGTTTTGCAAACCGGAGGAGGGGCAACACTTAATTGGAGCGGATTTATTTCTGGCATTAACCCAGGAGCTACTACTGAAGTGCAGGCCGATAACAGCGGGTTTCCGTTTGGCGCTTTCCTCGGAAATCCAAGCCCTAATTCTCTTGACAACGTCACCTTGACTGCTTCGGGCATCGGGACAGATTTTGGCTATGAATTTGATGTGCTATTGGCGGCCGGGGGGACCGCCTATGGCGTCAGCGAAGTCGGGAGTGTAGTGGTGCCTGAACCCTCGTTCGTGGCGCTGATTTCGTCGGGGATATTTGTTTTGGCCTTAGCGTCTTGGCGACGGAGAGATAAAATAGCTTGACTTACACTCCAAATTACGTTAAAAAAACGCGAAATTTAGTCAAATTGGTCACAAAACAACAATCAGAGAGTTTATGAATTCACATCCTCAAACTGTTTCCACCGGTAAATGTGTTGCATCGCTTTGTGCGGTGTTGATCGTGTTGGGCATTTTACTTCTGCCGGGCAATGGCATCGCTCAAGTTATGATGAGCGACGGGGGATCCACGGCATTTATCAATACTGGCAACACCGGCACTTTGGGAATGAACAGTTGGACTGTGCTTAACGGACAGAACCAATTGAATCAGCAGTGGTTTTGGTATTCAATTAATGGCTCCGCCCCGCAGCCAATTAATACACTTGGCGGGTTGAGTGTTTTGGACAATGGTTATGGCGCTCAAGGGCTAAATGATGTAATCATCACGTATGCAAACGCTCAATTGTCAGCGAGTATCGAATATCAATTGACCGGCTTTGGCAACAATTCTGGCAATGCCGATTTGGCAGAGGGTATAGCAGTGCAGAACCTTAGTGGTACCGCGCTCACTTTGAGTTTTTATCAATATTCCTATTTCGGTCTGTTGGGTTACGGCACTCCTAATAGTGTGGTGATTAGCGGTTCCCCTGGCATGTATACTGGAGCGCAGCAAACGGCTGGAGGTGTGCCTAATTCGACGGGTATAGCGGAAGTCATTGCTGCGCCCGACGCTAACCGCGCCGAAGCGGCGTCTTACAACCAGACGTTGACCGAACTCAACACGCCTAGTTATTTAAACCTAGATGACATAATGTCGGCGGGGCCGGGCAATGTGACGTGGGGATTTCAGTGGAACGCGACGCTTCAACCCTACGGCTCGGTTGATGGTCAGGGTGACCCGACCGATACTTTAGCCATCGCCAAAGACAAGGGGCTGGGTGTCCAAATTGTTCCGGAGCCGTCAACACTGGCACTTGTTGCACTGGGGATGGGTGCATTGGGATTGACGCTGCGGCGCAAGTTAACCTGAAAACGGAATTTTGTCGGTTTAGCATGGGAGATGCAGGGCCGGTCAATGACCGGCCTTTTTTGCTGTGCCGACACCCGGAAGAGTCTTATTATGAAAACCTTGCCACTTGATAGTAAGTGCGTTCTGTTCGTCTAAATCGGTTGAGTGTATGGATGGCAGTCTTCACCGTGGAGTGCTGGTGCTGGTTTTGGCAAGTTGTGCCTTGACCTGCAAACTTCAAGCTGGCGGCAGCGGCTTGAACACGGTCGTCGTCGTCAACCAAGCCAGTTCAAATTCGTGTGAGCTGGGCAATTACTTCTGCGAACAACGCCAGGTGCCGCCCCAAAACGTGTTATACATCAATTGGTCTGGCGGCAACACCCAATGGGCCAGCAATGATTTTCAAACCGACCTGGTAACGCCCCTGTTGGACATGCTGGCGGACCGCCAGTTGACCAACCAGATTGATTACGTTGTCCTCTCGATGGATATTCCATTCCAGACCAGTTTCGGTTCCGCTGTCAACGGCACAACCTCGGCCCTGTTCTACGGCTCAAGGCAGGGCGACGGGAGCGATCCATCGGGTGTCACCAACAGTTACGCTGCCAGCGAGGCGGTCTTTTGCCAAGCGACACCCGTCGGCGCGCCCGGCTATTCCTTTCTGACCACCATGATCACGGCTGATTCACTCACCCAGGCGGAAGCATTGGTGGACCAGGGAGTCGCCAGCGACGGAACTTTTCCCTCACAACCGGTTATTCTGGAAAAAAGTTCCGACCTGCTCCGCAACATCCGTTATCCTTATTTCGACAATGCCGTTTTCAATGTGAACATTCTGGGGGTTTCTTCAATTTTACGCACCAACAGCGATTCCGTCTGGTGGCCAAATGTTTGTCTGGGTTTTGAAACGGGTTTGGCGCAATTCAGCGTCCCGCAAAGCACTTTTGTTCCCGGGGCGATCGCAGATAGCATGACGTCCTACGGCGGCGTCATTTTCGGTTCCAACAGCCAGACCAATTTGCTGGCGTTTATCTATGCCGGGGCGGCAGGCAGTTATGGCACGGTTGTGGAACCCGAAGACGACACGCAGAAGTTTCCCAATCCCCAGGTTTACTTTTATCAGGCCCGCGGCTTCAGTCTGGCCGAAAGCTATTATCAAAGCATCAATGCACCGTATCTTGGGCTCATAGTGGCCGAGCCGCTGGCAGCGCCCTTTGCCCGGGCCGGTTATGGACAATGGAGCACCAACCTACCCAACTCCGTGTTGAGTGGCACAACCAACCTTTCCGTGAAATTTTCTGCCTACGATGGGAACCATCCCCTGCAACAAGTTGATTTATTCGTGGACGGCAACTATTTCAGCACACTGACCAATTTGGTACCGTCTCCCGGCAATCTGTTGACCGTTACCCTGAATGGCTATCCCATCACCTACACCGTCCCCACCAACTCAACCTTAAACACTGTGGCAGCGGCATTAACAGCTTTGATCAATGCCGCCACCAACGCCACCCAGGTGAAGGCCACGGCTTATGGCGACCGCATTGAGTTGCAATCCATTGCCACCAATCTCATGGCGGTTCCGTTCTATGTTGCCGATAACACCCCCACGAATACACCTGGCCTTTCTTACAGCGTCAATTATCTGCCTGATTCCACGCCGCCACAGATGACACCCGGTAGTCCCGATAAAAGCGGAGCCTTCACAATGGAGGTAGGGATTCCCAGCACCTTGCCTTACGTTATCCAGGCTTCAACCAATTTAACGGACTGGCAGCCCATCTTCACGAATAACGTGTCGCCGGGGCTGCTGGATTTTACCGATTACGATTCCACAAACTATCCCGCTCGCTTTTATCGCATGACGTGGCCAATACCGGACCAACCTCCCGAGTTGTCCATGCCTGAGATCACCAATTCTGGGGCATTCCAGATGCACGTGGACAGCGTAGCTGGGTTGCCGTGGGCCATTCAAGTATCTACCAACCTCGTTGATTGGGCGTCCATCTTTACCAATCAATCCGGCGGGGCTATGGACTTTGTTGATGCCAACGCTACAAATTCCGCCTGCCAATTTTACCGGGCATGGCTCGTGCCACCGGCACCGCCCAGCTTCACCGTGCTTAATGGGGTGACGAATGTTACCTTGGTCCGCGTTGACAGTGCCTTGCAACCTTACGTAGTTGGGGTTTCCACCAACCAAGGCCAATGGACCGCGCTGGAAACCAATTTCGCCCTCGGCGAAATCCAAACCGACGCCGCAAGTGCGATTGGGAACGGCAACCAGCTCTCAACTTTTCTGCGCGCCAGCCAGCCCGAACTCATGGCCTCCGAAGCGGTTGGTATGCAGGGATACTCGGAGTTCAGCAATTCGGTTCCCGCCAATTCTTGGATACGGTTCACTTTTGCCAAGACCAACGGCCAGATCGTGGTCGTGGCCGTGACTAATCAGTCTGCTGGCAATTCCGCCGCGCTTGCCAGCCAGCTGTACAACGCGATTAACGCGAATCCTGCCTTGCAGGGCAGTGACGGTGTTGTGGCCGAGGATTATGCGATGGACCAATACGGCACTTTCTTCTTCACCGTCTTCAATTTGTATGCCCGGAGCCCCGGCTACCAGGCTGCCGCAATCCAAGTCAACCCCGCGGTGTCGTCCGTGAAGGTTCCCTCGTTCTCGACTTCGGGCAGCACCCTCACGCAAAACCTTTCCGACCTCCAGCCCCGGAACCACCTTTACGTTACAGCCGGCACATCCAGCCTGGCTTTGACCTTTCCCTTGGATACCACAGCCCTGCCCGATGGTTATCACAACTTGACGGCCGTCGCCTACGAAGGCAGTGACGCGCGAACTGAAACCCAAGTGACTGTGCCCGTCCAAATTCAAAACAGTTCCTTAAGCGCGACCTTGACGCTGCTCGATCTGACCAATCAGGCCCCGGTGCAAGGCACCTATCACGTTCAGGTTGCCGCCAACACCAACACTGTAAGCTTGATTACTTTGTTCAGCACTGGCGGCGCGCTGGACATGGCCACCAACGAGTCCACGGCAATCTTTCAGGTAAATGGAACGAATTTATGGGACGGACTGCACCCCTTTTATGCTCTCGTTGAGACTTCTGACGGGCTGGAGTATCGCACAGAAACACAATGGGTCCGACTGGTATCTGCGCCATAGCGGGCAGGCGAATTGGTACCACGGCCAGGACTCGAATCTAGCGAAAGTACAAATAAAGACAGCCTCACGCTGGAGCCAGCGCCGGTTGGCGCTTTTCAGTTCCGCTTTCGCGGTTGAGGAGGAAGAACATTATCGTTTGACTTGAATGAGCTTTGGTGAATAGTAGCTATGTTTGAAGGATATAGCCGTTACAAACACACCATCAGCCATGAAATCCCCCTGTTTAAAACCAGTTTTTCTTTTGGTGTTACTGGCGGGATTGCTGGTTTCACCCAATGCAATGGCTGGGTTCATGCCTCCGCAGGCGCAGATCTTGAGCGACATGGTGCTGGCCAACAACTATTTCACAAACGAATGGCCGATACCCGGCTGCAGCAGTTGCCTGTCCGGAAGCCATGCCAGTTGCATCTGGACACGGGGAACGTATATCGAGGGCTCCCTGGCGTTATATCGGATCAACCAAGACTCAAACATTTACAATTACGCGGTGCAGTGGGGCGCGTTTACCAATTGGAACGTGCGATATGGGGACACCGACAATACGCCCGATGATCAGTGCGCCGGGCAGCAATATATTGAGCTTTACCTGATGGACACCACCCAGACCAACCGGCTGACGCACATCGTCAACAACGTGAACTTCTGGATGAGCGGCAAGCTGGGTTTGAGCACTTGGACCTACGTTGATTCCCTCCATATGTCAATGGCCGCATTTGCCAAGCTGGGCGCGCTCGATTCCAACACCCTCAGCACGCTCAAGACCAATGCCACCTATGCGCCGGAGATGTATTCGTTCTTCCATTTTATCAAAAACGTATGGGGTCGCTCCAACGGCCTCTATAATGCCACCGACCATCTCTGGTGGCGGGACACAAACTTTATGGCGAACTACAAGGCGTCGGATGGCACGACGCAAAAATGCTACTGGTCGCGTGGCAATGGCTGGGCCTTCGTCGCGCTCGCCCGGACAATGGACGTGCTCCCGACCAATGACGTCCATTTCGCCGAATATCTGCAAACCTTTCAGGACATGGCGGCGGCCCTCAAAGCCGTGCAGCGGCCGGACGGTTTCTGGAACGTGAATCTCGCCTACACCAATGACTATCCCGGCCCGGAGTCCAGCGGCACGGCCTGCTTCACTTACGGATTTGCGTGGGGAATCAATCACGGTTATCTCGACACCAACAGTTATTTGCCCGCCGTCATCAATGGGTGGAACGCCCTGGCCGTCGGCGCGCTGCACCACAGCGCCGGCACAGACAACGGCTTCCTCGGTTACGAACAAGGCAGCGGCGACGAACCGTCTTCCGGCCAGCCGGTCACCTATACCAACGTGCCCAATTTTGATGATTTCGGATTAGGGCTGTTCCTGCTGGCGGGCAGCCAAATTTACCAGCTCAGCTCGCCGCCGGGCATTGTGCTGGCCACGCCGGTTTTGACGAACAACCAGGTGCAACTCAACTTTACGGTCATCAGCAGTCTTACCAATGCCACGCTCAACCTGCTCCAGACCGGCCAATTGGGGATGGGCTGGACGACAAATACGACCGCCACGCTTACGACCAATGTCTCTGGCATTTCGTATTGTTTCACGGACACGAACAATGCAGCAGCCCGGTTCTATCGAATCCAGA
This sequence comes from uncultured Verrucomicrobiae bacterium, assembly GCA_963842445.1. GTDB lineage: Bacteria > Verrucomicrobiota > Verrucomicrobiia > Limisphaerales > UBA11358 > UBA11358. Next base: position 80,426 of record CAWJHF010000003.1, on the reverse strand, counting down.
TTAGCCCTTGACAAGACCGGTTGAAAATCGCGATGGCACAGGCTGTCCCAGTTGGCGGTAATGATGTTTTACCGCGTGACGTTGCCGAGTTCGCCAGGCAAATCTTCCACAACCCAATTCGCGCGCGTCGTTTGCAATTTGTCCGCCGCGACACCGTGCTGCCAGACGGCGTAACGAAGCGTCCGGCCAATGTCAGTTTGCAACGCCGGTTGCGCCAGCAATCCGGCAATAAAACCCGCGAGCACGTCGCCGCTGCCGCCCTGCGCCAGATGCGGATTGCCGGACGGGTTCACAAATATTTCCCCTTCGTGCGGGGACGAAGCTCCATCGGAGCGAAGGCCCGCGCTCCGGCCAATGAGCGTTTGATGTCCCTTGAGCGCCACCCAGCAATTGCCGAAGCGCCGTGAAATATCGCGCGCGGCCTGTATGCGGTCCGCTTGCACCTGCTGCGCCGTCGCGTTGAGCAAACGCGCCGCCTCACCCGGGTGCGGCGTGATGACGCGGATCCGCTCTTTGGCCAGGGTGTGCGGCGTGAGCCAGTCCAGCGCGCTCGCGTCCACGATGACCGGCATTTCCGCATCACGCCAGAGCCGCCGCGTGATGGCTTTGAGGTCATCCGGCAAATTCGGCGCGGCCAGGCCGGGGCCGATCAAAATTGCGCTGGCGTCGCCGAATAATTTTATTTCCGGCTTCCACAAATTCACCATGACCGCCTGCAATTGCGATGCAATCGGGTGATAAACGTCCTCCTGCGTGTACAAGGTAACGAGGCCGGGCTGCGCGCGTTGCGCTCCACGCGCAGCCAGAATCGCCGCGCCATGAAATCCAAAACTGCCTGCGACCACTGTCAGATGCCCGAACGAACCTTTGTGGGCCGCGACCGCGCGGCGCGGCGGGAACCCGGCGAAATCCTCCGGCAACGTCCAATCCAGCCCGGTGTTGTGCGGACAGGGAACCAGGCCGACATCGGTTGCAACTTCAAGCCGCCCTACGAACGGCCAGGCGCCTTGTGCGAGCAACCCGGTTTTTGGCGCGCCGACGGTCAAGGTGACGGCGGCTTCGATGGCCGCGCCTTGCACTTCGCCGGTGTCTGCGCTCAAACCGGACGGCACGTCCACGGCCAGAACGGGAATTTTTGATTGATTGACCGCCGTGATGAATTTTTTCCAGTCATCGTCGAGCGGACGGTCCAGGCCGATGCCGAACAAGCCGTCAATGAGCAACGCGGGACGGGCTGCCGGCCTGTCTCCATCTGAAACTGAAAAACCGGAGGCAGGCGGGACGCCTGTCCTGCGTTGAAATTGGGCCGATGCCGCTTCCGGGTTGGTTGCGTCAAGAACTTCCACGCGCCGGTCACGCAAATGTTTGCGCGCGGCACGGGCGTCGTCGCCGTTGTGGCCCTTGCCGGCCAGTATCAGGATGGCGTCGCCGGCGCGCGTGAGTTGCAGCGCGCGTTCCGCAGTTTTTTCGCCGACGCGCCGGATGACCTCGGCTTCGGTCTGGCCGGCAGCCCAGGTGGCGCGTTCCCATTCGCGCATCTGGGCGAGGTTGATGACCGGAACTGGCATGGCGCGAGGTTGGCAGATTGTTTACCGGTGCAAAAGAAGAATTGCCAGAGTCTTGATGCTCCTCGTAATCTTAATCTGCTTCGCCGGTGATTAAGATTGCGATTATGATTAAGATTAGAGCAATGAAAAATGTCGTAACCGAATCGTCACGTGGTTGTCACGGAATTGAAATTGTGTGACGATCGGGCGCGTGGTATGCAAGCGGGAGTGAAGCCGCGAATATTAGTGGTGGATGACGAACCCGAAGCGGTGGAACTGGTCGAGTTCAACCTGAAACAGGCGGGGTACGCAGTCATCACGGCCGTTGACGGCGCGGAGGCGTTGAAAAAGGCCCACGCGCAGCGGCCGGATTTGATCATCCTCGACGTGATGCTGCCGGAAATGGACGGGTTCGAGGCGTGCAAAGTGTTGCGGCTGGACCCGGCCACCATGCGCGTGCCCATCATCATGCTCACCGCGAAGGCCGCCGAAATTGACCGCGTGCTCGGACTGGAACTCGGCGCGGACGATTATCTGACCAAGCCGTTCAGCCCGCGCGAACTGCTGTTGCGCATCAAAAAAATCCTTTCCCGCGGCCAGACCGAGGAAAAGCCGCGCGACCAGTTGCGCTTCGGCGATTTGCTGATTGACGTGCCGCGCCATCTGGCAAGCTGGAAGGCCAGGACGATTGATTTGACGGCGACCGAATTCAAGCTGCTCACCACCCTCGCGCAACGCGCCGGGCGTGTGCAATCGCGCGACCATCTCCTGCGCGACGTTTGGGAATACGACAGCCTGATTGACACGCGCACGGTGGACACGCACATGCGCCGCCTCCGCGAGAAGCTCGGCCCGGCGTCGAAGCATCTGGACACCGTCCGCGGCGTCGGGTATCGGTTTGTGGAATGAACGAAGGTTGGGAACATCGAACATCGAACGTCCAACGCCCAACATCCAATGAACCCCGCCCGCCAGTCATTGGGCTTTGGATGTTCAGTGTTGGACGTTGGATATTTTCTTCATCTGAGTTTTGGATTTCGGACATCGGACATCGGATTTCATCCCCATGTGGCCATCGCTGACCATTCTTGCCATCGTCGCCCTGGTGGCGGTCTATTTCTGGTGGCGGCGGAAATTTCTCCGCCAGCAACGGCAGGTGCGGTCCGAGATGGAGGATTTTCAACGGCGTCAGCAGCAGGTGACGACCGACGCCAAGGCGCAGCAGCAGGTTTTGTTCAACAGCATGCTGGAAGGGCTGCTGCTGCTGGACCGCAACCGCCGGATTTATCTCGCCAACCGCGCGTTCAAAAATCTTTTCGGCATCAAGACCGAATTGCGGGGCAAGACCATCATGGAAGCCCTGCGCGTGCACGAACTTGCTGAGATCGTCGAGCGCGTTGAAGGCGAGGGGCAGATGTTCGACTACGAATTGAAGCTGCCTGACCTGAGCGAACGCTGGCTGCAGGTCAACGCCGCCGCCGTCTCCAACTCCGCCGGGGAACGCGAGGGAACGATTCTGGTCTTTCACGATTTGACGCGGCTCAAACAGCTCGAACGGACACGTGAGGAATTTGTCGCCAACGTCAGCCACGAACTGCGCACGCCGCTTTCGCTCATCAAGGGCTACGTGGAAACGCTGCTCGACGGCGCGCGCAACAATCCCGAAGTCGCCGAGCGTTTTCTCAAAATTATCGAACACAACGCGCAACGGCTGGATTTGCTCATCCAGGATTTGCTCTCGATTTCCGCGCTGGAGGCCGGACGCGTCAAATTCAACCTGCAGACGATTGAACTGCGCCCGGTCGTCGAAAAAGTTTTGGGCGACTTGAAACCGCCTGCTGACAACAAAAACATCAAGCTGGTCAGCCAATTGCCCGTGCTCACCGCCACGGCGGACGCGTACCGGCTCGAGCAAGCTCTTACCAATCTCGTGGACAACGCCATCAAATACGGCCGCACGCAGGGCACGGTGACCGTCGGCGGCGGAAAAACCGGGGACGGGAAGATTGAAGTCTTCGTGCAGGACGACGGACCGGGCATTCCGCCGGAATCACTCGACCGCGTGTTCGAGCGGTTTTATCGCGTGGACAAGGCGCGTTCGCGCGAGCAGGGCGGCACCGGCCTGGGATTGTCCATCGTCAAACACATCGTGCAAAACCACGGCGGCAAGGTCTGGGTGAAAAGCGAACTCGGCAAAGGCTCAACGTTTTTCTTCACGCTGCCGCAGGGAGAGAAATAATCCTGGTCGGCAGGCACGCCGGTTTCATGGTTCGGCATGATTCACGTTAACATCAGATGGATTTTTTTATCCCGCCACGGAAACCAGATTTACTTCGGGAAAGTAAGTTTTGAATCGGCCTTCATCGCTGGTGGCAATCTGCCAGCCCATGACCTGCGCGTGCGCGCCGATAAAAAAGTCAGGCAATGGCGTTTTGGGCAGACGCGATACTGTCGGTTGTCCGCGCCGTTCCAGGTAATTTGAAAACGCCCGTCCGCAAACCGCCGCCGCCGCTTCGGGAATTTCCACAACTTGAACGCCGAGCGAACGGACGGCGGCTGAAACCTCCTCCGGCGCGTCGCTGCCCGTGCAAATCTCCGCGAGAACCACGACGTTGACGACCGCCCGGCCCTGCCGCTGCGCGTCGGAAATCGCTGCATTCGCTGCCAAATCGTTTTTTTCCAGCGCGCGGATCAGCAGGCAGGTGTCAACGAGGGTTACAATTCCCTTGTGAGTTTCCGAAGTTGTCCCCATGACATTTTCAGTTTCACCCGTTTGCGTGCCCGCGCCGCCGCCCTCCCAACTTCCTCCGGCGAGAGGCTTCCAGTACGCACAGGCAGGTCAATTTCCTCCACCAGCCATTTTTTCCGGCCGGCGGGGGAAATGCTGACACGGCCTTTGGGTGCAACGCCTGGCATCGTCACGCGCCGTTTTTCATCCACGAGATAAATCATTTGTGGGAAATTCCCACTTTACGGCAAAATTGTCAATTCTTTTTCCATACCGCTGAAATTTCTTTTTCCACGTGCGCGGAATTCTTACAATGTGGACATGGTTCACGTTGGCATCGGCTACGACGTTCACGCGCTGGTCGCGGGGCGCAGGCTCGTCCTCGGCGGCGTCGAGATTCCGCACCCGAAAGGCCTCGATGGCCATTCGGACGCCGACGCGCTCATGCATGCGATTTGCGACGCCGTCCTCGGCGCGCTCGGCGAAGAGGACATCGGCCACTTTTTCCCGAACACCGACCCGCGCTGGAAAAACGCGCCCAGCAAGGTGTTTTTGCAGGAGGCCGCGCGGCTGGTGGCGTTGCGCCAGGGCAAGATCGTGAACGTGGACGCGACGGTCGTTGCGCAAGCGCCGAAAATTTATCCGCACATCCGTCAGATGAAAATCCGCATCGCGGAGGCGTTGGACATCAATTTCCGTCACGTCGGCCTCAAGGCCACGACGAACGAAAAAATGGGTTTCATCGGCCGCGAAGAAGGCATCGCCGCGATGGCGGTGGCGGGCGTGGATTTGCCGCAATGAAAATCGGGTCTGGGTTTTGGCGTCCGGGTTCTGAGGAAATCCCCACCCGAGATGCCAGAGCCAGGATCCCAGCTCCCAAACTCCATGCCCAAGGCTGAAATCAGTTGGAAACGTGTGACCGACGACGGCGTGAAGCTGCAGGTTTATGCGCGGCGCGTCAGCCGTGAGTGGCTTTTCTTTCGGCGCGAAAAGCGTTTTGACCAATGGCAACGGGTGCCCGAACCGCCGCTGGCGGACTGGCTGGAATTGCTCGACGCGGTGCAACGGCTCATCACGCGCCGCCGTTATCAACCGGACGACGAGGAACATCTGCGCCGCCGGATTCGCGAGCGGTTCCCAGAGGCAAAAGTTTAGTGGGAATGCGGTTTGGCGTATTCGCCCATGCCGGTGATGTCAATGACGACAACCGGTTCGTTGCCAACCACCCACGCGTCGTGCCCCGGCGGGAGCAACGACACTTCGCCCGGCCCAAATTCGTCCTCGCTGCCGTCGTCCATCAGCACGCGAATCCGTCCGGAGACGTGATATTGCAGATGCGGCGCTTCGCAGCTTTTGGTCTTCACCAGCGGTTTGATGCACGTTGACCATTTCCATCCGGGCTGCAGCGTGGCGCGACCGAAGGTGACCCCGCCAACGGTGACGAGTTCGAGTTTGCCTTTGTCGAAGGTGCGCGTCTCATCAGGTTTCGCAAGGTCTCGTTTTTGCATTTTGGCCATAATATTTTTTGCTTTTATGGTTTAACAAAACAAATTCTGCCAGGCTTTTCCGGTTTGGCAATCCGAAAATGTCTTCAAACAGAAACCGGCGAGTGGTTTTCCGAAGCAAAGATTTGAGGCGGGATAATTTTCCGTTTCGGATTTTCATTGCCGGGAATTTCCATTGCTGGAAAATCTGCCGCATGAAAAAAACAAGCCGATCCAAAGCGAAATCGGCGCGGGTTCGTGTGCCGGCGGGCAAGATCGTCTTGCGCGAACGCGAGCGCCGCAACGGTCATCGCGGCTGCGTGGTCTGGCTCACCGGCCTGTCCGCCGCCGGCAAATCCACCGTTGCCGCCGAATTGGAGCGCGTGCTGTTCCGAAACGGTTGCCAGACGCTGGTACTGGATGGCGACCGCGTGCGGCTGGGGTTGTGCCGTGACTTGGGTTTTTCCCCGAAGGACCGGCGGGAAAACATCCGGCGCGTCGGCGAAGTCGCTAGGCTGTTTGCCGACGCCGGGTTCATTTGCATCACCGCTTTCATTTCTCCCTACCGGACCGATCGCGCGGTGGCGCGGAAATTGATGGCGCGTGGACGTTTCGTTGAGGTGTTTGTCAACGCGCCGCTGGCCGTGTGCGAGGCGCGCGACCCCAAAGGGCTTTATGCCAGGGCCCGGAAGCGCCAGCTCAAAAATTTCACGGGCATTTCCGCGCCTTACGAACCGCCGCTGAACCCGGAAATCGAGTTGCACACCGACAGGCTGACCGTCGCCGGAGCGGTGGGAAAAGTTTTGCGTCATTTGCGGAAAACTTGTGGCGTCAAAAGCCGCGCCTGGAAAACCTTGTAGGAGTCGAGGTGACGAGACTCTGATTTGAAGTCAGAGACTCCTTGCGTCGTCTCCTACGGGATGAGAAGAATTTCCGGGCGCAGCCGGCCCACAAACTGATTCGGCAATTTCGGGTCAATCGAGCCGGGCACCATTGTTTCCGATCCCACATGCCCGTCGCAAAACGCGACGTTGGCCCTTTTCGAATGGCGAAAGTGGCCGTGGGGATAATAACTGCTGCTGGGATAGTTGGTTGGGTTGTCCAGGTAATACCATTCTTCGAGCATCGGATTTGAGGGCGAGGCGGGCCATTGAAAATTGTTGACTTGTGCGGTGTCGGCGTAGAGTGCGGTGTCAGTGGGGTGGCGGAGGTTTGAAACATTTACCGGCAGGATTGGCGGAGCGATGAACTGGTTGTAGCCGTAGCTGAACACAATATTGGTGGCCTTCAATTTGAACTGGGGCGACTGACTGTCCAGTGATGGGCAAAGCCGCACGTCACTGCCGTTCAAATAGGGAAACAAAACGCCCGTGGACAAATCAAACGGCCGGTGGCCTTCCGTGCCGGATCCCAGCCAGCCGAACCACCAGAGTTGGCCGCTGTTGATGTTGGTGGGGCCGCATTCGAAACAATTGCCGCCGTTGTCGTCCCAGTAAAGTTCCGTGGCGACCCCAAGCTGGCGCAGGTTGCTTTCACACGAAGCGCGTTGCGCGGACAATCTGCCCCGGGCCAAAACCGGCAGCAACATCGCCGATAGAATCGCGATGATGGCGATGACAACGAGCAGTTCGATGAGCGTGAACGCCCATTGTCGAGAGTCGAGAGTCGAGAATCGAGGGCCGGAATTCAACAATGCGCCGATCCGGCAGCTCTCGACCTTCGACCTACGACCTTCGACCTTCATGTTCATGGTCTGTCAGCGCGAACGCGGTAAAATGCCTTGTCCGCCGGCGAATTCGTGTCCTGCAAAAACAGATTCGTTCCATTGCCGCCGGTGGTTACGGAAGCGTTGGTCCAAGAAACAAAATCGGTTGAGCGTTCGAGCATATAAAGCCAGTTGCTCTGGCTGATGAATTGCACCTGCCAGTTTGAATTGCTGAAACTACCGCTGAGATTTTGAATCGGCGGCGGTGGCACGGTGACGACAAAATTGTCCACGACACCGTGTGCCAGCACGGAGCTGCCATAGATGGGGTCCTGTCCGGCATCGCTGTAGCTGTTGATCGAAATCGTATCCACGCGGAAGTCGTCCGCATCGGAAAACTCGCTATTGCCGGGATCGGTCAATGTGACATTCGTGAGTTGGAGGAAGGTCATGCCATTGGTCGCCAGAATGGTGACGAGCGTCTGGTTGCTGGCGGTGTAGGTCATCGTGACGTGGAGGAGCACGTTGGTGGGCAGCTCGATCTCATACGGCAGGTATTGGGTGGGTGCAAAATCGCCGTTGGTGGATATGAAAGTCGGCGTAGTGGTCGCAGAAACGGGGCCGAAATCCGGGAAATAGCCGGGTGGGAAATAGTCGAATTCAACCAGATTGACCGCACCGGTTGGTGCATTTAACGGATAATAAATGCTGCGCAGAAAATTCGTGCCGGTGGCGTCCGCGAAGTTCAAAAAACCGAGACCGATTTCAAGTCCACCGCTCATGCCCGCATCGGTTCCGCTGGCGATGTCGTTCAAGCGGAGGTCAAACGCAACGCTAAAATCGTCGTTGCGCGTGACGACCGTGCCAAGCGGGTGATAAAAATAGCTGTTCGGCTGCGACGAATCCCAGGTGACATCGAGGTTTTGATTGGTGGAATCCCATTGGAACAGGCTGGTGTCGCCGAAAATCCGCCAGCCGTCCTGTGACGGATTGTTGGTGAAATTTTCGGTGATGACGGTCGCGCGGACGACGGACAAGACGGACAAGCCGGCCAGCGCCAGCGAAACGAACAACGTTTTTTTCATGTGCTGATCTTTCAATTTTGTTCCGCAGCCCCGAAAGCTTTCGGGGGGGCGGAACGGTTTTGGTTGAGAGACCAGCGCCAGGGGGAAAAGGGCGTTTGGAGTTCCGGCTTTAGCCGGCATTTTACGGTCCACCTAAAGGCGGGACTCCAAACAAAAAACCTTCACCCCCCGGCAAAACGGAGAATGAAGGCATTCAACGAATCCTGTCGAAAATCGTTTGACAGGCTGGCCTCATCCTTCTCTTTGACGGAGAAGTGCTCCGAACTCCGGAGCCGACGAGCACAGCCAAACCGATATCCTGACTTCGGCCTCAAACCGCCTTCCCGCCTTCCCGCCGCCGCAGAGCGGGGCAGTGGCTTTGGGAATTTGTAGCCGTTACAGTGGCGCAACCGTCCCGGATTTTCACCGGGTTCCCTGACGTTTGACTGCGATGACGGATGAACAACGTCCATCCATTTCAAAGAACGGTTTGTTTGTACGCTCAAAACGAACCTCTGCCAAGAGAATAATTTGTAAAATTCTTCGCGCGCGACGGAAACGAATTTGCGGGCTTTACGCCCCAGTCGTCCGGCTGGTAGGTTTGAGCACCCGGAAACAAAAATCGGCAACCCAACTGCAACGCATGATTCAGGTCGAAGGTCTCACCAAACTTTACGGCGAGTTCGTTGCCGTGAACGAGCTTTCGTTTTCCGTCCAGCCCGGCGAAGTGATGGGTTTGGTCGGCCCGAACGGCGCGGGCAAGACCACCACTTTGCGTTGCCTGTCCGGCATCATTCCGCCCACGCGCGGCACTGTGCGCGTCGGCGGCCACGACATCGTCCGGGACGCGATTGCCGCCAAGCAACAACTCGCCTTTTTCACCGACGAACCGCGCCTGTTCGATTACCTCACGGTCTGGCAGCATTTGAATTTCGTAGCGCGGATTTATCAGGTGCCCGATTACGAACGCATCGGCCGTGAACTGCTGGAGGAGCTGGAAATTGCGAACAAGCGGGACGCGCTGCCCGGTGAACTGTCCCGTGGCATGAAACAAAAGCTCGCCATCGCCTGCGGCCTGCTGCACTCGCCGAAGGTGATTTACTTCGACGAACCGTTGACCGGGCTGGATCCCCTCGGCATCCGCCGGATGAAGGATTCCATTTTGAAACGGGCGCGCGACGGCGCGGCCATCATCATCAGCTCGCACCTGCTGCACCTGGTCGAGGAAATCTGCTCGCGCGTCCTGATTTTGAAGAACGGGCGGAAGGTCATTGACGGCACGCTCGAAGAAGTGACGCGGAAATTTTCCGAACAGCCCGGCGACGCCAATCTCGAGGAAATTTTCTTCCGCGCCACGAGTGAAACCGGGACGAGCGCGCCGGCCGTTCCGCCGGTGCTGCCACCCTGAAACGAACGATGATCGCCGCGCTGCTCTACCTGCAGTACCACACGTTCCGCAACCGGTTGGTCAGCCGGTTCAAGCGGCTCAAACAGCCGAAATACCTCATCGGCGCCATCGTGGGCGGGCTCTATTTCTATTTTTATTTCTTCCGCTACCTTTTTCGCGGGTTCGGCGGGCGGCCGGCGGTAAACCTGACCGTTTCACCGGAGCACCTGCAGGTTTTTGAATTGGTGGGCGCGCTCGCGCTCTTCGTCATCGTGCTCTTGGCATGGATTATTCCGCACGAGCGCGCCGCGCTCACGTTCACCGAGGCCGAAGTGGCGTTCCTTTTTCCCGCCCCCGTCACCCGGCGTACTCTGATTCACTTCAAACTCCTGCGTTCGCAGTTCGGAATTTTTTTCACAATAATTTTATTCACGCTGTTTTCCCGGCGATTCGGCGGCAATGTCTGGATACACGCCTTCGGCTGGTGGCTGATTCTCTCGACCCTGAACCTTCATTTCCTCGGCTCCTCCTTTGCCCGGACGATGCTGCTGGATCGCGGCATTTCCAACTGGCTCCGGCGGCTGCTGGTCTTCGGGTTGGCGGTGGCAATGGCCGGTTCCGTCTGGGTTTGGGCAAAACGGACGCTGCCGGAATTGAGTAGCGCCGACACCGCCAATCTCAATGCGATTCTGGATTATGCGCAACGGGTTTTGACCGCCGGTCCGGCGTTGTATCTGCTTTATCCCTTCCGGCTGGTGGTGCGGCCCTTTCTCGCGCAGGACGCCACGGCATTTTTCGCCGCGGTGGCTCCGGTGCTGCTACTCCTTTTGCTCCACTACATGTGGGTCATTTATTCCGACGTGGCCTTCGAGGAGGCCTCGGTGGAAGCTTCGCAGAAACTGGCCGTGCGCATCGCCGCCGTGCGCGCCGGCAACTGGCAGGGCGCGAAGAAAAATCAAAAGGCCAAGCGTCCGTGGTTCAAACTGGCGGCGACCGGGCCGTCCGCCACGGCGCTGCTCTGGAAAAACCTCATCGGCGTCGGCCAGGTCTTTTCGGTTCGCCTCTGGGTTTCCATCATCGTCGTTGTGGTGGCCGTTTGCGTTGGTTTGGGAGCCGTCGGCCACAGTCAAAGCCTTTCTTTCATGGCGGCGATTCTCGTTGCCATTGCTTTGGGCTATTCGCTGCTGCTGGGGCCGCAATTGTTGCGGTTGGATTTTCGGAACGACCTGCCGCTGGCGGACATCCTGAAAACCTTTCCGCTGCGCGGCTGGCAGATTGCCTTGGGCGAAATCCTCGCGCCGGTGGCCGTGCTGGCGGTGTTCCAGTGGCTGCTGTTGCTGGTTGGCGCCGGGCTCATTTTTTATCTGCCCGTCAAACAGGAAGCCCTGTTCCTGGTCATCGCACTCGGCGCGGCGTTCCTGTTGCCGGTGCTCGATTTGCTCCTGTTATTGATTCCAAACGCCGCCGTGCTGCTGTTCCCGTCATGGATTCAAACCGGCAAGGACAGCCCGCGCGGCATCGAAGCCACCGGCCAGCGGCTGATATTTGCGTTGGGACAAATGCTCGCTCTGTTGCTGGCGCTCCTGCCCGCTGCCGCTGCGTTCGTTGGCGTCTTTTTTCTGCTGAATTTCGCGTTCGGTCCGGCCGCCGCCGTCCCGCTGGCATCGCTCGCGGCGACAATTATTCTGGCTGCGGAAGCCGGTCTGGGCGTGATGTTGCTCGGCAAACTGTTCGAGCGGTTTGATGTGACGGAGGAACACACGAGTTGAAAGTGGCGCAGACGTTCCGCGCTTGCACGATGACGAATGCGACAACATACTTCCGCCCTTAAATTTATGAGCCAGACACCCCTTCGCGTGGCGGTCACCGGCGCCGCCGGCCAAATTGGTTACTCACTGCTGTTCCGCATCGCCTCCGGCGCGATGTTCGGGCCGAACCAACCCGTCATTTTGCATTTGCTCGAAATCGAACCCGCCCTGCCTGCGCTCGGCGGTGTGGTGATGGAACTCGACGACTGCGCCTTCCCGCTGCTTAAGGGCATCGTTCCCACAGCGAACCTTGACGAGGGCTTTCGCGGCGTGAACTGGGCGCTGCTGGTCGGCAGCGTGCCGCGCAAGGCCGGCATGGAACGGAAGGATTTGCTCGGCATCAATGGGAAAATTTTCATCGGGCAGGGCAGGGCGATTGAAAAAAATGCCGCGAAGAACGTGCGCATTCACGTCGTCGGCAATCCCTGCAACACCAACTGCCTGATTTGCATGAACAACGCGCCAGACATTCCGCGCGACCGGTTCTACGCCATGACGCGACTCGATGAGAACCGTGCCAAAGCCCAGCTTGCCAAAAAGGCTGGCGTGGAAGTGACCGCCGTCAGCAACGTCGCCATTTGGGGCAACCATTCCGCGACGCAATATCCCGATTTTTATAACGCGAAAATCAGCGGCAAACCGGCGACCAGCATCATCACGGACGAAGCCTGGCTCAAGGGTGAATTCATTTCGACCGTCCAGCAGCGCGGCGCGGCCATCATCAAGGCGCGCGGGTTGTCCAGCGCCGCCAGCGCCGCCAACGCGGTCGTGGACAGCGTCCGTTCCATCATCGAACCGGCACCCGCGGGTGATTGGCACAGTGTATGTGTCTGTTCCGACGGCAGCTACGACATTGAGAAAGGTTTAATTTGTTCCTTCCCCGTCCGCAGCAACGGTCAGAAACTTGAAATCGTTCAAGGCGTTTCAATCAACGACTTCAGCCGTGCGAAAATTGATGCCACCGTGAAGGAATTGCAGGAAGAACGCGCGATGGTCGCCGACCTGCTGCCGAAATAAAACCGGAGCGCGGGCGGCTCGCTCGCGTGCTCACGTCAGCAACCTTAACTCGCGGACAAGCTGTCCGCGCTCCTGAATTTCCCCGCATTGCCAGCCGCGCCGTTTTGTGCCAGCCTCGCGCGCGTATGGCTTTTGATTCCTTCCGCGATTTCGTCAACCAGCTCGACAAGGCTGGCGAACTCAAACGCATTTCGCAACCGGTTGCCACCGAACTGGAAATCACCGAGCTTGCCGACCGCGAAATGAAATCGCCCGGCGGCGGCAAGGCGTTGTTATTCGAGAAACCGACCGTCAACGGCGAGGTATCACCGTTTCCACTTGCCATCAACACGATGGGTTCGCACAAGCGCATGGCCCTGAGCTTGGGCGCGAATTCCGTGGATGAAGTCGCCGCCGAACTCGGTTCGATGATGAAAGCCAAGCCGCCGACCAGTTTTCGGGAAGCCATCAAACTGCTCGGCCAGGCGCTCGACTTGCGCCATGCCAAGCCGAAAATCGTAAAGGATGGCCCGTGTAAGGAGAAAGTTCACAAGTTTCAAGATTCAAGTTTCAGGCCTGGTACAGTCTGGCCGGTCGCCCCATCGCTTGAAACTTCCAACTTGAAACTTGAAACGCCCACTTTGCTCAATCTGCCAATCCAGAAATGCTGGCCGCTTGACGGTGGACGTTTCATCACGCTCCCTTGCGTCGTCACCAAGGACCCCGACACCGGCGAGCGCAACGTGGGCATGTATCGCATCCAGATTTACGACGACCGCACTACCGGCATGCATTGGCAGCTCCAAAAGGTTGGCGCGCGGCATGGCCGCCGTTATTACGAAACCGGCACGCGCATGCCCGTTTCCATTTTCATTGGCGGCGATCCCGTGTTCACCTTCGCCGCCACTGCGCCGTTGCCCGACGGCTTGGATGAATTTCTTCTCGCCGGTTATTTAAGAAAAAAATCCGCCGAACTCGTCAAATGCGAGACCAACGACCTCGAAGTTCCCGCCAACGCCGACTTCGTCATCGAAGGTTACGTGGACCCGAAGGAGCCGTTGCGCGAGGAAGGGCCGTTCGGAGATCACACCGGCTACTACACGTTGCCCGAGCCGTATCCGGTGTTTCATATCACCGCCATCACGCATCGCAAGGACGCGGTGTATCCGGCGACGATTGTTGGCATGCCGCCGATGGAAGATTTTTACATCGGCGGCGCGAGTGTGAAATTGTTCCTGCCGGTCTTCAAAATGAATTTCCCGGAGATCGTGGACATCGCGCTGCCGGCGGAAGGCGTGTTCCACAACCTTGTGTTCGTGAGTATCAAAAAGACCTACCCGATGCAAGCGTACAAAATCATGCACGGCCTGTGGGGCATGGGCCAGATGATGTTCACGAAATACATCGTGGTGGTGGACGCCGACGTGGACGTGCACAATACCAGCGAAGTGCTGTTCCATCTCACGGCCAACACCGATCCGCAGCGCGACAGCATCTTCACCAAAGGCCCGTCCGATGTTTTGGATCATGCCACTTCGGAAATGGCCATCGGCTCGAAACTGGGAATTGACGCCACGCGCAAGCTCGCGGGTGAAGGATTCAAAAGACCGTGGCCGCCGTTGATTCGGATGGACGAGGCGGTGCGAAAGAAAATTGATGCGTTCTACAGCAAATGAAACGGGGAGCACACGCGCCCGCGCGTGTCGGTTTCGACGCCCCCGTCGAAACCATCTTGGCAGCGCGCCCGATTCGGTCAGCGAGGGCGCTGACCGATGCACGCGAGGCGCGTGCGCTCCCCCGTCCGACGTGCTCGACCACGCCACCAGCGAAATGGCCATCGGCAGCAAGCTGGGCATTGACGCGACGAAGAAAATTCCCGGCGAAGGTTTCAAACGCGCGTGGCCGCCGCTCATCAAGATGGATGCGGCGGTGAAGGCGAAGGTGGAGAAGCTTTTTGAAATCCGGGCAGACGGTTGAAGTCAGTCGAATAATTTCCAATGAAAACAATTACTGAACCCACGAACATTTATGCGATGGCTTCGCTTGCACTGCTGCTGCTCATCGGTCCGGGTTGCCGCAGCACGACATCCCCGGTCGCGGCAACGGAACCGGAGTTGCTCAAACTCTCAGGCGACCTGAGCGTGCATGATCCGGCCATCATCAGGGAAAAAGACACCTACTACATCTTCTGCACGGGCGGCGGACGGCGCGGAGGAATCATTCCCATCCGATGTTCCACCAACCTGCTCAACTGGACGCGATGTGGTAGTGTCTTTGAAAGTCTGCCGGCATGGACTACGAACGAAATCCCACTCGCGCGCGAGATTTGGGCGCCGGACATCCATTATTTTAACGGAAAATTTTATCTTTATTATGCCGTCTCCAGCTTCGGCGTGAACAAATCCGCCATCGGTCTGGCGTTCAACGAAACATTGGATCCGGCCAGTCCGCGCTACAAGTGGGTGGATCAGGGTCTGGTCGTCCGCTCAGAGCCGGGCATTGACGACTTCAACGCCATTGACCCGAACCTCGTCATCGAAGACCAGCACAACGTCTGGCTTTGCTGGGGCAGTTTCTGGGGCGGCATCAAAATGCAACGGGTGGACCCGAAAACCGGCAAGCTCCCGGCCACCGACAACACGATCTACTCCCTGGCCTGCCGCCCGCGCCTGGGGCCGCCTCAAACGCCGCCGGTGGAAGGCGCCATTGAAGCTCCCACCATCGTGCGGCGGGGTGATTACTGGTATTTGTTCGCGTCCTACGACTTCTGCTGTCGCGGCACCAACAGCACCTACAACGTCAAGGTGGGCCGCGCCCGCAACGTCACCGGCCCCTACGTGGATCGCGACGGCAAACCGTTGACCGAGGACGGCGGCACGCTGGTCATCCAAGCCGCGACGCCAAACTGGCGCGGCGCCGGAGGTCAAACGGTGTTCTTTGACTCCGGTCGCGATTACTTGGTGTTCCACGCCTACGACGGCCGGACGGGCCGGTCCCAATTGCATATTTCCACAATGGTTTGGGAGAACGGCTGGCCGCGCGTGGCCAGCCTGCCGTGATACTTGCTTGCATCTCGGGTCGGGAAATGGATGAACTGCACGACGCCTTGACCAAACATCGCGAGCGGGGGTAATAGAAAGTATCGTACATCGTCCACCAAACCGCTCCAACCGCTACGTGGTTGCGTCTCATCCGATACTCGCACAAAGCCACCCGTAGTTGCTCACAGAGTGACGCTACAAGAAGGCGGCCCATTCAGGGCAAAGGCTCCAACACGATATGGCGAAACTCCACCGGCTTGCCCTCGGCCTGCAAGCCGATTGCGCCGGAACTGACCGACGACCCGGTGATTTCATTTTGTAAAACACCATTGACTTGAATCGTCACCGTGTTGCTGCGACAGACGATGTCGTAACTGTTCCATTCGCCGACGGGTCTTTCCGAGCTGGGCTGGCGGCGCGGAACGCTCCTGGGAAATTCCGTTGTCAGCTCATGCACCCGCGAGCCGCCGTTGCAGCGCACTTCGCCAGCGCTGCCGGACAGCAACTGCGCCTCCAGACATAGCGGCCAGACTTTGTCCGGCGGATTGACATGCAGAAATACGCCGCTGTTTCCAGGGCCGTCCGGGAAACGCCATTCCACATGGAGTTTGTAATCGCGATAAGACTGGAGCGTCCGCGCATAACCGTTCGGCCTGCCCTGGCACGCGATGACACCGTTCGTCACCGACCAGATGGCCATAGCGGGCGCGTTCGTATCCTTGGAAACAAACGTCCAGCCGGAAAAACTTTTGCCGTCGAACAATGCAATTTTACTTGCCGGCGTGATTGGTGTTTCGCCCGGCTGCGCGAACATGGGAAAAGCTGTTGCAGCAAAAAACAAAATCGTGATCGGCAAGGTGCGGCCGGTGGGAAATGATTTCATGCGTGCAGATTGCCCGTGGGCCGGGAAAAGCACAAGTCAGTGGTGGAATAATTCTTCGGTGGAAAATTGAGGACAGAACCGCGTTGAAAAAGTAACGCGCTGTTCCTTGACTCGCCCGTGTTGCTACGGAATATTCCGGCAATATTTGCCAAACCACGAAACACAAATCAAAAAGGAGAGTCATGAGCAAAGTCCGGATATTGGTCGGCACGAAGAAAGGCGCGTTCATCCTGACCGCGGATGGCAAGCGCCAGAAATGGAAAGTCAGCGGCCCGCACTTCGCGGGCTGGGAGATTTATCACGTCAAAAGCTCGCCGGTTGAGCCGGACCGTATCTACGCGTCGCAGACGAGCGGCTGGTTTGGCCAGATCATCCAACGTTCGGATGACGGCGGCAAAACCTGGAACACGCCCGGCAGCAGTCCGGAGGAGTTGAAAAGCCCGGACGGCATGCCCAAAGGCGAGAGTAACAAGTTTGCTTACGCCGGCAAAGTCGGCACGCACAGGTGGTATGACGGCACGCAGCATTCGTGGGAGTTCAAACGCGTGTGGCACATCGAACCGTCGCTGACCGATCCGGACGTGGCCTTCGCCGGCGTGGAGGACGCGGCGATTTTCAAGACCACTGACGGTGGCAAAACGTGGAAGGAACTTTCCGGATTGCGCAGCGCCAAAGGTCATCTTTGGCAGCCGGGCGCGGGCGGCATGGCCGTGCACACAATCATTCTCGACCCGAAAAATCCGAAACGGATTTATATCGCCATCTCGGCGGCAGGCGCCTTCCGCACCGACGATGGCGGTAAAAACTGGAAACCGATCAATCGCGGACTGAAATCCAAATGGGAACTGCCCGATCCCGATGCCGAAGTCGGACACTGCGTTCATCGTATTGCCATGCACCCGTCGCGCCCGGACGTGCTGTTCATGCAGAAGCATTGGGACGTGATGCGCACCGACAACGCCGGCGAGCAGTGGCGGGAGGTCAGCGGCAATCTGCCGTCTGACTTTGGCTTCCCGATTGACGTTCACGCGCACGAACCGGAAACGATCTATGTCGTTCCCATCAAGAGCGACTCCGAACATTTCCCGCCGGACGGAAAGCTGCGCGTGTATCGCAGTCGGACGGGCGGCGACGAATGGGAAGCGCTGACGAAAGGCCTGCCGCAGAAGGATTGTTACGTGAACGTGCTGCGCGACGCGATGACCGTTGACTCGCTCGAACCGTGCGGCGTGTATTTCGGCACGACCGGTGGTCAGGTTTACGCCTCGGCCGACAGCGGCAACACTTGGAATCCGATTGTTCGCGACCTGCCGGCCGTCCTGTCGGTTGAGGTCCAGACGTTGCCATGATACGAGTCGTGCTTCCCTATCACCTGCGGACCTTGGCAAGCGTTGACGGCGAGGTGCAGCTTGAGGTCGAAGGACCCGCCACGCTGCGCTCCGTTCTCGACGCGCTCGAAGCGCGCTATCCGGTGCTGCGCGGGACGATTCGCGACCATGTCACCCTGAAGCGCCGGCCCTTCGTCAGATTTTTCGCCTGCAAGGAAGATTTGTCGCTTGAACCACAGGAGACCCAATTACCCGACGCGGTTGTCAGCGGCGCCGAGCCGTTCCTGATCGCGGGTGCCATGGCGGGAGGTTGATCCCCGCCAAAGTGGCATTGATGCCTTGAGGTTTTCACGAACCCACGCTAGTCTTTCCGGTGTTGGAGCGAATTCACGTTCCTGGTTGAAAGAATAATTTATGAAACGCAAAGCATCGGCCATCTGGCGCGGCGGTTTAAAAGACGGCAAGGGCAACATTTCCACCGAGAGCGGTGTGCTCGCGCAGACGCAATACTCGTTCAGCACGCGCTTCGAAAGCGGCGTTGGCACGAATCCGGAAGAACTCATCGCCGCCGCCCATGCGGGCTGCTTTGCGATGGCGTTCTCGGCGGAACTCGGCAAGGCCGGCATCACGCCCAAATCCATCCAGGTCACGGCCACGGTCACGCTGGACAAGACCGACGCGGGCTGGACGGTCACAGAGTCGCATCTGGACGTGATGGCAAAGATTCCCGGCGCGGACCGGGCAAAAGTTCTCGGGGTGGCGAACGTGGCCAAGCTCGGTTGCCCGATTTCGCGTCTGTTGAATGCCAAGGTGGCGATGGACGCAATCCTGGAGGCGTGAGTTTTGTCACGGCGGATCAAGGGTTGACGCTTGCCGGCTGACGTTCTATTTGATGTCCGCTGAAAGTCATGAACACTGTGCTGGTGGACAAGGTGACGTTGCCGGGCGAAGGGCAACTGGCTGCGCGGCTTGACCGAGCATTCAAGGCGGCCTGGTGTTCCTACCGGCGGGCGTTCAAACGGTGCCAGAAAAAATTGTCCAAGGGGACCGTTCACCAGTTGCGTGTGGAAATGCGGCGGCTGCTGGCGCTCGTGGATTTGTTTGACCCGTTGCTGGCCGGAGACGCGGCAGACAGGGTTTCCCGGCTCTTCAAACAACCGTTCAAATCCTCCGGCCGGTTGCGCGATGCGCAGGTGATGTTGTGCGATGTGGAGTCGCGGCTTGGCCGGTTTCCGGAGACGAAGCGTTTCAAGAAGGAACTGCTGCGCCGGGAAAAACGTCTCGGCCGGCAACTGGAGCGGAAACTCCGGCGCACGAGGCTGAAGCCGTTGAAGAACCGGATGGACGCGCTTGGCAAAGAGTTGCGCGCTGCCATGAAGCAGGCGGAGGGGCGTCGTCGGGCGCGGGTTCGTTTGCTGAAGAGCGTGGACCTGGCGTTTGCGAACGTGGTGGCGCACCGGCGGAACATTGTCCCCACGGAACCGCGCGCGGTTCATCGCACGCGCGTTGCCTTCAAGAAATTCCGCTACATGGTCGAACAGTTACGGCCGTTGCTGTCCCATCTTCCCGGCGGTTTGCCCGGCAAACTGCGCGGCTATCAAAAGTTGACGGGTGACATCCAGGATTGCGAGACGCTGCTGGCGGCGCTGGACAAGTTCGTGCGCGACGAGAAGTCCGAAGCCCGCCGGCTCCGCAAATTCTGCGCTGCGGTCAAACGCGACCGCGCCCTGCTCATGGCGCGGTATCTGCGGCGGGCCGATGAGCTTTTTTCCTTTTGGAAACCCTCCACCAAACTCCGGTGACGAGCGTGCGGTTCATGCCGGTTTTCGACCCGCTCAAATCGCGGGCCGGTTCGGCACCCGGCTTTTCGGAAATTCTTAAGAATAACGCGCCCGCCGGTTTTTCCGATGGGCGCGTGTGAAGATTATCGTGCTGCCGGGTGAATGCGGTTCAAAGCACTTTCTTTGCCCCATCCGGCACATCCACTTTTGTCGCGCCGACTTCCTTGATTTCAATAGTGGTGTCGCGGTCAAGGTCCATTTCGTTGCCATTGAAGTCCACCTTGCCTTGCACCTTGAATTCATATTTCGAGAGCAGGCCGTCTTTGAGCCAGAACTTCGCGGAGCCTTTGGGATTGGTGACGGTCCCGAACCGGAATTGCGCCTTCGCGCCGGCCTCAGTCAGGTCGCCGGAATAAACGTCGCCGTCCTTTTTGAGTTCAATTACCGAGGCCAGCAGGTTTGTGGCTTGCGCGGCCGGGGCATTGAAATTGCGCACCATGCGGACGAGAAACCGGCCGGGGCCTTCACTGTCATTTTCCAGATTGGTGAGCGACTGCCAGTTGCCATCGGGGTCGGTGACCGCCGCCTTGTCGCCCTTCATCACGATCTCGGTGGTGTTGTCACCGAAGGACATTTTGACATAAGTGGCCCCGCCTTTCTCGGTTTTGCCATCGGTCGGTCCCGGTTTGAATTGGGCGCTTTCGGGGACGACCACGGTTTGATTCCAACTGTAACTGGCGGCGGCGGCAAGCTTTTGGGCCGCGGCCATGATGTCATCCTTGGGGCTGGAGTCCGCTGCGAAGATCGGACCCGCCAGCAAGGCCAGTGCGCTGAACAAAATAGTTTTCTTCATGGAGATGCCTTTGGTTTGGTTTGATGTAAAATGCCTATGGAACGGGCGGAAACCTACTTCCAAAGGACTTTTGAGGCAAGACCAATCTCGGTCAGCGGCAAAGAAGTTGCTCACTGCATGTTCCTGCGGCAAACTTTATCGGTATGACCGTGGCCGGAACACAACTGAATTCGCTGCGATTGAGCGGCTTGGAAAGCCGGCGGCTGGCGCTGGCCCTCGCCCTGTCGCTGGCGGCGCATTTGTTGACGTGGGGCGGTTACGAAGCCGGAAAAGAATTCGGCTGGTGGCAGGTTTGGCACTGGCCGACGTGGCTGCAGCGTTTGACCCAAAAACTGGAGGCGGTCCCGGCGCCGGTTGTGAATTACGAGCCGCCGCTGGAATTTGCGACGGTTGAGCAACCGTCAACCGAAGCGCCGGAAAACGCGAAGTATTATTCCGACAGAAATTCGCGCGCGGCGAACCCGGACGCAGACCAGGACACCGACAAACCGAAATTAAACGGGAAACAAGCCGATGTGCCGAAGACGGAAGACGTGCCGCGCCCGGATTTCAACAAACTTCAACCGGCGCCTCCCGCGCAGCAGGCAAACAACCGGCAGCCGGAACCACAGATGCAACTGGCGATGAACGCGGGGGATTTGACTTTGGGCCGGCCGCAGGACTCACAACAGCAGGAACAGCCGCAGCCGCGCCCGCGCACGCTCAATCAGGCGCGCGCACAGTTGGCACACCAAATCCCCGGTTTACAAATGCGGCAGGAAGGCGGTGTGCATCGCTTGGCACTCGTGCCATCGCTGGACGTGAAGGCCACGGCGTTCGGTGCGTACGACGCGGCGATTGTCGAGGCCGTCAGCCAGCGCTGGTACGATTTGCTGGACCAGCACAACTTTGCGATGGACCGCACCGGCAAGGTGACGTTGCGGTTCCACTTGAACTACGACGGTACTGTGACCGAAATGGAAGTCCCGGAAAATACCGTCGGCGAGTTGCTTTCGCTCGTTTGCCGGGATGCGATCGAGGAATCTGCTCCGTTCGCGCCGTGGCCGAGCGACATGCGCCGGATGGTCGGCCAGAATTATCGGGAAATTTCGTTCACATTTTATTATTACTGAGCTGTTCGCAATGTTGGAAAGAATTTTATGGATACACTCGTTTACGTTTTACTGGGACTGACCTCGGTGGTGGGACTGGCGTTCATCGTGGAGCGCGCCCTGACACTACGCTGGCAAAAGGTCGTGCCGTCGGAAATCACTGCGTCGCTCACGGCCTGCAAATCGCGCGAGGACGTGAGTGCGCTCTGCCGCGTCTGCGAACAAAAACCATCGCCGCTCGGACGCCTGTTGTTGCTCGCGTCGGACCATCTCGACTGGCCGAAGGACGACAACGTGGACGCGCTGCAAACCGCCGCCCGCCACGAAATCGTCCGGCTCGAACGCGGCCTCGTCGTGCTGGAAATCATCGTCGGCATCGCGCCGCTGCTCGGTCTGGTCGGCACGATCATCGGCATGATGACGGTGTTCGGCGACATCGGCCAATCAGGGCTCAACGACGCGGCCAAGCTGGCTCACGGCATTGCGTTGATTCTTCGTGCCACGCTCATCGGCTTGCTCATTTGCATCCCGTCGCTGATTTTCTGGAGTTATTTCAGCAAAAAAGTCGAGGTGTTCGCCGTTGAAATGGAGGCGCTCTGCGACGACTTCATCCGGCGGCAATACAGTGAGTCAGGGTCTGGTGTCCCGGATCTTGGACCTCACGCCGCGGATGCTGGAACGCGATCTGCCCCCAATGCCAAATCCCGGAAGCCAGACGCCAGGCGCCAAACCCCGGAAGCCAAAGCCCAGACTCCGGATCCCATTTGACATGCGCTTCCTCGTCCGCAAACGCCGCACCACGCCCGCCGTCATCATCGTCGCGCTGATTGACGTGCTCATCGTGCTGGTGATTTTTTTGCTGGTGACGACGACATTCAAACAACAGACGGCGTTGAAGCTGCAATTGCCCGAATCGTCGCAGGCCCAAAAAACCGGCGCGAACGAAAACCCGCCGTTCGTTGTAAGCATAGACGACAAGGGAATTTATTATCTGGAAAAACTGCCGGTGACCTTCGAGCAGTTGCGCGGCGAACTGATTTTGAAAGCCTCGATGAATCCGCAGCTCGTGCTGGCCATCAACGCTGACGAAAAAGCGCCGTGGGGGAAAATCGTGAAGGTGCGCGACGCCGCCGCCGAGGCGAAAATCAAATCCCTCGTCGCCTACACCAAGGATACGGCCAAGCAATAAACGTAGGACAGGCTTCCAGCCTGTCTCTGACTCACTGGAAATGGAGACAGGCGGGACGCCTGTCCTACGGTGCTATTTCAGCGAACTCACTGTTTCCTGGATTGTCCCTTCGACGGATTTTGTATTGCAGCAAAGCCCGGATTTGTCCAGTTGGACAGACATGACCGACACTCCCACGCTCAATCCCACGAATTTACAGGATGAAGTGATTCTCTCGCCAACCAACAGCAGCGTTTTCTACCGGCTCAAAACGCCGTGAAATAAAAACGTAGGAGCCGACGTGAGGAGGCTCACTCTTTCCGAACGCGCGTGGGATTTATCGAAGAAATTTGAGCCTCGTCACCTCGGCTCCTACAAACGTCACTTCAGCAACTCTTCCGCGATTTGCACTGCGTTGAGCGCCGCGCCTTTGAGCAGTTGATCGCCGCTCACCCAGAAGCACAACCCGTTGTCCAGCGCGCAATCCTTGCGGATGCGGCCCACTTCGCAATTGTATTTCTCGGAAGTGAACAATGGCATCGGATATTTCTTGTTCTCCGGCTCGTCCACGAGATCGAGGCCCGGCGCCGTTTTCAAGACCGCGCGTGCGGCTTCCACGCTCACCGGCTTTTCAAATTCCGCGCTCACGGCGATGGAATGCGAACGATAGACCGGCACGCGCACGCAGGTGACGCTCGCCTTGAACGCCGGGTGATGCATGATTTTGCGGCCTTCGTTTTCCATCTTCATTTCTTCCTTGGTGTAGCCGGTCGGCAAAAACACGTCCACTTGCGGCAACACGTTGAAGGCGATTTGATGCGGAAAAGCCTGTTTCGTCACCGGCTTACCGGCGACGATTTCACCCACCTGCCGTTTCAATTCTTCCATCGCCTTCGCGCCTGCGCCGCTGACGGCCTGATAGCTGGAGGCAAAAATGCGTTTGCAGCCGAACGCGGCATGCAGCGGATACAGCGCCATGAGCGTAATGGCGGTGGTGCAGTTCGGATTGGCGATGATGCCCTTGTGCCATTTCACGTCGGCGGCATTGATTTCGGGAACGACCAGCGGCACGGCGTCGTCCATGCGGAACGCGCTGGAATTGTCCACGACCACGCAGCCGGCCCTGGCCGCGATGGGCGCGAATTCCTTCGAAATGCTGCCGCCCGCGCTGAACAGCGCGATGTCAATGCCGTTGAATAAATCCTTCGTCAGTTCCTTGACCGCGAGGTCGGTGCCGCGAAACTTGAGTTTCTTGCCGACCGAGCGCGCCGAAGCGAGCAGGGTCAGTCTGCCCACCGGAAAATTGCGCTTTTCCAGCGTCCTGATCATTTCGATGCCGACGGCGCCGGTCGCGCCGACCACGGCCACGTGCGGATTTCGATTCATAAAGGGAATGGATTATACCAGAAAGCGAGCTTGCGTCAATCACGGGTCGCCGGCTGTGCATAATTATTTTCGATTTCTGATTGACCAAAGCCGCCACTTCTGACGAGATGATAGGCCATAGTTGTTTTAATGCCTAAAGTTTCAATCAGAAACGGGAACGGCTCGCGGGCGGGGACGACAAAATACGACGCGCACCACAAGGTGCTGTCGCAAACCTACGGCGCGTTTGCCGACCTGCGCCGCGAACTCTCCGACTCGAAGGAAACCGTCGGCGGGCGCGAGGACATTTTGAAAAGCTTCGCGACCTGTCCGGATTCGCAGCGCTCGTGGCTGTTATTGGAGGATTATTTTGAAAAACTGTCGCTCTCGCGCCGCGATTTCCCCGACACGAACTGGTGGCCGCGCCTGCTGAACACGCAGGGCAAGGGACGCTTGGAAGAACTCGCGTTTCTCTTTCTCCGCGCCAAACGTCCCGTGCCGCCGGAGTTGCAGCCGCACGCCAACCCCGACCGTTTTGCCCGGGCCGAGGAGGCCGAACAGGAACAAAACCTCGTCAAGGAACTCGAAAACTGGCTGTCGCCGCCCGCCTTGCCGCTGCTTGAAACACCGCGCGCCACGCTCCGTGTCGTTTGTCATCCACAGCCGGACGAGGAGGAGCCGTCGCGTTACCGCCTCGCCGTGCAATTTCTCCTGCTGCGTCCGCGCACCGGTGAAAAGGCGCGTCCGCTGCGTGACCTGATTGACCTGGTCGTCCGCGCCACCCACGAGCAGGAGCTTTTCCCGCCCGCGGATTGGGAGTTCATCCAATGGATAGCCGACACCTACCGCCACAATGCCGACGGCGCGGACACGCTGGTTTTGTCGGACGCCGAATTGCTGCAATGGCTCACGCGCTGGGGCCACACGCCGCGCCTCGAATGTGACGGCAAGCCGCTCCGGTTTCAGGGACAGATCGCCGTGCTCACGCCGCAGCTCGACAACGGCGACAAGGAACTTTCGTTCACGCACCACATCGAATTGCCGGGCGGCAAAAATCATTCCATCGCCGACGCGAAATTTTTCAACCGCCAGTCGCCGCTCGCGCTCCTCGACAACACGTTTTACCTGGTGCGCAATGCCCCGCCGCCGAACGTGCTGAAATATCTGGCCCGGATGCCCTCGGTCCCCGTGCGCAAGCTCAGTCACCGGTTGCTGATGCACCTGCGGAAAACGCAATCGTCCCACGGTGTGGATTGGGAGCGGCTTTGCGTGGCGCATCCGGCCAGACCCCAGTTCGTTTTTGAATTGCTTGACGACACGGTGCGGTTGCGGTTACTCGCCCGGAGTCAGCGCGACCAAAGCGTCTGGTTTTGGAACGGCCACGAATGGGTTTCCAACGAGCCGCGGCGGCGTCCGGCCGACAAACCGGAGATTCTCGACGACCCGCGGCTGGAACCGGCGACGCACTGGCTGCAGAAGTTGGATTGGTTCATGCAGGAACCAGGGTTGTGGGTTGGTGACGCGAATGAAAATTTTCTCGGCGCGCTGGCCGGCGCGTGGGCTGAACGTCCCAACGAAGCGGAATTTCTCGGCAACCCGGCATTTCACCGCTTGTTCCTGCACCCGCGCCAGCTCAAGCCGCGGCTCATCGTCAAGGGCAGCGGCATTGACTGGCTGGCCGTTTCCGCCGAATGGGAGGCCGAAGGACTCAAACTTTCCAAGGCCGACCTCGAACGGCTCGCCGCCGCCACCAGCCGCTTCGTCAAGCTGCCGAACTCCGGCTGGGTGGAACTGGACACCGCCGCTGTGCAGGGTGCGCACGAAGCAATGGCCGAGATGGGCGTGGACGGACTTATCGCCGTGCCGCAAAAGGTTGGCATGGAGCACGTCGCGCATCTGGACGAAGGCGAGTTGACGCGGTTCGCCGACACGCCGGAAGCCAGGGCGTTGCGCGAGCGCGTCCGCGATTTCAAAGGCGTTCCGGCCGTGGACCTGCCCAAAGGTTTGCAGGCCGAGTTGCGACCGTATCAAAAGGACGGCTTCGATTTTCTCTGCCATCTCACGCAAATCAAGCTTGGCGGCATCCTTGCCGATGACATGGGCCTCGGTAAAACGCTGCAGGCGCTGGCGTGGCTGTCGTGGCTCAAGGAGCGCCACACGAAAAATCCCAAACCATCGCTGGTCATCTGTCCGGCGTCCGTGCTGCACAACTGGCGGCGTGAGGCCAACCGGTTCACGCCCAATTTGAAAGTACTCGTGCTTGAAAGCGGCGCGGCGCGGCACAATTTGCGGAAACAGATTCCGCAGCACGATTTGATTGTAACGAACTACGCGCTGCTGCGGCGCGATCTGGAGGAGCTGCAAAAATTCGCGTTCCGCGCGGCGATTTTGGACGAGGCGCAATTCATCAAAAATCCCGGCGCGCAGGTCACGCAATCGGTCAAACAGCTTAAATCCGAGCATCGCCTTGCGCTCACGGGCACGCCGCTCGAAAACCGGCTGCTGGATTTATGGAGCATTGTGGATTTCATCCAGCCGGGTTACCTCGGCAATCAGGAGCAATTTGTCGAAACTTACGAGCCGCGCGCCCAGGTTGCCGACGAAACCGCACCGGTGGAACAACCGGCGCGCGGCGAGAAAACCGAATCCGTACAGCGCATCGCGCGCAAACGGCTTTCGGCCCGGCTGCGTCCGTTGCTGTTGCGACGCTTGAAGAAACACGTCGCCAAGGATTTGCCCGACCGCATCGAAGAACGGCGCGATTGCCCGCTCGGCGACGAACAACGGAAACTTTATCTGGCCGAACTGCGCCGCAGCCGCGACCAGATCATGCACGCCGTCGCGGAGCAGGGCCTCAACAAAAGCAAGATGCACGTGCTGGCCGCGCTCACGCGGTTGCGCCAGGTTTGCTGCCACCCGCGGCTCGTGGGCAGTGACACCGCGTCAGGCAAGACCGAGACACTCTTCGAGTTGCTCGACCCGTTGATTGCGGAAGGACAAAAAGTTTTGGTCTTCAGCCAGTTCGTCCAAATGTTGAACCTGCTCGAAAAGGAATGTCGCGAGCGGCAAATCACCACGCACATTCTCACCGGCCAGACCAAAGACCGGCAGCAGGTCGTCAGCGCGTTCCAAAGCGACTCAACGCCCGGCGTGTTTTTGTTGAGCCTGCGCGCGGCGGGCACGGGTTTGAATCTGACCAACGCCAGCTACGTGGTGCTTTACGATCCGTGGTGGAACCCGGCGGTGGAGGCGCAGGCCATTGACCGTTCGCATCGCATCGGCCAGACACAGACGGTGAACGCCTACCGGCTCATCGCGCCCGGTACGGTCGAGGAAAAAATCTGGGAACTGCAGCAGAGCAAGGCACAGACGATTGCCGACGTGCTCGGCGAGGAAGGTTTTGCCCGCAGCCTCACGACAACGGATCTGGAATATCTGTTCGCGGAAGATTGAAATTCCACCTACTGCAAACGCAGTGGCAACTGGAAGATGTAGAAACAGAATCCGGAAAGGATCGACCCGGTGTGTTCGCCGCGCACGTCCGGACCGAATCGCAAGGTCGCCGCCGAGGCGAAGTTGTGAATCACCAGACAGAAGGTGCTGTTGACCATGATGCCCAGCAATTCGCCATTACGGCTGAAAACCAGATCGCCGCGCGAAGGATTGAATTTGCCGAACAACCCGCGCAACAGGCTGCGGTCCAGTTTCACATATTGCGGCGAGTTCAAATCAATCTGGAAGTCGCATTCACCGTAATAACCTTCGTCCGCGCCCACCAGCACCGCGTCCTGGAATTTGTAGGGATCGGACGAAATGCGATAGAGCCTGCCGCCGAGCTGGCGGACTTCCGCCGGGCTGACCGGTATCATGACCACCCGCGGGTCGGCCTTATGAAACGACAACGCATGAATGGGCACCTGCGCGGCATTGCCGGCCAGCGTGCCCGAGAGCGCGTCCCAATCCGTGCCGGGCTCCGATAATGTCAACGGCGTGTCCTGCACGTGGCACAAGGCAAAAGTATTTGTTCCATCGGTCGCCAGCACTGTTTTGGTTTCCTTGCTCTTGCTCGAATTCATGCCCAGAAAACCGGAGCGCGAGGCCAGAATGTTCGCCTCAATCCGGTTGGAAACGAATTCGCTGAAAATGGTGTTCGGCGCGAGGGCGCGGTTCTCCCGGATTTCCTGGGTCAACTGGCTGGAGTTGGTCGCCAGCGTTTTGAATCCCTCGGCCAATTTGGCGTTTGCCGTCCGCTCGGCCTGAACCTCCTGTTGCATCATGGCCGCGCGCTCGGCGGCGGCGCGCTTCTCCACCTCGGCCACCTGAAGCTGACTGGCCAGTCGCTGTTGCTCGGCCTGCGCCAGCAGGTTGCTTCTGCCAATCTGGTCCAATTGCTGACGCAACGCGGCGGCGAGTTCCGATTGCCGTTGTGCCTCGGCCTCGGTCGTCGCGACCCTTTGCTGCGCTTGCGCGGAAGTGTCCTGCAACTGGCGGTTCAGGTTTTCGATGTTGGTCCGGGCCGTGGCGAACTGCTGCTGCAATCGCTGGTTTTCCTGTTCGCGCGCGTTCAATTGCGCCTGCTGCTGGTTCGCCGTGTCGCGGGCCGCCGCGAGTTGCTGCTGCAATTGTATGTGCCCCTTGCGTTCTTCTTCGAGCGCCAGTTTCATCACCGCCGCGAGGTCCTTGCCGGTGTCCGCCACGTCATTGGTCGCCACCGCCACGTTGGTCGGCGGCTGCGTGTTCTCGTCGGCCATCCGGTTGATGTCCGTGGAAAACGTCAACAGGCTCAACAGCAGAAAATCGCAGATGACGATGAGAATGCTGCGGTTCATGATGGCAAAACGGATGTGGGCGTAACACCCCGGGTATAGATGCCGGAGGGTGCGGTGCTGGTGGGTGTGGGGCCGGCTGCTTCCGCTTCAAGCAACAGTTTCCGGCGGGCCGGGCGCAGGTGAAAAATTTTGAAAATGACCACGAAGATGATGCCGAAGGACGTGGAGGAATAGGCCGCCATCAGGCTGAATTTGACCATTCCCAGCGAGGCAATAATCAGCGAGATGATGGTGCCGACGAAGCCGAGATAAAGGCCGGCGTCGAACAGATGGTCTTCGTTTTCGAGGAGCTTGAGTTTCATGCGCGGCGGCACGTGTTGCCGGCGGATTTCCGCCAGCTTCAGGAGGCACGCCATGTAAATCAGCGCCTGCAGCGCAAAAAACACCAGCAGCGTCAGTAGAATGGTTGGGTTCATAATGGTTTGTTTAATGCTGGCGATTCCGACCGGGACCACACCGACCACCATGGACAGATGCGGTCGAAAGGGGATTCCCCCTTTCTGGCTCTCTCGCGCGAGAAACGGCTCGCTCAAGAGCAATACCACGAGCAGAAACCCCAGCGAAAATAAAAACTCGCGGACCAGGTGAAATCCGCGCACTTGCAACGGTTGTTCCAAGGACGATACGACAGGCTGCGCAAAATGCAAAGCCTCGGCCAGGAAAAATCCGCCGAGCAGATAGCAGAGCCATTTCAGCGTCAGCGCCAGACCCGGTTTATGAAAAGAATAGTCCGCCGCAAAGTAAAAAAACGCTCCGAACGGATTGAACGCGGTCACCTGCCTCTCCAGATTCGAACTGAAAAGGCGCTGACCGCGTTGCACCAGTTCGTTCACTCCACCAGCGCCGTAATGCAGGCTCGCGCCGAGGTCCTCCAGCCCGGTCTGGCTGAACCTGGCGAGATATTTGGCAACCCCGGCGGGGTTGCCCGACAATTGCACCGCTGCAAACAGCACGGGCAATTGTTCGCCGGCATTGCGGACCTGGCCGGCAAGCTGGTGCAGGGTCCCGGCATCTTGAATTGGTGCGACCAACGCCACGAGCTGGTCCCAGTTGAACCGCTCGCCCAGCGACATGAAATCCATCAGTAGCCGCTCCAACGGCTCCGAACTGCTGCCGCGGTTGGCCGCCGAAGCCGACAAATAAATGTTGTCGCTCATGCCCGCCGTCAAATGCCCGCCATCCAGCAACAATCCGCATTCCAGGAGCGCCACATCGAAAGCTTGACCCGAGGCCGATGACGACGGTGGAAAAAGAACGGTGCTGGTCAGCGAACGGCTTCGCAACAACTCCTGCACCGCAGACGACGGCGAATCGCGCAAATGGGCCAGCGCCGCATCGCGATTTTCCTGGCGGACAATGAAATCAGTGAACGGTTCCGCACCCGTCTCCGGCGCTTTGGCATCGCCGCCAAAAATATTTTCCATGCGCGAATCATCGCCCCACGCCAGCGCGTCCGGATATTGCCGTGCCTGATTGGTCACCACCTCGCCAAGCCTGTCCCAGCCGGGAATTCCCGCGGCCCGCGCCGCCAGCACGAGCATTTTGGCCGCGCCCAATTTCTTCGCGTCCGCCAGTGCCCGCCCTTGCTCAAGCAGAGCGGGACTGCTCCTGCCGGCCCTTTGAATGACGCTGGCGTCCACCGCCCGCAGATATGCTGGTATCAGCAGGCCGCCAACAAGCATCACCAGACCGAGGATGGCGCAAATTAAAAACCCTGGCCACCGGATCTTCATGGGTTCATCCCAAAATTTCCCTTGGTAACGCCGTTTAGACTACACGCGGCAAATCCCTATTCAAAACGAAAAAGAAGGCGGGTGACGGATTTACGGAATGGTTCAGGCGGTTGCGCTTTATTCGTATCGCAGCGAATCAATGGGGTCGAGGTTCGCCGCCTTGTAAGCCGGGTAGGTTCCAAAGACGACTCCCACGATGGAGCAGATCACCAGCCCCAGCACGATCCAGTCAACCGGGATGGCGGGCGGCACCTTCATATACCACGCGAGGACGTTGCCGCCCAGAATGCCGAGCGCGACGCCGATGACGCCACCGACTTCGCACAACACAACGGCTTCCATGATGAATTGCGTCATGATGTTCCGTTTCTTGGCGCCCACGGCGCGGCGGACGCCGATTTCGCGCGTCCGTTCGGTGACCGAGACGAGCATGATGTTCATGATGCCGATGCCCGCCGCGATGAGGGCGATGGAGCTGACGATGGTGACGCCCACACGCACGGCCCGGGTGAACGATTCGAATTGTTCGATGAGCGAGTTGTTGGAAAACAGTTCGAAATCATCCGGCGCACCGGGCGGGACCTTGCGGACGGCGCGCAGGATGCCGCGGACCTGTTCCATGCAATCATCATAGCTGGCAGCGTCACGCGCCTGTACCAGAATGGTCAGATCGTCCCACCAGCGTCCGTAGCGGTTGAGCGCCGTGGTGACGGGGATGACGGCAAAATTGTCCTGATCGCCTTCCAGCGATCCGCCCTTGGGGGCGAGCACGCCCACCACCATGTATTTATAGCCGTTGATTTTGATCTCTTCACCCATCGCCGAGCCAAACGGGAAAACCGTTTTGGCCAGGGCGCTGCCGAGCACACAAACTTCCCGGGCGTTGTCCACATCGTCTTCGGAAAGGCTGCGACCGTCCTCAACGTCCCAGTTGCGCGCCGGGAAGCTGCCGGGGGTTTCACCGTACAACTCGGTGGTGGGCGCTGTCTTGGCGAAGCGGGTCGAAACCTGTCCGCGCCAGAAATCGCCTTCGATGCCCACGACGGCGGCCAACGTGGCCTTCTCCTCCACCCGCCGTCCCTGTTCCAGGGTGACGTATGGGCGCCGCCAGTATTTCTGCCAGTCGCTCGAATCACCAAACTGGGCCTCGGGCCAGCGCTGGATGGCAAAAGTCTGGCTGCCCAACTGGCTGAGTCCCGTTTCGGCGGTGTGCTTCAACACGCGCATGGCGGTCATGACGACAATGATGGAGAACACGCCGATCAACACGCCGAGGAGGGTAAGCGCCGAGCGCAGCTTGTGCGCTGCCAAGGCGTTCATGGCCATGGAGAAACTTTCCCTGACCTCGGCCAGCAGCAATGTGGGTTTATGAAATTTCATTCGCTCCTCAAGGCCTCCACCGGATCCATCCGGGCCGCGCGCCAGGCCGGCAGGAAACCGGAAACCACCCCTGTCAACAACGACACGAGGAGGGCGATGCCGACGATGGTCCAGGACAAGGCCGCCGGGAACAGCAGATAGGAAACCGCCAGCGTGGCCAGCCAGGCGATGCCCAGGCCGATCAACCCGCCCAGCAGGCAGATGCAAGCAGCCTCGATCAGAAATTGCAGCAAAATGTTGCGACGCTTGGCGCCGATGGCCTTGCGCACGCCAATCTCCCGTGTCCGCTCGACCACCGAAACGAACATAATGTTCATAATGCCGATGCCGCCGACGAACAGCGACAGGCTGGTGACGCACAGGCCGACGATGGCGATCGTGCGGGTCTGCTGGTGGAACCATTGCACGATCTGGTCCTGCTGGTTGATGCCAAAGTCATCCGCCTCGTCGGGGGCCAGGTGGCGGATGTGGCGCATGGTCTGACGCAATTCCTCCCGGGTTTCATCCAGTTGCGTCAGTCCATTGACCTTCACCTCAGCCCGATCAATGTTGGGTTTTCTCCAAATATCAGCCAGAAATTCCCGGATCGGAATGATCACCCGCTCGTCCAGGCTCCAACCAAACATCTTCCCCTGTTTTTCCAGCACCCCGACAACTTGAAAGGACTGGTTCTCAATTTTAATCCGGGCGCCCAGGGGTGAATCCCCGCGAAACAGGTTGGTGGCCACGTCGCTGCCGATGACACAGACCGGTTGCCCGCCCTCGGCATCCGCGGCGGTCAAGAACCGGCCCTCGGCCACGTTCACGCCGCTGGTCTGCAAGTAGGCATCCGTGGTACCGATGATGAGGACAAGGGTGGCGCTCCGGGTTTTGTATTGCAACGTTTCCCGGTCATATGCCGTGGGGGCGACGATTGCGATCGGGGCGAGCTGCCGGGCCAGTGCCTCGGCTTCCCTCAGCGAAATGGGCCGGCGTCGCTTCTGGGCTTTGAGCCAGTTGTCATAGGAACCGCTGAACCAGCTATATTGTTGCACGTAAAAAACATCCGCACCGAGCGAGGAAATGCTCCTGATGAACGCCTCATTCAGTCCGTTGATGGCCGCGCCCATGAGGGTGACGGTGACGATACCGATGACGATGCCGATGGTGGCGAGCACCGACCGCATTTTGTTCGTCCGGATGGCCCCCCAGGAAATGCCGAGACCTTCGCGGATTTCGGCAAGGAACTTCATTGGATTGGTGGATTGGTGGATTGATGGATAGTTGGGGGCAACGTGTCGCGCCAATCGTTTGTCCGGCGTTTGGTTTCCAACGATTCGATGAGTTTCAGAAGTTTGTTCTCCACTTCGTAATGCAGTTTGTCCAAATCTTCAAAGTCTTCGTCTGATATGAACTTGACGCTTCGCAATCCGATCGCGCGGGTGAGCGTTTCGGCAAGGGAGCCTTTGGCGGTGTAGAGGAATTGCAGGTATTCAGGAAGTGAGCGTCGGCCGTAACCCTCCGCAATATTAGCGGCAACGGACTGTGCGGCATCTCTGAACTGCGACTTAAGTTTAAAGTCCGAGACATCCGTGGATAAATGAAAAGCCATTACAAACAAGTCCATTCCGCGCTGCCATGCCTCGAGCTTCATGTAGCCGCGGTTCAAGTTTCGCCGCTTCGTGTATTCCATAAATCATTCATCCAAAAATCCAACAATCCATTTATCCATTTTGCTTCTCGTCGCTGGCAATCAGACCGTCGCGGATGCGGATGATGCGCCGCGACTGGCGGGCAATGTCTTCCTCGTGTGTGACGACGATGATGGTGTTGCCTTTCCGCGAAAGCTCCTCGATCAACACCATGATTTCAGCGCCGGTTTTGGAATCGAGATTTCCCGTCGGTTCATCGGCCAGCAGGATGGACGGCTTGTTGACGAGCGCGCGGGCGACGGCGACGCGCTGGCGCTGGCCGCCGGAAAGTTCATTGGGCTTGTGATGAATGCGGTCCGCCAGGCCGACCTGCGTAAGCGCGTCGAGCGCGATTTGGCGGCGGCCTTCCGCCGGCACACCGGCGTAAATGAGCGGCAATTCGACGTTGTGCAACGCGTTCGAGCGCGACAGCAGGTTGAAGGTCTGGAAGATGAAACCGATTTCCCGGTTGCGGATTTCCGCGAGCTGATTGTCATCCATGTCGCTGACGCTGATGCCGTTCAATTCGTAATGGCCGGAAGTCGGCGTATCGAGGCAGCCGATAAGGTTCATCAGCGTGGATTTGCCGGACCCGGACGGGCCCATGATGGCGACGTATTCGCCACGCTGGATTTCGAGCGACACGTCGCGCAGGGCGTGGACGGTTTCCGCGCCCATCTGGTAACGCCGCGAAATGTTCTGGAACCGGATGAGTGCCACGGTTAGTTCTTTGACACTTCGCCGGTGGCCGCGCCTTTGCGGATCTTCGAGCCGTCGTTTAAATCGCGGCTGATGGCGCGGTAACCGCCGGAGACAATTTCCTCGCCGTTGGTGAGGCCTTCGGTGATTTCCCAGTAATTGTCGTCGCAAATGCCGATCTTCACCGGCACCGCCTCCACGTGGTCACCCTTGACAACGAACACAATATCCGCCGGTTTGGAAGGTTCCTTGCCTTTCGAGACCGTCGCAACGGCATTCGTGCCCGACGACGCGGTATTGGTGCCCGAAATTTTGGAGGCCGCGATATTGGTGGACGTGGTATTGGTTCCGCCGGCTTTTTTTGGATCCATTTTCTTCGGCGTTGGCGGGCGGGTGGTGACGCTGGCCAGTGGCACGGTGAGCACGTTGGTGCGATACTGGGTTTCGATGTCGGCGCTGACGGACATTCCGGGGCGGAAGGCTTCCTTGTCGTTGAGCCGGATGCGCACCTGGAACTTGGTGGCTTCCTGCGACTGGCTGCTGCTGCTGGAATAGGTACCAGTCAGGTTGCTGTCCTTCGATGAACTGGCGACATCCGTCACCGCGCCGGCGAATTTACGGTCCTTGAATGCATCCACTTCCAGTTGCGCCTTTTGGCCGGGCTTGATGCCCACCACATCCATTTCGCCAACGTCCACCCGCGCTTCCATCTGGTTCAAATCCGAAATAATCATGATGATGGTCCCGGCGTTTTGGACAGTGCCCAGCACACGCTCGCCGAGTTGCGAGTTCAATTTGCTGATGGTGCCGTCGAGCGGGGAGAGGATGGTGGTGCGTTCGAGCTGCTCCTTGGCACTGTCCAAAGTGGCCTTGGCGACGTTGACCTGGTCGTTGGCGCTGTCGAGTTGTGCCTTGGCCACGTCACGGGCGGATTTGAAACCGATGAAATCCGATTCCGAAAGCAGCTTGCGGTTGAATAATTCCTGGTTGCGGTCGTAGTCCGCCTGGGCTTTTTCCAGGTTCGCCTCCGCCGAGGCTTTGGCGGCGAGCGAGGATTCGTAACCGGCCTGGGCTTGATTGGTCGCGGCGATGTAAATGTCCGGGTTGATCTTTACCAGTGTCTCGCCGTTTGTGACCTCCTGCCCCTCCTTGACGGGCAATTCGATGATTTCGCCGCTGACCTCCGGGCTGATGGTGACCTGCACGACGGGCTGGATTTTGCCGTTGGCCACAACGACGTTGGTGAGGCTGTGGCGCGCGACCGGTTCCGTCTGCACCGTGATGGCTGGCTCGCGCTTTTTGAAGATGGCCACCAGCACCAGTGCGACGAGCACCAGGCCGATGACTGAAAAGATGATGATCTTCCGGCGTTTTTTAGGTTTTGCCATGGTATTTGGTATTAAGACACCGCCAACATGAATTCGTTTCTCAAAATCAAGGCTGTCACGCAGGTTTCATAATGCCCACTGTCCCAGACCGACGGCAATCAGCAATAATTCAATCAGCACCCAAAAGCCGAAAACGACGGCGAAGGCCTTGGCCGTTGACCCAGCCGACAATTTCGCCAGTCCGATGGCCAGCACCCCCACGTGCCAGAAATAGATTAGATTGACCGCGCCCAACAGGAGGTGCCCGCGATTTGTCGGATCAAAATTACTCACCAACAAGGCCAGACTTGGCGTGGCATAGAGCCGGCCTAGAATCGCAGCCAGCAGCGTGCCGATGACCAGTCCGAGGACGACGATGATGGAGGACAACCCGGCAACCTCAAGCACCTTCATGTAGTCAAATTGGGCCTTGAGCAGCCAGCGTCCGAGCAGCCACAACACCAAAGCCCAACCGAAAAGTGAGACAAAACTGTATATGACGATGGCAAAGCTGCCGAGAGCCGCCAGCATTTTCGGTCCCATGAATTTGTCCATCATCTGCAATATCTGGTCTTCCTGGGCCTGGGTCATTTTGCCTTGTTGCACCTGTTTATCGAGCGCCTTGACCTGTTGGTCGTGAACGGTCTGTTGAATGGCTGGCTGGGCAAACATGATGCACACGGAAATCACGCCCACCACGGCGTAAATAATCACCGGCACGAGCCAGTTGGCAGCGGACGGTGCGGCGGCCTTGATTTCGTCAAAGACCTCGCTTGGCGCGGCGAAGATATTCAGCAGCCGCCCGGCCAGCGATGTCGTTGGCGCTGGTGTTTCGGCAGGCGGCGGCTCGGGCATGGACGAGACTGGTTCCACGATTTTAGTCTGGTTTATCCTATACTTAGGCAAAATCCAGCCGGAGTTACAAGAAAAGTCGGCATTTTTTGCAGATTGCCAACCAACAAAATCCACGAACTATACGAAAGACAGAACGCGTCACTTCCGCCTTCTTCTGGCGACGGCGGGACAAGCTGTGCGTCCGCTCGCCGCCAGCGCCGCCGATGTGGCCGCGACTTTCAAGTCGCGCCATGCAGCCTGAAGGCTGCAGCTACAGAAATTCCATGAGCCTCACCCTGCCGGGATGAACTGTAGCGGTTGTGGCGTCAAAATCCTCCGCGCTCAGCCCGCTTGCGGCGAAAATGAAATTGAATCCAACGAAGGCACAAAGCCCGGAGCAACAGATGAAAAATTTCACTTTCATTCCGGCCAAGAATGACAACAAAGTGCGGCTGTCGGCAAGTTATATGGCGCTCGGATTTTCGATTTTCGAAATGCGATTTACGCGGCGTGCATGAATCGCAGAAGGATTCGTAAATCGTAAATCCCAGATCGTAAATTGGGTCAGAGCCTCGTTACCTCGTCTCCTACGGAACATTCACGCCACGGCGGGATCAAGCCGTTTGTCCGGCACCAGATAATTGCGGATGTAGTCGGTCACGGCGTCTTCGAGCGAAGTTGGGGGTGCGGTGTAACCGGCGGCGCGCAGCCGGGCCAGATTCGCTTGGGTGAAATACTGGTATTTGTCGCGAATCGCCTCCGGCATTTCGATGAACTGAATGTTTGGCTTCCGGTTCAGCGCAGCAAAAACCGCGTTTGCCAGATCATTCCATGTCCGCGCCTGGCCGCTGCCGATGTTGAACAGGCCATTCGCTTTTGGCGTCGCGGCCAGATGCAACGTCATAGCGACGGCGTCCTTGACGTAGAGGAAATCGCGCTTTTGTTCGCCGTCGCGATAGTCGGAACGGTGGCTTTTGAACAGGCGAATGGCGCCGGTCTCGCGCACCTGCCCGAAACTTTTATGGACGAGCGAACGCATGTCACCTTTGTGGTCCTCGTTCGGGCCAAAAACGTTAAAATATTTCAATCCGGCGACGCGGTCCAAAAATCCGGCGCGCCGGGCGTGCAGATCGAAAAGATGCTTCGAGCAACCGTACATGTTCAGCGGACGCAGCTTATCGAGTTGCGAATCGTCATCTTCCATGCCCGCCGAGCCGTCGCCGTAAGTCGCGGCGGACGACGCATAGACGAAACGTGTTTTCTGGCGACGCACGATTCGGGCGAGCGCCCACTCTGCGAGGTCCTTGGTGAATTCGTAATTGTTGCGGATGAGAAAGCTAGCGTCGCGCTCGGTCGTGGACGAACACGCGCCCATGTGCAGGATCAAATCGAACTTTCCCAGCGCGCCGTTTTGCAGTCGCGACAGCAAGTCGTCGGCCTCGACGTAATCGGCGAAGCGCAGCGGCGTGAGATTGCGCCATTTTTCATCCGTGCCGAGGCGGTCACAGACGACGATGCGTTCGCAGCCGCGGCGGTTCAGCGCCCAGACCAGCGCGCTGCCGATAAAGCCCGCGCCGCCGGTGACGAGCACCCGCGCATCGGAAAAGTCATTCGGTTTCATATTTCACCCACGGAGCACACTGAGCATGACGCGAGCCGAGTGAAAATTCAAGCGAATGGTGTGTTTGGCCGCAAAAAGGCGCAACTTGCCGCGCCGTAGCTGGCGAAGGTGGGAAATCTCAAAACTCCGCGTTTTTGCGTTAAATGAATTCGAGGACGAGGCGAGAACGACCCGTCTTCGCTGCGCTACGACGCGGCAGGCGACGAGGATGAATTAAGACTTCACTGGTTCACATGCACCACGTTCGCGGGCGGGAAACCGTTGAAGTAAGTCGAAGAAGCATGGCTGTAGGCGCCGATTTGTTCGCTGTAGAGCAGGTCGCCCAATTGCAGGTTGCTTGGCAAATTCTCCGCCATCGAGACCACGTCCAGCGCGTCGCACGTCGGGCCGAACACCGAGCAAATCTGCGTCGGTCCGCTTTTGAACGATTTCAGGTGGTAATGGCAATGATCGAAGATGACGCCGGAGAAGGTGTGATAGACGCCGTCGTTGATGTAATAACAGAGTTTTTGGTCGCGCATGGCCTTGCCGATGATTTTGGAGACGGCGGTGGCGGCAGTGGCGCAGAGAAAACGGCCCGGTTCGGCCAGAATTTGAATGTTCTTTGGGAAAAGCCGGTTGATTTCGCGGTTGATGATGCCAGCCAGCTCGCGGAACGGTTTCACCGTTTTGTCGTAGGGCGCCGGGAATCCGCCTCCGATATCCAGCAGATTCATCTTGGTGTAGCCACGGTCCTTGGCTTCCTTGAAAATGTTCGCGGCGAGGTTGATGGCGGCTACGTAATTCTTGAAGTTCGTCGTCTGGCTGCCCACGTGGAAGCTGATGCCCTCGACGGTCAGCCCCGCTTTGTCGGCTGCCAGAATCAAGTCCACGGCTTCGCCGGGCGCGGCACCGAATTTTGATGACAGCTCGACCATCGCGCCGGTATTGGGTACCTTCAGCCGCAACGCGAGACCAGCCTGCGGGGCGTACTTCTTGATTTTGCGGATTTCCTCGTAATTATCGTAGGTGACCAGCGGTTTGTATGGGTTCAACTCCTGCAGCGTCTCGTTGGCCTTGATCGGGTTGGCGTAGATGATTTTGTCCCAAATCCAAGCCTGCCGTTGTTTGTCGGGCATGTCCTTGATGTATTCATGGACGATGTGGAATTCCGGCATCGAGGCCACGTCGAAGCTCGCGCCGGCGTCGAACAGGGTCTTGACGATGGCCGTGTCGGGATTGGCCTTGACGGCGTAGTAAGCTTGGACGCGCGGCAGGTGTTTTTTGAAGGTCGCGTAGTTGCGCCGCAACTCTTCATGGTCCACCACGAACAGCGGTGTGCCGTGTTGTTCGGCCAGTTTTTTCAGTGTGCGTGTTGAAACCATCTTAGTCTCCGTCGGTGACCAGGAAGTTTTTGAACTGCCACGGATCGCTCCGGTCAATCTGCGGATGGTTGTGCCCGTTGAACGCGTTGTTGTAGTGCTTCAACGGCGTCCAGTCGCACGGCTTGGAAATCCATTTGCCAAGATACGGCTTGGAAATCTTCAAGATGTACTCGTGCGGCAGGTCGTCCGGCACACAGACGCCCTTGGCCGGATTTTCAATCATCCACATCACAGCGGCGACGGCGGAGATGGCGACCTGCATGGTGGTGGCGTTCTGGTGCGGCACCAGCCGGCGCGATTCCTCAATGCTCAGGTCGCTGCCTATCCACCACGAATTGTAAGCGTGCCCCATCAACAGGGCGCCGAGGATGTCGGAACCGCTGGTGATTTCGTCGTTGAGGATGCGCTGTTTCTTCTGAAGCTGGTAATTGTAACCGCGGAGTTCGTTGAGCGACACAATGGCCACGTCGGCCGGGCAGTAGGCGTAATGCACGGTTGGCCGGTAGAGCGCCTTGCCGTTTTCCCAGACCGTCAACCGGTCGGAAATGGTGAATGCTTCGCCATGACGCACGACCATGCCGTTGATGCAGTAGTCGGGCACCCACGACGAAACCCAGGTGTTGATGCCCATGCGGGCGAGGCAAATCTGATTGCGCGGGCCGTCGGTGTGCTCATACGCCAGCGGCGGCAATTCCTTCTCGTGCGTGCCCCAGCCCATCTCGGCGGTGGTCGTGCCTTCTTCGCGGAAACCCTCGACACTCCACGTATTGACGAACTCGTCCACCTGCTTTGGTTTGTTGGTGATCTGTGTGTCGCGTTCGCTGCAATGAATCACCTTCACCCCGAGTTTCATCGCCAGATAATTGAATTTTTGTTCCGCGATGAGCTGCCGGATTTCGTCGGCGGCCCTGCCTGTGACTTTCTTGTCCTTGAGGGCGCGGTTGCCGATGTCAATCAGGCCCTGCTTGGTGAAGTGCGAGATGAGACCGGGATTCGCGCCGTGTTCGAGCACCGCCGATGGGCCGGACCGGGTCCATTTGCCAATCATGCGGCGGATGTTCATGTGACGCCAGTACAGCGTCATCTTCTGCGGTGTCGCGGCCCTGGCATTCTCGTATGGGTCCCACAACTCGACCGAGGTATTGACGTAAAGCACGCCGCGGTCATGGCACCACTGAAGGATTTCGCAACAGTCAATGTTCCACGCCAGATCAATCAGGACATCGCCGGCCTCCAGATATTTGCCCAGCAGCGCGCCCAGGTTCTCGCGCGTCACGCGCTTGTGGACAAATTTCACGCCGCGCTTCAGCCACGGTGCCAGCACATCGCGACGGTCCTCGAAGTCCATGACGGAGATGTGTTGGAGCGGCATCTTGAGGTGCTTGACCAAAATGGGGAGGGCGCATTGCGCCACGGCCCCGTAACCGACGAATAAAATTTTGTTCCTGAATTCCAGCATGGCAAA
This sequence comes from uncultured Verrucomicrobiae bacterium, assembly GCA_963842445.1. GTDB lineage: Bacteria > Verrucomicrobiota > Verrucomicrobiia > Limisphaerales > UBA11358 > UBA11358. Next base: position 39,235 of record CAWJHF010000003.1, on the reverse strand, counting down.
ATTGTTTTGGCGCGGCACTTTGTCCGAAATTTTTTTGCGTTACAAGAGTTTATTGAAGAAAGGCGGTTTGCAATTTTCGCTTCATTCTCATCCCCCCTTGTTCCCGGAATTCCCCCGCAAAAGAAACGGTGGAAGGAGGCGAACAAGGCCAGAGAGGAAAAAGATTGATTTACCGCACCGTCACCAAATCCGGCTGTGCCAATGAAAGTTCACCCCGGGCATCGCCGTCAAACTCGGCACGGACGATGACATTGTCGGTGCAGGTGGTGTCATTAACCCGGAAGGCCGGGCCGCCGCAGTTGACCGCAGTCAGGCTGGTAAAGGAGTTGTCCACGCACCCGCTCCGGGGGGCGGACTGCCGGCCGCGTGTGGTCAGTTTCTCAACGCCCGCCATGAACACGCCGTAATGACGGCTGCTAAAGATGGAAATGTCATGAAATTGATTGTCGCGACTCTCCCGCATGAAGATGCCCAGGTCGTTCGCGGTCAAGACGGCGTTGCTGATGACATTGTGATTGAAAGCGAGATCAAGCGAGATGCCGGCCCCGGGATTGTCGTGGAGGCAAAGTTTCGTGAACAGGCAATCCGCCGTCTGATAACAGGCCAGACCGTCGAACTCGTTGTCGAACGCGGTCAAATCCCGCACCGTCAGCCGCCGCACGTCCCGCGTGGTAACCAGACCGCCGGAACGGCAGCGGGCGCAGGTCACATCCTCCACGACCGAGTCGCTCACGTTCTGCACCGTGATTCCGTTGTTGCGGATTGCCGAACCTTCGCCCTGAAGCCGCCAAAGCTCGCGTTGCTGGTGATGACGGTTGCCGTCAATGAAAAGGTCGCTGACACGCAAATGTTTCACGGTTCGCTGCGGATAGTTGATGGGTTCACCCAAAATGATCACCGGGCAATTCGCGCCGTCCGCAAGACGCAAAACGGTCTCGTCGCCGGAACCGCGCAAACCCTGATGATCACGCTGCAACACAATGGGCTGGCCGACCTCAAATGTTCCCGGCGGCAAAACCACCTCCCCACCGCTTTCCGGCAGGCGGTCCAGTGCCTGCTGGATTTTGGCGCCGGTCACACCCACGGGTAAGGTTACAACCACCGGTTTCGTTACAACCACCGGCTTCGTTACGACCACCGGTTTCGGGGCAGGTATTTGGGGAGCAATCACGCCCGCCATCGAAAAAACCGACAAACACACGCACAAAGTGGTTTTTGCGGCTTTCAGCCTCCTGACTTGATTTAAGCTCATTTTCATACGACCGGGACGGCTCCGACTTATCTCCGTCCCCCGGTTTAATCTCCTTCAAGGCAAGCAGATTTTCAGCCAATAACGCGTTGTTTTTTAAAATTTTTTAAGTTGCACGGGCCGCAAAAAGGCCGATGTTTATATTTGAGTGGTTTACCATCCCCCCTGACACGTTATTTCCCCGGCAATTGCATGTCTTTCGGGATTTCCCAGCGACAGCGAAGCGGTTATGCTCTATGCGAATTTTATGACGAACGCACAATCCGCAAACGCATCAACCCCCGCCGCGCTCGGCTACGCCATGCCCGCCGAATGGGTACGGCATGAGGCCACCTGGCTTGCCTGGCCGCATCATGAGGCGGATTGGCCGGGCAAGATGGAGGCCGTCCGCTGGGTTTATGGCGAGATGGTGCGCAAGATTGCGCCAGAGGAAACCGTGCGCATCCTCGTCCGGCACTGGGCCGAAGAGAAACTGGCGCGCGGTTATCTCCAGCGCGCGGGCTGTGATTTGAAGAACGTCCGGTTCATCGTGCATCCGACGAACCGTGCCTGGATGCGCGACAGCGGACCGATTTTCGTGAAACGCAAATTCCCCAGACGCCAGACGCCAGACGCCAGAACCCAAACTGCCATCGTCCATTTTCATTTCAACGCGTGGGCGAGGCACGACGACTGGCAAAAAGACCGCAGAGTGCCGGAGATGGCGGCGCGCAGGCTTGGCAGGCGGCTCTTCCATGCAGAGTTCAACGGCAAACCTTTTGTCCTGGAAGGCGGCGGCATCGAAGTGAACGGCCGCGGCACGTTGCTGACGACGGAGGAGTGCTACCTTCATCCGAAAATCCAGGACCGCAACCCCGGCCTGACGCGGGCGCAATACGACGAGACGTTCCGGAAGTACCTCGATGTGAAAAACGTGTTCTGGCTGCCCAAGGGCACGGCGGGCGATGACACGCACGGACACGTTGACGACGTCTGCCGGTTCGTGAGCCGGAGAACGCTCGTGCTCATCCAGGAAAAAAACAAACGCGACGCCAATTATCGTCCGCTCGCGGAAAACTGGGAGCGCATCCGGGATTTGCGTCTGGAAGACGGCTCAAAGCCCGAAGTCGTGCCGTTGCCTATGCCCGAACCGCTTTATTTCAACGGTCATCGGCTGCCCGCAAGTTACGCGAACTTTTACATCTGCAATGTCTGCGTCATCGTGCCGACATTCAATGACCCGAACGACCGCGTTGCGCTGGGCATTTTGGGCGAATTATTCAAAGACCGTCCGGTCGTTGGCATTCACGCCGTTGACTTGGTGCTCGGTTCCGGTTCGCTGCATTGCCTGACGCAGCAGCAGCCGGCGGAAGTTTGAAATGGGGAGCGCAGCCGCCCCCGGCTGCGGTTCGACGCGCCCTCGCGTCGAGCATGAAGACAATGTCAACGACGAGGCGTCGTTGACTGCACGCGAGGCGCGTGCGCTCCCCAAATTATTTCGCGCCAGACTGCTTTACCGCTTCGACGCAGCGCCCGCAAATTGTTGGATGCTCCAGATTTGAACCAACATCCGTCTCCCAATGCCAGCAACGCTCGCATTTCTGGCCGTCGGCTTTGGAAATCACCGCCTTTGAACCGAATACACCTGGCGGCGGACTTTTGTCTTCAATTGAAAGCACCGGCAAAAGCGGTTCGATTTTTAACTGCGAGACATTGATGAGTTCGCGGAAGTCTTCCAAATTTTGAGCGGCGATGTGAAGCAAATCAAAATGTCCACGTTCCTCAACTTTCGCGTCCAAAGATTTCCCAATCAATTTGTCTTTCCGGGCGCCTTCCAAATCCATTTGGATCAAACTCCGAAATTCAAAAAGTTTTGCCCATCTCCGTTCTTCTTCATCTGAAACAACAAACTCTGTTTCGCTCCAATTTGCTTCATGCACCGACTCCGTCGGTTTCCCCGGCACAAATTCCCACGCTTCGTCCGCCGTGAATGACAGAATCGGCGCGAGCATCTGGCACAAGCCGGTCACCAGCCGATGCAGCGCGGTCTGTGTCGAGCGGCGGCGATGCGAATTGGCCGGGTTGGTGTAAAGCCGGTCTTTGATGACATCGTGGTAAATCGAGGACAGCTCGACAGCCACGAACTGACTGACTTTTTGATAGACGACGTGGAATTCGTAGGCGTCGTAGGCCTTGATGACATCCTGCTCCAATTTCGAGAATTCGCCGAGAATCCAGCGGTCAAGACCGGTGAGCTTGTCTTCGAGAACAGTGTGTTTCGCCGGATCAAAATCGTAAAGGTTCGAGAGCTGGTAACGGAGCGCGTTGCGGATGACACGGTAGGTTTCCGCGACCTTGTTGATGCGTTCCTCGCTCACGATGATGTCGTTGCGGAAATCCTGCGACGAAACCCACAGGCGCACGATGTCCGCGCCGTGTTTTTTCACGTAAGCTTCGGCAGTCTGCGGCTTTTCGTAAACGCCCTGGCCTTGTTTGCTCTTGGAAATTTTTTCACGGTCGGCGTCCACCATGAATCCATGGGTGAGCACGGTTTTGAACGGCGCCGCGCCGTTGCCAGCGAGCGACAGCAACAACGACGATTGAAACCAGCCGCGATGCTGGTCACTCCCTTCGAGATACATGTCGGATTGCCATTGTAGGACAGGCATCTTGCCTGTCTCTGATTCCTTTTTAGACGGAGACAGGCTGGAAGCCTGTCCTACGTTGTGATGCAACTCTGCCCGCCGCATCAGCACCGAGCGCGAGGACGAACCCGAATCGATCCAAACGTCCAACGTGTCATTGGATTTTGCGACCGCCTCCGGACCGTTCCAGTCCTTCGGCTTCACGAGCGACCAAAGTTCGGCAGCGGATTTCTCGAACCAGACGTTCGAGCCGTGTTTTTCAATCAGGTCGGCGGTGTTGCGGACGATTTGGGCGTCGAGAATGGGTTCGCCTTTCGCGTCGTAAAACGCCGGAATCGGCACACCCCAGGTTCGCTGGCGCGAGATGCACCAGTCAGGACGGGTTTGCACCGCGCTTTTGATGCGGTTGACGCCCCAGTCGGGAATCCATTGCACACGGTCAATTTCGGCGAGAGCACGAGTGCGGAAGGTTTGTGGCACAGACCTCCGGTCTGTGTTTTTGGCATCAGCACACAGGCCGGAGGCCTGTGCCACGATGTGGTCAATCTCGATGAACCACTGGTCCATCGCGCGGAAGATGACGGGTGTTTTGCTGCGCCAGCAGTGCGGATAGCTGTGGTGATAATTTTCCTGGTGGAGCAGGGCGTGGCGGGCGCGAAGTTCATGCAAGACGGCTTCATTCGCCTCGCTTTTGCCGTGCTTTTCAAGAATCGCCTTGCCGACCATCTCCTTCGGCATCTGTTGTTCGACCGGCAAATCGTTCGTGTAGGCGAATTTGCCGTCATCGTCCACCGGCGAATAAATTGGCAGACCGACAGAAAGGCCGAGTTGATAGTCTTCTAGGCCATGTCCCGGCGCGATGTGGACGAAGCCAGTCCCGGTGTCGCTTGTCACAAATGCGTCGCCAGCGTGAAGTTGCCCGAACCTTTTGATAAAAGCATGTTCGTAGGCTAAGAAAGCAAAAGCATATCCCGGAAAATTGGGAGTCAAAATTTTGGCATTCTTCAGGCTGACTTTTTCAATGATTTTTTGAGCCAGATCGGTCGCGACTAACAAATGTTCCACTCCGAACTGGGTTTCATGCTGGATAAAGCAGTAAATCAGATTGCTGTTGAAAGCGACGGCGAGATTTGCTAGCAAAGTCCAAGGGGTGGTCGTCCAAATCAAGACAAACGCGTTGGCGGGTACCAAATTACGCGTCTCTGGATGCGATTTTTCAACATCAATGCGGAATTTTACGAAGATACTGGGGCTGACGTGGTCTTTGTATTCGACCTCGGCTTCGGCCAGCGCGGTACGACAGGGGATGCTCCAATAAACCGGCTTTTTGCCACGATACACGAAACCTTTTTCGACAATGTCAGCGAAAAGGCGCAACTCGTCGGCTTCGTATTCCTTGTTCAGGGTGAGATATGGGTTGTCCCAATCACCGAGCACACCGAGCCGTTTAAATTGTTTGCGCTGAATTTCGATGTATTTACGCGCATAGACTTCGCACGCTTTGCGAATGGTGGCGGCGTCGAATGATTTTTCCGCAGGCGAGGCGCCCGCGCTCCCCTTGCGCATTTCCTGGGAAACTTTGAATTCAATGGGCAACCCGTGGCAATCCCAGCCCGGAACGTAGGGCGCGCTGAAACCGCGCAGGGTCTTGTATTTGACGATGATGTCCTTGAGAATCTTGTTGAGCGCGGTGCCGATGTGGACAGCGCCGTTGGCAAAGGGCGGGCCATCATGCAGGACAAACTTTTCTTTCGCATGGGCGCGGGTGGCTTGGATTTTTTCGTAAAGCCTGGCGGTCTCCCATTTTTTCAGCCGGTCTGGTTCCCGATTGACGAGGTCGGCCTTCATCGGGAAATCGGTGCGCGGCAGATTCAATGTGTTTTTGTAGTCCATTTGACTTTCCAGAAGGACGGAAACTAACAGCCGCCAAAAACAGTGTCAACGAATGGCTGCGGCGTCACCGCCGAAAATGGCGGTAAGAAAAAGAAAAACCGGGCCAAGCGGCCAGGAGATGACCGAGAGGCCCGGGGAATTTCGAACGAGTACAACGTAGGATCACGGAGAACTCCGACCTGGTTTGTACCGGAACCAAGGTCGAAAACTGTTGTTAAAAATTCAAAGAACGCTGGACAACAACCCCCAAAACACTGCTACCTGCGACCAATAAATCATAATCACTTATTGATGTCAAATCCCTTGTGCTAAGTATTAGTTGATGTTTTGCACGCTGGTTGTTTAATTAAAACCGGGTCTTGAATGACAATACCCGGCGGTTGGCGCAGGCCGTGGACCATGCACGAAACCAATCCGGGTGAAACTCGATTTGAGCGGTCGTGTGGCCGAAAGAAATCCCGTAGTGGCAACGATCCTATTAACACCCGGCTTTGGTTGGTTGCCGGCTGGCGAGAGACCACTGGAACCGCTTCGATGGTTTTCAACCTTCCAAAACCGGTGAAAGGTTGGGATTGACGGGCCTTGGCCCACATCCCGCAGGACAGCGGTTGTCGAATCGGCCGGTTCGCACGTTCAAAATAAGATGCCCCCGCCAATCCGCCCGAAGAAGATTCCTGTTTACAGCGCAGCCTCGGCTGTTAATATACAGCCGTAAATAAACCGAGGACGACGCGTGAAAAAAATTGAAGCGATCATCAAGCCTTTCAAGCTCGACGAAGTGAAGGCGGCGTTGGCGGCGCTGGGAGTACAAGGCATGACCGTTTCCGAGGTAAAGGGGTTCGGACGCCAGAAGGGGCACACGGAGATTTACCGCGGCAGTGAATACACGGTGGATTTTCTTCCCAAGGTAAAAATCGAGGTCGTGCTGGCCGATGGTTTAATTTCGTCGGCGACGGACGCGATTCTGAAAGCCGCGAAGACCGGAAAAATTGGCGACGGGAAAATTTTTGTTAGTTCCGTGGAGAGTGTCGTCCGCATCCGCACCGGCGAAACCGGCGAGGGCGCTGTTTGATTGAGGCGGCACAGTTGTAGAGCAAAAATGTTGATTTATTTGACAAGAAAGGGCATGTGAATAACTCGTGAACAAGAGTTAATATGTTCTCCTAGAAACTTTCGGCTCAATGCCATAAAAATGGTTGCGTTGTTCGAAGTTGTTTCCAGGCGTTTAAGAATTTTGGTAAAATTGCGGGCTGAGATTTGGTTTTTGAAATATGTAACTTGTTGTGAATCAGCTGGTTATTTTTAGTGTAAAATGGATTTTTTGGCGAACAGAGATGATTTAGCGGCTGCCCATTCGGACCGATTGCTCTTTGCCAAAGTGAGCGCCTGCGGAAATCGGCAATAAACGGCGATTTCGTGGCTAGGTGAATAAAAAGCTTAAAAAACAGGCTTTTTGACGAAACACATGCAGCTTTCAGCGGAAAAAATTTGGAATTCGGCGCAGGAGCAACTTCGCTCCAAGTTGAGCAAAGACACTTACAATATGTGGTTTGCCCCGTTGCGCGTCTGTGACATGGACAGCAGCCATGTCACGCTCGAAACGCCCAACGAATTTTGCGAACTCTGGCTCAAGGACAACTATCTCAGCCTGTTGCAGGACGCCGTGGCCATCGCCGCCAGCCGCCAATTGCAGGTCAAATTCAAAATCGGAACGGGAACTGCCCCGGTATTACCTGCTGCGTCGCCGACGCCGGCCAAAACCAAGGCCGCCGAATCATCCCACGAACGCTCGCCCGGCGGCGGCGATTTGCCCTTCAATCCCAAAAACACCTTTGAATCGTTCGTGGTCGGCAACAATAACAATTTCGCCTACGCCGCGGCCCTCGCTGTCGCGCAAGTGCCGGGAAAATCCTATAATCCGCTTTTCCTTTACGGCGGCGTCGGCTTGGGCAAGACGCATCTGCTCCATGCCATCGGCCAATACGTCGTCAGCAACAAAAAAGGCGCGCGAGTGGCCTATCTCTCCTCCGAAAAATTCACCAACGAATACATTGATGGAATTCAAAACAACCAGCTCGTCAAATTCCGCAAAAAATACCGCCAGACGGATGTGCTGCTGATTGACGACATCCAGTTCCTCGCCGGCAAGGAACGTATTCAGGAGGAATTTTTCCACACTTTCAACGCGCTGCACGAGGCGCGCAAACAAATCGTGCTCACCTGCGACCGTCCGGCCAGCGAAATTCAGGGACTGGAGCACCGCCTCGTTTCGCGCTTCGAATGGGGGCTGGTCACCGATTTGCAGCCGCCGGACGTGGAAATGCGCCTGGCCATTCTCCAAAAGAAGGCGCAAATCATGGGCGTGACCCTGCCGGATGAAGTGATGAATTTCCTCGCCAATCGCATTCGCACCAATGTCCGCCGGCTCGAAGGGGCGCTCATCCGCGTTGCTTCCTATGCCTCGCTCACCGGCAAAAAACTGTCCATCGAGGTTGTCGAAGGGTTGCTGCGTGAAATTCTTCACGAAGAGGGCCGGTTGACCATCAGCATCGAAGTCATTCAGAAAAAAGTCGCCGAGCATTATGACATCCGGCTCGCCGACATGACCAGCAAACGCCGCCCCGAAAACATCGCTTTTCCACGTCAAGTCGCGATGTATCTCTCACGCCAGATGACCGAAAGCTCGCTCAACACCATCGGCGAGGCCTTTGGCGGACGCGATCACGGCACAGTGCTCCACGCCTGCCGCCTCGTCAAAGACCGTATGGAAGTGGACGCCAACGTCCGCCAAGTCGTTCATTACCTCGAAAAACAATTGAACCGCTGACAGTTTCCGCGCTCGACACCAGACCTTCGACCCTCGACATTCCTGCCGTGCCCGTCATCGAAGTCAACGGCCTGACCAAAGCCTTTCGCACCTACAAAAAGCGGCCCGGCTTTGCCGGTGCGGTCAAGGGGCTTTTCCATCGCCAATACGAACAACTCATCGCCGTCAACGACGTCAGTTTCAAAATTGAACCCGGCGAACTCGTCGGTTTTCTGGGTCCCAACGGCGCGGGCAAGACGACCACGCTGAAAATGCTCGCCGGCCTGCTGTTTCCGACCAGCGGCTCGGCGCGCGTGCTGGGTTATGTGCCGTGGGAACGCCATGACGGCTACCGCCGCCAGTTTGCGCTCGTGCTAGGCCAGAAAAACCAGCTTTGGTGGGATTTGCCCGCACGCGAATCGCTCGAACTGAACTCAAAAATCTACGGTATCCCTGCCGACCGTTTCGAACGCACCGTCGCCGAAATGAGCGAATTGCTCAATGTTCGCGACAAACTCAACGTCAGCGTCCGCGAACTTTCCCTCGGCGAGCGGATGAAAATGGAACTCATCGCGTCATTGCTCCATCAACCCAAGGTATTGTTCCTCGACGAGCCGACCATCGGCCTCGACGTGGTTTCGCAGAAGACCGTCCGCGAATTCATCCGCCGGCACAATTCCGGGCAAAAGACGACGATTTTGCTCACGAGCCATTACATGGCTGACATCCAGGCGCTTTGCGATCGCGTCATCATCATTGACCGCGGTAAAATCTTTTTTGACGGCCGACTGGGCGAAATAGTGGACCGCTTTGCCGACTTCAAGCTCGTGACCATTCAATGCGAAAAGGCGAATGATTATCCGGCGGAAAATCTGAATCGCTACGGCGACGTTGTGGAGAAAAACGCCGGCTCCATCACGCTCAAGGTCAAACGCGACCGCGTCATCGCCGTCTGCAAATCATTGCTTGACGATTTGACGGTCACTGACATTGACATTCAGGAAGTGCCCATTGAAGACGTGATCCGCCAGATTTTTGCGCGTTGATCAACGTGGCACAGGCGTCTTCGCCTGTGATTCAGCAAATACACAAGCCGGAGGCCTGTGCCACACTTGTCATTCAAAGCGCGTCGTGTTTCAATCCACGCATGGACGCTTTCCTGCAAGCAGCGATGGAAGAAGCCAGAAAAGGGCTGGCGGAAGGCGGCATTCCCATCGGTTCGGTGCTCGTACTCGACGGCAAAATCATCGGGCGGGGCCAACAACCAGCGCGTGCAGCGCGGCAGCGTGATTCATCACGCGGAAATGAACTGCCTTGAAAACGCCGGACGGCTCAAGGCGTCGGTTTACCAGCGCTGCGTGCTTTACTCGACACTGTCGCCGTGTCCGATGTGCAGCGGTGCGATTCTGCTCTACAAAATTCCGCGCGTGGTTGTCGGCGAAAACAAAAGTTTTCAAGGCCCGGAAGAATACGTCCGCTCACAAGGCGTGAAAGTGGAAGTGCTGCAAGACCCGGCGTGCATCCAGCTCATGCGCGATTTTATCAAAGTGAAGCCGCAACTTTGGAATGAGGACATTGGCGTGTGATAATTCATTCGCCGGGTTTCCCAGGACGAAGGCGGCGTTGTCATTCGCGCAGCGTTCAGCTAAATTCGCTTCAGAATGAAATGTCCCAAATGCAATGTTGATCTTCAAACCGAAAATGACCGCGGCGTGAAAGTGGAAGCTTGTCCGAGTTGCCGGGGCATGTGGCTGACTCCCGGCGAACTGGACCAACTGGAAAATGAGGCTTTTAATAATGAAGCAAACAAGGGTTCGCTTTTTTTAGTCAGCCAGGAGACAGAACTTAAGTGTCCTGTTTGCTCCGTTGCGCTCAAGCGGTTCGATTATCGGTTCTTCGATTTACAACTTGATTATTGTCCCGAACACGGTTTTTGGCTGGACAAAGGTGAAGACGACCAGATTTTGGAATTGATGCGCGGTGAGGAAGGGCGGGTTGAGAGAAAATTCGGAACGGAAGACTCGTGGGCAAAATATATCAACCATTTGCGCTCGCCTTCGGTTTTTACAAAGGTCAAAAGCTTGCTGCATCGGTAGAAAATTACGCCGCCTCCGCATCCTGCTTGCGTCGCACAATCGGTTTGCTTTCGCCGCGCACGACCGGCCGGGTGATTTTGACGTGGACGATGTCGCCGCCGTCCGGCGCTTCATACATCAAATCGAGCATCAACTTTTCAATCAGGCTCCGCAGCGCTCGCGCGCCGGTGCCTTTTTTGTGCGCCTGCGCCGCCAGTTCGCGCAACGCGTCGGGCGTGAATTCCAATTCCACGCCTTCCATCGCCATGAGCTTGGCGTATTGCCTGGTCAGCGCGTTTTTAGGTTCAGCCAGAATGGAAACCAATTGTTCGTCGGTCAATTCCGCGAGCGTGGTCACCACCGGCAATCGGCCGACAAATTCGGGAATGAAACCGAAGCTGAGCAGGTCCTCCGGTTCGACATGCGGTAAAATTTCATCGCGCCCGGTGCCGGCACTTTTCGACACTTCGCCAATGGCACCGAAACCCATCGTGTGCCGGCCCAGCCGCCGCTGAATGATTTTTTCCAGGCCGACGAATGCGCCGCCGCAAACGAACAAAATGTTCGTCGTGTCCACGCGGATGTATTCCTGCTGCGGATGTTTGCGGCCGCCCTGCGGCGGGACGTTGCAGACCGTGCCTTCGAGAATTTTGAGCAGCGCCTGCTGCACCCCTTCGCCCGAAACGTCACGGGTGATGGACGGGCCGTCGGACTTGCGCGCGATTTTGTCAATCTCGTCAATATAAACGATGCCGCGCTGGGCGCGTTTCACGTCGTAATCGGCATTTTGGAGCAGCCGCAAAATGATGTTTTCCACGTCCTCGCCCACGTAGCCGGCCTCGGTGAGCGTCGTGGCATCGGCGATGGCAAAGGGCACGTCGAGAATTTTGGCAAGCGTGCGCGCGAGCAGCGTTTTGCCTGAACCGGTCGGGCCGATCATCAAAATGTTGCTCTTCTCAATTTCCACGTCAGCGTGTGGATCAGGAGCCGCAGGCTTGGCCGCTCCTTCGCTTTCCGCCGCCGGTTCCGGTTGGATGCGCTTGTAGTGATTGTGCACCGCGACAGCCAGAGTCTTCTTCGCGTGGTCCTGCCCGATGCAATAACGGTCGAGCTGGCGTTTGATAACCGCCGGTTTGGGGACGGTGAACTTCGGCTGTTTTTTCTGGCTTTGGAGTTGGAGTTCGCGGTCGAGGACGTTCTTGCAAAGGATGATGCAATTGTCGCAAATATAAACGCCCGGCCCGGCAATGAGCTTGCGCACTTCCGCGTGCGATTTGCCGCAGAAACTGCACATGGTAAGGTTGGTGGGACGAGCCATGGTAAAAATTTAGGATTTGCGATTTGCGATTGCCGATTTGTCAGAGCTCAATCTTTGGTTTGTGCGCTGTAGAACACGCTGAAGCGTGGACTCCAACAACATTCATGCCTTCCCCGACGATTTTTCCGCCAGGCCGGCGATTTCCTTGCGCGATTGCACGACCTGATCCACGAGGCCGTATTCCTTCGCTTCTTCGGAGGACATGAAACGGTCGCGGTCGGTATCGCGCGTGAGCTCGTCGGTCTTACGTCCGCAATGTTTGGCAAGGATTTCGTTCAACCGGTCTTTGAGCCGCAAAATTTCCTTCGCCTGGATGCTGATATCGGAGGCCTGGCCCTGCACGCCGCCCCATGGCTGGTGAATCAGGATGCGTGCGTTGGGCAGGGCGTAACGTTTGCCTTTGGTGCCCGCGGCGAGCAGCACGGCAGCCATGCTGGCCGCCTGGCCGACGCAATAGGTGTTCACGTCGCAGGTGAGGTATTGCATGGTGTCGTAAATCGCCAGTCCGGCGGTGACGCTGCCGCCGGGCGAATTAATGTAGAGATGAATGTCCTTCTTCGCGTCGGACATCTGGAGGAAAAGCAATTGCGCGATGACGATGTTGGAAACCGTGTCATCCACCGCCGTGCCAAGAAAAATGATGCGGTCCACGAGCAGACGCGAGTAAATGTCCCACGTTCGCTCGCCGCGACCGGTCTGTTCGACCACGATCGGAACCAGAAAATTTTGCATGGGTAAATAACTACTCCATTTTTGGCACAAGTAAAGGCGGGAAAGTCTTTTTATCCGCGAATTTCGCGAAAAGACAATCCTCCTCGTTCTCGTCCTCGTCCTCGAATCTTCTGCTCTCGATTACGAGGACGAGGACGACGGCGAGGACGAAACCTTTGGCCAAATCAGCCTGAACGCACTCGCGAAATCCTGCGGCTTTTCCGCAATCCAACGCGAAATCTTGTCCGGTGCGAACCAGCCGCCGCATTCGATTTCGTCGGGATGCAACTGAAGCGGCCCTTCGGCCTGGCAGCGATAAACCCACACAAATTCCTGGTCCGTCTCCGCACATGCGTCAATTTTGAACAAACGTTCCGGTGTTTTTGGGACGATCAATCCAATTTCCTCGCGCAATTCGCGGATGGCGCAGGCGTCGTAATCTTCGCCGGAATCCACGTGGCCGGAGGTCGAGGAATCCCATTTGCCCGGCTCGCGGTCCTTGGTCATCGAACGCTTTTGTAGAAAAACTTCGCCGTGCGAATTGAAGACCAGCACATGCACCGCACGATGCAGCAGCCCGCGCGCATGGACCTCGCTGCGTGGTTTCCGGTCAATCACCTTGTCGCGTTCGTTGACGACATCGAAAATTTCTTCGGGCATGAACCAATAGGGTTAAGGCTATCTTTTGTCCTCTCCAACAGCTTCGTTTGTGTTCGTCTGCGACATGCAGCCGATGCTATTCCAGTATTTTTCTACAGCTTCGTCTTCCCACATTATGGCAGGCAGCGATGGTAGGTTTATGATCCTTTTCCGGTTGCGTTCAACGTTCGAACGAAACGCGAACTCGCCTTCGAACTCAGATCCGTTTTGGATTTTTTCGTCTTCCATTCGTTGGTCATAGAATGAAAATGTTTTCTCATTCCAAAACAGCCAGTCTCGCCATTCCGAATGAAATTCGTACGGGTAGGTGGTCACATAGACTTTGTCGTATGAATAGCGTGCTTCAATATACGAGCGTTTGCCTTTTACCAGACGATAATTCATCCGATAATTGATGTTGTCTCCTAAGCCGGCATTGTACCAAAACACGGTTTCCCTGAACACCGTGCGAAAGGCGCGCCCATCCCAGCCAAGCATCCAATGAATCCTTTCATCACGTCCAGTTCCGTGATCTCCTTGGTGTTCAATCAAAATAAATTTGGGCCTGCCATTTCCGAAAACGTCAACCAGCGCAACAGACGCAAAATCGTACCACGTCGGCGGTGTGATCACGCCGGTTTTTATGTATTTCCCCTCGGCGTTTCGGTCGTACACGAACAACCAGGCCCCTTGCGCCTCAGTCAATTTCAAAAGGCAAGTCTTGGCTCCCGTGCTCTTGATAAAATCGCACAGGCAACCAGCGCGGCATGCGTCCTTCTCATTCTGGAAAGAATCGGGTACTTGGTTCCAAATAGTGGCATCGGCCTTCACGGCGTTCCAGTCCGGCTTGTAGTTGTGACTTTTGAATACGTCATTGACCACGGGGTATTTGAGATCCGGTTTCAACTTCTCCAGCGCCGCATTGATCATGTCCAGTTGGGCTTCGTTATAGGCAGGCGACCAATTGGTCTGGCCATTCACATCGCTCCTGAGAGAGGCCGTCAGTGCAACAACGAGAAAGAAACCGATAGTGGTTTTCATGGGGTTGAGTCAGTGAGTAGTTGTGTCAAGCAGACAAAAATTTGTTGGCTTATGTTTTCCGCGCGTTCCTGCGGCGAAATTTTCAAATCGTTGAAAGCGGCTTCCAATTTCTCCGCTGGCCAGTCTTCGCGCAGCAATTTCAACATCATTTTCCGCCGTTGTGAAAATGCGCGCTTCACAATTTTCACAAAAGTTTCGCGCTGGTTTTCAGGCAAAAGTGGGGGGGCGCGGCGTTCCAAAACCACGCAGGCGGAATCCACGTCTGGTTCCGGGAAAAAGCAGCTGGCCGGGATTTTAAACCACTCGCGCGGTTCGTAATCGAGTTGGATGAGCAACGACAGGACGCCGTAATCTTTATCGCCGGGTTTGGCCATCAGCCGCTTGGCGACTTCGAGTTGCAGCGTCGCCACCATCCGCCGCGGTCGTTGGGACGATTGTGCCAGCTCGACCAGAATCGGCGACGCGACGGAGTAAGGTAGATTGGCCACGAGTTTCCAGTCGCTCCAATCGTGTGGCTCGTGTTTCAGAAATTCGAGCGCGTCGGCGTGAATCAAGCGTAGGACAGGCATCTTGCCTGTCTCTGACTTCTCATTTTTAGATGGAGACAGGCTGGAAGCCTGTCCTACGTTAAATCGCTCGCACAAAAATTGAACCAGCTGCGCGTCCTTTTCAATGGCGAGGACTTCGCCCACATTCTGTAAAAGCAATTCCGTCAACGGCCCAAGACCCGGGCCGATTTCGAGGACTTTGTCGGTCTTTGACAATTCAGCGGCCTTGATGATGCGCCGGAGTTGATTCGCGTCGTGGAGAAAATTCTGGCCGAGGGATTTCGTGAGTTGAATCCCGCGTGCCGCCAGGAGTCCCCGCATTTCAGACAGTTTCACCGGGAAAATTAGACACGGATTTCACGAATTAACACAGATTTAATTGCATCCGTGATAATCCGTACGATTCGTGTCAAAAATCAGCTTTCATTCGTGGTTAAAACCTCCGCGAGCATAGCAACGGCTTTCGCCAATTGTGTTTTGGTGATCGTCAGCGGCGGCGTGAAACTGATGACGTTCGCATGTTCGCCTTCGGGCAACATGATAAACCCGCGCTGCAACATCTTTTTGATGGCCTGCATCGCGGCTTCGGTCGCCGGTTTGCCATTGGGCGAGCGCAATTCCACGCCGGCCATCAGGCCCAAACCGCGAACAGAAGTGCGGAGTCTGGAGTGCGGAGTGCGGAGTGAAAACAACGCGTTTAGCAAAAATTCTCCGAGTTTCGCGCTTCGTTCGCAAAGGTTGAGTTGCTCGATCTCCTTGATTTGCGCCAACGCCATCGCGCAGCCAACCGGATTGCCGAGGAACGTGCTGGTGTGAATGGCCTCGCCGCGCGATGCCGGCCAGGCGGCATCCATCAAATCAGCGCGCCCGACGCAGGCCGACAACGGAAAGCCGCCGGTCAACGCCTTGCCGAGGCAAATGATATCCGGCACGACACCAGCATGTTCGCACGCAAACCATTTTCCGGTGCGACCGAAGCCGGTGTAGATTTCGTCGAGAATCAGCAATGCGCCGTGCTCGTCACAAAGTCTTCGTAGCAACGGAAGAAATTCCGGGGGCGGGATGTTGATGCCGCCGCGTGCCTGAATCGGCTCGACCAGAATCGCGCCGATGCATTCGCGGCGGAAAAGTTTGCGGATGCGTTTTTCAATCTCGTAGGAGCCGAGGTAACGAGACTCATTCTTTCCTATTTTTAGTTTGAGACTCCTTACGTCGTCTCCTACGGGAAACGGTACAAAATGACCGAACTCGCGAAGTTGCGAGCGGAACGGCCCGCGAAAGAAATCACGGTGCGTGGCATTGAGCGCGCCGTAACCGAGCCCATGATATGCGCCTTCGAACGCGATGACCCCGCGTTTGCCGGTCGCGAGAATCGCCGTTTTGAGCGCAGATTCGACCGCCTCGAAGCCGGAATTGGAGAAAATGGTTTTGCCACGAATCGGGTCCGGTGTCCGGGGTCTGGCGTCCGGGGATTTTGTCCACCGCTCAAAGGTGATCCGGCTCAACTCGCGTGCGAGTTGTGCTTTAAGCGCGTGCGGATGCACATCGCCCATCGCGTGGGGCAGCCGGGCCAGTTGCCTTTGCCCGGCCTTTACCACGCGCGGATTTGCGTGGCCCGTGGCGGCAACGCCAAACGCGGCGGTCAAATCCAGATATTTTTTCCCGTCGGCGTCCCAAACGTGAATGCCTTTGGCGCGTTCCCAGACGATGGGCCACGAGCCGTCCGGATCAATGAAAGTGACGTTGCGTGACTCAAAGTCACGAAGCTGTTGCAGAATAGTTTTAGTTCCGGCCACAAATGCCTATACGCCGCGTTGTTCTGGCGGCCAGATGACCTTGTGCATCTGGACTTGAAACCGCACCGGCAGGGCATCAGCGATGATTTTTTCAGCCAATTCACGTCGCGAAATCGGCGTTTGCCCCAACGGGACTTTTTTCAGCGATTTGTCCTGCTGCTCCGATGACAGCGGATGCACCCACGAGAAGAGCAGGGGACAGATGGCGTCCAGTTTGTGTGTGGCGATTTGTTGTTTGGCCCACTCGTAATCCTCGGTCGTGCCGATGACAAATTTGATTTCATCGGTCGCTTTCAAGTATTTGAGGTTTTCCCAACGATTGCGCTCCACTTCCCCGCTGCCCGGACATTTCAAATCCATGATGCGACGAACGCGCGGGTCCACCGGCGAGATGTCGTGCGCCCCGCCGGTTTCGAGCAGCACGTTGAAGCCGTCATCGCAAAGCTGCTGCATCAGCGGCAGGGAATTTTTCTGGAGCAGCGGCTCGCCGCCGGTCAGTTCGACCAGGGGCAATTTCGGAGTTCGGAGTTCGGAGTTCGGAGTTGAAAATGGCGCAGCCAACCGTCGGATCTTCCGGCAAATTTCTGCAAGCGACGTTTTTTTGCCCTCGGAGAAGGCGTAGGCGGTATCGCAATACGAGCAGCGCAAATCGCACGCGGTGAGCCGGACAAAAATGCACGGCAACCCGGCAAAGGTGCTTTCCCCTTGCAGGCTCAAATAGATTTCATTGATGACGAGCGTGTCGGACATCAGCAATAGTGTAGCGCGTTGGCGCGAAAAGGAAATCGCGCATTGCCACATTTGAGGGAAATGGCAAGCATGTCGGACCAAATTTTCAAATCCATGCTCACGCGCATACTTTTATTTCTGTTTGCGGCGGTCCTGGTTTTCAGAACCAGCCGCGCCACGGCGGCGGATGAAACTTTTCCCGTCGCCATCCAGGTCCACACCGGCAAACCGGTGGGCGAATGGAAGCCGGTCTGGCGGTTCTTCGGCGCGGACGAACCGAATTACGCCACCCTGCCGGACGGGCGAAAGCTGCTAGGCGAACTCGGCCAGTTGGCGCCGAACGAGGTTTATTTCCGCACGCACAATCTGCTCAACAGCGGCGACGGCACGCCGGCGCTGAAATGGGGTTCGACCGGCGTCTATACCGAAAACGCGCAGGGAAATCCGGTTTACAGTTGGACGATTTTGGACCGGATTTTCGACACCTACCGCGCGCGCGGCGTGCGACCGTATGTGGAAATCGGGTTCATGCCGGAGGCGCTGTCCATCAAGCCGGAACCGTATCAACACCACTGGACGCCGAAGGCCAAATATAATGAGATTTATACCGGCTGGGCGTATCCGCCAAAGGATTACGCGAAATGGTCGGAACTGGTTTTTCAATGGGCGCGGCATGACGTGGAACGATACGGGCGCGCCGAAGTCACCCAATGGTATTGGGAAACGTGGAACGAGGCGAACATCGGCTACTGGCAGGGCAAGCCCCAGGAATTTTTCCAGCTGCACGATTGTGCGGTGGACGCCGTGCGGCGCGCGCTGCCGGAGGCGAAGGTTGGCGGGCCGGATTCGGCGGGCGGCGGCACGAAATTCCTGCGGGATTTTTTGGAGCATTGCGTTCACGGAACCAATTTCGCCACCGGCCGGACCGGCACGCCGATTGATTTTATTTCGTTTCATGCGAAAGGCTCGCCGGTTTTCACGAACGGCCACGTGCGAATGGGCATTGCGAACCAGTTGCGCAACATGGATTCCGCCTTTCGCATCGTCGCGTCGTTTCCCGAATTGAAAAACAAACCGATTGTCATCGGCGAATCCGACCCGGACGGCTGCGCCGCATGCCAAGGCGACCAACTCGGCTACCGCCACGAGCCGGTTTATGCCAGCTACACGGTCGAGTGTTTCGCGCGGGAGCTCGAACTGGCCGGCCGGTGCGGCGTGAATCTGGAAGGCGCGCTGACGTGGGCGTTTGAATTTGAAGACCAGCCGCCGTTCGCCGGTTTCCGCACGCTGGCGAGCGATGGCATTGATTTGCCCGTGCTCAATGCCTTCCGCATGTTCAGCCAGATGGGTGGCCAGCAACTCGCGGTCGAAAGCGACAATGCAGTTCCGCTCGACTCGATTTTGAAAGGCGGTGTCCGCGCGCAACCCGATGTTTCAGCGCTCGCCAGCCTGGAGTCAAACCGGTTGTGCATTTTGGTCTGGCATTACCACGACGATGACATGCCCGGCGCCGCCGCGGAGGTCAAACTCGCGCTCGATGGACTGCCGGCCAAAATCGCGAAGGCTCAAGCCCGGCATTTCCGGATTGACGCCGGGCACAGCGACGCCTTCATCGTCTGGCAGCGGATGGGATCGCCGTTGACGCCGTCGGCAAAACAGTATGCGGATCTGGAAAAGGCCGGGCAGCTTGCGGAACTCGAGCCGCCGGAAACAATCCGCGTCAGGAGCGGCCAAACGGTTTTGAAATTCAATTTACCGCGGGAAGCGGTGTCCTTGCTTGTCATCGAATGGAACGGGCCTCAACGGAACAGTTGATTCAACGCGGAATGTTTCCCGATGCAATAACTGCCTGCGATGGCCCGGGTGATGAATTGTTTCGCGCGTTTCACCGCCTGAAGCAAGCTGCAACCGCGCGCCAGATAACCCGCGATGGCCGCCGAATAGGTGCAACCGGTGCCGTGGGTACGGACGCCTTTGATGAATGGCGCGCTCAACAGCAGTTCCGTCCGGCCATCAAAAAAAATGTCCACGGCCTCGCGCCCGCCTTCGCGGCCTGGCCGCTTCGTCGCGGCAAGCGCATTTTTTAAATGGCCGCCTTTGACGAGCGCAGCGCAGCCGAAACGTGCGTGGATTTCGTGGGCGGCGGCGCGCAGGTCTTCAATTGATGCAAGTTTGCGCCCAGTCAGGATTTCGGCTTCGTTAAGGTTTGGGGTCGCGAGCGTGGCGAACGGCAACAATTTCTCCTTCAAGAGTTTGCTTGCCGCCGGTTTCAGCAGAACAGTGCCGCTGGTCGAGACCATCACCGGGTCAACGACGAGTGGCGGACATGGACGCCGCGGCGCGGCGTCCCTGCCTTTGAAAAACTCCGCGACGACACGAACGTTCTCCGCCGAGAACAACATTCCGGTTTTCACCGCCGCGGGCGGCATTTCCTCAAACACGGCTTCGATTTGTTGCCGGAGGAATTTTGACGGGCACAGCTCGACGTCGAGAACGCGTTTGGGGTTTTGCGCTGTCAGACAGGCAACGGCGCTCGTTCCGTGGACGCCGAGTGCGGCGAACGTTTTCAAGTCCGCCTGGATGCCCGCGCCACCGCCGCTGTCGGAACCGGCGATGGTGAGCACCACCGGGCAATGGATGATTCTCGGCATGGGCTTGATCTTACCGGTGTTTGCAGGAATCGGCACGGAAAAACGAGGTGCACCGGAGAAAACAACCGGGTTGTGTTGTTCAGAAGGAGTTGATGGCGCCGGACAAGGAGCACATTGAAAGCCGCGTCTGTCCTATGCAGTCAGTCGAAGAAGCAGCTCGTTCAGTTCTCTAATGCGCGGCGGTTTGCCAACCACGGCATCCACCCCGGAAACGAGTTCTCCGTCGTCTTTCATTATTGTTCCCCAGCCGGTCATCATAATCACCGGTGTGCCGGGAGATTCCGCCTTGACGGTTTGGGCTACCTGATGTCCGTCTATATCCGGCATGCCAAGGTCGGTTATAACCGTCTGGTAAGGCTGTTTTTTGCGCATGGCCGCGCGAAACATCTCCACCCCCTGCTTGCCGCTCGAGGCTGTCGTCACCCGATGTTTCAGGGTCGTAAGGCAATTCTTCAGCAGTTCCTGAATCTGTGATTCGTCGTCGATGCAAAGAATGCGCAGCGAGCGTTTTTGATTAACCTGTGATGCTGGGGACTCCACGGCTTGCAAAGTTTTTTCCCGAATGGGAAAGGAGAGCCGGACAGAAGTCCCGCGGCCGGGCGCGCTGTCAATTTCGATGCTGCCCTCGTGGCGTTGCATCATGCCGTAAACCATCGCCAGTCCGAGGCCGGTGCCGCCGCGTGTGGCTTTGGTGGAGAAAAAGGGTTCCAGGCAGTGCTGGCGGGTCTTTTCATCCATGCCCACACCGTTGTCCCGCACCTCGACCTGAATTTGCCGTTCAGGTGGCAGATTTTCGCCTTGGGCGGGACGGAACACAGACCGGGTGACAAGGGTGATGGTGCCGCCATGCGGAAGGGCATCCACGGCATTGAAAATCAAATTAAACAGGGCTTCCCGGAGCTCGGTAGGGTCGCTCAGCAACAGTGGCAGGTCGTGTTCGAATTCATGCTCGATATGGATGGAGATGCCTTCCCGCTGCGAAACGTCACGCCAGCGCGGGCGGGTAAGCTCGATGACTTCCTGAATGGTTTGATTCACGTCCACCTTTGTCAATTGTTCGCTGTCGGAGCGGCGGCGATAAAACTCCCGCATACGGGCAACAATATGGGCGATGTCGTCTCCGGATTTGTTGATGGTTTGCAGATAATTCCGGGCGTTTTCGGGAAGGTCCGGCACCGTGTTCAGCAACAGTTCGGAATAGGCGACAATGGGCGACAGCGCGTTGTTGACATCATGCGCCACACCGCTGGCCATCTGGCCCAACGCGCGAAGGCGTTCCTGTTGCACTACCACCTGCTGTGTCCGGCGCAGTTCATCATAAGCTTTTTGCACCCCCTCGGTGAGGCGCACCTGATCATAGAGGCTGCGGCATTGTTCCTCGGTGGTAAGGATTTTGGCATGCAATGCCTCTTTCTCGGAGCGAACGGCTTCAATTTCTGCGCGCATCTGTTCGGCATTGTAACGGACCTCCTCCATGACCAGCACAATCATGCTGACTGCGATGAACAGTTGCAGCACGGCCGCTATGAGGAAACCCGCGTTGTAAAGATTTTGATACTTTTGGGAGAAGGGGTAGCTCGAGAGATAAATCCCCCACAGAAAGAAGCCCAGGGACAACATTCCCGCTCCGACGAACGGCATCTTCTTTCGCACCCGGTAAAAGCATACACCGGCAAACACGCTGCCGAGGCCGATGAGAATGAAAACGGGCAGTTGGATTTGCAAGGTGCTTGAAAGCACTTCCGGACTGACGACCGTCCAAACCAGCAGGAACAGCATGAACAAGGTCAGCAACGTCTGCCGGACCGGCAGGCTGAGGAAGCGGGCACTGCCCCATAGGAGAAACACCGCCGAAATGGCCACGCAACATTGTCTGAGGATGAAAACAGCCTTATTGGAAATTGTGCCTTGCATGGTCAATCCCAACGTCAGCCACAGCGCATAAAACAACCAGGCCACGGTCCAAATGGTAAAGTACTCCCGGCGGGTGTAACGATTCAGATAATAAAAAAGCCCCACCAACACCCACACGCTCAGCAGCGATACAAACAACGTCGCCTGCAGGTATTGTTGCGAAAAATCCAGATGTAAATTTATGAATTTCACTTTTTCAATATCCAGTGTCTGAACCCGCTTATTTGAAGATTTACAGCAGGTCACAGGCCATTTTCTTTCCCTGATTCCCTTTTATTTGGCACACATAGGCCAGTTGGTCTCTTTTTTGGGGGGCAGAACGCATAATCGCTCCGGGGCAAATTTACTGTTCACTTTCGCTTTTGCCGCCCCGTTAAAACCTGATTATCATACTCGTGCTTATGGACAAAGACAGGGTTGCGGAAATTCTGCTCGAAATCGGGACACTGCTTGAATTGAAGGGCGAAAACCCGTTCAAGACGCGTGCCTACGTGAATGCCGCGCGCACGATTGAAAGCCTGAGCGAGCCGCTCGTGAAAGTTGTCGCCGAAAACCGGCTTGGCGAAATCAAAGGCATCGGCGAAGCGCTCGAAAAGAAAATCACCGAATTGGTGGAAACCGGCAAGCTGGCTTACTACGACGAATTGAAAGCGTCCATCCCGCCGGGTTTGATTGAAATGCTGGAAATTCCCGGACTGGGACCAAAGAAAATTCAGGCGCTGAATCAAAAGCTGGGCATTGATTCGGTCGGGAAACTGGAAGCTGCGTGCAAATCCGGCAAGGTCGCCAGCCTCGACGGTTTTGGAGAAAAGACGCAGACGAACATTCTCGAAGGCATCGAACGCCGGCGGACTTACGCGTCGAAACACCTGTTGAACGACGCCTTGCGCGCCGCCGAGCCGCTGCTCGAAAACCTGCGCGGGCATCCGGAAGTGATTCGTTGCAGCGCGGCCGGCAGTTTGCGGCGGTTCAGGGAAGTCATCGGTGACATTGACCTGCTGGCGTCGTCGAAGAAGCCGGCGTCGGTGATTGAATTTTTCGTCGCGCAGCCGGGAGTCATCAAAGTCACCGCCAGGGGCGATACCAAGGCGAGTGTGATTTTGGACGGTGGCATCCAGTGCGACTTGCGCGTGGTGAGCGACAAGGAATTTCCTTTCGCGCTGGCGTATTTCACCGGCAGCAAGGAGCACAACATCGTCATGCGCCAGCGGGCGATTGCGCGTGGCCTGCGGCTGAACGAATACGGCCTGTTCAAGTCGAAGGAGGAAACGCGCGATCCGAAGTTGCTTGTGCCCTGCCGCGACGAGGCGGAAATTTTTGCGGAACTGGATTTGCCTTGCATCCCGCCGGAACTGCGGGAAGACCACGGCGAATTTGCCGCCGCCGAAAAAAATGATTTGCCTCGGCTCATCGAGTGGACGGATTTGCGTGGCGCCTTACACAATCATTCGACCTGGAGCGACGGGCACAATACGCTTGAGGAAACCGCAAAGTTCATGGACGACCTCGGCTTTGAATATTGGGCAATCACCGACCATTCAAAGTCGTCGTTCCAGGCGAACGGGCTGGACGCAAAGCGCGTTCGCGCGCAAATCAAGGAAATCAAAAAAATCAACAGGCAATGGGCCGAACGCGGCAGCGATTTCCGGCTGCTGACCGGTTGTGAAGTGGACATTTTGCGCGACCGGCTGGATTTCGATGACGACCTGCTCGCGGAACTGGACGTGGTGGTTGCCAGCCTGCACATTCCGGCCAGCAGCGAGGCGGAGAACACCAAGCGGCTGATTCGCGCGGCTGAAAACCAGTTCGTTCGCATCATCGCGCACATGACGGGGCGGTTGCTCCTGGAACGCGAGCCGTATCCGGTCAACACGCAGGCGGTGATTGACGCCTGCGCCGGGACGGGCACGTGGCTTGAGTTGAATTGCAATCCGCACCGGTTCGACCTCGACTGGCGGCTCTGGCCTTACGCGAAAAACAAGGGGGTGAAGTGCGTCATCAACCCGGACGCGCATCGTAATGAGCACGCGGGTTTTCTGCGGCTTGGCGCGGGGATTGCTCGCAAAGGGTGGCTGGAACGAACGGACGTGGTCAACACTCTCACCTTGGAATTATTATCGAAGGAACTAAGGCAGAAGCGTGTTTAAATTGAGTCATCAGCGCGTCCGGCACAGCGTTTGACAGGGTAATTTGGGGGCTAAAAAAATGTCAAAAATTGTTTTTGACAACGGAATGGCAGTATTGGCAATATCTCACACGTCGTTGGTTATGGGCACTTTTTTTGAATGATGAGGAACATCAGCGGTCTAACTAGAACGTCCAGAAGAGTTATGAAGAAATTCTTTGTTTCTATGGGGCTGGCAGCGGTGGGAACTGCCGGTTTACAAGCCGCTTACGCGCCCGATTTGGGCCCCATGTCAACCACCAAGATGTGGAATATTTCGGCCACCTTGCGCGGCTTTTACGACGACAACTACGATACGGCAAACAGCGGCCTCAATCCGCGCGGCAGCTACGGTTTTGAAGTTTCCCCCCAACTCCTGCTGGCCGTGCCTTTGCAACAAACGGAGTTGGGGTTGCGCAACACTTACGCGATGACTTATTACCAGGAACGGGAAGAACTGAGCCAAAGTCCGGTTGACCAAAGCGACCAGTTGGATTTGTGGGTGGATCACGCATTCACCGAGCGATGGCAGGCAAAAGTGATGGATACGTTCGTCGTGGGCCAGGAGCCGCAATTGCTAACCCCCAATTCCACGCCGACGTCACTGCCCTTCCGCGTCGAAGGCGACAACGTCGTCAACACCGGAACCATCACCTTGAACACGGATTGGACGAGGTTGTTCAGCACGTCGTTGAGTTATCAAAACTCGGTTTACGATTACCGGAACAGCGGTGGGACTGTTGGCGATCCCAGCCTTGCCGGGCTGCTGAATCGCGTTGATCAATCGGTTTCGTTGGATTTTCAGTGGAAATTGTCCCCAGAGACGATGGCCTTTTTTGGCGGTCAATTCGAGCTGGTAAATTACACCGGAGATGAGCCCATTGCGTTCTCGCCCCTGCTTCCATCTCCTGGGGTTTACTACAGCGATAGTCGTGATAACCGCTCATACTTCGGATATGTCGGCATTCAGCACAACTTTCTTCCCAATCTGAATGTCTCGGCCAAAGCCGGCGTGCAATACACCGATGATTACAACGATCCCTTAAGTTCGGCATCGGTTGGGCCGTATGCGGTTGTGTCGGTTATCTATACTTATAGTCCCGGCAGCTATGCTCAAATCGAGTTCAGCCAAATGCGAAATGCCACGGATATTCCCACCGTTAATGTAAGCACCAACTCTGCAAGTTACGGCAAGCTCACCCAGGATCAGGAAAGTTCGGTTGTTTCCGCCTCCATCAACCAACAAATCACGCCAAAGTTGTTGGGAACACTCATTGGGAGCTGGCAAAGTTCGACTTTTGAAGGAGGTGCTTACGATAATGCGGCGGACACCTATTACACCTTGGGTTTGAACCTGGCCTACACGTTCACTCCGCACTTTTCGGCTGAAGCCGGCTACAATTTTGACGACATCCAGTCCAATATTTATGAGCGCGGTTACACGCGCAATCGTGTTTACATAGGCGTCACCGCGGCTTATTGAGCCGATAGTTTTGACAAATGTTTTGAACACCCCGATGGAGGCTTGGTCTTACTAAGCAAGGCACTCATTTTTTGACGTATGGACTCATTCAAGACTTCGCCGCCACCGCCGCAGGAAACCAAACTGCATTTTCTGGATTATTGGCGGATTATTCGCATTCGCAAGGCGATCATCATCACCGTCTTTTTGATCACCGCCATCATTGCCACGGCGGTGACGTTCATTTTGCCGGAATCCTACGCCAGCACCGCCCGCATCATCGTCGAATCAGACGTTAGCGACATCAGCCTGGGTGAAGATCGGTCGGTATCACAAGCCGCCTACGACCCTTATTTCCTTCAGACGACCTATGAACTGATCCAATCTCAGGCCGTTCTGAGCAATGTCGTCAGCGCGTTGAACTTGAACGTCGAATGGGGAAAAAGATATTTCAATGGTGAAACGCTCAAAACCACCGAGGCCATTGAGTTTCTCAAGAGACGGATGCACCTCGACACTGTCCGGAATACGAAATACATCACCATCACGATCTATAGCGAGGACAAGAACGACGCCGCCCGGCTGGCCAACGCGGTTGCCACGGCCTATCAGGATTACCGGCTCCAACAGCGGCGAGGACTGACCTCAAAGGGCATTGACGTTTTGGAAGAACAATTTCAGAAGGAGGAAGATCAAATTCAGGCCCTCCAGACCAATGTGGATAATCTGCGCACGACATTGAACATCATTGATTCCGATCCGAACTCCGTCAGTCCGACGCCCACGCTCACGCAGGAATTGGTGCAACAATACAACGCCCAGCAAATCGAAGGGGAAAAACTCTACAAACAATTGCAAACGCGGTTGACGGAATTGCAGGCTTACAGCACGGACAAACTCAGGGACGTTCTGCCCACGGTGACCAGTGACTCGGCGTTGTCCGGATTGTTGGATAAACTGCATGAGTCCGAACAGAAATTTGTCGTTTTGACCAACGACTACAACCCGACCAACAATTTGAATGTCGTCCGTGTGCAATCCGAGATTGACGAGTTAAACCATGAAATTGACGACCGGGTTACCGGCATCATGGCCGCCCTTGACAGCGAAGTGAAATCTCAGAAGGCCGCACTGGACGCGTTTACCACCGCCGTGGAGGATGCCAAAGCTAAAGACCGGGCGGAATACCTCAGAGGCCTGCCTTATTGGGAGAAAAAGCGGGAATTGGAAAACAAGCGGGATTTTCACAAGTTGCTCGCCGCCAAAATTGATGAGGAGAAGCTTGGCCTTGAAATCCCCAAATCGGCCATGGTCCAAATCACGGATCCGGCGGAACCGGGTGTTGCTCCAGTCAAGCCCAACAAAACCCTGAATATTGCCCTCGGCCTCATCTTTGGTTTGGTCATGGGCATCGGTCTGGCCTTCTTCATTGAATATCTGGATACCAGTGTGAAGACGATTGACGATGTTGAGCGCGCATTTCAGGCTCCAGTGCTTGGTGTCATTCCGCAAAATGTCGGTTTCCTCGCGGACGAAGGCACCGAAAGCACACACGCCGAGGCCTACCGCGTGCTGCGCACCAATCTGCTCTTCTCACGCAAGGACGACAAATTGAACAGCTTGGTTGTGGTCAGCGCCGGCGCGGGCGAAGGGAAATCCACCACCGCTTTGAATCTGGCCACCGTGTTCGCCCACACCGGCCAGCGCGTGTTGCTGGTGGACTCGGACTTGCGCCGCCCGACCCTCCACAAAATGCTCCGGGTCAGTAACAATATCGGTCTGACCAATTTTCTCCTCAAACAAAATACGCTCGCGGAAGTGATCCAGACCACCAACGTGCCCCTGCTTGACTTCATGGCCAGCGGTAAATTGCCAAACAGCTCGATGGGGGTCCTCGGATCGTTGCCGATGAAGGACATGATCGGCGAGTTAAAACAGCGGTATGATTTCATCTTTTTTGATTCGCCGCCAATTTTGGGCGTGAGCGACGCCTCCGTTCTGGCCAGCGAAGTGGACTTGGTCTTGCAGGTCATTCAATACCGCCGCTACCCCCAGCCGATGAACATGCGCGCCAAACAGATGATCGAGAAGGTCGGCGGCAACTTCGCCGGCATCGTGCTCAACAACATCAATGTGTCCCAGGACGAAAGCTATTATTACTACACGGGTTATTACCACGATTACTCTTCACGCGGTGAGGATGAACGACCAGTGCCCGCTCGGGATCAAAACGCACCCGATGACGCCGACGGGGGGGACATCAAACAAAAGTATTGATTGCGTGGTTGGTTTTTTACGAAGATTCGGGCGATGAAAGTGTATTGCACGTTGTTGTTGCGGGGACTCTCTGTTTGCGGATTGTTGCTCGCGGGATTGATGTTGGTTGGTTGTTCCTCGCCATCAGACCTGGCCATGTTTTCTGACACGCCCAATCCGCCGGCGATGAGCGGCCTGCCGTCGGCAAATGAGTCCGCTACGGATGCCGCACGCTTCCATGTCGGTGACACCATCATCGTATCCTTGAGCGGCCTGCCGGACACGATAGAACCGCATCAGGAACCCATCAAGGAGGACGGCACCATCACCATGCCTGACATCGGCAAGGTTCAGGCCGCCGGCAAAACGGCGGGCGAATTGCAGAATGAGATCCAAAACCTCTACGTGCCCCGGTTTTACACCCACCTCACCGTCACCGTGAACATCGGGGATCGCGTCTATTATGTCGGCGGCGAGGTCAAGTCCCCCAACCGGTATGTTTACAGCGGCGAAACCACTGTGAGCAAGGCCATTCAAGCCGCCAACGACTTCACGGATTTCGCCAACCACAAAAAAGTGATGCTGATTCGTGCCAATGGTGAACGGATCAGGGTGAATGTCGACAAGGTGCTGAAAGGCAGGGCAGAAGACCCGGCCGTTTATCCCGGCGACCAAATCTCGGTGCCGCGCCGCATCTGGTAATGATTCAACTCAACATCCTTTCAGGCAAAAAGGCGGGCGGCCAGACGGTTGCCCGCCGTTTTCCTTTCCACATCGGACGCGTAGCGGGAAACGAACTGCAACTGGAGGACGACGGTGTTTGGGACCGGCATGTCACTCTGGAATTTCAACGCGAGTCAGGGTTCACGCTCACCACCGCATCCAACGCCCTGGTTTCGGTCAACAGCCGGCCCGTTCAAACCGCCATGCTCCGCAACGGCGATCTCATCACCCTGGGTTCTGTTAAACTTCAATTCTGGCTTGGTGCCGCCCGCCAGCGCGGTTTGCACGCCAGTGAATTTTTTGTATGGGCGCTCGTGGTTGCCGTCACCTTCGCGCAATTTGCCCTGATTTACTGGCTCATCCGCTGAATTTTCGTCTTCGTCCTCCTCCTCGTTCTCGTAATCGAATCAAAAATCGATGACGAGAACGATGACGAAGAGGATTCAGGTCAATGCCGGAAATGTCGTGTACCGGTGAATGCCATCGCCATTCCGCGTTTGTCCGCTGCGGCAATCACCTCCGCGTCCTTCACCGAACCACCCGGTTGAATTGCCGCCGTTGCGCCCGCTTCCGCCGCGGCGATCAAACCATCCGGAAACGGAAAAAACGCGTCGCTGCAAACCACGCTGCCCTCAAGTGAAAGCCTGGCTTCCCCCGCCTTCCAGACCGCAATGCGGCTTGCGTCCACACGGCTCATCTGCCCCGCGCCGACGCCGAGTGTGCGATCCGACGCGACATAAACGATGGCGTTCGATTTCACGTGCTTCACCACGCGCCAGCCGAACAGCATCGCACTCATCTCCGCTTCGGTCGGCCCGCGTTTTGTCACGATTTTCAAATCCGCGCGCGTTGTCACTTTCACGTCGCGCTCCTGCAGCAAGAACGAATTAGCCCCGACACTTCGCATGTCCAATGACCGCTCGGCGGGCCGTGATTTCAACACCTTGATCAGCCGCAGATTTTTCTTCTTTTCCAGAATTCCCAGCGCGTCGTTTGTAAATTCCGGCGCAACAATGACTTCGCTGAAAATCTCCGCGATGGCCTCCGCGCACGCGCCGTCGAGCGGTTGGTTGACGGCGATGATGCCGCCGAACGGCGCCTGCCGGTCGGTTGCAAACGCCTTGTCCCACGCTTCGCGCAAATTTTTCCCCTGCCCGACACCGCACGGATTCGTGTGCTTGAGAATCGCCAGCGTCGGCGGGTCGTTTGTGAATTCCGAAATCAAACCCGCCGCCGCCGTCAAATCCAGAATGTTGTTGTAGGAAAGTTCCTTGCCGTGGAGCTGTCGGAAAAATTCGTTGAATCCGCCGTAAAGTGCCGCCGCCTGGTGCGGATTTTCACCGTAACGCAGCGGCTGCACCAATGGCGCGTGGACGAACAGCGCGTTCGGCAAATCATCATTTTGGGTTTTGAACGTTTTGGTCAGGTGCGACGCGATGGCCCCGTCATAAGCCGCCGTGCGCGCGAACACTTTTGCCGCCAGCGCGCGGCGCAATTCCAGGGCCGTGTTGCCGTTCTCCGAGATTTGTTTGGCAACTTCCGCGTAATCCAACGGATCCACCACCACCGTCACGCTATCATGATTTTTTGCCGCGCTGCGTAGCATCGAAGGTCCGCCGATGTCAATGTTCTCAATTGCTTCGTGCAGGCTCGCACCCGGTTTCGCGACCGTCTGCTCGAATGGATACAGGTTCACGACGACCAGATCAATCGGCGGAATGCCGTGCGCCTTCACCGTTGCTTCGTGCGTTTCGTTGCCGCGAATGAAAAGCAAGCCACCATGGACTTTGGGGTGGAGCGTTTTGACGCGGCCGTCGAGCATTTCGGGAAAGCCCGTGTGCTCGCTGATGTCCTTCACCGTGAGGCCGGCTTCGCGCAGCGTTTTGGCCGTGCCACCGGTGGAAATCAGTTCGACGCCCGCGGCGGCGAGAATTTGCGCGAACGGGACCAACCCGGTCTTGTCGGAAACGGAAAGCAGCGCCCGTTGAATCTTTTTCATCGGCGGACAAAATCCACCAGAGACACCAACGCCGTCAATCGGCAAATATTCGTCACGAGCGGCCGGTCGTCTTATTTTGCCGAGGGCGGTTGCATCATATCCGCGCCGATGGCGCGTTCGAGCCGGGCGCGGGCGGTGTCGTAATCATGCAATGCCTGAACCTCCGTCGTGCGCGCCTGTGTCAGCGAAGTCTGGGCGTCGAGCACGTCGAGTTGCGTGCCGGTGCCAGCTTCGGCGCGCGCCTCCGCTTCGCGCAAGGCTTCCTCGGCTTCCTCCTGCACTTTTTGCTGCGAGTCCAAAACTTCACGAGCCTCGATGAATTGGGAATAGGCCGTGCGAACTTCGAGTTCAATCTGGCGCCTGGTGTCTTCCACGTCCGTTTTGGATTTATCGTAGAGCGCCTTGGCCTGGACGACCTTGCCGCGCGTCAACATCCCGTCGAAAATGTTCCAGCTCACCTGTCCGCCGACATTCCAGCCATATAGGGTGTAACCGATGTCGTTGGGATCAACGAATTGCGAATTATTCCAGGTGTAACCGGCAAAGGCCTGGACCGTCGGTTTGTAACCGGCCCTGGCGTTCACCACGTTGAGGTGCTGCAACTCCGCCGTTTTGCGCAAGGCGATGAGTTCAGTGCGCTGCGACAGCGCCTGTTGAATAGCGGCGGGCAAATCCACTTGGTAAGGCGCGGCGTCCAGCACATCGGTCAGGTTCAACGGAACATCCTCCCAGATTTCGCGCGGCAGATTGTAACCGAGCAGGTTGGACAGGTTGTTTTTGGCGATGCGATAATTGTTTCGCGCCTGAATCAAATTCGGGCGCTCGTTGGCCACGGCGACTTCGGCGCGCAACACGTTGAAATGCGGCACGGTGCCGGCGTTGTAGCGGCGTTGCTGGTCTTCCAATTCCTTTTGAAGCAGATTGACCGAGGCTTCGTGGACGGTGATTTGCTGGGCCGCCAGCAGCACGTCGTAATACGCCACGCGCACCGCCAGCAACGTATCGGCAAGCACCGTTTGATACTGCGCCAGCGCCTGCTGTTTGGTGGCGCTGGCGGCCTTCAGCGCGGCAACCAGCCTTCCGCCTTCATAGACGGATTGGACGATTTGCACACCAGCGTTCCAGTTCTGATGCGGCAGGCTGACGCTGAATCCGGGCGTGGTAATGGATTCAACCGCGTGCGGGTCGGTGTCCTTGTATTGGCCGGTGGCCTGCATCTGGGGCAGAGCGACCGCGCGCGTCTGTACTACCACGCCGTGCGATGCTTCGAGATCGTTCCTGGCCTTGAGAAGGGTGGCATTTTGTTGCAGCGCCAGGTTGAGACAGTCGCTGAGCGACAAGGGCCGAGTAACCCAGCCGGGCAAATTGGTGTTCGTGTTTTGCGCGGTTGTGTTCCCGACAAGACAAACGAGCGCCCAAGTGCAGACGAACAACTTTTTCATACGGCCACGAACTTATCAGTTTTGTCCGGCCCGGTGCAAACTTGCAAATTTCCCCGACTTTGGTTCATATCACAAGATGCAATCGCGAAACGGTACAGCTTTGACTGGTGGACTGGCACTGGCCGCAATTTTTATCGTGGGTTGTGCTGCGAATTCGTCAAAGGTTTTTCAAGGCTACATCGAGGGCGAATACGTTTACGTTGCCTCGCCGCTCGGCGGCGCGCTTACGAATCTCGCCGTGGCGCGCGGTGATGAGGTCAAGACCGGGCAATTGCTGTTTGAACTGGAGCGCGGTTCCGAAGCCGCCGCCGTCCAGCAGGCGGAAAAAAATCTCGCGCAAGCCCAATCCCAGTTGGACGACTTGAACAAGGGCAAACGCCCGACGGAAATCGCCTCGCTGGAAGCGCAGGTGGAGCGCGCCCAGGCCAATTTGAAACTGGCCGCCGCCGAATTCGAGCGGCGCGAACAACTTGGCGGCGCCGATGTGGTCTCCAAGGAGGAATTGGATCAGGCGCGTGCGCAACGCGACGCCGACCAGGCGCAGGTTGACC
The DNA here is from genome assembly GCA_963842445.1 of uncultured Verrucomicrobiae bacterium. GTDB lineage: Bacteria > Verrucomicrobiota > Verrucomicrobiia > Limisphaerales > UBA11358 > UBA11358. Next base: position 6,644 of record CAWJHF010000003.1, on the reverse strand, counting down.
AACTGACGGCGGATTTGGAGACGGCCCGGCTGGGCGGTCGCGAGGATGCCGTTCGCGCTGCCGAAGCCACGGTTCAATCGCAACAAGCTGCGCTCGACAAAGCACGCTGGTCGTTTGACCAGAAACAACAGTTCGCGCCGACGAATGCGTTTGTGCAGGACACGTTGTATCGCGCCGGCGAATGGGTGGCGGCCGGCAATCCGGTGGTGGAATTGTTGCCGCCGGCAAACATCAAGGTGCGCTTTTTCGTTCCGCAGGCGGTGCTGCCGCGAATCAAACCCAGCCAGACCGTCAGCGTGACTTTTGATGGTGGGCAGCGCGCGTATTCGGCCACGGTCAATTACATTTCCACGCAGGCCGAGTTCACGCCGCCGGTGATTTACAGCCGCGAGAACCGCGCCAAACTGGTTTTCATGATTGAGGCAAAATTCTCTCCGGCGGACGCGGCGGACTTGCGCCCCGGCCAGCCGGTGGATGTGAACGTGAAATGAAAACGGAAATGGGATGCGTGAAAAACCACTGATGCCCGAAGGCAATTCACGGATTCCGTTTCACGCATCACGCTGGTTGTTCGATTTAAGAAATAGACATGAGCGCAAGCGACCTCGTCATTGACGTGCAGGGCATCACGAAGCGGTTCGGCAACCGCACGGTCGTGAACAATATCCCCATGCAGGTGCGGCGCGGCGAGATTTACGGTTTCCTAGGCCCGAACGGCAGCGGCAAGACGACTTTTCTGCGGATGCTCTGCGGCCTGCTCCGGCCCGACGGCGGCAACGGGCGTTGTCTGGGCTTCGACATTCGCAGTGAAACCGGCGAGATCAAGAAGAACATCGGCTACATGACGCAGCGGTTCAGCTTTTATGAAGACCTGACCATCGAGGAAAATCTGGATTTCATCGCGCGCATTTACGGCGTGCCGGAACGCCGGGCCGCCGTGGATAAAAGCCTGGAACGCCTCGGCATGGCCGAACGGCGGCGGCAGTTGGCCGGTGAATTGTCCGGTGGCTGGAAACAGCGGCTGGCCTTGGCCGCGTGCCTGATTCACGAGCCGCAATTGCTGCTGCTCGACGAGCCGACGGCGGGCGTGGACCCGAAGGCGCGCCGCGATTTTTGGGAGGAAATTCACCTGCTCGCCGCCGGAGGCCTGACTGCGCTCGTCACCACGCATTACATGGATGAAGCCGAACGTTGTCATCGCCTCGCCTACATCGCCTACGGAAATTTGCTCGCCAGTGGAACGGCAGACGAAGTCGTGAAGACCGCCGGCCTGACGACCTGGGAAGTGACCGGAGAAAATCTTCCAGCGCTCGCGGCCAAAATCCGTGGCCAGCCTGGCGTTGAACAGGTGGTTGCATTTGGCAGCACGCTGCACGTGAGCGGGCGCGATGCGGCAAAATTACGTGCCAGCATTAATCCGTGGATGACCGGCGCGTATCGCTGGGAACAGGTCGAGTCCAGCCTGGAAGACGTATTCATCAGCCTGATGGAAAAGGCCAGGGACAATTTTTCATGAAACCGCACGAATTCAACTGGCGGCGGTTCCGGGCGATTGTCGGCAAGGAATACATCCAGATGCGCCGCGACCGCGTCACGTTTGCGATGATGATTGGCATTCCGCTGCTCCAACTCATCCTTTTTGGTTACGCCATCAATTCCGACCCCAAGCATCTGCCTACGGCGGTTTACTCGGCGGACAACAGCGTTTTTTCGCGGACGTTGGTGTGGGGTTTGCGCAATAGCAGCTACTTCGACATCACCCGCGAGGCGAAGAACGAGGCGGACATTCAAAAAATGCTCGCGCAAGGCACGGTCCAGTTCGCCGTGGACGTTCCAGTGGATTTTTCGCGCAAACTGCTGCGGGGCGAACGGCCGGACTTGCTGCTGGAAGCCGACGCGACCGACCCAGCGGCGGTCGGATACGCCATTGCGGCAGTAAACCTGTTGACGACCACCGTGCTAAACCGCGACCTCACCGGGCCGTTGGCGAAGCTGCGCGGCACGGTCCCGCCGTTCAACCTCATCACGCACCAGCACTACAATCCCGAAAACATCACGCAATACAACATTGTGCCCGGACTCATGGGTGTCATGCTGACGATGACCATGATCATCATCACGGCCTTGGCCATCACGCGCGAACGCGAGCGCGGCACGATGGAAAACCTGCTCTCCACGCCGGCGCGCCCCGGTGAAGTGATGATTGGCAAAATCGTACCTTACATCACCGTCGGCTATGTCCAGATCTTCCTGATTTTGCTGGCGTCGAAGTTTCTGTTTGACGTGCCGATTATTGGCAGCGTGCTGTTGTTGTTGGTGCTGGCGCTTCTGTTTATCGTGGCAAACCTTGCCGTGGGCATCACCTTCTCGACCATCGGCAAAAACCAGCTTCAGGCGGTGCAGATGGCATTTTTCTTTTTCCTGCCGTCGCTGCTGTTGTCCGGCTACATGTTTCCGTTCCGCGGAATGCCGGGTTGGGCGCAGGACATCGGCGAATTGCTGCCGCTCACGCATTTTCTCCGCGTCGTGCGCGGGATTTTGCTGAAAGGCAACGGCCTGATTGAAGTTGTACCCGACCTTTGGCCGATTGCGCTGTTTTTGGTCGTAATGCTGGCCATCGGCATCAAACGTTACAGACAAACGCTGGATTAAACCTTGTCTTGTTGAACGGTGACATTGGTGTTCCAGGCCGCGTTTAAACGCTCAAAAATTCTTCAAAAAAGCGCTTGCGTTGAAACGCGTTTTTGATAGTGTATGCGCTCCGTTTCGCTCGGAAGGGCGGATGGTCAGCATGGTTGCAGGCCGATAACTGATTCCCCGCAGGGACAGGAATGATGGTCTTGCCGACTCCCTGAGTTGCTGCTGAAACTTTTGTTTTTTATGCCAGTTAAAACATTTAGACCGCTAACGCCGTCTCTGCGCTACGTCACGTTCGCAGATTACGACGAGATTACGAAGAGGCGGCCGGAAAAACGGCTGGTCGTTACGCGGAAGAAGACCGGTGGCCGCAACCATTACGGTCGCATGACTGCGCGCGGCATCGGCGGCGGCCACAAGCAGAAAATCCGCCTAGTGGATTTCAAACGCAACAAGCACGGCGTGGAAGCGACGATCGCGGCCATCGAATACGATCCGATGCGCTCGGCCCGGCTGGCGTTGCTGCAATACAAGGACGGCGAAAAGAGTTACATCATCGCCCCGATGGGCATCAAGGTTGGCGGCACCGTTTCCAGCGGGCCGACGGCGCCGCCGGAAATCGGCAATGCGCTCCCGCTCAAAATCATTCCGGTCGGTCTGCCCATTCACAACATTGAAATCGTCCCCGGTCGCGGCGCCCAGATGGTGCGCACCGCAGGCGGCGCGGCCACGTTGATGTCGCGCGACGAGGGTTACGCACAAATTCGACTGCCGTCCGGCGAAATCCGCAAGATAAACGAGGAATGCTACGCGACCATCGGCCAGGTGGGCAACGCGGAGCATGAGAACGTAATGCTGGGCAAGGCGGGCCGGTCGCGGCATCGCGGCATCCGCCCGATCAACCGCGGTGTTTCGAAGAACCCGGTGGACCATCCGAACGGCGGGGGCGCCGGCAAGTCGAAGTCGGGCGGCGGCTGGCAGCAGTTGACCTCACCCTGGGGTTTGCTGGCCAAGGGCTACCGGACGCGCCACAAGAAGAAAATTTCAAACCGTTTCATCATCGTGCGCCGCGACGGTCGGCCAATGAAGAACAAGTAATTTATGGGACGTTCGATTAAAAAAGGTCCGTTTGTGGATTTTCATCTGCTGGACAAAATCCAGAAGGCGAAGAGCACAAATCAAAAGACGCCGATCAAGACATGGTCGCGGCGTTCGACCATCACCCCGGATTTTGTCGGGCTGACGTTCACTGTGCACAACGGCAAGGTCTTCAACCCGGTGTTTGTGACGGAAAACATGGTCGGCCACCGGCTCGGCGAATTTTCGCTGACGCGCATATTCCGGAAACACGGCGCGCACACAGCCAAGGCGGAGGCGAAGTAACATGGAAGTTCATGCCATTTTGAAAAACGTACCGATGTCTCCGCAGAAAATGCGCGAGGTGGTGCGGCAGATTCAGGGATTGCCGGCGTTGCAGGCGCAGGCGGTGCTGCAAGTCGTCCCGCGCAAGGGCGCGCGGCTCGTCGCCAAGACGCTCAGGTCGGCCATCGCCAACGCCGAAAACAACAACAAGCTCAAGCCGGAGAGTTTGCGCATCAAGGAAGCCGTTGCCGGCTCGGCGATGATCCTCAAACGTTTCATCCCCAAAGCGCGCGGTTCCGCCGGACCAATCCTCAAACGTCGTTGCCACATCAAAATCACCTTGTCGGACGAATGAAAGTAGCGCAGGCGTCCCGCCTGCAAAAAATGAAGACGAATCAAAAATTTGAAGCAGAAGCAGCCGGGACGGCTGCGCTACGTTAACCGAAGATATGGGCCAAAAAACCAATCCAATTGGTTTGCGCGTCGCCGTCAACAAGGACTGGCGCTCAAAATGGTTTGCCGGCAAGAAAGAGTTCGGCGCACTCCTGACGGAAGACCGCGAAATCCGCGAATTGCTGAAGAAGAAGCTCGAATCGGCGTCCGTGCCAAAGATTCTCATTGAACGCGCCACCAATCGTTGCCGCGTTACCATTCTCACCGCCCGTCCGGGCGTGGTCATCGGCCGCAAAGGCGCGGAGATTGACAAGCTCAAGGAGGAACTGAGCCGCAAGACTGGCAAGGAAGTTTATGTGGATATCGTCGAGGTGAAGACGCCGGAACTCGACGCCCAGCTCGTGGCCGAGAACGTCGCGTTGCAACTGGAACGCCGCGTTTCCTTCCGGCGCGCGATGAAGAAGGCGCTGCAGACGGCGCAGGATTTTGGCGCGGAGGGAATCAAGATTCGTTGCTCTGGTCGTTTGGGCGGGGCGGAACTCGCACGCGTTGAAATGTATCATTGGGGCCGTGTGCCGTTGCACACGTTGCGTGCGAACATTGACTACGGATTTGCCGAGGCGTTCACTGTTTACGGCAAGCTCGGCATCAAGTGCTGGATTTGCCTGGGCGAAAACAAGCCGAAGAAGGAACAGCCTGCCGAAGCAACGCCCGTTTAGAAGAGGATTTCTATTATGCCGTTGATGCCTGAAAGAGTGAAGTATCGCAAGATGCACCGTGGCAGCCGGGCCGGCCTGGCGTCGCGCGGGCACACGGTGGCATTCGGCGAATATGGCCTGATGTCGCTCGATCGTTGCTGGCTCGACACGAAGCAGATTGAGGCCGCGCGCGTGGCCATCGCCCGCAACCTGAAACGGCGCGGAAAAATGTGGATCCGCATCTTTCCACAAAAGTCGTTCACGAAGAAGCCGCTGGAAACGCGCATGGGCAAGGGTAAAGGCCCGCTGGAATCGTGGGTGGCGGTGATTCGTCCGGCGAACGTGTTGTTTGAAGTGGACGGCGTGACGGAAGTGGAGGCGCGCGAGTCGTTGCGCCTGGCGGCGACAAAGCTGCCGATCAGAACCAAGTTTATTTCGCGGCATCATTTGAGCAGATGACGGTAGGGACAGCGCGCTGCGCTGTCCGGACGCCGCGGCGCGGCGTCCCTACCAAAAGAATTTTTATGAAGTTTTCGGAAATGAAAGACATGACGCTGGTGGAGTTGTCGGCCAAGAGCCGCGATCTGCGCCACGAAATGTTCAACCTGCGTTTGCAGCAGGCGAGCGCCCAACTGGAAAAGTCGGCGCGCCTGCGAACGCTGCGCCGCGACATCGCGCGGCTTGAAACGCGCATCTCCCAATTACGCAACAAAGCGGCTTAATCGTATGGCTGACACTGTGAATCCAACGGAGACGGCGCGCGGACAACGCAAACAGCGCGTTGGCGAAGTCATCGCCAGCAAGATGGCCAAGACCATCGTCGTGCGTGTCGAACGCCGGTTTCCGCATCGGCGGTTCCACAAGGTGGTGACCGCTTACAAAAAGTTTTACGCCCATGACGAAAAGGGCGAGGCCAAGCCGGGCGACCGCGTGCGCATTGAGGAAACGCGACCGATTTCCAGGACGAAACGGTGGCGGTTGCTGGAAGTGGTGGAACGCAATCAAGGCGTTGCGCCGGTGGCTGAGTAACGGGATTTTATGTTGCAAATTCGTTCCCATTTGGACGTGGCGGACAACACAGGCGCGAAAATCGCCTGGGCGATCGGTGTGTTGGGCCGCAACCAGCGTTATGCGCACGTGGGCGATATTATCAAGGTCCACATCAAGGACGCCGCGCCGGACGGCCAGGTGAAAAAAGGCGAGGTCCACAACGCAGTGATCGTGCGCACGCGGCAGCCGATCCGTCGCAGTGACGGTTCGTATTTGCGCTTTGACAGCAACGCGGTGGTCATCATTGACCCGGAAATGAATCCGAAGGGCACGCGCATCTTCGGGCCGGTGGCGCGCGAGTTGCGCGACAAAAAATTTATGAAAATCATTTCGCTCGCGCCGGAAGTGATCTGAAAATTCTATGAAGTGTCATGTGAAAAAGGGCGACGAAGTGGTGGTGCTGGCCGGAAAGGAAAAAGGCAAGCGCGGTAAAATCATCGCGGTGTCGCCAAAAAAAGCGCGCGTCATCGTCGAAGGCCTGCAATTGATCAAGCGGCACACGCG
>CAWJHF010000002.1:0-314535 GCA_963842445.1 uncultured Verrucomicrobiae bacterium | reverse complement strand
GCGTTCACCACTCCTTCCTTGCTTGCGGATGGAGCGCCGCTGTTTTCCACCGAACTACAGCCGACGGCAAAGGCCGCGGTCAAAAGCAAAAATTCACGCCGATTGATTGCCATAGGCGCAAATTAAAACTCGAATACCAAACTGGTGATGACACCCCAATGAGTATTCTCACGGGCGCCGCTGTCCAGCGGAAAAATGAATCCAATGCCCGGTCTTGGCTGCACCCGGCCAATGGCCTTGAGGTTGAAGCGGAACCCGGCGTTGCCCAGCAGACTGTTATGGCCGGGATTATCTTTGTTCATTTCCGTATCTCCCACCAATTCCATAAATGGAATGATTTGCAGAACATCCGGCAGCGGCAATTGGTCGTGCTGAATCGTGTAACCAAAGACAAAACCATATTCAAATGTTTGCAAGCCGCCTTCCTCGCCAGGACCAAAGAGCGTGGAATAGCCCAAAATGGCTTGAGTGGTGAAATTCCCAACCTTTAAGTCGTCGAAGATTTTGGGAACCAGTTCAGCATTCTTGCTGACCGGCGATTCAGTAGGAATGCCCGCTTCGAAGCCTGCGCCGAAAGTCGAATCCACGAAGCCGTTGGGCGAGACATATTGATAGATCGGGCCACGCACACCGAAGTCAACGTTATCGAAGCCTTCGGTGGTTGGCCTAGCGCCGGTGTCGCGCTCGTATGGAAATTCCAATTCGAACGTGATCTCGCCAAAGCCCTTTTCTATTTCGGGATGGATAACGTCAGTCTTTGAATCGCCGGCCTCCGTATGCAGCCAGTCCAGCCGCGCCTCGCCGGGTTCGTAGTCCGAGTCGTCCACCAAAAACGGTTCGGGAAAAACGCCCAAGCCGTAATCGCTGCTATGATCCAGCCAACCGAACGGGCCGTAGCGCGTGTCGGTGGGCCACGGCGAGGATACCGGCACGGAGAGTTCATTCGTCAGGGCGGCGCGGCTGGATTGAACCGCCAGCGCACAGAGGCAACCGATAATCAAAATGTTATTCATGGCGGCAAAAGTAACAAACGCCCCGAAATCACGCTGCCGGTCGCTTGCCATTTTTTGTCGGCAGATTGCCAAGATTGTTTGTCCTGCACGCAAACGGTGCCATCAATTTATTGGCAGGCTGACGTCCGGAAGAATGTTTCGCGGAGAATGAAATCTCCTCGATTGACGATTTCTTTGCAAGTCGGCTCCGCGTCAACAACGAACGAACCGCTGAATTGTTTGATTTGAGTCAAGTCGCGCCATTTGCGTTTATGCGACATTATTCGGCATGAATGAGAAACCGCTCATCGAACCCGACGCGGCTAAAATTTTATCGCTCGCCAGCGAAACAAATTTCGCGCCCAACGGCATTGTGAGCCGGACCTTGCTGTCCACAGCCAATTCGCGGGTCGTGCTGTTCGGCTTTTCCGAGGGACAGGAATTGACCGAGCACACATCCACCCAACACGCGCTCATTGAAATCCTGTCGGGCGAATGCGAGTTCAGTCTTGATGGCCAGTGGCACACCCTCAAGGCGGGAACGCTGCTCCACATGCCGCCCAACCTCCGTCACGCGGTCAAAGCGAATCAGTCCTTTTCAATGTTGCTGACGCTCATCAAACCCACCAACCAGGCCAAAACAGGAGTAGACAAAGGCGACGGCCACTGTTGATTCCTTGGAACCGTTAACTCACCAAAATATGAATTGTAGCTTTTGCACTCTAGTATCTGAAAGTCAAAACCCGTCCGTTGACGGCATTCACAAAATGCCCGGTCATTGGCTGCTTGCCAGAATGGGTAAACGAGTGCTCCGGCCCGGCGGCCTCGAACTCACGCGAGCGATGTTGGATCAGTTGAATATTCAACCCGGCGACTCGGTCATCGAATTTGCGCCCGGTCTGGGTGTAACGGCGCGGATGACGTTGCAACGCCATCCGGCCACTTACACGGCGGTGGAGCGCGACGAAGCCGCCGCCGCCAATGTGCGGGGATTTTTGCGCGAGCCGCAACAGCGTTGTTTGGCTGGCACAGCCGAGAACACCGGCTTGCCGGGTCAATCCGGCACTGTCGTTTATGGCGAAGCCATGTTGACCATGCAAGGGCCGGAACAAAAACGGCGCATCGTGGTGGAAGCATTCCGCCTGCTGAGGCCCGGCGGACGCTACGGCATCCACGAATTGAGTCTGACCCCGGACGAGTTGTCGGACGCCGTCAAAGACGAAATCAGCCGTGAAATGTCGCAGAGTATCCATGTCGGCGCGCGTCCGCTGACCGCGCGTGAATGGCGCGGGTTGCTCGAATCCGAAGGCTTCAAAATCCAAGCCGAAATCACCGCGCCGATGTGTCTGCTGGAGCCGCGGCGGTTGGTCCGCGACGAAGGTTGTTGGCGCGCGCTGCGTTTTGTCTTTAACGTCCTGCGGTCGTCCGAAGCCCGGAAGCGCGTCTTTGACATGCGCCGCATCTTCCGCCAATACTGCGATCAGTTGACGGCAATCACGCTGGTCGCCGTCAAACCTGCCGGCTCCGGCGGACACTGAAGATGGAACCATGACAACCGGATTGGAAAAATCCCACACAAGGCAAGCCATCAAATTGATCCTGCCAAAGGAACACGGCAGTTGGTCGCTGGCGCTGGAACCGCTCGCATTGGGTCTGTTGGTCGCACCCTCGGCAGCGGGGAGCTTGCTGGCCGTGGCCGTTTTATCAGGATTTTTCCTCCGCCGACCGCTGAAGGTGGTGTTGAGCCGTAAGCCCGACCCGCGCCGGCTGCTTGCGTTCGGTTGTGTAGCCGCTTTGACGGCATCGGCATTTGCAAGTTTGCTGTTGGCCATGAAATTCGACGGGGTAATGCGACTGTGGCCGCTCATTCCGGCGGCCCTGGCGGGGCTGACTTTCGCGTGGTTCGATTCGCGCAACGAGGCGCGCGAAGGCGCGGCGGAAGTGGCGGGCGCCATTGCGTTTGGAGTTTTGCCGGCGGCGTTCGCCGCGCTGGCGGGCTGGAGCGCGGTTGCGGCCATCGCCCTAGCAGCGGTGATGCTCGTGCGCGCCGTGCCGACGGTGCTGTTCGTGCGGACTTATCTGCGTCGCAACAAAGGCCGCACGGCAACGTCAGTTCCCGCGCTCATCGCGGCAGGCGTGGGATTTTTTCTGACGACCTGGCTCGTTTTCTCCCACGTTGCGCCGTGGCCGGCGGCGGTGTTCGCATTCCTTCTGGCCGCGCGAACCGTCTGGCTGCTCTCCGGCCATCGTCCCCGATTTGCAGCCAAAACCATCGGCATGGCGGAAATGACCTTGGGCGCGGCGATGGTGCTGGCACTGGTCACCACGTGGAACAAGTTTTAATCTTACATGTTGAATATGCTGCCCTTGAACCAATTCAAACGCTTTGACGTGCGCGACCTGATTCGTCGTGGCGGCGAGCCATTTCCCGAAATCCGCAAACGGGTGGACGCGCTCAAGCCGGACGAGGGTTTGATTGTTGTCGCGCCGTTCCTGCCGTCGCCGCTGGTCGAGAAACTGACCGGCGAAGGATTCGCCAGCAAGGTCGAGCGTGGCGCGGGCGCGGATTGGATTGTTTACTTTTGGCGCGAGGCTGTTTGAATGGAGTCATGTCCGCATCGGTCGCCGAGTTCAAAAGAATCGCCATCGTCAACACGCTGCGAAGTTGCCAGCTTTTCACTGGGTTGCCGTTGCCGGATTTGGAAAACATCGCGGAAGTTACGGTTTTAAAGTCGTTGGAGAAGGACGATTATCTTTTCCATGAAGGTGACCCGGCCTGCGGCTTCTATGTCGTGCAACGCGGCGCGGTGAACGTCCATCGCGTCAGCGCAGTGGGCAAGGAACAGATCATCCACATTTTTCGCACGGGCGATTCCTTTGCCGAAGTGGCGCTGGCGTCGGCGACGGGTTATCCCGCCGATGCGCGCGCGTTGGAGCCAACGCAGGTATTGCTTGTGCAAAAGGACGGTATTCTCGCACTGCTCAAGCGCCAGCCGGAACTCGCGCTACGGATGCTTGGTTCAATGAGTAGCCATCTCCGCGTGCTCGTCAGCCAGCTCGAAGATTTGACGTTGAAGGATGTCGAAACGCGGCTGGCCAATTGGCTGATGAAGCGCTGCCCGAATCCGCAAAGTGAACAGCCGATGAAAATCGAATTGACGATGACCAAGCGCGTGCTGGCAGCCGAACTCGGCACGATCAGCGAAACATTTTCGCGCACATTGGCGAAGTTCCGCGCGCAAAAGCTCCTCGCCGTCAAAGGCAAAACCGTCACCGTGCTGTCTCCTGTCAAGCTGAGTGCGCTGTTGCGGCGCAATTTGGGGGAGTAACAACGCGTTGCGCCATTCAACCTTGCAGTTGATGTAATTAGCCTTTCCGCTCGCGTTCCCAGAATGATACCGAAAGTTTCGAGCCGGCAAAACCGACGGGTGCCAGCAGAACGCCGAGCAGAATCCATTCGCGCAAGTCGTGGTATCGCATCATTTCCGCCGCCAGAATGAGAACGGCCAGCACAAGCAGCGTCAACGAAACGCCGCGATGAAAACGGCGCAATTCAGACTGAAGCCACGAATCCATGCGGCTTTCCAAAACGCGGCCATCGCCGGAATCAGTGCAATCCTTTTTGCAATGGCAGGCATTGCATTTATGCGCGGGCGCGCGATAAAGCGCAATTTTGCGCTCGAAATCAGTTTGTTCGCGCGTCAGGTGGTGGCCGGTCGGACATTCCCACACGTCGAGTTTTCGTTTATAGACGAAACCAGAATTTCGGTAGTGTTCGGAACGACGGTGCGAATGGCGGGCCAGCCATTCCAAAATCGTCGCGACGCCCACGAGCAACAGCGCATAGCCGACGGCCAGCATGACTTCAATGTGGATGCCGTGAATCATTCGCCAAATTTTTTGGATTCCTGAATTTCAATGAAAAGCACGCCGTCCGGCTCTTCACGCGGCGGTTGTTTTTTCATGCGGCTCACGCCGAGCCAGCAGAGGTAAAGCACCGGCAGCGTGCCGCCCACAATGAACAGCGCGTCGCCGGGCAACCGCATCCATTCGAGCATGGAGAGGGTGTGACCGGAAATAAATTTCAACGAACGGGCGTCAAAATAACTCACGTTCAGCGAGTGATAGAGTTGAATCAATCCGAGCGGAAACAGCGTGGCGAAAACCATCCAGGCCAAACCGAGATTCAGCGACCAAAAACTGATTCTCGCCGCGCGATCACTCCACAGTTTTTCGGGAATCATGTAACGCAGGCAGAAGAGCGCGAGGCCAACCGCCAACATGCCATAGACGCCCATCATTGCCGCGTGGGCGTGATTGGCCGTAAGCGCGGTGCCGATTTCATAATAGGAAACAATCGGCAGGTTGATGAGAAAACCGAAGATGCCCGCGCCGAGAAAATTCCAGAAGCCGACCGACGCCAGAAACATCACCGCCCAAAAATGCGGGAATGGCGTGCGCGTCTGCGAACTTTGTTGCGCACCGAGCTGGAGGAAGCTCCAGGCTTCGACCGTGAGGAACGTCAGCGGAATCACTTCCGCCGCCGAGAAGAATGCGCCGAGCGCCATGTGCAAGGCCGGTTCGCCGGAGAAATACAGATGGTGCATCGTGCCGATGACGCCACCGGCCGAATACAGCACGACATCCAGATAAATCAGCCGCATGGCCACGCGCTGATGCACCACACCGAGCAGCACGAAAATATAGGCGACCATGACCGTCGTGAATAATTCGAGAAAATCCTCAACCCACAAATGCACGACCCAAAACCGCCAGAAATCTGTTGTAGTGAAAGTTGAGTCCGTCCGCACGAGCAGCCCGACGGCGTAAAATGCGGGAATGGAAAGCGCGGCAAAGAAAAACAGCCACGGCATGTTGCCCGCGTATTCGGTCCGCAATTTGTTCCGCAATCCACGGAAAAGAATTACGATCCAGAAAAATAACCCCACCGTCAGCAAAATTTGCCAGAACCGGCCCAAATCGAGAAAGGTGAAACCTTGATTGCCAAACCACGACCAGCCCTTTTGAATCCAGCCGAAGATGCCCGCGTATTCGCCCGCCATGCTGCCAAACACGACCAACGCCAGCGCGCCGAGCAGCGCATAGGCAAGCCCGCCTTGACCGCGCGGTTCGCGTCCGGTGATCATCGGCACGAGAAAGATTCCGGCGGCGAGATACGACGTGGCGACCCAGAAGATCGCCAGTTGCAAATGCCAAGTGCGGGCGATGTTGAACGGCAGCACGCGCGCCAGGTCGAAGCCAAAAAAGTTGGAAAGTTCTGCGCGATAGTGTTCCCCCGCGCCGCCCAAGAGCGTCTGCATCAGAAACAGCAGCGCCATGACGAGGAAGAACCACGCGCACGACCGCTGCGCCGGTGTGAGCATCACTTCATCCGGCGGACGAAACGAAATGCGCTGCTCTTCACGGCCATGCCAGCCGAGAAAATTCCACCGGCCAAAGGCGGCCAGCAATAGGCCAATGCCGCCGAGCAGCGCGATCAAAGATAGCACACTCCAAAGCATGGTGTCCGCCGAGGCGTGATTGCCGACGAGTGATTCGGGTGGCCAGTTGTTCGTGTAGGAATAATTTTTGTGCGGTCGCAAGGCTGACCCCGCCCAGGCCGCCCAACTGAAAAAGGCTGTGAGTTGCCGGATTTGTTCCGGGTCGGTAATCGCATTGGGACGCAATCCGAATTTAGTCGTGGGCGTTCCGAAAAAGTCGGCGTAGTAGGCGGTGAGTTTTTGAAAAGCGTCGGCTTGCGCTGCACTGTAGGTCAACACGCCCGTTGCACTGTCGTAACGGTTGGTTTTGAAATCGTCAATGGTTTGCTGCCGCGCCGTGGCCGAAGCGTTTCCACCGTAGTAATCAATCGTCATTTCGGCGGCGCGATGCAAATAATCCGCCGTGAAATCCGGCCCCAGCCACGCGCCGTGACCGAAAATGGAGCCATATTCCATCAACCCGTTTTTCAGGAAAATTTGCTGGCCGGCGATGATGTCTTGGCCGGTGAATAAAACCTTTCCGTTCGCGTCCACGACTTTGGCCGGTATCGGCGGCTCGTCGGTGTAGGTGTAATACGCGAGCAGCCCCATTACAAAGAATCCGAAAAGCATGACGAGCGCCACCGCTTGAATCCACCCTTTGGAGACCAACAGATTTTGTTTGCGTGATTCAGTCATAATTTCCTTTCGCGCCTAATGCGGTGTTTCACAGTGTTTAATTGAGAGTGCCAAAATTGTCAAAGCTGTCAGATGGCTGATCAAATTGTAGCTGTTCGCCATGAACAAACTTTGACTCACGTCAAGTTTTCCGAGCTTTGAGACGGCGTGATGAATTCATTGATTCTACCGACTGTTTCGTGTTTACACAGTGGAAGAATTAGGGCTTATTCCCAAACCCTGCACGCCCAACGCTCTTCTTCAAGCCATTTGCGCTTGGCCATGTCATTATAACCATAAAGGTTTTGAAGGAGCGGCTTTGGCTGGGCCGGTTCTTGAGGCGCGCAGGAAAACCGGCCAATCAAAGCGCCGGGGTGTAACACTTCATTCCGGCCCGCTCCTGACCTTGCTGTGTCAACAAAATTTCAATTAGCCTGAATGCCTCCTGGCTTATTATCGGGTGCTCCTTTTCCAGGAAAAAATCTACGAATTCATTCTTGGCTGTTACGCGCATTTGCAGACCAACGTAGCATTCCTTCCATCTGGTTTCGGAATTATAAGGTTGAACGTTGGATAAAAGTTGGTTGTGCAATTCTTCGAGAACGCTTGATGCTTTAGCCTTCTCCTTCGGGGAGAAAAGCAAACCGCTAACCGATGAAAGTCCCCACGCTTGCAATTGCTGCACGTCGGCACTGTCCTCTGGACGAGGTAAATCTATGGAGCGGTGCGCGGCGTGTTTGTCCCGGAACGGTTTGAACTTGTGAATTGTTGGAATGAGACGGGTTGCGTCAGTTATGTGCCTGGTCACAAACTTGGAATTTGTAAAATGATAGAATTGTCCCATCCTGTTTAGGTAAGCAACCACTTCATGGCGTAGTTGTCTTTCGACGGCTTTGGATTCATTTGTGAACGCTGGCACGGTGCAGAGGCGATCAACCAATACCATAAAATGGGAGTGGTGATATTCTAATCCGTCAATCATGTCAGCGGCTCCGTAAACATTCAAAAACCCTGTTTTGAGTTGCGGGCTGTCCTGATGTCTGGCCAGCAAGGCCCATGTTTTTTTCGAGATGGGCAAAATTTCATCAATTGGAACACCAAGGGACGGATCTTCAATCCGAAAATTTTCAGCGCCAAGCATATCGCAAGGGTCTCGCTGCATCCACGCTCTGGCAAGCCTGTTTAGGCTATCGGTGGAATGTTGCTTCATCGCTTGCCGCAACTCCAAGCATCATCCGTAGATTCCCGAAGAAGATATTTTGTTGGGGAAAACTATCTGATCGGGAAGTGTCCAGCGAACGTTACGCATCTTTGCCGCCGTGCGCAGCCGCCGGATTGCGCATGGTCTCTGAGAACAGGCTGCTGCCAGATAAAATGGTTGTAATGCCGGGACACGGTTCAATCCAGCAACCGTCTTTGAGCGCGGGTCAATGCGTCGGACGGCTTTAGCGCGACTGGTTATCGTCCATGAAATCCGAACCAAAGCATAAAATTCCACCACCAACCGCCGTGTCTGCCAGGCACCGGAGGCTGTAACTCCCAATCGGCAGACGAATCCACATAACCACCAATGGTGCTATTGCCAAGCGCAGTATTGCCGCTGCTGAGCTTCTCGTCAGCGGTGGCTGAAATACTGCTGGCAAGTAGTGATGCCAGTAAAACAAATGCTGCAACCAATCGTCTGGTTTTCATAAATGTATCGAGTCGCCTACCGAGCCAAAGCCACGGCCACAAGTGGCTGGCTAACGCCTGCAATCTGGATTCTCGAATCTCATAAATCAACCGAAATCTCACTCGTCACACCGTAGCGCAGCGAAGGCGGATGGGGCAATGGCCGTTGGCGCTGCCGTAGGGAATAATTTTTCAGTTTTGCTGCCTCTGGCGATAAATATCTCCAATAATATCAATGGGTTTAGAGGTTTTGCCCGTTAATTTCGGTCCCTTCATTTTGTGCAACCCATTACACAGACCAAGGCGGATTTTTTGCCATACTGGTGCCGTATGAAGAAATCATCGGTTCGGCGCATCTCATGTATCACATACACCACAGAGGGGAAAATTTCCGGCAAAATGGCAGGCGTGAAAATAGTAACTATTTATCGTTGCCCAAGCCGGCATCATCGAACCCGGATTGCCTCCGGTGGCTTGAATTGCTTTTCGACCGGCATCGAAAATCACCGACGCTGGTTCAAATGGCTTCTGGAAAAACCTGTCGCCTCGAACGGACAAAGACCGGCGCGAATTTCTTGCAAGGCTTGCAAGTGTTGTCCTCCGTTTTCTGCCAGAGTTCCAGCAATGATGAAAACAATTTCGTGCCACCGGTTGCCGGTGGAAGCGAAAACGCCAATGATACCAATGGATTTGGCGGTTTATTCCGCAAATTCCCGCCCCTTCATTTTGTGCAATTATCGCACAAGGACGGGGAAAATTTCCGGCAAAATGACAGACGGAATGAAATTAAAAGTTGTTCGGAAAAAGAACAAAGCCGTTTATGAAAACCATTAAAGTTGCGCCGTATGTTCACCGCCATTGCGCAAAAAAATCTGGCCGATGCCGAGAAGTATTTCGACGAGCATCTGGCGCAGAATGATTATTACGCCGCCGGCGAAATCCGTCCCGGCCAGTGGATCGGCGTGGGCGCGGAACGATTGGGATTAAAGGATAAAGTCACGCGCGAGCAGTTCCACGCGCTCTGTGAAAATCAAAATCCAAACGACGGCGAACGCCTGACTCAACGGCAATTGAAAAAAGACAAGCGCCGGGTGTTTTACGATTTCACCTGTTCGGCGCCTAAATCCGTTTCGGTGCTGGCGGTGACGTTGGATGACCGGCGATTGGTCGCGGCGCATGAGGAATCGGCCAAGATTGCATTCCGCGAATTGGAAACTTTTGCCGCCGCGCGAGTCAGAAAGCAGGGCGGCCAAAAGGACCGAACCACCGGCAATCTGGTCGCGGTCGCGTTTCTGCATGACAGTTCCCGCGCACTGGACCCGCTGTTGCACACGCATTTCACGGTGTTCAACGCGACGTTTGATGAAAATGAACGTCAATGGAAGGCGCTGGAGGCCCGTGGCATGTATGACACGATTCGTTACGGCACGGCGGTTTATCGGAATGAACTGGCCAAAAGGGTGCAACAAATCGGCTACCGGATTCAACCGGCCAGGCACGGCTTTGAAATCGAGGGTGTCAGCGATGAGGTCTTGAAACGCTTTTCCAAACGCTCCCAGGAGCGTGACACGTTGGTTCAGGAAACGGAGCAACGGCTGGGACATAAACTTTCCAACGATGCCATCGCCCTGGCGGTGCATCAGAGCCGGGCCAAAAAGATCAAGGGCATCTCAACGGCGGAAGTGCGCGAGCGTCAACTAGCGCAGTTGTCCCCGGAGGAACGGCAGGGGCTGCGAAAACTCCGTGCGGACGCCCATTCCTCGTGCCTGCCGCGAATCGCTTTGGTGGAGAGTCTTGGTCTCAATCACGCCATCGAGCACTTGTTCGAGCGCAAATCGGTGGTGCCGGAACATGAACTGTTGAATGTGGCCTTGTCACATCGTTTGGGCCAGGTGGATTTGAACTGTTTGAAAGCGGCGGTGAAGCATTCGGCGGACTTGGTGAAGACCGAACACGGGTTTTCCACGCGGCAGATTTTGGCGACGGAACTGGAATTGATTCAGACGGTCAACGATGGATGTGATTCGGTTCCCCCGTTGCATCCCGTTTACCGGCCCGCCGACTGGATGGGCGAAGACCAGCGTCGGGCGATTTACCATGTCCTGCGCACCAGTGACCGGATCACGGGTCTGCGGGGATTGGCTGGCAGTGGCAAAACGACGGCTTTGCGCGAACTGGTTGCCGCCTGCAAAGAGGCGAAGATTGAACCGCTGTTCTGTGCGCCAACGACGGCGGCAAGGGATGTGTTAAGAAAAGAGAGATTCGAGGCGGTAACGCTGCAAAGCCTGCTGTTCTCAAAACCTGTTTTGTCTGAACGCAAGCTGGTCGTGCTGGATGAGGCCGGGGCGGTGGGCATGGACGACATGAAGCGGCTGTTTGACCTGGCGCGGGATGCACGCATTGTGCTGTCGGGGGACACCGGCCAGCACGCATCGGTCGCGCGTGGCGATGCGCTGCGGATTTTGGAGAATCATTCGGATTTTCAATCCGGCCAATTGACCCGCATCCGGCGGCAACGCAAAGCCGAGTATCGCAAGGCGGTTGAACTGGCGGCACAGAAACGCACCGTGGAAGCGTTCGCGCAGTTGGAACGGATGAATGCCGTTGCCGAATTTTCAGGTGATGAACTTCACGGCTCGGCGGCGAAATCGTATTTGAAGGCGTTGGCTGAAAACAAATCCGTGCTGCTTGTCGCGCCGACGTGGAATGAAATCGAGGCGGTGACGGAAAAGGTCCGTGCCGCACTGAAAATATCCGGTCGGCTGGCGGGTGAGGAAAAGGAATTTCAGGTTTTTGATTCGCTGTCGTGGACGGAAGCGCAGAAGCGGGATGCGCGGCAATACCGTCCCGGCATGGCAATCCAGTTTTACCGTCGAAAATCTGGTTTTTCCAAAGATGAAACCGTCGCGGTGGTCGCCGTTGAAAATGACGCCTTGAAAGTCCAACGCGCGGACGGTTCCGAAAGTATTTTCTCTTTGGGTCAAGGCTCTGCCTTGTTTGATGTGGGAGAGAAACGAAAATTGAAAGTGGCCGCTGGCGACAAGCTGCTGCTGCAATCGAACTGGCGGAAAAAATTCGTGAACGGTGAGTTGGTGGAAGTGAAGGCGATTCAGAGCGATTCCGTGGTGCTGGCCGATGGCCGGGTGATTCCAGAAAACTATCGCACGTTCACGCACGGCTACGCCGTCACGTCCCACGCCGCCCAGGGCAAGACCGTGGATGAAGTGCTGATCGTGGCATCGTCACGCTCGCTGCCCGCCGTCCATCAGGAACAATTTTACGTCAGCATCTCGCGCGGGCGCGATGCGTGCCGCGTGTTCACTGATGATGTCGAGATGTTGCGCTCGCACGTCACCCGTTCCGGCACGCGGCTGGCGGCGGTGGAAGTTGTCCCGCCCGTCCACCATCGAAAATTCATCATGACTGTTTTGCAACGCGGTCATCGCTTCCTGAAACAGTTCCGCCAGCGCCTCGGACTGCAACAGACCATTTTACCTGACAAGCGCAGCCCTCAAATGAAAACACAACGTTATGAACACCAACGAACTTCCACCCACCGAATCGGCGTCTAACCCGCGCGACAATCCTTCTTACAGCACGGATTCCACGGTCGCCACTTTGAACGTGGTGGCCGACGACGGCAGGAGTTACCAACTGCCTTACGCGCAATTTCTGTATGCCGAGATGATTTCCAATCCGGCGGTGGAAACGAAGCCGGATGACCCGCCGGAAAAAATGCTGATCCGCTTTGCCCAGGCTGAAGTCGTGGTGCTGGGGAGCGGTCTCAAGTCTCTTGAACGGGCGATCCAGAAGTATGAATTGAAATTTGTGAAGGCGGCTGACCGGCGCTACGCCGCCACGTTCAAAACCCATGTTGCCGCCGTCGCCGTCGCTTTTACAAAGGAGAAAGTATGAATCCCGAATCGTCATTGAAATTACAGACGCTGGAAAAATTTCCGGTCTTGATGACCAAGGAGAAAGTGGCCGAAGCGCTGGGCGTTGCCACGCATACCATCCCGCCACTGGTGCGGTCGGGCCTGCTCAAGCCGCTCGGCCATCCGGGGCGCTATTGCGTGAAGCATTTTTCGCGTGACGCGCTCGCCGAGAAATTCGCCAGCCCGGAATGGCTCGATAAAGTGGCGGCGGCCATTCACCGGCACTGGCGCAACAAGAACGCGCGGAAGCGGGCACGGCAGGCCCAACCAGCATGAGGACGGGCGCGTCTGTGCCTTGCCGCTCGCCCGTCCCCATGTCACACTTCACAGAACACCTGTTTAATCCATGCCATCATCCGGCGGGTGATATTCCTGGATGATGATTGCTGGTGGCGGTGGTGGTATGTGCGGCTGAATTATAATGCCGATGCTGGCGCTGACGTGCGGTTGATTGGGGAATTTCCGGCGCAACCCGCCGCTGAACACCCAGGCCAGCACCAACACCGACAGCCAGACGAACGCGAGAAACAGATAAACTCCCCATTCTGCGATGATCCAATCGAGAAAATGGAACACCGGGTCGAGCACTGTGGCAGGATTCAAGTTCATGTGATGTCCTCCGGTTATGCGCTGGCCATCACTGGCTCAATGGCTTTGGACATTTCCGCGAACTTGCTGCGCATCCGTTCAAATTCGCTTAACGGCGGCAGTTCGACCTGTGCCCGCCGGGCATACGCGCGGTGGATGGCTTTGCTGTTATGGCCCAGAGCCTCCTGTGCGAACCGTTCGGGATACCCGGCTTTTTTGGCGCGTTCCGCCCACGCATACCGATACGAATGCAAGCTGACACCCTTGATGTCCAAGCCCATGACAGCGTTGATGAAATTCCGTCGCCCGGTCGCCGGAACGAACCGAGCGCAGATACGGAAACAGCGGACCGCTCCCCGGCAAATCCCGGAGAATTTCCGCCACTTCGTCATCGAAGCGCATGATGGCAATCGAGCCGGTTTTCTTGCGTGCAAAGCTGATGACGTTGTGTTCCCAATCAATGTTTTCAGCTTCGAGGCCCGCCAGATCGGACTGCGACGCGCCCAGGTGCCACGCCAGTTTATAGAACGCCTTGCGTTCGGGATTCAGTTCGCGGGTGACGATGGCCTGATGTTCCTCCCAGGTGATGGCGCGCTTGTCCTTGAACTCAACTTTCGGCCATTGCCGTTTTACGATGACCGGCCACGGCAGCCAGGTCATGTCCAGGGCGAAGTTGTGGATGCGCCGCAAATATACATTGGTCGAAACTTTTCCGGTTTCGAGCACGCGCAAAAAGTTTTCCGGCCGTGTTTCCAAAACCGGCAGGTGCCGAATCAAGTCAAACGCCTTGTCCTTGATGGCGGTCTGCCAGCGGTGTTGCGTCTCGCCCTTTTTGAGTTTGACCATTTCCTCCATGACGAACTGCCAGTTGCGGGTGGCAATCTGCGGGTCGCTGGCGGCGAGATAGGCGCGGGCGATTTGCAGGTTCACGGCGGGCTGCTGCTGCGCTTCGCCGCGCGAATGGAACAACCGCAGTGCCGTGGCGCGGTCGGTGGTGTGCAAGCTGTCCTGCTTGCCGGTCACGTCATCGTGAATGTAGTAGCGTCCGCCTTTTTTGCGGCGGTAGAGCCGGTATCGTTGTCTCATAACTGTATTCACAGCGATGAGTTTACGACGGTTGATCTCGACTCCGGCAGGGAGCAGGTGGGAGTTACGCAGGGCAGGCCAGGGTTAAATCCTGCTGGCACTTCCGCTGGCACTCGTCTGTGGAAGTTAACCAAACCCTACAGTTCCAACTGGTTAGGTTTGGAGGCGGAGGTCGGAATCGGACTTTGCAGAGGCCGAATTCGGGTTAAAAATACCAATTTTTACCGGCTAGTCAAGCACTAGGACACCACTAGGATGTCACTAGGCATTCACTACTTTTTATACACAGTTTTATACACAGTTCCAATCCTCAGAGTGGACGGCGTGGAATGCGCCTTCCGCTAGTCACACATCGCAGCCACTTGACGCAGGAGCGCAATTCTCCCAAGGCTTCCTCCGCCGGTCATGGGTCCAGATCACTTCCCAAGATACTTTGACGGGTTGCGTATCCGGTCGAGCCGTTCGGCTTCGAGTTTGTTTCGAACCACCAGCCGCCGCCTTTGCTTGACGGCATTCGCGACAGATTGGGGAAGCAACCAGGCCTGTTTGACCAGTTGGATGATGGTTAGGCAAATGAGCTTCAGCATATACATAGTGGTAGGGACGGCTCGCCGAACCGTCCGTTATTCGGTCGTCCCGGCAGTACGACCCTGCCTTTTGACGCTGAGACGTAAAGGTTTTTGCCGGCTGCCACCAACCTTGGCCTTCGCGCCGTTGCGCCTTGCGACGCGCGGGTGAATAAAAACTGGTCAGCGCAATCAAGCGGAAACCACGCCAAGGACCCGCGGCACGAATTCACGGCTGAAAAGATCCACCCATCTGCCCTCCCGGTCACGATAGGCCATGCACCTGAAGCCGTTACATTGGACTTGCACCGGCAAGCCCAAAACCGGCAATGATCCGTATTTATTTTTTTTTAATTCCTGAGCTTTGTCCTGCATGCAACAACATACGCTGGAACCAGGGAAAGCGCTCACTTTATTTCAGACTATATTTCCCGAAGAATGTGTGGACATTGAAGGGAATAGCCGTTTTAATTGGTTCAATGTCAACCAAAGGCTTTCATGCTGACAAATTATGTAGGACAATTGCTGTTCCCACGATTGCAGTCCTCACAACGTGCGGGTGTGTTCCTGGCCGGAGCGGCGCGGCTGGCCAACACCGGCCGCGGTCTACCCGCTGTTGTACGTCCGTAGCCGGCCCGCGATCGCCTCACGGGTGAACCGATAAAAGTGCCAGTGGGTGACGCAGCGGTTCATGTACTGGGCGAAGCCGATGATACCCCGGCGGTACTTGACGTTGCGGGTGCAAAAGTACTTCAAGTAGACCCAGCCGACCGAGACCAGCGCTCGGGCCCGCCAGAGAGCCCAGCCCAAGGACCACAGCAGAGCAAGTCCATATCCCAGCGTGGACAGCGTTTTGCCTCCCCCGGCCTTCCGGCAAATCTCGGCCCGCCGCCGCAGGTACTCCGGGAACTGAAACACGCGGAAGTAGCGTTCGAGGAACGCGTGGGGCGTGTACAGGCGGCGGAGCAGGTCCCAGTACCCTTGCTGCAACTCCTCCCGGCTCATCTGCTTGGGAACGAAGTTGCAGTTGAGGTCCTCCTCGACCAGCCGCTGCTCGCGCCGCAGCCGCTCGTACAAAGGCGTGCGCGGGATGGCCTGCAGCATCCCGACCATGGCCAGAGTGATGCCGTTGTCCTGAATGAACCGGAATTGGTCCTCGAAAATAGCCTGGTCGTCGCTGTCGAACCCCACGATGAACCCGGCGTTGATGTCGAGCCCTGCGTTTTGGATGCGGGTGAGCTTGGCCGCCAGGGAATCGCCCCGGAGGTTCTGGAACTTCTTGGTCTCCTGCAACGACGCGGTACGCGGCGTCTCGATGCCGATGAACACGCTGCGGAAATTAGCCCGATACATCAGGTCCAGCAGTTCGGGATCGTCCGCCAGATTGACGCTGGCCTCGGTCGTTAGCTGCAGGGGAAAGTGGTGCTGCTCCATCCAGGGGATGAGTTCCTCCAGCAACGCCTTGGCCTTCCGCTTGTCCCCGATGAAGTTGTCGTCGACGATGAACGCCGAGTGGAAACCGGCGCGCCGCATGTCGTCCAACTCGGCCAGCAGCTGTTGAGGTTCCTTGACCCGAGGCCGGCGGCCATAGATCACGATGATGTCGCAGAACTCGCACTGGAAGGGGCAGCCGCGCGAGTACTGCAGCGCCCCGGACGCGTACCGATCGACCTTGAGCAGGTCGTATCGCGGGCGCGGCACCTGGGTCATGTCGGTCGGTTGCGATTGTTCGTAACGCCGCTGGGTCGGCTGCCCGCCGGCGAAGGCGTCCAGAAACTGCGGCCAGGTCGTTTCCGCTTCTCCGACGAACATCACGTCGCACAGCTTGGTGAAGAACTCCTCCTGCACCGAAACCAACGGGCCGCCGACCACCGTGAAGATGCGCAGTTCACGCAGCCGCAGGAGAATCTCGCGAAACCGCCCCTTCTGCACGTTCATTCCCGTGACGCCGACGAGGTCATACTCGCGCAGGGATTCCCAGTCGATGTCCTCGACGTTCTCGTCCAGCAGGTACACCTGGTGGTCGCCGCAGAGCGCCGCCAACGTGGGCAGTGCCCCGGAGATCATGGTGCTCCGCTTGTCGCCCGGGTACAGCGGCAAGGCGTACTCGAAACCCCAATAGGACGGTTCGAAGCGGGGATTGATCAGACAGATGGACAGCGTCCGAGCCGGGGGCCTCGTGGGCCGAACCGGGAGGCCGAGCCTCAAGTTTTCATTTTTCATGTTCTTGCCTCCGAATGTGAGTGATTGCTGCCGCAACGGCGCTGGATGCAGAGTGCAGTCAGCCGTCGAGTGAACCCAACCCTGCTTTCACCCGGTCGAAGCAAATGCGGTAGCTGGCTTTGCATGATAGGCCAAGACTAATCCTTTGCGCGCGGGTCGCTGGCTGAACCTCGGTCAGCGGCTCGCGGAGACATTAAGCTATTTCTTGTCGCATCGAGGCCAAATAAAAGCAAGCCGGAACTTAGGCGGTTCCGGCCCGAGATCGGGGACGTAACCGAAGCCGCTCCCATGCACCCTACGCCGCCAGTCCGACTCCCGGCGTCGCCTTGGAGTTGGTCACATCCACCTTCGTTGTAGCTTTGCCATGTATGAGTGTAAAAAAACGGTCTCGGTTTGACCGCGTCGCGTTGCAGCGATCACCCCCGACTGACTAATAGCGATTGGGGCGGCTTCCAGTACCGTAACCGCGCCCGCCACCGGAACGTTCCTCGCGCGGGCGGGCTTCGTTGACCGTGAGCGCGCGGCCTTTCCAATCCTTGCCATTCAAGGCCAGGATGGCGGCCTTGGCCCCTTCCTCGGTGTTCATGGTGGCGAAGGCGAACCCACGAGCACGCCCGGTTATTTTATCCATGATGACATTGATCTCGTTCACCGGACCGTGTTTTGAGAGCATGTCCCGAAGGTCGTTTTCGGTGACGTCAAAGGAAAGATTGCCCACGTATAATTTTGTGCTCATAAGGACTCCGTCGTTGGGATCTGCTGCTCTTTCCCAGACTGTTCCCGGCGTTCGGGTTTCAAATCACCACTGAACGATGTTCAACTGAAGATTCACCATGTGCTGGGAGCGAAAAGCTATCTCAGAGAGACAGAGCTAAGACCGTCCCGACCAAATAGCAAGCATCATTTGAAAACCTTCGTTCGCATCCGGGATTGTCGGCCGTGGAATCTGAATCTCACAAGTCGGCATACCGCGCCTTCAGCATCGCCGAGAACCGGGCCGCCTTCTGCTTTCGGCGTTTCCTGGCGCTGGGCTTTTCGAAGCGCCGATGCAGGCGGACCTGCACCAAGGTTTGTTCGCGGTTCAGTTGCTTCTTGAGCCGGCGCAAGGCCTTCTCGACCGGCTCTCCTCTTCTGAGTTTAACTTCAGACATATCCAAGAGTTAACTTGTAGCGCAGCAGCTTGTGGCAAGGCACTTTGTCCTCTTTGGCTGTGGGGCGGAAACCTGGGCACCGAATTTCGCCCTCCGCCATCTTGCGCCGCCCGGTCACTGCCTGTGCCACTGCTCCGCTCAGATCAAAGCCGCCGCCCACACACTCGCCACTCGGGCAAACGAAGGAAAAGACCGACTTGGCATCGCGGATATTCACCTTGTACCTCACCTCGCCCCTTTTCGTGAGGCCATCCGTGTCAAAATAGGCCAGATCGACCATCAATGACTTCAGCTTCGGAAACTTTTCCGCGAGGCTGACGGAATTGTTCACGCGCTGGATTTCGCGCAGGCGGTGTTCCGCCCGAGGGTTCGCTTTTCGCGGAGTCATCATGGTAAACGTTGAATTCAGCCGAACAAGAAAGGGCAGTCTGGAAAGCTGCCCAGAGAAGCTTGGTCAAAATCGAGCGTATTATACCCCGCTCTGACGTGTCCACAACCTCCAAAAAGAGTTTCTTTTTGCCTGTTGCTGCAGCTGTGGGTAGCGAAAACTCTGTAGCCGACCAAAGAGGTTGATTTTTCAGCACTGCCAGTCAAGGTTTGCCGGTCATGTTCGACTTGTTTGCGACCATCCTACGGGCCGATACAGACAAGGCGGAGGATTCAGTGACTATCAAACAAGCTAGCCCCCCAACCACCCTTTGGTTGGGGCAATGACGCGAGAAACAAGAATGGCATATCCAGTTTCATAGCTCTCACACTCTTTCGCAAATCGCTTATAGTCCTCGACGAACCGCTCAATCCTCTGCCTCAACAACTCATCGCGCTTGAAATGTGACGCTAAGAAACTTCGGACGAAACGCAGACTCAAGATTCCCTCGTGAACGATTTGGTTCAGAGCTTTCTGATTCGGTTTGGTGATTGGTCTTTTTTTTGGCATCCAATAACTCCAAACGGTTCGAGCCGCCTAAGCCAAGACGGCCTTGTTCGTTTTCAGATATTTTTCAATGGTTTTTATCCCATCGCAGGAAGTGGAGACCTTTTTGGCGTTCGGCCTGCCCAGTTTGTAATGCACCAGCCATTTGCCGACCGACTGCACAGAGAGATGCGCATCGGGCATGTGCCAGACCTGACCGGCTGCCAATGGTTGCCGACGAATGCGGCGAACCATCTTTGTTTTCATTATGACCAATCCTGCGCCTAAACACCCAACTAAACCAGTTAAATCGCAACGCGATTGATGAAAAGGAAATTCGCCCTCGTTGTTTCACCGCAGAGACATAGCTCGGCTGCCGTCGCAATGGGTGAGATAATTATCGAGCGACACGATACCGTTTCGCTGGATAACTTACTGCCCAATGTCTGAACATGGCGACTATTCAACAGCTTACGCCCGACGTCGTCGTTCGCGACATCGGGGCTTGGTTGCAGTTCCTCTTTGAACAAATTTGAATTTGTTAGCAGTGGGCGTTAGCAGTGGAGCGTTTTTAAACCGTCATGAACTCACATCCCATAATTGGCGAAATTCTGCAAGTCGAATCTATCCGCCCCAACAGGCGCAGCAATCCGTCCAAAATCGTAATCGGGTGCGGCGGACAACCGGGAATGTAAAGGTCAACCGGCACGATGCCGTCAGCGCCGTTCCGCTGTTCGGCGTGGTCAATGTAAGGTCCACCGGAAATCGCGCATGCGCCCACGGCTATCACCAGCTTCGGCGAAGGCACAGCTTTGTAAGTCTGACGCAAAGCCGATTCCATGTTCCGCGTGACCGGCCCGGTGATGAGCAAACCATCGGCATGACGCGGTGATGCGACGAATTGAATGCCGAACCGGCCCAAATCAAACACCGCCGTGTTCAGCACATTCACGTCGGCCTCACAACCGTTGCAGCCGCCGGCGCTGACTTGCCGCAACTTGAGCGACCGGCCAAAAAGTTTGCGCGATTTTTCGTCGAGCGCTTGCGCCAGTTGAAATTCCTTTTCACCGAGCACCAGCGCTTCCCGTGACGAAGCGGCCAGGCGATATTCCGTCGTGAAGCGAATCGCGCCTTCCGGACAGGCCCGCTCGCATTCGGGGCAAAACAGGCAGCGGCCAAGATCAAGCCGCACGCCTTTTTCATTCACGGTAATTGCATCGGTCGGGCAGACATCGGCGCAGGCGCGGCAGCCGTCCGGACATTTTGCGGAATCAATTTCCGGACGGCCACGCAATCGGTCGGGCAACACCGGTGGTTGATCCGGAAAACCGATCGTGCGGTGTTTCTGGTGGGCGCGCGCCAGGAGTGCTTTCAACATGATGTCACCTCACAAATCATGACCGCAATACGACAGGTTGAAACTTTTGTTGCAGAGCGGGAAATCAGAGATTTGCTGGTCGCGCAAAGCCAGCGCCAGCCCTATCCAATTGTGGAACGACGGATCCACAATCTTGTAATGAGCAAATTTCCCCGCCGTGTCCGTCAAGACCACATGACAAATTTCCCCGCGCCAGCCTTCGGTCAGCGACACCACGGCGTGGTTCGCCGCAAGCGGGCTAATCTCCGCGCGCACCGGGCCGTCCGGCAGC
Source organism: uncultured Verrucomicrobiae bacterium (assembly GCA_963842445.1). Taxonomy (GTDB): domain Bacteria; phylum Verrucomicrobiota; class Verrucomicrobiia; order Limisphaerales; family UBA11358; genus UBA11358. The sequence continues at coordinate 293,603 of CAWJHF010000002.1, read as the reverse complement.
GCCTTGAGTTGATCGAAAATGAACGCGATGGAACGCTGGAGTTCCATCCACCGCACTTGCGCCCGCGCAAATACACTGCCGGTGTGATACGACGACACGGGAATTTGTGCGAATCGGTAGATGCCCGAAGGAAATTGCGCCCGCACGTCGCGTTCGATGCCGCTAGCGCGCGCCGCCACGCCGACGAGTCCCAACTCCAATGCCGTTTCGCGAGAGACCGGACCGGCGTTCTCAAACCGCGAGCGGACCGACGGCGCGTCCCAAAGCAAATTCACGGCATTCGTCACATCCTTGCGGGCTTGTTCCAAACGCTCCTCCAACTGCGCCTGCCGGGTTTTGTCGAGATCAAACAAAATGCCGCCGGGCCGGACCAAACCACGTCCGAAGCGGTTCCCGCAAATCAGCGCGGTCAGATTCAGAAAATCACCGCGAATGCGTCCGCAAAAACTCGCCGTGGGCAGGTAGCCGACGTCACTGGCCAACGCGCCGAGGTCGCCCGTATGATTGGCGAGCCGTTCCAGTTCGAGTGCGATGGCGCGCAACGCTTGCGCCCGCGCCGGCACGCGGCAAGCCGCCAGCGCTTCGACCGCCTCGCAATACGCCAGCGTGTGCCCGATGGTCGTGTCGCCAGCGAGGGTTTCCATGTAAGGAATCGTCCGCTTGTCCGGGCCGCCAATGAGCGCGCGTTCAACGCCGCGGTGCTGGTAGCCGAGCGAAATTTCCAGGTGATAAACCTCCTCGCCGTGGCATTGAAAACGAAAATGTCCCGGTTCGATGATGCCGGCATGCACCGGTCCGACCGCAACTTCGTGGACTTCCTCACCGGTCATCGTGAAGTAATCCATGACGCCCGGTTGAATGGGAATTTCCGCCGGGCGGTCCCAAGCATCGTGGCCTTCACGGTAAGAATGATGAAAACGAATCGGTTTCAACCACGGATGTCCTTCGGGCTTTACTCCCCACTGCTCGGCGATTTCGCGTTCGAACAAGTGCGCTTGTGGGCAGCCGGGAGTCAATGCGGGATACATGTCCCGAACACGCGTCGAAGTCACAGCCAGCGTTCCTTCCGCCTCCTGTGCCAGCACTGCGAACAGCCGAAGATTGCCCAAGCCCGGCGCTGCGTGGGTGCCTTGGACATCGGCCTCTTGAACCTTGGCGCCAAACAAGGCGCTAAGGCGCGCGCCGGCTTTAACCGCCGACACGATCGTGTCCCGGAACTCGCCGAAGGCAACCGGCGGCAGATTGGCAAGGCCCACCTTCTCCCCGTTGCGTACGGCTGAAATGGAATTGACGGTCATGGTATCTCTCCTCCCGAGGAGCTGGCGAGCGCCGGGCCGACGTAGCGGATAACATCGGCGGCGGCGTTCAAAGCCGTCTTGAGCGGTCCCGGCATCCACATCCCCAACACCAGCAAAAACACGAGCGGCAGCACAACCAACAGTGTCTCCAGCGTTCCAGCGCGCGTTGGCCGGACTGCGGAGGCTGTCTTCCCCCAAGCCAGCGGGATGGCGTGACCCAAAGCCCCCACAAAAACCACCCCGGCTCCGATCAAAAACAAGATCAGCGCCAGGATGGCTCCGTTGTCCACGGCTGCCTTGAGAATCTGCAGTTCGCTCATGAACAACGCAAAAGGCGCCACACCGATCAGTGCCAACAAGCTCCCGAACAATCCCATCCCCCACATCGGCGCCACGCGCATCGTACCGGCCAGCTTGCGCATGTCGTGCGTCCCGAACATCTGCCCCAGCCGGCCCGCGGCAAAAAAGGCGAGCGTCTTGCAGAGCGAGTGGTTGAGGGTATGAAAGAGCGCGGCAAATGTTCCCAAACCGCCCAAACCCACGCCGAGTGTGATGATGCCGATATGTTCGACGCTGTGATAAGCCAGCAGACGTTTCAGGTCGTGTTGAAACAAAATGAACGCCGCCGCCACCAGAATCGAAAAGAGGCCAAACCCGGTCAAAAGCCGCAACCCCCAGCCCGTGTTGCCCGTGCCCGCCTCGACAATCGGCACGTAACGCATCACGCAATACAAGGCCGTATTCAGCATGAACCCGGAAAAGAGCGCCGAGACAGGCGCGGGCGCCTGGCTGTGCGCGTCCGGCAACCAGTTGTGCATCGGGGCCAGACCCGCCTTGGTGCCGTAACCGACCAGCAGAAAGATGAAAGCGGCCTTAAGGCAGGCGGGGTTCAGTGACGCAGCGTGCGCCCGCAACGTGGTCCACAGCAGAACTTCCGGCGCGCGCAGACCAAGCCCGTGCGTCGAGGCGCACACCAGCAGCGTTCCCATGAAGGCGAATGCCACGCCGACGGAGCAGATCAAAATATACTTCCACATCGCCTCCAGTGATTCGCCCGTCACATGCACACAAATCAGAAAACCGGTCAGCAAGGTGGTGGCCTCGATCCCCACCCACATGATCCCGAGGTTGTTTGAAACGAACACCAATGTCATCGCGGCCAGCGCCCCGCACCACAAGCCACCAAACAGCCGCGCTTGTTTCAGCGTCAAGTGACCCTCGCGCAACTCCGCCCTGAAATAGACCGAGGCGTAGGCTGAACTCAGCCCGTAGATTAACAGCAGGACGCCCAGGTTGTAGGCCGACAGCGCGTCCAGATACAGCCACGCTGCGCCCGCCGACACCGGGCCGGACACCAGGACCTTTCCCACCACATACCATCCCAAGGCCACGGTGATTCCGACACCAACGCACATGGCATTCAGGATCGTCCGCGGCGAGCGCAGCAGGAGCGTCAAGGCGCCTGTCGCCGCCGGAACCAAAATCAGCAACCAGAGTAATGCTTCGTGCTTCATCAACCGTCATCCTTTCAACCGATCCAGCCGGTCCGTTTCGATGTGGTCGAATTCGCGATTGATGTGATAAACTGCAATCCCCATCACAAACACCGCCACAAACGCATCCAATAAAACGCCCAGTTCCACCACAAATGGTGTTTCGGCAACGACCCCGACGCCAAACGTGTAGATGCCATTCTCCAGGACCAGAAATCCCAGCACCTGGTTGACCGCGCGCTTGCGGGCAACAATCAGAAACAACCCGGCCAAAATGGAGAACAGTGCCGATGGCACCAGCAACGGCGACACCCCGACGGTCGTGACGGGCAGCCGCCCGCCCAGCCAGAACGACACGGCTAGCGCCATCAGCCCGACGAGAATCGAAGTGATGTAGCCGACATACGGCTCGACTTCGCGCGTTACCTCCGCTTCGCGCAGCGCGCGGAACAACAACCACGGGAACACCACTCCCTTGAGGGCAACGGTTCCCACTGCCATCGCAGCGAAGTGCAACGACAGTTCGTGCATGTGCGCCAGAACCGGCAACAGACCGAGCACTACACCCTGCGCCGCAACGACGCGAATCGAAGCCCCCAGCCGGCTCGAAGCCAGCAACTTCAGGTTCGTCAGCACGACCAGCACGAGAATCAGGTTCGTCGCCATAGGCTTATCTCAAAGTCAGGATCAACGCCACGGTGGCCACCGCTCCGGCGCCAACGAGCAGTTGCGGCACGACCAACAGACGCAGCCGCGCCATGGTGGATTCAATCACTCCAATCACAACCGCCAGACCGAACATGCCGCCCAACGCTAGGGCAAGGCTCAGCGAGGGATTCCCACCGGAGGACGGAAGCACCATGCTCAGCACCAGCGCGCCGAGCATCCACAGCTTCAACGCGGCAGTATAAAGGATGAATGCGAAATCCGGCCCGCTGTGATCCAGCACCATCACCTCGTGAATCATGGTCAATTCGAGATGGGTGTTCGGGTCGTCCACCGGCATGCGCGCGTTCTCCGCCAGCAATACAATCATCAGCGCGATGACCACCAATGCCAGCACCGGTCCGGCATGCAGCCAATCGGCACCCGACACCGGCTCAAACATCGTTGAGAGCGAGAGCTGCCCGGTTTGTCGCGCCAGCGTCGCCAGCACGACCAACAAGGCCGGTTCGGTCAGTGCGGAAAAAAATACTTCGCGGCTCGCGCCCATGCCCTCAAAGCTCGAACCGGTGTCGAGCGCCGCGACCACGGTGAAGAACCGCATCAATCCGAGCAGACCGGCGAAGAGCAGGAAATCCGCCGGAAACGCGATGAGCGCCGGGAAATTCCCCAGCGGTACCAGCGTCGCCGCAACCAATGCCGATGCCAGCCCGATCATCGGCCCGGCGCGAAATATCCAGGTCGTGGTGCGGCTGTAAACCGCGCCCTTTCGCAGCAGCTTCCACAAATCGAAATAGGTTTGGAGCAGCGGCTGACCTCGTCGTCCCGCAAAAAATGCCTTGGTGCGGTTGATGACGCCGAACAATAACGGCGACAACACGAGCGCCAGCAGCAACGGGATGAAAGAAATTGCGTTCATGGCTCAACGGAATGTCCAGACCAGCAACACAATCAACGTCACCGCGATGTAAAGCACGTAAAGCTGGACCTTGCCGTGTTGCAACCAGCGCACTTGGGAGAGCCACTCGCTACCGCGGCGGAACATGGGCCGGTACATTTCTTCACGGGAGATGTCGAGCGTCACGGTTTTCAGCGCGGCTTCCACGGGAAAAAAGCCGCGCGGTGGCGCAACCATTTTCTTCGTACCCAGCAACGGCCTGAACAAATCCATCAGCGGCTGGGCAAACGACGAAGCGGTGTATTGCATCCGGGGCGTCGGTTGCGCGTAACCGCACCCCCAAGTGACACTCGTTTCCACCCGGCGGCCTGCCAGCAGACTGCGCCGCAACAGGATCAATGCCAGCAGTAACAACAGAAAGGCCACGGCCTCGATCACTACGAATGTCAGCGGACTTGCCACGGCGGCCAGATTTTCGCTGACCCTTGCGGGCTGCAAGCGTGTGAAGTTCTCCAGCACCGCCTGCAAACTTCCAACCACGAGCGGCGCCAGCAATCCGATGAGAACACATCCGGCCGCCAGCGCCAGCATGGGCAATCGCATGGTCCAACCCGCCTCGTGGGCCTGCGACACGTGTTCACTGCGCGGTTCGCCAAGGAAGACGATGCCGAATGCCTTGGTGAAACACGCCACCGCCAGCCCGCCAATCAGCGCCAGGCCGGCAACCAGCATGAGCAACGGCACCGCGATTGCCCCGGTTGTTGAAATGCCGCCCTTGAACGCGCCCCAAAAAATCAGGAATTCACTCACAAAGCCGTTTAACGGCGGAAGCCCCGAAATTGCGACCGCGCCCACGAGAAAAGTCACCGCCGTCCACGGCATCCGTTTCAGCAGCCCGCCGAGGTGGTCAATTTCAAGCGTTTTTGTGCCATGCAACACCGCGCCCGCGCCGAGAAATAACAAGCCTTTGAACAAGGCGTGATTGACCACGTGCAGCAATGCGCCGCCGAATCCCAGCACGATGAGCATGGATGAACCGGTGCTCATACCCAGCAAACCAACACCGAGCCCCAGTGCGATGATCCCGATGTTTTCCACGCTGTGATACGCCAGCAAGCGCTTGAGGTCGTGCTGGGCCAGCGCGAATAACACGCCCAGCACGCCTGAAATCAGTCCGATGGCGATGAGTCCCCACCCCCACCACAACGGCGGCGTACCCAGAAACGTGAACGCCCGCAGCAACCCGTAAATTCCCGTCTTGATCATCACGCCCGACATCAGGGCCGAGACATGACTCGGCGCGGCCGGATGCGCCTCCGGCAGCCAAACATGTAATGGCATGAATCCGGCCTTGGTGCCAAACCCGACCACCGCCAGCAAAAAAAGAATTCCAGCCAATCCCTGTGTCTGAATGCCTTTCTCCGCCCAAACCGTGAAATCCATCGAGCCGGTTTCGCGCGCCAGCAACAGGAAAAACGCCAGCAAAAAGGCCGTGCCCAGATGCGTCGCCACAAAATAAATCCAGCCCGCCTCCCGCACCGATTCGCGTTCATGCTCGAACGTCACGAGGAAAAACGACGCCAGCGCCATCAATTCCCACGCCACCAGAAACAGCACGGCATTGCGCGCCAGCAGGACGAGCACCATGCCCAGCACCAGCAGGCAGTAGAAAAACCAAACCGGGCCAAGTGTGCGGCGACCCTGCCATGACCGCAAATAGCCCACACCATAAATTGCCGAAAGTGCCGAAAGTAAAAGCGTCGGTAAAAGAAACCACGCAGAAAGCGGGTCAAGCTCGACGAAGAACTCACCGAACGGCACCGGCCAGGGAAAATGCAGTTGCTCGGTTGTGCCGCCCAACAACACTTGAATTGCCGGGATGCAGCCCAACACCGCCGCGATAACCACCGAGCCCGCGCACAGCCAGGAAAGATTTCGGTCAACCCGACTCAGAAGCAACACCGCCATCGCACCCGCAAGCAGGATGGCCATGGCCAACAACATCAACGTCACCGAACTGCCTCCTTCTTTGCAGTCGCCGCCGAAACGCGCAGACTGTCGCTGATCCCTTTGGCCGCAGCCAGAATTTCATCGTGACCTGCTTGTCGAACGATGAGCGCCTTGAAATCGGGATTGCGCAAGGCGAACGCCAGGCGTGAAAGCAAATGGAGATGCGCTTTGACGGTGGGACTGATGAGCGTAAACAAAGTGTGCACCGGTTGTTCATCCAATGCCCCGAAATCCACCGGCGCTTCAAGAAAACATAACGTCACCACCGGCTGCGGAACATGCAACACGATGGGATTCCGCACGTGTGGAATGGCGATGCCATCGCCGATGGCCGTTGACTCCAAAGCTTCGCGCGCCAGCAACACCTGCAGAAGGAACTCGCGATCCACCTTGTCCGGCAACCGTAGCACCTCGACCACGCTGCGGAGAACCGCCGGTTTATCCTTGCCGGCCAAACGGTAAAAAATCCCACCCAGTTCCAAGGCGTCGGACAATTCAGGCAGCGGTCCAGTTCCGCCTTCCGGTTCTTCAAAAATTCGCGGTGAGACATTGATGCGGTTGGCTGTGGCCCATTCCAACAATTCGGCGCGATTGAAGCGATATTGTCCACTCAGGCGATAACCGGGCAGTTTCCGCTCATCAATCCACCGATAAACCGTCTTTTCCGAGATGTTAAGCAGACCGGCGATGTCTTTGACTGTCAGTTGCATCTGTTCACGATGCCCAACTTGCCAAATGCACTTCGGACATCTTTGGACATTTTGTTTTCAATGTATAAAATGTCAAGTCTGCTAATTTTGCTAGGAAAGACGCCCTTTTATTGCGGACTTTATCGCTGACGTGGTGGTGATTGTCGGGATGAAGCTGTTCCAGTTCGCGGGTGAAGGCGTAAACATCTTCGTTGGTGAATTCATTTTCTGTGGTAGGGCGGATTCCGGTTTGACGCTGCCGGATTTCCGGCGCGCGGATAATGATGAAACCCGGAACGCGTCAGATACGTCTTGTCGGTTAAACGTGAACCCAAAAGGAGTCTCAAGTCATACGAAAAGCAACTTATGAAACCTGCAAAAAATCGTTCCCATAGGCTCCTCGGTGTTGCCATGGCTTTGACTGGACTGTTTCTGAGCTTCCCACTGGCGGGTTGCCGGTGGGCCTCGTTCCTGGTGTGGAGCAAGGTTTGGGCTTCCGCTTCGTCCTTGGTGCGCAGACTGAGTTGTTGGCCGGTGCTGGTGTCCTCGTAGTAGAAAACACCTGCGCGCCGGAACAGGATAAAACGCTGTTTCATGACAATGCCTTTCTTCGTCATGAATCGTGAACCTGTCCGGCTCACTCGCGTTAGCGAGTAGTGGGCGAGTTTCAGTGCAGTTCTGGCTAGTTCTGGCGAGTTGTGATTGCTCTCACCATTTTACTGACAGTTTCACTGACAGTGGCCGTTCCGATTTGCCTAACTCCTTGCTGCTCACGCAACAAAACCTGGAGGCGAGGGTCGGAATCGAACCGACGCCATGAATGCACGCACATATTGTCTGGGTTTGCGTGATCGGATCCCAAACGGCCATGAATTTGTACCCGTCGCTGTGGCGGTCGAAATGTGCGAGCTATATGGTCAATTAATGGCCGATAGTCGGGAAAGCGGGTTCAATAATTGGCCGTTGGTTGGGACTGGCGGCAATGAAATGCCTTCACTCGCGAACGGGCTTATGGTGATATGTGGCCAATGGCCCGGTCCGATCACTAAGATTCTTGGTATATCTCTACGGACACCAATATGTTTTGGTGATTCCTCCTGTTACATGGCCAATAAATGAGAGCAGCAGCGGCCAACAATTGGTGCCGGTCACAGGACGTGTTACTACCGCAATCTTCTCGTTTGCGGAAGTTACAATGGTTTTGCCAGTGCAATTCAAACACGACTATTGTCGCTTTAATTGGACCGAAATATGCTGAATTTGCCCCGGAAAGTTGGAATTTAAGAGGAATTCTTTGCGCAGCAAAGCTAATGCTCCGGTTGGCGGGCAGGCCAGAATTCGATGAAAACAAGGTATCCAAATCAAAAAGTCGTTCAATTCCCGCCGCGAGGCCGGGCGGGAATGACGCTGGTTGAGGTGGTTATCGCTCTGGCCATCACAGGGCTGACACTAGGGGGAATCGTCGCCGGATATATCTACTGCACGACGGCCGCAATAAAGGCCGAACTGGTTCAAGCGGCAAACGCCAGGGCGATGGAACGCATCGAAGAGGCACACAGTGCTCAATGGGATACCTCTGTCTGGCCGATAGTGGACCAGTTGGTGGCCACGAATTTTACCAATGTGGTTGTCTCATTGGATACGCCCGGCTCCGGTTCTGGTGGTACTTTGGCCACCATTGTAACGACGATCTCCCAGATTTCACTCACTCCACCGATCAGAGACATCCGGGTGGATTGCATCTGGCAATTCCGGGGAACCGAGTGGATCACCAACTCCATTGAAACCATCCGGGCTCCTGATCAATGAAGCTGCATGTTCCATTTTCAGATTCAGTTTGCGGCAACCGGCCAATGCCGGACAACGGCTTCACCTTGCCGGAAATCCTCATTGCGACGACGGTGTTTCTCCTGATGCTCGCGGGCATCTTTGCCGCGAATCTGTTTGGCTTGAGGATGTTTCAAATCAATGAAACCAAGCTCAACGCCATCACGTGGTCCCGTCAAACGGTCGGAAATATAACGGCTGAAGTCCACACGTGCAATGCCCTGCAGGTCGGCAATGTCACGACGAACGGTGTTTTCGAGGGGCTGCTGAATGGAGAGACGCAGCAGGGCAACGGCCTGCTCATTTATCCGACCACGAATATCAATAACTTCACCATCTATTTTGTCAATCCGTTAGACGAGACGTTCAGGCAAACCGCGGGCACACCCGGCGGCACAAACACCATCATCCTGGCCGACTCCGTCACCAACATCATAGCATTCAGCGCGCAAGACTTTTCGGGAAATGTGCTGACCAACAATTTGAACAACCGGGTGATTCACCTCAGCCTTGAATTCTATCAACCCGCGCGTTTCATGCTGGGTGCGAATTATTACAAGATGGAAACCTCCGTGACCCGACGCGCCTTGCAATGAACATGAAAACCACCATTGCCACTCAAAAATGGAACCAGACCGGCAGCGCCCTGATGCTGACCTTGATCCTGAGTGCCATCGCCCTCGCCCTGCTCGCTGCGGCGATGTCATGGTCGGCCAGCAACACCAAATTGACGTATCGTTCCATTCAATATAACCAGTCGGTCGCGGCGGCGGAAGCGGCCACGGAAAAGGTGGTAAGCCAGATCAACCGGGACTTCCTGTACGGTGGCCAAAGTCTGGTCATCAAAAACCTGAATATCTATCAGAACACGGTGCCCACATCATCCGACTCCCCATACTGGAGCACATGGGAATTCGACGACGGAAACGGTGATATTGGCCGGACTTATGTCCAACCCGGAACCGCGACAAACTATATCGTGCTGAACTCGACTTACGCCGGCTTGCAGGGGTCTGCCTCGACATACACGATCGTGTCACACGCACAAGATACTGCGAGTCCGCAGCAAGTCACCGCTGGAGTGCTTCAGCAATTGCAATTGGCCAACATCCCCATTTTCCAGTTCGCGATGTATTCCTCGGGTGAAATGGAAATCAGTTGCGGCCAGCCTTTCACCGTTACCGGACGGGTGCATTCCAACGGGGAACTCTATGTCGAACCGGATAGCTCTCTGACGTTTGAATCCAGTGTCACCGCTGTTATAAGCGTCCTGTTTCAACGGGACCCGCTCGATACTCGCGGCAAGCCGGCCGGCACGGTGGTTTATGCGGAAACCAATCAACCGGTTTTTCCCGTTGCGGCATTGACGCTTCCAATCGGAGCCACCAACACCCCGCAAGCCGTCCGGGAAATCATCGAGCCGCCACCCGCCAACGAAGACCCAACTTCACCCATCGGCCGGCTGCGGTATTACAACCAGTGCGACATGGTATTGGTCGCTTCGAACACCGGCGTCAGCGCCACCAGCGGGTATTTCAATAACTTTGCGACCACCGTCCCGACCAATGAGTTGATGACATTTGTCTCGACTACAAACAGTTTTTGGGACGCACGCGAGGGCAAAACTGTCCTGCCCATTGATATCAATATCGGGAAACTCACGGTTTGGAGCCAGACCAATTCCAATCTGCGTTATGCCATTGTTGGGTCGAATTTGAGCTCCCTGTATGTGGTGGATTGCCGCACGTTGCCGGGCACCAACCTGGGGGCTGTTCGTGTGTTCAATGGGACCAATCTGCCTCCGAACGGGCTTACCGTGGCCACGGGACGTCCGCTCTACGTTTGGGGTGACTACAACGAACTGAACCCGGCAAATCTCGGAACCGCCAACACCTCCGCCACCCGGCCGGCTTCGCTGGTGGGCGATGCCATCACGATTCTGTCCGATGCCTGGCTGGACTCGAAAAGCACCAGCGAGCCAGGCGCCGCACCCACCACCGTCAACGCCGCCCTTCTGACCGGCGCCGTTGACACGACCCTTGGCCAATACAGCGGCGGCATGGAAAACTTCCCGCGCTTTCTTGAAAACTGGGGATCGGCCAACCCATTTACCTATAATGGTTCGATGATCAAGATGTTTCCGAGCCTCTACGCCACCAATTTTTGGAACGGGATAAACATGACTAAAACCTATTATGGCCCGCCCAAACGCATCTGGGCCTATGACGCCAATTTCAATGACCCGACCAAGCTGCCGCCGAAGACGCCGAGTTTGTTGCAGGTGATTCGTGGCCAATGGGCCAATGTGGCTCCCGGCCAGGATGCGGCGCCGTAATTCCGCGACCGGCGGAAAAAGTCCGCCGGTCCGGTTGAATTTCATGCATGATTGGAAAAATGGGACCGAAATCGGCATTCGACGGGTTGGCGGCTGGCTCGCGGTCGCAAGCGGCTGCCCGGCTGATTCCATTTGGGCTGATGAACCAGTTCAACATGGCGGCGAAAGGTCTTGCCCATCGAATGATTCCCAGTGTGGCACGGGCGTCGTGGATTAACCCGGCCCTGATTCTCTTCGCGGCGGGACTTTGGTGTCTGCCCTTGCACGGAGCCACGGATACGAATACCTGCCAATTCGAGACGCCACCGCCGGAGCCGGGATCCATTCAATGGCAGATAGACCATAGCATCGCCAAGGAACGCCAGGAGCGCTACCGGAAACGTGTGTCCGTCCCCGATGCCGTTGGCAGAAATGTTTCGAGGTCCGCCACGGCAAATTTGATCAATGGTCCGAAAAAGGAGGCGGCCCCAACACCCCCTCCACCCGCCTCATCCGGAACCGTCTTGCAGGTGCTTTTTGGGGCCGCCGCGTTTGTTTTTACCGGGGTTCTGATTGTCCGGAGATTTGCCCACCGCTTTCTCGTTGACATCAACCAGCGGTTCAGTCCGTGGGCGCTTGCCCCGGCCGCCGGGAGGGATCCTTCGGCAAAAGTTCGCGCGGAGGAGGAAGCTTTTGGCGAGTTCCTTAAGGCGTTCCGGGTCGGTCCGTCCGCATCACCACGCACCGACCTGCCTGAGAAGTACGATCCGCTCAACGAATTTTATGCACGGGCGAAAAAACGCCTCGTCACGCTGCGAAAGCTCCTTCAGGACATCGGTCGGGAGCCGGGCGATGTGGCCCGGCGAAACCTGCTGACGTATCTGTATTTCGAGACGGGTGTGCTGAAAGGCGAGGCCGGTTTTCCGGAGGCGCTACCGGTGTGGCAGGTGGCTTCCGCCCTGGAGGGACTGCTCAAACAGCTCACCCGGAAAATGAGAAACGTCACGCCGTCCACACTGCGAACCGTCGCTGGTGGCCTGGATTTGCTGGGCGACTTGTGCGTGCCGGGATTGCAGCCGGATCTCCTGACGGAACGTCCCTTCAGGCTTTTGGTCGTGGACGATGACATGATAAGCCGCCAGGCCCTGTCCCACTCGCTGAGAAAGGCATTCAGCCAGCCGGACCTCGCAGCGGATGGCGAAACGGCTCTGGCCCAGGTCGCCTCGCTGGCTTACGACGTCATTTTCCTCGACGTGCAAATGCCGGACATGGACGGCTTCGAGCTTTGCACAAAAATTCGCGACACCGTTCTCAACTGCGCCACTCCGGTGGTCTTTGTCACCCGCCAGAGCGACTTCGACGCGCGCTGCAAGTCAACCCTGAGCGGCGGCAACGATCTCATGGGAAAACCGTTCCTCACCTTTGAAGTCACCGTCAAGGCGCTCACGCTCGCGCTGCAAGGTCGTCTCCCGGGACGCGCCCGGAAACCTCTCCCGAAACCCGGCCGGGGCCGGGACACGGCGGACTCGTTGATGACGGTCACGGAGGGTCCGCGTCCTGTCCCAAGTTCCACCATCGCCACGCAACCGCCGCCTTCAACGCCGCCGCCGGAGCCGGGCGAGTTTACCGATGCCTTCCTGAGCCGCGCATCAAGACAGCTTGGCCCGTTGCGGGAACTTTGCCAGACGATGGTTCAGACCCCGGATGAGGAGGCGCGGCAGCCCATGCTGGTGGATGGCTTCCTTCGCATCAATTCATTGATTCCCAGGACCGGCTCCGGGGTGGGGCATCCGGCTTATCAATTGAGTGCCGCTCTGGAAGGACTATTCAGGAAACTGTTACAGAATTCCAGCCATGCCACTCCGTCCACGCTGGTCACCATGGCCGCCGCGGTGGAATTGCTCAATGACCTGTGTGTGCCGGGAATGAAAGCGGACCTGGCCCTCAATCCGCCGCTTCACATGCTGGTGGTGGACGACGATCTCGTGGCGCGCCGGGTGATGGTCGGCGCTCTGCAAACGGCCTTTAAAAAGCCGGAAAGCGTGGAGAACGGAGAGGCGGCGCTCGCCCTGGCGCAGGAAAAACCATTCGACGTGATTTTTCTGGACGTGGTAATGCCCGGCATGGACGGGTTCGAGGTCTGCTCAAAAATTCGCGACACCGTTCCCAATCGCGCCACGCCCGTGGTGTTTGTGACCGGCCAGAGCGACTTCGACGCGCGCGCCCAAATGAGTCGCAACGGTGGCAACGACCTGATGGGGAAACCGTTCCTCACTGCGGAGATCGCCGTCAAAGCGCTTACGTTCGCCCTGCGCGGCCGTCTCCAACAACTTAAAACGCAGTTGTGCTCGTGAACGCACGGTTGAATGATTTTGGACGAGCTTCTACCGCCTGAATCCAGTTCAGAAAGAATCGGCGCGCAAAGCATGTAACCACGGATGGACGCGAATTCGCTGCCAGAGCAGCCTGAGGCCGTCTGCACTCAGGCAATTGCTGCGCCCTCGTTCATCCTTTCGCGGGACCAGCGGGTGACATGCGAGACGATCGCAACGAAAACCCAGAGGACCAGAAACGCGCCCATCACCGTCAGACCCCGCATCGGCCAACTGACGGCCTTGCTGTTCGTGGCCAGCATCTGAATCGTCATCGGTTTGCCGGTTTCCGTCTGCAAAACCTGGGTGAAGGCGTAATGCACGCCGCGCACCGGGAGGTTCACGCGCAGGGGCTGCACCTGGGCGGCCACGATTTCCTGCGCCTGCTGCAACTTCGCCGACTGTTGCTCGGCAGCAGCGTTGTCGTATTGCAAACCAAGGTTGCCAGTCTGCACCGGCGCATTTTCACCGGCATTGATTTGCCCGGAATTACGCCAGCTGAAATCACTTTGGGCGTTGATGAGATTATTGGCCTGGGCGCTCTGCAAATCCTTTTCGAGTTGCTTCACATTCTGGTCTTCCCCATTCCCTTTGGCAGACTTTATCTTGACCCGGTTGAAACTCCAACTGGCCTCGCGCACGTTGCCACTCGCCAACTGGCGTTGCGCTTCGTTCACGTCCCGCAGGGTTTCCACCTTCGCCTGTTCCTTGCTGGCCTGTTCCATGCGCGAGTAGTCGAGGATGGAAAAACTTGCCGAGGATGCCTCCGGCGCGGCGGCTTCACGGGTCATCGTGCCTTGAAAGGCATGATAATCGTAATCCGGCGGCAGATAAATTTCCCAGCGCGCGTTCTTCAACGGCACGTCGAGCTTCGGGGAAACAAATCCCACCGTGCCACGGGCGCGCGGGAACGCATTCGTGCCGACATAAGTCAACTCCACCGCCATCGCGCCATCGCTCGCGCCGGATTGCTGGATGGGCAGAAGCAATTTGCCGTCGCGCAGACTCGGTCGCACCGGCTGGCCGGCGACGAAGGCCGACCAGTTCGTCGCGCCGGGAGGCAACTCAACTTCGAGGAATTGCCGCCCGTTGTTCCGCACGGACAGCGACATCTCCGTCATCATCTGGCCGTCGTCGGCCACAACGCTGGTGAATTGCGCGCTGTCCACGAGCGCCTGCAGGACCTCCGCCTCGCCAAACCGCTGCACGTTGAGCGCGAGTTTGTAACCCGGCCGCGCATAACGATACGCCAGTGCGGTCGCCGTGTCGGGGCTGCCCGCCCAGTCGGGAAAATCGCCCGTGTCCACGCGCTGCAAATCCGCCGCGTTCAACTCGCTCACCTGCAACGGCGTCCCGCTTTGCGGGACTGAGACGGCGAGCAGGCCGGTTTCGCGTTCCACGCCTTCCGCGGACACGCCGGTAAGTTCCATCGTGCCCGCCTTCACCGAAAGCGGCTGGTCCCAGGTGACCGTGAGGACGTAGAATCCGCGTGTCGGGCTTTGCAGTTCCACGCGCCAGACGTTTCCGTCCTGCTCACGGCTGCGGATGTTCGGGCCGGTAATTTCGACGTTCTTGAATTCCGCCGGGACTGTCACGCGCAATTCCTTCACCGGCGCATTGGCGATGTCGTAACGCACCAGTGCGCGCCCGCTCAGGAGCGTTTCGCCGAGCGTGAACGTATTGACGACTTCGGCGCGCACCCAGGCGGCAACGGCTTCGGTCGCCACGCTCAAATTCCATTCCGGCGCGGATTTCGGTTCCGACGAAATGAATTTGTAAGCCAGCACGCTGCCCGCCTCCGTTTCACTTCGGCGCGGCAAGCCCGTGTCGGGGAGGCTCGTTACGGGGATCTCCGTCAGGCCGTCGAACGATTCCGTTTTTACGGCCACACCCGGCTCGGCGGAAACCGCGACAAAGCCGGTGAGCTTCGCCGTGTCGAGGGGATGCACACCGGCGATGGCCAGTGACTTGGGCAGTTCTTTGAAATTGCGTGTGAGTTCGATGCCTAGCGTGTAAGCGCCGCTCGTGCGGTCTTTCAACATCACTTCCAGCACGCGCCTGTCGCCATCAGAATGTTCGACCTGTTGCAGAATGTTGTTTCCCGTGACCCGTTCGACGCGGTAACCGTCCGGCAAAGCGACCCGCAACGCGAACAAGCCGGCGCGCTTGATGGTGTAATCAATCGTGGCCGAAAGCGCGACCTGCTCGGCGCTCACCCGGAAATTGTTCCGCGCCACAGCTTCGATCTCCGGCTGGAGAACTTCCGCCCGCACGCGCAGGGCAAATTCCGGATTGGAAAACCGGAACACGCTGAACAGTTTGCCGGTCTTGTCTGCGGATGCTCGCGTAAATTCCTCCGCGTCCACGCGCTCCAAGCCGGACGCGGACTCGACCGATAATCCCAATTCCTCGGTTCCCTGCAACGCCACCAGACCCGTCTCGCGTTTCACGTCGAGCGCGTGCGGCACGACAACCGGCTCGGCGGCGGGCAACGCGTCCAAAACCGCTTCGGTTTCCACCGTCAAATTCCACGAAGATGAGACTCCCTTGAGCAAATCCACGACGAGCACCGGCGCGCCGTTTTCATTTCGGGCTTCCCAGGTCCGGATTTCTTTTCCTTCAACCCGCAGCAGGCGCTGGCCGGCGGGCAATTGCACCCGTGCCTGGCGCAATTCGCCCTGCGTAATCTGGTAATCCAGCGTGGCGCGCACGTTCACCACGCCGCCGCCGAAGGTCACGAGCGAGGCGTTCTGGCAAAACACCGTCGCGGCAACTTCCGCGGCCCGTTTCACCCGTGGCGTCCAGACCAGTTCGATGCGGTCGCCGGAGCCGATGACGGCTTCGACGCGCGTTTTGTCCTTGTCCAGAATGCGCTTGAATGAAATCGCCGTTGGAAAATCCACATCGGCCTCGGATTCGCCCAAGGCGAGCGCGACCTGGCTGGACAACGCCGGAGGAATGCCGAACGTGAGCCGCCGTTTGGTCACGTCACCGGCGATTTTGGCCAGCATTCTGACCTGCAGCGTCACATTACCGCGATTATTGAGTTGCACGGCGATATTGTTGCCGTCACGGACGAGTTCGGCGCTGCCGTTTTTGACCGTGAATTGCTGCACCGCCACGTCGTCATCGAAGAGCGGAATGACGTTGCTGGCTTTCGCGGCGGAAATTTGCAATGTCGCGTCCAGCAACGCCACGCGGTCGTTCACCGTGCCGGAATAACTGGCCGAGACAATTGACGATTGACTAATGACGAATGACGAACTGTCAACCGGTGTGGCGGACAGGGAATTTGCGGCGGTAGCGCTCGTCAAGCTCAACGCAAACAGCAGGGCGATGGAAGCCATTACCGGTGGAAGGCCGGAATCTGGCGTGGGCGGTTTGACGGGCGGTTCCGTCGGGGCCGTCCCGCTTTGCGAGCTGCGTGGCCAGTAACGCCAGACGAGCCAGGCCATGACCGCCAGCATCACCACCGGGAAGCCGACGATGAGCGCGTCGTGCAACGCGCGCCATTGGACGAGCAGACTGCACACCGAACCGATGATCAACGCCAGCGCAACGGTGAGAATGAAGCTGTTGCGATCCACACGCCGCCACTGCCACCACCAAACGGCAAGGCCGAACAAAAATGCCGCCGTTTGCCAGGTCATTTGCAGCGTCTGGAACGTGTGCAGCGACATGAGGCGGGCGCGGATGGAAAGCGGCTCATCGCGGATGTTGAGGACTTTCGTGAACAGGAAAGGCTGGCCGGTCTGCGGCAGTTCGATGCGGAGCGAACGGATGCCGGCAACGGTGGGCTGCGGCGCGGCAACCGGCGCGGCTTCAAAAGAAAGACTGGCTGAAGCTCCTGCCGGCGGCGCTTCCACTGACATTGATCCACCACCGCCGCCGCCAGCGCGGCTGACTCCAGCGTTGAAGCCGTTGACACTCCTAGACTGAAGCGGCGATGAAACCTGAGGCGCAGCGGCGGACTGATTGGGAAGTTGGCCTGCCAGCACCACTTCCCGCTGCTGTTGCGCAGCGATTTCCTGCGGCGTGGCGAGTTGCACCAGACCGCGCTGGGATAATTGCGCGAATCCGTCGGCGGTCATTTGTTCGACGCTGCCATCGGCATAGAGCACTTCGCAGTGGCCGTTGACAATCGGGCTGTAAGCGAGCACGGAATCCGGTTTGAGCGCGCCCAGCGACATGCCACCGCCGAGGTAGGCATAACGCTGGCCGGTTTCGGTGTCGTAAGTGACTTTGTCCGTGCCGAGCTCATTCTTCATCTCGTCGAACGAAACCGGCAGGCGGTCACTGTTGTCACCGGAGAAAATGCGCGCGGCCAGTCCGATTTGCTTGAGATTATTGACTGAACTGATGCGCTGCGACTTGCGCTTGGCGGCGGACAAGGCCGGCAACAGCATCGCGCTCAACACGGCAAGAATCGCCATCACCGCGAGCAAGGTCAAAACGCCATTCCAGCCACGCCGGACCGCCGAAATCACGAGCGCGATGACGAGGAATGCCAGGAAGCCGATGAACAGAATCGCGCCACCCGCTTCGCGCAGGACTTCGCCATAAAATGCGAGAAATTTCCCCCACGCGTCGAGCAGTCCGTAGGTCGTGCCTTGCGCGATGTTCATGCTGCCGCCGAAATGGGAAAGCCGGAACGACGGCGGCACGAAAAGCTGCCATTCCGCGTAGGTGTTTGGCACGTCGGTGCGCGGCGCGTTGAGGTCGAGCGTATTTAACCAGTGCGACGCAAGCGTGCCATTCGTTTGCGCATACATGATGTCCACGGCGAAGGCCTGGTCGCGGTCCACGTCGCGCGGCAGTGGAACCAGCACCCAATCGTTGTCGCGTTCCGGTTTGGCCGGCTGGCCGTTGACGTAACAGCCCCAGAGTTTCGAATCCTTCGGCAGTTGGAAGCGCTGGAATTGTTTCTCGTTGTTTTTCACCATGAACGA
This sequence comes from uncultured Verrucomicrobiae bacterium, assembly GCA_963842445.1. Lineage (GTDB taxonomy): Bacteria > Verrucomicrobiota > Verrucomicrobiia > Limisphaerales > UBA11358 > UBA11358. The sequence goes on along the minus strand of CAWJHF010000002.1, from coordinate 275,090 downwards.
GGCTTGCGTGAGCATCTCGCCGGCTTTGGTGAGCACGGAAGTGATTTGCGTGCGGTCGGCCACGGCTTCCAGGACGGGCTCCGTGGCGTAGCGCTGCACGCCCAGCGCCAGGTCGTATTGGCTGCCGGTGTATTGCCAGGCCAGCACAACGGCGCGGGTGATGAACGAGCGGTTGGCGGCGGACAACTCGGCTTCGTCCACGCGATGCAGCGTGTCGCTCACGGTCTTCGGGCTGAGTTGCAGATTGGCGGCGGTGGTGACGGCGATGGAACCGGTCTCGCGTTCCGCGTCCATCGTGTGAATGCCGCCGGCGGGCAGCGACGTATCACCCTTTGCGGGATCAAATTGATAATCGTAGGTGACCACCAGCGTGTAACCGCCCCAGACCTTGTCCTGCAAACCAATCGTCCAGACGACGTCATTTGTGTCGCCAGCATTGTCCGGCTCCCGACTCAATTCTTTGCGGCGGATGTTGGGGCCGGTGAACTCGACGTTTTTGCACTGCGCCGGGACGCGGACCTTGAATTCCTGCACGCCCTGGTTCACCAGGCTGTAACGAATCGTCGCGCTGCCGCCTACGATGCCGTCGCCGACAGTGACCAGATTGAAGACGTTGGCGACGACACGTGCCGCGAGGCGTTCGCTGGCGATGGAGATCTGCCAGTCGGCTTGCTCGGCAGTGTAGGCGAGGATTTCATCCGCGCGATCCGGCAGGCGATTCACCGGAATTTCACGCAGGCCGGATAGCGTGCCCGTCCTCAGCCGGATTCCGGGCGCGGAGGCGGCACCGATCTGCGCGGTCTCTTTCGTTGCGCCGGTCACGCGCAACGGCGTGACGTTGATCTGCTCCGGAAAATTTTTGAGCGCCTGTTCCAATTGCACCTCGAGCCGGCGCGCACCCAGCACGCGCGCGGAGAAATTCACGTGGATTTTTCCGTCAGCGACCTTCCAATCTTCGACGCCTTCGCCGCGCACATCGGCCACGGCGAACCCGGACTGCGGTGTCAGTTCGAGCGTATAGATGCCGGCCTTTTCGACGTTGAGCGCGACGCCATGGAAAATCACCAGCCGCGTTTCTTCCAGCCGGGCGTTCACCCGGTTGGTGACGCCGATGACCGGTTCGATGGGTTTGAGCTTGAGCGCCAGCGTGAAGGGCCGCGCGTTGAACCGGTAGGCAGCAACGGCGTTGTCCGGTGCGTTGACCTGGCGCAGACCGGCGAGCGAGGCGATTTCAACGAGCGTGTCCTCGGCGGAAACCGTCAGCGAGCCGGACTCGCGTTCCACGTTCAGCGGCTGCGGTGGGTTCACGGAAGAATTTGCCGAAGCGGCTTCCACGGCTTGTTCGGAATAAAGCGTGAGGTCGTAGGCGTTCTCAATCGCCTTGATGAATTCAATGGTCAGTGTCTGGTGATCGCCTTCAGCCGCCGTGTGCCAGTCGCGGATTTGGCCGCCTTCCAGACGTGTGAGCGCCTGCGTCGCGGGCAGCGTGAGTGTGAGTTGCGCGGCGTTGCCCTGGACGACGTCGTAATGAAACGTGCTGGTGTATTTGATGACGGTCGGCGTGAGTTGCACAGTGAAGGTGGAATCCACCGTGAGCAGAGCCTTGCGCGCGACCTCCATGACCTTGCCCTGCCAGCGCACCGCAACCATCGGTTCCGCGCCGAGAAAACCCCGCACGCCGGAAACGCCGTTGGTCCGGAAACTTTCGAGCAATGTGCCTTTGAGCAATTCGACTTCGGTGTTCGTGCCGCTGGCCTGCGCGGTGACGGACGCAATCGTCGTCGCCGGCCCGGTGAACCAAACCGTGTTCCACGGCTCCTCGCGCCGGATTCTGGCGACAACCTCGAGCTTGAACTGGAAATGGCCGGGGCGCGAGGCGACGAGCTGATAGGCGTTGCCTTCACGAACGATTTTTAGCGCGTCCGGCAATTTCACCGGCATCACCGCCACGTCGCCTTCAAGCAATGGCGCCGAGCTTTCACCGTTGGCCGTGGCCTCGGCGTCAACGTCCAAAGTGAACCGCGCCTCGTCGTCGGAGAGCTTGCCGTCGTAATGGACTTCGCGGAAAACCAGGCCGTTGGCGGGCGGAATTATTTTACGAGCTACCAGCCCACCGGCGTTGTCGGCATCATAAATCGCGCGGATTTCGCGCTGGTTCAACGCACGCGAATACAGCATCACCTCGTCAATCAACCCGTTGAACGGAGACTGGTACACTGTCCCACCGGTGTTGCCGATGCCTAGCGCCGGGTTTTGACCCGGGTCCAACTCGGCGATGGGTTTGAGCGTCGTGTTCGTTTGGGCGGCGAGTTCGCCATTGACGAAGAGTTTCAGATTGCCGCGCCGCCCGAACGTGGCGGTGATATGCTGCCACTGGTTGAGCTGAACCGGCGCCTGGATGCGCACAGCCTGGTTCGCGGCATCCTCGAACTGGAGGCAGACCTGGCCCGGAGCGTCCAGAAACAATTTGATCGGGTCCAGCCCCGGACGATCGTCGCCGCGAAAGAAAATGTAGCCGGCATATTGCCGCGGGAAAATCCAGGCGGCGACCGTGAACGCCTCGTTGAGTCTGGCGTCGGGGATGTCCGGGATGCTGACACGATTGCGGCTCTGGCCGTCGAAATCGAACGCCTGCCCGATTTTGCCGGGGGCATAGTTCATGCCGTAGGGCAGTGTGCCATTGTGTCCTCCGGCGCTGTCCTGCACATTGCCGTCCGCCCGCCACCAGCCAACCAGACCGGATTGGGGAATTGACTGGGCAAAAGTTGCGGAAGTCAAAAGTAGAAACGCCAGCAACGTTGCGTGTGATTTCATAATATCTCCCTTTAAGGTTTGAATGGGAACGGCGTCCAACAGCCGCCGCCCGAAAAGCCCGTTTCTTCGCGCCCAAGTGGTGTGCACCGATGAGTGCATGGCTGTTGGACGGGGTATAGGCCAAAAAACTCCCGGCGAAAATGAAAAATTGGACGCGAGCCAGTAGCAGATTTTAACCACTTCATTTACCCGGCTGTTCCCTTGCGCTCCGCCAGACAAATCGGTGTTGATTCACGCCCATCACCGGTCAAAGATGTGCGCGATGATTCCGGCGGAGGAGAGCGAATTGATAATGCGCTGCCGTCGCGGCGAAGCGGACGCATGGGATGAACTGTTCGACCTTCATTACGCGGCGGCGGGGCGGTTCATTTTCCAGCTCTCGTCCGATTTCACCCGCGAAGACACCGAAGAAATTTGCCAGGAAGTTTTCCTGTCCGTCATCAAAAACCTCGATGCCTTCCACGGCGAAAGCCGGTTCCAGACCTGGCTCTTCCGCATTGCCGCCAACAAGGCGCGCGATTACCGCGAAAAACGGATCGCCGCCAAGCGCGGCGGCGGGCAGACGACGGTCTCGTTGCAGGCCGAAGATCCGGAAACCGGACTCTCGCCCGATCCGCCAGCAATCGCGCCCGGCCCGGATGAACTTTTGATGAACGCCGAACAGATGGCCGGTGTGCGCGCCGCCCTGGACCGGCTCGGCGAGCCGTGCCGCGAAATCATCGAACTGCGCTACTTTGGCGACTTGAGTTACGACGAATTAAGCGCGACGTTGAAGCTGAATCCGAAGACCGTCAGTTCGCGCCTGAGCAAATGCCTGGACCGGCTGGAGGAAATCGCGCGCGGAATTTTTTCACGGGAAAACCCGGGCGTTTTCCCGTCCAACTGACTGAACGCATGGAACCGGAACAAAAAATTGAAAAGCTGTTGCGGGCTTACGCGAAGAAACGCCGCGCCGAGGCGGGCGATTCGCTGAAGCTGCATCCGGCAACCCGCCGCATCCTGCTGGGCGAGGCCGCGCGCCGCGCGCCGGCGCCGGGTGAAGGCGGTCTTTTCCCGCTGCTCCTCGCCGTGTTCCGCCGCAGGCTGGTGTTTGCATTGTGCGTCATCGCCATCGCCTTCCTCAGCGTGTCAATGTTCCTGCCCGCCTTGAGTTCGGCGAAGCGCAGGGCGCAAAGCCTCGGCGCCATGAACAATCTCAGGGAAATCGGCATGGCCGCCCGCCAGTTTGCCGAAGACAACAAGGATGTGCTGCCGGCTTCGCTCGACGAAGTGACAAACGAGTTGGGCACGAGGGAGGTGCTGGTTGACCCGGCAACCGGCAAACCGTTTGTCTATACCGGTGGTGGAAAAAAGTTGGACGGTTTGCGGAGCAATACCGTGCTGGCGTATTCACTGGCCGATAAAAAAAGCCATGCCGTGTTGTTCGCTGACGGGCGTGTCGAAACCGTGACCGGCGCGCGTTTTGCGGAACTGACGAATCAAAAATCCCTCGAGCTTGCTTTGGCGGACGAATCCGCGCGCGAAAGGGCCGCGGAAACCCCCCCTCCCGCCGCGCCGGTCGCCTCGACAGCTCCCGCCCTTCTCCCACCCGGCCCGGAAAAAACGAAAATTGCCTTGGCCAAGGAAGAAACTAAAGCCGGTGACTTGGAGGTGAATGCCCGGAGTACGGGCGGACCGGTGGCCCCGCAACCCGAACTTGCTGAATCAGAAGCGAAAAAACCGGAGCCGGTTGCAATGCCCGCGCCGATTGGCGCAACCGCAGGTCCCTCCGGCGGTGTTGGACAAATGACTTTGGCGAACGGCTCAATTCCAGAAAAATCGCCTGCAGCCGGAAACGCCGGCGCCCTGGCGCAAAACCGGTTTTTTGACCGGCTCGGGATGCAAACGAACTCCATTCCACCGGGCTTCGCCGCCTCTCAAAATTTTGTTCAGGCAGGCGTTTCCGGTCTGCAAAATCTTTTCAAGAACAGCGCCGCGTCCGCTCAAGCCACGCCGGTCTTGCAGTCGTTCCAAGTGCAACAAAACGGCGACGCCATCTCCGTTGTGGACCGGGACGGCTCGATTTACCACGGTTCCCTGCAACTCACAAACACAACGGTTCTCAACGAGCCGGCCCCCGCGGAGACATTTGCCGCACGGGTCGCGCCGCCGCAAAGTCAGACGAAAGGCGCTCAATCGGCTGGAAACGGGCAGCAAGCGGCCCAAAATTATTTCTTCCGTGTGGCCGGAACGAACCGGACTTTGAAGCAAAACGTCGTGTTCACCGGAAATTTGCAGGCGAACAGCGGCGCGCCGCAGACGGCCCAAACCAGCAATTTCTTCGGAGGAGTTGGCAGCGGCGGTGGCGGTGGCGGCAGCGCAGGAAATCAACTCCACCAAGCCGCCGCGAACGTATCGCAACAATCACCATTGTCGAATTCCCGCATTGTTGGAACTGCAGTGATTGCCAGCACCAACCAGATCGAAATCAACGCCGTGCCGGTCACACAGTAAGCAGTCAGGCGTTGTGACAATATTTTGTCGTGGCACGCCATCAAACACATCGCGGGCTTGCCCCGCAGGATGAGCGGCTCTTTGCCGCCCGGCAACTTCCCGCCTTGCGCGCCGCCGCCGCCGACCTCTGCTGGCTGCTCGACCGCGGCTACGCCTCGCGCAGCGCCGTTGAACTCGTCGGTAACCGCCACAACCTTGCCAGCCGACAGCGCATGGCCGTCTCCCGCCACGCCTGCGCGGACGAAGACGTCCAACACCGCCGCCGGCTCCGCGTCGAACCCGCCCAACTCGCGGGACACGAACTCTGGCTCGACGGCTACAACGTGCTGACCGTCCTCGAAAGCGCGTTGGCCGGCGGGATTGTTTTGCTCTGTCGCGACGGCTGTTGCCGCGACATCGCCGGTATCCACCGGCGCTACCGCAAGATCACCGAAACGCTTCCTGTTCTGCGCATGGTGGGCGAAGCGGCTTCGGCCTGGGGCGTGAGTTGCTGCCGTTGGTGGCTCGACAAACCGGTGTCGAACAGTGGACGCCTCAAGGCAACCATCCTCGAAGCCGCCGCTGACGCGGGTTGGAAAATGGAAGTGGAACTCTCTTTCAGCCCCGACCATGTCCTGTCGCACACCGGTGAAATCATTGCAACTTCCGACGGCATTGTGCTCGACCGCTGTCAACGCTGGGTGAATCTGGCCCGGCTGCTCATCGCCGAACGCATTCCGCAGGCGCGGCTGCTGGATTTGTCACCGGTCGAAGGCGGACACTGACATGGAAAATGAAACCGGCTTCATGGCTTTATGCCCGCGCCTTGCGAAGGTCCGGCCACAACGGTTTCAAGTCCGGGTCTTCCAGTGCCATGAGTTTGACCTTGTGGGCGTCACCCAGCGTGCAGGCTTTCTCCAGCCACGACCTGGCCGCGTTCAAATCGCCCAACTGACATTCATAGCACGCAAGGTTGTAGGCGATGGTTTGTTCCCTGGGAAATGCCCGTCGGGCTTGAACCAGAATCTCCCTGGCCTGAGGAATTCCGCCGCCGGTTTTGCGCCGCACCGCATATGCCAGCGAAACCCAAGCGCCAGGTTGGTGCGGTTCCAATCGAGTGAGCGTGCGGGCAATTTCCGCCGCCGCATCCCATTTCCCGGCCTTGGCGCAAATTTCATATCGGATGGCGAGTACAGGTGGGTGGGAACGAAATTGCGGCGCGATTTTTTCCAGCTCCACGCCGGCTTCCGTAACATTGCCCAGTTCCAGCCAGCCCATGGCGGCTGACAGGTGATGGCTGTCCGGTGGTTCCAACAGTTTCCTGTGCGATTCGCGATCTGAATCCGTGACGCTCACACCCGCAGCATACCACGCTTTAGGGACAAAATCTTTCCGAACGAAATCGAGGTGGTGAATGGCTCGGGGAAACGGCATCAACCGGAGGCCCGTACCGCATTTTAATCCCACAGGCGGTAGGGAAGCCAGTTCTTTTCGAGATAGTTTCCGCAGCGTGGGCAGCGGCCCGGAGCATTCCAGATTTTAATCCGGTGAAAACCGGCCACGGGGCAAACCGGCTTCACCTCCGCCCAATGCCGTTGCTTGGGCGGAGTTGAAGGACGTTGTCCGGGTGAAAAGACACTCCACGGATTTTCCACCAACCAGAATGGCGGGATGTTGACCCCGGTGGGCAACAACTTGCGGCTGGACTGGGTTTTGACCCCGGCGGGAGACGGTTCCTCTTCGCCGTCGCGCAGCCGGAGGCGGGTGAACACGTCGAAAAGCAGGCGGCAATCGAGACAGACGATGGTTTGCACGGCGCAGTTGACGCCGGCGTCAGCGCCGCCGGCAACGTGCGCCCGGTATTGGCAATAGGGACAGTCGAAATGGTACGTCCGGCCCATGTTTTGGAGATACAACTTTGGCCGCGGCAAATCCACTCAGATTGCTGCAAATTAAATGCCTGCCCGGCAAGGCGCAGACTATTCTTCGGCTATTGCGCCGGGCTGCCGGGTTTGTCCGGATACGCGAACCTCATCACCAACGGCGCTCCCCGCATCAAATAAAGGCCCACGAGTGCGCCGATCACCCACTTGATGATCAGGTACGCCGATATCGTGCACGTGGGAACCGATTCCAGAGCGTGACGAACGATCAACATGATGCCCAGAACCCCGACGATTCGCAGAAACAACGCAAACAGCTCTTTTGAGTTCATATACACCTGTCTTTCTTGTGTGGTTTTCGTTGCTCAACCTGTTTCCCACAGGCAAAGGTCTGTGGTCAAACACGGCAAGGCTGATTGGGGTTGTAGATTAGCGTCCAGCCCTGCCCTGTCAACCTGTTCCGATAGGCGGTGGCACGATTTGGAACGTGCCACGGGCCTCCGGCCTGTGTTCCAAACCCACAGACCAGAGGTCTATGCCACAACCCGTGGCACAGGCTTCCAGCCTGTGAAATTCCAGAAACATAATCGTCCTTGTTTTTAAGAGTGGATCAAGTTGGTAGGGCGGGCAGAGTCCCTTGCCCGCCGCTCGTCCGGACAACGCCTTCGGCGCGCACGGAGTGACGCGCCCTACCAACGTGCTGATTTCTGCCGGAAATTGCATTGCCTTCCGGCCCTGTTCCGCGCAAGAGAAGGGCATGGTTTACCAAAAACAAATCCTGCTGGAAACCCAAGGACACCGGCATCTGCACGACCTGACCGCAGACGTGGCGCGAATTGTTCAGGACTCCGGCGTGCGCACGGGCACGGCGCTCGTGTTCAACGTCGGCAGCACCGGCGCGCTCGGCACCATCGAATACGAACCGGGCCTGCTCGAAGACCTGCCCGACCTGCTGGACAAACTCATTCCGCCCAGCCGCAATTACGGACACGAACGGGCGTGGCACGACGGCAACGGCCATTCGCATTTGCAGGCCACGCTGCTCGGGCCGTCCTTGACCGTACCGGTGGCCGACCGGAAACCGGTGCTGGGCACCTGGCAACAAATCTTCCATCTGGAATGTGACATCAAACCCCGCCGCCGCACCATCGTGGTGACCGTGTCCGGCGAGTGATGGTTAGTTTTCAGTGAAGACGAAGGCACCGTAGCCCACCACGCGGTCGCGCTCACCCGAAGTGTCGCCGGAGTTACGCAAATCCACCGTGTGACATCGCAGACCATGCTCCTTCACCGCACCCAGCAACCCGCAAATCGGCCGGCAACCGCACGCCAGATCACCGCGAAGTTTTTTCCAATTCAGTGATTCGATGACCTGCGCCGTTCCGGAGTCGGTTTGTTGCGCCGTTTGATAATCGTGGTAGTGGCTCAGGTCCGAACTGATGACAATGCGCGTCTCGTCCCCGCCCCAGAGCGCTTCGATGACGGCCATGACTTCCTCATCGCTTGCTTCGCCGACGAGGAGCGGCACAATTTTGAAATCGGCCAGCGCCACTTGCAGGAACGGCAGTTGAACTTCGAGCGCGTGTTCGTCCGCGTGCGCTTCGTCCCGCACGCTCACCTGCGGCAGACGCGAGCAGAGGTCAGCAATGGCGGCGGTGTCCACGGGCACGGCACCGAGCGGGGTCGCGAACGCCGTCGCGCCGGTCGCCGCCAGGCCATCGAACAACTCGTAATGCGACGGACCGAGCAGGACGATGCGCTTGATGGTATCACGCGCCGGCGCCAGTTGCGCGTAAGCCGACGCGGCAATCGGTCCGGAGTAAATGTAACCGGCATGCGGCGCGATGACGGCTTTGGGCGTTGGCCCGGCCGCGGCTTTTGCTTCGCGCAGGAAATTTTCGACCATTCGGCGCAGTTCGGCGGGGTTGTCCGGATAAAACCGTCCGGCAACCGCCGCCGGGCGGATGCCACCTGACTTTCGTCGGAACATTCTGCTCATATCAGAAAATCCGAAACGCGAATACTCAAGCTCGAAAAAGGCCGAAATTCGAAATCCGAATCATTGCGGCTACCGTCGGTTTCGGGCTTCGGGATTTGGATTTCTTTCGGATTTCGTCATTAACTGGGGTTCACCCGGCGTGGCCTGCGTTCGCAAAAATCCGCCGCCGAATCGCCCGCGTTCACTTCCGCCGCGCCGCCACCGGGCCAGATGCCGGGAACCGTCCGATGACAGCGCGGGCATTTGCCGTCGCGGGTAATTTTATAGTCGCGCACGAGGTAGCCGGCGCGTTCAATCAGTAGTTCGTCGCAACCCGGACAAAACGTGCTTTCCCAATGACCCACGTGTCCCGGCAAATTCCCGGCATAGGCAAAGTGCAATCCTTCTTCCACGCCGATTTCCGCCGCGCGGATGAGCTGATGCACAGTAGTCGCGGGCGGGTCCTTCATTTTGTAATCGGGATGAAACGCAGTGACATGCCACGGGATGTCGCGGCTGACTGAGGCGATGAATTTCGCAATGGCGCGCAGTTCGGCTTCGCTGTCGTTGAACCCGGGCACGACGAGCGTGACGATTTCCAGCCACAACCCGCATTCATGCACCATGTGGATGCCGTTGCACACGTTCTCCAGCGTGCCGCCGAGCGTTCGATAGCGTTTGTCGTCAAAACCTTTCAGGTCAATTTTGTAGGCCACAATCCACGGACGCAGAAAATCGAGCGCCTCGGGCGTGGCATTGCCGTTCGACACAAACGCGCAGGCCAGCCCGGCCCGTTGCGCTTCCTGAAAAACGGCCACCGCCCATTCGGCGGTGATGAGCGGTTCGTTGTAGCTCGACACGACCAGTCGCGCCCGGTTCCGGCGCGCCGCGTTCACGACCTGGTCCGGCGTCAGTTCGACGATGGGCGTGCCGGCAGTGGCGTCGCGCAGCGCCTGGCTGGTGACCCAGTTCTGGCAATAACCGCAATGGAAATCGCAGCCGAGCATCCCGAACGTCAACGCGTCGCTGCCGGGATAAACATGGAAGAACGGTTTCTTCTCGACGGGATCGCTCGCCAATCCGCCGGCGACGTAACCAAACGGCACGCGGAGCTCGCCGCCTTCGTTGTATCGCACCTTGCAGATGCCGCGCCGTCCCGGCGGAATCAGGCAACGATGACCGCACGCGACGCAACGCACACGGTCGCCTTCGATGTGCCAGAGTTTGCCCACGATGGTCTGCCGGTCGAGCGTGTCCGCGAGGGCCGGGTTGACCACCGGCGACTTCCACGGCGTGGGGGAATTTTGTTCCCGTGACTCATTTGTAGGCGCTGTGTGCATGGAACATGGATGTGACACCTGCTGTCTCGGAACGCAAAGGGGCGGTCCAGAAAAAAGTATTGCCCCCGGGGAATTTTCGATAAGCTCCAGACATCGGACCTGACAAAACAGGACAAGTCATCATTTAATCTACACCAAAACAGCGCATGGCGTTCAAACAATTTCCCAGGCAGATGCAAGGCGTCCAGTTGCTTCAGCGCTCGCTGGCGCGCGGCCGGCTCGGCCACGCCTACCTGTTCACCGGCCACCAGCTTGAGGAACTGGAATCGCTCGCCCGCACGCTGGCCAAAACGTTGAATTGCCGGAAGCCAGTCAAAACCGGGGGCGTCCCTACGGATTGCTGCGATGACTGCCCGACGTGCCGGAAAATTGACAACGACACCCATGCCGACATGCATTGGGCGCGGCCCGAATCCAAATCGCGCGTCGTCACCGTCGAACAGATGCGCGAGTTGATGCGTGAGATTCAACTCAAACCGACCGAGGCCGAATACAAGGTCGCCATCATCACCGCCGCCGACCGCCTGAACCCGCAGGCGGCGAACGCCTTTCTCAAAACGCTGGAGGAACCGCCGGCCAAATCCGTTTTGATTTTACTCACCACCGAACCGCAGCGGATTCTGGAAACGGTCTTGTCGCGCTGCCTGCGCCTGAACTTTTCCGGTGATGCCGTGCCTCCGCTCGACCCCGCACAATCGGAGTGGCTTGCGCAGTTCGGCGCGCTGGCAGCCACGGAGCAGAAAACCCTGCTGGGCCGTTACCGCCTGCTCGACGTGTTGCTCCAAAAGCTCGGCGAAATCCGCGCGCGCGTGGACGAAACGCTGACGGCGCGCTCACCGTTGCAGCGTTACGAGGACGTGGAAAGGGATTTGCGCGAGAAATGGGAGGACGAATTGGCGGCGGCCATTGAAGCGGAATACCGCCGTCAGCGCGCCGATCTGATTTTGCTGGTGCAATGGTGGTTGCGCGACGTCTGGCTGCACGCGCTTGCCGCCGGCAACGAGTTGCTGAATTTCCCACAGATTGCAGGGGCGGAGGCCGTTGCGCGCCGTCTCACGCCGCGCCGGGCGGTGGAAAACCTGCAAATTCTGGAGCAGACGCAGCGGCTGCTGCACACCAACGTCCAGGAAGCGCTCGCGCTGGAAGTCAGCCTGCTCAAATTGCAGCTCTAAGCCGGTTGTGAACGGAATTTCGCGCATGAAGTCCGGAAAAGAGACCGCCCGATACGATTTTTACGCGCTGTTGTTCGGGTTGTTTCTCGGGCTGGCGATTTGGAAGTTCGGCAACCCGGTCATCCTCGACCACAAAATCATTCCGCCGGCTTCGTTTGCCGAACTGTTGGCTGATGCGTGGCCCACACACTGGAGCAATTGGATTTTGCTGCCGTTCGCGCTAACCGGCGGGTGGCTGGCGCTTTCCGGCAGACCGCGCTGGCCGGAAACACGCTGGCTGTGGCTGCTACCGTTGCTGTGGTTCGGCTGGCAACTGCTTTCGACAACAAACACCGTGGACGCCTTTCTCACCATGACCACGCTCTGGCAATTCGGCGGGTGCGTTGCGTGTTATTTCATCGGCGCGCTGGTGCTGGGACGCGAACGCGTGTTGCGCTGGCTGCTGGCCGGCGTGCTGGCGGCGTTCGCGTTCTGCCTCGTGCGTGCGGCGGACCAGCGGCTCTTCGAGTTTCCTGAAAGCCGCAAGTTGCTGGTGGAAGGCGAACACATGGGCTGGACAAATTTCCCGCCGGAAATGCTTTTGGAGATGAAACGTGATGGCGCCGTCATCACCACCAACGGCGTGGACGTGGCCAACCCCGCCATCCTCGCCCGAATCGCCAAGGGTCGCGTGATGGGCACCCTGGTCTATCCGAATGCACTGGCCAGCGCGATTCTGTTGCTGCTTCCGATTTCACTGGCGCTCGCCCTCAACAGTTCACGGCAATTGAAGCCACCCATCCGTGGGGCGGTGATTGCGATGACTTGCCTGCTCGGCGGGCTGGGCCTTTTCTGGTCAGGCTCGAAAGCGGGCTGGTTGATTGGCATGGCGCTCGCCGGCATCTGGCTGTTCCGGCTCAACTGGTCCACGCGTTTGAAGTGGGCAATGTTCACGACCGTTTTGCTGATCGGGCTGGCCGTGTTCGCACTTCGATTTCACAATTATTTTGCCGCCGGCGCCACCAGCGTGGGCGCGCGTTTCGATTACTGGCGGGCGGCCGTGCAAACCACGCGCGAGCACCCCTTGTTCGGCACCGGGCCGGGGACGTTTCAGCGGCCCTATGCGCAAATCAAATCGCCCGACGCCGAGATGGCCCGGCTCGCGCACAACGATTATCTCGAACAATTTTCCGATTCAGGAATCATCGGCGGCATTTGCTATGTGACATGGATTGGTCTGGCGCTCTTGACAGTGGGTCAACGTGTGTGGCGGAGCGGCGGTTACCTTCAATTCAGCCTTTTCCTGGGATTGCTCGGCTGGTTTGTGCAAGGACTGGTTGAATTCAGCCTTTACGTTCCGGCACTGGCATGGACGGCTTTTACTTTGCTCGGATGCCTGTTGCGGATCCCCGCAAATGAATTCGACAAGAGACAGGCAACCGGCTAATCTGGCCACGCCTTATGAAAATTCTCTTCCTCAACGGGCCTAATCTGAACCTGCTCGGGCAACGCGAGACGGATGTTTATGGCCGCGCAACGCTGGCCGACATCGAAGCCAAGGTGCGCCAGCGCGCCAAACAGCTTGGGGCCGAAATTGACTTCCGCCAATCCAATCTGGAAGGACAATTGGTTGGATGGATTCAAGAAGCCAAGGGCAAGTTTAATGTGATTGTCCTGAACGCCGCCGCCTATACCCATACCAGCATCGCCCTTCGGGACGCAATTGTCGCCGTGGGAATCCCTACCATCGAAATCCACCTTTCAAACGTCCACGCCCGGGAAGATTTCAGGCAAAAATCGCTCATTGCGCCGGTTTGTTGTGGCCAAATCTCTGGATTCGGTCAAAATTCATACGTTTTGGCGGTTGAAGCGTCAGTTAACGTTATCGTAACTAAAAAAAAGGATTAAAGTAGCATTTTTTGACTTACTTTAATGACAATTAATTTCTTAACTTTGCCGCTTGACACCTTGTTTTCAACTGAATATGCTCTTTGCCAGATAAAAAGAATTACAAGAAGAGTCGGACCCGGCTGACGTTTTTTTGCTTGAGCGATGGAGCAAACAGTCGGCGTGTTTTCCTGAAATTTTAACGAAATCGAACCGTGGATCTTAAAGATATTAAGGCCATCATTGACCTGATGAAGAAGAACTCCATCTCGGAATTTGAGATGGAGAAGCAAGACTTCAAAATCAGATTGAAACGCGGTCTCAATGGCGGAACGTCTGCTTCTCCGCTCGATGAATTACCTCCGGCAACTGCCGTAGCCGCGCCTCTGCAAGTACCACCCGCTACGACCCCGCTGGCCACCGCCGCTCCGCCGCCGCCCGCAACTGGTGAAGTTGAAATCAAGTCGCCGATGATTGGCACTTTTTACCGGGCACCCTCGCCGGAGGCGGCAAGCTATGTCGAAGTGGGCACCGACGTGAATCCGGACACGGTGGTTTGCATCATTGAAGCCATGAAAGTGATGAACGAAATCAAGGCCGAGGTTAAAGGTGTCATCACCCAGGTTTTGGTCGAAAACGCCAAGCCGGTGGAATTCGGCCAGCCTTTGTTCAAAGTGCGTCCGGCCTGATCGTACCGGCATTCTGCCGGTTTGAATTTTATCCGAGCTCATTAACAGCCCATGTTTGAAAAAGTACTGGTCGCCAATCGCGGGGAGATTGCCGTTCGGATTATTCGCGCCTGCAAGGAACTGAATATCCGCACCGTGGCCGTTTATTCCGAGGCGGATGCCAATTCGATGCACGTGCAACTGGCGGATGAAGCGATTTGCATCGGCAAGGCCGCGGCGGCGGACAGTTACCTGCGTATTGACCGCATTGTCAGCGCCGCAGAAGTGTCGGACGTGGACGCAATTCATCCCGGTTATGGTTTTCTCTCCGAGAACGCACACTTCGCCGAGGTTTGCGAAAGCTGCAACATTCATTTTATCGGTCCGCATCCGCGCACGATGCAGGCCCTGGCGGACAAGGCCGTGAGCCGTGCGCTCGCCAAAAAGGCGGGCGTGGCCGTGGCGCCGGGGTCCGAAGGCGTGGTTGAGAAAGAGCAGGACGCGCTCGCCGTGGCCAAACGCATCGGCTATCCGGTAATCATCAAGGCCATTGCCGGCGGCGGCGGACGCGGGATGCGCGTGGCGCACAACGACATCTCGCTGGTGAAAGGCTACCACACGGCGCGGACGGAGGCCGAAAAGGCCTTCGGCAACTCCGGCGTCTATATCGAAAAGTTCATTGAGAATCCGCACCACATTGAAATCCAGATCCTCGGCGACCACAAGGGCCGCATCATTCATCTGGGCGAACGGGACTGTTCCATCCAGCGCCGGAACCAGAAGGTGGTCGAAGAAACGCCGTCACCGTTGATCGAATACAAGTTCCGCAAATTGCGTGACCGAATCGGCAAGGCCGCCGTTAAAATCGCGGAGGCGGCGCACTACACGAACGCCGGCACGGTGGAATTCATCGTGGATAATCACGGCAATTATTATTTCCTCGAAGTCAACAAACGGATTCAAGTCGAACATCCTATCACCGAGGAGGTCACCGGCATTGACCTCGTGCGTTACCAAATCCTGCTGGCCATGGGTGAAACGCTGCACCATTCGCAAGGCGACGTTCAATTCAAGGGCCACGCGATTGAGTGCCGCATCAACGCGGAAGACCCGTTCAATGATTTTTGTCCCAGCCCCGGCCGTATCGAAATGTATTTCCAGCCCGGCGGTCGCGGCGTGCGCGTGGACACGCATGCCTACGCCGGGTACACCATTCCGTCCACCTACGACTCGATGATTGGCAAGCTGATCACCTATGGCAAGGACCGGCGCGAGGCGATGGACAAGATGAGCCGCGCGTTGAGTGAATATCTGATCGCCGGCATCAAAACGAACATCTCGTTTCAGCAGGCCATCTTGCAGGACCCGAACTTCCGGCGCGGCGTTTATTCGACGAATTTCATCGAACAACTACTCGGCGGGGCGCGGCGCGAGTTGATTGAGGAAAAAACCTGATTCCGGGCAATGGCTTGATTGGGTGGCGACCGTGCTGCTGCGCACCCGCCGGATCAGAACCAAGACACCATCCGCTTCCGCTTGTTGTTGACATTGGCTGCGACTGTGCTATAAAACGGTGACTCGTTCGAAGAACGAAAGTGTTGGTGTCAACCAGACAGATTGTCCGCAAACAGAAACAGAAAACGACATTCAGCGATCCTGCCGATGCAGTCCTCCCACTTGGTTATTTGACCGGGCAATTACATATGAGCCAAAGCAGATTGTTTGTAGGCAACCTCTCGTATCAAACAGGAGAAAACGACCTTCAGGAATACTTCGCCCAGGCCGGCGCGGTGACGTCGGTGAATCTCATGCTGGACAAGGTCACGGGCAAGTCCCGCGGCTTCGCCTTTGTGGAATTTGCCACGCCCGAAGACGCCCAGAAGGCGGTCGAGCAATTCCACAACAAGGAATTTCAAGGCCGCGCCCTTACCGTCAACATCGCCCGCCCCCGCGAGGAGCGCTCTCCTCGTTCGGGCGGCGGACGCGGCGGTGAGCAGCGCGGTCGCGGCGAACAGCGCGAACGTTATTAATATTTCATGCAATCCGGTTTGGCAGGTGGCCGGCCGGCCATTTTTTTCAGAATTGAGATTGACAGCGGGGCAATGCCGTTTATCTTAATCCGCAAACATTATGGCTGAAACTCCTTCCCACATTCCGGGTGCTCCCACGGGCGCAGAGCCGATGAAAAAAACCACCGGCAAGGTGCAGCCCAAAAAGGAAACCGTCCGCATCAATTTGCCGCCCAAGCCGTCCGCTGCGCCGACCATCAAACTGCCGACCCTCCCGCCCGGCGGGCCCACCGGCGCACCCGCCGCCGCGCCCGCGCGCGCTGCTGCCGCGCCGGTTGCCGCGCCGGCCCTGCAACGCCCGACCGCCGCCGCGCCCATCTCGCAACAACGTCCGGCACCAGCGCCACAAAGGCCCGCCGTTGCGCCGACGATCGGCGGCCTCGACAAAATTCTGGTGATTTTTGCTGCGATTGCCGGTTTGATAGCGCTGGCCGTCACGGCTTATCTCGGCTATCTGCTTAACATCGGCAATTAACTGAACATGGTCTTAACGTTGTAATTGTTGTTCACTTATGGCTTCTCCTTCGATTGTCACGCTCACGCACGAAAACTTTTCGCAACAGGTCCTGCAATCGCCGGCGCCCGTGCTGGTGGACTTTTGGGCCGAATGGTGCGGCCCGTGCAAAATGATCGCCCCGCTGCTCGACGAACTGGCCGACGAATACGACGGCAAGGTCAAAATCGGCAAGGTCAACATTGACGAGCAGCAGAACCTCGCCGCTGAATACGGGGTCCGCGCCATTCCCACGCTGCTGGTTTTCCACAATGGCCAGGTCGCCGACCAGATCGTCGGCGCGCGCAGCAAGCGCGACCTCAAGGCCAGCCTCGACCGCGTCGCCGCGTGACTTTGAACCGGCCGGGAGCCGGAAACCTCCGGCCCGCGCGAACTCCTGTTTTCCGCTTCCATTTCCCGGTTCACAACCGAATTGGTTTGTATTTTCCCGTCCATGTGTTTTTGTGGTTGAGTGATTGTCACGCCCGGTCAACTCAACCGCCGCGCCGAGCTGTATCATCAGCTTGGTTCCATGATTGCCGCCGGCGTTCCTTTGATGAAAGCCTTGGAGATGGCCAGCGTCAGTCCGTCAATCCGCGCCTCCCGAAAAACCTTTCTCGAACTCATCCAGCACCTTCAATCCGGCCTGACCTTCAGCGAGAGCATGACCAAGGTTCAGGGCTGGATGCCCGAATTTGACGTCGCCCTTCTGAGCGTCGGCGAAGGGTCCGGCCGCCTGGATGCCAGCTTCAAATTGCTGGCCAATTACTACGCCGTCCGCGCCAAGATCATCCGCGACACCATCGCGGGTTTGGTGATCACGACAGCGACGTTGCACGTGTTTTTGCTGGTCTTTCCGCTGGGTCTGTGGATCGCGTTTGCACAGGGAATTCTCAACAATGACTACGTCCGTTGTCTGCCGTTTCTCGTTGAAAAGGCAGCGGTGTTTGGCGTTCTCTATGGGGTCGTCTTCTCCTTGATCTACGCCTGTCAGGGAAAACGCGGCGAACGGTGGCGCTCGCTCGTGGAGTCATTCATGGGACCGATTCCGCTGCTGGGAACCGCCCGGAAGTATCTCGCCTTGTCACGGCTGGCCTCAGCGCTCGAAGCGTTGACTGGCGCCGGTGTGTCCATCGTCAAAAGCTGGGAGCTTGCCGGCGCCGCCAGCAGCTCGTCCCGGTTGCAACGCGAAATCTCCGGTTGGAAAGGCCGGCTCGAAAGCGGTGCCACGCCCGCCGACCTGGTCA
This sequence comes from uncultured Verrucomicrobiae bacterium, assembly GCA_963842445.1. Classification (GTDB taxonomy): domain Bacteria; phylum Verrucomicrobiota; class Verrucomicrobiia; order Limisphaerales; family UBA11358; genus UBA11358. Next base: position 257,088 of record CAWJHF010000002.1, on the reverse strand, counting down.
ATCAAAGCCGCTGTTTTCCGCAAATCTTTGCCAATCTGTACCGCACTGCCGAACAAAGCGGAAAACTGGATGACGCGCTGGCACGCCTGCACACTTATTTCCAGGAGGAAGGTTTTCGGACGTTGCGCTTCTTTACCCGGCTCTTGAATGGAACCATTTACGGATTGGTGGTCCTCTTGGTGGCCTACTTTGTCATCCGCTTCTGGCTGAATTACTTCGGGCAAATCTCCGCGGCCACGAGCGGATTTTAATTCCGCTTTGCCCCTTAAGCCTTCGCCAATTACCTTCGCCTCATGACACTGACTGAAATCCTTGCCAGCGAGGAAAGCCGCCTGCGCGAATTCCCGGTGGCGCGGGAAAAAGTCTTCCTCGCGCACGCCGGTGTTTGTCCGCTGCCACGCCGGGTGGCACAGGCGATTGCCGATTGCGCGGCGCGCGGCACCACCGGCGATCAGGAATCCCTGGTTTTTCCCGACCGCCTGAACGACGCGCGAAGACTTGCATCGCAATTATTGAATTGCCGGACGGATGAAATCGCGCTCGTCGGGCCGACGTTGCTGGCGTTGAGCTTCGTCGCCGCCGGTTTGAATTTTCGCAAGGGCAACAACATCCTCATTTATCATGATGATTATCCATCGAACGTTTATCCGTGGATGGCGCTGGCCAAACGCGGTGTCGAAGTCCGCCTGCTCAACACCCGCGGCCTCGGCGTCATCCGCCCGCAGGACGTGATGGGACAGGTGGACGAAAACACGCGGCTTGTCGCGCTGGCGTCCTGTCATTTCATCAGCGGTTGCCGGCTTGAGCATGAAACCATCGGGAAATTTCTGCGCGGGCGGGGAATCTTGTTTTGTCTCGACGCGATTCAAACCCTCGGCGCGTTTCCGACGACGGTTGAGCACGTGGATTTTCTCGCCGCTGACGCGCACAAATGGCTGCTCGGCCCGTGCGGCGCGGGCGTGTTTTACGTCCGGCGCGAATTGCAGGAAAAGCTGAATCCGCCGGTCTATGGCTGGCACAACGTTTGGAATCCGAATTTCGTCGCGCAGGAACAGATCGTCTTCCGCAGCGGCGCGGTCAAATACGAAGCCGGCACGCACAATCTGCTCGGGCTGGTCGGTTTGATGGCCGCGATGGGACTGGCGTTGGAAATGGGCATCGAAAATATTGCCGCCGAATTGCTCCGTAAACGCGCGCTTCTTGTGCCCGCATTGCAGGCGAAAGGCTTCACGGTCTTGAATATCGGCGCGAAAACGGAAAATGCGAGTGGAATCGTTTCGTTTTACCAACCGGGCAAAGACCTCGCGGCATTGCACAAAAAACTGACCGACGCCAGCATCGTCACATCACTGCGAACGGACCGCAAGGGACAAAACTACATCCGCCTCTCGCCGCATTTCTACAACACGGACGCGGAACTGCAGCGCGCACTGGCATTGTTGTAGGTAAACGCGAAGTCCCACGGATCCGGCCTGAATGCGGACTGGGAATTATGCTCCGCTGGTTGCAGTCGCTGCCGCTGCTGCACAGCCGACTCTGTAAGCACCTTAAGTGATGCGCCTGAAATCGTATTTTGGCGTCGGGAAAAACATTGATTATATTTTAGCGACGACGACGCCACCAATCTCAATCAACGATTCTATCGGGCGGTAACGCCGTGATTTCCGATTCCCAGAAGAAAAACAGCAGCAGCACACTGCAAGCAAAAGCGTAAAACCTTGCGTCTCCGCTGACCGGGCCGGTGAATCGCGGCCCTTCGGCAAATCAGTTCCGGGGTTCAGAATCCCTTTGCCGCACGGCGGCCCCCAGAGGTTCGATGTGGACGAGCACGTCGCTGACAGCGGGCTTGGCGCCGCGGATTTTGTCCTTCACGGCGTGGGCGATTTCATGCGAGCGGAGCACGGTCATTTGCGGGTCCACTTGCACGTGCATGTCCACGAAATATTGATAACCCACCTTGCGAACAATGCATTTCTCCACGCTATCCACGCCGGGCGTGCCCTTTGCGATCTGGCGGATTTGATCAATGATTCCGCGGCTGGGCGCGGCGTCCATGAGTTCGTTGAGTGCCGGACGGAGCAAATGCCAGCCATTCCACGCGATGACCCCCGCCGCTGCTATTGCCGCCACGTCATCGGCGGCTTCAAATCCTTTGCCACCGATGAGCGCCACGCTAATGCCGACGCCAGCGGCCACGGACGTGATGGCGTCGCTGCGATGATGCCAAGCGTCCGTGCGCACGGCGGAACTGTCCACCGCCCTGCCTTCGCGTGAAACAAACCGGAACAAAATTTCCTTTACCACCACCACCACGACCAGCACGATGAGCGTGAACGGCGCCGGCGCCGGGTGCGGTTCCATGATTTCGCCGAGCGCCTTGAGCGAAATCCATAGCGCCGCCCCCAACAGCATCGCGGCAACGATGGCGGCGGCAATCGGCTCGGCCTTGCCGTGGCCGTAGGGATGGTCCTCGTCCGCCGGTGCCGCGGCCACAATGAGCCCGCGCCAGACGATGAGCGAACTGAAAATATCGGCGAAGGACTCGACGGCATCAGCGACAAGCGCGTGCGAATGACCGGCAATGCCCGCCGCGAGTTTGGTGCCCGAAAACACGACGTTGACGGCCATTCCCACAAAGGTGGCGCGCAGGCTGCGTTGGAGGCGGTTCGACGGCACGGTTGGAAGTTAAACCCCCGCGCTGCCGGAAGTGGAGCGCAAAAGCGTTTTGAAAAACGGGCGAAGACGGAGCACAATGGGTTTATTCGCATGAATCGCAGCCGTCAAGCCTTCCTTTCGGTTCGCGCCGCCGTGTTGCGCCGGCCGGGCGGCCCGCTGAAAATCGAGCGCCTGAAGATGGCGGGCCCGCGCGATGACGAGGTGCTGATCCGCCTGATCGCCAGTGGCATCTGTCACACCGACATTGGTTTTTGTGAAGGCGGCGCAAGGGGCCCGGTGGTGCTGGGCCACGAAGGGGCAGGCGTGGTGGAACGGGTTGGCAAAAAAGTCAATGGCGTGAAACCGGGCGACCACGTCGTGCTTTCCTATCAATCCTGCGGCGGTTGCCCGGCGTGCCGGAGCGGCCATCCAACTGGTTGCCAACATTTCTGGAAAGCGAACTTCGGTTTCGCCCGGCTGGACGGCAGCAATGCGTTTCAAGGCAATGTGCGCGGGCATTTCTTCGGCCAATCCTCGTTTGCAACCCATACACTGGCGACTGAACGGAATCTAGTGAAAGTTTCAAAATCGCTTCCGCTGGCGTTGCTGGCGCCGCTGGGGTGCGGAATGCAGACCGGCGCGGGCACGGTGCTGAATTCACTCGCGGTCAAAGCCGGATCAAGTCTCGCCGTTTTCGGCACCGGCGCGGTTGGGCTGGCAGCGGTAATGGCCGCGCGCATCGCGCGGGTTCGGACGATTGTTGCCGTGGACATCAATCCGCGGCGTCTCAAACTCGCCCTGAGTTTGGGCGCAACGCACTGCATTGACAATCGCAACGCCGACCTCGCCGGGCGCATCGCTGCCATCACGGGCGGCGGCGCCGACTATATCGTCGAAACCAGCGGCGCGCTGTGCTCGGAGGCCATTGACTTGCTCAATCCGCGCGGCACGGCGGCGCTGTTGACCGGCGCAAGGGGCCCCGACCGGCTGCCGGGTGGACGCCGGGTTCTTAGCGTCATCGAAGGTGACTCAGTGCCGCAACGATTCATCCCGAAACTGATCAAGTTTTATCAGTCCGGACGTTTTCCTTTTGACCGCTTGGTGAAATTTTATCGGTTCGCCGAAATCAACCGCGCCATTGCCGACGCCAAACGCGGCGACACCATCAAGCCCGTGTTACGGATGGGAAAGTAAATCACGTTCAGCGACACGCGGAAAATGTCGAATTGCAAACGGCCAGTCGAATTTAAAATTCTCGCGATGGGAGGGACGACATGTTGCCGTCCCCAAATTTGGGTTGGCGGCACGCCGACCCTCCCAATTAAATCATGTGGCAGAACATTCCGTCGCGGAGCTTCGGCTCAAACCAGGTGCTTTTCGGCGGCATGATGCCGTCGGCGTCCGCAATAGCCATCAAATCCTCAATGTTCACCGGGAACATGGAAAACGCACAGGCGGCTTCACCGCTGTTCACGAGCCTTTCCAATTCCCCCGTCCCGCGAATGCCGCCGACAAAATGGATGCGCTTGCTGGTGCGTGGATCTTTGATGCCAAAAACCGGCTCGAACACGTTTTTTTGGAGCAGGGTCACGTCGAGTCGCTCCAGCGGGTCATCGGTCGCCAAAAATTTCTGGCGAAAGATCAGCGCATGCCATTTACCACGCAGGTAAAGACCGACTTCGTGGTTACGGCTGGGGGTAGCCGCGCGGTTTGGATCAATGGCAAAAACGGTGTCGAGGATTTCCAGCAACTGTTCCGGGGTCCAGTCGCTTAAATCCTTCAACACGCGGTTGTAGGGCAGAATCTGCATCCGGTCGTGCGGGAAAATCACGGCTAAAAATTGTCCGCTGTGGCCCGCGCCTTTGCGGCTTTGAAAAACGCGCGCCGCCGCGGCGCTGCGATGGTGGCCGTCGGCGATGTAAAGCGCCGGAACCTTCGCAAACTCGGTTTCGATGAACCGCATTTCCTTCGCGTCGTGAATCGTCCATGACGTGTGCCGCACGCCGTCCCTAGCGGTGAAATCAACCTCCGGCTTCTGGGAAGTTTTTTTTGCGATAAATTCGTCAACTGCCCTTACGGCGCGACAGGCCAGGGAAACCGGACCGGTTTGCGAATTCAGCGCTTCGATGTGCCGCACCCGGTCGTCCTCCTTGTCCGGGCGTGTCAGTTCGTGCTTCTTAATGACCCCGCCCAGGTAATCCTCGCAACTCGCCGCGGCAACAAGGCCAACTTGCGAATGGTCGCCCATGATCTGCCGGTAAAGATAAAAACACGGCTGCGGGTCCTGCCGCAGTGCGCCGTCACGGACGAGCTTTTGAAAATTTTCCACGCCTTTCGCATAGACTTCTGGCGCATAAGGGTCCGTGCCCGGTGATAAATCAATTTCCGGCCTGCTGACGTGCAAAAAGCTGAGCGGATTGCGAGCGGCGATTTTGCGCGCCTCCTCCGACGACATGACGTCGTAGGGCAGTGCGCAGATTTTTTCCGCCAGTTCCGGTTTGGGTCGCAACGCGGCGAAGGGTTTGACCGTGGCCATCAGGCGGCGGGGAGTTACAGGTGCCGGCGCATCCGATGCGGATGAAACGAGCTTCAGTTCGTCCATTTTCATGGGGCGGGTTTGGCGTTCCAGATGGCCATGGTGTCCGGTGAACCCTGGCTGCGGATGCCATTGTCGGTGAGAATGCCGTCGGTCGCGGCGAGCATATCGGCCCGCGGAAACACCATTGTCTCGCCATCGCGAACATCAAAGGCAATGGTGATGAATTTGTCCCTGGAATCGCGCAGGACTTCCACCAAGTGACCGAGATTTTTGATGCGGATGCCATTGACGCTTTTGACCACCTGGGCCAAAGGATCGGAATAACCTTCGGCCAGTTTATGTGGAAAGAAGGGAGACGGAACCACTACAAGCTCTTCGCCATTGAACGCCGGCTGGTCGCTGACGCGCGTTATCAACGGACTGCCCCGGTAACTCAACCAGTTCATCCAGCGGGCGCCCCGGGTGCCGCTGGTAAGCTCACGGACGAATTGTTCCGAGGCACTGGAAAACACCAACGGCCCATAAATGAAATACGACGGGTAGGCATTTCCCAAATCCGGCAAGAGCATCGGATGCCTCGGCGAGACGGGCAGTTCTACATGAACCTCTTTCCCGCCGCGCACCACCGTCAAAGGCAACTTTCCGTTTTTGGCCGTTTTCTGAACCAGATATTGGAAACGGATGCGCAGGTTGTTCCCTTGTTTGACCATACCCTGGTCGTCCACCGGTGTGTCGCCAATTTTGGTAATGACATCCCATTCCTTCAGCGGGTAGGCCGGGTCGTCGCTGTCGGGCCGATGCACGATCATTCCTTCCACCGACTTGTCGAGTTTGAGAAATGGACGCAAAGCGGAATTTTCGAGCGTCTGCAATTCATCGAACATGGCGGGTTTGCCATCATAATGGCCGTCCGCGATGTCTTGGAGGAACAATTCAATTTCTTCGCACGGGATGATGTAACCGATATTTTCCGCCTGGTTGAGGTGGCTGAACGCCAGCCCGATCATCTTGTCGCCCACCACGGCCGGCCCGCCGCTGTTGCCGGGATTTATCGCAGCGTCAATTTGAATTCGCAGACCGGAAACCGGGAAATTGTAGCTGGTGAATTCGATGCGGGACACGATGCCTTTGGTGATGGAAAGACTCGTGCCGCCTTCAGGATAACCATAAACCATGACCGCATCTTTGACCTCCGGGAGCAGCTTCGCGCGCGGCAACGCCGGATGCGAGTCGAAGAACGTTTCGTCGTCCAGCTTGAGCACCGCGAGATCAATTCCCGGCGCGATGAACTCGACCGTCGCGGAAATTTTATCGCCGGCTTGATTGGCCTGCACCTGTACCTGGCTCGCGTAAAGCACCACATGGGCGCACGTGAGAATCCGTTTGCCTTCAATGACGACGCCGCTGCCGGTCACTTCGCTCGGCGATTCCTTGGCCCAGGGCCGGTAAAAATCCGGATACCGCACGGTGGAGAACACTTTAACGACCGAGTTAGCAACGGCATCGGTCCTGGTCTCTGCGGGTGTTGGCGGAGTGGCGGATGCGCCGGATGGAGCGGCATTGGGATCGGCGGCGGCAGCACGGAACGCCGCAAGCGGCAGGGCGAAATTGGCGGTCAGCAACAAGGTTGTGGCCGCGTGACGGCTAAGCGAATTCAAGTTCATGCAGGCCAAAGACAACGGCAATCGCTCCGGAAAGCCAAGCCGATTTTCAAGCGTCGCGACAATGTGAAGCAAAATCACGGAGAAATAGTGCTTGCCACCGGGGGTTTTATGACTATGCTTCGCGCTCCCGATTGAGGATTTTATGGCACGAATTTGTGAATTGACCGGCAAAGGCCCGCGCAAAGGCAGCATTATCTGGCGCAGTGGCAAGCCCAAGAAACAAGGCGGCATCGGCACGCACATCACCGCCATCACCAAGCGGCGTTTTCTGCCGAATTTGCAGCGAGTGAAGGCCGTACTGCCCAGCGGCGAAGTGCGTTATATGCGCGTTGCCGCCAGCGCGCTCAAAAAAGGCCTCGTCGCCAAGGCGCCGAAACGCACTTGGAAAAAGCCCGAGGCGACCAAAGCCTGATTCATTAAACCGTTGAATCGCTGAATCGAGCCGCGCTTGAAACCGATTCAACGGTTTAACCCTTTTAACGATTTAACGCCTCCCCGAAATTTCTCATCACGCCACGCTTGACCTCGCGGCGCCCCGCTTTTCTATTTTTCAGGCAAACCGGCACGGCGTTTGATGTCGGCCGCGTCGGCCTTTTCTACAAAAGTGACCAGCTCATGCCAGATCGGGCTGAACCCGAAACCGCCGTCCTTCATTTCCGCAATGGCCGCCGGCTTGGTCCAACCACAGACAACAACACGATACATCGCGCACATCATGCCGGTGCGGTCCGCGCCGCGTTCGCAATGCACGAACACAGGAAGGTTGTTTGTGTCCGTGACCACCTTCAGGAAACGCACCACGTCTTCCTCGTCGCCGTGCCACGGTTCTGTTTCAAACCGGACGCTCTTCAAGCCGGTGCCGGCCACCTTGTCCTTGTCCGAGTGAAACACGCGCAGGTTGATGACGGTCTTGATGCCCATCGCCTTCAAATGCGTCATGCCTTCGGTCGTCGGCTGCGCACCGCGATAAAGATTCGACGTGACCTGAAAAAAATTTTTGATGCCGGCCACCTCGATTTTTTGCGCCCAGTTGGCGGGGCGATTCGTGGATTCCTGGGCGTTGGCCGCGACCGTCATCACAAGAAGAGCAGCCATCGCGGCGGCCCGAAAAAATTTCCAATGGCGATTCATTTCATTTCCCCTTGAACCGGTGCATCTGGGCGCGTTTGAGTTCACGGTCGGATTCGCGCCGTTTCAATTCCTCGCGCTTGTCGAACTGTTGCTTGCCTTTGCCGACGGCCAGCGCGACCTTCACCTTGCCGTTCTTCCAGTAAAACGCGAGCGGCACCAGCGCGTGGCCTTTCACCGCGGCAAGGCCAAAAAGTTTCCGGATTTCCGATTTGTGCAGCAGCAGTTTGCGCGGGGCCTTGGGCTGGTGGTTCTGAAGGTTGCCGTGCGAGTATTCGTCAATGTGCGCGTTGTAAAGCCAGACTTCGTCCTTTTCCACGCGCGCGAAGGCGTCATTGATCTGCCCCTTGCCCGCACGCAACGATTTGACCTCCGTGCCGTGCAGCACGATGCCCGCCTCGAACGTTTCGAGGATATGATAATCGCGCCGCGCCTTGTGGTTGGTCACGATGTCGGCCATGACCGGATGTTAACCGCGGATGACGCGGATTTCACGGATTAAAAAAACCGGAGGAATTGTAGGAGCCGAGGTAATGAGGCTCTGAGAAGTTTCGGTGTTAATTTCTTTTTTGAAGTGAGCCTCCTCACGTCGGCTCCTACGAAAGAAATTTTTACCGTTTCCGGCGTTTCTTGGGTTGCGGGCGGACCAACTCGACCGGTTCCGGCAATTCCCAGCCGATTTTTTCCTCGAGGATTTCGCGCAACGCGATGTCCGCCGCGCCGAGGTTCGTCGTGTCAGTCACCAGCGGTCGGCTCAAGCCGCCGCCGCCGGAATTGAGCTGGCGTACGCGCCGCGAAATGAGATTGACGAGGACGTTTGGGTTGCCGACTTTTTCAGCGGCCTTTTTGCAGAGTTCAGCGTTCACAATGCGTTTTGACAGACAGAGTTGGAAATTCTAATCGTTCCGGTCCCAAATGCAATAAGAAAAATCTCCTTAAAACTTGCGCCAATTCGGGGCGTTTTCTAAAACAAACCGGCATGTCTGCAACGACCCGATTCAATTTGACGCAATTCCTGGCCACGCGCACCGAGGCCGTCAATCGCGCGCTCGACCAATTTTTGCCGTCCGAAAAAACCCAGCCCGCGACCATCCACAAGGCGATGCGCTACTCCCTCTTCGCCGGCGGCAAACGAATGCGTCCCGCGCTTTGCCTCGCTGCCGCGCAGGCCTGTGGCGGACGCGAAGCCGACGCCCTGCCGCTCGCCTGCGCCGTCGAATGCATCCACACCTACTCGCTCATCCACGACGACTTGCCGGCGATGGACAACGATGATTTCCGCCGCGGCAAACCGACCAATCACAAGGTTTTCGGTGACGGCATCGCCGTACTCGCAGGCGACGCGCTGCTGACGCAGGCGTTTGAGATCGCGGCGCAGGCCAAAGGCTGGCCGCGCTATTCGCATCGCGATTTGATTCTGGAAATTGCGAAGGCATCCGGCTCGCTGCAACTCGTCGCCGGGCAGGTGGCAGATTTAGAAGGCGAAGGTAAAAAAATTTCCACCAGCGAACTGCGGTACATCCATGAACGCAAGACCTCCGCCCTGCTCTGCTGCTCCGTGCGGCTGGGCGGCATGAGCGCGAACTGCACTTCCGTGCAGCTCAAGGCGCTGACGGATTTCGGTTATCACGTCGGCCTCGCGTTCCAGGTGATAGACGACATCTTGGACGTGACGCAGACCAGCAAGCAGCTTGGCAAAACGGCAGGCAAGGACACGCGGTCGCAAAAGGCGACCTACCCGGCGATTGTGGGTCTGGAAAAATCGCGAAGAATTGCGGAGAACCTCACGGCCAAAGCCTTTGCCGCATTAAAGATTTTCAAAGGCAAAGCCGTCGCCCTCGAAGCGCTGGCGGAATTTTTGTTGAAGCGGGATAAATGAATATTCCATGGCCTTTTATTCTCCTCGGCGGCTTTTACACTCTTTGCGCAATCATTTGGGTGATTGACCGGATTTTTTAGGTAGCGCGATTTCGGGTTGCGCCTGTCTCGTCTCGTGGCCGATTTTCATTTCCAAACGGGCGTAGCGGCTTTCGGCAGAAAGCCGCACTTCACAATTTTCCCGAAGAATTGCGGCGGTCTGCCGACCGCGCTACGACTACCGGCGAGATGCCCGTGCTCCCGTCACGAAGTGACACCGGAAATTAGCCAGCCACGAAGTGACTGGATCATGCACATAAAAATGGTTGTGTCCCGAAGGGACGCCGGAATCCATCACCACATTTTCCAACGTCCCTTCAGGACGAATTTTATTTCTGACCGCCCCACCCGGCACGCTGTGCCGGGCTATTTTCCGTTGTCCCTGCGGGACAAAATTTTTACTCCGTCCACTCGCCGGTTTGCAGATACGGTTTGAGCTTTTCCTTGAGCGTTTCGCGGCCGCGATGGATGAGCGATTTGGTGGCGGAAAGCGAGCAGTCCAGAATTTCGGCGATTTCCTCGTAGCTCAATTCCTCCTGCCGGCAGAGCAGAATGGCGGTGCGCTGGCTCTCCGGCAATTCGGCCAGCGCCTCCTCGATTTTCTGCGCGAGTTCGCCGTGCAACAGTTTGTCCGGCGGCGCGATTTGCGATTTGTCCTCGTATTGCTGGCGCGGCTGGTCTTCGTGTTCGGCGTGGGCTTCCTCGATGGATTCGGCGGGATGGCGCGAGCGGCGGCGGAGTTCGTTCAGGCAAAGATTGCGCGCGATGGTGAAGAGCCACGTGGAAAATTTCGCCGTCTGCCGGTAGCGGCTCCGGGATTTGTAAACCTGCAGGAAAACCGTCTGTGCCAGGTCCTCGGCCTCGATTTCGTCGCGCAGCGAACGGTAGATGAAATTCAGCACGGGCTGCTTGTATTTGTCCACCAAGCTGGCAAACGCCGCGCGGTCGCCGCGCTTCACGCGCAGCATCAGTGCGGCATCGGGGTCGGGCTGGACTGGCATCGCGCGCAAAGTGTATCAAACTTCCCGCGCACGGAAAGATTTCGCTGCTCCAATCGTCCTCGTTCTTCGTCCTCGCTCTCGTAATCGAAAACAAAAAAATCGAGGACGAGAACAAGAACGAATTTTAGCGCTGGTAGTCCGGAGAATAACGCTACTTCGCCGCCTTCTTCAACGTCAGCAGGCCGATCCGCCACGGGATTTGCTGGTAGCTTTCCGGCTTATCCTTCTGAAGGACGCCCATGATGAGGAATTGCAACTTTCCCGGATCGACGGTGAGCGTCTCGTCGTTGGAGTCGCGGATAAGCTCGCCGCTGCTGATGTTGTCTGTCCAGAGCGTTCCTCCCGCCGCGGCAGTGACGTTTGCGGCGCCGGCGAAGGGATTCGTCTGGGTGTCCGCCAGGCCCCTCCACTCGCCGTCCAGCCGGTCAGCGACGTAGGCTGCGTAATATCGGATGTCACCACGTCCTCGCGCCTCGATGAGTGCCAGATACTGATTCGCCCCCTTCAGCCGATAGATCTCATCGGCCTCGTAGATGTCCGCCTTCAGCGCGAGCTCGGGGTGATCGAACCCGTTGGGAAAGTCCTTGATGGGCGTCCACAACCGCCAGAGCTTGCCGTTGTCGTTGGCGTAGAAGAGATACGCACGCTGATTGTCGCAGATGACCCAGTAGTCGAGACCACCTTCCTTGCGCGGGTCCCTGTCCGAGCCGTCCAGCATCGGCTGCGCCTTCGTCCATGACGTTGGATCGGCGATGTTCGTGGTCGTGGAATACGCAACCCACAGCTTTTTTAATCCCGGGACGCCCATCTGGTAGACGAGGTACCATTTCTTCTGCGGACGGAAGTAAAAGACCTGTGGGCCGCCGTAGTACTTGCTGTCGCTGATCCTCAGGACGGTCCGCGGCGACTTGTCCGCGTTTTCCCACTTATCGAACCCGACGTACTCAATAGCCGTATGTCCATGGCACTTGTACGACATGAAGACGTGCCATTTCCCCCCGTAATAAACTATCGAGGGGTCTTTCACCGCGCGTTCGGGTTCCACGGCACGTTTGTTCTGAGGCGAAATGAGGGGTGGCGACAGTTCCCACGAGAACGGGCCCGTTAATCCAATCGGCGCGTTACCTTGCGCAAAGATTGTCAGCCCTGCCGGTATCCCCGCAACAGCAAGAAACGTCATCAGCAACAGTTGCCCGAATTTCATCAATATCCTATTGTGGGAATGACATTGCTATCGTGCAAACACAAATACGCCTGGAAGATTTGGAAAGGCGATTTAGTAATATTGAGAACGAGTGGCAAGACATGCGCTAATCTCCTGATTTCAAACTGAGCCACTACCATTTTATGGTGTAGCTTGCGTTGAATTCGTTTTGCCCGCAATTTATGCGCCCGTGCAGGATTTGCTCAAAAAAATCGAGGCCGACGCCCAGGAGCGTCTGCCGTTGCCGCCGAATGCCGACACGGCGGAAAAGCTCGCGCGCTACAAGGGGTTTCTCAAGGTGGAAACGCATCGGCTCAAACTGTTGCACCGTTCCGGCAGCAGCGGGCGTGAGATTTGCCAGGGCCGCACGGTGATGCTCGACGCGTTGCTGCGGCATCTTTGGGAAACGGCCAAGGGCAGCTTGTCGGCGCGGGCGCAAAAGGAATTTCCGCCGCTGGCGCTGGTGGCCATCGGCGGTTACGGCCGCGGCGAGTTGAACCCGCACAGCGATATTGACTTCATGTTTTTGCACGACGGCCAGATTGCGGCGGGCAAACCGCTGCCATATTTGTCCAGGCTGATTGATGGTGTGCTGTATCCGCTGTGGGACATCGGCCTGAAGGTCGGACACGCGGTGCGGAGCATAAACGATTGCGTGAACGTGGCGAACTCCGACATGCAATCGAAAACGTCGCTCATCGAAGCACGGTTCATCGTCGGCGAGGAGACGCTGTTCGCCAAATTCCAGAAAACGCTTGTTTCCAAATGCGTGGTCGGCTTTGAGGAAAAATACATCGAGGCGCGGCTGGAAGACCAGGCGGCGCGGCGGACGAAGTTCGGCAATTCCGCGTGCATGCAGGAGCCGAACATCAAAAACGGCTGTGGCGGCCTGCGCGATTTCCAGAACCTGCTGTGGATGGCGTTCTTCAAATACCGCGCGCGTTCGTTGCGCGAACTGGAGCGGGATGAATTTGTGAGCGAAGCCGAGCGCCGGCAACTGGAGGCGGCCTACGATTTTCTGCTGCGCGCGCGGACAGAACTGCACTACCACGTCAATCGCCCGCTCGACGTGCTGGGCAAGAACCTGCAGCCCGCCGTGGCGCACAATCTCGGTTACGGCGACCGCTCGCCGAGCAAACGCATTGAGAAATTCATGCGCGACCTTTATACGCAAATGCGGAACATCTTCCTCATTACCCGCACGCTGGAACAGCGCATGGCGCTCCGGCCGGCGGAGCAGAGCCTGCTTTCAATCCGCGCCTGGCTGCCCCGGCGGCGGCGCGAACCGGAAAGCGTGGACGGGTTCAAATTCATCAACGGCGAAATCCACGCCGCATCCAGCCGCGTTTTCCGCGACTCGCCGCGCCGGCTCATGCGCGTGTTTCTGCACGCGCAACAGCGGCGATTGGCGCTACATCCCGACCTCGCGCAACTCATCCGCAACCAGCTCTCGCTCGTGGACCGCGACTTTTTGAACGACGAGCAGGTGGCCGAAACATTTCTGACCATTCTCGAACGCCGCGGTGAAGTTGCGCCCATCCTGCGCGCGATGCACGAGGTGAATCTGCTCGGCAAATACATTCCCGAATTCGGCAGGCTCACCTGCCTGGTGCAGCACGAGTTCTACCATCAATACGCGGCCGACGAACACACGCTGGTTTGTCTGGAGCAACTGGACCGCGTTTGGGAAGCCAAAGACGACCCTTACAAAAATTACGCACCGCTCTTTCAAAGCCTCGAACGCCCAAGCCTGCTCTATCTGGCGTTGCTGTTGCACGATGTGGGCAAGGCGGAACACCACAGCCGGAGGAAACATCCTGAAGCCAGCGCTGCGCTGGCGATGCTCGCCGCCAAGCGGCTCCGTCTCGACAGCGCCGTGACACACACCCTGCGAATCATCGTCGAAAACCACCTGCTCATGGCGGGCATTTCGCAACGGCGCGATCTCGACGATCCCGCCGTGGTCCGCCAATTTGCGCGCCAGATTGGAACGCCCGAAGCGCTCAACCTGCTCACGTTGCTGACGTTCGCCGATTCGCAGGGCACGAGCGACAAATTATGGAACGGTTTCAAAGACGCGTTGCTGTGGGATTTGTATGCCCGCGCCATGCCGCTGCTCACCGGCGGCACGGAGTTCATCCGCGCCGGAAAGGCACAGCGCGAATCCCTGCTGCAGGAAGTGCGGGAACTGGCGCCGGCGGAAATTAGCGAGGAGGAACTGCAGGCGCAATTCGCCGCGCTGCCGCCGCGTTATTTTCAAATTCACACCGCGGCGGAGATTCTCGACGGCCTCGTACTCACGCATCGTTTTCTGAGCCGACAAGTCCTCGAAGACGGCAAAGCCTGGTCGCCGCTGACGGCGTGGCAGGACGAGCCCAACCGCGGTTACAATCTGGTCAAAGTCTGCACCTGGGATCGCGCCGGCCTATTCAGCAAAATCGCCGGCTCATTCAGCGCCGTCGGCCTGAACATTCTCGGCGCGCAGATTTTCACCCGCACCGACGGCGTCGCGCTCGACACGTTTTTTGTCAACGACGCCCTCACCGGCAACCTCGCCACGCGCGAGCAGCACGACAAATTCGACGGCCTGCTCGACCGGGTTTTGACCGGGGCCGAGGTTGACCTGCCCGCGCTCATCCGACACCACATCGTGGCGCACCCGCGGTATCAGGCCTACACCGGCGAGCGCATTTCCACGCAAATCCGGTTCGACAACGAGGCTTCTGAAACGCGCACGCTCATCGAGATTGAAACCGAAGACCGGCTCGGCCTGCTTTACACCATTTCGCAAACCCTGGCCGAACTGGCGCTCGACATTTCCGCTGCGCGCATCGTGACCGAACGCGGCGCGGCGATTGACAGTTTTTACGTCCGCGAACTTGACGGCGGCAAGGTGGTGTCCATTGAACGGCAACTTTTGATCGAAGACCGGTTGCGCAGTGCGATCCACCGGCTCGATATCGGGCCGTGATGGTTCTGCAAACCAGTTGCCAGCCGCCACGCAGTTTGGTACAAGCAAACGAGATTCAACGCGGGCTTGCCCGCGCCGGCCTTCGCCCTGCGGGCTACGACCCGACAGAGCCGAAGCTGATGTTAGCATCAAGGCGGGCTTGCCGTGCTGTAGCGTAGCGAAAGCGGGTGTGGTTCAGTGGTAGAATGCGGGCTTCCCAAGCCTGAGATGAGGGTTCGATTCCCTTCACCCGCTCCAAACTCGCTTTGGAGCATCTTCCCCAACCGCAATCCTTTACGTTGTATTCGATTTTGTTTACATTTCCAACATCCCCCGGTGTGACAGAAGTGTGACAGTTGGTGTCCAGCACACCCAATCGGATTCGGTTCTAGGAGTCGTATGAAGAACGGTACAGTCATAGAACCGGCAGCGTTCCCCGTGCATCTCACTGGTGAACCGACCAATATCACCATCTTCAAAGAAACCCATGATGGCAAATGCCGTTTCGTCGTTTCCCATTACGACGCGGCCCGAATGCGCCACCGTCGGCGCTGCCCAACCTACGTGACAGCGGATGCCTTGGCAGAAAAACTGAAAAAGGAAGTCAAAATTGCCGGTTGGGACATGGTGGCAATCCGGGGAGCTGAAAAACACGCCTACGAACGGGCAAAGGAATTGTTGCGACCGCTGAACACTACATTGGATTTGGTCGCATACCAATACACTGAGGCAACAAAAATCCTCCAAGGTTTCAGCCTGGTTGAGGCTGCTCGCTATTTCATCCAACGGCAGTCACAGAAGTTTACGCCCAAGCCCGTGCCGGAGATCGTGGCCGAGCTGCTAGAAGACCGGAAGCGGACCGGAAGATCGAAGACGTATCTCCGTGATTTGAGAACGCGATTGAAGCGGTTTGGCGAGAAATTTCGGTGCCCACTGTCCAGCGTCACGACCGCCGAAATAGAGGGGTATCTCCATAATCTTGATGGTGCTGGCCGATACAAAAACAATGTGCTCCAAACGATTGGCACCCTGTTCGGTTTTGCTAAAAAGCGTGGTTACGTCCCCCGTGATTCTGAGGGAATCGGTGGTGTAACAAAGTACGACGTAAAGCGCCGGGAAATCGAGGTTTTCACACCGCAAGAGTTGCAGGCGATGCTCAATGTAGCCAATCCACAGGTTCAACTTGCGTTGGTGTTGACGTGTTTCGCCGGGGTGCGGGGAGCCGAACTTGGGAGACTGGAGTGGAGCGACATTAAATTCGACGCGGGTTTCATTCGCGTCAAAGCTGCCAGCGCAAAAACAGGAATTCGCCGTGTACCGCCGATTCCGCCCAATCTTCGCGCCTGGCTGCTGCTTCACCGGAAAGCATCCGGGCCAGTGGTTGAATACAAGAACGTTTACAATCAGTATGCCAAGGTGGCCCGCAAAGCCAACGTCACGTGGAAACGGAACGCGCACCGGCACGGTTTTGCCTCGTACCGGACGGCGTTGGTAAAAAACCTGGAACAGGTTGCCATTGAGGCGGGCAACAGTAAGCAGATGCTGTTGACGAATTATTTTCAGCTTGTTTCAAAGCAGGAGGCCAAAGCGTGGTTTTCCATCGTCCCACCGGGAACGCCGCAGCGCAAACCGCAGAAGAACGCCACCGGCTCAGCCTCCGTGCAAGTAGCCGCACCTGCGGCATAACTGCGTCAGCACCCCTATAGCAATTTCCGCGATCAGTTCGGTTGCCAGGTTTGGGTTGGCTCGCCGACAAAATTGGTTCTGTATGGCATGGATAATAACAATGCTTTGCGGACGAACAAACTTGACGGTGCTCAGGAACGACCGCCTGCGGTCCAGCATGTCAGGATCGAACCACGTTTGATCACACGGGACGATGCGGCGAATTACCTGCAATCAAGCACTGACACGCTCGACCGGCTTTGCCGCGAACGCAAACTGGCGTTTTATAGGATAGGCCGATCCGTCAGGTTCGGATCGTGGGACCTAATTCGATTGGTTTCGGGCAAATTCGTGGCTGCCGAAGAACACCTGGGAAATGTTGATTGTGTGTTGACCAAGGTGCAACTCGCAGATTTTCTGTCCGTTTCAACGCGAACGGTTGAAAACCTAATCCGCGATCACCGCTTGTGGCACCGAAAAAAGGGGGGAATGGTGCGCTTCCATCTCGGTGACGTGTTGGTTCAATTGGACAAGGAATTCCGCGTGCCAACCGCCGAATGACGCTGCACCCAATCTTCAGAACCGCCGACCTGGATGACCATCGTCAACCTGTTTCTTGGTCGGCTTCGTTCGGGTAGTGATACCACTAATTCAGGTATCGCCGAGAAATTCAATCGAAAGCGGAATCATGTTTCCGTTTTGTTCGACTAACGTCCGCCGCGACTTCTTCCAACAGTGCCGCCAAAGGGTCCAGCGCCTTGAGCAGCGCCTTTCCAGTGGCAAACTGACGGTGCGCCGCTGCTTCCAGGCACGTTCGGAACACCAATTTGCGCAATTTGGTCAATTCGTCCGGTTTGTCCTTGGGAATTTGCTTTGGCCCGTCCTCTGGCAATATGCCAGCCAAAATATAAAATTGCCGCAGGCTGTGGGGTTTATGATCGAGAATATCTTGCCGGTGTTGTCCAACCCAAATATGCAGCCGCATATAGTTGCGAGTGGTGCGCGGATCAATTTGTGTGTTCTGGACGATCCAGCCCGAAAATTGTCCGTGCGGAAGTTTGGCTTTGACCTTTCGCAGGTAACCGCCGCACGCAACTGCGGATTCGATGGCGTATCGGGCTGTGGCCCGCGAACCGTCTGCATAATTGAGGGACGCGCCATACGCTTGGTTGATCAGCTTTCCCAGTTCGTTCAGTCCAGGTTCACCTTCTAACGTTGCGCCAGAGAGTTGTGGAACCCATCCATCAGGCGGGGCGATGGTTAATGATGTTTCGGATGAATTCTCAGTCTTCATACCGTCATAGAACGAAATTTGCCTGCCGTTGGCCGTGATGTTCTGGCGGGTCTATTGGTAATTGGGCCACAGGGAGGTTCCGAAGACTCCGATGCTGCTCTCGGAGAAAGGCTTGGAATTTCCAATATCGGAAAATTCCAGCGCGGCCAGACCGGATCATTATTGCTGCATTTCCGATATTGCAAATTCCGAAATCCTGAAAACAATGCGTCGAATTCTGATATTGGAAATTTATGAAAAGAAGACCCCAACCACCACAAAAGCGGGGGCGTCCCGCTACAGGCAAAAAGGCGTACTGCATCAGAATGTTACCCGAAACTCATGACGTGCTGATGCAGATGGCCAAATGGCAACAATTCAAAGACCAACACCTAACGAATCTGCTGGAGATGTTCGCAACCGATTGGACCGACAAGATGGCGTACTTGAAGTCCAATCGAGAATCCGTCAGTAGCCCGCTCGGCCCGCTTCTGTTTTGCGCTTTTGACGCAAAACGAGGGCTGGATGATCTGATATTGCGTGTTCAATTGGATCAGGCTGTTTTAACAGGCAAATCGAAATCGGCACTCGTGGAACTGAAGACATTATGCGTCCGTTTTATCGAGTTGCTCAATAATGTGCGGTGACACTCTGCCGTTTGAGCCTGCGCCTTGTTTTCTGACAGCAACCGCGAAAGTGGAGCTGATGGTGCAACCCGCGATAACTTCAGCGACCAACCCCCTCACTCTGCGGAATCATGCAAAGCCGTCCAACTTCGACTCCTTCAAATCCGGTCATTGACCGAATCCTGAAAACGCCAGAAGGACGGTTGGCGCTTTGAGCAAAAATGATGACTCGACCGGCTATGCTTGAATTCCAGGACGCGCCACCGGAGTTGAGTATTTGGGACACAGGCGCTTTTTGTTCTATAGCCACAAATGGCGCAGATGAAAAACAGCGGTCGGGCGTTGGCACCACACGGCGGCAATGACCGCATCATGACACCGCCGGAAACGGCCCGGCTGATTCTGGCTCATTTTCGACCGCACGGACGGATTTTGGAACCATGTTGCGGTTCAGGCTCGTTTTCAAATCTGATGCCTGGCTGTGACTGGTGCGAACTGGATGAAGGGCGGGATTTTTTGGCACTGGACGGTCACTGGGGTTGGATTGTGACCAATCCGCCCTGGAGCAAATTTCGTGATTTCTTGCGACACGGGATGGAAGTGGCCGACAATATCGTTTTCCTGTGCCTGATTAACGCCTGGTTTATGCGTGCCCGCCAGAGGGACATGGCCCAGGCGGGGTTCGGCTTGGTGGAAATCTTGCACGTGCCCGTGCCGCCGCCTCCGTGGCCGCAAGCGGGTTTCTGTCTGGGTGCAGGTTGGTTGAGGCGCGGCTGGACCGGCGGCGTGCATTTCAGCCATCCAACAGAAAGCGAACGAAAGGAGGTCGCCGCACAACAGGACGGGTCACTGAAACAGGCTTGCACCAGGACGACCGATGAACTAGAAGTCGGCAACCACGGAAGCACCCTATGGCAACCTACACAATCATCGGCAGTGATCAAAAACAATATGGCCCGGTGACGGCGGAACAGTTGCACGAGTGGATTCGTGATAGCCGGGTCAACGCGCAAACCCAGGTAAAGGCGGAGGGCGATGCAGAATGGCGTCCGCTCTCGGCTTTTCCCGAATTCGCCGACGCGCTTGCAGCCAAATCCGCCGCATCAGGCACACCACCGCCTTTGCTATCTGCCGCACCGCCATCATTTCCATCCGGCGGCGGGCGGGAAGCGGCGCTGCAAGCCGTCAAAGGCCCGGCAATCGCCCTGATCGCAATCGCCAGCTTGGGAGTCGCGTATTATGGTTTGAGCGCCCTTTTCGCCTTATTTCATGGTGGTATGATGTTCCACCGCCAAATGCCGCCAAACATCCCGCCCCAAATGCGGGCGTTCATCCAAGGAATGCGGGGGCCGATGGCCGGAGTGATCAGCCTTGCGATTGCAGCGGTGAACGGCTTTGTGCTGTTTGGCGCGATAGAGATGTTGCGGTTGCGAAACTATGGCGTAGCCATGGTCGCCGCTATTGTCGCAATGTTGCCCTGCCAATGCTGCTGCCTGTTCGGGCTGCCTGCTGGCATCTGGGCGTTAGTGGTCATGAACAAGCCGGAAGTGAAGTCACAGTTCGGTTGACGAATGACTCCGTTTCAAGAAGAACGCGTTCTTGCGGCAGGTTGCAGAATGGGCACGCGGGCCGGTTCACGCGCTCCAGTGTATGCACGGAGCCGGATGAAAACCAGCCGCGATACTGTGCTTCTCCGGGCGGGGCCGTGTGTGATTAGTGTGTTGCTGGAAACTGAATTTCCAGAACCGGCGACTAATGTAGCTGAAATGTGGAATCCTGTTTTCCTTTTTCAGACTTCTGCTTTTCAAGCTCCTTTTCGAGCTTCTCCTTTTCAATGGCGTCCACCGCTTTTAGCAAGTCTTTGAGAACTCTTTCTCCACCCTTACTAACCAGTGTGAGCAAATTTCCACGAAAATCAGCTTTGATCGTTTCCCGAATTGCTTTGTCGTTGAACGTTTGTATGTCGCTCCGGCCTTTACCCAATTCGCCAAATCGAGCCAATCCCGCACGAAGGGATTTTTCAGTGGCTGCGTCTAAATTCTCGATCAAATAAGCTATTAGTAAAGCCGCATAACGGTCACAATTCACAACGGCAATTTCCTTGTTCGCGCTGTCGTAAAGAGTGCGAATTGAATTTACCGCTGTCGTTTCAGGAAACGCCTCAAACAATGGGAGTTGGTTTTTGGACGATTTTCTCGGCGGATGAATTTCCAATGCCACAAGCTGTTCATACGATTTTATTCCAGAATATCCTTTGGGGATTGATTCAAAGAATTCCTGACTCGGCATGGCGGCACAAACTTTCCATTCGGAGACAGCAATAAGAGCCACCCCCAAAACAATCGGCACTGCAATCAGCCACGGGAGACTGTGTTGAAACGCGACAATGAAGGGTGCCGAGACAATTGCCACCAAAAATGAAAACACCCATCCAAATCGGTAATCACCGGCTTGGCGGGGCATTGGCGCGATAAATTGTTCGATTCTCATTTTTCAACCTTTCCTGACCTCATCCAAGAAGTCTCGAAAAGCCCGAAAAACTATTCTGGCGACCACATTGGCAATGACCAGAACACTGCCAATAAACAGTATCACAGAAAAAACCTCAATGCCAATAATCAACCACGCGGGTCGCTTCGCCAGAACCGCCAAATCCTTTACAAACGTCAGGAGAATCGCCGAAGCGAACTCGAACAGGGCAATTATGAACGTTTGGAACGACTCCCGAATAATGCGTCGCGTTTGCTTTGAAATTAGGTTCATTCAGAATGATGTCTGAGGCCGCTTCCTACATCCCGGTTTTTGGTATCTGCCCGATTTTCCAAAGACTTTTGGCATAAGAGACACCGCCACTGTGCCAAGCAATAGCCACCAGACAAGGCGAAAAGCGATGCGGTAGCCCGACCATTCCAGCATCACGTTGTGCGCGGCCTCGCTGCCCGCAACACGCGCAATGAAAAGCCCCGTCCATTCTCAAACGGCTCGACAGTCGCCGTGACTTCCAACACCGGATAACGCACAGTTGCCAGTCCGTAGTTTTTGTAGGTCTGTGCGAACAGTTCTGTTTCCACGATGCCCGTCCAGTCCGCCAATGTCAGGAATTTCATCGGCTCGCCGGTGATCTGGTGATGCGTCCGCTGCTCGACCACCAGCCCGCAGGTCACCACTGTTTCGCCGATGTGCTCGCCCAGTCGCTCCACCGGGCAGTAGGTGTCCCATGCCACGTCTTCAAACAATTCCAGCGGATGTCCGCTCACGGCGTGGCCGAACAGTTCCGTTTCGGCTTCCAACCGCTTGCGCCGGGTTGGTTCGCGCAGCGGCACACCGGGAAAGCGATCCAGCGACGGAGGCGGTAACAGCCAGCCTTGGCCGGATGCGTGACCACCGCCGTAGGTGCGATGCAGATACTGGGTTTCCCAAAACTGTTGCGTTCGCGTCTGGCCGAACTCATCAAAACCACCCGCACGAATCATGATCTCCAGTTCCTCCGGCAACGGCCTGACACGATGATGAAAGTCGGCTAGTGATGCGAACGCTCCGCGCCCGCGCTCAGCCAGCAGGCGCTTGATAGTGCGTTCCGCGAGTCCCTTGGCGCGGGTGAGCGGAACGCGGATCGCGTTGCCATGCACTGCAAATGCCGCGCCCGGTTCGTTGACTGACGGCGGCAGGAACTTGAGTCCGAGCCGGTAACTTTCCAGCACATAGACCAGCGGGTCATAGAAGCCTTTGCCGTTGGTCAGCACAGCGGCCATGAATTCCGCCGGATAATTTCGCTTGAGCCACGCAGCCTGATAGGCTTCAACGCCGTAAGCCGTCGAGTGGGCCTTGCAGAAGGCATAACCGGCAAAGCCCGCGACCAGGCCCCAAACTTCTTCTACCTTTTCCAGTGCGTGCCCGCGTGCCGTTGCCGAAGCGAAGAATTCCTCCCGAATTTTCGCAATGACGCCTCGCTTTTGTTTGTTCAAGGCCCGGCGCAGCACGTCGGCACGGCCCGGCGGCAATCCGGCGAACGCTTCACAAATTTGCAGGATGTGTTCCTCATAGACGACCAGCCCGAACGTGTCCCGCAGAGCGGGTTCCAGTGACGAGTGCGGATACATCACGGGTTCCAGGCCCTGATAGCGCCGCGTGAACGCGAGTTTCTTGCCTTCGTTGGCCGCGCCGGGCCGGATGACGCTCACGATGGCAATGAGCGTGTCAATGTCGCGCACGTTGCACTGGCGGCACAGGCCGGTCATGGCCGGGCTTTCGATATGATGCACTGCCCTAGCCCCACCGCCGGAAATCATCTCCCAGACCTGCGGGTCCTGCCACGGTGCCAGGGAATTCAATTCCACGGTGACGCCGCGCCCGGCCAGCGACGATTTCGCGTCACGCATCACGGCCAATCCGCCCTGCGCCAGCACATCAATTTTCACTAAGCCGAGTAATTCCACAGCATCCATCTCGAAATGCGTTGTGGGGATAGCCTTTGTTGGAAATGAACGTCGGCGTCAGTTCGTGCATCGGCTGGCGTGACAGCACCACGCCGCAGGGGTGCATTTTTGGATAACGCGGGAAGCCGTCGAGGAACTCCGCCACGTCTAGCGCCGTCTTGAACGGTTCATCGTTCAAGGGCAGATCGCGGTTTTCGGGGCTGGCGGCAAGCAGTTCGCGCAACTTCGCCCCGCCGCTCGGCGTGTGCTCGTCGGGAACCCAACCGCCGCCGAAGCTCCACGGGAAATGTTCGGTGAACCGCCGCACTTCGCGTTCGGCGACACCGAGCACCTTAGCCACGTCGGCGAATGCGCTGCGGGCCTGAAACGTTGAGAAGCCGCCAACCACGGCGCAATGCTCCCGGCCATATTTGGCGAAGATGAGGTCCACCACGTCGTCTTTGCGGTCGTGCGGGAAATCAATGTCAATGTCCGGCAGTTTGTTGAGTGCCATGCGTTCTTCATTCAGAAACCGGCGAAAGTAGAGGCCGAAGCGGACAGGGCACACGTCGGAAATGCCGAGGCAGTAGCAGACCAGCGAATCCGCCGCGCTGCCGCGTGTGATCCATTCGATGCCGCGCTGGCGGCAATCCTGGAGGATGTTCCACACGACCAGAAAGTATTCTTCGTAACCGACCGCGCTGATGATGCGCAGCTCCTGTTCAACCTGCGGGCGCATGGCCACAGCCCGTTCACCGTAACGGCGGCATAATCCATCCATGACCAGCGTCCGCAAAAATTCACGGGGGCAGGAACCGTCCGGTGGCTTGAACGCGGGAAACTGTGGCTTGCCCAACGGCATTTCAAAACAGCAGCGTTCAGCAATTTCCAACGAGTGCGCCAGCCATTCCGGGTGTTGTTTGCACGCTTCGTTCATTTCCAGCGGTGTCCGAAAATGGAATCGTCCGGCCACACGCTTGTCCGGGTGTTCCTGGCGCAGTAGCGTCAGGGTGCGGATGGATTGGACAATGTCGTATTTGGTGCGGTCGCCCGGTAGCGCGTAATGAATGGCAGGACAGGCGACGAGTGGGAACCGGCCTTCAACGGATTGCTTCGTCGCCATCTGGTAGAACCGACCGGGAAACAGGTCGGCCAGGCGCAGGTCGGTGCTGACGGCAATCAAGCCTTCGGTGAAGCCCTCCAGACGTTCAAACTCAACGGGCCGACGCTGCCGTGCAGCAACCGCTCCCTCGCCCTCGTTTTGAGCGGCGGATTCGGCCCGGCTGGAAAGCAGCAGGTTGAGATTGTGATAGCCGCGAGCGGACTCGACATAAACCAGCAGCGGGTGTCCGCCTGCGCTGAACTCCGCGCCGAGAACAGGTTTGATGCCTGCCTGCCTGGCGGCCTGCGCGAATTCCACTGCGCCGTGCAAGTTGCCGATGTCGGTCAAAGCAATGGCCGGAAGGCCGTGCTGCACAGCTAGACTCACGGCGGCGGCAGGCGACAGCGTTGAGTCCAGAAACGAGTAGTAACTGCGAACTCGCAACGGGACATAGGTCGTGACTCTGGTCGGGGAGCTGGTGCGTGTTTGGACATGAAAATGGATTTTCAGTTGCGGCGGTTTGCCTTCGTTCACGATGTCCCTGGGAGCATCACGCAACCGCATGTCATGACCGCGCAAGACCACGGACCACCCTTTATTGCGCCGCAGTTCGTCCACTACAGAAGCCAGCCGTTGGCGTGCGACATGGTTCTGCGCGTTTGATTCCAGCGGCAATTCACTGCGGAACACGCCCTCATAAACGTTCGACAGCTTCAGTGACACCATCCGCAGGCTCACGCGCCGCTGCCAGGCTTCCCGCAACAGCCCGCGCAAAAGCCCATACACATCCGTTTCCAAATCGGTCGGCTCCCGCAGACTTTCGGCCCGCTGGTTTTCGTCGCGGTCGTTATAACGCACCTTCACCGTCAGCGTCCGCACGCTCCGGCCTTCCTCGCGCACCGTGGCAAATAGCCGGTCGGCCATGCGCCGGAGCACGGCCTCAACATATTCCTCATCGGTCACGTCTTCGTCGAATGTCTCCTGCTGGCTGAAGGACTTCTGCGGTTCGCTAGCCGGTATCAGCGGGCGCTCGTCAACGCCGTTGGCGAACTGCCGGACAGTGGGAGCTTGGTTGCCCAAAAGCAAGGCGAGCAAATCCACCGGCGTCGCTGCAATCTGCCCGATGTCGGCCAGTCCCGCCGCGTTCAATCGCACGGCGGTTTTCGGCCCGATACCCGGCAGCCAGCAATTCGGCAGTGGATGAAGAAACTGCTTTTCATGTCCGGCGGGCACGGTTTGAAATGCGGCGGGCTTGTTGAGCTTGGAAGCGATCTGACTGACGAGCTTGTTCGAGCCGATGCCCTCGCTCACGGTAATTTTGAGCGATTGGCCGATGGCCTTGCGAATCGTCAGCGCGATTTCGACCGGCGGTTTTTTGCGGTTGGCCGTCAGGTCAAAATAGCCTTCATCAATCGAAGTTTGTTCCACGTCCGGCGTGAAGTCGTAGGCGTAGCCGAACATCCAGTTGGAAAACTGTTCGTAGCGTTCGTAGTCGCCGGGCAGGACAATCAGCTTCGGGCAGAGTTTGTGCGCCCGCGCCGTGGGCATCGGTGTGTAAATGCCGAACTTCCGCGCCTCGTATGAGGCCGAGGCGATGATACCACGCTGTTCACCGCCGACCGCAACGGGTCTGCCCCGCAATCGCGGGTCGGCGGCTTGCTCGACCGAAGCGAAGAAAGCGTCGGCATCGAGATGAACAATAGTGCGGGACATGGTTCATTCCTTCGCCTTTCGGATGAGAGCCTTGAACACGCCCTGAATCATCAACTCCTGCGCCGGAACGAGACTCGGATACTTCGGGTTTTCGGCTCGCAGATACGGCTTGCCGCCTTTCAAGACAAAAGTTTTGAGTGTGCTTTCGCCGTCGATGAGCGCAGCGACTATCTGGCCATGGCGCGGCTCCGGCCCGTGTTCCAGAACAACGATGTCACCCTCCAGAACGCACCGCCCGATCATCGAATCGCCGGTCACCCGCAATGCAAACGTGTTCCGCGTCGGCTTGAACCCGATGCTCTCCACGTCCACCGTGACGCAGCCCTCGGCGTCCTGCTCACGGGACTGTGGCAGGCCCGCCGGTATCGATCCGAACAGCGGAATGTCCACGGTGCGGCTCCGCAACTTTGCCAGCGGGGACATGACGCGCAAGGAACGCGCCTTGCCGGGTTCGGAATCGAGGAAGCCTTTCCGTTTCAAGGCGTCAAGGTGATCGGCGGCAGCCCGTGAACTCTTGAAGCCGAAACGGTCTGAGATTTCCCGCAACGTCGGCGTTGGTTCGCCTGCCCGTTGAGCGGAAAGCACGAATTCCAGGATTTGGCGCTGCCTTTTGGTCAACCCGGTCATATACTACTCAAAAGAGTAGTATGCGCCCGCCCGGCTGTCAATCCGTCTCTGGCCGGTTGCAGGCTGGCGTTTTGACGGGCTTTGGGTTAAACGATTTGTCGCCATGGCTCAACTGCTGCTCATCCCGGATGCGCGACCGCTCGAACAGCGGTTGGGTCGGAGGTTTTTCCGGGACGCGCCGCGCCGTCCGGGGGTTTACCTGATGAAGGACAAGGCGGACAAGGTTCTTTACGTCGGCAAAGCAAAAGACCTCCGACAGCGGTTGAACAACTACCGGATCGCCAATCCCGACCGGATGCCCCGCCGTCATTTGCGGCTGGTGCGGGAAGTCAAGCGGATCGAATTCCAGTTCTGCGCCAATGAATCATCGGCGCTGACTCGTGAGGCAAAGCTGTTGCGGGCGCTCAAGCCCAAATTCAATCGTGCCGGGGTCTGGCCGGGCAAAGCCCGGTTCGTCGCATGGCGGTTGCAGGGCGAGCAGCTTGAGTTAAGGGTAGTCGAAACCCCGGAACCGGGCTGGCAGCGTGTCGGCCCGTTGAATGGCAATGCCGTGATAATACAGCGCACACTTGCACGGCTGCTGTGGCTGGCGCTGAACAAGGATCGTGCCGTTGCCGAGCTACCTCCGGGTTGGACCCAGGGCAGGTATATGGAACTGGCTACGATCCACTGCGGCGCATCGGCTGGTGAGGTAACAACAATGCTGGATGCTTTTTTCTGGTATGACACAGACCGGTTCATTTTTTGGTTGGGGTCGAAATTCGCGGCGCGAACCATCCCGTTCGAGCGGAGTGTCATCGAGCAAGAACTGGAAGTTCTTGAGGAATTCAGATTGAAGCAAACACGGCAAGATGATAATCGACGGCAGTTGGCATTGCTCTGAAGCTGGAAAATCAATCGGTCTCCGCGTCGAGCATCGCGTCAATCGTCTCCAGCGCATTCCCCTCCAGCCGGTTGTTCACGTAGATGAAAGTTTCGCGGCCTGACTTGACGGCCTTCCCTTCGGCGATCAGTGCCCTGCCCGCCGCTCGTGCCTCCGAGTTCGGTTCCTTCACCTTGTCGTAAGGCTCAAAAGTCTTCACAGCTTCCTCGTATTTCCGGCCCGGCTTCAAGAGGAAGCGGGCGGCAATCAGACTCGGATTTGTGCGGCTGCCCGGCAACGCCATTTGTTCGTTGACCGGCGGCATAGCATCCCAAGAATTGAAAATGTGAGTTACTTTGTGACGCGAGAGACACTGGAAATAATCAGGTTGCAGCCAGTGCTTGTTGCGCAACTCAACCGCATACGGCCAGCCTTTCGGGAGCTTGCCGAAAAACGTGTCAAGGTCGGCCACAAAATCGCGTCCGTGTTCGTAGTCACTCGGCCAGAACCTTGTGAACTCAAACATCAGGACGCCGACCTTGCCGCGAATTTCTTCACATGGTTTCAGGAACGCGGTTGCGAAAAGGTCCGTGTTCAGGGAATCAGTGTTCGGTTGCCCCGCCTTCGCGCCGAAACGCGCCAGATTCGGAAACTTTTTGATTGTCACCGTGTCTGTCACCTTGAAGCCGAATCGGAAATCATCGGGCACGGCGTCTGCCAGATTTTTGAGATATTCGGGGCGGGGAAACGTGTAGTAGGCTGCGTCCACGCTCACCGTCTTAAAAACCTCTGCGTATTCGCTTAAACAATCACGCTCAAACCGCGTCTTGGCGACCTTGCCACGAAACTCGTAACGGGACGGTGTGTAAAGCTGACCAAACCAGCCTTCATATTTCCAACTCGACGTGCCGATGAACACACCACGGGCGGCAAATGCCGAAGCCATCTTTTTGATTTGTTCGCGGTCAAACGGCATGGCGTGAAGTTGTGCCTTCCTGCGCACGATGTCAACTGGCCGGGATTTCAACCACGAATGCGGAATTGACCGCGCCGACTGGCGCAGCAAATCAAGCGGACATTGTTTGGCGGTGGGTGTCCTGAAAAAACAAGCCGCACCGGAGGTCTTCAACCTGATGCGGCTTTTGCGACATGGAGCCAAATACAACTGCTGGCCCCACGCAAGAAGGTTACGCGCCTTGTATCACATGGTCAAAAAATAGTTATTCACAAGTCATCCTGAAAACGTTTGCGGGGTTGGAAAAAACTCATGGGGCGGTGGCCGTTGGCTCCGGGGCGGGATCAGGTGTCATAGCTGGCTCGCCTGCTTGTCTTCAACACGACCTGCCAACTTGTTGTAGAGCCATGCAAATATGGCACCGCCGATCAGGGCGTCGAAGAACGCATAGACCAATCCGACAACGCTGCCGATTGGAGAAATGTTGTATCCACGATAAAGCTTGCCGATGAGTGTGGGTTCTCCCGTCGCTCCATCAAATGCGATGAACCACCACGTCAGAAAGAACAGCCCCAATCCCCACATGATGCCGCAAGTCAATGCGAATGCTTTGATGTTCAGTTTCATATTCAGTCTCTATGTGTTGTTGTTTGCGCCTGTCACGACATTATGCCCAACGACCGGACCGAAGCTGACCCCCGGCCACTGGCGGCTGGCTCACGTCTGCAATCTGAACGTTCAAATCTCATGGCTCAACCCAAAACTTACTTGTCGCGTCGTAGTGTTCAGCCCGGTATTCGACAGCGTTTCCCATTTTCATTGTTTCACTGCGCGATAGAAGCGGCTCTTGTTGGTGGCGCTCGTATCGGTGAAAGTGAACGTTCCATTCGTGGGTGAGTTGGTCACGATTGCCGTCCAATTCACCAACGCAAGGTTCGTGCTCACCTGAATGGCATAGTTGATGCCGGGCGTGCCGGTGAGTTGGAGCGAGAATTGTGTTCCAGTCAAAGGGCCAGTCGCGCTCATGGTCGGCGGCGCGGCGCTGCTAGGGATGATTATGCCATACGTCGCAGTGCTGCTTGTGACAGGGAGAATTCCACTGACTGGTTTGCCGATAAAACCACCAATCACACCTGAGATTGCGTATTGTCCGTTGCCGTAAGCAATGCTGCCAAAAAAGGGGGCATTGGTGCCCTGCGGGGAAAACAAAATAAATTCAGGCCCGGCGGGCGCAGGCGACTGATTCAAAAACTGGAAGTAAATCTGGGTGTTGGTTGTTCCCGGTGTGCCTACGGTCCACGTCATCAAAAAATCTGCCCCGTCGAACGTCAGGAAGGGGAAAATCGGCCCGTTCGTATCTGTTACCAAAGCCACTTCGTTTCCGGTGAAAGTGCCGTTCGGTGAAACCAGCCGACCGTAGAAATTCCACTGGGTTGGACTCGGATAACCGGGACCGATGTCCTTGTTCCAAACGACGAGAAAGTTTGTGCCATCGAACGCGGCGCAGAGTGGATTGTATGCCGGGCTTGGCGTCTGGCTGATGATAAAATCGGAGCCGGGCACGCCGTTGGTGGAAATGAATTCCCCATAGGTGTCATAAAGTTCGGGGCCGGTTGGCCGTTTGCTTTGCCAAAAGGCCAGATAATTCGTCCGGCCAAAAACGACGCCCGGTTCGTAGGCGTTGGTGCTCAGGAGGGTTTCGGACATCACCAAAGACCCATTGGGACTGACCAATGCGCCGTAGGCATCACCGTTGGGTGCGTCCGTCCAAATCACGAAGTAATTTCTGCCGTCAAAACAAACGGATTGAAAGCTGCCAAAGGCCGCATTGGTGTTTGGATTGCTGATCATAAATGGGCTTCCGACCAGCGCACCCGTGCGGCTGACGAATTGACCATAAATTACGTCAATGGGGGGATAGAGTGCATCATCCGGCCAGAGCACAAGGAAATTGGTGCCGTCGAAACTGACTTTGGGAGCGCCGCCGGTGCGTCCGATGGCAATGCGGGAGCCAATCAAATTGCCATTGGTGGAAACCAACTGCGCGGTGATGTGATTGCTGGCAACTGCGTCACCTTGAATGCCGACTAAATAATTCGTGCCGCCAAAAGCGAGGCTGATTGCTGCCTGCGAGACCGCGCCGTTGGTGGCGATGGGGAAGATTGTCAGGGCATGGGTTTGGTGAATGCCTGCGAGCACTGTCAGCGCGATGAGCAGATTTGGGGTTCGGGTTTTCATGGGTTGCCGTCTAAGCGGCGGCGGGGCCATTCTTGGCTGGAATTTCCCCGGCTACTTTCACCATTTCATCAATCAGCTTTTTGAACTCGGCCAGACCGGTCGCCGGAATGATGACGGAAATGCTTTTGCCAATAGTCTGCTCGGTGATGCGCAGGAAACGGCCCCGGAGATTTTCATTGAGGCTGATGATAACCGTTTTGCGTTCGATCACGACTGCGCCGGTTTTCAGGGTGTCTTCCCGAACGGGAGGACGTGGCGGCTGCGCTGCAAAGGCTTGTTGATAAGGTTGGCGATCAAAACGTGAGGGTCTTTCGTTTGAAATCATAACTTCTGAGCATTTTCATTGGACTTGCAGGCCGCCCAATGAATGACAAACAGATTAGCAACCTTTCCGGCCAAAGCAAGCGTCATAAGTGGACCCGGTGCTTGACCGGGCCAACCGATGAGCCTATGTCAGTCAGTGGCGGTGGGAACCTTAAACAGACTTATTACACTGATTATTGGTCTGGCGGCACTTGTGCTGTCGCCGGTCTGCGCGATTGCGGGACAAACCATTTTATCCACGAACGAGTCGCTTTTAACACAGGCCGGGGCGATAATGATCCGCTCCAACTCACTCCCCATCGCGTCGGCGTTCGTGCTCGGCCCACGGAAAGAGGTTGTCACCTGCTGGCACGTGTTAAAGGGGGCACGTGACCTCTATCATGATACCAACCTTTTGTTTATCAGCGGGCAAGGCGTCAACGACCTGAAGCTGAAATATGCGTTGCCGGACTCTGACCTTGCGGTCTTTTCAGCAAATCCGCCAATCAATGGCAAATCTTTCCCTGCCGGGGATTTTGCCAAGCTGAATGAGGGCGACACGATCATTTACATGGGTTACGACCGGAAGCAGTCGTCAACATTCGTGACCTCGACCGAAATCGCTTACGCATGGGCCGGGAAGAAGGCTTCAAGGACAAATAACGGCGTGAAGGTGGATAACGTCTTGTTTGTGGGTGACACCGGCCCCGGCTGGTCCGGCGGCCCGGTCTTCAACACGAACCTGGAAATTGTCGCCGTGATAACCGGACACGGAGGACAGAACGTGGTGGTGGCGAATTCTATCGCGCCAATTCTGGACTACGAGAAATCACGCTCCCAGACCAATGCTTCACCGGCCAGACAACCCGCACCGCGCTAGGTGCCCGAAATATCTCGTCCCCCAAATTCTGGCTCGCAAGCGAGTTGGAGTTTGTGCATATTATCACAGAACCCACCCGTTATCCTTGAAAAGACCGGGCCAAAAGATGCAGAAGTCTTCAACCATATTGGCAGCCGTTATCAGTGCCGCAGTCCTGTCCCTTGCCACCTTTCACGCGCAGGCGATTATTGACGCTTCCCTGCAAATGCAACTGGGAAATCCTTCTGGGGCGGCGGCGGACACCAACAACCACGACCATTACCTGATCCAGCGGACGGTCGAGGCGATTGATTACAGCGACCATTTCGGCGAGCCGGTTTGGGCCAGTTGGGATTTGACGGCGGGCGATGTCGGGTCGGCCCCGCGATCATCCAGCTACTACACCGACACAAATCTGCCGCCCAATTTCTATCGCGTCACCGACAATGATTACATCGGCGTCGGCACCAACCTTTTCAATCGCGGGCATTTATGCCCGTCCGAAGACCGCACCGACACCACTACCAACAACAAGCTCGTTTTCTTCATGTCCAACATCATGCCGCAGTCGGCATTGAATAATTCCGGCGTATGGGAAAGTCTCGAATCGGACTGCCGCGACCTCGCTGCGGCAGGGAACGAATTGCTCATCACCTGCGGGCCAAGTGGATTCGGGACAAACAAAATCCCAAGCGGCAAGGCTTACATCGCTTCCAATGTCTGGAAAGTCATCGTGATTGTTCCACCAGGAAGCGGCACTACCGCCTTGAGTCGCGTGAGCGTCACGAACCGCGTCATTGCCGTGTCCATACCGAACGTAACGAACGGCTTGAGCAGTTCATGGCAGACCTATTTGACATCGGCACAGAAGATTGAAACGGACACCGGCTTCAGCTTCTTCAGCGCCGTTCCTGCCAACATTGCTGCTGTGTTCCAAACGAAAATTGACGGCTCGCCCGCGCCCGGCATCACCAATGTCTCACCTGTATCCGGTAACACAGGCAGCAGCGTGGTTATCATGGGAACGAATTTTGCCGGGGCTTCGGCGGTGTGGTTCAACGGCACCAACGCCACTTTTACAATT
This sequence comes from uncultured Verrucomicrobiae bacterium, assembly GCA_963842445.1. Classification (GTDB taxonomy): domain Bacteria; phylum Verrucomicrobiota; class Verrucomicrobiia; order Limisphaerales; family UBA11358; genus UBA11358. The sequence goes on along the minus strand of CAWJHF010000002.1, from coordinate 224,308 downwards.
GATTCAGGCAACCAGATCACTGCCATCGTGCCAGCCGGTGCGACGACCGGGCCGGTTTCAGTGATCGCGCCCGGCGGATTGGCAACCAGCGCGGCCATTTTCACCATTCTCGAAGAAAGGCCGGACATCCAATCTGTTGGATTCACCAACGGAAATTTCAGCCTGCTGATTTCAGGCCCAACCAATGGAACATACACCGTCGAAGCGACAACAAATCTGGTCAACCCAGAATGGTCAGTCTTGTTGGTAACCAATGCTCAGGCGGTGCCTTTCGTGTTCACGGATACGAACGGGGATTCACCCCAAAGATTCTATCGCGTTTCACGGCAATGAGGGGCCATGAGAGAACTGGAATTACAGGACAAGCGACACTTGGAGGCAGCACAAGGCTGGCTTGGGCTAAACAACTGGCTTGAAGCCAATGACGAGTTAGAGGAAATAACGCCACTAATGCGGGCGCACCCGGACGTGCTCGAAGTTCGATGGGCCGTTTATGCAGCGGCCAAGCGATGGGAGCCTGCGGTCGAAGTGGCGCGGGCCATTTCAAAGTTGCGATCCGCATCTCCCTTTGGCTGGATACACTGGGCCTACAGCCTGCATGAATTGAAACGGACAAAGGAGGCGTATGACATCGTCAACTCGGTCGTGGCAAAATTCCCCGACGAATACCTGATGCGATACAACCTGGCGTGCTACTCGTGCCAGCTTGGGAATTTGCAGGAGGCAAAACTGTGGCTGAAGAAGGCGATTGACCTGGCGGGCAAAAAGGACATCCGCATCATGGCGCTGGACGACCCGGACCTGGAAGCGTTGTGGGACCAGATTGGAAAGCTATGAACGCGGAAAATGCAACCGGCCCGGCCAAAGACCTGATGTGGACTGCGATCTTCTGTTTCGTTTTGGGTCTGATGCTCATGGTTTTCTCGGTGTGGGTTTACCTTTGTTATTGGGACAAAATGCAATTGGATGCGCTCGACTCGGATGGTTCTGCCGAAGACAGTCTGGCTTTGATACGGGCACTGACATTCGGAATCGTGCCGTTGGCGGGCTTTGCGTTTTCCTGCGTGGGTTGCATCCTCTGGAAGCATTACGATCAATGCAGAACACTCAGGAAGCCACCTGAATGATCGTTGGGTCTGCCAAGCATTTACCAAGGCTGGAATGATGCCCGCCATCAAGCGACAGAAGATCAAAAACCGTCGTGGTGCCCGCTGGAGCACTGCTGAACTGAAACAGCTTGGCAAAACGCCCGATTCACTTCTGGCCCGGCGCACCGGACGCACCATCGGGGAAGTGGTGGCAATGCGCGAGCACCGCCGCATCCGGCTGCCAACGCCGCCGCGCCGATGGACGGCGCGGGAAGTAAGATTTCTGGGCACGATGAACGACGCGGAACTCGGACGCCGCCTCCGTCGTGAGAGGCACTCAGTCCGAAAACAACGGATCGCCCTCAGAATCCCACCTTTCAAACCGCCGCCGGAAAGACGCCCTTGGACGCGGGCTGAGATCAGGTTGCTTGGCAGAATGCTGGACGGCCAAGTGGCGCGGCGGCTGGACCGGAGCAAAGAGGCGATTGCAGTCAGACGACGCAGATTGGGTATCCCGGTCTTTGCGCGAATCTACCGGCTTTATACACCCGCGGAAGATGCGGTGGTGCGCAAATATCCCTGTGCCGAGGCTGCCAGACGATTGAAGCGGTCGCTGAGATCAATTGCGATGCGCCGCGAACACATTGGATTCCGCATCCGGCGTGTCGTCCGGCGACACTGGACGCCGAAAGAGTTGTCATTGTTGGGAACCATGCCCGACAAAGCGCTGGCCAAGCAATTGAAGCGCACTTGGCACGGTGTTTGGCAGCGGCGTTATGGTTTGGGAATTCCACGATACCGGCGGCCCGGTTGCGGTCTTTGAACAGCGGAGGTAGTTGCGCTGTTGGGCAAGCATTCGGATGTTGAAGTGGCGCGACCTTGAGGAATCGGGATCATTTGCCACCAACCACTTTGAGTTGAGCGGGTGATTCCAAAATAATCTCCGGCTTGTCACGATACTCGGTGATGGTCCCGCTGACCTCCACGTTTTGGCCTTTGAGCTTCTGCAAGTCGCCGAACTGCGCCATGTTTTCCTCAAAAATGACCGCCGTGAACGGTGAGTCCGGGTAGGGTTTGTCCATGTCCAGAATGGCAACATTTGACCTGACTCTCGCCTGAGCCACCATCCCCGTTACGGTCATCGTTTCATCGTAATACTTGTTGGCGTCCGCTGTCCCGACTTTGTGCGGAGTGGCCATTTGTGCTGCGGTGTTGGTGTTCTCCGGCAGCAAGGGAACCACGCCATTAACTTTCAAATACTTCTCAACCTCATCGGCCAGACGATAACCTGCCAATGCTGCTTGGTGTTCGGCCACCACTTTTGCCGCCTTGGTGTAATCCTCCGGCAAAGCCGGGGCTGAATCCGCATTGGTGCTGCCTTTGAGTTCCCCGCGCAAATAACCCTTCTCGATTGCCAATTCACGGCTTTCCAGACTCCAAGCCTTGGGCGTGGTATGTGCGGTCAGTTCCGGCAGCGCCGTTCTGGGATATTCAGTATCAATCGTGATCGCATACTTCCACTGCGCCTGCGGGTTGACGGAAGTTCCTAACAGACCGTCCCAGATGCCATGCAGACGGACACCGTGTTGTGCAGGCGTTACATAAAAGTCGTTTCCGCCTCGATCACCCTTCGGGTAGGCGTCCGTGAACAGGGAAGCGCAGTGGAGCGGTTGATGGATGTCGCCGACCAGATGAATCAGCCATGACAGATACGCCGCTCGCAGTTCAGGGCTGGCATTGGTGTCACTCAAGGTTGTTTCACATTGCGCCAAAGCGAACAGTATATCATCCGTGGGCTTGGGGCCGGGTTCGAGCGGAAATGCCGGTGGCCGCAGCGGATAGTCAATGAAATGCCAGTTGGGGTGGTCATATTGGCTGCCGCTTCGCCTGATGTCATCGGGCCACGTGCTGCTGCGCATGAAGACGTATGCGGCGAGGTCGAAATTGGGATTGGGGTGGTAGGCTTTTTCCCATTTCGCATAATCAGGATGGGCCTTCAAAACTTCGTACGCCTGTGCCTTCATCTCCGGTGGAAGCTGGCGGAAGGCTTCGGCAGCGATGGCAACGTGACCTCCGCCCAACCAGCCAAACACATTGAGTTGCAGGAGTGCAAAACCGACGATGGCCCAACTGATTGACGTGATCCGTTTCACCCGAAGATTCATAACCGACTCTGCCCGTTCCGCAATGAAAAAGCCGCTGCCAAAACGAGCCAGCGGCTTTGTCTCACCAGGTCAAACTAATCAGTCAACCGGAAATCATTTCTTCCCCGTTCTGGTCCATGACCTAGTCGGCTTAAAGCGAATTTTTCCCCGCCGCCTTGGCTTTCTTCCACCGTGCCCTGGCTGCCGCTGCAATTTTTGCCCTGGCTACCGCACTCATTTTGCGCCGGGGCTTCTTCACTGGCTTGCTGGCTGACTTCCGCCCCTTGACTTTCGCCCACCGCGCCCTGGCCGCTGCGGCAATTCTACGCCTTCCGGCGGCGCTCATCCTTCGGCGCTGATGCGGAGTGGCAGCGCCAGCGGTGCCGCCCAACAGACCGGCAAGTTTCTTTTGCAGCGATTCGATTTTGTGTTTGATACTCGCCGCACGGCGCAGTTGACTGGCAGATAGATTGATCATAGTTGTGCCAGTGAAACTCTGCATTCCCGTGAAGTCAAGCCCATGGATTGGTCGGTAGTGAGTGAATTTGAAATCGCCTATTTTTTCTTTCTCGTTGCGACCTAACCGTAAGGGGTTAAGATAAAGCGAAGACATGAAAGTCACGAAGCAACAATTCGACTGTCTGAAAGAAGCAGCCAAGTTTAACCTGTGCGAACAAGCAAAAGTCTATGGCTTGACGGTGGGGCGCTACTGCGAAAGAGTCCTCCAAGATACACTCGAAAAGGCCATCGAATGGGAAATGTGTAGAATCGCCTACGGTGGTGAACTTAGTCCGAACGCTGGAATTTCCTGCGCGTGAAGCAGCGGGCTAACCATCCAAAGCCGGTCCACGGCCATCCGTTCACCAGGACAGTGCGCGGCTAGTCCCTCTGGGGTTGGAAACGCTCAGGAAAATAGTGCTTGCCGTGATTTCGGCACGAGCGCAGCATTTCCCCATCCTGACCAAAGATGGAAAGCTGGTTTTCCATGGGGTAGTGATCGTGGACGCAATGGGGGCAATGAATGAATCTAACCGGTCAACAAACTTGGGCGAACGCTGGATGCGCTTCGGCTGTCGCAGGGAGCGAACTGTCGTTCAACCGGCCAAATTTGCCAATCTTCCGCAAATTAAAATGGATGCAAAGGGCCTCTGGCCATAGGTCGTTCAATTGCAAGGGATGAAACACAAAAGGAGATAAAATCCTATGCTTAGAAAATTGCCAAGCCTGGCGCTGATGATGTTTTTCGGTCTGTGGTTTTGCGGCTGCACCACCGTTTCTGTTTATCAGAGTCCGGTCTCGAATTTTCAAACCGCCGTCAACGCCGCAAACGATTCGATCCGGCCCTACCTGCTTGGGGTGAACAATCTGATTGCCGAGGCCAACTTGTACGACAAAGTGGGCATGGACAAGCCCTGGGGAACCGAAGACTTGCACGCGGGCATTCCCTCGGAGGAAATACAGGTCCGGCTCCAGGCGCTTTCCACGATTGCCAGTTACGCCAACGCGCTTGGGGCGGTCGCCAATGCGAAGGATGCCGACCAGCTTGGACAGGCCGCCAAGGCATTGGGCGATGATGTCAATGGACTCAATACCACGATTCAAGGTCTGGCGACCAAGCGAGCAACAACCTCCGGCCAAGGCGCTGTGGCAAAACAGGCGGCAACCCTGGATTTGAGCGGTCCCGTATCGTCGCTGGTAACGCTGGTCGGCACCCTCGTTATCGAACAAAAGCAGAAAGCCGCCATCGAGACGGCCATCCTCAACGGCGACAAACCGGTGGGCCAGCTCATTGAGCTGCTCAGGGCTGATTTGAGAGCACTGACACTGCTTGATAATTCATCGTACGCCGCGATGCAAACGGGAATGGTGAAGCTATACAATGATGCGCGGAGCAAAACCGACCCAAAGGGTTTGATCGCCCTGATTGACGACTTCGTGCAGCAGAACAACCGAATCCAAACGCTCCGCGCCCTCCAGGTTGACTCGCTGCTTTCGGACATGGAAAGTGCGCAGGCGGCCCTGGTATCGTTTGCCAAATCGAGCAAGGGGCCGAAGGACCTGTCCGACCTGGCGGCGCAAATTGATGTGTTCACTGCGCATGTAAAACTTTTTGGAGACGCCATCGCTTCGGTCCAATCAGCCGACAAAACTTCAAAATAACCGAAAGAACCTATGCCAACAGCCCCTACATTGACCAATCCAGCCGGACAACTGGCCTCCATCGTGAGCCAGCTTTACGACATGGCAGGCAACAGCCAGGTTCCCGCCGACCAACGGCAGGCCCTTCTGCTCCAGGCGCACGACCTGCGTGGCGACCTCGTCACCCTCGTAGCCAGACAATTCTCTCAAAACACTGCCGCGTATCAGGGCGTCATGGCGAATCTGAACAGCGTGACGCAAGCGTTAAACCAGGCGCAACAGGACATCACTCAGGCCATTGGCGTCGTCAACGGTGCTGGACAACTGGCACAATCTATAGACTCCTTGCTCAAAGAGGCGGCCCAGGCTGCTGCGATGGTATGATACCTTCCATCACCTGCCTGAGCTTCATGATCAACGAGCCGCATTCCTCGGAAGTAACGAAAAGCTGAAACCCTGTATGGCAAACCTCGATCAAATCCAAACCATCGTTGTGGTCATGATGGAGAACCGTTCCTTCGACCACATGCTTGGTTACTTGAGCCTGCCGCCCTTCAACCGGGCGGATGTTGATGGGCAGAGCACTGACCCGGCGTGGCTGGCCCGCTACGCGAACGCCGACAAGGGCCAGTCGTTGCAACCCTTTCTGTCCACCAATCCATACTCCCTGCCCAACGAATTTGACCCTCCCCATGAGCGACAGGACATCGCGCAGCACTTGGGCAAACTCCAGAACGGGCAGTATCCGATGAACGGTTTTCCGTGCGCCATTCCCGACAATGTATCGGCAGACCCCGCCGTTCGGCGTTTGGTGATGTCCTACTGCGGTGCGCAACAAGCTCCCATCAATGACTTTTTCGCCAGGAATTTCACCATTTGCGACCGCTGGTTTTGTTCCCTGCCTGCGAGCACTCAGCCCAACCGCCTCATGGCGATGAGCGGCCTGTCCATGATCCAGCAGAACCAGACCCCGCTGCCGGAGCAGGAACTCGTTTATGACTGGCTCGACGCCCGCAAGGTCACCTGGCGCGTTTACCATCAGGGCATCCCCTTTTTCACGATGATGTTGAAGTGGGTGCCTGAGATTCTGGGCAACGAGCGGTTCCGCTCATTTTCCGACCTGGAAAGCGACCTCGTCAACACACCGCCGGATGAACTGCCGCAGGTGATCTTCGTCGAGCCGACCTTTGGCGACGCGCCGCATGTCGGCCCAAGCACTGACGACCATGCTCCGGCAGGTATCAGTGACGGGCAGGAGTTCCTCATGCAGGTGTACAACGCGGTCACCGCCAGTCCCGCGTTTTGGAGCAAGGCTCTCCTGTTTGTCAGCTATGATGAACACGGCGGGTTCTTCGACCACGTTTCACCCCCGCTCATTCCGACCGCGCCGCCCCAGGCCGGTCTGTATCCGCAGTTCGATTCCCTCGGTGTGCGGGTTCCGGCTTATATCATTTCGCCGTTTGTTGTGCGGGGCGCGGTCAGCCATCTGGTGTTTGACCATACCTCGATCCTCAAAATGCTCGGCCAGAAGTTTGATCCCGCCGGATCGTATTCACCCGCCGTTGATGCCCGGCCAGTGAAAAGTGTCGCCGACGCGCTCGATTTCGACACCGCGATCTCCGACCCGCCTGCTGCGCCCGCGCTCAACGAGTACCTGACGCCCCGGCAACCGGCACCGGCGGTAACTGTTCCGCCGCCCAAGACCCCATTGCAGCAGGCTTTCCGCGATTCAGTAAAGGAGATGAAGCGGCAGGGTGCTGGCCCGGATCATAAGAAGTTCGGCCCGCTGTTCCAACAAATGAACGCCACACCAGCTAACCCGACCAGCCAGCCATGAAAACCAAACTCCAGACATCCGTATGGACCGCAACCTTGGCTGTGGCGCTGGCCCTGGTTTGTGGAGGGTGCATCTTGTTCCACCAGCACAGCGCATATCGGCCCATCCACGAATACGCCAAGGCCGGGGATGCTGTCCACGTGGACCAAGAGTTATCCAAAAATCCAAGCGACCTCAATTTGCCTGACGATGCAGGGCTGACTCCTTTACATTTGGCAGTGCTCCATTGCCATACGAACGTGGTGATGCTGTTGCTGGACAAGGGCGCGAAGGTAAATTGCGAGGCAAAGGACGACGCCACGCCGCTGCATCTGGCGGCGCAGGAGGGATGTGCGGGGGCCGTTGAGTTGCTGTTGGCAAAAGGGGCAAAGGTAAATGCACGCGATGATCAGGGCCGCACGCCGCTCAAACGGGCCGAATTGTGGCACCAAACTGCCGTCGCGGAGCTTCTTCGCCAGCACGGTGGAACCGAATAGTCGCGGAATATCTTTTTGCTTTCTGATCTGCCGGTGTTTACACGGACAACTGTGTATGGTTGCGGCATCACCAAAGCACCACAAAATAAATGGCTCGTGTCATCAGATTCAGCCTTTGCGGCGACCCCGATCCCGCCAGCCGGTGTGGATCGTCACAGCTCGGCTCTCCGCTGATCCATGTTTTTGTGCCGGACACCACCAGCACTTTTTCCTGATCCGCTCCAAGCCGCCTTTGCCCGCCCCGGCTCTCACAGCTAAATGTCCGGCAGCGTCGGTAGATATGACATGGACTTTATCGACGTATGTTATAGACCACCTTCGGCGCCGCCGGTTCTTCCAGCGGCCAAACTGAACCTACCTGACCCAACATTCCCGTTGGACCGTGAAATTGTAAACTTCTTGCGGGATCAGCCCGAAGCCGTTACAACCTGGGCGATGGTCAATGGTGTCGCCGCCGCCCTCAACCCGCCGAATCGTTCCGCAAGCCGCGAGTTAAAAAAACAAATTCTCTCACGGATAACTCGACTGGTTTACTTTCGGTACATCAGGCGGGTTGGCAGGAATTATCTGGCCTTGCGTTGATCCAACATCCTCAATTATCTGCCTCACAAGCGGCGGCAGTACGTTTTGCGCTGCCACTATCAAAAATCACCGCGCCCCATCCTTGTCCGTTCTTGCACAACGAGAAACCGGCGAATTCCCCCGGCGAAACAGATTCCGGCCTCGATGCCGTGGCTTGGGTCACGACGCCGGCGCTGTGCACGGTATGTAAGACATGAATCTGAGCACGAAAAACTTTGTGAGCAATTCCATCAATTCGATCCGGTGCTGCCCATTTTGTGGCACTTCAGCTCACGTATTTTGGGTGGGTCTTAATCCGTTGACCTACGGCGTCAGATGCCGTTCATGCGGGGCCAGCATCCCGGCGATCCACACCGAATATCAGGATGCGGTCCGGGCGTGGAACCGGCGCTCCGGCCTGGCCATGCTCGGCGGCAGGGCCACTCGTGGCATCCGGTCACGACGCAAGTTGGCAGCAGCCCGGCGCAATTTGAAAAAAGCCAGGCAGACCCGCCAATTGAACCGGCTCCGGCAGGCGGAAGAAGTCATTTACGCCAGGCTACGGCCGTACCGGCAGCAGGAAACGGCCATAATTGAGGCAGCGGTCGCCGGATCAAGGGCCGAGCTGGCTATTCTGGAACCGCGAATCCGCCAGTACCCGGATTTGAGCGAACTTTTGGATTGGCTGAAGCGCCGATGGGAGCGGGCAGAAGGCGGTGATCAGCACCGCAACGATTCCCCCCAACCTGAGCCTGGGAATTCAGTTCTATTGGGTAAACACAATGGACTCGACCAGTATTGAAATCAAAATTCCGGCGGCCATCGGTGCCCTGCCGTTGGCCATCGGCGAAAAAGTCGTTCTGGCGCACATCGTAAAATTCCCCGGCTGTTCCAATGCCCGGCTGGCCAAACTGATTGGTGGCACGTGCCGTGGCGTCGAAAACCTTTTGCGCCGCCTGCGCCGCCGGGGATACATCGAGCAAACCGGCAAGGGCCGTGCTCGTCGGCATCGTTTGCTGTTTCCCGTGGAGCACCACACTTTGTGTGGCGATGGCGAGGCTGCCACATCCGTCATGAAATCCCACATTTCAGGTGGGGATCAGCCGGGTGGTGGGGTCAGCGTCCAGCCGCAGGGCAATCTTCCGGTCCTTAAACGGGAACTGCCGTGGGAAGAAGACCTTGACCAGACATTGGCCATGATCCACGAGCTGTGCGTCCACCAAGACCCTTTCCCTGAAGCAATCGTCAATCTCTATGGAAGGATTTTGAAGCGCCTGTCGGAGGAAGCACCAGAATGCCCGGCAAAAGACGCCATGCTTCAGGAATTGACCATGCGCCGTGACGCCTTCGTTGCCATTTCGGTAGCACAACACCTGCCGAGAGAATACCACCGGCAAGCCGCCCAACTAATCTCCACCGCCACGCCTGAAAAGCTGGCGGCATTCCGACAGCGTGTGGAGGCTGGTCAACTCGACGGCAAAGCGCCGTTGATGCTGGTCGCTTTGGGCGACGACGCTGACGTTGTGGCGGTTTAGTGCGATAGCCTGCTGCCGTACTGTCTTACGGGCGGTGCGGTTTTGAATCCAGCTCATCCGCGTGTGTTCCTCATCTCCCGGATCAATGGCTCGCAAACGGTCTCTACGTTGAATGGCTGCGCTTCATGCCCAAACCGCTCCTGCAAGTCGTAGGCCATCTTTTCCAGCGGACTGTTCCGGTAGCCGAAGCGTTCCAAACCGTCAGCATAAAGAGCCAGGAACGTTTCAGGACCAAGCAGCCTCCACTGGATGATGTGAACCAGTTCGTGAAAATGAAGCGACTCGATGTGGCTTTGGTCGGCACGCACGAAATATGTGTCGAGGTAGGTGATGCCACCAGCGTCCATCTTCTCAAAGCTGCTAAATCGCTCCAGGCCCATTGCTGACAGCGGCGGCACCGGCACCTTGGGCACAACAACCACCCTTGCAGCAGACAGAGTGTCCTGATGGTAGTAATGCGGCAGGCGTTTGAATCCCAGTGAGGCCACAGATCGTGCAGCCGGTGCATGTTGCGCCAGCGTGTTGCGAATCCACTCGATGATGAGCGGATACATTTTGTGAAATTCTTGCTCAGTCATAACATGGAAATGATCATTCAAGCGGCGGTTCGGCGTTGAACGGCATCCCGAAATACTCGAACACGGCCTTGCTTCGGTCGTAGATCATCCGTTCAGACATTTCTGCCTGCTCACACATTACGTTCATCGGACCAAAGTCCTGGCTGACGAAGCGAAGCAGTTCGAGCGGGTCGTATTTCACCGCAACATTCGGCTTGCCATCCATCTTCATAGCCGCAATCGAAGGCAGGCAGCACATCACTATCATCTTCAGCGCTTCGGTGTCCAGATTGCAATAGTAGAGCCAGTAGGGCCATGCCAGGTGGAACGCCGTGTAGAACCCGCGAATCTCCGGGATGGTATGAACTTCACGGTCATCATCGTTGTAGCCGTCAATGACAAAGATCATCCTGTCCATCTTTTCCCGCAGCCGAGTGCCGGTGGGCAGTTGGTCCGGCGCATACAGGCCCAGGAAATCGCTGAAGTCGCACCGCTCCACCTTCGGGCGGGAAAACTGGTAGAAGATGATGTCGCTGGCCATGCCTTCCTGATTGTAACGCGCAGGCTTCGTTTCGGCGACTCGGTTCAAACCGTTGTTTTGGTTCGCCGCAGATGCGGTGATCGGGCATAATCCTATGCAGGTGAAGTCAGTCACACTTCAAATCAATGATCTGTTCGAGTTCGAGGGCCAGCCAGTTCCGGCGCAGCGCCCCGACAACGCTATCGTTGAAGCGATGGTCCGCCGCCAGTTTCAGTTCCTGCGCCAGTCGCTTCAGATCGAGTTCGGTGAACACACCGTGACCATCTCGTTTTCCGAGGAATCGCCGGGCGCTCAACACGAAGCTGAACGCCTGGCCGAGCGGGCGGCCAAGCGAGCCGCCGAAGGCAGCTACGACAAGGCGATCTCGCTCTGGAAGCGGGTGCTCGAACTGAACCCATCTTTTCACAAGGCCCGCCGTGACCTGGCGATGTCCTGCATGGAAACAGGTGACATTGAGGGTGCCAAGAATCATCTCATCGAGGTTCTCCGGCTGAATCCGGGCGATCCCTGGGGTTGGGTTGTCCTGGGCAATCTCTACGCCAAAAGCGAAAAAGACTGGGCAACCGCCGAAAAATTCCTGCGCCGCGCCCTGGAGATTGCACCGGACGATTCGTGGGCGCTCAACGGCCTCGCCGCCATGACCGCCCAACGTGGCCAGACCGAGGAGGCAGTGAAACTGTTCGAGCAGGCGATCTCGTCCAACCCTGATCTGCCCAACCCCTACTACGGACTGGGCGTCACGTTCCAGCGCACCGGCCAGCTTCCTTTGGCCGCCCGTTCACTCGACCGGCTTTTCGCCAACGCCCGGATGCAGGACGCCCGGTCCAAACACGTCTTCGATCAGGCCCGCACGCTCTACGGCGCAGTTCAGGACGAACTGGTGAAACAGCAGCAGTCGGAGGCGTTCAAGGCCGTCGAGAACTTTCGGGCGGAACTGGAGCGGTTGACCGGTTATCCGGTGCGGGTGACGGAGGGCGAGTTCAAGGACAAGACGAGCGCCACGATCCAGATGGCATGGAAGCATGGACGGGACCATCACCTGATCACGTTCCGAACTGGCTTGCCGGAAGACTTGCGGACACACCAGACGGCGCACGAGCTGACCCACCTGCAATTGGAGGCCGAGGCCCGGCAAGCGGGCAAGAACCGGTTCCTCGTCACGACCGACAAGACAGAACAGAGCGCCCTTCAGCGTCTGGAAAACGACATCCGAAATTTGCAGCGCAAAGGATTTCCGGCTGATGCCTCCCAAGGATTGATAACGGCACTTATCCGGGGATTGGCAGGCTTCCTGTTTAACTGCCCGCTCGACATGCTGATCGAAACCCGGCTGCGGGAGCGGATGCCTGTGCTGGCGGCAATGCAGTTTGTGGCATTGCGGATGGGTGTTCAGGACGCCTTGGAATCGAATATGAACCCCAAAGTGCTGGAGGTAACCCCCAAGCTGATTCTGCGGGCGGGTCTGGCCTTGAACGGAGCGTACTGCCTGTTCCTGGACAACCTTTATCGGGGAGCCTGCAACTATGCCGCCCACTATCAGCGGTCGGATGCGTTCCCGCTTTCACAGCGCCTGTTCCAGCATTGGCGGAGTCGCTTTCCGCAGCTTGGTCCCGGCGATGAATACGACCTGGTGGACGAGTTTGCCGACATGGTCGGCTTGCGGGGCTGGTATGAATGGAAGATTGATCCAGGCACACACACCGTGACCGAGCCGCCCCGCAAGGAAGGTTCGACGAATCCTGAATTGCTGAAGCGGAAGCATACGCCCGCCGTGTATTTCCTGCTGGATGCGCTGCAACGCTACGACAAGCTGCCGGTGGAAAAGATTCGTGAGATCGCCCTGGAGATCGGGCTGGTCGGTCGCAACGGCCTCGACTATGCCTCGCCGGATCAGAAATACACGCTCAAATCCCTTCCCGGCGAAAAGTTCAGCGGGCTGAACCTGATGTGCCTGATGTTCGCGGGTTTCAAGCGCATCGCGCCGGAGCACGATCTGAGGATGGACCTGCACGAGCCGTTCCTGATCGCGCTGGAGATGTTCCAGAACGGCGAAAAGACCCAGTAGCGATAATGCCAGCAATGATCAATTTGTCATCGAACCGAAATATGGTGTCCGTCAGTCACGCCAACCCGGAGGACAATCTGTTCGCCCGCTGGTTCCATGGCCGAGTGCGAACCACACCTTACCCGCACCGGCTGCTGAGCAAAGTGTTGGCACCATGCCGGGGGCGGACTGCAAAATTGCCTCGATCCACCAGCACGCGCCTTGTGGTTGGTATCAAACTTATGCTTGCAGAGTCAGATGGCGGCATGACAGTGGTCGGGCAACGAGGGGCATTTCCACCCGGAAGAAACGGCGAGCGTGCCGCAGAATTTGCAAATCGCCAGGCAGCGGAAGAAATCAACGCCTATTTTAAAACCAGGCGTCGCTGTTTGAACGAGCTATAGAGTTGGCCGCAATGAATGATGGAGCCGAAAGCTTACGCCTTGCCCCCGAAGCTGACGTAGTCGTCCAAATCCAGCAGGTCAAAGAACGTCCCGATGTCCTCCCGTTCAGGACCGTATTTCTTGTGCGCTGCGTTGACGTATTCCCGCGTTTCCGGGTCCTTCGGAAAGCGCTGCTCCACGTAGGCTGACCATTGAGCGATTTCCAGTTCGCTGCGCTTGAACTTCGCGTTGGCGGTGATCCAGGCCAGAATCGCCCCGTCACCCTTGCCCGTGGCGAGCTGCTTTTTCAGGGCGGCGGCCTTGATGCCAACAAAGTTCAGGAACCGCTGATCCAACGGACAATCGTAGCGGTATTCGCCATTCTTGCGGATGAGGGTTGCGCGGCCTTTGTCGAGGCAGCGGGGAAGAATGACGAAGCCGCCAATGCGGACCCGTGGACTGCGGGGTGCCTGTTTGGTGAGGTCGAGTGCGAATATAGCCATAAAGTTTCTTTCTTTGATGACACCATGCCCATCGCTTCGCTGATTGGCAAGGTCAACCCTGTTACAATTTGGAATCAGCCCGCCGGTTGGCAGTGGGAACCCACATCCGCCATCAGCCGGTCCCAGTTCAGGTTCAAATCCACGCCGCAGGCGGTTCGCTCTCCCTTGCCTGTCCGGGATCACCGAGCGGGGCGTGGTGGCGTCCGGTAGCGGCGCGGCGAAGGCTTTACACCCACGGGGCGATGTTCTAAAAGACCGCATGGCTTTCAAACCCGTTGCAACTGCGGCCTTGTCTCTGGAGAATCCCGAAGCCCTGTTCAGAGACATTCGCACCAAAAAAATACCAGGCTTGCTGTCGCAGCAAGCTGACCTTCTCCGCGAGTACACTTCAAAAGCAGTTGATGTACCCGACGTGGCACTCCAGCTTGCCACCGGCAGTGGCAAGACCCTCGTCGGCTTGCTTATCGGCGAATGGCGGAGAAGGAAATTCCAGGAGCGTGTCGTTTATCTGTGCCCGACTAATCAGCTCGTCCACCAAGTCGTCACCCAGGCGGTTTCCCAGTACGGCTTGAAAGTGAACGGGTTTGTGGGAAAGAAAGCCGATTACGATCCTGGCGCTAAGGGTGAGTTTATCGGCGGAGAGGCCATTGCGGTTACATCCTACAGCAGTCTTTTCAATACTGCTCCTTATTTTCAGAACCCGAACACAATCATTCTCGATGATTCCCATTCGGCGGAAAATTACATTCCGAAGATGTGGTCGCTGCGGATAGTTCGGTCCGAGGATACGGCGATCTATGAGGCCGTCGTTGGGGTTTTTATGGATTTGCTGTCCTGCGCGGACCAGCAGCGCGTGCGCGGAGGTTCTGGCGGCACTTGGGACCAAAACTGGGTCGAAAAAATCCCGACGCCTAAATTCTTCGACCGCATCCCGGAACTGATCAAAGTCATGGACACCCGGCTTGAGGAAACGGATTCGGATTTGTCGTTCCCTTGGAAGATGATCCGGGATCACGTGCCAGCTTGCCATCTGTTCCTGAGTGCGCGAGAAGTTCTGCTGCGGCCCATTATCCCACCAACCTTCAGCCATGCGCCCTTCGCCGATGCAAGGCAAAGAGTGTACATGTCGGCTACTCTCGGCGAAGGCGGCGATCTGGAGAGAATCACCGGGCGGTCGAGTATTCTTCGCCTCCAGGTCAAGGGGTGGGAAAAGCAGGGTATTGGCAGGCGCTTTTTCCTGTTTCCCGAAAGATCACTTAACAAAACGGAAGCCGACGAGTTGACCGTCCATGTGCTCAAAAAGGCGGGACGAAGCCTTGTAATCGTGCCAGACGATGAAAGCGCCGCCCTGTATCGGGATTGGGTCAAGCAGAAGGTGGGTTTTGACACCTTCAACGCCAGGGACATTGAGCTTGCCAAAACGCCATTTACGTCCAGAGCGAAGGCGGTCGCTGTCTTGGCCAACCGTTACGATGGGATCGATTTTCCTGACGACGAATGCCGTGTTCTCATCGTGGCGGGACTGCCACGCGCCACGAATCTCCAGGAAAGATTCTTCATCACTCGATTGGGGGCCGTTGCAATGTTGAACGACCGCATCCTGACGAGAATGGTCCAAGCGTTCGGTCGTTGCACCCGTTCGGCGACAGATTTTGCCGCTGTGATTGTTGAAGGGGAGGAACTTCACAATTACCTGCTTGCCACTGATCGTCGGTGCTTTCTCCATCCTGAACTGCAAGCCGAACTCCAGTTCGGCATCGATCAATCCAAAGACCAGAAGGTGTCTGATTTCGTGGACAACTTGGCGGCTTTCCTTCAGCAATCCCAAGATTGGCAGCAGGCGGACAGTCAGATCGTTCAACTCCGTGAGGGCCTCACACGAAAAGCCCTGCCGGGCACAGCCGATCTCCATCAGGCTGTGGACTCCGAAATTGAGTATCAAACGAGCCTGTGGCAGGGGGATTACCCTGGGGCATTCGATGCGGCCAGGGCAGTTCTTGGGCGGCTTAATGACCCGGCACTCCGTGGTTATCGGGCGTTGTGGAGTTACTTGGCTGGCAGCGCCGCCTGGCTGGCGTACAAGAGCGGTGTCGAAGGACTCGACCAACAGGCACGCGCTCAATACGCAGCCGCTCAAAAAGCAGCGCCAGGGGTCTCGTGGTTGGTCGGCCTTTGCCGACTACAAGAAAAGGCCAAATCCACGCCGACCCGTGACGAGGCCCTCGCGCTCCAGGTTGAGAACATTGAGAGCAATCTTGAAAATCTGGGTACCGCCCATGACCGGAAATTCGACCAGGAGGAAAAGTTCATTGCAGAAAACATCATGCAGAACGAAAGCTCCAAGTTTGAAACCGCCCATGAGCGACTGGGAACGATGCTCGGCTTCAAGGCCGGGAAGGAAGAATCAAAAGGATCGCCCGATCCATGGTGGATTTTGCATGACGAGCTTTGCCTGGTCTTTGAGGACCACTCGAACGGGGACCGTGCTGGCAGCCTCGACGTAACGAAGGCGAGGCAAGCGGCTTCCCACCCAAATTGGATACGGGAGAGAGTACCGCTGGCAAAGGCTGCCAACATAATCCCGGTCCTTGTCACGCCGGTAGCCGTCGCTGATAAGGAGGCGATGCCGCATCTGAAAGACGTGTGTGTGTGGAACTTGGCCGAATTCCGTTCATGGGCGAAATCCGCACTCCAAGTTATTCGTGACCTTCGCAGGACTTTTCCTGGCTCAGGTGACTTGGCGTGGCGAGCAAACGCAGCCGACAGGTTGCAATCGGCGCAACTGGACCCCGCTTCGCTGACCGGGATACTTATTTCAAAGCCAGCCGACCGCGTTTTGAAGACGCGCTGATTTGAAGTCGGTGAAAGTATGGCGATATGAGCATTGACATCACGGTTCCGGCGCGGCTCTTGGCCGTTAGGCGGCCCGAAACGTAAAGTCTATGAACGACGAAGAACGCGCAGAAAAGAAAGATGCTTTGAGGCGTTACGAGCAGACGCGCCGTGAGCAGCTTGGAGGAGCCATCAACCTTATATTTGGCCTTTCTACTGCTGCTGCTGGATTCTGCTTGTCCCACATCGCGGACAAGGATTCTCATTTTTCTCGCCCAGGTTCCTATTTTTTTGTGTTGGCGACAGTCATTTTCACCCTCACGGTCGGCGTCTGCATTGCCAGCACATGGACCCGCCTCCGAGATTTTCGGCTGACCACTCGCAAGTTACGTCGTGAGTTGCGCGGCGCAGACGCAACCGAGTTAGAACGATTAGGCACGGTTACAGACCTTCTCGGCAAATGGACATGGCGATTGTTTTATTTACAGCTCACCACGTTCGGACTTGGTGTTGCCATTCTAGCGATTGCGCTCTCGCTTCTTTATTATGAGCATGTATTCCCGAAATCACCGTCGCGTAACGCGCCAGAGCAAACAGCCACCGTCCCTTGAGATTTTGGTTTGAGATATGAAATTTGAGAGTCATTATTGCAGGCGTGAGCCAGCCGCCAGTGACCGTGGCTCGGCTTTGAAACGTTGGGCGTGGTTCAGGCACGCCTTCCCTGTGAGCAAACGTTATGATGGTCAGTGACGAAGAATACCAGAAGCACACCGTCTTCGCCGACTTGGAACGGTACGCTGCGTTCTACGAGAGTTTAGCTCACTCTGTATTCGGATTTGTCTCGGTTGGTACGCGGGCCATCTGCAACATTGATTCATACCTGTTTTCCTCGGTCCAGGGAACGCTGGCGTCAATTCGAGCCATTCTGCGAGACGGAAGGATCAATGACGCCTACGCTTTGCTTCGGAAGTACTACGATTCCGCGATCATCGATATCTACACGGGCCTATACCTTGAGGACCACGTCAGCATTGAAAATTTTGTTGTGAAGCAGATCGACAGATGGGTGCAGGGAAAAGACCGACTACCCGAATTCAGGATCATGTCCCAGTACATACGCGGATCGCCAAGGGTTGCTCCGATTACCGCTCTTTTGTTTGCAGATGACCGGTACAAGCGGCTAAGGGACCGCTGTAACGACCATACACACTACAACTTTTACCGGAACGTCCTCCTCAACGACAAAGAGATTCTCCTTGAGGGACGGCGACGGGCTTTGGACGAGTTCTCGAACGACCTGCGCGATGTACTGATACTACACGTCTCGTATATGTTTTTTGCCAACGGCCACTACATGATGTCCAGTGATCATCTGGATTGCTTGGAGTGTGGGTTGACCCCAGAGCCGGATTCGCAATACTGGGTCGCGCCTTTCGTCCAAGAGATTTTCGATCAGACCGTTAAAACGTCTCGCCCTGATGTCGCCACCACGATTAAGCAGCACAGTTCCATGCACTTGGCATGAATAAAAAAGGCCCAACAAGCGGGTGTACCGAACGCCGCGAAAGTGCTCTGATTGCATTCTGTGCGTCAGTGGCGCGGTGTCGGTGATCCATATCGTTAGATGCGTAAGCGGAAACGAGGCAAACAAATGGTTCGGTGCCCGTATTGCTTTTTTGCCGATGTGGGACAAAAAACTGCCTGCCCATGTGCGGTCAAAGTGTTCAAAACGCTCTCCGTCTGACCCGCCGCCAAAGCGATACTTCGCACACCCAATCGGCCCCTTCGGCCCATCGCCCGCTCCAGAGAAACTAGCGGAACCCGGCTCTCTAAAAGACATTTCCGTGGATTCACACACAAGTTGGCAAGACGATGATTAAGCAACGGGGGTTGCCTCAAATTCGGTAAGCTCGGTTCAAAACTATTTCCACGCCTAATTTAGGGGTGGCTTTGTGGATCAGGATCGGCAGGTCTGACGGATTCGTTCAACGCACGGCAACCCCGCGTTTTCGCAGAAAACACATCTTTCGTTTTCCCTGCCTTCGTGATTCACTCCCCGATGATCGATGACAACTCCGGCGTCCACCAGCACTGTTGATCTGACAACCTTGGAATCCCATCTGTGGGAAGCCGCCAACATCCTGCGCGGGCCGGTTGATGCCTCGGACTTCAAAACGTTCATTTTTCCACTGTTGTTTTTCAAGCGGATCAGTGACGTTTACGACGAAGAATACGACCAGGCGCTCCAGGAATCGGGCGGCGACATCGCCTACGCTCAGTTCGCCGAAAACCATCGGTTTCAAATACCGGAGGGCTGCCATTGGAATGATGTTCGGGCCAAGACCACAAACGTCGGCCAGGCCATCCAGAGGGCCATGCGGGAAATCGAAAAGGCCAATCCGAACACCCTTTACGGAATTTTCGGCGATGCACCCTGGAGCAACAAGGAACGGCTGTCCGATGCGCTGCTGCGCGATCTGATTGAGCATTTCTCGCGCATCGGTCTGGCCAACCGTGACACCGATGATGACATTCTGGGCCAGGCGTATGAATACCTGATCAAGAAATTCGCCGACCAGACCAACCGGAAGGCCGGAGAGTTTTATACACCCCGCAGTGTTGTCCGGCTGATGGTCAAAATCCTCGACCCGAAGGAGGGCGACACGATTTACGACCCGACTTGCGGCACAGCCGGTATGCTCCTGGGCGCAATCCAGCACGTAAAAGAGGCTGGCGGCAATGTCAGGAAGTTATGGGGCAAGCTGTTCGGTCAGGAAAAGAACCTCACCACGTCGGCCATAGCCAGGATCAATCTGTTTTTGCATGGTGTCGAAGATTTCAAGATTGTCCGGGGCGACACGCTCCGTGATCCGGCCTTTTTCACTGGTGACAGCCTGGCCACGTTCGTTTGTGTGATCGCCAACGAGCCGTTCTCCGTGGAGCGGTGGGGTGAGGACATCTGGGTCAATGACCGATATGGCCGCAATTTTGCCGGTGTCCCGCCACGGAGCAGCGCTGATTACGCCTTCGTCCAGCACATGTTGAAGTCAATGGCCCCCGGCACCGGACGCATGGCGGTCGTTCTGCCGCATGGCGTGCTGTTCCGCATGGGGGTCGAGGGAAAGATACGGCGCACAATACTGGAGATGGATAAACTTGAAGCAGTGATCGGACTGGGGCCAAACCTGTTCTACGGCACTGGCCTGGCAGCTTGTATCCTGGTCTTCCGGGCCAGAAAAAAGCCGGATCGGCGGAATCGTGTGCTCATCATCAACGCATCGGGCATTTTCAAAAAGGGTCGGAATCAGAACACGCTCCTGCCGGAACATGTGGACAAAATCTTCGGCTGGTATCGGGATTACAAAAACGTCAAAGGCATCGCCAAGGTCGTTACGTTGAAGGAGATCGCCGCCAACGACTATAACCTGAACATTCCCCGGTACGTTGAGCAGGTCAGTGACCAGGAAACTATCACGGTCAAGCAGGCACTCGCCAACTTGAAGACGGCGCTGGCCGACGCCTACGCTGCCGAGGACCGGCTCAAGTCTCTGCTGAAAAGTGCCAATTTGGTCTGAATTTATGCTATTCACTGTGCGAGATTTGATCGAAGGCCGAGCGCAACCAGTCTGCGTTTCGTCGAGCGACACAGTTGCGCACGCTCTATCCTTGATGGCCAAACACGACTTTAGTCAGTTGCCAGTCGTTACCACTGAGGGGGTGGTGTCGGGCATGGTTACCGCAAGTTCAATCGTGCGTGCATCGAACAGCTTCAAGGTTGCGCCCGCACAGTTGGGCGTCCGTGACGCCAGGGAGGGCGCAACCAAGATGTTCCTCGACCAGGACATCGAGGAACTGCTGGACGAAACCAAAAATACTTACGCCGTTGTAATTACCGACCGTGAAAGCAAGGTAGTTGGTATCGTAACAACCTATGACACGACAGACTTTTTCAGACGGCGGGCAGGAGACATGATGTTGGTCGAAGACATCGAAACCATGCTAAAGGAATACGTAGAGGCTGCCTATTTTGTGAAGCCGGGTGAAAAAGGTGGCATGGGGGAAACCATCGAAGCTGTCTCCAATCCTGCCCGACAAATGCGGCCTAAGTTTGAGTCGGCCTTAATGTCCTATCTGGGCAAATCGCGTACGGAACCCTGTGCATTAGACGCCCCGACCGTTGACGTGGCATTCAAGCGCCTTGGTGTGCCTGACCGCAAAAAAGCTTTCGATGAGCTTACGATGGCGGAATTCGCTGAAATGCTGCTGCTGCATCCCATGTGCCCGAAAATCGCTCAATCGGATGATAAGGAGGTGATTCGACGACTGCTCAGCGATGTGCGTGAAACGCGGAACAAGCTGGCGCATTTTCGAGGTGAATTATCACCCACTGAACGGGAGCAGTTACGGTTCTGCAAGGACTGGCTTGAAATTGTCTGTGCTGCCGATGCCCATCCAGAACCTCCGAAAGAGCTAGGTCAGATTGTCACTTCCGCTGCCCGCGGTTCTGCATCGCAAGTAACTGAGCCAACCGACGAGGAAGCTCGACCGACCGACAGCATACTTGTTCCACTGATCAGCTATTTGCAGGCCCTACCCCCAGGCCAAAAGGAAGTCCGCATCCGACTCCAGGACATTGAGAAGAATATAACGAAGTGCAAGCTGCCAAAGGCCGCACACGAACACAGGTCCTGGTGGGCCAATGAACCTGAAAATCTACGTTCGGCGCAATGGTTGGAGATCGGTTGGAGGGTGCTCTATTTTGTGCCGAACGCCTTTCAAGGTGGGAAGGAGATCGTCTTCGTGCGGATTGGTGGCCGAGAAAAGTCATACATCAACTTTTTCAACGGCGTTCGGCAGAGACTTGCGAAACACAAAGAATTTCCTTTGAGGGTAGGCGAACCGGACGGGCGGAGTTATTTCCGGCTGGCAGACCTCCCGAACGCTTCCAAAAAGAAGATTGGCTTGTTTGCCAGCTTCACAAAGTCCAAGGAGTTGCGGGTCGAACTTTATGTTGATTACGGCAAGAGGAAGTGGAATAAGGCTGTTTACGACAAGTTGTTTAGAAACCAGACCGACATTGACGGCAAACTTGGCCTGCTAAAATCTGACGAAGTATTGCGCTGGGAGCGCATGGACGACAAAAGGGCCTGCCGGATCGCCATCTATCGTGCAGGGTCTATTCAGCAGTCGGCAGCCGATCTAAAGACGTTGTCGGAGTGGGTGGTCGCGTCAGCTATAAAACTCGAAAAGGCCATTTCGCCGTCGCTCAAGGAAGCGTAGTATGAACACCCACATCACCCAACAGCAACTCGAATCCTACCTGTGGGGCGCGGCCACGCTTCTCCGTGGTTTCATTGACGCTGGCGACTACAAACAGTTCATCTTCCCGCTCCTGTTCTTCAAGCGGCTCTGTGACGTTTACGATGAGGAATATGAAAAGGCGTTGAAACAATCCAGCGGCGACGCTGACTTCGCCACGTTTGCGGAAAACCACCGCTTTCAGGTGCCGCCAGGCGCTCACTGGCGGGATGTGCGGAACCGGCCCAAAAACATCGGCAAGGGCATCCAGGACGCGATGCGGGACATCGAGAAGGCCAACCCGGAAACGCTATTCGGCATTTTCGGTGACGCGCAGTGGACCAACACCGAGCGGCTGCCGGATAAAATGCTCAAAGACCTGATCGAGCACTATTCCACGCTGAACCTCTCTATTGCCAACGTGCCGGAAGACGAACTGGGCAATGCGTATGAATTTCTGATTAAAAAATTCGCCGACGACAGCGGCCACACCGCCGCCGAGTTTTATACGAACCGCACTTTGGTCCACCTGATGACGTTGATGCTTGATCCGCAGCCGGGGGACTCCATCTACGATCCGACCTGCGGCACTGGCGGCATGTTGCTGTCAGCCATCGCCGAAGTCAGGACACGCGGCAAAGAATGGCGCAATCTCAAAGCATACGGCCAGGAGCGCAACCTGATGACCAGTTCCATCGCCCGGATGAACATGTTCCTGCATGGCATCGAGGATTTCAAAATCGTGCGCGGCGATACGCTGGCGGCTCCGGCTTTCACGGATGGCGACCGGCTCCGGCAATTTGACCTGGCGCTGGCCAATCCTCCGTACTCCATCAAGCAGTGGGACCGCACCGCCTGGTCATCCGACCGTTTCGGGCGCAATTCCCTGGGCACGCCGCCGCAGGGTCGAGCGGACTACGCCTTCCTCGGCCACATCCTGGCCAGCCTAAAGCCGAAGACGGGCCGGTGCGCGATCCTGTTCCCACACGGCGTGCTGTTCCGGGACGAGGAACAAGAGATGCGGGCCAAGCTCGTGGACAGAGACCAGATTGAATGTGTCCTGGGCCTGGGTCCCAACTTGTTTTACAACTCGCCGATGGAGGCGTGCGTGGTGGTGTGCCGGACGGCAAAACCCAAGGCGCGGAAAAACAAGATTTTATTCATCAATGCCGTAAACGAAGTCACCCGTGAACGAGCGCAGAGTTTTCTGGAAGAAAATCACATCCAAAAAATCCTGACGACCTATCAATCGTTCGCCGACGTGGATGGTTTTGCCCGCGCCGTGCCACTGGATGAAATCCGCGCCAACAAGGCCAACTTGAGCATCCCGCTTTACATCCGGCTCAACGCCAACGGCGCAACAACCACCGCGACCGAAAAACCGCTGGCAAAGGTCATCGAGGTATGGCAAACAAGTTCAGCGGCTCTGCGGTCGTCAATGGACAACCTCCTTGTGATTTTAAATCATACTGACATGCGTGGGTAACTTCTGAAAACCGGAAAGGAAAACGAAAATGATAACAGACCGAATGATTGACCAAGCATATTCCGATTTGAAAGATACATGCGGAGGCGTACGCAATGACTACTTCGGGCTTTTGGTGTTGGAGCGAGATTACAAAGTGCCGCGAGAGCAGGTCCTCAATCAAGTCGCATTTGGCGGAAACGACTACGGACTGGACGGCTTTCACTTCGATCCCGAAAAAAGGAATCTTTACCTGTTCCAGTTCAAATACTCCAAATCTCACGCTCAATTCAAAGGCTCGATGCAACGATTGATCGATGAGGGCATGGAAGTGATTTTCTCGAAGCCACAAAAGGCTGACCCGGCGAAAAATCAGATTCTGCTTCAACTTCGCAGTTGCATGTTGGAGAACCGTGAGGCCATCAAGCAGGTGTGTTTGCGGTTCATCTTTACCGGTGACCCCGCTGAAGCAGACAAAAGCCCGGTGCTCGACCATCTCCGGGAAGACCTTGAAAACAAAAAGTTTCTCATCGACAAGTTCTTTGAGGGCAGGCAGGTCAGTTTTTTGGTCGAGTTTCGTTCCGTCACGGGCAAAATCGGCACGGTGGAAGACCACACCCGCGCCCGTGTTTATCAACTTCCCTTGACTGAGTTAATTGAGCGCCCAGGTCCGGCAGGTGAACAGATGTATGTCGGCTTCATTCGATTGACCGACTTGAATTTCATGCACCGAGACATGGGACCTCGGTTTTTCGAGCGCAACATTCGTTTTGGACTTGGAATGAACCGGTCGGTCAACCGGGCGCTCTCGCGGGCGCTCAAGCAGATTGCGGTCGATGGCGAATCTCCGTTGGTCTTTGCCTTCAACCACAATGGTATCACGCTCGCAGCCGAACACCTTGAGAAAATCGACAGTAACTATCACATCACATCGCCAAGACTGCTTAACGGTGCTCAGACGGTGACTACTTTCGACGAGTTCATCAAGGCGAACGCCGAGAACCCACTTGTCGAGGAACGGAAGCAGGCTTTGGACGAAGTGCGCGTCCTGTGCAAAATCATCACTAAGGCCACGTCTGACTTCTTCACCAGCGTTACAATCAATAATAACCGTCAAAATCCCGTAGAGCCATGGAATCTTCGGGCCAATGACCTGATCCAGCTTCAATTACAGGAAAAGTTCAAAGATGACTTGGGCATATTCTATGAGCGCCAGGAGAACGCTTTCGAGGCGTTGGATAATTTGGATGAGGAGGGCATCACAGAAATCAAACCCATTCAGATTCGACCGCTGGCGCAGACATTTCTCTTAACGGAAGGCGAAGTGGATAAAACGCAGAGTATGGCGCAGGTATTTGAGGACGACCGCATCTACGGCCTAGCATTCAACGAAGCGCGAATCCAGGCTGACACTCGCCATATTGTACTCTGCTACAAAATTCATTACCGCCTCCGCCGACTAATGAATGACATCGTAGAAAAAGGCCCCAATCGCTACAGCTACATCAGCCGCGCCCGTGGGCTTTTATGGGCACTGCTTTGCCAGGGCGTGCTTAATGACTCCGCACTGGCAGAATTGGCAGACCGATATGGCACGAGCCTGAGCGTCGAAGCGGATTTTGTGAACAAACTTAGTTACCTGGCCACGGCTCGCTGTAGGATGCTAATGAGTTGGCTAACCGACAACAAAGAGTATAAAGACCGTGTGGCCGAAGGGAATTTCGGATTTCTTCGCACGAACACCGCTTTTGAAAAGTGTATGGAACGCGCCTACACGCAATGGCGATGGGTGCATAAAAAACTCCGGTAACCATGAGCGTGCGGCTCAAACCTACACAGAAAACCACAGTTCCTGCTGATGCCAAGTAAGCCGACCAAATCAAACGCGCAGGCCAACGGCAGCCAGAATCTCAAGTCTGACTGGCGGCGGGTGAAGTTTGGTGACGTGGTGGAGTGTGTCAACGACACGGTGACTGATCCGCAAGCGGCGGGTATCGAGCGGGTCGTGGGGCTGGATCATCTCGACCCTGGATCGTTGCACATCAAACGATGGGCTGACATTGAGGAGGGCACGACGTTCACGCGACGGTTCCGTTCGGGCCAGGTGTTGTTTGGCAAACGGCGGGCGTATCAGCGCAAGCTGGCTGTGGCAGAGTTTGACGGCATCTGCTCCGGCGACATCCTGGTGTTCGAGCCGAAAAATGATGACCTGATTTCCGAACTACTTCCGTTCATCATGCTGGCCGAGCGTTTCTGGCAACACGCCCTGGACACGTCGGCGGGATCGTTGTCACCGCGCACGAAATGGCAAGACCTGTCTCGCTACGAGTTCGTGATCCCACCGAAGGATGAGCAGCGCCGGATTGCGGAGATTCTGTGGGCCGCAGAAAACCAAAGGACTTCAGTTGAAGATTCGGCGAAGGCCGCAGAGCAGGTAGTTGAAGCAGTAGTCCATGAGCGTTTTCAAGCTACGGCTGATCTGCGTATGGTCAGCTTGGATACACTTTCCACCGTGGCCTATGGACTCACAGTGGACGGAAAACGACGCGCCATTTCTTCCGTCTATCCTTACCTTCGTGTGGCAAACGTCGGACGCGGTTTCTTGAATTTAGAGGAAATGAGGACCATCGGCTGTGAGGCCAACGAAATATCCAGGTTCCAGCTTCTCAGGGACGACGTGCTCGTGGTCGAAGGCCATGCCGACAAAAATGCCATTGGTCGAGCCGCCATCTGGTCGGACGAAATTCCAATCTGCCTACATCAGAACCATATTCTTCGAGCGAGGTGCTGCGACGAACTCAATCCGAGATACCTGGTTGCCTTGATGAACAGCTCCGAAGGCTGTTCATATTTCCGTAGTCGCGCCAAGAGCACGAGTGGACTTCACACCATCAACTCAACTGTCCTCCGAAAATTTCCAGTTCCTCCGATTCCGCGAAGCCAGCAGGATTCTTTTGTCGAGAAGCTCGCAGCGGTGCAGGAGCGCATGAGAAGGCTCCAGCATCACCTGAGCAATTGTGAGGCTCTGGCGACCAGTCTGCGAAAGGAGTTGATCGAGCATGTTTAACGAAGCCAACAGCGTTGAGGATTATGTCCGTGATCTGCTCTGCGGTAAACAGGACGCTGCGGTGCGGGAGCCATTGTTCAAAGGCGCATCGCTACCGGCGCTGGCGGCGGGCCTGGGATGGCATTTCATCCCCGCCGACCAACTACCCCGTGACTTCAACGATGTGCTGGTTGAGCCGCATCTACGTGAGGCGCTGATCCGGCTGAATCCAGAGATCGCCGAAAAGCCCGACCGGGCCGATGAGGTCTTTTACAAACTCCGGGCCATCCTGCTGTCGGTCCAGAGCGACGGCCTGGTCCGGGCCAATGAGGAATTCACCGCCTGGCTGCGCGGTGAGCGGTCCATGCCGTTCGGCCCAAACAACGAGCACACGCCCGTCCGAC
This sequence comes from uncultured Verrucomicrobiae bacterium, assembly GCA_963842445.1. GTDB lineage: Bacteria > Verrucomicrobiota > Verrucomicrobiia > Limisphaerales > UBA11358 > UBA11358. The sequence goes on along the minus strand of CAWJHF010000002.1, from coordinate 197,455 downwards.
TGATTGATTTCGAGACCTTGGGCAACAACCGGTTCGTCTGTACACAGCAGTTTGTTTACTCAGCCAAGAAACTCCGGCCTGATCTGGTGCTGTTCGTCAACGGCATCCCCGTGATCGTGGGCGAGACGAAGACGCCGGTGCGCCCGGCCATCAGTTGGGTGGACGCGGCGGACGACATCCTGAACGATTACGAGGTCAACATCCCGGCGTTGTTTGTTCCGAATGTCTTTTCCTTCGCAACAGAGGGCAAAACGTACCGGTTTGGTTCGATCCGTATGCCGCTGGACCTATGGGCACCCTGGCGGGATTCCGAGCAGGGCGAGCATGGCGGCTTGAGCGAGATGCGGACGGCGGTGGAGAGCATGTTACGGCCTGAAGTGGTGCTGGACATCCTGGGCAGCTTCACGTTGTTCGCCACGGACAAAAAACGGCGGAAAATCAAAATTATCAGTCGCTACCAGCAATACGAAGCGGTGAACCAGATCGTCGAGCGCGTGCTGGAGGGGCGCGTGAAAAAAGGGTTGATCTGGCATTTCCAGGGATCGGGAAAGTCGCTGCTCATGGTTTTTGCCGCGCAGAAGTTGCGGCTGCATCCAGCTCTGCAAAATCCCACCGTCATCATTGTGGTGGACCGAATCGACCTGGATACGCAGATCACCGCCACGTTCAGCGCGTCAGACATCCCAAATGTTGCTCCCGCCGTCACGCGCAATGACCTGCGTCAGTTGCTGGCCCAGGACGTGCGGAAGATCATCATCACCACGATTCACAAGTTTGGTGAAGCACCCGGCGTTCTGAACGACCGCAAGAACATCATCGTCATGGTGGACGAGGCGCACCGGACCCAGGAAGGTGACCTTGGCCGGAAAATGCGCGAGGCGCTGCCCAATGCTTTCCTGTTCGGCCTGACCGGCACGCCAATCAACCGCGCCGACCGGAACACGTTTTGGGCGTTTGGTGCCGCCGAGGATGGCAATGGGTACATGAGCAAGTATTCGTTCGAGGAATCCATCCGCGACAAGGCCACGCTGCCGCTGCATTTTGAGGCCAGGCTGGTCCAACTGCGCATAGACAAGGACGCGATTGATGAAGCGTTTAAGAACATTACCAGCGACATGTCGGAAGAAGACGCGGCGGACCTGTCAAAGATGGCCGCCAAAATGGGCGTGCTGGTTAAGTCGCCGGAGCGCATTCAGACGCTGGTGAAGGACATCGTGGAGCACTACGAAACGAAAGTGGAGCCGAACGGTTTCAAAGCCCAGGTGGTGACGTTCGACCGCGAGTCCTGCCATTTGTTTAAGCAGGAGTTCGATAAGATTTTGCCGCCTGAAGCAAGTGCCGTCGTGATGACCGTGGCCAGCGGCGAAACGGAATATAAAAAGCTTTACGAGCGCAGCAAGGACGACGAGGAGCGGCTCCTGGATAATTTCCGCGACCCGAATCACCCGTTGAAATTCTTGATCGTCACATCGAAATTGCTGACCGGCTTTGACGCGCCAATTCTTCAGGCGATGTACCTGGACAAGCCGATGAAGGATCACACGCTGTTGCAGGCCATCTGCCGGACGAATCGCCCGTACACCGGCAAGACGCACGGCCTGGTGGTGGATTACCTGGGCATTTTCGACGACGTGGGCCGGGCGCTGATGTTTGACGAGAAATCCATCCGACTGGTCATCACCAACCTGGAGGAAGTGAAAGCACAATTATCGGTGATCTGGAAAAAGTGCGTGGATTATTTCCCCGGCGTGAACCGGAAGGTCAGCGGCTACGAGGGTCTGATCGCCGCGCAGCAATGCCTGCCGAATAATGAAAAGCGCGATGCTTTCGCTGCGGATTTTTCAGTTTTTGCCAGGGTGTGGGAGGCATTGTCGCCGGATTCGTGCCTGAAACCCTATGAGGACGATTACCGCTGGCTCGGCCAGGTGTACGAATCGGTGAAACCGCCCAGTGGTAACGGCAAGCTGCTGTGGCATACGCTCGGCGCGAAAACGGTGGAATTGATCCATCAGAACGTCCACGTTGAAGCGGTCCAAGACAACCTCGAAACCCTGGTGATGGACGAAAACCTGCTGAAGGAAATTATCGAGTCTCAGGACCCGACCAAGATCAAGCTGATCGAGATCAACATCATTGCCCGCATCCGAAAACACTCGAAGAATCCGAAATTCATCGCTCTGGGCCAGCGGTTGGAGGAATTGAAGGAGCGCCACGAGAAGGGCCTCCTGACCAGCCTGGCGTTCCTGAAGCTGCTGCTGGAGTTGGCCAAGGATGTGGTGGCCGCTGAAAAGGAAGTCGTCCCAACGCAGGAACAGGATCGCGGCAAAGCCGCGTTGACGGAGTTGTTCAAAGCGGCCAAAAACACCAAGACGCCGGTGATGGTCGAGCGCGTTGTCAGCGACATTGACGCCATTGTCCGAGCCGTGCGGTTCGACGGTTGGCAGCAGACCACGGGTGGCGAGCGCGAGATCAAGCGGGCGCTGCGGAGCACGCTGCTGAAATACCAGCTTCACCGGGAGCAGGAGCTTTTTGACCGGGCCTACGAATACATCCGGCAGTATTATTGAGCCGACTCAGGTTGATATGAACGAACCGTTGCTTTCGACGCTCAAAAGGCTCTTTGTACTATCGAACAACCGATGCGCCTTCCCTCAATGTGAGCTTCCAATCGTTGAAGATTCAGGCGTTGTCACAGGCATCGTCTGCCACATCAAGGCACGGAGTAAGGGAGGCCCCCGTTACGACTCCAAGCAGCCCACTGAAGAACGACATGGCCATGCGAACCTGATTTTGATGTGCGCCAGGCACAGCAAGCTTATTGATTCCGACCCGAAGACCTACACGGTCGAGTTTCTACGTCAGATGAAGGAGGCTCATGAGAAAAACGGCTCTATCGACCTCTCGCAATCGGACGCCCGAAAAGTGGAAGCCATCCTGAGAGACTACCGGGCCGTTTATATTACGGCTGGAGGGCATGTGATGCTGAACAGTCCGGGGTCAATTCAAGCTGACAACGTGACGATCCGCCAATCCAAGGGAAGTCCGAAGTTTCTCCCCGTCGAGGGCAGTCTCGGTTCAGATTTGGTCCGCCGCAATTACGTTAAGCATCTGATTGACCGTTACAATGATTTTGCGAGCAAGCAGGCGGGACGCACCGACTTTTCATTTGCCGCCATTTACAGGATCATCAAAAAGGAATTCAAGGCGGACTGGGAACGGATACCCATCGCCCGTTTCGATGAGCTGGTCGATCTTCTACAGCGCAGGATTGATCGGACACAACTTGGGAGCATCAACCGTGGCAAGCGCATCAAAAATTACTCATCCTTCAGTGCCTTCAGTAAAGACCATACCGGCGAAGGCGACACGAGAACCGGGGAGTAGTCGGGACCGATGGTTATGGCATGTGCCAGCGTTTCATCCGCAGTCGTGCCACGAGTGATAAATGAAAATATCAGTGGCCGGACCTTTGTTTGCTACCCATGCAAACCCACGGTTATGACGGCTTACATGCAGAGCTTCGGCGTGTTCGCACGCGACCGCTCCAGGGTGCTTGATTTCCTGCGGGGCTTTGACTGTTTTTAATTTCATGCGCCGCACCGCTTCTTCCATTACAGGGATGAGATGTTCCGCGATGGTGCGACCGTGGCGTGCGTACCCAAGCATGAGTCCCTCCTGCATCGCCCAAGCGTAGTCGCCTTCGACGAAACGACACAAACCGTCATCACAATACCTGCCACCTACGGCGTGGGTTTCGTCCACCGGCTTGCATTCGACAAAGAGTGCTTCGTGTTCGGAAAGCACCTGTCGTGGTTCTTCTTCATCGTTGCGGAGTTTGAAGCACAGGTCTGGCGTTTTCGTCAGTTTGGTCAGGTCAAAATTGATAACCTGACCTTGCCGAACGACGGTTTCGTAAGTCAGGCGACCAAAACCTGCTACCTTCCCTGTTTGTCTCAGGTCGTTTTCGATAATCGCCCGCAGTGCCGCAGTGACCTCATCTTCTTTGGCGGTCACAAGCGCAAAGCCGCGCTCGCGTAACAAGTCAAAAGCAAACAACAGAACACGGCGGACGAGCAAAATGACTGGCAAATCAAGACGTGGATGCGGCAAATTAAACTGCTCCGGTGGAATGCCGAGCGCGAACAAACCATTTCCTTCGGCCAGACTCATGTTTGTTCGGCAAGACCGAAAGCGCCAAGGTGGTGTCGCACGATGTGTTGGCCACACAACTCGGCTCGTGTCTGTGTCCACCAACGGCGTTGATTTAGCAGGCCCAACAGTAGCCCGTGTTGACCGTGAACTTTGACAATGATCCGACTGGCGGCTCGTTTGTTAGCTTCCTCCATTGCCTTGCGGAGCAACGCAGAATTCAACGGCACTTCTTCATCCGCTTGGGAGATGGCGACAAAGAACCACGGCTGCTCCCAAGCGTCAGGCTGCGACTTTGGTTCTTCAACGGCGACATGCTGGCCACACACGTCGAAATACGGTTCTAGTAGTTCACGCAGTGTGTTTCGGAATGGAGCGCGGTCTTTGCGGGTTGTCCGGTCCAGCGCGGCCCGGCCCTGGCGGCGATAGGCTGCGGCGGCAAAAAGGGTTTCTCGGACGACTTGAATCGCATTGTCTTGTAAGCCATAAAGGCGAAAGAGCAGTGAGTCAATTTCGTCCCACGGTTTTTTTGCGTCTCTTTCGAGACGGCGAGCAAGCTTGCGGATGGCATTCTTTGTTTGAGCTGGAAGTTTGGCAACGTCTGGGAATGGGAGAGTATCCAAATCTTGCTTGGTGAAGATCATGTGGTCCGCACCCTGGGACACACTAACCATTAGGGTGAAGTAGCGAAACAAATCACTCTGCGGAATAAGATAAATCAAAGCGGCAAGAGTTTTGGCATCGGGATGGCCATTACAGGAATAACCGTAGTAGCTCTGAGAAAAAGTAAGCGGTTTTCTCGATAGATATGCCTTGGGACGGTTCACAACATCACCCGGAGCTTTTGGAACAATGACGAGCGGCGCTGCATAGAGTGCTTCAGTGCGAGGCCCGTGAGCAGAGTTCGTTTTGTATTTTTTGAAGTAAGATTTTAATTCGCTGTATTGAATGTTGAAGCCTTCTTGCGGCGGTTCAAAGTCTTTTAATTCTTTGAAAAACATCGCTGACTTTTGTTTCAAATTAGGCGAACGATTGTAACCTTGGTGCGTCTTGTCCGCCTTCGGATTCCAGACCCTCCACTCATCTGCAAGCGTTCGTTGAAACGCCTTTGTCAACTTTTCCATCACCTCAACATCGCGCCAAGTGCCGAGCGACAGCGTTTTTAATATCCACGGCTGTTTCTCCACGCGCTCAATGCTCACCGGCTGCGTTGCTTCATAATCTATACGGAAACGGCCATCCCGGTTTTGCTCAGGCTCGTAGAGTGGAGTCGCATAATAAAAGCGGTGTTTGTTTTGAGGGAGTGCGTTACGAGCAAACAACAAGCAGAACGGCATATCAATACCCTCCCACACTGCGGTCTTTCGCAGATCAGCGCCATTGATGAGTCCGGTCAGAGATATGCTATGGAGCACAGCACGCCATGCTTTGTAGCCTTTGCCTGTGGTACGACCAAAGATGCGTGCAGGAAGTGCGAATGCAATAAGACCACCGTCCTTAGCCCACTCTGTTGCCCTCCAGAGGAAAGGCAGGTCAGGATTCTTGTCGGGGTTTTCGTAGCTATCAGCCAACTCAGCGAGACCGCGCACGCGAAGGACACGCTGACCAATGGCCGTGAATTCCTCGTTCAGCAGGTCAGTCTCGACTTTTGCCGGTTCTTTCTTGGCTGCACGCCCGGCAGCTCTTTGTTCGGTGTTCTGCGGTTCGTCTTCGCGGAGTCGCGTCCACGGCGGATTTCCAAGCACGATGTCGAATGACTTGTTGAATTCCGACGACACGCGCGGGCCGAGGCTGCCGAGCGTAAACGTGGCCTTCGCAGGCTGCTTTGCAGCAGTATCTTTCGCCGGGGGCACATCGCCGAAGTAGTGAAGCACTTCGTTGCGCAGATTTCGCGGAAACTTGAGCACCTTTGGTGGACGCTGAGTTCCGTTTACCTCAATCGCGGTTATGTAGAGCGCGAGCGCGGCAAGGCGGAGAGCAGATTCGCTGATGTCAAAGCCCCGAAGCTGACCGTAAAGAATTTGCTGAATGGCTTTTGTGTCGGGGCGCTGTTCGTCGTGCTGCCATCGCTCCCGCACGAGACGGCGGAAGGCAAGAACAAGGAAGATGCCTGCTCCGCACGCAGCATCCAGCACACGGGCGTTAGCAGGGTCTTTGGCGGCGGCGAAAGTTTGATCTACGATCAGCCGAGCGATGGTTCTAGGAGTGTAATGAACGCTCGTTTTTTTCGCCGTACGTGCATCGGCACGATGGCTGAAGCTTTCATAGACCTGACTCAACACGCCAACTGGTATGTGTGCAAAGTCGAGATCACCCCAGTCTAATTCTTGCTGAATGCCGCCACCCGTCGCGTGCCAGCCGTTCAGAATGGCATGAAGGTGGTCAAAGAATTTTTTGCCCGCCCGCCGCTCGATTCGTCTGTAAAATTGCAAATATGCGTCTTGCCGCGCGGTACGGTCATCGGCAGAAATAGATTCGTCAATCAGTTGAAGGAAATCGCCATTGAAAGTTTGGTCGAGCCACGCGGAAGTCATGGCGGCTTTTTCAGCGTTGGCAAAAGCGTCCTTCAAACCGTCCGACGCCGGGCAGATTTCTTTTCGCTCATCTCGCAAAACGATCCTGCGGTCGATGAGGAATCGGAAGAACAGCGCCCGGCCAGCCATGGAAAGAACTTCAAGCGGTTCGAGTTTGTTGTCGGGAACGTAGGCGTCCGTCGTCTGCGTCAGCAGGCCATAGATTTTTTTGAAAACATAATCCGAGCCTTTAAGTCGTTCGTTCTGTGCAAAAGTGCCATGCGCTAGACTTTGAAAGAAAAATGGAGCGCGATCATCTTTTTCGACTACGGTCTCGACTGGAACAGTCGTGCTGCTTTCGTGAAAGCCAATGGGATGTATCTCCAGTGAGCCGGGCCGCAGTACACCAAGCCAAGCAGGGTCGCTGCGGTTCGCAAGTTGCCGCTGCAACTGCGCAAGCGTAGTAGCGTCGGTCGTGATATTGCCACACGCATCCACGAGGTAGAGGAGTGCTGTTCCTTGGTGCTCAACAACCGCTGTGACCGGCGAAGTGCTCCGGCGTGGTAACAAGTCGAGATAGTCGAGTTGTTCGGGAGTCGTGAGGCCATCGTCAAGACGAACGAAATCCGTACAGCCGTAAGCGCGAAGACGCTCGGAAAGCGGACGGTCATCAACTAATTTGAGTTGGCCAGAATTCATCTAACTATCAGTAACACAGAATGATATGAGCCACAGTTGCCACTGCGCACACACGTAACACTCCGTTCCATGCGTCTTTATGCCAAGCTACGAGCCGATTGGCAAAGCTTCGTTTTTGCTGCTTCCTTTGAGCAGTGTCTCAAATCGTGTTGGACATTGGCTGTCCAAGGCGAAAGACATAATCGGAGACCTAAAAGGCTATCTGATTTGATGCCATCGCCATTGATCAACGGAAAAGGGGGACGAGCAGACTCCACCGATGGCGGTTCCCTTATCTTTTGCCTGTACGTTCGTCGGAGCACACCATCACAACTGGTCGTCCTGATATGGTTGCTCAAGCCTTGCGACCGTTGGAGCCTGTTGGGTCATGTTCAAAGGCCGTTTTCAACCAATTTAACCAGCAACAAGGACAACCCGTTGTTTAGTACATGAATCAATATGGGCAGGCCGATTGATCCGGTCTTGGCGCGTGCCCACCCCAGAAGGACGCCGACGCCAAAAAGCGGGATGAAAAAGACCATTTGAAAATGATACAGGGCAAAAACCAAGGAAGTGACGATGATGGTTCCACCGGTGGGCAGTCGTCTTTCCAAGGCACCGTAGAGCAGACCCCGAACCAGGATTTCTTCCACCACCGGCCCTAGGATGACGACGGACAGAAATGCCAGCAGCGGATCGCCTTTCAAGGCGGATTTAATTAAAAGCTCCACCTCCTGAACGGGGGCGGGCTGGTGCGTGATCCGCTGGACCAACGTCAGATACGCCCAGTTAAACAGCCCCATCAAAACCAGCCCAAACAGGCAAAGTCCAATCGTCTTTTTCGTTCCCAGATGCAACGGCCAGGCAAAGGGCTTGCCCCAGGGTTGCTGGCGGAATCCGAGCATCCCCGCCAGCACCACCGGGATTCCGGCCAAGATGACGCCAGCCAGAAGGGATTCAGCAGGTTTGATCCGGGAAAGCAACCCAAGAACGAGAAAGAGCGCGAGCTGCCCTTCAAAATACACGGCCAGCCAGGCCAGAGAAAACCCAATGCCCGGAAACGCCTGGGGGCGAACCCGGAAACTTAAAGGCAGCAAAAATGCCAGCCCCATCAGGTAAGCCAGGAGCGCGGCGCATCCGCCGATGGCAAAAACCCCCGGAAAAAGCTGGTAGGCTTTTTCGTACTGCAATGATCCGAGGTAGCATCCAAACAACAGCCAATGCGCCGCCCGGTTGTTCTTCTTGATTTCGCAGGCTTTCTCAAGGTTCGTGGTCGCCTCGCCCAAGCGTTCTTCCGCCAACAAGCTTAACGCGCACTGCAAGTAGGCATCCCCGTCTTTCGGGTCGATGGCGAGCGCCTGACGGAACGCCTGGACGGCGTCGTCATGGCGGTTGAGCCGTGCCAGGCAATAACCCAATTGCCGGTAGCAGTAAGTGTTGGTGGGATTGAGGGTCAAGGCGTGTCTGGCCGCACTCACCGCCCCGTCATATTGCGCCATCTCAGATAAGGCATAGGACAACCACTTGTATCCTTCCGCATCATCGGCGCGGAGTGACACGTATTTTTGAAATAGATTGGTCGCCTTGGTATGTTCGCCCGCCAGACAATAACTTTCCCCCAGATACAGCAGCCAGTTCGTGTGGCCGGGTTCCAAAGCCAGCGCCCGTTCGAGGTATCTGATCGCCCACGGGTAATCCTTCAAATGGTACTGACTTCGCCCAAGACCCGCATACGCTTCCGCATTGGTGGGATTGGCAATGACGGCTGCGTGGAAGGACACCGCCGCCGCCATATAGTTATTGGACGACAATTCACTCCATCCGCTTTGAAGCAAATCGGTTGGGGAAAGGGCATTCGTGCCCTGGCCAGGCAGCGTGGCCGTCGAAAATAAACACAGGAAACCAATGCGCAGGATCAAAGGGATTGACCCGACCCATTTCAACATAGTCTGAATCATTTTATACCAGCCCGCTTATTGCAAGCGCCCAGTTTTTTCCACGCCGTCCTCTGATGTTTTGCTGGCTGATCCCGCCGCAACGGATTTGCCGGTGCCGCTGCCGGATGCTGAAGGCGTCTCTGAATTACGCCGCACCTTCAGAATTTGAAGCAGGCGGCTGCCCAGGCAACGATAAATGTCACCATGGAAAGCCCGACCATGCCAGACAAAATCACTTGCGGTGACCCAGTCGCGGCCAGTGCCCCGGCGATCAACACGTAAGCGCCCATGCCAGTCATAAAAATGGTCATGCGCCTGTTCCCCTGTCGTTCAATCCAGGCTTTTAATGCCTGATACCCTGAGTTGCGCCGTGTTGCCGGTGGTGGTCCTGGCTGCGTTGTGTCGGTCGTCATAATTATTTCCTTTTAACTTTGCCCGGTTGGTTCCCTCAACGCCCTGAATCAAACGGAATCATTATTACTCACCATGTAGGCTTCCACGGCATCTTTTGCCTCTGCCAGACTCGCCCCGGTCTGTTTTCGATGGAGCATAATGGCTGAAATTTTGCCGTGTGCGTTTCTGGCCAAGTCCTGCACTTCGGGCGAAAGCTCACTAACGGTGATTGCTCTGGACGCTTGGTCATCAACTTCCTGAGACAAGTCATCGTCGGTCAACCTGTTTGCGTAGCCAAATTTCTTCATGAACGCCTGGCGTTCTGCCCGCGTTTGCAGGAGTTCAGCAACGGTGCTGGCTTGGAATTTCTTCAATTCACTGGCAATGCTGCCCTTCGCGCCAACGGATGATTCGAGCGCGTATCGAGCTATTGGGTCCTTATCGGTGAGCGGGACGACACTGGCCAACTCAATGATTTCAGACTCAGTCCTCTCGATGGTCCCCACCTGCGCGGCGATTCGCTCGTGCCTGGCGGCTTTCTGTTGAAGGTAATACGCCAGGGCAAAACAGGCGGGGCAAAGCAGCATCAAGCCACCCCCGGCAAAAACGTGCCCAAATGAAAGGCCGCCGATTCCAAGAATGGCGGCGAGCAGACCGGTCCCAAACAGAAGGGAAACCGCAACTCTGGCCAGTGTGATACTGTTGCTGCTCCACGCGGCTCTATTCAAACTGTTTGATTGCCCGTTTGGACCTGACAGCTTTTGCAGTTCCTCGGTGACGGCTTCCTTCTGTTCTCTGACTTCGGAGAGACGGTGAACCTGCTGTGCGTTGCGTTGAAGTTCAGACTGAAGCCGGTCAGCGAGGTCATCCAGTTCTGGCGCTTCGTCCTGATAACGGACGTATGTCTCCCACTCATTTCGCTCGGTTGCTGGCATCTTGTTGCTGGCGTCGTCAGTGGCCTGTTTCAGACGGCTGACGAATTGGCCGAGCCGGTCCTTGTCGGAAAATTCACGGAACGAAGCCGCCGAGATTCGATACCGGGCCATCGCGTCCTGTATCTGCCGGGCAACCACGCAGATCGCGCATGGGGTCGCCCCAGGGACAAAACGCTCGAAAGCCTGTTCCATCTGCCAGATGTGTTCACGGAGCTGGTCTTCCCGCCCCCTGGCCTGCTGCTCGCTCAATTCCAGGCGCACTTTTTCGGCCTGCAACGCGCCCAATGACTTGAGCGCAGACTGGACTTCACCAAGCTGAACGTTTTGAGCGGCGTTCGACGCCAGGTTTGCGTAATCAACCCACGATGATTTTGGCCTGCTTTCACTCATGACAGGGGTCCCAGTTCATTTATCAGCCACACATGAGCCGTGTATATGTGAAGTCCACATACAATCTCACTGAATTTCAGGTAGAAGTCAAGCATGTGAAATCCACATGCTGATGAAAAAGACCGCCCAGATTGAAAACCGAAACATCGTGGGAAGGCGTATCCGCCAGGCCCGCTTGCGGTGCAGGCCGTCAGTTTCACAGGAAGATTTAGCCGGGCGGTTGGCGGCACGGGGCGTCAGCATCGACCAAACCGCAATATCTCGAATCGAAAACCGGACCCGCTATTTAATGGATTACGAAGTCGCCGCCATTGCCAAGGCGCTCAGAGTTTCGGTCGGCTGGCTTTTTGGCGAAAGGGATTAAACTGTGAAACGGTCGCAAATCCGTCTGGAGCCACAGCGGCTTAACCAATAATCTTTTCCAAACGAGCGAAAAGGTCACCACCCTTGGGATCGCGGTCAATGTCCTCCATCAATCGTCCACCCAGTGCGGTCCATGCAGGATCACGCCGATCTCCCGGCTTGAAATTGATGCGCCTCCGATAGCGGCAAAAAATCCAGGGCTTGGGTAGCTTCGCCGAAGGCGCTCGCATTTGCAGCAGTTCCTCATTTTCATTTTCGCCTGAGATTACGCGGAGGGCGTCACGTATCGGAACCCTGAATGTGGCGTATCAACCGACAAGGCGTCGGATTTCCGGCTCCAACGTCGGATCGTGGAAATAGAGACATTTCTCAGCCGATTGAATTTGGAGTGCGTTCACAATCTCAACATCACGCTTCGAGATTGGCACAAGCCGGTCACGTCGATTCCCGACCTTGTAGATTTTCGCATCATAAAGGCACAAACAAAGATTTGGACTGAGTGGCAGTAACAATTGAAACCCTGACATGCTGAATCCCGCGAAGCTGCGGTGAGGCATTGTATCGGCGCAAAACTGATTCAAGATGACGACCGGATTATCGCTTGTAACAAAATAAGTCGGCGGTTCGGGCTGAAGCAGTTTGCATTCGAGCGTTTGCATTTCCATCCAACATAAAACCGCCTGCTGTATCAGGACACCCGATACTCCCCCAAAGTCCATCATTTCCTCCGTGAATTCACCTTCGGGCGGCGGCGGCAGTTCACCACGATTGATAGCTCGTTTGATAACTTCATGCGCCACATACTTCGGGAAGACTTTGGCGATTTCCGCTGCCTTTCGGGTCCGTACATGAAAAATCGCAGCAAGCAGCTTGAGAGCAACTGCCTCCTTTGGATCAAAATCCCTTCTTTGGATCACCCGTGATAGCACCGGGGCAATGTCGTTTTCGCTTTGCCACAGTAGTTTGTCCAAGGGCTTATCCTTTTCGTAGAAATTCTTTTCTTGGCATTGCCGGTCAATTGGAACGGCCCCGATGAACCGATACGGCGACAGTGTTGCGAAAGCTATCCGTTTCTCATCGACACCGAATTGCCGCAGATAGTGCTGCGGAACGAAATGATCTTTAGGCATCTTCAGTTCGGAATTTCACTGGCATAAGATTCCAACAACTACCGACCGCAAAACAACGCCAAAAATTTCTGCAATATGGCCATGGCAGTCAAATCTCCCTAATTTCAGCCAATAACGGTTGCAGGTCCGTGTTGCATTTTTCTGGCAGCAGCAGGGTGCATACGATGTTGCGAACCACAGCGAGCGAGGCGTGCAATTCACCCGCGCTCAAAAACGAATCTCATATCTTTCCAATCCCGACATCCTTTGCTGTAAACAGTCGTGTCGAAAAATTGAGAATAGCGATTTAGAATTTGAAACCCCTGGTCAATGAGCATCTCAATGTCCGGCGGTGGATGCTCATCTTCAAACGGTTTCTGCCGGAACAACTCTCTTTCATCGTTATGGAAGATGACGCGGTCACGCCAAGTATTGAGGTTTTTCACTTTCTCGTTCTCATTACTTGAAAACGTGATGTCGCGGTCGAGTTGCGCCAGGTCAAGCTCGCCAATTGCCCGCATTAAGCCTTCGACATGAGGATCGCTTTGCCGCCTTTTGCGAACATTTGCTGAATCGAATATCTCCCAGTTTTCCCGGACTGTGAGAAGAAATCGGTGCAGGTTGAAACTTTCCTTGTTTTGGTCATAGATTCGATGCAAATAGACCATCGCAGTCTGATGATGTGCGCGTAAAGTATAGTTCCAAAAAACGGCGGACAAATTGGCCGTTCGCCTATGCTTTTCACAAAGCCGCGACAGTTCTTTCAACAATTCGTAGTGAAAGTTTGCCCAATACAATTCATCCCACAACCTGTGAAGGAACGCCCTGAACTTTTCAGGAGAGTCCATCTTTAACGGCTTTAGATTTTTCGGCATGGCTAACGGGCAAAGGCGGCATGGGCCACCGGTTTGAGGAATACGATTCGGGACAGCGGCACAGGGCTTTTGCGCTTGGCGAGTTCCTGCGGGTCGTCCGTATCGCCGGCGATCAACTGGTGATCCCTGTACTCGTAAAGGGTGCGCCCGCGCTGTGAGTAATAGAGCGGAAGCGTTTTCTTGTCCTTGAGGGCTGCGAGCTTCTTGCCCCATTCCGCTACCACCGGAGCATCCCCGACCCAGACTTCGCCGGGGTCGTGGTTGTATTTGTGGCGTAGGCACAGCGCGAGAATCTCGTCGTCCCGGTAAAGGAGGTAATGTGCATCGGTGTCGCTCTGCGGGTCTGCATTGTACGCCTTGACAAGCTGAGAAAACGAGTAGCTGGTGCCCGATTTGTGGTTCGGCATGGCGGGAATATGGCATGACCGGGGGAGAAACGAAAGCCCTGGCGAAAAAAGTGTTCGGCGAAATGCCGGGCACGGCAGGTGCGTCAGCAGTTTCAATCAGCGTACACCAACACGGGCCGTTGTATCATGGCACCGCAGACTGGACTTTATAGTCCGGTCGTGTCTTAATTTGAATCTTCAAGCCTTGAAACCGAATGAATATACTTCTTTTGACAGCCTCATCGCTTCCGGCGGGAGAGATTCCGGTACTGATTTGGGCAACAATCGGCGGCATCTTGGTTTTTGTTGGTTTGGCAGTCGAAAAATTCGCGGACTGGATGAACGACCGATATTTAGGGGGGCCGGAGAAACCCCACAAGCCGCTAGAAACGGCAGGCTGGTGCATTCTGATGCTTGGCATCTTTATTGAAATTGCAGTAGCCGGTATGTCTGCAAATGACGCTTGGGAAACAAGGCAAATCGCAATTAAAAATGACCCGCGCAACCAGCCTATAAAATCCGTGACCGCAGTTGCCACTTTATATTTTGCTGAAAATGTTCTGGTTTCAAATAAGTGGGTGGAGTCGGTGATTCCGCAGAACCGCTGGGAAAATCCTCTGCAAATGCGGCTCTTTTCAAAACATGGGTATGATATTGAACTGTATTGTGATGCCCCACCTCCACCGATAACGGAATACCAAGTTGGGAATAATAGATTATTGGATTCTAATTCAATTTCAATCCACCTAAGCGGAGATGCTGCAATGCGGCAGCCATTTAGTATGCGGTGGAACAGCCTCGTGGGAGCGACAAATTTGACGGCTGGAGAAATTGCAGATTCAGGCTTTGAAGATGTTTCATTGACGCCGTCATTTCTTCGGGCAGGAACAGTCGTTTTGGGCGGTTCAGTCGAGGTCTGGTTTAACGCACCGTCAGTAGAACGGGATTTTTCAATCCCACCACAATTGATTGAAGATTGGGAATTTGCGTTTTTAAAGTGTCTCCCCGCGACCAACGTCGTCCAACCGCCGACGAAGTGAAATTTATCTCTATTGCAGCAGCAACGTCACGCGACGCGCCTTTTCTTCTTTCGCGCTCTCATCTGCGCGATTTCTTTCCGCATCGGTTCCAAATCGGCGTCGGCCAGCGCCATCAGTCTCATCCCGTCTGCGTCCGTTTTCTGTCGGACCCGCCCGACGCTTGCCTGTTCTACGGTTGGCCCGCACCATGATGCCGGTGAAAGCACATCCTCCGTCCAAGCAGTTCGCCGAAAGTCTTTCCGGGCTGATCGAGCGCGTCACTTTCTTCAATGAGGAAAACGGCTTCGCGGTGCTCAAGGTCAAAGCCAAGAGCCACCGGGATCAGGTTACGGTCGTCGGCTCCCTGCCCTCGGTCAGCGCCGGTGAATGGATGACGGCGGAAGGCCGATGG
Organism: uncultured Verrucomicrobiae bacterium; assembly: GCA_963842445.1. Taxonomy (GTDB): domain Bacteria; phylum Verrucomicrobiota; class Verrucomicrobiia; order Limisphaerales; family UBA11358; genus UBA11358. The sequence continues at coordinate 182,296 of CAWJHF010000002.1, read as the reverse complement.
GTGCAGGATCGGGAGTTTGGCCTTCAGTTCCGGGCCGAGATGCTGAGCAGCACCGCGCCGACGACCAGGGAAGGCATCGAAAAATATCTGGGCAGCGGCATGGTCAAGGGCATCGGGCCGGTGTATGCCAAGAAGCTGGTGGCGAAGTTTGGTGAGAGCATCTTCGACATCATCGAGAATCATTCGGCGCGGCTGGAGGAAGTGGACGGGATCGGGCCGAAGCGCAGGCACAGGATCAAGGACGCCTGGGCGGAGCAGAAGGTCATCCGCCAGATCATGGTGTTCCTGCATAGCCACGGCGTGAGCACCAGCCGGGCCGTGCGCATCTACAAGACCTACGGCGAGGACGCCATCGAGAAGGTGCGCAGCGACCCCTACCGGCTGGCCAAGGACATTCACGGCATCGGTTTCAAAACCGCCGACCAGATTGCGCAGAAGATCGGCATCCCGGTGGATTCCCTGCTCCGGGCCTGCGCCGGGCTGAGCCATGTCCTGATCGAGGCGACCGGCGACGGACACTGTGCCCTGCCGGTGGAACTGCTCAAGGACGAGGCGGGCAAGCTCCTGCTTGTGGACGACAAGATCGTGACCGGGGCGCTGGAGCGCACCCTGGCCAGCAACGATCTGGTCAAGGAAACGATCAACGGGCAGGAACTGATCTTCCTGCCGCACCTGAAACGGGCCGAGGAAATCATCGCGGGCCGGATCAGGAGCCTCTGCGGCTCGCCGTCCGCCTTCCCGGCCATTGATTTCGACAAGGCGGTCGTCTGGTGTCAGGAAAAGACCGGCAAGGAGCTTGCGGCCAGCCAGCGCGAGGCGCTCAAGCTGGCCCTGACGAGCCGGGCGCTGGTCATCACCGGCGGCCCCGGTGTGGGCAAGACGACCCTGGTCAACGCAATTCTGCTGATCCTCCGGGCCAAGAAAGTGCGCTGCCTCCTGTGTGCGCCCACCGGCAGGGCCGCCAAGCGCCTGTCCGAGGCGACCGGCGTCGAGGCCAAGACCATCCACCGCCTGCTCGAAGTCCAGCCTGCCACTGGCAGTTTCACGCGGAACGAAGCCAAGCCATTGGACTGCGACCTTCTGGTCGTGGACGAAACCTCGATGGTGGACGTGGTGCTCATGGCACACCTGCTCCGCGCCCTGCCATCGAAGGCCAGCCTGCTCTTGGTGGGCGACATCGACCAGTTGCCGTCCGTGGGGCCGGGCATGGTGCTGCGGCATGTGATCGAAAGCAAAGTCGTGCCGGTGGTGCGCCTAACTGAAGTCTTCCGGCAGGCGGCGCACAGCCGGATCATCACCAACGCGCACCGGATCAACGAAGGTCAGATGCCAGAGGTTCCAGCCAAAGGTAGAGAGTCGGATTTCTTCTTCATAGAGCGCAATGAGCCGGATCAGATCGCCTCGACGCTCGTGGAAATGGTCAAGACCCGCATCCCGGCCAGATTCCGGCTCGATCCCATCGGCGACATACAGGTGCTCTGCCCGATGAACAAAGGTTCACTGGGCATCCGTGAACTCAACGTGCGGCTCCAGCAGGAACTCAACCCGGCCCGCGCCGACGAGCCGTCCGTGGAAAAGTTCGGCTGGCAGTTCCGGCCACGGGACAAGGTGATCCAAACTGAAAACGACTACGACAAGGACGTGTTCAACGGCGACATCGGCCAGATCGTCAAGATTGATTCCGTCGAGCGGGAGGTCACCATCCGCTTCGACCAGCGCGAGGTCGTTTACGACTACGGCGAGCTGGACGAGATTTCACTGGCTTACGCCATCACCATCCACAAATCGCAGGGATCGGAATTTCCGGCGGTCGTCATCCCCCTGGCGATGCAGCAGTACCTGCTGTTGCAGCGCAATCTCGTTTACACCGGTATCACGCGGGGAAAGAAACTGGTGGTGCTCATCGGCCAGCGCAAGGCGCTGGCGATGGCGGTGAAGAACAACCGGACGGAAAACCGGTTTTCAGGGCTGCTGGCGCGGTTGCTGGCAACGGCTAATGCCCACCCATGACCGTGAACCCGGCCCGGCGCAAATCCTCCGCCAAATCCTTCTCCATCTGCACCGCCGCCTCGAACGGCATGGGGTTCAGGTGCGCGTAGAGTTCCGGCAGCAGGCGGATGCCGTAGCGTTTGACCAGAGAAGCAGCTTTGATTCCGCTTTTGTGATTTGCAAAACGTTCCTCCGGCGTCAGTCCGGTCATGCCGACATACACGCAGGGCTTCCTGGGATTGCGCTTGGGATTTTCCGCACGGACCTTCCGCATTCTGCGAACTGCCGGATCGAGCAGCACGACATAGACATGGTGATGCGGTTGCGGCTGCCGCTTGGTGCGAAGCCTCTTGAGCGTGCGGCGATTCATGCAAGGCGTTTCTCCGGTAGCGGTTCAGCCTGAAAGGGCAGGTTGAAGTAATCAAACACCGCCTTCGTCCGGTCGTAAATCCGTTCTTCAAAAATCCCGGCCCGTTCACACATCAGGTCCATCGGCATGAAATCACGTTTGAGAAAATTCAACAGGTCGGGCGGATCGCAGGTGACTGCCACCGGTATTCGCCCGTCCACCTGCATCGTGTTGGTTGAGGGCAGGCAGCACATCGTCATCGCCCTGAGCGTATCCACATCAAGGTTGCAGAAGTAGAGCCAGTATGGCCAAGCGTCATGGAACGCTGAATAGAACCGCAGGATTTCGGGGATCGTGTGGATTTCACGAGGATCGTTGTCCCAACCTTCGATGCCGAACATCAGGCTGTCCATCATTTCCCGCTGCCGCCTGCCGGTGGGTAGTATGTCCGGCGCATACAGGCCCAAGAAATGGCTGAAGTCGCTGCGTTCCACTTTGAAGCGGCTGAACTGGTAAAAAATCAGGTCTCTTTCCACTACTGGATTGGACTTTGAAACAGTCACCTGTCTCGTTTATCACACTTCACCGCGCCGGGCCAAGGCGAACAGTTTTGCTCCGATCCGGCACAGGGCTTCGTGGTACTCAGAACTCAGGTGATCGGCGCTGCACTGGTGCCCGAACTCGTGGATGAGCAGCCGCACCACGTCTTCGTTGATCCCGCGCTCAAACCAGTCAGCGCCCAACCGGAATTTGTTGAAGACCAGTTCCCCGCTTGGGCCGTAGGATGCGCCGCCCAGATGATGCGGCGTCGCGCAGAACTTCACCGTGATCGGGCGCGTCAGCACTTTCTGGGCAACGCACTTGGCGAAATCCGCAATCTCGCGCATCCCGTTCGTCCACTTTGCTTCGGGAATCCAGTCATGGAACAGCGCGGCATCGGGATCATCTTCGCCTGTCCAGACTTTCGGGCCGGGTGTGACCTGACCCGCAGGCTGGATGGCGCTGGCGGCTTTGGCGTTTTTCCATGCGCCCGATGACATCATCGAACCATGTACGACCGTGTAACCCTGACTGACGGCAAGTTTGTTGGCCTCCGGGTCGGATGGGTCGAAGCTCACCCGTTTTTCTCCGAAACGTTGGCGGACGTAGTTTTGCGCTGCTTCAAGTGCGCAGTCCGGTGAAGCAATGGCCGTTTCCACCCATCCACTGTTCACATCCTCTGCCGACAGTTGGGCGTGCATCCGGTTGAAGACGGCGACACGCACCTGCCGAAGAAAACTGGGCTGCACGTTCTCACGGTCGAGTGTCAGTGGGACTTTCTGCCCGATGTCGTAGTGCCATTTGTCGCCGGTCTCCACCACCGGAATGCCCAGTTCGTAAAGCATGGCGGTTTGGCCCGGCGCGACGGCAAAGAGCCGGACGGTCGTTTCGCGGTCGGCCCGCGCCAGAAACCCGTCTGCACCGGCGATCTCGGTTGGCAGCGTTGCCCTGAATTCGTCGGCAACCCGCTGCGATTGCAGTGCGGCACCGTTGAAGATGGTTGTGATGTGTGGCGGCGGGATCAGCCTGCGGACTTGCGCTTCGATGGCGGCGCACTCGTCCGCCTTCAGGCGCAGGAGACATTCGACCCGGCTGCCGACCGCCTGCTTTGATCGCAGATGATGCCTGCCCTCGGCATCGAAGCGGATGGTTCCTTTGGTCGTGCGGATGGTGACTTCGTCGCTGATAGCCAGCACCAGCTTCTCGCCAAGGTTGAACCGCCCGCGCTGTTCGGGATTGGCTTTCTTGGCCGAGTCCGCAAACAGCGTGAACGCATGGGCCAGGTCTTTGAATCCTTCCGGGGCGTCGTCCTCGACCACGAGCCGGGCTTTGTTCCGCCCTTCGTATTCCAGCGACACACCGACTTGGGTAACGCCCGGCTCGTCCCATGAATTCTGAATCAGCTCGAACACGACGAATTCCTTGCCCTTCCGTTCGAGGATTTTCGCCAGTCCCTGTTTGTCCACTTCAAACCAGTTTTTCATTTTGCCTTTCTTCGTTTGATGCCAATTGATCATCCACTATTTTATCACAGGCAGTTTTCAAAAGTGGCGTTTTGGCCTGATGCCACCGGTGCAAGTCGTTGCCAGTGCGGATCGAAAATAAATCCCTTGACAGGTTTTTTGAGTTTTTGGCAATGGGGTTCGGATGCGGATGCGGTGCCGTGTAATTCCACACATGCGGCGACATACGTCGTTCCGCCAAGGTCTGAGTGTGAACGGCCAATACCACACGTTTTGGGTTCATCGCTTCTTCAAGTGGGACAACTGGAGCTTCCGGGCTGACCCGAACATCCCGCCCGTATGGGTCCAGTACTTGAACCGACCGAACCATGAGCCAACGAAGCTGCTCACGCCCACGCTAAAGGCGAAAATTTGGGCCGAGGACCCTGACTCTGAGCCGGGAATTGAGTTCTGACAAACATTCCGGCTACCGAGTGGGCTGCTGTCGTCCACAACCAATTGTGGACGACATCTGCATGTCCGTCCCGGTTCCTCGCTGGTCACGAAAAAATTTTTACATCGGCCTTCATCTTATAGGGCCAATCATCCGTGGGTTCAACCTTGCTTACCCTCACCTCAACGGTGAACGATTCTGACCTCACATAATTGTCGGCGGCTATTTTGAAGACGTATCTCCGGGTCTTTCCGACTTCACAGTCGCCCTTAAAAACACCCCGTTGCCTTTCATGGTAGGTAACCTCGAACCTGCCAAAATCAACCACAGACTGGCCGAAGTCGAAAACTTGGTCTTCAGCGAAGCTCCTGACTTCTGGCGAAAACTCATTGGGTGCCCATGGCATTAACCTGGGAACCGCAAATTTGAACCGCTCCTCAAATTTGCCCTCCGCAACCTCATCGAAAATGCGGACAAGCCAGACCCGGCAGTTACGCACCGGACGATGCGGTTTTTCGTTTACGACTCGCAGGTGATGGCATAAGACCCTTACGGCACCAGCGGGCGTGGATTTAAGATTGTGGAAATTGTCCGGTTGCTCCGGCAATTCGAGATGAAGCTGGATTCTGTCAACAAGATTGGTAATGGCGTCACGGTAGAGCGCAGTTAGGACGGCCAAGATTACGCCTGTTCCTGAAAATGCTTGGACAAAGAACTTCGCATCCTCGGTATGACCGCTCACATAGGCGACCAGAATTGCTATCAGTGTGGTCACCAGAAGTGCCAATGTTAGGAAGACCCAAATCACATTGCCAGCAGACCAAAACGGCATGTAAAGTCAACTCATTGTCGGGAGCCGCCACGGCTCGTCGTGATACGTGCTCAGCGACAGGGTTTCAGTCCTCAACCGCGAATCCGTACCAGACTTTTTTGCCCTGCTGCTCGCCCAAGCGGGCCAGACCGTGCTCAATGAGATTGGGTATTAGGCGCAAGTAAAGGTCATCTGGTTTCCAGGAATGGGGACGATCAGGATGCGGCGCATACTTTGCGGTCAAATCGGTTTTGGTGAGCCAAATCCGCCCGTCTCGAAGGTGCTGCGGCAGCCTGAAATCACGCCTGATTTTCGCCAACAACACGTCAGCCGCCGTGGTGATTTCCGCCTTGTCAGCCAAAGCGTCCAGCCGCGCAGCGGTTTCAAGGCAGTGGGTCACATGGTTGATGGCCAACTGCAATGTGGTGGCCTGGACGACCCCGTCCCAAGCCGGGCGGTCCTGCCTCGCCCAGATGGCCGCCTCAAAGAGCATGGCGATTTTTTGCACATGGCGGGGAGCGCCGTTGATTCGTGACAGGCGGCCCTCGTCTGCTTCGATTTTCAGCAGCTCCCGGTTTTGCCGTTGATACGCCTCCCACAGAACGCCCGCCTGATCCGAGAACGCGCACTCGGCCTTCAGTTCAGCGAGCCTGTTCAGCGCCTTCACGAGGCCATTAAACTGCGCCATGTCGCCCGGCGGCGGACTGGCAATGAACCGCCCGTGGCGCTCGGCGGCGTAGAACAGGAAGCGGCGTTGCAGGCCGGAACTGATTTGCCGCCCCCGCAACCGGCAGATGTCGAAAGTGGCCCCCAAAACGACGCTCGTCGATGTTTCAGGAATGAACCGGCGTCCGGTTCCATCCGCGCTGGCCTTCTTGTTTTTCTGGAATGACTCCGAGAGATGCTGGCAGTCGTAGAGGTCCAGAAACCGTCGTGACACGCGCTCGCCATACCCGCTTTTGGTCCACGTGCCGAGGAGGCTGTTGGCATCGTCCACCATCAAGAGTTTGTCGGGTGAGCCTCCGAAGCCGGGGTCGTATTCATCGAACAGCGACTCCACGCTGCAATCGTGCGGGAGAAAATTTTCAGGTTTGAGCAGTGCTGTTGCAACGGCCTCGGCTAGGTTTATAGCCGTGGACTTTCGGTCGCCGGACTTGCCAGCCAGAATGGAAAAGAGGTTCGGGTATATCCGCTCGCTGGCCCACGGGAAGTGAACCCGGCGGCCAAGGCACGCCGCCACGACCGGCAGAAACGAGCCGATGATGTAACTGTCGGCGCTCTCCAACTGGTCACGGGCAAAATGACGGTAATCTTCCAGCAGCGAGTCGGCAGGAATGATGGCCATTTCCAGGGTGTGACCCCCTGTCGAAGTTGTCGAAGTTGTCGAACCAGCCGCGCCGGTGGAATTTTCGACAAATTTGACATCCCCGCTACGGTCCGTCTGCGGGGCGGCAGTACTGCCTGTTTTTAGCTTGCCTGCCGATCCAGCAAAGTTGCTGATTTTGGGGGCTGCGGGTGCTGAACTCACCGTTTTGCTTTCTCTCACATTTGGCGCAGCGGCCTTGGGTTTCTGGCTTTGGTTTGTTGCGCTCTCGGATTCTTTGGAAATAGGCGCTGCCGGTGAGAGGATCAGCATTTGCGCGGCCCGCCTCATTATGTCCCGCTTGTTTAGTTTGTAAATGTTCAGTCCTTCGGCATGAATGGCTTCGGTCAGTTCGACAACAGCCTTCGGGAACTGGGCCGACACGCCGTCGCGCTCAACCAGGACAAGGGGTCCAAACTTTCTGCTCAGGGCCGCGTCAGATGCCAGGACTCTGTGGACACGGCGGTATTGGGTTAATCCAGGTCTATCCTGTTTGCGGCGTCCCGCCCCTTCAATGACCATTAACAACATAAGTTTACAGTCACGCCCGCCAGTCGTGCCATGGCGTAAACGACCCGCAATCCGTGATTTGTTTTCATGCTCCGTCGTCGTCATTCTCCATGAAGCTGCCATCGTGGTATTCATTGCCATCGTCGTCGAACTCGTCCTCGATGTGGTCATGGTAAACCCGAACGTATCGAGATTTCTGCCGCTCACGCTTCATTCTGCCGACCAGAGCATCCATAACTTCAGTTGGCCTGAGCATCCTTAATTTGTGAAATTCTAGCGACGAGGTTGGCCATTTCTGTTTCATCGCGGACCGGGATAACCAACATCATCAGTTTTTCCGGAGTATTCCGCCGCACGATACGTTCTAAGTGGTGTTCACCAAACAGTATTTTGGGGCCGCCCGACTCTGGGCAACCGATAGCTACGTCAGCGGCGCGTATTTGTTCATCCGTGGCCGGGCCGAAGAAGACGTTTGGTGAAAAGTCTTGTTCGTTGATTCTCTTATGTTTTTTGCTTCGCTTCATGGCTGCTTTGATTTGGTGGGCACCGGGCGGTCAAGGTCTTCATCTACCAGACGAACGCCCGCAACGTGGATTTGAACCTGAACTGGGACCGGCTGATGGCGGATGTGGATTCCCACTGCAAATTTGCGCCAGGCTGAAACGTTCTAAGTCCCACACAACTTTGAGCCTGATGGCCGGGCGGTTCTTCCGTAAACTTCCTCAAAGTCTCGCCATTTACCCTGCACAAAAAGCTCGATAGCGAGCCAGTGTCCATCCTTAACCCTCACTGGTTCAAAGCTCATTCGCCAATCCGCAATGTTCGCATCTTGACGCAAAGCGACTTCTTCCAAACTCCGCGCAATTCTTGCCTTTACGCCTGACAATTTGCGCCAAGCTCGCCAATTCAGCGGGGCCGCCCTTGGGTCAATTTCAATCCGGGCGGGCGTCTCAAGTTTCGCAAATTCATCAAATGTTAGTTGCCGCCTTGGGCCGCCGTGTTCTTTAATGGCGGGCGTGGCGGTGGGTTCCCAATCCTGTCGAAACGAACACCAGACGACTGGCTTTTCAGGAGGCTCAACACCAAGAGTTGCCGGTTTGATTTCTTTTTCCTGAAAAATGTTTTCTAAGCAGGTTATTCTCGTATAGTGGAATAACCGCTTTACGCCTTCGGTTTGAATAGTGGTCGCGTCCATATAAACGGTGGTTTTCCGGTCTAATTTTCCTGTTCTTGCGCTAACCTGCGTAGCCGGTTAATTTGTTTAGGGTCCCTGAACAAATAGATGCCCATATCGCACCCTGGATGCTGTTGTGTCTGGCTGGCTTGCTTGACTACATCTTCGCCTTTGATGATATGTGCTCTGGCGCCTCGGTCATGCAGTCCAACAGCAATGGCGAAATGAGTTGCGATCAGCCCAGGTCGCAGCATTTCGTCCGAGAAGTCATCCACGATGGTTGCTCCCGGATACGGTTCGAGCGTCAGTTCCCCGATGGTTCTTCTCTTATGCTTTTGGCCTCGTTTCATAGCCACTTCATTTTGGTGGGCACCGGGCGTTACCGCCCGGTGCCGTTGTCGCTTCGGGCCAAAAGGACCGTTCGGGCTGTGTCGCGGGACTCTGTCACGGGGCTGTGCCGCAATCGGCTCTGCCACTGGAACTCGGTCACTGGACTCTGCCGCAATCGGCCTTCCTGGGCCTCTGCAAACAACGTGCTCAGTAAAGCAGAAAAGCGGAAATCAGTTGTGGACAGGTAATGGTCGATTACTTGTCCATATTGGGAAACACCAGCCCGCCCGGTCCGTACTTCGGATGGATTTTGAATCTGCGGAAGGCTTTTAGTCCAAGTCGCTGGCGGGCTTTGACAACTTGTTCTTGATCGAGAGAATCGTCACCAAGATGTTGGATGCAAGCTTGGGTGAGGTCAGAAGGGCCTAAGTAGAAAAGTTCAGGCAAACCATCGCGTTTTTCCGCCCAATGGCTGAAAAGAAAAACGTCCAGTTTTGGCAGATGATGAATAGGTAACTTCAACCACTCATCCGACATGAGCCAGGATAGTTCAAGGAAGTAATCCACATTTCCATCTTTGGCCGCTGCCAGAATTTCCCGTTGTCCAGCTTTTGATTTCAGCCATTGCGTCCAGTTCTTGCGATCTGTCTGGCGAATAGACTCTATCGCAGGATCGACGGGCTTTTGTTGCAATCGCTTGGACTTATGAATGTGGTTCATTTTGAGCATGAGCCGGTTCCAAGCTCTTTCAACAGACGCCTTAATGGCAGCCAGTTCGTCAGAGGCGATGGTTTTCGAGCGTGGTCTTGTCTCATTCATCGCGTTCAGACGTGTAAACCAATCAAGCAACAGCCCTGATAGCTGCTCAACGCATCCACCTGATGTCCTCAGCTTTGGCCGGAACCACAGCAGTCAACACCCGCCGATACACGACACCGTTGCCCAAATACGGCGGGCGTTCGCCTTGCGGCACGGCGACCCGAAGCACTCGTTTGCCGCCGTGTTCAAAGGATTGGAGCCGGGGGATAATCAGAGGATCGATCCGGTTTTGCACGATGTCCCTGATCTTTTGTCGCAACTGTTCCTCCTCCTGTGGTGTTCCGGCCACTACACCACAGACCGTCCTGTCATCCCTTACGCCGACGAAAATCACACCTGCATTTGTGTTGGCGAAAGCAGAGATGGCTGGCGGAAGGTTCTCGGTGGAAACCCCCTCCTTGAACTCAATTGCCTGGCCCTCCCCCTGACGCAACGCTTCTTCGAGTGAAATCTCCAGGTTGCGCTTTTCGATTTCACTGGCGGCAATGTTTACGCCCACAAACAGCAAGACGGCCAACCAGCAAAAACCACTGACGCCAACATTGAAAACGACAAGGTTGCGCACTGCACGGACCTCAGCCGCCACGTTTTTTGCAGTTACGACCTGCCCCACGGGAACGCCAGCACCATCCAGAATTGGTTCCCGGTAGAAAAAATACGGTGTCCCTTCAATCTGAACAGGCTGGTGTGAGCGCATTACACCCAAAATCGGGCCATCCAGCAGCCTGAGCGGGATGCCACTCGTTGCATCCTTCAATTCTCCCGAATCAGTGACAACTGCGTAATCCACCGTTTCATTGATCTGTCTGACATTGACCTTCTCGGCCTCGGCAAGCGTGGACCCAAACTTTGCAGCCTCTGAATTGAGCGTTTTGTCAGCCGTGTTCAAGTCTGCAAGGTCGTTGTCGAGATTAAGTATTCCAAGGACAACGAAGCCGCCAGTAATGTGTTTGCAGAGCAGACGCCACGTCTCTCCGACCGGCGTCGTCACGGTCTTGGGCTTTTGGTCAGCGGTTTCATCAATCGGCGCTACACGGGTGACCAGACCCTGAACGTATCCGCCATTCTCAATATGAAAGTCATCACGGGTGAAAACGTAGTAAATGCCCGCCGGAAATTCTGCATGTCGCAGGTCAATCAGATTCCACGCATTGGTGAAGGTGATCTCCTGGTGTATCCGGCTTGCCGCCGCTTTCAGTTCCGCTTCCGTGGTTGCACGGATTTGGCCCGTTATGAAGAAGTACTGTGCGAACCCACAGACGGTGAACAGGGCCGCCAGGGCAACGGCAAACGGGAGCAACCGTCTGTAGGTCACTCGATAGGCTTGGCGGAAGGTCAGGCGATTCTTCATTTTAGCCCATCCCCGTCCGCCTCGGTAATTCCGAATTCGGTCAAATGGCAGATCATAACTCCAATTTGGCGACGTGCGGCTTCAATGCTTTCTCCAGTCGAATCATGTTGTTGATCATGGCATTCTGGATGGCTTCCCATTTACCTTCATCCCGATAGCCGCCCAGGCTTATCAGCTTCCTGATGCGACAGGCCCGCTTGCCTTCCAAACGCTGCCATTCCAACTGGCCGCCAAAATCTTTCTCGATGGTGTCCTTCGATTTCGCCAGAGAATCGAAGATGGATTTGTTCTCCTGGTCGGCGTCTTTGCCCCTGTCAATGTAAAGCTCTACTGTGCCCTCATGCCTTCGGATGCCATAATTGAAGCCCAGACCTCGCTTCCCTGAGCCTACGCCGATCCAGCTATACTGGCCAGGCGAAATGTTAGCATGAAGTTTGGTCTTCTGCTTTGCTCTTTGCAGCAGTTCACTCCAAAACTTGTGCCGGAGGTCATAGCGTTCTGCCAACTCCTTCTTCGCTTCACCAACCTCACGCCCTTCGGCACTCGGCCCGACAATGAGGGTCAGCAGCGGGGCCGGTGCGGAATCATTGATGCGGATACCTTCGATCTTCAGCAGATAGAACTCTGCGGAAGACGATTCGTTGAGCCAGGTGATAGCCGCCACGTGCTCAGGCCGAGGCTCAGCCACAATCCACACAGCCTTCTTTGCTCCGATGGCCGTCAGATACGTGATCAATTTCCCCAGATGACCGTGATCGCTCTTTTCAAGCTGGTTTTCGATCACGACCAAGCCGCCGTCCTGATCTTCGGCGACCAGATCAACATTGAAATCACCGGCGCTCTGTTCCCGCTCGGCGTTGGAGAGGGAGAATTCGAGCGCATCGTTCAACACATCAATGTTTTCCTGAAGCCATTTGGTGAGGTCAAACGCCTCGTGTTTCCAGACTTCACGTAAAGGGACTCTCTGAATTTTGCCGATCATGATTTCTCTCCGTTTCTGCCGGTTTGGAGGCGGGCGTAGCACAGAGGTCTGTTAGCAGACCTTCTTGGCCGTGCTTGGCACGATAAAAAACACCCAGAAAATTAGAGGTTTTCAACATGCGGACCATATTGTATGTCCTCTATCTCAATGTGCAAGTTCGGCTTGAATGGCATTCCTTCCATCTTCGCCTCGAAACAAAATCGTCCCTGGACGGTTTTAGAGCGGCGGCGGGTCACGTCAACTCGTGGACTCGATTTTCCAGCAAGTATCTCTCGAACTCATAAGCGTGGACCGCTTTGCCGTCTGTTCGCTTTTTCACCGTTGGGTCCACCGAGATGAAGAAGTGAAACCGCCCTGACGAGTGTTGTTGCGCAATGGCCGCAACCTCGGATTTTTTGACCAGCCACACTCTATTCCACTCCAAATTCACAAATGCAAGAATGTCTGCCGGGGAATCGTCTCGAATCCACCAATCAAGGGCCTTCTTCCCTTTTCCGCCCCCTGGTTTGGGCTTCCAGTTGCTTTTCACCTGGATTGTCACTGCGTGCCCCCGGCGTGATGAGTAGGCCACGAGGTCAACTCCCGTGGCGGCAGCCGCTGTCACTCCAGGTGGAGTGTGCTGTTGTGTTAGCGGTGCCGTCGCAACGCATGATGTGAAGATTAGGGCAGCCGCTGGCCTGGAATCAGGCCAACGTTGGGCGGTGGTGATGATCCGGCTGTGCGCCGCCTGCCGGATGAATTCCATCAGCCGCACGAAGGCACCACGCCGCTACTGATCAGGCTCCCGGTGTGTTGATCGGCACGGCGGTTGGCGTGCCGCCGTTCATGCGCTGGAGGTTGTTGGGCAGCCCTGCCGGTCCAGTTTCGTCACGTTACGAACTTGATCGGGTCGCTGATCAGCTCGGAGATTGAGAGTGGTCAGACAGCATTTGACTCAGCCACTCCGACGTGTCCATGGTTTTGATTTCGTGGGCGGTGATAATGGCTGCACCACCACCGTAGGAGTCACGGCATGGCGGCGGGCAGTCCCGCGACCACTCGAACGCCACATATCCGTTCGCATCGAATTTCTGCAACAGGTGCTGGATGAACGCGCAAGCCGCTCCGACGCCGCCATCCTCCGATAGCAGCACGATGTCTGAGCCATCCACTATGGTTTCAAAACACCAGCCGCGCACCGCGTCCGCAAGGGCAGCCGGAAAACCATCGGGCCGCGGTTCGTCACCCTGGTAAATGCGGTTGGCCTTGTTTGCGAGATCAAGCGCATATTGTTGTGCCGTGGCATCCTTCAGTTCCAGCGCCACACGAAAATGTTCAAAATAGAAATCCATAGATTCCTTCGAGGCGTCAAACGCCTCATCTGACTCTGGAGTTTGTGGCTTCGTTTCGTTTTTCATAATTTCTTTCTTTTTTGTTTTTTGCGGGGCGGCACCATGCCGCCCGTGTTGGAAAGAACGGAATTCAATCGGGTTTGTCCCGATTTGGGCTACCGGGTTCGATTTCAGGCAAATTTATTACTGGAAGAACAGAGCCGCCGCCTGGCGCTACGGGCGTATTTTTGGCAATGGAAGAAAAAGTTTACAATTTTTCTCCCGACGCTACATCCCGCATCCAGATTCTGGGTGTCATCATGCCGGACGTGTGCTCGACTCGCCTGACCAGGTGTGGTCTTTGGCCGTCGCACGATGATGCATTGCGCTCTGTTGCAGGGACCAATCGACCATGGAACTCCACGTATGTTCTAATAGAATGTCGAAAAGTTCACTTTTGACCTCGGCGGTAAACCAGGGTTCGCGCACTACGTCCAAGAGCGCATTAACCAATCCGTCGTGGCCGCAAAATGATCCGGGAAGAAACTTGTGCTGAATTTTGCCATCAATTCGCAGTTCAACGCTGCCGTCGGGCAATTCACGACACAATTTGCCGTGATACAGTCCAATCCCCTCTGCGCGTTTAAAATCCCACTCCATCCGCTCTTTTTGGGCAGGGTTGCAGACGTAGTCGCGGAAACTAATCAGATCGTCAACCGGACCAGGGGGTAGTTTCTTGGACGAATCAACGGCATTTTTGACGAATTTGCGGATATATTCATCGAGCTGTTGACGAGTGCCGACTTTCTCAAGGTTGATTTCGTAGATTTCGCCCTGTGCTCCGTATGGCGAAAATTCAATCACGCCCCACGACCGCATCTTACAAAATTTCGAGCTGCGGATCGCTGGTTTAACCGTGGCATTACAATTGGTGTTCATATCATCTTTTGGTTTCTTTTTGGTTTTTCTGCTGCCACACCGTTGGCCTTCGGCGGCTGACGATATGGCTTCCTGTGTTTACGACCACGTAAGGTAAGAACGGAAAAGTTGGGGAATGCGTGCCGGGAATTTCGCCCGCAACTGACTTGGACCTGCCGCAAGGGTAATGTTGGTCACTGCCTGCCAAGAGATCGGCGCTGGCGGCGCAAGGGTTGGCCCACGACGACCAATTGCAGGCATTCGTCATGCAAATTGTGACTTTGCTTCCTGCCTGCTCAGGATCACCAGCGTCCAGATGCCAGCCGGAAGTCCGAGCCTACGCACCTACGTTTTCGCCATTTTCTTCACCCATCGCTTCGGCGGTTTGCCAGGCACTTCGCCGTCCCCGACCAACTGTCAATACCGGGGGCGTTCCCGGATAGTCAACCTGGCGGCTTCATCGCCTTCTGTTTCTTATTGAGAAAAATTTCGCATTGTTTCAACGAAAGTCCGAAATGCCCGGATGGACCGGCGGCAACAATTTCTTTCGACCGAGCATCCACAACGTGACAGGTGCCGTATCCCTCGGCGTCAGGGAGCCGCTTCGGACATCTTTCGACCCGGAACCCCAGAGTGCGGGCGAAGGTTTGAATTTTGGACCGCCGCTTGAACTCTGCCTCAATGTCAGCGTGGCGTTTGCGCCACTCCCAATGCCGTTTTGATTCAGAAAGGATGCTGCCCTTGCCGAACTTGTGGTTTCCCCGGACATAGCGCCTGTAAAGCATATAGGTGTGAGCGCCGTGTTCGTCGTGATCAGATGGCGGATAGCGGATCATGTCAAAAACACGACGGCTCCGTGGCAGGTAAAGGCAAAGTTCCTCGTACAGTTTAGTGAACAGCCTCTCACTCCGGCGCAGGCCGGGATAACGGTTATAAACCGAGGCGATGGACCCGACCAGATCGACCGTTTTGTTCGTGTACCGGACCCACCGCAACAAATCCGGCGGCGCTGGAATGACAGCAACCATCACGTCGGCATACAGACCGTGACACGTTTCAGCCAGTATTTTATCGACCTCGGTTTTAATGAAATCAGCTAACTTCTGAGGGTCGTGCTCGAATTTTGAACTGCCGACACCATGCCAGTGCTGGTGCGAGGCAAAGGGTAGGAATTCAATGCTGTTTTCAATTTTAGCCCGGATACCGTCCAGCCAGCCGTTTTTGACCAGCTTGCCAAACACACACTGGACCGCGCCAAGAAAGCGCCGGATGGCTGTTTCCACGTGCCAGTCCTGGTCTTCATTGTTGTCAAAGACATCACCGTATTTGAAGATTCGGCCTTGATGCGATTCCCGGAACACGATTGAGTCAGGGTTTTCAAACTCCCAGTCGGCTGGCGCAAGTATCCGGCCAATGGCCTTGGCTTTGGCCGGATCAGATCGTGGCGCAACAGTTATGGCGAACCAGTTCCCACCACGAGCAAAGGCGTCTTCGTCATAGGATTCCAGAAGAATTTTGAGACCGTCCGATATGTTGATGTAATTGCACAAATTACAATGTTCGCCATCCTGGCAGCGCCGGGTGTACTGGAATTGGTGCTGCTGTCCCTTCCGTTTGCCCTTCGTGATTCTGGCTTTTTTGATCTGGAAGAAAAGGCCGCACTCGATCACGCCATCAACCCACACATCCCAATCCCTGAGAGACCCGTCATGAATGTCGTGAAGGTGGGCCAGGATAGTCAGCGCCTTATCAACCGGGATTTTATTCTTGTGGACGGCCACGTTGAAGGGACCTTTTCGGCTTTTGTTGGTAATCCAGTGGACCTTGGCGTGGATTGTTTTAATCCGTTCCCGCAGCCAACCAGGAAGCCGGTCGCGGAATTTGAACAAAGTTTCCAAATCGTCAATCCGCACGGTATCCAGGTCGGGAACCGATACGCAAGCCGGGTTCTGGACTGCATCTAAATCAGCCTGGGCGCTGATGGTGTCGATTTTGGCATGGACAGCCCTTGCCCGCGCCTTCGCCGCCGCCACGCGGGCCTGCGGCGAGCTGTCTGCCGCCATCTGGTCCACGAGTTTCTGGATACGCTCACGGCGGCGTTCCGCTTCCTGGTTTTCCAACGCCTTAAAAAGAGCGGTTTTCTTGATTAGCCAGCGTCTCATCTGACCAGGGCTTGGGTTTGCATTCGGAGCAGGTTTCATAGGGTTTCTGCTCGTTGCCACCGGTTGACAGGCCCAGACCACTGAAGGTCAGTCAGGAACGCCGGAGCGCACGAGATCGTGCAGGTGGCGGAACAAATGAAGGACCTTGGGTGAACGAAAGTCGGTAACGGTTGCTGCTGGAATAGCGGGTTGGAAAGGGCGGCTGGAGTGTTCTCTACCTTTACTGCATAGGTGGCGGGTGGAAATTGGATCAACACGCGGGAGGCGAAGCTCCAGTGTGGCCGTCGTGAAGCACGTCGGAAACAACGACTGCGCCGGACCACGTTTACAAAGGCAACTGGACGGCCCCCTCTAATCAGAGCGCGGTTCCGGCGCAATCGAAATTCATGTTCCAGTATCATGGCTTGTAAAGGCCAGCGGCGTGATGCCGCTCTATCTACAAACTGGAAGAACTAAATTGCGGTGGTTCCAATTGACCCAGAAAAGTAAACAATTCGGACAAGGGCCTCGGATTGAAATGTGATCACTGCACAAGCCGTGATGGCTTGGTCACTGCGCACGCAGCAAACACGTATGACGCCGCGCCGTGGCTTTCGGCGCTCATTTTGCTTCCTTGCCCCATCCAACGAATCCTTCAATTTTCCGCCGATTAAAACAGTCGAGCCGCCAACCCGCCGTAACCCGGCGCAGCAGTTCATAAAATTCATCAGGTTTTTCACTGTGCCCGGTTCGTGAGGCAGTGAAACAGGTGAAAAAATTCTTCGTATCCACAAACACAGGTTTGCCCTTCCGGGCGTACAGGCAAAATTCAGAGTTAAATTGCGGCAGATTCACCGGCTGATAACCGCCCGGTTTGTGCCATGTCATGGCAAAGGAATAAGTCAGCCCCCATTTTTCCAATACCTGGAAGGCCACCGGCAAAAATTTCTGGGTGGTCCACAAAAACACATGGCTGTTTTTGGCGGCAAACTCTGAAACCAGCTTCAGGTCGAGAATTTCTTCGACGGTCACGGTCGGGTAATTCAAATCCCTCGTTTGATTGGGGCGCACGTCCCGCTCGATTTTTTCCACTGGCCACGGCGGGTCAATCACCATCACATCGAATTTGCCTTCTGGTTTTTGGGGCTGGATTTTGGCGATGGTATCAAGTCGTTGCTTGGTCTTTTCGCGTTTGATCTCACGTGTAGCCCGGCTGATAGTTATTTTACCCTGTTTAATGGCCTCAAATTTTTCCGGGTCTTCGTCGGCAATGCGGGCGAGGGCCTGAGATGCGGAACTGACTTTTTTGGATATACCTACGCTGGCGAGGGTGGCAATAGCAGGCGGTTCCTGCATGGCACCGCCTGCACCAAGCCCGCCGCCTTTTGTTTTGACGCCAGGATTTTTTGCCTGTTTTTCCAAAAATTCACCCAACAAACGCTGAGCATCAATTTTGATTTCATGGGCGTAGGCAATCGCTTCATCACTCAACTTTTGGCGTCGGGCGTAGATTTCGACAGCGTGCGCCTTATCCATAACCCGCTTGGCATCGGTGGCGTTTCTTGCTTCGGCCAGTAATTGCCTGGCTTGATCAACCCTCGTGGTAATTAGATCGTTCATGCTCAACAGAACGAAATCCGAGAGGAAGGCAATTGAGACCCTGACATTCGATTCCAGGACGGCACCGGCGCTCACAACCGTTTGCACTCAGTTTCACCGAACCTGCACGAGGACAACGTGCTAAAGCAGAAGGAGTGAATCGGCGTTTACAGAAATTACTTCTGTGTCAATACCCAAACCTTGTGTTTTTCGGAAAACGTCATGTAGCGGCTGACCACGGGCAAATCATTCGTGCTGTTGCTGTCCAGCGACGAGTTTATACAGGACGATGTTTGGATTCCGTTCTTCGTGAGCATGAAAATAAATTCATGCTCCGCCGGGGTGGGCGAAAGTGCTGCCGAAACCAACACCGAGCAGAATTCCGCAAAGCCGAGCCGTGTCAAAAACGCAAGCGGCTACCGACCCATAGCGGACATGTGGTTTTTAACCCGCGCCAAACTCAAAGGCGGGCGCAAATACTACGGGGCATATCTCGGCGGATTCCCCGAACGCGCACGTGTGTTCATCGGCTGTGGTCTCAATCAACCCGTCCTGCACGTCTGCGGCGGAATGGCCAAGTATTATCCATACGCAGGTGGGTTTGGGCCAAACGATAAAACGCTCGATCTCGACCCGGCCACTGAGCCGGATTATTTGCAGAATGCGCTGGACCCCATACCAGGTGAGTGGGCGGGCGCATTGGTTGATCCGCCATATTCGCCAGAGGATGCCGCCCAGTATGCGGTTGGGGCAGCCGCTTATCCGTCGCCAGGAAAACTGGTGGAGAACGCCCTGCGCTCTGTGCCGGTTGGTGGCAAGGTTGGCATACTTCACTATTCTGTGCCGAGATGCCCGCACAACGCAAAACTCGTCGCTTGTGTGGGTGTTGTCTGTGGCTTTGGAAATCGCATACGCTGTTACAGCGTATTCGAGCGCCGGAGTTAAGTCTCTGCCGCAGCGCAAGTCAATACTGTGCAGGCGGGCCACGCATTGTGTTCGGAATATCGGACCCGGCGGTTGACGAAGATTATGTAAACGCTCTCAACTTGCATGTGAACG
The DNA here is from genome assembly GCA_963842445.1 of uncultured Verrucomicrobiae bacterium. Classification (GTDB taxonomy): domain Bacteria; phylum Verrucomicrobiota; class Verrucomicrobiia; order Limisphaerales; family UBA11358; genus UBA11358. Next base: position 163,155 of record CAWJHF010000002.1, on the reverse strand, counting down.
CTTAAACTACATTCCGCTTGCCCTTCAACCACTGAAACACCTGCCACGTCGCCGCCAGGTCCTCTTTGTTATAAAGGAGTATTTCATCCATTACCTGGCTGCGCAGGGTTTCATCTTCGGTCTCGGTGGCTTCGACATAACGCGCCATTGACCAACTACCGCCGAATTCAGTCTGCGAGCGCCTGTAGCCGACATATTTTTCGATGACTTTCAGGCTGTAACTGGACAAGGGCAGCAGAACGCTCTCACGGGCAATCGGCAGAAGATCGAGCAAATTCCTGAGCACGCGGTCTGCGATGTCCTGTGAATCCCCGTAGCGTTTGATGTAGGCCACGATGTGTGTCCGCTCGTAATGGTGCCAGTGGACGAACGGAACATCCCCAAACTCCTGAAAGATGGCGTTGGCCTTGGTCAGAAATTGATGCCAGCCTTCCCGGTCGCCTTCGTCCCCGAACCCCGCCACCGCAGGCGTGAACTCGCCCTGCGTCTTGCCAAACACCTGCATCCCCCATAGATAAATTTTGTCGAGTTCGTCTAGGTGCGGCGGCATTCCTTCCAGGTCGAACATGACGTAGTGATCCGAGTGTGGAATGATCGGCGGCTGAAGCAGCGTCTCCCGTCCTGTTTGCAGCACCTGCGCCCTGCGCAGGACCATCCCCGCTTTCTTGCCAACCTTCTGCATACCCTTACCCCATGGGCGTTTCAATTCGCTCAGGCGTTGCACATCGAATCGTTCGAGCAGTTGACTGATGTTTTCGACTCGCTGTTTGTGGAGCTGCACGGCCAAGCCCTGGTCCACGTCATACACCAACGCCACATCTTTCGCGGCTTCCGCCCTGGGCCAGCAGTAGCCGTGGAAACCACAGCCGTTGCACTTGGTCCACCCGACTGCGGTGTAGGGCACTTGGGCAAGCTGCTTCAAACGCAGAAGCTCCCGTATTTGAGCGAGTACCGACACTCCACCATCATCAGGAACGACAACGATTTCACCCTGGCCATTGAGAGCTTCAAGCCGGATGGGCGGTTTGCCAAAGACCTGTTTGAAAAGCCAACCGTACAATTGCAACTGGAGCAGGATTTCTGGGTGGTTTTCTTTGTCAACCCGCCTGGCCATCTTTACGTCCCGGATGACATAACTGTCGTCTTCACGGATCAGAAAGTCTGGTTCGCCGACAAATTCGCACGAGCCACCGTCAATCGTGGCCGAATGCTTCAGGACGGCCTGGTACAGAACAGCCACTCCTTTCGCCATTAGCGCCAGCGTTTCCTGGGCACGATTGTCGAAAGTGACAGATCGAAGATCAGCCACCTGCGGGAATGTCGCCAGATGATTTGCCTCGTGACGCTGTCCCAAGCGAAACAGCACCTGCTCGAACTCGCTTGGCTCGGCTTCCGGCTCACCCCTTGCACGCAGGAAAACTCGCAGACTGCATTCGGATGGGCGGTACAATGCGTGAAAATCCTGGGCGGTGATTTTCATGGTGTAATGGTTATTTCCTCTCTGCCCGGATTGCTCCCGTTGGTTTCATTTTGTTTCGTCAAGGAATCGGGTCAAATTCTCCCTCCAACACGGGCATCGTTTCACTGCGTTGGGCTGGCGAATTCCGCCACAGAAACGACGCTAGAACCCGGACGCCACTCTGGTCAACTATCAACTCGTCTCTTTTCACACCAAATCCCGCCTGACGCAGAATATCCCGGATATGTCGGAAGAACAGCCGATGATCAGTTATTCGGTTGGCATCTTTGCGGACAGCGCGGACGATGACGACCGGGTGCGTTTCTACTTCTTCGACCTTCATGACCCGGTAGCCAGCGCACGCGAAGCCGAGTCGCAGTTTAAAAGCTATCGGCGGTTCGTCGGGTCCAGCGCCAACGTCCGGCCAATAAACGTCCTTAAAATTGTTTTCCCAGTCAAAGTCATTGGCCTCAACAGGTCCTTCGTCGATCCCCAGTTCATAGTCGGTGAACATCATAAACGATCTCCACCTTTACCTTAAACTTGTGTGGTAGTCGGCGTAAACCCACGTCGAGTGCGACAAAGTGTGACAGACTCCCTTCGCTTTTTGCGGTCAGCGTTCGCAGTTGCGTTTGGACGCCTTTTCAGTTAAAATGCTGATATATGACGCTTTCAACCACTTACAGCAGTGGTTGGGGAAGCGCAGGGCTAGGGTTCGATTCCCTTCACCCGCTCCAACATTGATTTTACTCAATAAAATCAATTTTTTTGTGAGTTTTTAGGTTTTCAAGAATGCGCTACTGCTAACACTGACTGCTAACAAGTCCAGCTATGTTTGCCGATGTCAGGACTCGATTTTAGGGCTTTCCGGCGCGGGTGCGCAGTGAAGGTGTCAATCCCCCGATTCGGGCGCGGCTGGCAGGCGTGTGGGCGCGGCTGGGGGTGAATTTTCTACGATGAATCGAAATTTCAACGCGGGCACGTGTCCGCCCGGCTTGAAGCCGCCAGCCTCGCATCGTTCAATAAATGCCAGGATGCTTGCGAGATGGAATAACCGGACGCCTTTGATCTGTCCAGGCTCACGAATGGAAACGGAACGGATAAAACCTTTGGCCGTCCATTCGTAAAGTTTTGCCCGTGAGCAGCCCGAATAAAATTCGTGTCCGCATTTCGGCGCTCTCACCCAAACAGGCAAATGGCCATCACGCTCGGCTGCCAGCTCTGCGGCGCGGGACTGTGCGCATCGGTTGCCACTCAAAAAATCTTTCTGCTCACTGTTCATACATCTTTTCTCCGACTCATTTGGCAGCAACTTTACGCGAACACGGGCGGTTACTGGTGTATCACATGCGCGGGTTCTCATAGGCGGGCGATACATTCACACTGAAACTGGAAGTGTCCACGTCTTCTGTCCAATCGCATCCGCGAAGCCGACAAATGCGCGGTCACTCACTCCGCAGCGGACTTGCATTCGCATGGCTGGAACCTATCGGTTTTGGACGGGGCAAGCCCTACCCCTCGTCGAAACGATGTTTTTGAGTCCGCGCAATGGACGCTGTGAAAGTGCAGTCAGTCCGGGCAAATGGCCGCGCCGATGTCCGCAGTCACCGTCAGTCCGCGCACAGGCCGCGCCCGCGTTCAGTCCGGCACACAATCTACGACCGCAACCGCGTCCGCGAATCATCCGTGTCCAGTTCGTGCCCGCGCTCAATTCGTGTTCGGGTTCAGTCCACTCCGGGAACAGGCCACGGCGAAGGACACAAACTGTCCGCAGACAATCCGCAGTCGCGGTGTGGCCGTGCGCGAGAATCAGCCGTGGCATTGTGTGTCGCCGGTCTGCGCGTCAAGGTAGAACGCCCTGTTGCCCGCGTCTCCACCGTTGACTCGCCGCCCGGCTCCGGGAGTTTTGCCTCTGTGATTCTGCGCCCGGAGAAATTTTCACGACAAGAAGAATCCGTCGCCATGCCAACTACGAAGCCGCACCCGGCGGGGTAAAGCGGGGACATCGGGGGGAGTGGCCGAAATTCGCCGGAATTGATGGTTGCAGGAATCGCAGTTAAATTTGCGTATCGGCAATTCATGGACGCGGCTTGCGAATGTCCATGACGGCGATTGACAGCAACAGCAGCATGGCGGCGGCAGCGTCAACGATTGTCCAAGTCTCGCGCTTGATGCGGAGCGGGGCAATGGGATTAAGCACAAGGGCAGCGATGACGAACACGAACAGCCAGCCGATTTTTTTACTCTGCATGGCTTGAAACGCGGTGTAGGCGCACACGCCGCTGGCTACCCAGCGCAGAAGTGTGAAATAATCGTATGCGTGACGGCCAAGTGCCGCAAACAGCATCACCGCAGCAATCAGCTTGGCCACGGCAATTTCGCGGCAATCCTTTCACGAGGCTTCAAATGTGGGCGTAATGCTGCAATCACTGGATGAGAAGCATGGTAATGATGCCTCCGGCCAATTCGAGACCGGCCATCATAAGTATAAAGGCATTCAACCGCAGACAGTCGCATGAATCTCCCCCCAATCACATACAAGTCGTTGCCAGACTTTTTGCAAGCATCCACCCAAGACAGCAGTTCATCCACCAGATACGCGGTTGGCCCACTTGGTTTCCATTTGCTATTTTGATCACAATAGCGGCCTGTTTCATCTGTGACTTCAAGTTCCCTGAGAATCTTTTTCTCGTCTTGAGAAAGTCTCGGATTTTTGGATTTCAGAATTGGCCAAGTGAATCGCTTTCGTGAAACCAGCAGGAGATGTTTTTTGTGTGACTCAACCAAAGAATTCAGTTTCTCAACATGTTCGCAAACGAGCTTCGCATACTCTTGGATTGCAATAGGGTCTCCCCCCGCTATCGGTTTCGCATAATCCAGTCCCCAGCCTCTTTTCAGAAGCCGGGGCAATCCTAGAGCTTGGAGAAACAAATCATCAAGGGCTTGGCGCGCGATGTAGGCTGGCGAGTCGGGTTGCGTTTGCCATTCTTCTTGGCGCTCTCGTTCTTGTCGGGCAAATTTTGGCTGTGCGAGACGTGCGCGCCTTTGTTGAATGACATATTCAACCTGTTTGTTCATCACCCCTCGGTCAGCACTTTGCCGCTATGCCGTGTTCGCCCAAGATGTGTTGTAAATTTTTCCGCATTGATTTTAGGCGCGACCGCCCGGCGAAACTGAATTGCGGCTTTTGGAACTGGTGCTTTCGGTTTTTGGGATTGGGAAGGAGGCAGTTCAGGTGAAGGCGCAGGAGCGGTTTGTTTGATGCCAAGTTTCGCCCGCGCCGTTGCCACGTCGGGTATCTGGTTATTGTTGCGGAAAAAACTCAGATATGCCAACTGCTCATCGCCAAGGGCGTCAACTAATTGACGCCATTCAGGCAAAGATTTATTGGGACAGAGAATTTGTGGAATTGGAGGGTTCATGGTTTTGTCTCCATCATGTTTCAAGTATTGGCTGCGGCAGGTAGTTCCTTTGGGAGTTGCACGGTTCTCCCTTTGTTAAGCAGCCGCGCCGGGATACACCATTCCCTGTAAGGCTTTCCTTCTTCTTTGACTTCGTAAAAGTCCAAATCCCCTTTGGAAATTTTCACTTCGATTTGAAAAACGACATCAGCAAACGACGCATCGCTTTCGTCTAGGATTTTGTCGGAAACCCAAACGCCAGTTACGGGCAAATCCATAAGATAGTTTCCGGTAGCGTCACGAAATCCCCGTTTCAAAATGCTGACGGCATTTTTAGCGCGTGTCCGGTGGAAGAATTTCATGGCGGATGATTTTCGCGCTTTGATCCGCTGTTGTGTGAGATTGGTTTTCACTCGCCTTGCCGTTCACGCCATCGCCGGTTCAAGTGCGGCTAGCGGTTCAACGTCGCGCTCGATCTGCTTTTGCTTTTCGTAACGTGCCAGCCGCAAATCGTAGTCGGCCTGCAAGCCCGTCCACATTTCTGCGCTGGTGCCGAAATACCGCGCCAGCCGCAAGGCGGTGTCCGCCGTGATACCGCGCTTTTCCAGGACGATTTCATTGATGCGGCGCGGCGGCACATTCAACGCCCGCGCCAGCGCGTTTTGCGACAGGTTGCGCGGCTTCATAAATTCTTCGCGGAGAATTTCGCCCGGATGAATCGGTGCCAGTTTGTTCGTCTTCATAGTCGTCAATGATAGTCCACAATTTCCACGTCAAACGCATCCTGACCCTGCCAGCGGAAGCAAATCCGCCACTGGTCATTCACGCGGATGCTGTGCTGGCCTTTGCGGTCGTCTTTCAAGGCTTCCAAGTGGTTGCCATACGGCACGCGCAAATCACTCAGGCTACGCGCCTGATTCAGCAGCAGCAATTTTCGCCGCGCCACGCGCTGAATCTGGGCCGGCAACCGCCGGGAAGATTCGTCATTGAACAGCTTTTCAGTTTCGTGGCAGGCAAAGCTGCGTATCATGTGAGGAGACTATAACGCTTGACGTTATAGATGTCAACTGCGTTTGAAGATGTCCGGCGAGCGGCCGATTGAATTCATCCGAGTGACGGGATTTTTTTGACGGCGGCGCGGAGGTTGTCCAATTCGTGATGCGTGTATTTTTGATGCTCGCCAGCGGTCTTGTGGCCGGTGAGTTTCATCCGCAATTCAGCGGACACGTTTTGATTGGCAAGCGCGGAAGTGAAGCTGTGGCGCAAAGCGTGGAATGAGCGGCGGGAAAACATCTGATTGCCCGCGCCCTTCACCGTCTGCGAATCCACGCCCGCCTTCCGCATGATGCGTTTGAAAGTTTCGGAAAGTCCGTGCCGTCCACCGGGCCGCAAATTCGCCATGTGCGGCAGGATGAAGATTTCCGGTTTGTCTGTCCCCGCCAGCTTGTTCAACCGCGCCAGCAAGTCAGGGTGAAGCGGGGTGGTCACTTTCGCGCCGGTCTTGGCTTGCGTGTAAGTCAGGGTTTCTTCGGTCAAGTCCACGCCTTCCCATTGCATCCGGCAGCAATCGGAAAGCCGCGCACCCGTGAAATAGGCGAGCATGATTAACAGCTTCCATTCGCCTTCCGCCGTGTCCACGAGCATCTTCACTTCCGCCGGGGTGAATGTCCCGCGTTCCATGCTGACGGCTTCGGGCAATTCCACGGCTTCGGCGGGATTGGTTGGAATCAAACCTTGCCGCCGGGCCGCGTTCAGTGCCCCGCGAATGATCTTCACATCCACATTCACGGTTTTGGGCGCAAGCCCCTTGGCCGTGCGATGGTCTAAAAAGCGTTGCACGTCCGCCGCTGTGAGGCTGGTAAGGTTTTTGTTGGCACGCTTGCCCAGCGTTTTTAGGAAATCTTCCACGGCCACGCCGTAGCGTTCCCCTGTGCCTTTGGACTTGCGCGCACACTTGCTTTCTAGCCAACTATCGAAATGCGATTTGATGGACACGGTTTGCAGGGTTTCGCCCATGTCCGCCCGCTTCATAATGTCCTTCAGGACTTCGCGGGCCTGGGCTTCCACCAGTTCCCCGCGCCGGGCGAGTTTGGACGCCCGCTCGTATTCCATCGCCACGGCCAAAGCCGATTGGCGGTCTTGCTGTTTGGTGCTGCGGAGAATCCGCCGGCCATCCGGTCCAAAATAAGCCGCGTGCCAGTATTGAGAATCAGGGCGACGATGTATGCTTGCCATAGTGCTGCTAATTTTACTGCTAACGTCCACCTATGTCAAGAGCGTTTAGCCATGTAATTATTGCATTATTATGCTATCTGTCGCCTTGAGGAAACGAGATGATGGTTCGATTCCCTTCACCCGCTCCATTCACAATTAAGGGCTTATGAACGTGTGCAGTAAAAGTGTAGTAAATTCAGGAAGGAATTATTTGAACAACAAAGCATTTGCAAAAATTGGCCGGCAATCTGGTGTCAGAGGACATGTTACCGTGGCTTGCGCAGTGTTGTTGCTTCTGTTCACAACGCGTGCCCAAGCGACGGTCATCGTCTCGCTTCCGCCAAGCGCGACGGAAGGCGACGGACTTCTCACCGGCGCGGGACAAATTCAGTTGGCGGCTGTGCAAACGTCGGATGTGGTCATTGGATTGACTTCGAGCGATCCCGCGCAAGTGACAGTTCCAGCCAACGTCACAGTGTTCACCGGACAAAGCAACGTGATGTTCGATTTGACCATTCTCGATGACGGCGTTTTGGATGGAACGCAAACTGCAACGATCACCGCTTCCGTCCCCGGCTCTGGTACTGGCAGCGCCAGCATGACCATCTTCGACAAGGAAACTGCGGCGCTGCAAGTCTCGCTGCCAGCTACCGTGACCAAAGGTCAGGGAATGTTGCAAGGCACGGTGCAAGTCAGCGCGGCCGTTGCGACCGACGTCACCGTCGCCTTGTCTTCGAGCAGCACGAATTTAATTCAAGTGCCTGCGTCGGTTATTATTCCTTCCGGCCAAACTTCGGCGGTTTTCACAGCGACGGTTTTGACGGACGGCCAAATTAACGGCGGCCAAACTGTCAACATCACCGCGCACGTACAGAATTGGACGGATGGAACGGCTGCGGTCACTGTGCAGGACAATGTGAATTTGACCGTCATGCTGCCGGCGAGTGCGTGGGAAAATGTGGGCGTGTTGACCAATGCGGGTTCCGTCAGCATTTCCGGCACTTTGTCATCAAGCCTGGTGGTTTCGCTGGCATCGGGCAATCCCGCCAAGCTGACAGTTCCGTCCAGCGTGACGATTCCTGCCGGTCGGGTTTCAAACACTTTCAACATCACGCTGGTGAACAATTCAATCGCCGATGGTCATCAAATGGTCACTGTGACGGCCAGCGCGGCGGGCTTCACGAATGGCTCGGCTTCAATGTGGGTGCTGGACGACGAATCGCCGCCGTTTCCCTTCAATCCACAGCCGGGCAATTTTGCAACGAACGTTTCTGCGAGCACAAATCTAATGTGGAATAATAATAACACCAACACCAGTGAATTGATTTTGAACGGAGGATTTGAAGCCGGGTCGCTGATAAATTGGACGGTGGTGCCGAGCATTTACGGACAGTTTGTCATCAACGACGGAACGGTTGATCCGCCCAGCCAGGACGAACCGCTGCCGCCATTTGCCGGAAACTTTAGCGCGCTGGGAGATGAAAGCGCAGCGGGAATATTCTACATGTATCAAACGATTTCCATTCCCACCAACGCGACATCCGCCACTTTGAGCTGGGCGCATCGAGTGCGGAATTTTTACAGTTCATTCAGTTCGAGCCAGCAGTTTCAAGTTCGGATTTGCGATACGAACAACAACGTTCTGGCCACGCCGTTCACGACCAATCCGGGCGACCCTCTGCTGGGCGACTGGGTTCAAACAAACTGCGACCTGACATCCTTTGCCGGACAAACAGTGCGCGTGATGTTCTGGGTGAATCCCGGCGATTACTATCTGGACGTTCACGTGGACAGCGTCAGTGTGCAGGTGAGCGCTTTGTCCGCCACCAATTCGCCGGGCATTTTAACCAACGATGTTTATTTTGGAACGAATCCCACGCCCGGGCCGGCGGAATTTCAAGGCAGCACGACGAATTCCTCGTGGACATTGCCGTTGCTATCGCCACTGACAACTTATTATTGGCAAATTGTCGCTCACCAAGGCGGATCAACGACGGGCGCGGTGTGGCAATTCACGACGGCGGGCGCAGATCATTTTGTCTGGAACACCATCCCGTCGCCACAATATGTGAGTCAGCCGTTCGCCGTGACAGTCACGGCCCAGGACGTTTTGAACCGCACGGTGATCAATTTCAACGGCAGCGTGAATTTAACCGACATTTCCGGTGGCGGTCAGATTACAAATCGAATCCTGGGTAACATCAGCCAGGATTTATCGTCTTCCGGTTCATACACACTCGGATATTCCTTTACTCCAACCAACGATTTGGTGGTAACTCACGTGCGGTATTATTGGGGTTCCAAAGTCTCCGTATGGACTGATGCCGGTGTGCTTCTGGCGACTCAAATTGTCGTCAGCACTCCCGGCTCTTGGCTGGAAACGCCACTCTCGACTCCACTGCAACTCTCGGCTGGTACGCGGTATCGCGTGGCCGCTTACAGTGGTGGCGGCAGTTACTATTGGAAGACAAGTCCATTTACCGGCTTTCCCGATGGCATAATCAATCAATCGGTCTATGCGTCGGGCGATGGTTTTCCAGCGGGCACAACCACTGGAGGATGGCCGTTGGTTGATTTGCGTTACACAGTTGCCGGCGTCGGCGGCCCCGTTGCCATTTCGCCGACCAACTCTGGCAATTTTGTTAATGGCTTTTGGACTGGCAACCTCACCGTGCAGCAACCCGTGACCAACGTTATTCTTCAGGCCAACGATGGCAATCAGCACGCCGGTTCCAGCAATCCATTCAACGTCGTGCTGACAAATGACATCTCGGTGAGCATTGTGGATTCGCCCGATCCGGTTTCCGTTGGAGCGAATTTGACTTACACGCTTACTGTCACCAACACCGGCCCGTTGGATGCGACGGGCGTGATGGTGACGAACGTCCTGCCCGCAAGTGTGACTTTCGTTTCGGCGACTTCTTCGCAGGGAACATGCACCCAAAATAGCGGAGTCATCGCGTGCAATCTCGGCGTGGTGCCCGGGGCGACAAATGCAATCATTACCATCGTGGTCGTGCCAACAATCGAGGAAATCACCATCACCAACACGGCGACTGTTTCGCGCGCGGAAGCGGACAACTATTTGGGAAACAACATTGCAACTGCGGTGACGACGGTTACCAATCCGGCAATCTCAATCGCCGATGCTTCGGTCATCGAGGGAAATGTCGGAACGACGAACATGATTTTTGCCGTGACGCTCACCGCGCCCAGCGAGCAGACCATCACGGTCAATTATGCAACGAGTAACGGCACCGCAGTCGCCGGCAGTGATTACATTGCGACGAACGGCACCGTGACGTTTGCGCCCGGAATTACCAACGAAACCATCGCGGTCGCGGTCATCGGTGACATATTGGTTGAACCAAACGAAACTTTTTTTGCCAATTTGTCCAACCCGGTGAACGGGGTGCTCGGTCGCGCGCAAGGCGTGGGCACAATCATCAATGACGACGGGCTTCCAGGCCAGGTTTATTACTTCACATGGAGCGTGATTGCCTCGCCGCAGTATACCAATGTGCCGTTTGGTGTCACGATCAGCGCTTGGGACGCAATGAATAATCCCGGCACTAATTTCACGGGCGCAGTATCGCTCTACAGCACTTCAAACCGTGTTGTTCCCATTGTTTCCGGTAATTTCACCAACGGAATCTGGAGCGGGAACGTTGCCGTGCTGAACCGGGCAACCAATGTGGTGTTGGTGGCGGACGATGGTAATGGCCACACCGGTCTGAGTAATCCGTTTGACGTCGTGCCTGCCAGCATGGCGCCAGCCATTCTTGTGCCACCGACCAACCAGACGGTTCTGGCGGGAGGCACGGCAACATTCAGCGTGGCGGTTTCCGGCACCGGTCCTTTCACTTACCAATGGCAGTTGAACGGCACCAATTTGCCCAACGGCATTATTATGACGGTGGCGGGCAATGGCATTGGGAGTTATTCCGGTGACGGCGGCATGGCCACCAATGCCAGCTTGAATGGGCCTTCCGGCGGGGCTGTGGACGCCTCCGACAACCTGTTCATTGTGGACTGGGGCAACAACCGCATCCGCAAAGTGGATACCAACGGCATTATTACGACTATGGCGGGCAATAGCAGTGGGGGTTATTCTGGCGACGGTGGCGTGGCCACCAATGCCAGCCTGAATCAGCCGTTCGGTGCAGCCGTGGACGCCTCCGGCAACCTGTTTATCGCGGACATGGGCAACAACGTGATCCGCAAAGTGAATCCCAACGGCATTATTACGACAGTGGCGGGCAATGGCAGTGGGGGTTATTCCGGCGACGGTGGCGCGGCCACCAATGCCAGCCTGAATCAGCCGTTCGGTGCAGCCGTGGACGCCTCCGGCAAGCTGTTCATCGCGGACACAGTAAACAGCGTCATCCGCGAAGTGAACCCCAACGGCACTATAACGACGGTGGCGGGCAATGGCAGTGGGGGTTATTCCGGCGATGGTGGCGCGGCCACCAATGCCAGCCTGAATCAGCCGTTCGGTGCAGCTTTGGACGCCTCCGGCAACCTGTTCATCGCGGACTGGGGCAACAACATCATTCGCAAAGTGGACACCAACGGCATTATAACGACGGTGGCGGGCAATGGCAGTTATGGTTATACCGGCGACGGCGGCGCGGCCACCAATGCCAGCCTGAATCAGCCGTTCGGTGTAGCCGTGGACGCCTCCGGCGACCTGTTCATTGCGGACTACAACAACGTCATCCGCAAAGTAAGTACCGACGGCATTATTGCGACGGTGGCCGGCAATGGAACGAACGGCTATTCCGGCGATGGCGGCGCGGCCACCAATGCCAGCCTGAGCTACCCCACCGGTGTAGCCGTGGACGCCTCCGGCAACCTGTTCATTGCGGACTTGGGCAACAACTGCGTCCGGGAGGTAGTGTTGTTTGCCAGTGATCCCATCCTTACGCTGGGCAACGTCACCTCGAACAGTGCCGGCAATTACTCCGTCGTCATCACCAGTCCCTACGGCAGCGTCACCAGCAGCATCGTCACGTTGACGGTAGCTTCGTCACCGATTATTACAAAAGTCATTTGCAATATGGATGGTAGTGTGACACTCGATCTCTTGACCACTCCGAAAACCAGCAGCCGTGTCCTCGCGACGACGAATCTGGCACTGCCGGTGGTCTGGCAGCCCCTCTACACCAATGTTGCCGGGGCCAGTGGCGCATGGCAGTTCACTGACATGAACGCCTCCAATTCCCCCGTCCGTTTCTACCGTTCCTCCACGCCGTAAACTGGCCACGCAACATGGAATCCACCAACACCTTACCCGGAAGGCCCGTTATGAACGCGATTGATGGAAATACGGACACCGCAATAAAATCAGCCCCCTTTCCTGGCGGCGACTAACGTTGGGCGTCACCTCGCCTTTCTTGAACATGTCGGCTTCAAGTTCAGCGGTGTTGACCTTGCCGGATTCGATCTTCGCGCCGATGCTCGAATTTCACGAGGCGCAACGCTGAGGCTTTTCATTCCACCTTGTATCCCAGTTCCCGAAATCGTTGCTGTTGTCGTTTCATGGCGCGGCTGAAGGCGATGTCGTGGGCGAAGAGCGAAACCCATTCCTTGGCCTCGGTGTAATCTCCGTCGTTCCCACCCACCAAACGGCGACCGTCCAGAGAAAATTCAGGATGCACCCTGTGAATATGTTTTTAATATCTTTTATTTGGCCGCCCGCCTGAAACGTGCGACTCTGAGAACGGAGCCACCAATCACGGTTCCATGTCGTAAAACAGCCGCATCGGTAAATGACTCCCGGTGCGGCTTGTTTTTTCCCGGGCACCCGCCGCAAAATCCCACCCAGACCACCAAACCGGCCAATCTTGTTGGCCGTGTGGGGTCTCCGATGCAACTCCCTGAGAACGAAGTTAACCCGTTCAGGGGCCGAGCCTGGATTTGCAACGTGAAAGCAGAAAACTCCAGCCCAAATCCGTTCCGGCTGACTTTGGGTTAATAATATGCCCGAATTCCACGAGGCGTAATACCGAGGCTTTTCATTCCACCTTGTATCCCAGCTCTCGAAATCGTTGCAGTTTATAAAGCAACGCGCGGCGGCTGATGCCCAGCGCCCTGGCCGTTTCGGTGCGGTTGAAATCGTGCTGACGCAGCGCCTGCATGATGGCCTGGCGTTCGACTTCCGCCAGCCGTTCCACATCGGCGGATTCAGGTGGGGGAGGATTCTCCGCGGCGGCGCGGACGCGGGTGGGCAGATGTTCCGGCAGAATCAACTCGCTGCTGGAAAGCAACACCGCCCGCTCCATCGCATTGCGCAACTCGCGCACGTTGCCCGGCCACGGATAACGCTCCAGACACGCAGCCACCGTGTCCGAAAACCGCGCGCGGCCTTTGGCAATTTCCTCGATAAACCGGCCCGCCAGCGGCAAAATGTCTTCGCGCCGTTCGCGCAACGGCGGAATGTTCAACTCCACCACGTTCAGCCGGTAAAACAAATCCTCGCGAAAACGACCGCTTTTGACCTCATCCTCCAGGTTGCGGTTGCTCGCGGCGAGGATGCGCGCGTTGGTGTGGATTTCACGGTTCGCGCCGACGCGTTGAAACCGCCCGTCCTGCGTCACGCGCAACAGCTTGGCCTGAAGCGCCGGCGACATCTCGGCCACCTCGTCCAGAAAAATCGTGCCGTCGTTCGCCTCCTCAAACCGGCCGATGCGCCGGGCGTGCGCGCCGGTGAACGCGCCTTTCTCGTGCCCGAACAATTCGGCTTCGAGCAGTGTTTCGGGAATGGCGGCGCAGTTGACCTTGACCAACGGCCCCGCCGCGCGTGCGCTCCAGGCGTGGATGACATCCGCCACCACCTCCTTGCCCACGCCGCTCTCACCGGTGATCAACACACGCGTTTCGGACGGCGCGATCAAGGAAGCATCGCGGAACACCGCCTGCATAAGCGGACTGCGGGCAACGACAAAATCCGGCAACCGTTGCTCTTTGTTGTACCGCAGCGGAACGGCCTTCGAAATCCCGATGGCCTGCCGCACCGAATTGAGCAGTTCATCGAGGTCAATCGGCTTGGCCAGATAATTGACCGCGCCATCGCGCATTGCGGCCACGGCATCGCGGATGTCGGTGAAGGCGGTGACGAGCAAAACCGGAAGCGTGACATGCTCCTGGCGCGCGCGCCGCAACGTTTCCAGGCCGCTCAGACCCGGCATCCGCACATCGGAAATCATCATAGCGAATTTCCCGGAGCGCAGCATTTCCAGGGCGCGTTCGCCGGAATCCGCCAGCGCGGTTTCAAAACCCTGGCTGCGGAGAAACGAATTCAGCAGGCTGCGCTGACCGGGGTCGTCGTCCACAATCAGGATGCGCGGCGGTTCAGCGTGATTTTTGCGCGGTTCAGAAGCCACGCGGCAAGACTAGCCGAATCAGCCGGCCGCCAAAAGAGATTTTCAAACAACCGTAGGACAGGCGTCACCTGTCTCTGAATTTTCCGAAGATTAAGATTTTAAAGATAGAGACAGGCGCAACGCCTGTCCTACGCTTCAAGATTTGTCCGCCAGTTTCAAGTGGGTGATGCGGAAAATGGCGCCCTTGGGCTCATTCGCAAGACACTCGATTTCCCAGCCATGCGCGAGAATGATTTGCTGGACGACGGCCAGACCCAGGCCGGTGCCTTTTTGATTGGTGGTGAAATACGGCTTGAAAATTTCCTGGCGGCGCTCGGGCGGCACGCCGGGGCCGTCATCGCGGATTTCGAGCGATGCCTCGGCGGCGCTGACGTGCTGCGCCGAAATCTGAATTTGTCCGCCCGCGTCCACCGCCTGGATGGCGTTAATCAAAAGGTTGAACAAAACCTGGCGCAACAGTTGGTCGTCAGCCTCGATGGCAACCGGTTCGCCGCCGGTCGCGACGTGCAGCTTCTTTTCCTCGATGTCGTGGGTCAGGGTGCGCACCACTTCGTTCACGGCGGAGTTGAGCGCGATTTTCGAGCGGCGGACTTCGCGCGGACGGGAGAAATTGATGAACTCGTTCAACTGCGCGGTGACCTTGTCGGTTTCGTCCACAATGGCGCGGGTTTTTTCGCGGGTTTCCGGCGGCGTGCCGGTTTGTTTGGAAATCATCTGGGCCATGCCGCGGATGATGTTGAGCGGATTGCGGGTCTCGTGGGCGAGGCCGGCGGCGGCGAGGTTCATCTCCCTGAGGTGCGAATTCATTTCACTGGCACGGACAAGGCGGATTTGCAGTTGCGCCGTCTTGGAGAGGTTGCGCCAAACCAGGCCGGCGCCGACGGCGGAAATTCCAGCAAAAAAGATGATGATGAACCGCAGCCAGAGATCATCGAGAATGACAGCCTGCAACGATTGTGTGGAAAGCGTGAGCACCAGGCCGTGCAATTCCCGGCTGGCCACCATATCCTGATATTGCTTGTCGTTGAGATCGCGCGCCCAGAATGGACGGCGCGGCCGCAGCTCGCCCTCGCGCGGCGGACCAGGAGGTTCGCCCGGCGGAGGCATGAAACCACCCTCCGGCGGCGGAGGCCCAGCCTGACCAGCGGCGGCATTCGTGTTCAAACTGTTGGTTGTGGCGGCGCTCAAAACGTTCGACGTTCCCATCTCGCCGGGACGGGGTTCACGGCGTGGAAAATTCCTGGGGCCGCCGCGCATCGAGTTGGTGCGCGGCTCCAAAATCAGCGGCGCCTGGGAATTGGTGTTGCCTTCGGGATTCAAGAACGCACCTTCAACCGAATAAACCCGGGTCATGCTCCGCAAACCCCAATGCTCGCCGACTTGAAGAATGTCCTTTTGTTCCAGATCAATCGGCCTGCCAGCGGATGCGACGGATTCACCGGCGGCGTTCAGCAGCGCAATGGAAATTACCTCGCCCGCCGCCGCGCCGTTCGTGTAGCCAGCGACGAGTTCGCCCAAGACAGGTTCCAGCCGGTCGCGGAAGACCGCGCCGCGGAATTGCAGTCCGCGCACGACGGCGCCGAGCGTGTTGGCGATGGCTTCGGAGCGTTTACGCAAGGCGGCCATGGCGGACTCGCGGACGCGGACGTGCTCCTCGGCCTGCCACGCGACCACGAGCACCCAGACCCCCAGCAGCAGGCCGTAAATCAAGGTGCTGTTTCGTTTAGGTTGCATCGGCGCTTTCAGTCAGACAGCGGGCGGAGAAAAATTCAATCTCATCCCGCTATTTCTTCTTCACCGGCACGCGTTCCAGAAAACGATCCAGTTCCTGCTCGGAAATCGAATTGGTGATGAGCGGCGCCTGGCCGGTTTCCCGCGCGGTCAACGCGGCGAGCTGCGACGGCATCTGGACAATATGCGGCGTGATGAACATCAACAACTCGGTCTTCTCGTTCGACTTGGCGCTGAACCGGAAAAGCTGGCCGAGAATCGGAATGTCGCCAAAGATCGGTATCTTGCTGTCGCTGGAAGACTTGTCATTGGCAATGAGGCCGCCGATGACGACGGGCTGGCCGTCGGGTGTCACGACCACGGTGTTGGCGGAACGTTTGTTGAGGTTGGGCGCGTACACGGCGGACGAAATCAGGCTGCCGCCCTGGATCACCTGGCCGGGCGTCGAGGTGTCAATGGACGTGATTTGCGGCTCGAGAATCATTTGCACCAGATTGTTCGCCCCGATGAACGGCGTGACATCCAGTTGGATGCCCACATTTTGATAGGTGCCATTGATGGTCGGGACAGTGTTGGCGCTGTTGCCGACCGAGGTCAGACTGACGCTGCTGGGCAGATAGACGCTTTGGCCGACGACAATTTCCGCCATCTGGCCGTCGCGCGCGAGAATGGACGGGCGCGACAGCACCTGCGCCTTGCCGGCGGTGGCGATGGCCTGGAGCGTCGCATTAAAATCGCTGCCCATGAATTGATAGAGACCGCCATTGCCAGTCGCTCCCGCCAGGGACTGTGGCAAACCAAAGTTGTTGTTCACGCTCAAGGTCTGGTTGACCGGAACGATGTTGGGAAAGAGATTAGTCCCGCTTGGGAAAAAACCATTGGTCATGAAGCCAATGATTTGCGAGTAATTAGGACTTACACCGGAGTAGGAGCCTTGGACTCCGATGTCGGACGCTTTGTTGTCATCCACCTCGAGGAAGACGACCTTGATGAGCACCTGCGGTTCGGGCGCGTCGAGGCTGGCGATGACCCGGCGGATTTGCTCTGTGGTTTCCTTGTCGGCGCTGACGATGATGTTGTGGGTCACCGGATCCACGGAAATGTTCGCGGTGCCCACGGTGCCGTTGTTGTTGTATTGGCCGCTGCCGCTGGTCGTGGCGGTGCGGTTTGCGATGTTGAACGCGCCTCCGCCGAAGCCGCCGAAGCCGCCGAACCCGCCGAAGCCACCGCCAGCGCCGCCGGGACGAACCTGCGCATGGAGTTCGACCGTGGCGCACAGAAACAGAATCAAAACGCCGCCGAGACATTTTGGGGAACAATTTGTTTTCATAGTTTTCCTTTTCGTTGAAAAAATTTTCATGCTTTAGAAACCCGTCCGTCCGCCGCCGCCGCCACCGCCGCTGCCATAACCCGTTCCGCCAATCCCGCTGGTGGTGGTGGTCGTGCCCATCTGGGTCGTGCCGTTTACCTGGCGTTGCTGGAGCGCGCTGTTTTGCGATGACGAGCCCGTGCCGCTGCGCGACGTGTTACCGTTCGAGAACATGCTTTGCAACACCTGCACGACCTGCTGCGGATCGCCGTTTTGCAGCGGGATGACCGAAACGTCCTGGTCGCGGTCCGAAGGCACGTCCAAATCCGCCATCATGCCCGCGATTTCGTCCATCAAATCCTTCGGCGCGGTCACGATGACCGCCTGGATGCGGCTGTCGGCCACCGCCGTGACTTGTGTCGCCTTTTGAATGCGTTGCTGGCTGCTGTTCGCCGTTCCGGCGCCGCCCAGAAGGGCTGCCAGCCCGCCACCGCGGCCGCCGCCGCCAAATCCACCACCAAAACCGCCGCCGCGGCCGCCGCCAAAACCGCCGCCGCGGCCGCCGAACTGGATGGGTGCCTGGTTGCCCGATGAATTGGCGCCGGGGAACACACTGCTCAACTCGCTGGCCACGTCCGTCGGGCTGGCGTATTTCAAACGAAACACGCGGATCTCCGTCTCCGCCTCGGCGCTGTTGTCCACCGCCTGGATGATTTCAGCCAGATGCCGGATGTTGGATTGCGTGTCGGTGACGACAATCGAGTTGCCGGCCTCGTTGGCGACAATCGTCGCCTGCGGTGAAACGAACAGCGACAAATCCGAGACCAGTTGCCGCGCCTCCACAAACCGGATGGGAATGATCCACGTCGCAATCTCGTCATTGTTCGGAATGGAACTGGGATTGTTGCCAGTCTTGACCGGGATGCGGCTCGTCTTGGCATCGTTCTTGTTCACAATCGTCAGCGTCCGCCCGTCGCGGATGGCGGCGTAGTTGTTACGGTTCAGCTCGGCGTTGAGCAGATTCACCGCCTCATCCTGTGTCAGGTGCTTGCCGACGATTGTCACGGTGCCGCTGACGTGCGTGTCCAGCACGATGATGAAACCCGCCGCGTCGCTCAAATAATTCAGCACCATGTCCAGCGGTGCGTTGTTGAAATTCAAATTCAAATCGTTTTGATTCGTGCCCACCGCCTGCGCGGGCGGCGTAAAGGCCGACGGTACGGTCTCCGGCGCATTGCCCTTCGGCAAAATGACCGTTGACGTGACAGACTGGTTTTCCGCCGGCACGGCTTCGGCTGGCTGCGCGGCTTCCTGCCCGTTCATTGCGCCCTGGTCCGGCGCGGTCTGACCCTGTGTCGCATCCGGCGCGTTGGTGTTGTTCATGTCCGCTCCGCCGGTCGGCGACGCGGACTGGTCCGGAGTGGCGGTGGCGCCGTTCTGGTCCGCCGTTCCACCGGTCGTTGGTTGCGCGGCTGCCGAGAGCAGCAGCCCTGAAACGCAAACCGTCGTGAGGATGATTGGGATTGAGGTTTTCATTTTAATTCCTGTTCTCTTAGTTGCATGAGTTTTTTCAAAACGTCATTCGGTTCGCTGGCGGAGCCTGGCGCGGTGCCGGCGTCAGAGCTGGAGCCGTCAACCGCCGGCGCGGCGCTTTCCGCCGTGCTCGCGGCCAACTCACCTCGCCCGACCGGTTGCCATTCGTTTCCCTCCTGCCGCATCATCTCGCCGATTTTCATCTGCACCGTTTGTTCTTTGTCGGCGCTTTGCAGTTTGACCCCGGTGAGCGTAATTTCGGCCACGGTGTAGCCGGCGATGCTGTTGGTGTCCGATTGATAAAGCACTTTCCGCAGACCGGAATTGTTCCCGTCAAAAAACGCGAACATCCCCTTTTCGTAACTCATCGTGCCGACCAGCGTGAACGTCGGCGCCGAGCGCGATACCCGCGGCCGGTAGGACCGCGTATAATTGTGCGAATAGCGGTTCGGATCAAAAATGTTGCGCTCCGTGACGAACCGGCTGAAGGCCGAATAAGCCGTCGGGCCGGGCACGCCGTTCGATTGCGCGCTGGCGAAAAGGCCGTTCACCAGCGCGAGCGCCAGCACCAGCCATTTTTTATGTTGCGTCGGTTTCATTATTTTGTTGGTTGCAAAAGGGCCAGCCCGCTGATTTGCAGGCCAAGCGTGAGTTGCTGGCCGGTGTTGTCGTGCGCGCTCAACTCGACCGAGTCGAGCTTCAACGCTGCCGGACCTTTCTCGACGTTGTAAAGGAACTGGCTCAAGGTGCCGAGGTTGCCGGACGCCTCGACGCGGCAGTTGAGTGTCATGTAATTGGTCGAGTCGTTTTTCCACTGCGGCATGATGCTGCTGATTTCGGCCCCGGTGTCGCGCGACCAGTTGTCAAACGCCTTGAGCAACTGCTGCTCGGCCAGCGACGTGTTGTTCGCCAGCGCGTTCCTGTTCATCTCGCTCCAGCGGCTGCGGAGGCCCGCCTCACGCTGGATCAAAAGTTTACCCGTGCTGACCTTCGCGCGCAGTTCCTTGATCTGCGCCGAGCGCGCCGACCATAAAGTTACCAGCGGTTCGCAGATGAAATTGACTCCGATAAACAGCGCTGCCGCCCCGATGGTCAGTGCCACCAGAAACTGCTGGCGATTTTCAATTTTCATTGGCGCCTCCATTTCCGTATTGGAAATCAAATGTGAATTGCATCGGTAATTTGCCGTGGATCATATCCACCTTCAAATGGCTCACGCCGTCCGCCGCGCGCAGCTTCGCGAGCGTCGCCAGCAGCGCCGCGTTGTTTTGCGCGTTGCCGGAGCAGCTCACAGTGTTGTCGTTTTGAATTTCGATGGTTTTGGCCGTCACAGCGCCGTCCTCGGGAAACGCCAGTGTCAACTGCCGCAAAATCGCCAGGTCGCGGAACGTGTCGTCGAACCACGGGCGGTATTGCTGGATGTGATTCTGCACAATCTGAAGCTCCCCAACCTTTGCCGACATGGCCGACCACCGCGAGCGCAGCAGGATGAGTTCAATTTCCTGGAACAGAAACAATCCGCCGACAATCGCCACGACTCCGGCGGCCATCGCTCCGATCGTCCGCAGGCGGCCTGAAGAATATTTCGCGGCAAACTGTTCGATCAGCGTCGGTTTCGGTGGCAAAAATTCAAACCCCGGCGGCTGTCCCGCCAGCAAACGCGCAGCCAGGCTGAAGGCCGGTGAAACGGAAGCTTCCGGCGGAAGCTGGACGCCAAATTCGCCCGGTAAATAAGCCGCGACGATTTCAATGTTCAAGCCCATCGGCTCGAACCGCAATTCCATTTCGTCCGCGAGCTGCTGCGCGAGTTCACGCGGGCCGAAAATGCGGATGCGCTTGACCGTGTCACGCAGTTCGACGGGCAACTGGCCGAGCGTGATGCGCGCCTCGCGCGCCACGAGGTCGGCATCGAGCTTGCGCCGCCCGGCCTCGTCTTCGATGGCGCCTTCCAGCCCGCGCAAGGCGGCCACGCCGCCGCCGCAGGTGATTTGCAGCGATACCTGGCTTTCGCCGATGGCCAGCGCGAGCACGCCGTTGGAATGCTCCCCTGCCGGCGGCTGCAATGCCGCCAGTCCCAGCGCAAAGCTGGCCGGCTTTAATTTCGCCGCCGCCAAAACCTGCTCCAGCGCTGCAAGCTGGGCGTTGGGAATGCCCGCCATTGTCACGTGCTGTTTGCCGGCGGACAGCGGACAGCGCGAATTCGCCAGCAACAGCGTTGCAACGTCGCAGGGAAAACCGCGCTCCGCTTCCAGTTGCAGCAGGCTCGCGGCGTCCGCCTCCGGCAACGGCGGCAGTTCGGTGTGCGCCGTCAGCACCCACTTCAGCGGCACGCCGAGGACGCAGTGGCGTTCGCGCACGCCGGCGGCGTCGAGATGATTGCGAATCTCGCGTCCCACAAGTTCCGGCGCGGCCGTCAACGGATCGAGCGAGAGGGTGACCGAAAAGGTCTGGTGGAGTTGCAGCGCGCCGTTGGTGCGGCGGAGCACCACGCCATCCAGCCGGCTGCCATCCAACGCCAGTCCCAGCACGCTCGCCAGTTGTTTGCGCCTTCCAAAATTTATTTTCAGCACGTTGTTCATTGCGTTGCGTTTGCGACCCAGGTTTCACGGACCTTTTCGCCGAGCGCCCAGCCGAGCCGGCTGAGGTCCTGGCGGTAAAGAATGATCGGCGAGCCGTCGCTGGTGTCGAAAATAAATTTCACCCGCCGGTAACCGCGCCCGAACGGCCCGACCGCCGCGATGTCGGCGGTGAATTGAAAGCTCCGCGTGGTGACGTAATCGCCGCGCTGCAACGCCGTGATCACCGGACTGTTGTTGCCCAGCGCGTCAATCATCCACCCGACGGAACCGAGGTTGCCCGGGTTTTGCTGGCGGTAGGTGATGAGCGTTTGCGCCGCGCCCGACGCGGTTTGTTCGTCCACGTTCAGACCCATGAACAGCGCCGTCAGCACGTCGGCTCCGGCGGTGTTGACGTTCACACGGCCGCGAAGATACGTATTGGTACTGGTGGTAACGTTATTGTAAATCTTCGTGAAATCCGCCTCGCTCATGCCCAGGTTGCGGCAGCGGACGGCCAGATCCAAAATGCCGTTGCAGGTGTTCACACCGCCGGCGGCAGGATGAATGCTGCGGAATATCGAGGTGGCAATCGTGTTTGCGCTGCTGACGCCTTCATTCTGAAAAAACGTCTGAATCGTTTGCTGGGACGCCGCGTTCATGTTTGTCAGCGACGAGCCGTCGGAGTGAAAATTCGGTTCGCGGGTATAGACCGTCGTGTATCCAAACAAGCCGCAATTCATTTCACCGGTGCCGCTCGAACTTCTTTCATTCGCGTCAAGCACGCCATTGCGGTTGAGATCGTCGCCGGCGAGCAGATCAACCGTCGCGCCATAAACCAGCCGCAATTCGTCCACCGTTTCAAACGGCGCGTATTTCGGCAGATAGCCGAGCGTCGCGTAATCCAGCGATACGATGCCGTTGGTGCCGCGCCAGTCCATGATGGCGTTGGCAAAATCCATCGTCATGTTCGGCAGATACGAAAGCACGTTTGTGTTGACCGTGTTCAAATTCAACTTCGAGCCTTCGTCAATCAGGCCGAAAGCCGGCTCGGTGGGATTTTGAACCGACGGATCCCGGCCGATAAGCCAGAAATGCGCGTCGCCAACCGGCACGGCGGCGCAGGCAAACAGGTTGGTGGCCGGCACTGCGCCGTTGGTCGCGAAATTCTGGAGCACGTAACTGACGTAGCGCGCCGCGCCCTCGATGGCCTGGTCCGACGCGAGGCCGTTGACGCGGTTGTCCGACGCGCGCAACTCATACGTCATCGTGTTGGCGAAATAGAGCGCGATGCTCACCAAGCCGAGGGCCACCCAAAGCACGATGATGAGAACGGAGCCGCGCTGAAGACGGGAACATCGAATGCCGAATCCCGCAAGGCGGGACCGAACATCGAAGGAACCGAAGCGCAACCCGGCGTTCGGCGTCCGATGTTCGATGTTCAATGTTCGATGTTCCCGTTTAATTTTCATTTCAACTTCCGGTGGTCGGGGTCAAGACCACGTTTGTGCGCGACTGCGAATCAATCGGCACGACCAGTTCAATCGGCTCCGCGGTCGCGCTGCCATTGCCCGACATTTGAATGTCCACGCGGACGGCGACCGGCAGATTCGTGTTCACCGAGGTGATGCCGGTGGTGTCCCAGGTGTCCTGCCACTGCGAACCGTCGAAGCAGGAAAATTTGACGCTCGCCACGCCGCTCAACATAAGCTGGTCTTCCACTTCCGGCGTCGTCAGGGTCAACAGGTTCCGCGTGACGCTGCGGACCAGATTCTTGCCGGCGGCGGTGCGGTCGGCCGGCTGCTTCAACTCGTAAGTGACGCGCTGGATATCGGCCCATGGTGCGTTGACGCCCAACGCGCCGGTCGCGGTGAACATCTCAATCGCCACCGGTTCGGGCACGCCGGGGCTGTTCACGTTCCCGACCCTGAAATCGCCGGAGAGAACCTTGGTTGTCCCGTTGGTCGGCGTCATAACGCATTCCAGATCGCGGCGCAAAAACGTCACCGTCTGATCCAACGGCGCGGCCGCGTCCACGACGTTGCTCGTCGCGTCGCGCAGGCGGAGCGCGGCGAACAGCACGGTGTTGATGGCCACCAAAACGATGGCCGCGACGCCGATGGCGAGAGTCATCTCAATCAGCGTGAACGCGTGCAGGTTGTTCGTTTTAATTTTCACTATCGCAAACTCACCGTTGTCGGCGCGGGCTGATTTTGCAAATTTGCCAGCGTGCTCAGTTTCACCGAGTAATCCTTGCCCTGCGCCTGGAACGTCACCTGCGCCGTCAGCAGTTGCATCGCATCCTGCGGCCAGGCCTGGCTGGACAGCGTCCAGCGGAAATCCAGCGCGCCTTCCGACACCGTTCCGTTTTGTACGCCGTTGTTCCAGTTGGTCATGACGAGGCTCTCGTTCAGAATCCGGTCGGCGATGCGCGCCGCCGCGCCCTTGCGCGCCGCGACCTCGCCCGCGAGGCTGGAGACATGCAGCGCCTCCACCGCCGTCGGGATGACGATGGCGAGAAACAGCATCGCCGCCAGCACCTCGGCCAGCGTGAAGGCAGAAACGTGGTAGGGTCGGCGCGCTGCGCCGACCGCGCCGCGTGCAGCGGCACAATCTCCGCCCGCTCCACGCGGGCGGGGACGCCGCAGCGCGGCGTCCCTACCTTTATTTGTCAGTGTCCCGAATTTCATAACCCGTGTGGTTGCGTGTTTCGACCAGCCAGCGCGAAACGCCGGCGGAATCCGTTAACTGCAACGTCTGCGGACTGTTTTCGTCCACCGTGCCGTCCGCCAAAAATCGGATGGCCGGCAAATTGTTGAACGTCGTCGGCGTGCCCAAACCGGTGGTCAGCACTGCGATTTGCAATGTCGAATCCACCGGCAAAGTTTCCGCTTTCGGGTCGCCGGTCTTCTCGGTCGTTTCCGCTTCGAGTCCATAGGCGCCTTGTTTTTCGTCCACCCAAAGCACCATCGGCAGGCCTTCCGAAACCGCGCGGCTCTGGCCGGCGTGCATCAGCGCGACCAGGCGGCGCGCCTCGGAATCCAGCGCGCGGCCGCGAATGAAATTTGACATGGCCGGCGCGGCGAGCGACGTGATAACGACCAGCAGCGCCAGAACGAGGATCAACTCGATGAGCGTGAAGGCGCGATTTTGGAGTGCGGCGGGAAATGAAGCGCCACGCCGCTTTCGGATGCTGCGCGACCGCGCGAAAAGCGGTGTCGCCGCATCGCTCTGCCACCGCAGTCCATATTTTTCAATTCGCACATTCATCCCTGCACCAGTTACTTTGACCAGTTGCCAATGTCATCGTCGGTTCCTTCCTTGCCGTCGGGGCCGACCGACAGCAGGTCGTAGCCGCTGGGGTTATGTTTGCCGGGATAATAATAAACGTAAGGATTGCCCCAGGGGTCTATCGGCAGTGTGGCCGGATCAAGATACGGCCCATGCCAGTTCCGGGCGTTGCTGGGCTGTTGAATCAAATCCTGCAGGCTCTTGGGATAAAAACCGTTGTCCACCTCATAAGAGTCAAGCGCGGTTTTGATGCCCCCGAAAATATCGGCGTGCGCCGCGGTGACGCGAGCCTGTTCGCTTTTCCCGGCGATTTTCGGGATGACCAAAGCCGCGAGGATGCCGATGATGGTGACGACCAGCATCAATTCGACGAGCGTGAACGCAGAGGAGTGACGTGTGACGTGTGACACGTGACAAGGAATGGCTGCCACGCGATTTTTCGTCTTGTCACCTGTCACTTGACACTTGTCACTTTTGGATTTCGGATTTGGGATTTGGATTTTCATGGTTTGTCAGGTGGTTAATTTTATTTGATGTAGTCGCTCATGGAGAGCACCGGCAGCAACATGCCGATGAAAATGGTGCCGATGAACGCGGCGATCAAAAACAGCATCACCGGCTCGGCGAACGCCACGGCGGTCTTCAGGTTACGGTCCAGGTCCGCTTCGGTGACGACGGCAATGCGCACCAGTTCGCTGTCGAGCTTGCCGCTTTCTTCCGCAACGGAAATCATTTCCAGCGTGGAACTGGAGAAAAGTTGTTTGCAATCCGCGAGACTCTGGCCGAGCCGTCCGCCCTGTTGCACGCGCTCGATGGACTGGCCGACGGCATCCACGAGAATCTGGTTGCCGATGGAGCGGCGCGAAACATTCAGGCCATGCACGAGCGGCACACCCGCGCCAATCAAAGTGCCCAGCATCCGGCAGAAACGCGCCATCGCAAATTGCGCGATGAGCGGGCCGACCAGCGGGGATTTCAAAACGAGGCCTTCCCATATGCGCTTGCCTTTCTCAGAAGCCAGCCAGGTGCGCACCAGAAAGCCAATGGCCACCAAACCGGCTGCGACGAACAATCCGTAGGAGCGCACCAGATGGCTGGTGCCGATGATAAGTTGCGTAATCAATGGCAGTGACCCGTGGAGGCTCACAAAAACCTTTTGGAACTTCGGAATGAAAAATATCAGCAGCACGGTCAGCACGACCAGAGCGAGGCAGAACAAGATGCACGGATAAATCATCGCGGTGACGACCTTCGATTTCAGATCCTTCTCGCGCGCTTGAAATTCCGCAATTTGCGCCAGCACCACGTCGAGAAATCCGCCCGCTTCGCCCGCTTCGACCATTGCCACATAAACGCGCGGAAACGTCTCCGGCGATTTCGCCATCGCGTCGGCCAGTGACATGCCGTCCACGACGAGGTCGTGAACTTCCTTCCACTTGGCCTGCGCCGCCGGCGACGAAGCTTCCCTGTGCAGAATCACCAGCGCGCGGCTCAATGGCACGCCCGCCGCGAGCAAGCTCGACAGCAGCCGCGTGAAATTTTCCAGTTCCTTCGCCGAAACCTTGTGCGACCCGATCTTGAAGGAAATTTTCCCAAGCCCTTCCAGCCCGGCGGGCAGTCCCGCGCCATTCTTTGAAACCGAACCGTTTTTCGCACCGGCTTTTTCCGCAAGGTTTACCGGACGCAGTCCAAGCGCTTCCATCTGCCGCAACGCGTCGGGCCGGCCGGGAGCGTCGAGCTGCCCCTCGGCAATCCTGCCGTCGGCTTGCAGACCTTTGTAAGTGAACGTGGGCATGAAAATTTACTTTCGGGCGACCGCGATTCCCGCGGCGGTTTCGCCGGTTTTGCTTTTCACCGTGGCTGCGATTTCCTTCGCGGTCGTCACGCTCAAAACTTCCTCAATGGTCGTGATGCCCGCGCGGACGAGCCGCCAGCCGTCCTCGGCGAGCATTTTCATTCCCTGTTTGCGCGCCGCCTCGCGAATCTGGTCGGTTGAGGCGTTGCTCAAAACGAGCCGGCGGATGTCCTCGTCGGTGTCCATCCATTCAAAAATGGCGTGCCGTCCGAAAAATCCGGTGTTGCGGCATTCGCGGCAGCCAACGGATTTATAAATCGTTTTTTCCACCGCGATGCCGAGCTTGGCCTTGCGGATCTGTGCTGTCGCGGAATTGTCCGGTTGTTTGCAATGCGGGCACAGCACGCGCACGAGGCGTTGCGCCAGCACTGCTTCGAGAGACGAGGCGACGAGATAAGGCTCGACGCCCATGTCCACGAGGCGCGTCACCGCGCCGGGGGCGTCGTTGGTGTGCAGCGTGGAGAAAACCAAGTGGCCGGTGAGCGAAGCTTGGACGGCGATCTGCGCCGTTTCCTGGTCGCGAATTTCGCCGATGAGCACCACGTCCGGGTCGTGGCGCAAAATCGAGCGCAAGCCGCGCGCGAACGTGAGGCCGGACTTTTCGTTGACCTGGATCTGGTTGATGCCCTTGAGCTGGTATTCCACCGGGTCTTCAATCGTGATGATTTTGCGGGCGGCGTCGTTGATGGCGTTCAGCGCGGTGTAAAGTGTCGAGGTTTTGCCGCTGCCGGTCGGTCCGGTGACGAGGATGATTCCGTGCGGCAACTGGAGCACGCGCTGGAAGCAATCCAGTTCGCGCTTGTCCATGTCGAGTTCGCCCATGCCGCGCAACGTGGCATTTTGCCGGAGCAGACGCATCACGACCGCCTCGCCATGCAGCATCGGAATCACCGAGACGCGGATGTCCACCTCGGCGTCCTCGATGCGGATTTTGATGCGGCCGTCCTGCGGCAGGCGTTTTTCCGCGATGTTGAGATGGCTTAAAATCTTGACGCGCGAAACGATGGCCGGCTGAAAGCGTTTCAATTGCGCCGGAACGGGAATCTCCTGCAACTCGCCGTCAATGCGGTAGCGGATGCGGAATTCGTCCTCGAACGGTTCGAGATGAATGTCCGACGCGCGAAGATCAATGGCGTCCTTCAAAACCTGGTTGACGAAGCGGATGATGGACGCCTCGTCCTCGGCGGCTTCATCCAGATTGGTGTCCTCGGCATTTTCGTCAACGACCTGAAAACCTTTTTCCTCGTCGAGCGTGCCGATGGTGTCCGCGCCGACGCCGAGGCGTTTTTTGATCTCGCGCTGGATCGCTTCACTGGAAGCGAGGACGGGCTTGAGGTTCAAGCCCGTCAACGTCTTGAGCGCGTCGAGTCCCTGCGTGGCGAAGAGCCGGCTGGTGGCGACTTCGACCGTGCCGTTGAGACGCCTGAGAGGAAGCAATTCCTCCTTCAGCAAAATGCGCGCGGGAAAAAGAGAGAGAAGCTGGCGGTCCGGTTCCACGTCGTCCAGCGTCGTGTAAGCGAGGCCGTATTCCTTGGCCAGCCAGCGGAGAACATCGTCCTCATTTTGCACGGGAGTCTTGGCGCCGGCCAAAGCTGCCGCGTCAGTCGCGGACAACTGCCTGGTGGCAACCATGCGCGCAAGCAATTGCTTCACCGGTGAATCGTGGAGGATGGTTTCGTTCATGTTCAAACGCCAGCTTCTCTCTGGTGTGATTGGATTCGTTACTGGAGCAATCCCAGCAAGGTGGCCTGGGCTTCCTGTTTCGTGGTCAGCACCTTGCGGAGGTCTTCCTGCGCCTGGACCAGCTTGGCCTGTTTGGCCTTCTGCGAAGTCTCGTATTTCGCCAGTGCGTCCTTGATCTGCGCGGTTGGTGCGTTGGCATCAATGGCATTTTGCAGGGCCTCGGCTTCAGGGCTGGGTTGCGGGCCGAATCCGCCGCGTCCGCCACCAGGTCCGCCGTTGCCACCGCCACCGCCGCGGTTGCGGCCGAACATGCGGCCCATTCCGCCGCCGAAACCGACATCGCGGCGCGCGTCTGTCACTTTTTGGATCAGCGGCTGGACGGCGTTCCAGTCGGTGTCGTTGGTAAAGCCGAGTTGTTCCCGGATATTGTCCATCATGCGTTGCTGGAACTGGGCCGGGTCAAAATTCCCGCGGTTGCGGAAGCCGCCGCCGCCGCCGCCGCCGCCCCCATCTCCACCGTTGTCATTTTGCGCGGAGACAGTGCCGGCGCTCAACATCAGAGCGGCGGCGACCCCGCAGATTGTTAACAGTTGATTCAATTTCATCGAACATTCTCCTCTCGTGGGTAGTTTGTATTTTGGTTATTTCGTTTCATCGGCGGACGCCACATCATGCTGCCCGTCAATGGCAGGTTATGCCATTGCAAAGAACGTGCCAGCGCGGAAAATCGGCTGATTCCCAATGAAACGATGGAACCGGCTGCGCAATTGCTGCTCAACTCGCCGGGCGCCGCGCAGATTTTGCGCGCTCGAGAGAAATGAACTGAAGAAATTTTCCATGCCTTGCGAATTTTGAAAATTTGTCCGTGAGCCGGACCGACTTGCGTCGTTTTGGTTTTAAATGAACGCAACCACCAGAGCAAAACCCGGACATCATCGAGATTTGCGTTGCCACGTGCGGGCGGCGGTTTAGAGTATGCAACGTTCATATGAAATTTTTGCCCTTCGTTTTCGGTTTGACGTTGCTGACGCTGGTCAACGCGCCGGCGCAGGTCAGCGTGGAAGTCGTGCTGGATCAGGAACAATTCCTGCCGAGCGAATCCGTGCCGGTGGCTGTGCGCATCACGAATCGCTCCGGCCAGACACTGCACTTCGGCGCGGACGCGAACTGGCTCACCTTCAGTGTGGAATCGGCGGACGGTCTCGTCGTCATCAAAAACTCGGACGTGCCGGTGTCCGGCGAATTCGATTTGGATTCGTCGCAAATGGCGATCAAGCGCGTGGACCTGGCGCCGCATTTCGCCCTGTCGCGAACGGGACGTTATACCATCATTGCGACGGTGCACATCAAGGAATGGAATGCAGAGGTTACCAGCCCGCCGAAAGGGTTCGACGTGATCAATGGCGCAAAATTATGGTCACAGGATTTTGGCCTGCCGGCGCCCGCCGGCGTGACGAATCAAGCGCCGGAAGTCCGCCGATACAGTTTGATCGAGGCGAACTACCTGCGGTCACAACTGCGGCTCTATGTGCAGGTGAGCGATGAATCGGAGGCGCGCGTGTTCAAGGTTTCGGCGGTTGGCCCGCTGGTTTCCTTCAGCCAGCCGGAGGCGAAACTGGACCGCCTCAGCAATCTGCACGTGCTCTACCAAAGCGGCGCGCAGGCGTTCACCTATTCGTTGGTTAATCCCAACGGCGACATCACGAAGCAGGAAATGTACGATTACTTCAACTCGCGCCCGCGCCTGAGTGTGAATGACCATGGCGATGTAGTGGTGGTCGGCGGCGTGCGCCGGGTCAAACCGACGGAACTGCCGCAGGTGAAGCCGCCGAACGAAATGCCCACGCAAAGCGGGGCCAAACCGTGAGCATGTAGTTTATCGGAGTTCGCTCGACCGATCTTGTTGGGATTCATTTTTTCGTCTGCCACTCGAACGCAACTATCTATGAATTCGATAGCATCGGGCCTGCTGGCAGTTAGCGTTTCCTTTAATTCCTTCACATCCCGTAACTGCAACATAAGCCAAGGCGAGAATTGCAATGGGCCACGTATTCACTGCATCAAATCTTCGGAGGTCGAGATTTGCGCCTGCATTTGATGGATAAGCAGTGTGGCACGGTTTACGGCGGTGTCCTGCGTTTCGCCGAGAAACGATTTCAGCCGCACACGCACCGCCGCCATCGGGTCGCCGTTGCGGTCGCGGAGCGCCAGGGTGACGGCCACCACGCCGGGGCTTTTGCCGAATGAAACCGTGCCGTCCGCGATGGCGATTTTTTCCGCGTCGGTCCCGGGCTGGCCGATCTCCTTTTCATCGTTGCTGGCGATGATGTGCGTCCCACCTTGACCGTCGAGCGTGTAGATGCGCAGCGTCAGGATGCGCGGCTGTTGTTTCATGATGCTGTTCACCAGCGCCTGCGCTGTGGGCACGCGCGGTTTGTAATCAATCGTTGTGTTGTCGAAATAACTCACGGCGTCCGACATGGTCCAGAAACCGATTTTGCCGGTGGCAAACGTGTTGGGGACCTGCAGCGGCATTGCCAGGGCATCGTCCAGCCGGCAGTTGATTTGAACGCCTTCGCACTGGACGGTCAGCGTGTGCCAGACGCCGGTGGCGATGTTCGTGGCCAGGGTGAAGGGGTCCACAAACCCGCCGTTGACCATTTTGTAAAAACGCAGGTTGTGTCCCAGCGCGCTGGCGCGGACGACGTAAAAGTTCGACGCGTTTTGGAAACGGAACACGATGCCCGCCATCTGCTCCGCGACGCCGCTGACGATTTTGAACCGTGTCGTGAGCTTGAAATCCTTGAACGTCTCACCATCGTAGATAAGCATGGGGAACCGGTTGTCGGCGGGGTCCTGGCTCAGTTGCGCGAGCACGGAGCGGCGCGTGGTTGCAGGCGCCTTGCCCGTGAGCGGCGGAAACAGTGACGGCACCTCCTCCTCGATGACTTTCCATTCGCCCGGCCGTCCACTGCCGGCCAGCGCGCTGTGAAAGTTGGTCGGCGTTTGCCCGGTCGCGAAATCGCTGAAATCAATTTTGATTTGGGCGCCAAAAACCGGGGCAGTCAGGCCCAGCCAGAGGCAACAAATAAAACATCGCATCGCGCGGAGCTTAACAAAAACCGGGCGGGCGACAAGCCATTGTGCTGATAGGAAGCGTATGCGATGGTCATGGACGTGAAGGCAGAAGAGCCATCGCCGGTAGGCCATACAGTTCCGCATTCGCGGTTGACATCATCGGCGCGGCGTGGCTGTGTTCGTCAAGCTGACTCCACAAGTCATGAATAATCCGAAGGCGCTCCACCGTCACGTATCAGCCTGCTGAACAGCTTGTTTTAAGGTATTTAGAAGGTTGGTGGTCACACCTTGGAAATCCTGATCGAACAACTCCTTCCGGCGGCGGTAATGTGCGTCATACTGTGCGTCATACTGTGCGCCGGACTCGCCAATCTTTTCTTGGACGTAAGCCTCAAACGCAACCTGCAACATGACTACTCTTTCAGTCAGGTGTATGAGCAGCTTGGCTTGGGCCTTGATGATTTCGTTTGCCTGTTGGTTTGTCATAAAATTTGCGGAGTGGTCTGACAAAACAGGTTGAATTAATCCAAGCTCGCCGTCAATCCCTGGCCGAGCGTGGACGCCACAGAAGCCAATTCAAAAATCCAACCTTGCCCGCGACGGCACGACGGATACACTGTTTCAGGTCAGGCATCTTGCGCCATGAGCACTTTTAAGACTCAAGATGGTACCTGGACCCGCAGAGTGGCTGTTCACAAGAAGGGCACGTGGCGGACCTCTGCTTTGAGGCCGTGGGTCATAGACTACCGATTCCAGCAGGCACGATTCGTCCTGGTTGGTGGTCCTACAGTTTTGGTTTCGGCGGGTACTTGACGCCTCCACAGCACCGGGCAGGCTTATCTGTTCGGTTCGCATCAATCCTAAGAAAAGCGCTATCAATGGTCAGCCAGTTCATTTACAGACCAAGGTCTAGTGATGAACGCACAGCATTGTCTTCTTCCGTCTTGGCGAACAGGGACAGTCAGACAATTCCAGCACACCATTCTGACCGCCATGAGTCAACGAAAGCCTACATTGACTTCATGCGCCCGCGCTGCGTCAAAGCAATTTAATAAACACAACCGAAAACCTTGACTTCATCCCGCCACCGTGGTTGAGTAGTTGGCCTATGACTATTCTAAACTTGTCCGCGCAGCAATTACGCCGGGCCGCTCGAATCAAAGTTCAAATCGCGTCCTTGGAAAAGAAACTTACCGGGATACTTGGCGCGCCTGCCCAAGCCAATTCCGCACCGAAGAAACGCCGGAAAATGAGCGCGGCAGCCAGAGCCAAAATCGCCGCCGCCGCACGGGCGAGATGGGCGAAACAGCGTGGCGCAAATGCACCGAAGGCCGCCGCCAAACCGAGGCGAAAGGTGAGCGCCGCTATGCGCCAGCGCCTTGCTCAACTGGCCAAAGCGCGATGGGCGAAAGCCAAAGCCGCGGGGAAGAAGACGTTGTAGTTGTAGAGATTTTACGGGAAGTCGCGTGTTCGTTCTTGCGTCAGGTGCCCGGCGTGGCTGGAGCTTTGGATCGTTAGCGGTAGTAGCACGCTCGGTCATGCTCACACTACGAAGCATCTTTTTTACGTTCTTGTTGCCGGGCACAGTCACCGTGCTGATTCCGTACATCATCGTTTCCGGTGGCCACACTGCCAGCGTGCAACACTGGATACTTTGTTATTCCTAAGCCTGTTGTCTATCAGCATTGGAGTAGGAATTCTGTTTTGGTGCGTTTGGGATTTTGCAGTTGCCGGGCCTGGCACCTTGGCACCGGTTGACCCGCCGAAACGTTTAGTTGTTTGCGGGCTGTATCGGTACGTTCGGAATCCGATGTATGTGGGAGCGGTTTTGATTCTCTTTGGAGGGGATCTCTTATTCTGGTCGCTCGCACTGCTCGGCTACGCCATCGTCTTTTTCATTATGGCTCATCTCTTTGTTGTGCTCTACGAGGAGCCAGTGTTGCGGCGTCAGTTTGGTGAGCCTTACGAGGCGTACCGCCATGGCGTTCATCGATGGTTGCCACGTGTCCGGCATGAATCTTCCTCCTGATACCGCGCTGGAGCCAACGCCGGTGGGCGCACTCAGTTTTATGGGCTGACTTGATCGCTCGCAGGCTGCTCCGGTCCAATTCGATACTGCGCGACGACAATATCGGCACCGAACCTCTCACTCACCTGGTGTTGGAACCAACGGAAGGAAGGTCGGTGTTTGGAATAAAACAGGTGGCTGGTCCGGCTGCGCCGGTAATCCGATGAGCCAAAGCGGCGGATCGGCATACGAAACCCCGACGCCTGTGCCAGCAGTTCCACCAGGTTCTATTCCCGTTTCCGACCCGAAAGGGCATACCAGATCTCGACTGGCTCAGCATATCCGGCAACAAGGCATCTTTTGCTTTGGCCGACCGTTTGGGCGAGGTGCAGGGAGCAAAATCGCGTTCGCTGTCAATGCGTGGGGGCCCCACTTTTAGTAAAACTTGCCCCGTATCCGGCTTTGTGCGGGTGAAGCAGCTTGCGGCGGGTTTTCTGAACATGCCGAAAGGCAAACCGCGCTTCTCCAGAATATCAATACCAGCTAGGAACCGCCCCGTTTACTCTTTCTCGTATCGCTGCCGCAATTCGGCGGAAAGTTCGATAAAATAAACCTTGGTCATCGCCAACCCGCTGCCTGCAAGCGTATAACTGATAATTATTCCGTCCGGCTCCACTTTTTCCACCTGCGCATTTTTGTAGATCGTTCCATCGGTGGTCACAATTTCATTGGTCGGTTTCACCTGCGCCGGTGAACTTGACGATTTTGTCGCAGCGAGTGCCGGGGTTGGCTTGGGCGTTGCCGGTGCCTTCTTGGTTGGTGCCGCAGCCGACCGAGCGGTGGCAGCGGTGGCGACTGTAACAGGAGCGACAGCAGCAGGAGCAGCCACCAGAGTTATTGCCGCCGGGGCGGTTTGCAGAACCACCGCTTTTGCGGGGACCGTGTCGGTTACGTTTGTTGCGGATTCGCCGGGTTGTACCACCACGGCCCCCGAAGGTGTGCCCGGTGCCGGCTGGGTTTGCGGGGTGTCCAGATCGTTCAGCTTTTGCTCCAAAGCTGCGCGGGCGGTGGCCTGGGCCGGAGTGTCGTCCGCACGGAGGGAAATGAAACCCGCAGCAAAGGCGACCCACAAACCTAAAAAGATTCTGGCTTTCATGAAATTATCTACCTTGATCCGCTTCACAAGCATGTCCAAGGCCAACCCGGTTTTCAACTTCAAATCCGCCCGGCCCCGCGCCCGCTTTCTTCGCAAGTTGGCAAGGGATAAGCTATTGTTGGACTTAATATGTACAAAATGGCGTGGGAAATTCTTGCCGGAGTCCTGATCTTCGCGGCTGGCACCGTGGCTTATTCTGAAATCCGAAGGTTGATTCAATTTTTTCGGACCGATTTCAAAAAATTGAAAAAATCGCAGAAACATTAGGATTCAGCCGACACGCCGGCGAACGCAGAAGCAAAACCACCCTAAAACGCGATTACGCGCCACTCCGTCCCTATCCCGCTGAGGACATGGATTGTTATCGTGTGTCCAAGCTGGTGAACAGCGCCAAAAACGATTCGCCGGAGTGTTTGAAGCCTGCGTGAAATTGGCCTGCTTTAAGCCGCAACGCCGTACCGGAGCCAATGCCGGTTGTGGATGAACTTGGATTGTAATTCAAAAACCCCGCACGTCATGGTATCTGAAACGGCAACTTGTTGAACCTATGGCAAACAACCAGCATTTGACAACCCTCAAAAGGGGTGTTGAAGCGTGGAACGAGTGGCGCAAGGAAAACCACTCGGTTAGGCCGAACCTGAGTAATGCCGACCTAATCGGTGTCAACCTGCGCGGTGCCAACCTGATCGGTGCCGACCTGCGCGGCGCCAGCCTGATTGGTGCCGACTTGATTGAAGCCAGCCTGATCGGTGCCGACCTGAGCCGTGCCAAACTGAACGGGGCCAATTTGATCGGTGCCAACCTGTTTAACGTCATCCTGAGCGATGCAAATCTGAGCGGTGCCAGCTTGTTCAACGCCGACCTGAGCAGTGTTGACCTGAGCGGGGCCAATCTGAGCGGAGCTAACCTGAGCGGGGCCAACCTGAGCGGGGCCAACCTGAGCGGGGCCTACCTGAGCGGGGCCTACCTGATCGGGGCCATCCTGAGCGGGGCCAATCTGAGCGGGGCCAATTTGAGCAGTGCCGACCTGAGCAATGCCAATCTGAGCGGTGCCAGCCTGATCGGTGCCGACTTGAGCGGTGCCAATTTAACCAGTGCCAGTCTGTTCAACACGACATTTGGAAACGTTGATCTCATTATGACAAAAGGGCTGAATTTCGTGGTACATAAAGGCCCGTCCACCATCGGCCTTGACACATTTTTCAATTCCAAAAGTAAAATTCCCGAAGAATTTCTGCGCGGCGCTGGTGTTCCTGAAATTTTCATTGAATATGCTGCCTCACTCGCCGGGAAGCCTTTGGAATTATATTCGTGTTTTATCAGCCACTCAACGAAGGACAAGGAATTTGTCCAGCGGCTTTATGCCGACCTTCAAGGCAAAGGCATCCGGTGCTGGTATGCGCCTGACAATCTGAAAATCGGCGACAAATTCCGGGTGAGGATAGACGAGGCAATCCGCGTTTACGACAAGTTGTTGATTGTTCTGTCGAGGCACTCGGTTCAAAGCGACTGGGTCGAAAAAGAGGTCGAGACAGCTTTTGAAAAGGAAAGACAGCAGAAACGGTCAGTGCTCTTTCCGATCCGTTTGGATGATGCTGTCATGGACGCGCAGGCCGGATGGGCGGCGGACATACGCCAGAGCCGCCATATTGGGGATTTCTGCAAGTGGAAGAACCATGACGATTACGCGAAGGCGTTTGAGAGACTGTTGCGCGATCTTAAAAGCGAAAAACCGAAGCCGGACTAGACAACCGCGAAGGCGGAAATGAAGTGGTCACCCGTCGTTGGCTCCCCACTTGACGCTGCCGCCAGCCCGTGCGAGCGGTGATTTATGGTTGCACCTGGCACACAGTTAGATTAATGTTGTTTTATAATTATCAATTGCATCCTGCTATTTACCAATAGCGTGTCAAACCAGCTTTTGCTGGCAATTCCGCTGACAATGACTTGCTAACAGACCTGCTTTTTGGAGAAAAAGCCTTGAAAACGAAGGCTTTTAAGCTGGCTCCAGAGGCAGGGCTCGAACCTGCAACCCGCCGGTTAACAGCCGGCTGCTCTACCATTGAGCTACTCTGGAACTCAAGTGGGTATGCAATTTACAAGCCGCTTTCCGCAGCGTCAAACCGATTTCATCATGCCCGCTGACAATGCTGACAATAAAACTTGCTCCGTGCGGCTTGGGTGATGCGTTTGATCGGGTGGCAGCAATTCAGTCACGCAGGGAATTCAAGCGAAGAGTGCTCGGATCACAACCTTGCGGACGGACGCGTATCTCCTGGCGGCGGGTTCCATGTCGGCGGCGGTTCGAGTTCCACTAATGCTGCCAAGAGCGATTCCCATGTCAGGTCTCCGGCTTCAACCAAGGCTCCCCCCGGGTGTCCACCGACTGGCACCACCTCATTCGATTGCATGGCTCGCTCCCGATCATACACAACGTCCAACAAGTTGTTATCGTCGGGATCTTCAAGCAGGTGCTTGGCGAGCAAATCACGTTGATCTGGCGGTAGTGTTGCCGGATCTACCTCCAATTGCACAAATGAGCTTGGTGCGTTAATCCCTCTACGGAAAAAATCCACTTGATTTATTTTGAATCGTATTTTCATACGTCGTGGTCGTTGGCTTAGGGCAGTTTTACACAAAAAAACCTTGATTTCAATCTAATTCTTGTTGGGTCGGATGTGGCGGAGCCCGTCTTGCGACAGTTCAGGCACAAACAACTCCATCACGCGCGCTGGCAATGCGGACAATAAAACGTGCTCCGCGCGGCCTGGGTGATGCGTTTGATCGGGTGGCGGCAATTCGGGCAGGGTTGTTCCTCACGGTCATAAACCCGCAGGCGTTCCTCGTAAAAATCCGGCGCGGCCGGCGCACGGCCAAAATAAAAAAGGCCGTCCAACTTGTCCCCACCAAAATTCAACGGCACGGTGCTGCCGCACTCGACGGCTTCGGCCAGCACCGCGCGAATGGCAAGCCGAAGCCGTCGGACTCGTGGCACCGTCAGTTTGTTCGCTGCCAACCCCGGCGAAATGCGCGCGCGGAACAGCGCCTCACTCGCGTAAATGTTTCCGATCCCGGCGACGAGTTCTTGATCGAGTAATTTGACCTTGATCGCCTGCCGCGAGCGCTTCAGGGATTGCGCGAAGGTCTCCGCCCTGAATTCCACATCGAGCGGCTCCGGTCCCAATCGGGTCACGGCGGAGGTATCCAGCGTCAACCGGCCAAAATAGCGGGTGTCTTCGTAAATCAGATTGCTTGCGCCCAAATCGAGCGCTACCGCCGTGTGCTTGGGCAAACGCCGGCCTTTTTGTGCCAGAAAAATTCTGCCCGTCATGCCCAGATGTCCGAGCAGAGAGATAGGCTTTCTGTTGGCCTTCGCGCGGAGTTGAAACAGAAGATATTTGCCGCGCCGCGACAGGCCGATGAATTTTGCGCCCAGCAACGTCCTGCGAAATTTTTGCGGCGGAGTCGGCAACAGCACTTTTGCACGACGCACGTTCACGGCGCGAATGGTTTTGCCGCGAATCAAAGGACGCAAATGGCGCGTCAGCACTTCAACTTCCGGGAGCTCAGGCATAAAACGGCTTTGTCACGGCGGCGCCTGGCCGCTTTTTGCCTGGTGGCGCAACAACGCCAGCACTTCTTCATCGGTCGTTTCCTCAAATTCCTCGTAATACTGGCCCACCGCGCCAAAATCGGGGTCCACCATCAACGCCACGACATCGTCTGCTACGGGCGTCAGCCTTTCAACCGCGTTGGTTGAAGCCACCGGCGTGGCGACGATAATTCTCCGCGCCTTCTGCTGTTTGGCCGAGAGCACGGCGGCTTCGGCGGTCGCGCCGGTGGCCAGCCCGTCGTCCACGAGCAAAACGGTTTTCCCTTCCAGGCCCGGCGCGGTCGCGGTGTGGAATCGCGAACGGTAGGCTTGCAGACGCGCGGTTTCCTCCTTGATCACCTCGTCCAGTTGAAAACGGACCACCGGATTTTTCCCCACGGAGGCTTCGTCGAGGAAGACGACATCCGGTTCAGCGAGCGCGCCGACGGCGAATTCGCGATGCCACGGATGTCCGATTTTGCGGACAATCAGCGCATCCAGCGGGCGCTCCAACAGGCGCGCCACTTCCGCGGCGACCACCACTCCGCCGCGCGGCAGGCCCAGCACCAGGTCAACTTCGACGCCCTGTTTCCGCAGTTGTTGTCCGAGTTGCCGCCCCGCATCCTCGCGCGATGCGAATCTCATAAGACATAAATCTGCCTCTTTGGGAATAAATTCAACTCCATAAACGAAGCAGCAGCCATGTCGGAGCAATGGGGCATTGGAGAGTTGGAGTAATAGCAATTTTCTCATCACTCCATCGCTCCAAAACTCCAACCCGTCATCCCGTCACGAGCGTTCCCACTTTTTCGCCCATGACCACGCGCCGCAAGTTGTGCGGCTTGAACAAATCGAAGACGATGATGGGCATCTTGTTGTCCATGCAGAGCGAAAACGCCGTCGAGTCCATCACTTTGAGCTGTTTTTGCAACGCTTCGAGATAGGAGATTTGCGCGAACCGTTTTGCCCGGGGATTTTTTTGGGGATCACAATCGTAAATCCCGTCCACCTTCGTCGCCTTCAAAATCACTTCCGCACCGATTTCGTTGGCGCGCAACGCGGCGGCGGTGTCGGTGGAAAAATACGGGTTGCCCGTGCCGCCGCCGAAGATGACCACGCGGCCCTTTTCCAAATGGCGCACCGCACGGCGGCGGATGAACGGCTCGGCGACCTGCGACATGGCGATGGCGCTCTGCACGCGGGTGGGCACGCCGATTTTTTCGAGGGCGTCCTGCAGCGCCAGCGCGTTGATGACCGTGGCGAGCATCCCCATGTAATCGCCCGTGGCGCGCTCGATGCCGCGTTCGCTGCCGGACAATCCGCGAAAAATGTTGCCGCCGCCGACGACCACGACCACCTGCACGTCCAACTCGCGGACTTCGCGGATCTGTTCCGCCATGTCCTGCACGGCTTCGGGGCAAATGTTGCTGCGGCCTTTGCCGCCGAGCGCCTCGCCGCTGAGTTTGAGCAGGACGCGAAAATATTTTGGACTTTTGGTGGCGGTCATGCGAACTGAGGCGCGTGAGAGTTCACGCCAGACCTTTTAACAGCCGCCCGATGAAACGTCAAATCAAAGCCACGCAGGGAAAACAAAAGGCGTCTCTGCGGACGGCTGTAAATATGCAGGAGTCGAGGTGACGAGACTCCAATATCAAAACACATTTCAGAGCCTCCTCACGTCGGCTCCTACTTTTCGTGTTTAGACTGCGCTTTCGCCGACCTGGAACCGCACGAACCGGCGGATGGTGATTTCGTCGGCGAGTTGCTTGGCAATCTGCGCGACGTGCTCCTTCACGCTCACCTCGGAATTGCGCTTCACGAAACCCTGGTCCACGAGGCAGTAAGTCTGATAAAATTTTTCCAGGACGCCCTGCAGGATTTTTTCCATGGCCTGCGGCGGCTTCCCCTTGAGCCGGTCGGAGGACGCGGCAATTTCGCGTTCCTTGGCTATGACCTCCGCCGCCACCTGTTCGCGCGAAACCGCGTGCGGATGGCCCGCCGCAATTTGCAGCGTGATGTCCTTGACGAGTTGCTTGAATTCGTCCTTGCCCGCCGTCTCCGCCCTGCCCGCGCCGACTTCGACGAGCACGCCGACCTTCGCGCCGGTATGGATGTAGCCGGCAATCAGCCCGTTTCCGTTCACTTCCATGCGCGCGTGCCGGGCGATTTTGATGTTCTCGCGAATTTTGCCGACGAGCGCGGCGCGTTCGGCCTCCAGGTTTGCCTTGGGGTCTGCGGCGAGCCGTTTCGCCACGTCATCGCAAAAGGCGCGGAATGTATCGTTGCGCGCGACAAAATCCGTCTCGCTGTTCACCTCGACGAGCACGCCAAGCTGTCCGCCGGGCGCGATGTATTGGGCGATGGCGCCTTCCCGGGCCTCGCGCGCGGCTTTCACGGCGGCGGTGGCCTGGCCTTTTTTGCGGAGAATGTCCACGGCAGCGTTGATGTCGCCTTTTGCTTCCACGAGCGCGCGTTTGCAATCCATCATGCCCGCGCTGGTCATCTCGCGCAGTTTGTTCACGTCAGCAGCAGTAACTTGAGCCATACAAATTGTCGTTGGTTGAGAGTTGAGGGTTGAGGGCAACCGGAAATTTTAAGACAGCACTGGTGGAACAGCTCCAACCGGCGCGATTTCGGTGATGGGCGTTTCAACCGGAGCGGCGGCGGCGGGCTGCGCTTCTACCGGAGCGGGTTCTTCCGTCGCCGGCCGGCGCGAGCGTTTCGACTCATATTCCGCCTGCGCCTGCGTGATGATCTGGCTGATGGTGGCCAAAATCATCCGCACGGAGCGGATGGCGTCGTCATTGCCCGCAATGGGATAATCCACCAGGTCCGGATCGCAATTCGTATCCACGATGGCGACGACCGGCACCTTGAGTTTGCGCGCCTCGGCCACGGCGTTGTGTTCGCGCTTGATGTCCACGACGAAGATCGCTGCGGGAATCCGGTCCATGTCCCGGATGCCGTCGAAGTATTTATGCAAACGCGCGGCTTCGCGGCGGATGACGGCCTGTTCCTGCTTGCCGTATTTGGCCAGCGTGCCATCGGCGTCCATTTTTTCGATTTCCTTGAGCCGGGCGATGGACCGTTTGAGCGTGTTGAAATTTGTCATCGTGCCGCCGAGCCAGCGCTCGGTGACATAAAATTGTCCGCATTCCTTGGCGATTTCCTTGATGGCTTGCTGTGCCTGTTTTTTAGTGCCGACGAACAGCACCTTGCCACCCTTGCGCACCGTCGCGGTCAGAAAGTCGCACGCCGTTTCGAGCTGGGTGAGGGTTTTGCTGAGGTCAATGATGTGAATGCCATTGCGCGCGTCGAAGATGAACGGTTTCATCTTGGGGTTCCAACGCCGCGTTTGGTGTCCGAAATGGACGCCCGAATCCAACAATTCTTTGATGCCAATGCTTAACACAAGTTTCCTTTGGTTGTGACCCCGAATTTTGTAGCGGCGCTCGATGAGCGTCGTTTTCGGCGGTCACAGACCGCCGCTACATTTCAAGGCATCCCGCGGAACACGGGATTAATGTTTGATGTTGTTGTGGCCGCTTCACGCTCACTCGAACGCGAAAATTCAAGGCCGTTTGCCCGATTCAACCGGCGATTGACCGGGTGAAAAGGGAAACTGAAAATACCAGAAAAACGCCGGATGGCAACAGGTTATTGGGCGAATTTATTTCGTGGGGGTATCTCAGTTTTTGGACAACCGAAAATGCTGTGTCCCGAAGGGATATTTTGAAAATAGCCCGGCGTTTGAACGCAGGGGATTAGACGGTATCGCAAACGAGTCCCGCAGGGACGACTGAAAAAAGCGTTTCTTTTCGGTCGTCCCTGCGGGACTTGACGTTTTTTAACTTGCCCCGGCCTTGAAATACCGGGCTGCTTTCGATTGTTCCTTCGGAACAGAACGCTCGCTCAAAAATTGAGATGTACCCTAAACCATCAGACAAACCGACATTCACTGTGCAGCCAAGTGATGTGATTTTCCTCGCAACCCCATATACACCCTTTTGAAAATGATGTGCCCAAGCTACATTGCCCGCGCCTGAATTTTCTTTGTTCTGTCACGTGTCAAAATTCTGCAACTGGAGGGAAAGCTAACGACGTATTTAAATTGCTGACGCCGCTTCAGCGACGGGGCGGCGTCGGACCAGTTCGAAGTTGCAAAGCCGCGCCTCGGGTTTGTCCGAAGATTCCATCACCAGCTTATTCACCGGGTCGAAAGAGATGAGCAGGTGGTCCGGCTTGGGGTTCAAATCCTCGAAGCCGCAATGTGCCAGTTTTTCCGCCTTCAGTTGCACCAGTTCCGCCAGAAGTTGTTTGGAAATCAATTTGTTGGCAAAAGCCCGTTTGGCGTTGACAGCGTGATAAAAGCTGCCGTCAGCCACGGCCAGCAGTTCGTCCGGCCCGTTCCAGAAACCCCAGATGGTGATGTAGTCGTATTCCTTGCGGACGAGCGGGTCGCCCTCCGATGTGCGCAAATGCGCCAATGCAGCATAACGCCGGTCGTCGGTGGCCTGCCGGTTCTGCCCGCGCTTGCGGCCGGTCATGTAAATCGCGCGGGGATAAACCGTCTTGACGCCGTTCCGGCTGAGTTCGAGCGCGAAGGCGAATTCCTCGAACGGACTGTTGAAACCGTATTCGCGCGCCGCTTCCTTTTTGGCTTCGGGACTGGTCAACTGGGGCGGTGGATCGCCCATGCGCGAAACCTTCCACACCAAGTTGATGTTGTCCTTGGTGCGCGTGTAAAAGATTTGGTTGCGCGAAGATAATTTTTTCTTGGGCGTGCGCCGCCAGCGTTCCGGCAGGAAGTAGTTGAACAAATCGGGGTCTTTGCCGACGACCCAGAGCATACCGCCGGTGCTCTCGGCGCGGCCGTGAATGTAATCCACGCCCAGGACGTTGATGGCCTGCAGATGCGCCGGTAGCGGTTTGGCGACGTCCGCTTCGAACCGCCGGGCCATGTGCTTGAGGTAAAGCTGGCGATTGGCGGTGCGCACGGCCTGTTCGTGTTCGGGCGTCCGTTCGAGCAATTCGTAGTCCACCAGCGCGTAGGCGAACTGCCCGTTGCGGTCGCGCAACAGCGAGCGGTTGGGGCCGGGACGCAAAATGATGTGCTCGGGCTTCATGTCCACAACCCGGTAGCCCTTCTGCCAAAGCTCGTGCGTGACCAGG
The DNA here is from genome assembly GCA_963842445.1 of uncultured Verrucomicrobiae bacterium. Classification (GTDB taxonomy): domain Bacteria; phylum Verrucomicrobiota; class Verrucomicrobiia; order Limisphaerales; family UBA11358; genus UBA11358. Next base: position 119,733 of record CAWJHF010000002.1, on the reverse strand, counting down.
CTGGTCGTGAGCGCGAGGAACTCCGACCGTCGCTTGCCTTCCAGATGAAAAAACTCCGCCGTCTCGACCGCGTCCCGCCCCTTGATCCAGCCGTAAAGCACGACGTATTGCCGGAGGATGTCAATTTCCACGCCGGGATGACGCGCGATTTTTGCGTTGATTTTGTCCTCCGAACGGCCCGTCTGCCAGAGTTGCAGCCGCTGGCTGGGCACGTAGATCGCCAACGGCCGTTGCGTGTGAATGTGGATGCCCGCCGGGCCGGAGTCACCCTTGCGCAGTTCCGTCAGAACCGAAAATTCCTCGAACGGGCTGTTAAACTCGGCGTGGATGAACTTGTTGATGGTGAGCGTGTCCATCGGGACGACTTCCCCGACGCGCGACCATTTAACGACGAGGTTCAGGGCGGTGCCGTCCACCACGCGCGTCGGCACCTTGTAAACCATGCTGGTGCCTTCGAGCCGTTCGCCCTTGGCTTCGAACCAGTCCCGCGCGTGCCAGTTTTCCGGCAACAGATGCCGCCAGAATGGCGCGCCAAAATGGGTCAGGTAAAGGTCGCCGCCATCGCGGGTTTTCACGTGGAAATAATCCACGCCCAGCAGCGATATCCGGCTGCTCTCCGCAGGCAAAAAGAGAGGCAATGCCTGCTGAACCGATCCGGTTGAATCAGAAGCAGCCGCCCTGGCCGTTTCTTTTTCCGATGACATGAAACGCTCCACAAATTCCGGGAAAACCCCGGATTTTTACAATATCAGAAAATCAAGGTTCATGCAAAGAAACGCTCGCCGGATTTTGGCAAATGATGGGCTGGTTTTGCGGTGTCGGACAAAATCCAGTTCGCTGCGGGACTGCCCAAAACGCGCTCGGGCAAAATCATGCGGTGCATCCTCCGCAAGATTGGCGGGAACGCCGTGGAACAGATCGGCGATACCAATACTCTCGCCGATCCGCACGTCGTGGAAGCACTGGTCAAAGGCAAGCAGTGAATGTATGAAAACCGCGGCTGGCCCGCCACGTTCGCCGCCGCACCGCCAGCATGTCCTGCGCTGGCCATGATTTCACGCGCCACCCCGCTTCACTGGCAATTAAATAAATTTCCCAAGTCGAGGCCGATCCATAAAACAGGCTCCTGGTGGTTCTGTTTCATGAAATTGATGCGAACGAAGCAACGGATGTTGTTTGTTTGACAAAATAGGTGAGGTCACCGCATCGCCCGGGCTTACCTTGATTAGAGGGCCATCGGCGATGAGGAAGGCTGGTTGAATTTCGCCGTCGTAACGGCCATTCCGTGTCGCAATGACTTTGAATTTTTCATCAAAATGAACACAAGACCGAAACTAACGCTGGACGCCAATGAAGGCGTCGCCCACGTCGCCTACCGCCTCAACGAGGTCATGGCCATCTACCCCATCACGCCGTCATCCCCCATGGCCGAGTTTTGCGATCAGTGGACGTCCGAAAACAAAAAAAACCTCTGGGGCACCATCCCGTCCATCGTGGAACTGCAAAGTGAAGGCGGCGCGGTCGGCGCCGTCCACGGCATGTTGCAGACCGGCTCCATGGCCACCACCTTCACGGCGTCACAGGGACTGCTGCTGATGATTCCCAACATGTTCAAGATCGCGGGCGAGCTTTTGCCCACGGTCTTCCACGTCACCGCCCGCGCCATCGCCACCCACGCCCTCTCCATTTTCGGCGACCACAGCGACATCATGGCCATGCGCTCGACCGGCTGGGCCATGCTGGGGTCGGCCAGCGTGCAGGAAGCCCCGGACTTCGCCTTGATTGCGCAGGTCGCCACGCTGCGCTCGCGGATTCCGTTCGTGCATTTCTTTGACGGCTTCCGCACCTCACACGAGGTGCAGAAGATTGAGATGCTGACCGAGGCCGACTTGCGCGCGTTGATTGACGACAAGCTCATCGCCGAGCACCGCGCGCGGGCGATGTCGCCCGATCATCCGGTGCTGCGCGGCACGGCCCAGAACCCGGACGCGTTCTTCCAGGCCCGCGAAGCCTGTAACCCGTTTTATGCGGCCTGCCCGGACATCGTGCAACAAGCGATGGACGATTTCGCGAAGCAGGTTGGCCGCGCTTACAAACTGTTTGAATACGTCGGCGCGCCGGATGCGGAACATGTGATTGTGCTCATGGGTTCGGGCTGCGAAGCCGCTCATGAGACGGTCGAGTATTTGAACCAGCGCGGCGCGAAAGTCGGCGTGGTCAAGGTGCGGCTGTATCGCCCGTTCGACGGCAAACGCTTTGTGGAAGCACTGCCACGGTCGGTCAAGGCGATTGCGGTTTTGGATCGCACCAAGGAACCGGGCGCGGCGGGTGAACCGCTGTATCAGGATTGCGTGGCGGCGATTCTCGAAGGCATGGCCAATGGCTGGGGAAATTTGAAATCGCTGCCCAAAGTCGTCGGCGGCCGCTACGGCCTGTCCTCCAAGGAATTTACACCGGCGATGGTCAAGGCCGTCTTCGACAATCTTCCCGCCGCCAAACCCAAGAACCATTTCACCGTCGGCATCACCGACGACGTTTCCCACACCAGCCTGCCGGTGGATCACAAATTTTCCACCGAACCCGATAATGTGATTCGCGCGTTGTTTTACGGTCTGGGCGCGGACGGCACGGTGGGCGCGAACAAGAACTCCATCAAAATCATCGGCGAAGGCACGGAGAACTTCGCGCAGGGTTACTTTGTCTATGATTCCAAGAAATCCGGCAGCATGACGGTGTCGCACCTGCGGTTCGGGCCGGAGCCGATTCGCTCCACCTATCTCATCACCCGCGCCCAATTCGTAGCCTGCCACCTGCCGACGTTCCTGGAGAAATACGACATGGTCAAACCGCTGGTGTCCGGCGGCACGTTCCTGCTCAACACGCCTTACTCGAAGGACGAAGTGTGGCCCAAGCTGCCGACGCCGCTCCAGGAATCGCTCATCGCCAAGAAGGCGAAGTTTTATGTGATTGACGCGACGAAGGTGGCGCGCGACAGCGGCATGGGCGGACGCATCAATACGATCATGCAGGTCTGTTTCTTCGCGTTGTCCGGCGTTTTGCCGCGCGACAAAGCCATCGAAGCCATCAAGTATTCCATCAAGAAAACCTACGGGAAAAAAGGCGAGGAAGTCGTCGCCATGAACCTCAAGGCCGTGGACAACACCCTGGAGCATTTGCACGAGGTGGCGGTGCCGGACCGCGTGAATGGCAGCGGCGGTTTGCTCCCGCCCATCTCACGCGACGCACCGAAATTCGTGCAGGACGTGCTCGGCCGGCTCAGCCTCGGTGAAGGCGATGAGTTGCCCGTCAGCGTGTTTCCCGCCGACGGCACGTTTCCGACCGGCACCGCGCAATACGAAAAACGCAACCTCGCGCTGGACATCCCAGTGTGGGACGAAAAAGTCTGCATCCAATGCCTGAAGTGCGTCGCCATCTGCCCGCACGCGACCATCCGCGCGAAGGTCTATGAGCCGGCGGCGCTCAAGGGCGCGCCCGCCACTTTCAAATCCACGGACAGCCGCAATCCGGAGTTCAAGGGCTGGAAGTTCACGCTGCAAGTCGCGGCGGAGGATTGTACCGGCTGTTCGTTGTGCGTGGACGTTTGCCCGGCGCGCAACAAAACCGAAACGAAGCTCAAAGCCATCAACATGCGGCCACAGGCGCCGCTGCGATTGCCGGAGCGCGAGAACTGGAATTTCTTCCTCGCCCTGCCCGAACTGGACCGGCGCAAGGTCAAGACGACCCAACTGCGCCAGCAACAGTTTATGCGGCCGTTGTTCGAATTCAGCGGCGCGTGCGCCGGCTGCGGTGAAACGCCCTACATCAAAATGTTGTCACAACTGTTCGGCGACCGCGCGGTCATCGCCAACGCCACCGGCTGTTCCTCAATTTACGGCGGCAACCTGCCGACGACGCCTTACGCGAAGAACGCCGAGGGCCGAGGGCCGGCGTGGTGCAATTCGCTGTTCGAGGACAACGCGGAGTTCGGCCTCGGTTTCCGCGTCTCAATTGACAAACAAAAGGAATTCGCCACGGAACTGGCGAAGAAGCTTGCGCCGCAACTGGGCGACGACCTCGTGACCGGCATTGTGAACGCCAATCAAACCGACGAAGCCGGCATTTACGAGCAACGCGAACGCGTAGCCGCGTTAAAGGAAAAATTGCAGAGGCTCGATTCGCCGGAAGCGAAGCTGCTGCTCGGCCTCGCCGATCAACTGGTGCGGAAGAGCGTGTGGGTTGTCGGCGGCGACGGCTGGGCTTATGACATCGGTTACGGCGGACTGGACCACGTGCTGGCGGGCGGACGCGACGTTAACGTGCTCGTGCTCGACACGGAGGTTTATTCCAACACCGGTGGCCAGATGTCCAAATCCACGCCGCGCGGCGCGGTGGCGAAGTTCGCCGCCGGCGGCAAAGTGATGGCCAAAAAAGACCTCGGCCTCATCGCCATGACCTATGGCAATATTTACGTGGCCAGCGTCGCGTTGGGCGCAAAGGATGAGCAGGCGCTGCGCGCGTTTGTGGAAGCCGAATCCTATCCCGGTCCGTCGCTCATCATTGCTTACAGCCATTGCATCGCGCACGGCATTGCGGTGGACATGGGCGTCGGCGCGCGCCAGCAGAAGCTCGCGGTGGAATCCGGCCAATGGCTGCTCTACCGGTTCGACCCGCGGCGGGCCGCGGCCGGTGAGAATCCGCTTCAGTTGGATTCGCTGGCTGCCAAAATCAAGTTGCAGGATTATCTGCTCTCGGAAAACCGGTTCAAGATGCTCACGAAGAGCAAACCCGAAGAGGCGAAAAAGCTCTTCGCCCAAGCCCAGGTGGATGCCGATCGCCGCTGGAAATTCTATCAATCCCTGTCGGAACGCGACACCAAGGCCGGCAATGGCCAGCCCGCACCGCCCCAAGCCGCGGCAACGGCGGATCAACAACCGTGAAGTAATTTATGATTGATAATTGATGATTGATGATTTCTTTGCCAAATCAAGGCAGGAACGCGTATGAATCCGATTGAACTTAAGGAAAGGACCATTCAATTTGCCGTCCGGGTTCTTAAATTTGCTGACGCCCTTCCGAGCAAACCGTCGGGAAGAACGATAGCTGGTCAGGTTGCGCGCAGTGGTTGTTCGGTGGCGTCGAATTATCGCGCCGCGCTTCGCGGGAAATCACACGCCGACTTCATCCACAAAATCACCATTGTTCTGGAGGAAGCTGACGAAACGGATTTATGGATTGAAATCGCGAAACGAGCGGCGCTGGTTTCGCCGAAGCGGGTCGCAAAATTGCAGGCGGAAGCCGTCGAGTTAACCAAAATATTCAGCGCCACGCGACGAACGGCCCGCAATCATAAATCATAAATCGTAAATCAAAAATCTTAAATGTTATGGACTTAAAGACCACCTATCTCGGTTTGAAATTGCGCACCCCGCTGGTTCCCGCGGCCTCGCCGTTGTCGGAGGAAATTGACAACATCAAACGTATGGAAGATGCGGGCGCGGCGGCGGTGGTGCTTTACTCGCTGTTTGAGGAGCAACTGCGCCAGGACCGCGCCGAACTGGTGCATCATCTGGAACAGGGCACCGAAAGTTTCGCGGAGGCGCTCACTTATTTTCCCGAGCCGGAGGAATTTCATCTAGGCCCCGAGGAATATCTCAAACACATCGCCCTGGCGAAAAAGGCAACGCGCATTCCCATCATTGCCAGCCTGAACGGCTCTTCCACCGGCGGCTGGACGCATTACGCCAAACTCATCCAGCAGGCCGGCGCGGATGCGCTGGAACTGAACATTTATTACATCCCGACCGATTTCAATCTGACGGGTACGGCGGTAGAACAAACCTATCTGGACATTCTCAAGGCGGCGAAATCGGAAGTGACCATTCCGGTCGCCGTCAAACTCAGCCCGTTCTTCAGCAATTTCGCGAACATGGCAAAACGGCTCGACGACGCGGGCGCAAACGGGCTGGTGCTGTTCAACCGGTTTTATCAGCCCGACATTGATCTGGAGTCGCTGGAAGTGAAACCGAACATCCTGTTGAGCACGCCGATGGCCATGCGCGTGCCGCTGCGTTGGATTGCCATTCTTTACGGCCACATCCGCGCGAGCCTGGCCGCCACCAGCGGCATCCATCGCGCGTCCGACGTGTTGAAGATGCTCATGGCGGGCGCGGACGTGACGATGCTTTGCTCGGTGTTAATCCGGCACGGCGTCCGGCAAATCAGCACGATTGAGCGCGACCTAGTCGCATGGCTGGAAGAGCACGAATATGAATCCGTGTCGCAACTCAAAGGCAGTCTCAGCCAGAAGAACTGTCCCGCGCCCGGCGAATTCGAGCGCGCGCAATACATGCGTGCCATCTCCAATTATCCCGTCCCGACGGTGAATTAAAAATTCTGGAATCCGGAATTGAACCGCCTGCTGTCACTTGGCTGGTGAGGACTGGCACGTTTTCGTTTTGGAAATTTGCTTTTTTGATGCTGTAAGGATAAAGATGAAAACCATGGCAACGAAATTGGACTTAACTTATCCCGCGATTCTGGGTTTGTTTCGAGAATACCTTGATCCTAAGCGCACGGAAAGCGCGTCCTTCCTCGTCTGGTATCTGGAGAACTACTATAGGCTCGACCCCGTCGATGCGGTTGATTCTGTGTGTGATCAGAAAGGCGACAAGGGCGTTGACGGGATCTACGTCAATGAGAGCGAAGCCTGCATTTATGTCTTTCAATCTCGGATTTCGCAAAAGGCTAAAAGTTCTATTGGGGATACTTCGTTGAAGGAATTTCGCGGCACATTGGCTCAATTCAAAAATGAAGCCTCGATTCAGAATTTGATCATGTCCGGCGGAAAAGCAGACGTTGTTAATCTGGCTCGCCGCCTTGATCTCGTCACAAAAGTGAAAACTCACGCCATCAAAGGCGTTTTTCTTTCAAACGTTGAAATTGATGCCAACGGGCTAGCATTTCTTCCTTGTGCGCCAGAGATCATTTTCGTGGGACGACAAACACTTGAAAGCGCTTATATTTCCGGCGAGCGGAGCAAGCCAGTAGCTACAGCCGCAGTATTCGATGTCTCGGGTTTTTCGGTTTCGGAGTACATCGTAGACGCCAGCACAAAATCATTGATCGCGCCAATTAAAGCTATTGAGCTTGCTGCGTTGCGGGGGATCGCTGATCAATCTCTATTCGACCATAACGTGCGTGCTTCTCTTGGGAAGACACAGGTCAATAAGGACATCGTCAGTAGCATTAAGGATCCAAAGACTCACAAAATGTTTCCGCTTTTCCACAATGGCATCACCGTCATCTGTGAATCGCTCAATGCGACTGCTGACAAAATCAAAATCAAAAACTATAACGTTGTCAACGGATGCCAGAGTTTGACGGCCCTGTACGAGAACCGTTCGGTACTGACAGATGATCTGAGAGTGCTAACAAAATTCGCAAAGATGACTGTGCCCTCGACGCTTGCCACGCAGGTAACGCGGTTCTCGAATAATCAGAACGGCGTCAAGCCGCGGGATTTTAAGGCGAATGATCCGCTTCAAATTCGTCTAAAGAACGAGTTTGCTGCGAATTACACTGGCGCATTTGATCTCGAAATCAAACGCGGTGAGAGGTCATCCGGCGGTGAAGTAATAACGAATGAAGACGCTGGATTGTATCTGATGGCGTTTGACCTGAAAGAACCATGGGGAACGCACCGCAAGTACCAAGTGTTCGACGACAAGCACGCCGATCTATTTGCGCGACCAGAGGTGACAGCAGATCGAATCGTTGCCTGCCATCTAATGGCCAAGGTTATTCAAGAAGAATCAGCAAAAATTAAAAATACGCTGTTCGGTAAATACGTCCTCACCAAGTTCGCGCTCCTATACATTCTACTAGCATTCGCATAATATAGTGACAATACGCTCAAAACAATTCCGCCTGTTTCCAGAAGGATTCCACCAGAGTTGGACGGCGACGCATCCGCCCCAGCGCCTTGCGTGCCGCCCAGCCGAGCTGGGCAAAATCCTTCGGGCAGAGATTGGGTAGTTCATGTTGCTTGCAATATCCCCAGATGTATTCGACTGGATTCAGTTCCGGTGCATAGGCTGGCAGACGCTCCAGCTGGATGCCGCCGTGCTGTTGAGCGACGTATTCCCGGACCAGCCGGCTGCGGTGCGCGGGCAATCCATCCCAGATGACGGTGAGCCGGCCGCCAATGTGCTGCTGGAGGTGTTTCAGAAACTCGATCACCTGTGGAGCCTTGATGCTGCCGGCGAATAGTCGGAAATAGAAATTCCAAATGGTGATGCCGGCCATGGCCGAAAGACACTTCCAGTTGAAGGAATACTGCAACACCGGAGTCTGGCCCCGCGGAGACCAGGTTCGGACCCGATGGGGCCGCTCGCTCAAGCCGCTTTCGTCCACAAAAACTATGGTTCGGCGTTGCTGAAGCGCTTTTTTTTAATTTCCGGCCAGCGCACCCGCTTCCACTGCAAGATCGCGGGTTCATCCCGTTGGGTGGCCCGGCCCACCGGGCGCTGGCAACTCCAGCCCAGGGAACGCAAAATCCGCCAGACATGTCCGGGATGAAACTTCTGCCCAGTTTGTCGCTCGATCAAATCGGCCACACGCCACGTGGTCCAAAGGGCGGTGCCATAACCCAGAGCTTCGGGACCTGCCTTCAATCCCTGGCCCAACTGCTTCAATTGAACTGGTTGCAAGCGAGGCTTACGGCCCGCCCGCGCCGCCTTAACCAGTGCTTTGGTTCCTTGTTTCTTCCAGGCTTGATGCCAACGGCAAACCGACTGGCGGTGAACGCCCAATCGCCGGGCCACCTCCCCTTGATGGTAGCCTCGGTCAAAAAGTTTGGCGGCTTTGAGCCGTCGCCGTTCGAGTTGTTCAAAATCACGTTCAACGCCTTTAGGATTACCCATGCCCAAATCCTAGCACCAAGAACGGATTATGTCACTATATTATGCGAACGTCAGTAAGGTTGATCCTTGAAGCCGATCCGGTCGGGAGGGAAGCAATACAAGCGCCAAGCAAATTTGTTCGAAATACGGCTGCTAGGCAACATTTCGAGACATGCATCCGGCGATTGGTCGCAGACATTATCGTTAACGTCAACGGAGAAGTGGATGAAATTGGGGACGAGTTCGATTACCGCGGCAAACTACGGGATGCTGATTGGATTAAAGAACTTGCCAAGAAAGTTGTCGGCAATCATATCAAATTGGTGCAACGAAACCGTATTCCTTCATTTGGTAGTGAATGGGCAAGTTACAAACCGAAATCAATTGTTCGGTACAGGCGAGTAAAGTTAAGGAGGTAACCAAGTAACGGCGTCCGAGGACGGATCCGCATTCGCAATTCTGACCATTACGATTTATCCCGATTTACCTTGTGTATCCCGGGTGCGGGTGTAGGTTGGAATTGCTAACGGAGTATTGTTTATCAGGTGTCCGACGGCCCCTCGTTTGGGGGTTTTCCCTCTCCTCTTATTCCCTGCACTGCAAGGCCCGAGCCGCATCAGCGGCCCGGAATAGTCCAAGGTCAGTACCAGAAAGAACATAATTATGACAATAAACACAGGAAAGTATCCGTCCCCCGGTTCCCGCGAACTCGGGGCCGTGAAACCAACGCAAGCTGCGGCTGCTCTCGCTTTTTTGCACAACCCGCCAAAGAAGGCTAAAGCGGCTCCATCCCACGCGGAAATCAGCATGAAGGCCTACGAAATCTGGCTCTCGCAAGGGCAGAAACAGGGCTTTGACCAGGAACATTGGTTCCAGGCTGAAATGCAGTTGAGGCCCGCGTAAAAGGCCGCTCGATTGCAGATTGCGGAATTCCGCCTTCGCCAAGGCTCTCGTCTCCTCCCGCAAAGCGGGATTCGATGCGGAAAGTCACCGCGACAAGGAAAGTGGAATGAAGAATGCAGACTGAATTTTAGTGGCAAGGGAATCGGGGATGGAAAAACATTGAATACCGAGCATTCAACGGGAACCGCGGGACCGGAGAGTCAGCGCAAAACAGCATTGATTGTGGAGGGCGGAGCCATGCGCGGGGCGTGGGCGGCAGGGGTGCTGGCCTTTCTGCATGAAACCGGGCGGCGGCAATACGATCTTGTCTATGCGGCTTCTTCCGGCGCTTGTTCGGCAGCTTATTTTGTCGCCGGACTGTGGGAACCGGGCCTGACCATCTGGCGCGAAATGGCCAGCAAAGTGGTGCGCAAAACCAATTTTCTCCACCATAAACCCATCATTGATCTGGCGTACCTGGTGGACCATATCATCCGGCAACACGTTCCGCTTTCGGTCGAGGCGCTGCAAAACGCGCCCACCCGCTTTTTCATCGTGCTGACGGATTGTCATACCGGCGGACCGGTCTACTTCCACGTTTGCGATGACCGGGTCTTTGCCGCCCTCCGCGCCACTGCCTCGCTGGCCCTGGCGACGCGCGGGTATGATTTCGTGGACGGCCATCCGTTTGCCGACGGCGGGGTGTCGGACCCCATTCCCGTCCGGCGCGCGATCGCGGATGGCGCAACGGATATTACCGTGGTGCTCACGCACAAACTGACTTTCCAGCTCAAGCCAATACCGCGCTGGCTGGGGCGGGTTGCCTATCCGGAATTTCCCAGGGTGGCCCGGGTCTGGACGGCCCGCCAAAATGTGTATTACAACGCCGCACTCGAACTGATAAAGCATCCACCGGCGGGCGTGCGCATCCAGGTGTTCAGCCCGCTCCGACCGCTGCCGGTGGGCTCCTTTACCATCGAGAAGAAACGAATCGAGGCTGCCTTGGCCTTGGGACACGACGAGGCGCTGGAGCAGGCGACGTTGAAGAAATCGTGAACATCGAACATCCAACACCGAACGCTGAACTTTGAACTCCAAAACGGCTCGTCAGCCTCGCCCCACCGGACCGGACGGCTCGGCGATCCGTCCCCACCAAAAACAAATCAGCGTCATCCTTATCATCCGCGTCATCCGCGGTTTAATTCGGATCTTACGTCCCGGCTTAAAAAACTTCCGCCTTCAGACCGGTTGCCTGGCGCACGATTTGCGCAATTTGGGACAGCGTCTTCAACGGCAGATGCCCGCATTCGGCGTGTGACATCGGCCGCGCCGCGGAATAAATCTGCACCAGCGATATCTGCGCGCCGTCCGCCTTCAATTCCTTCAGCCGCTGGGCGTACTGTTCGATTTCTTCGAGCGGCGGTTCCTCGCCGTTGATGGCCGGGAACAGGCTTTGAATGACCACCGGACGTTGCCGCGCCAGCGACAGGATGTTTTTCAACACCTTTTCGAGCGACACGCTGCCACGATTCACCTTGTTCAAAAAGGCCTGCGTGCCGCCGTCGAGTTTCGCCCAAATTTCATCGGACTTGGTAAGGTGTTTCAATCCTTCCTGCACCTGTGGCCGATCCAAGCCGGTCGCGTTCGTCAGCAGCACAACCTTGAAAAATGGATATCCGCCCAGCGCCCGGACGCGCACGACCGCCTGTACGGCCTCGGTGAAATTGGGCGTCAGTGTCGGCTCCCCGTCGCCGCTCAGGGCGACGTGGCGCAATTGCAGCAATTCGTCCGGCAACGCCTGGTAAGTAGGATGCTCGCGCAACCGTCCCTGATGTACAAATGTGAGCGTCCGGCGCAGCTCATCGCCCATGGCTTCCACGTCCAGCACCATTTCGCGCGGTGCTGTGCGGCGGTCCACCTCGCAATACACGCAGTCGAAATCGCAGCGCTGGTCAGGGTTCATGTTCACGCCCAGCGACAGGCCGTGGGCGCGCGGAGAGATGACCGCATAGACAAAGCGGTTGTTCAGAAAATCACGCGGCCGGTCGAAGGCTGTCTCCCGCATGAGGGAATGATGCACGGATGCGGGCCGTTTCTTTTCCGACCCGTTTTGCGCTGCTGCTTTGCCGTTGACTTCTTCCACAATTCTCACAAGGCACGTTAAGCGCGCCCCCGATTGGATACTACACGGTTATTGTCAAAGTCTTGACATGCTTTGCATGGCCCCATGGCGGGATTTAAGGGACGATTCGCAGGCCAACAGCACGCTGTCCCATAACTAGCCCAAATTTTGGCAATGAAGAAACATTTCTTGTCAATTCATGCATCCCGCTTGGATAAACGCCGATGCCTGTCGTAATTTATGCGTATGAGCGCGAAACGTGATGTGACCCCAAAAAACGACCGGGTGGCCTGGCTCAAGGGCGGCAACGCGGTCTGCTCGAACCCGCCCTCCAAGCCGAATGGACGGATTTGGCGGCTGGTGTTGCTGGGCGCGCCGGGCGTCGGCAAGGGCACTCAGGCAGAGTTGTTGTCCGAGCGGTTGGGCGCTTGTCAATTGTCCACCGGCGATGTTTTCCGCGCAGCCAGGTGTCTTGGGGAAGGTGAACGTTCCCCCGCCCTAGAGGCCGCGCTGCATTACATGGTCCGCGGCGATTTGGTGCCCGACGAAACCGTGCTGGGGATTGTGCAAGAACGCATGCGCTGCCTGCGTTGCTGCGGCGGCTTCTTGCTGGACGGTTTTCCCCGCACCGTAGCCCAAGCCAAGGCGTTGGAAAACCTGTTGAAAAAGGAAAACGTGCCCTTGTCCGCCGTCCTCAATTACGAATTGCCCCTTGACCGAATCGTGGCACGGCTATCGGGGCGCCGCACGTGTTCCAAGTGCAAGGCGGTTTTCCATGTGATGAACATGCCGCCGCGTGTGAAGGGCATTTGCGACCATTGCGGCGGGGAATTGATTCAGCGCGAGGATGACCGGCCTGAATCCGTCCGTGTGCGGATGGAGGCCTACGAAAAAAGCACCCTGCCGTTGATTGATTTCTACCAAAAACGTGGATTGCTGGTTTCGATCAAGGCGGAAGGTTCGCCCGAAGAAATCTACCAGCGCACCCGCTCGCTTGCCCTGGCGTAATAGCGCACTCAACAAATCCTCGGCAACTGCTCGCCGCTGGGCATGTCGAGAATCCGGTTTGCGCCAATCGCGCTTTTCAACGTGACCAGCGGCGCGGAACTTTCCGCCACTTTGCCGATGATCGCCGACCCCGCGCCCATTGCATGGCCACGCATAATCTGCAACGCGTGTTCCGCATCTTTGGCCGCGACAAAGGCAATAAACCGTCCTTCGCACGCGACGTGCAATGGGTCAAGGCCGAGCATTTCGCAGGCGGCGTGGACGTCTTCCCGCACCGGCACGGATCTTTCCACGATTTCGATTCGAACCCCCGCCCCTTCGGCGATTTCGTTGAGCGCGCTTGCCAGTCCGCCGCGGGTCAGGTCGCGCAGACAATGAATTTCGACTCCGGCCTTGAGCAACTCCAGGACGATTTCGTGGACGGGCGCGGAATCGCTTTCGATGGTGCCCTCGAATTGCAATCCTTCGCGCACGGCCATGATGGCCATGCCGTGCCGGCCTAAATCGCCGCTCACCAGCACGGCGTCGCCAGGCCGCACGCTTTGCGGCGCAATTTTTAATTGGTGTTCGACTACGCCGATGCCGGCGGTGTTGATGAACAGACCGTCGCCCTTGCCCTTGTCCACGACCTTGGTGTCGCCGGTGATGATTTGAACACCGCACCGTTGTGCTGCGTCGCGCATCGAACAAACGACCCGCCAGAGCGTGTCCATCGGCAAGCCTTCCTCGATGATGAACGCGGCGCTGAGGTAAACCGGGCGCGCGCCGCTCATGGCGAGGTCATTCACCGTGCCATGAACGGCCATCGCGCCGATGTCGCCACCGGGAAAAAACAACGGCCGCACGACGTAGGAATCAGTCGTGAACGCGAGTTTTTTGCCGGTCAACTCCACCACCGCCGAATCGTGCTGCATTTCGAGCAGTGGATTGCGGAATGCCGTCAGGAACATTTTGCCGATGAGCTGGTGCATCAGCCTCCCCCCACCGCCATGCGCCAGCAACACGTGCGGATATTGCGAGATGGGAATGGGACAGGATGGATTGAAATCGGAAAGAGGCTTCATGGGTTAGCGAAGGAACCGGCATTTGGAATTGAAACAATGATTGAAGGGGCAAACACCGAACGCCCAACGCCGAACATCGAACTTCGAATCCACATTCGGTGTTGGAAGTTCAATGTTCGATGTTCGATGTTTCTGCATAAATAATTCATTTCCCGGCGGTAGCCGGCCGTCGGCGATACCGGTAATACGCGGCACAAGCACCCTCGGATGACACCATGGTCGCGCCGAGCGGATGCTCCGGCGTGCAGCGCGTGCCGAACGCCGGGCATTCGTGCGGTTTGATTTGTCCCTGCAAGACCAGCCCGCTGAGGCATTCGGCCGGTTCTTCCACGCGATGATCGACCAGACCGAATTTCTTTTCGGCGTCGAACACGGCGTAAGTATCGTTCAACCCAAGACCGCTCTGCGGAATTTCACCGACACCACGCCATTTGCGCGGCACGACCTTGAAAACCTTGCGGATGAGTTCCTGTGCGGGCTGGTTGCCTTCGCGGCGCACCGAGCGGGTGTACTGGTTTTCGACCTCGGCGCGGCCGGATTCGAGTTGCTGCACCACCATCAGCACACCCTGCAAAATGTCCAGCGGCTCGAAACCGGTGACGACAATCGGCACGTGATATTTCGCCGCGATGGGCGGATATTCCTCGTAACCCATCACCGTGCAGACGTGCCCGGCGGCGAGAAAACCCTGCACTTTGCAGTTCGGTGACGACAGCAACGCTTCCATCGCTGGCGGCACGAGCACGTGCGAGATGAGCATGGAAAAATTCTTCAGGCCCTTCTGCGCAGCCTGATAAACCGCCATCGCCGTCGCTGGCGCGGTGGTTTCAAAACCGACGCCGAAGAAAACAATTTCCTTGGCCGGGTTTTGTTCGGCGAGTTTCACGGCATCGAGCGGCGAATAAACAATGCGCACGTCACCGCCCCTGGCTTTGACCGAAAGCAAATCGGTCGTGCTGCCTGGCACGCGCAGCATGTCGCCGAACGAGGTGAAAATGACGTTGGGCCGAGCGGCGATTTCCAGCGCCTTGTCTATCATTTCAAGCGGCGTCACGCACACGGGACAGCCCGGCCCGTGAATGAGCGTGATTTGTTTGGGCAGCAGTTCGTCAATGCCGAACTTCACGATGGCATGCGTCTGGCCGCCACAGACTTCCATGATGTTCCACGGTCGGGTCGTGAAGCGGTGGATTTCCCGCGCCAGTTGCTGCGCGCGTGCACCGTCGCGATATTCATCGAGGTATTTCATGTTTTGCCCCGACCGGGCGATGCGCCGGCCTCCTTGTCTTCCAACTCACCGAGTTCCTCCATTTGTTTCAGATACTCGAAAACTTTGTGCGCCTCGTCTTCGTCGAGCCGGCTGAGGGCGAAGCCGACGTGGACGATGACGTAATCGCCGACCTTTGCCTCCGGCACATAGGCCAGGCAGGCTTCCTTGAGGACGCCACCGAAATTGATTTTGCCCGTGCGCGACAACGGGTCGTCGCCGCTGATGCTTTCAATCCTTCCTGGAATGGCCAGACACATGTTCCTTCAATCTAACTGCTTGCACGGAGGGCAGCAACCACTTGTCCCAAGGCAATCCCGCCGTCGTTCGGGGGCACACGTTGATGCCAATACGGGCGAAAGCCTTCCGCCTGCAAACGCCGCACCGTGCGCTCCGTCAGATAACGATTCTGAAAACAGCCGCCGGAAAGCACCACGCGGTTTTGGCCAGCGTGTTTGGCAACCGCAACAATGGCCTCGGCCAAAGTGTTGTGAAATTTGGCGGAGATGATGCCGACGCTCACATCTTGCTTGATGTCCGCGAGAATGGCTTCAATCATCGGTTGCCAGTCCAGGATGCTTGATGCGTGATGTGTGATGCGTGATGAAGCACTGGCGGTTCCGTTGGTGTTTTCAATCGGTAATTCATAAGCCTCGTCGGATTCGACTCCATCCAGCGCGAACTCCAGTTCCATCGCGGCCTGGCCTTCAAAGCGGATTTGCTGGCGGAGATTGACGAGCGAGACGATGGCGTCAAACAATCGGCCCACGCTGGAGGTCAACGGCGAATTCAATTTCTTCGCCAACATAGTCTTCAATGTGGCAAGTTCCGCCACGGAAAATGCGGCAAGGGGAGCGCACGCGCCTCGCGTGCTGGTTGGCGCGCCCTCGCGCCGACCTTTGGTTTGTTTGTCAAAGACCTGATGACCGGAAATTTCGTAAAGCAATCCGAGCGCGGCGCGGCGCGGTTCCTTGACCGCCTTGTCGCCGCCTGGCAACCGGAACGGGCGCAGATGCGCAACCCGTTCGACAGTTTCGTTTGTGACGAGGAAAAATTCACCGCCCCAAACCGTGCCATCGAGGCCGTAGCCGGTGCCGTCCCACGAAACGCCGAGCACCGGTGGCCTGATTTCATTCTCCGCCATGCAGGACAGGACATGGGCGATGTGGTGCTGGACACCAATGTGGTACAGGCCTCCAGTTTGTGTTTTGCCCACAGGCTGGGAAGCCTGTGCCACGAATTCTTTCGCAAACCTGGTTGAGAGATAATCCGGGTGCAAATCGGCGGCGACGATTTGCGGTTTGGCGTCGTAAAGATTTTGGAAATCGGCGATGACACGGCGGAAGGCGGTGTGCGCCTGTTCCGTCTCCAAATCGCCGATGTGCTGGCTGATGAAAACCTGTGGACCGACGGACAAAGCGATGGTGTTTTTCAAATGCGCACCCACAGCGAGAATGGATTTGTAGGAGCCGAGGTCACGAGATTTTGACTCCTTATTCCACATTGAATTGAGCCTCCTTACGTCGGCTCCTACAAGTTGAATGGGCAACGGCGCATAACCGCGGGCTCGGCGCAAAACCATCTCGCGGTCGAGCATCATGCGCACAATGGAATCGTCCATGTGCCGGACGATGGGACGATTGTGAACCAGAAAAACATCGGCGATGCCGCCGAGGCGTTCCAGCGCCTCACGCTCGTCGGTGCAAATGGGTTCATCGCTGAGGTTGCCGCTGGTGGCGACAACTGGAAAATTCAGTTCAGCCATCAACAAATGATGCAGTGGCGTGTAAGGCAGCATCGCGCCGAGGCAGGGATTGCCAGGAGCTACGGAATTGACGATTGGCGATTGGCGATTGCGGATTTTGGCAAGCAAAACAATGGGGGATTCGGGTGAACGAAGAAGGCGTTCCTCGAGCGGCGAAACTTCGCATTCGGCTTTCAAACTTTCCAGCGACGGGAACATGAGTGCGAATGGTTTTTCCTCGCGATGTTTTCGTTTGCGCAAGAGCCGGATGGCCTTGTCGTTGCGCGCGTCCGCCATCAAATGAAACCCACCAAGCCCCTTGACCGCGACAATTTTCTCGGCGCGAATCGCCGCAGCGGCGGCCAAAAGCGCGTCGTTATTTTGGAGTGCGCGGACATGTCCGCGCTTTGAAAGCGGCGACGTGTCGCCGCACTCCCAAAGTTCCAAGTGCGGGCCACAGACCGGGCAGGCGTTGGGCTGCGCGTGAAAGCGGCGGTCGCGCGGGTCGTCGTATTCGGCCTGGCATAGCGGGCACATCGTGAAGGCTTTCATCGAAGTGTTCGCGCGGTCGTAGGGCAGGGATTCGATGATGCTGAAGCGCGGGCCGCAGTTCGTGCAGTTGGTGAACGGATAGCGGTAACGGCGGTTCTTCGGATCGAAAATCTCGCGCAGACAATCGGGACAGGTGGCGATGTCCGGCAACACGAGCGCGGTTTTGTCACCGCCAGTTTCGCTTTCGCGGATTTCAAAATCCTTGAATCCAACCGCATCGAGCCACGAAGTTTCGAGACTTTGAATAAAACTACGCGGTGGTTTTTCCGTTTCGAGCCGCAAAAGAAATTGTTCAAGCGCTGTGCGCGGGCCTTCGACTTCGATGAAGACACCTTGTGGAGAATTATTGACCCAGCCGGTCAGATTCAGGCTGGTGGCGAGGCGGAAGACGAACGGGCGGAAGCCGACGCCCTGCACCGCGCCGCGAACGACCAGTTTCAGCCGCAATCGGTCGGGCGCGGCGGGCTTCATATCACTTCTCAATTTCAAAATCTCATTTGTTTGTAACTACAGTCCATTTTCCTGTTGCGGGGTCATAAAGCTCCTTGCTGGAAAGAAAAGGAGGGTGCCCGACACCGCTTGGGCCATCCCCACCCTCAACTAATACTTTCCCATCAGGTTGCAATGTTGCCGTATGCCCACCCCGCGCGAAATTCATTTCACCAGTTTCCTGCCATTTCCCCGTAGCCGGATCAAGCAACTCTGCGCTGGCAAGATAGCCATTCTTAGCAGGCAAAAATTCAGTGTGAATTACCCCTCCCGCTATCAATTCCATTCCGTTAGTGAGTTTCGTATTTGAATAACCAAAGCGCGCTTTATTAAGTGGTCCACTGTTCACCAGTAACTCTTCCGCTTGCGCCGCCGCGTTCATGTCTATCGCCTTTAAAGCCCACATATACTCCGGAATCCAACTGTTCGTGTATAGCGATAGAAGTTTTGGAACCGCAGCCTTCGCCGCCGGACCATAACTGCACAACGCAAGAGCAGCTCGTTCCCGTGGATAATACCCGCTGTCATCCAACATTTGCACCAGCACCGGTATCGCCACCGCCGGATCCTTGCCGCCCAGAAAATAAGCGGCATTGCCACGAGTGGCTCCATCCGAGTTCTTGAGAGCGCCGATCAAAAGTCGGGTGACGGTCTGGACATCACCGCCGCCTTTATGGCCAATCGTCCAGACGACAACGCCAGCCAGGTCTTTGTTGTTATTCATGGCGTTGGTCAGCACCGCAAAACCTTCGGGCCCCAGTTCCGCCAAAGCTTCCGCTGCCGAATAACTTGTTTCGGGCTTCTGAAGCAGTTTCGAGATTTGCGGGATGGCCGACACCGCGTTGGTTCCCAAAATACCAAAGCCTTGCACCGCTGTATCCCGCAAATCATCCGTGGGCACATTCTTGTTGTGAAACTTTTCGCGAAACGCCTTGCTCTTTAATTTGCCCAAAACATGCCCCTTGCTTCGCTCGGTGGCGCCGAGTATGTCCAGCAGCGTGGGTATGCCGTTGGTGCCGATTTGGCGGACGGCGTCCGCCGGCGACGGCTCGCCGGGCTGTGGGTGATAAATGGACTCATAAACCGACGGACCCAAATCAAGCTCAAACAGCCATTCGCTTAACGGCTTGCCGTTGCAACTTGGCTCTTTGGCCGGCACGGATTGAATGGTGATCAGGCAAAAGGACGCTGCTATTAAAACAAGGGTGAAACGGTTGTTATGTTTCCCATTCATTTTTCCATCTCGAACCCTTCGAGGATCATGTCGGTGGAGTTCACGGGTTTGAGGTGAAGCGATTCGCAGATGGGGCAGACATCCGGCAGATGGTCGGTCTCGAACTGGTGTCCGCATTTCGTGCAGCGCACGAGCGGCGCTACCTGGGTCAGCGCCAGCGTGGCGTCCTTGATCAGGACGCGCTCCTTTTTCACGACTTCAAAACTGAATTGCACGTGCTCGGCGCTGTGGCTGGTGAGCGGGTTGAAGCGGATTTTGATGAGCTTGACGCGTTTGGCGCCCTGCGCGGCGGCCTGTTTTTCAACCGTGTCAACAATGGCGCGGACGAGATGGACTTCGTGCATAAAATTTCTCAAAGTCTGCCATTGCGTCATGCGCCGGTCAATGCGCGAAGGTAAATCCTGCCCTCTGCCGGGCGAGGATTTCAATGACTGCCGGCGAGTGCCCGAATCTTATCCAGCGCCGTCTGAAAACCCCGGCGGGCCATCGGGGAAAGTTCTTCGCCGAAACCGAGGTTTTCGACCGGAATGGTCAACCACCATGCCGGCGGACAACGCCTGAAAAGCTGCTGCGCGAACGCCAGCAGCGAGCGCGGGTCCGCGGCATGCGCCATGAGCTGCGCGCCTTCGGCGGGTTCGAGCGTGCGCACCTGGACTTCAGTGGAAGCGTCCGCAGCGGCGTCCACAAAAACCACCGCGCGTGCGGAGGAAATTGGTTCTGCGAGTTCGGGTGTGAGTTGATGACGCACGAGGGCGGCGACGCCGGGCAGGGCCAGCTCGGCGACTGCGGCGGCCACCTTTGCTCCCACGCCGTCATCGCTGCGCAACGTGTTGCCATAGCCGATGACCAGAAAGTCGCCATTGGCAGTTTGACGGGGATCATTTCTCACCCGGGAAGACTAAACCATTTGCCCTGAAAAACCAGCGCGGAAACGGACCAACAAACCGTCTCCCCGCCTTGCCAGTGGCTGGAAGGAAATTATCCGCGCGCCAATTCGTCCAGCACCTGGCCGTCCGGCGCGACGAGTTGCACGTGCAAGGGCATCTGGCCGACGGCGTGCGTCGAGCAGCTCAGGCACGGATCGTAGCAGCGGATGGCGGCTTCGACGCGATTGAGCATGCCTTCCTTCAACTCGTTTCCCTTCACATATTTCTGCGCGACGGACAGAACGGCGCGGTTCATCGCCAGGTTGTTGTGCCCGGTGGCGACAATCAGATTGACCTTTTCGATGCGGCCATTCCCGTCCACCCAGTAATGATGGAACAGCGTGCCGCGCGGTGCTTCGATCACCCCAACGCCCTGCGCGTTGGCCGGCCTTGCAGTGACCATGATGTCCGTGCTGCAAATGTCGGGGTCGTCGAGTAACTGCTGAGTGCGTTCGAGCGCGTAGAGGATTTCAATCAGCCGCGCCCAGTGATAGTAAAACGAACTGCGGCGGACACCGTGGCGGTCTTTTTTCCACTCGCGCAACGCGGCGTTGGCCTGCGGCGTGGAAATCTTGTCCGCGAGGTTCAACCGCGCCAGCGGGCCGACGCGGTAAATTCCATTGGGATAACCAAGCTGTTTGATGAACGGGAATTTCAGGTACGACCACGTCTCGGTCGCCTCGGCGATGACTTCCAGATACTTGTCCGGCGGGACCTGGTCCTTGACGATTTTGCCATTCAAGTCGGTAAACCGCAGGTTGCCGTCGTAATGCTCCAGCGCGCCGTCGGGCTGTACGAGGCCCATGTAATTCGAGTCGAAACTGGCGAATGTTTCCACTTCGTCGTGATGCGCCGCCTGATATTTTTTGAGCAGGTCGAGCGCGAACTTCGCCTGTTCAAACGCCTCGGGCAGGCCCTTGCGCATTTCGTCGCGTTCGGCGACGGTGAGCGCCTTGTTGACACCGCCGGGCACGGGAAAGTCCGGATGGATTTTGCGCCCGCCGACATACTTGATGACTTCCTGCCCGTACTTGCGCAGCCGCACGCCCTTGATGGCGATGTCGGGATGCTGCTGGATGAGGCCGACGACGTTGCGGATCGCCGGGTCGGCGTCGTAACCCAGCAACAGGTCGGGCGCGCTCAGGTGAAAGAAGCTCAGTGCATGCGATTGCGTGAGCTGGCCCATGTGCATCAACTCGCGCAGCAATTTCGCCGGCCGCGGAATCGGCACGCCCAGCACCGCGTCGCACGCCTTGACACTGGCCAGCAGATGGCTCACCGGGCAAATCCCGCAGATGCGCGCGGTGATTTGAGGCATCTCGGCAAAGAAACGGCCCTCGCAGAATTTCTCGAACCCCCGGAACTCGACCACATGGAACTGCGTGTCCGCCACGTTGCCCGCCGCGTCGAGCTGGATCGTGATCCTGGCGTGACCCTCGATGCGGGTGACGGGGTTGATCGTAATGGTTCTGGTGCTGGTTTCAGTCATAACACAAATTCTTCTCGTTCCATTGCGGCATGCGACCGGCGAGCAGCTCGGTGAGCACGTACCAGATGGTGTCGGCGTCGGGCGGGCAGCCGGGGATGTGGGCGTCCACTTTCACAAATTCCTGGATGGGACGAACCCGCTTCAGCAGCGTAGGGACGGCGGGAGACCCGGGGATGTCACCAACCTGAGTGCTCTCGGTCTCGACAAAGCCGCGCGCCACGACGTCCTCAAGCTTGAATTGGTTGCGCAGGGCAGGAATGTTGCCTGTGATGGCGCAACCGCCGAGCGCGACGAGTACCTTGCAACGCGCCCGCAGCGTCCGCAGCACGTGTTCCTGTTCTTCGTTACAGACCGCGCCCTCGACGATGCCCACGTCCACGTTGGGAATCTCTTTCACGTCGGTAATCGGGCTGGCGGTGATATCCACCAGCTTGACGAGTTCCACGAGCCGCTCGTCCAGATCCAAAAACGACATATGGCAGCCGGAACAGCCGCCCAGCCACACCGTCGCCACCTTGACTTTGGGTTTGTCGCTCATATTTGCCTTCACTTCTTCAAAACCGCTTCCAGAATTTCGCGGTCCTGGCGCGCCTCACCGCGCGGCGGCAGCACCGCCTGCAACGGCAGTTCGCGCCCCTCAAAATTGGTGATGGTACCCTGCTTCTCACACCAGATGGTTGCCGGCAGGACGACCTTCGCGAGGCTGATCAGCCGCGACTGGTAGGCCGCCTGCACCACGATGCAATCAATTTCCTCCAGCAGCGCCCGTACGTATTTCTCGTCCAGCAACCGCGCGCCGCCGTCCGGCTCGTCGCTGGCGACGATATGCAGGAACTTCAGCGGTTTCGCATCGAGCCACGGGCAGACCTCTTCGACCGATTCAATGCCACCCGCGGCCAGCGTCAGGCTGTTGGGGCTGGTTGGCAGCGCGATTAACGCGGGCGCCGGGCCGGCCTTTTTTGCCTCAAAGATTTTGACCAGCCGTTCGAGCACGGCCACGCCGATGGGCGTCATCGCCTCCGGCCCGTACACCAGCACCGGTCGCTTCGCATCCCGCAGCACGTCGGCCACGCGGCCCCAGAACTTGCGTTCGAGGCTGACGACGTTGGCGCAGATCGTGGCGTACCGATCGAGGTCGCTCTTGCGGGTGTGGAAAATCAGCAATTTCGCGCCGCGCTGACGCACGGTGGTGCGGATTTTGGCCGCGACCACGCCCTGCGCGTGGCTGGGTTGCGCACCGAGCACGATGATGGCGTCGGCGTCTTGCAGTTTCGCGATGCTGTCCGGGCTGCGGTCACCGTTGGCGCACAGGGCGCCTTCGTTTCGGGCGACGAACATCCCGATGCGCTCAAATTTTTTCAGCGTGGCAACGGTTTCGTTGTTCAAGCGCGGCGAGATGAGCACGGCCTTCTGGGCTGGCTTGACTTTTTTGGCGGCCTGCCGCACGGCTTCAAGGGCTTCGTCCCAGGTGGCCGGCTCCAGTTTTCCATGGCGGCGGACCATCGGTTGCAGGATGCGCCGACGCGGTTCGGCCCAGGTTTCGTAACGGCCACGCACGCACAGGTGTCCATGACTGACTGACGAATCGAAATCTCCGAAAACCTCGATGATGCGGTTTTCCTTCGTATAAACCAGCAGCCCGCAGCCGACGGGGCACTCGTTGCACGTGGTGCGGACGGTCTGGCAGGTGTTGAGCTTGCCCCGGAACGCGGCGGCCTTGTCAAACAGCGCCCCGGTGGGACATGCCGCGACACACGCGCCGCAACTCGTGCAGGAATCCGACGTGCCGAACGTCGCGCCGAGGTCCACGACGACGCGGTTGTTCGCGCCGCGATTGGAAATATCGAGCGTGTGGGTACCTTCCATTTCCTCGCAGGTGCGCACGCAACGGGTGCACAGGATGCAGCGGTTGTGGTCGAGGGCGAGGTATTTGCCCGACACGTCCACCGGCCAGGCGGGATAAAGA
This sequence comes from uncultured Verrucomicrobiae bacterium, assembly GCA_963842445.1. Taxonomy (GTDB): domain Bacteria; phylum Verrucomicrobiota; class Verrucomicrobiia; order Limisphaerales; family UBA11358; genus UBA11358. The sequence continues at coordinate 96,090 of CAWJHF010000002.1, read as the reverse complement.
TAGGGGATGCTGATGGCGTCAATGCCGTGGCGATAGCCTTGGAGCTGGAGTTCGCAATCGCCCTTGTTCATCACGCAGAAGGGGCAGATGTGGTTGCGTTCGCTGAACAACAATTCCAGCGTGCTGCGGCGCAGTTTCTGGAGCGATGCGCTATTGGTGACGACTTGTTTGCCGTCCATGGCCGGGGTCGAGCACGCCGGCACCACCTTGGGGCTGCCGACAATCTCGACGATGCACATGCGGCACCCACCCCACGGCGACAGATGTTTCAGGTAACAGAGCGTGGGGATGTTGATGCCACTGGCTTGGGCGATCTGCAGAATCGTCTGCCCTTCCTGGCCCCCGCAGCGACGGCCGTCAATCGTCAACGTGATTTTTCTCGGTGCAATCATTTTTCCATCACAGGTTTCGTGGCCCGGGTTGAGGACGTCGCCAAAGCCGCCGGCGTGACCGACCGGGCGTGCACGCCATCGGAGGTCTTGAGCACCGCGTCGAATTTGCAGACGTCAAAGCACGCGCCGCATTGAATGCAGGCGTCTTCCACGATGTAATATTTTTTCTGCCCGTCCCGCTTGAAGATGGTGTGGACCGGACAACCGCGGGCGCACAGCGAGCAGCCGACGCACTTTTCCTCGTTGATGCGGAACTCCAGCAACTCGCGACAAACGCGGGCGGGGCAACGTTTCTCCACGACGTGCGCGAGGTATTCATCGCGGAAATAGCGCAACGTGGTGAGCACCGGGTTCGGCGCCGTTTGGCCCAGCCCGCACAGGCTGGCATCGCGGACAACCGTCGCCAGCGACTCGAGTTTTTCGATGTCTTCAAGTTCGGCCTCGCCGGTGCAAATCCGGTCCAGAATGTTGAGCATCTGGCGCGTGCCCACGCGGCAGGGCGGGCATTTCCCGCACGACTCGTCACAGCAGAAATCCATGAAAAACCGCGCCACGTCCACCATGCACGAGTCCTCATCCATCACCACCATGCCGCCCGAGCCCATGATGGAGCCGAGCTTTTGCAGCGACTCGTAGTCCACGCGTTCGTCCAGGTGTTGTTCGGGAATGACGCCGCCGGACGGTCCACCGGTTTGCACGGCCTTGAATTTCTTGCCTTTGGGTATGCCGCCGCCGATGCCGAAAATGATTTCGCGCAGGGTGGTGCCGTACGGCACTTCCGCGAGGCCCGTGTTGCGGATTTTGCCCGCGAGCGCGAAGACCTTGGTGCCTTTCGACTTCTCGGCACCGAACGAGGCGTACCATTTCGCGCCCTTCAAAATGATTGGCTTGATGGTGGCCCAAGTCTCGACGTTGTTGATGTTGGTCGGTTTGCCCCACAGACCGCGTTGCGCGGGGAACGGCGGACGCGGCATCGGCTGACCGCGCCGGCCTTCAATGCTGCGCATCAGCGCGGTTTCCTCGCCACACACAAACGCGCCAGCGCCAATGCGGATTTCAATGTCAAAATCGTATCCAGTTTCGAACAGGTTCTTGCCGAGCAGCCCGTGCTTGTAGGCCTGGGCAATGGCGACGTTGAGGCGTTTGATGGCCAGCGGATACTCGGCGCGGATGTAGATGAACCCGCGGTTGGCGCCCATCGCATAGGCCCCGATGGCCATGCCTTCAAGCACGCGGTGCGGGTCGCCTTCCAGCACCGCGCGGTTCATGAACGCGCCCGGGTCGCCTTCGTCGGCGTTGCAAATCACGTATTTCGGCGTGACGGCTGCCTTCGCCATCAACTCCCACTTCACGCCGGTGGGGAACCCTGCGCCGCCGCGTCCGCGCAAGCCGCTGGCTTTGATTTCAGCGATGACCTGTTCGGGCTTCATCGAGGTGAGCACCTTGCCCAGCGCCGCATAACCGTCGCGGGCGATGTATTCCTCGATGTTTTCCGCGTCAATCAGGCCGCAATTTTCGAGGACAATTTTCTCCTGTTTGGCAAAGAAGGAGAAATCGCGTTGGGTGGTGACGACATTGGCGGTAACGTCATCTTTCGGCAACAGCTTCGTGTAGGGGCGACCCTTGATGAAGTGCTCCTCGACGAGCTTGGGCACATCCAAGGCAGTGACCCGCTGATAAAACGTCCCTTCCGGGTGGACCAGCATCACTGGGCCGAGGTCGCACGGCCCCATGCAGCCCGTTTCGACGATTTTAATTTCCTCGTCGAGGCCGCGCTTCTTCAGCTCGGCAGCCAGAAAGTCCTTCAGCGCGTTGCCGCCGGAACTGAGGCAGCCGGCGCCGGCGCAAACCAATATATGGGCGCGAATCATTGTTAATCACTCCGGTTTCTTTTCCTTGCCGACGGCGAGGTTGTCCACCTTTTTGCCCTTTTCGAGGTGTTCGGCGACAATCTTTTTTGCCTTCTCGGCGTCGAGCCCCGCGTAGGTGGTTTTCTCCCCGCCGGCTTCTTCGACGCGCACGACGGGCTCGACGTCCTCCAGGCCGACCTCGCCGGTCACGCGCACTTCGACGTCCTCCAGCCCGCGTTTCTCGATCTCGTCGAGCATGGTCTTCATGACCTCACGCGCGCCGGCGGCGATGCCGCTGGTGCCCATGCTGACGACGACGCGGTATTTCTTGCTGCCTTCACGCAAGGCAACCTGCCGCTGTGCTTTCTCTTTCAACTTTTTGAGTTCTTCCAGGTTCATAATTCGTTTTCTCCTCGCCGCTCCAAAATGGATTGGGGCGGCCTGCGACTTTTTTTTCTGCCGGTTCTTTGGAGCTGAAATGGAATTCTTCTTCGCCGCTCAGGTAATGGAGTTGCACGTCCACCGCCGGGTTGGCGGCGCACAAGGCCAGGATCGTCGCATTCAGGTCGCCCAACGGCGGGCAGTCCACGTGCGACAACTTCATCGAAGCTGCGACGGTCGCGCCGGCGCCCACTTTGGAACGGACATGGAATTTTCCATCGCACATCTCCGCCGTCTGGCGCAGGAGGGCCAGGCCCAGGCCGATGTCCTTTTTGCGGCTGCGTTTGGTGGTAGTCAGGTCTGACAGCACGCGCTTGAGCGTGTCCGCATCCATGCCACGGCCGTCGTCCTGGACGCGAATGGTCAGCAAATCCCGACGGGCGTGTTCGGTGATCGTGATCTGGATGGTGCGCGCCCCCGCCGCCAGCGAGTTCATCGCGATATCCAGAATATGCAATGACAGTTCTTCAAACATACTTTTTCAAGTCCCTTTGGCAGAGGCGCGGGATTTTGTCGGGCGACAGCCTGCCGTAAACGTCGTCACCGATGGCAATCGCCGGGGCCAGTGCGCAGGCGCCGATGCAGCGCGCGCAATTCAGGCTGAACAGATTGTCCTTGGTGGTCTCGCCTTCATTGATGCCGAGTTGCTGTTCGAGGCGCTCCAGGATCGTTTTCGAACCGCGCACGTGGCAGGACGTGCCCGTGCAAACGAGAATCTGATGTTTGCCCCGCGGCACCATCGTGAAGAGATGGTAGAACGTGACCACGCCGTAAACCTGCGACAACGGCATCTTGAGCGCCGCGGCGACGTATCGCAGCACGTCGGTGCTGAGGTAGCCGAAGAGATGCTGCGCAGCATGCAACACCTGGATCAGCGCCGTCGGCTCGTAGTTGTAGTGCGCGATGGTTTCATCGAGCGACGCGAAGCGGATGTCCCCGCTGGGGTGCGTCGTCATGGTTGGCGCGATGGTATGTAATTCGCTCATCGGAGTCCTGCCTTCCATAGTTTGCCGGCGGTTTCGTAGGTGGTTAGCGGCGTGTTCAACAGCATAATGCCCTTCTCAGCGGCTTCGGCGATGATGGCGGCCTCGGGTTTGCGGTCGCAGGTGAACAATACGGCGGTGATGTCTTTCATCGAGGCAACCGACACGACGTTGCGATGGGTATGGATGGTGACCCATAACACGCCGGGCTGCGCATTCGCGAGCACATCGCTGAGCAGGTCGGAAATATAGCAGCCACTCAGATCGACCTCGGCGAGGTCGGTCAAGGGACGCGCCTCGACGACGGTCAAGAGTGACGGGAGTTTGGTGGCTGATTTCAGTTTCATAAAGTGGTGCCTGCTTTCTGCAGCAATACTGCCGCCTGCAACCGCGTACCGCTACCCAGTTCCGACTGGATGGTGAACTCGTCGGCGCAACGTTTGATGTTGGGGAGGCCCATGCCCGCGCCGAAACCGAGTTCCCGCGCCAGGGGACCCGCCGTGGACCAACCTTCCTGCATGGCCAGGTCAATGTTTTCAATGCCGGGACCGCTGTCCACGGCCTTGATGCGGACTTTGTTGGAATCAATGGAAGTGGTAATGCGGCCGCCGAGGGAGTGGATGATGATGTTGGTCTCCGCTTCGTAGGCGATGATGGCGGCGCGCCGGAGGATTTCGGGCGCAATGCCCCGGGCGCGAAGAACTTCACGCATGCGCTGGGAAAGCTTGCCCGCGCTCTCGAAATCACCCGACTTCACGTCCGTGTTAATGACGATGCGGTGCGCCTTTTCATCCGCGGCGCGTGTGGCGACCAGCGCGGCTTCCTTGGCCACGGCTTCCTCGGCGCGGCGTTCCAGATGATGCATGAGACAAATGGTGATGTCGCCGCGGGTGATGACGCCCACCAGCCGGTTGTTGGCGTCCAGAACCGGGAAACGGCCATACCCGTGCCGGTCGAATTCCGCCACGGCGCGAACGAGTGAGAAATGATCACGCAAGGTCACGATTTTGCGGCTCATCCACTGCTCCACCGACTCGTTGATGTGGCCTCCGTCCAGGGCGTTGATGATGTCTTCGACGCTGACAATCCCCACCAGCACGTCATTGGCAAGGATCGGCACGCCAGAGATGCGGTGGGCCTTCATCAGGTGTTGAATCGAGCGCAGGGAATCGGTCGCAGTGGCGGTAATGGGCGGGCTGGTCATCGCGTCGCGCACGCGCAATTCAAAAACCAGCACTTGGGCAAAGGAGCCCTGTCGCCTTTCACCCACGCTGGGGGCTTTTTCGATTGCAGGCGCGGGAGGCATTGGCTCTTTAGAGTTGCCAGTCTTAAAAGTCTTTTCCGACGCGACGGCCGGCTTGCGCACCGTCCCTGTCAGCCGCGCATGCACGCTTTTAAAGCGCTTGTGGCCGGTGGCATGCTGTTCCACCCTGGCCGCGGTTTTCTTTTTTTCGACTGGGACGGCTACTGACATAACTTTAACTACCACAACTTAGTGGCAGCAACAGGGGACCACTCCACGCAATTTGGTTTACACTGGACATATTTTGCGTGGCGCGAATGGATGAGGAAAATTGCCGCTCCGGGGCTGCATCACGATTCTTCATGTCCTCCAAAAGTGTTGCTCAATCCCGGCTCGACGGGCGGCCAAATAACGGGCAACTTTTCCCAAAAAATGCAGAGTCTTTGGAAGGTTTCCGGCTTAAAAGAAGTTTTACAAAAGCGCGCCTTGTGGATATCAAGACCGGCCTGACAACGAAAATCACAACGAACGACAGAGAAGCAATTTATGGCTAAAACAACGAAAGCGACAAAATACGTTTATCTCTTTGGAAACAAGAAGGCCGATGGCGACGGTTCCATGAAACCCCTGCTGGGTGGCAAGGGCGCCAACCTTGCCGAGATGTCCCGCATCGGGCTGCCGGTGCCTCCGGGCTTCACCCTCACCACGGAAGTTTGCACCCATTACTACGCCAACAAGAAAAACTATCCGAAAAACCTCGAACCGTCGGTCAAGGCCGGCGTGGCGTTCATCGAAAACATCATGGGCACCAAATTCGGCGACCAGTCGGCGATGCCGCTACTGGTCTCCGTCCGCTCCGGCGCGCGCGATTCCATGCCCGGCATGATGGACACGATTTTAAACCTCGGCCTCAATGACGAAACCGTCCTTGCGCTCGTCAAAGCGACGAAGAACGAGCGGTTCGCTTGGGACTGCTACCGCCGTTTCATCCAGATGTATGGCGACGTGGTCATGGGCGTGCAAAAGAGCGCCAACGAGGACCATGAACCGTTTGAAGTGGTGATTCACGGCCTCAAACACGAGCGTTATCACGCCGACATCGAGGACACCAAGCTGACCGTGGATGACCTCAAGGAACTGGTGAACCGGTTTAAGCAACTCATCAAGGAACGCACCGGGGGCAAGGAATTCCCGCAGGACCCGTGGAAGCAACTCTGGGGGTCCATCGGCGCCGTGTTCGGCTCGTGGATGAACGACCGCGCCATCGTTTATCGCCGCAAATACAACATCCCCTCCGAATGGGGCACGGCGGTCAACGTCCAGGCAATGGTGTATGGCAATACCGGCAACAACTCCGGTTCCGGCGTGGCGTTCACGCGCGACCCGGCGACGGGCGAAAAGGTTTTCTACGGCGAATTTCTCATCAACGCTCAGGGCGAAGACGTGGTGGCGGGCATCCGCACGCCCGAACCGGTGGCGCAACTTAAGAACCATCTGCCCCAGGCCTTCGCCGAACTGGAACAGGTCCGCAAGACCCTCGAATCCCATTTCAAAGACGTGCAGGACTTCGAATTCACGATTCAGGACGGCAAGTTGTTCATGCTCCAAACCCGCAACGGCAAACGCACCGGGCTCGCGGCCGTTCGTTTCGCCATTGAGATGGAGAAGGAAAAGCTGATTGATTGGAAGACGGCCATCCGCCGGGTTCCCGCCGATCAGTTGGATCAATTGCTGGCGCCGGTGTTCGACCGCAAGGCGGTGAAGGCCGCCAAGTGCATTGCCAGAGGTTTGCCCGCCGGGCCGGGTGCCGCCTCCGGCAAGATGTATCTCAACGCCGACCGTGCGGCGGCGGCGGCCGCCAAGGGCGAAAAGGTGTTGCTGGTGCGCAACGAAACCACGCCGGAAGATTTGCGCGGCATGATTGCCGCCGAAGGGATTTTGACGGCGAAAGGCGGCGTCAGCTCGCACGCGGCGCTGGTTGCGCGGCAGATGGGCAAGGTTTGCGTCTGTGGCGCCGGCGCGTTGCAGATTGATTACGGAACCAAGACCATGAAAGTGGACGGCGCAACTTACAGGGAAGGCGATTTCCTCTCCATCAGCGGCACCGCCGGGGAAGTTTATCCGGGCGAACTCAAGACCGCCGCCTCCGAAATCATCCAGGTGCTGGTCGAGAAGTCGCTCGATGGGAAGGACAGCGCGACCTACCTGATGTTCCGGAAGTTGATGGATTGGTGCTCGAAGGTCACCCGGCTGCAAGTCCGCACCAACGCCGACACGCCGGAGCAGACCGCCAACGCGGTTGCATTCGGCGCCACGGGCATCGGGCTGTGCCGCACCGAACACATGTTCTTCGAAGGCAATCGCATTGACGCCATGCGCGAAATGATTCTCGCCGACAACGTCGAGGACCGGAAGAAAGCGCTGGCGCTGATCCTGCCCTACCAGAAGGAGGATTTCGTCGGCATTTTCAAGGAACTGAACGGTCTGCCGGCGACGATCCGCACGCTTGACCCGCCGTTGCACGAATTCCTGCCCCACGAGGACGCGGCGCAGAGGGATCTTGCGGCCAAGATGGGCGTGCCGGTGGAGAAGATCAAACAACGTGTCAAGGAACTCCACGAGTTCAACCCGATGCTCGGCTTGCGCGGCTGCCGGCTCGGCATTGTCTATCCTGAAATCACCGAGATGCAGACCCGCGCCATCATCGAAGCCGCCGCGCAGGTGCAAAAAGAGGGGATCCCCGTCAAGCCGGAGATTATGATCGTGCTCGTCGGTTTCCCCAAGGAACTTCAGAACCAGCTCGAAGTCGTCCATCGCGTCGCCGAGCAGGTCCAGGCCGAGCAAAAGACCAAGGTCAAGTACCTCGTCGGCACGATGATCGAAATCCCGCGTGGCTGCCTCGTCGCCGACGAGATCGCCAAGGATGCCCAGTTCTTCAGCTTCGGCACGAACGACCTGACGCAGACCTGTCTGGGCATGAGCCGCGATGACAGCGGCTCGTTCATCCCGCCGTATCAGGAATTGGAGATCATCAAGAAGAACCCGTTTGCGACGATTGACCAGGCCGGCGTCGGCCAGCTCATGAAAATCGCGGTCGAAAAAGGCCGTTCAACGCGGCCCGACATCAAGCTCGGCATCTGCGGCGAACACGGCGGCGACCCGGACTCGGTAAAGTTCTGCCACCGCATCGGCTTGACTTACGTGAGTTGTTCACCCTTCAGGGTGCCCGTGGCTCGTTTGGCCGCCGCACAAGCCGCCCTCGAAGAAGAGGCCGCCAAGAAGGCGAAGAAAAAGTAATCTGTAACGGCGGTCTATGACCGCCGCACAATTTCGTCGCTCACAGAGCGACGCTACAACAAAGCCGTTCCAGGAAGCCGGAGCGGCTCTATTATTTTCCGTTGTTTTTGTAATTTGCCTGCGACCGCCAAATGATTAGACTTGTCTTCAAGCTTTACTGGAAGAAAACAACCATGAATAAAAACCATATCCTGATCGCCACCGTACTGGCACTGAGTCTGCCGTGGGTGGGTTGCAACAAATCCGGCAAACTGGCCCAGCCCTCCATCTCCAAACCGCCCAGTGGCCCCGTGGAGTTGAAATTGAAATGGCCACAGGGCGAACGCATCGTGCAGGACATGGACATGAAGCAGAACATGGAACTCTCCATCCCGGGCCAGCCCGGTCCCATGAAGCAGGACATGACCATGGGGCAGGAATACGGGCTTACGGTGTTGAAGGAAAACCCCGACGGCGGACATGAAGTGGAGATGGAATTCCTCAGCGCCAGGATGGGGGTGACGATGGGAAGCAAGACGTTGCTGGAGTACGATTCAACCAAAACATCATCGGCGGACAAGGCGAATCCGGTGGCCGATATGTTCGGAAAAATCGTCGGCTCCAAAATCCAGTATTTCCTGAATGCCAGCAACGAGGTCGAGCGAATCGAAGGCGTGGACGAACTGATGAACCGGTTGTCGTCCGGCGCGCAGGCGGATGCGCTCGCGTTGCTCAAGAGCGTGTATAGCGAGGGGGGTTATTTCAAACAGATGATGAGCGCAAACCGTTTCCTGCCGCCCAAGGCGGTGCAACCGGGCGACACCTGGCCGGTTAAACAGAGCTTTGAGATGGGCCCGCTCGGCACCACGGTCATGGATTTCGACTGCACCTTTCAAAGCTGGGAAATGCACGGGAAACGCAACTGCGCCCGCATCGAATTCCAGGGGACCGTCAAATCCACACCCGGTACCAATGCAAATCCGGCCGGGTTGAGCATGACCATCACCGACGGCAACTCTTCGGGTGTGTCCTGGTTCGACCCGGAACTGGGGATAACCATTGATACGATCATGAACCAGGACATGAAAATGGTCATGAAAATACCCATGAATTCACGGGGAAACGCGGGTGCCGCCGGCCGGATGCAAACCATCACGAATCAGATGAACCAGGTCGTGAACATAAAACTGGTATCGGTGAAGTGACCCGGCTGGCTGGCTCTTAGCCACAATCAAACGCTTACGCCCGGCGCCGCCGTGGTTGTTCAACTATTAAACTGCGTTACCGGGTGTTGCCGGCCATGGCTTCATTGTAATTCTTAAGCCAAGCCAGAATCCCGCGCAACGCCAGCGCCGAGTCGCGTTGGACTTCAAGTTTAGAGTTTGACTTCGCGCCGGATGCAGGCGTATTGCAAGGAACCTCAGAAAGGGTTGTTAGCGGACGCGGTGGCAGCAGGATTCGGAACTCCGGTCGGCGTGCCGGCATGATGGAACTTATGAAGAGAACCATGCGTGAGAATGGCAGAAGTCCGGTGAGCACCGGGATCATTTTTGCAGCACTGCTGTTGTCCGGCTTCGGCTGCAATTCGCGCCTGGAAGCGCCGCGCGCTGAACAAGGCACCAACCAGGCCGCGCAATCAACAAACGCTGAACACTATTCACGCATCCGCATGCCTGCCGTTGCGGGACTGTTTTATCCAGTGGACAAGGCGGTGCTTTCCCAAACCATTGACGGCCTGCTGGAACGCGCGCCCGCGCATTACATCCCGAACCTGAAAGGGCTGGTTTGTCCTCATGCGGGTTACGAATTTTCCGGGCTGACGGCGGCAAGCGCCTACAAGACGCTCGCGGGGCGCGACATTCAAACCGTCATTGTCCTCGGTCCCAGTCATTATGCCGATTTTCAGGGTGTGTCACTGCCCAACGCGGATGCCTACCAAACGCCGCTGGGAACCGTTCCCATTTCCGAGAAAGCACAACGGCTTGTTGGAACCGGTCCCTTTGTTTTGGAACCGCGGTGTTTGGTGCAGCGGCCTCCGTGGTGGACGCAGGCTCCCAAACCCACCCCGCCTGTCGGCGAAGATACACCCGAAACCTGGGAACACTCCGTCGAGGTTCAGGTTCCGTTCCTGCAAAAGACCTTGCAGCATTTCAAAATTTTGCCGGTCATTTTTGGGGACACCGATCCAGAGCAGGTTGCCAGGATTCTGGCCGGGACGATTGACGACAAAACAGTGGTTGTGGCCAGTTCAGACCTGAGCCATTATCATCCCTACGATGTCGCCAAAGATTTGGACAATCGCTGTATCGGGGCGATATTAAACCTGGATATTGACAGCATGAAAACTCAGGAAGCCTGCGGCAAAGCGCCAATCCTGACGTTGATGTGTCTGGCCCGCGAAAAGGGCTGGAAGGCGCAATTGCTGGATTGTCGCAACAGCGGGGATGTGACCGGCGCAAAGGACCGTGTGGTGGGCTACGCCGCCATCGCCTTTTACGCGCCGGCACCGGAGAATTTCGGGGCGCAGGAGAAAAAATTTCTGCTGGACCTCGCCCGGACGACGCTGGTGCATGTGGCGACGAATGGCAACCTGCCGGAAGTCAGCGCCAAAGACGTGCCGCCGAAGCTGGCCGAGACAAAGGCATGCTTCGTGACGTTGACGGAGAATGGCGCGCTGCGCGGGTGCGTTGGTCACATCCTGCCGCAGGAGCCGCTTTATCGGGCCGTCGTGGATAACGCGCAGAACGCGGCCATTCGCGACTGGCGCTTCCCGCCGGTGCAATCTGATGAAGTGGGCAAAATCAAAATCGAAATCAGCGTGCTGACAGAACCGCAGCCGCTGCGCTTCAACTCGCCGGAGGACCTGCTGGGCAAGTTGCAGCCTTACGAGGATGGCGTGGTGTTGAAGATTGGCTCCCGCGGCGCCACGTTTCTGCCGCAGGTCTGGGAGCAGCTTCCCGACAAGGTCGAATTCCTGAACCACCTTTCCGAGAAGGCCGGTTGCGAACCTTCCGCCTGGAAAGGCAAGGAAACCTCCATTTCCATCTATCACGTCGAGGCGTTCAACGAGTCCGAGTGAGACCTCATGCCCGACCGCAGGCCGAATCCACCTGCCGTCACCAGTGAACGGCGGCTCGTGCTGCTGGCCGTCGGCGCGCTGGGTGTTTCGTGCGTGATGACGCAACTGGCGCTGATGCGCGAACTGCTCGGCGCGTTCAGCGGAAACGAACTGGTGCTCGGCGTGGTGCTGGGCAACTGGCTGTTGCTGATGGGCATCGGCACCTGGCTCGGCCGGACCTCCGACAAACTCCGAAACCCACTGGCCGTCCTGGTCGCGATGCAAATTCTGGTGGCGGTTCTGCCGCTGTTGCAGGTGTTTCTCCTGCGGACTTTGCGAAACGCCGTTTTCATCCGCGGCGCCGCGATTGGCGTCACCGAAACCGTCGTCAGCACTTTCATTTTGCTGCTGCCGTATTGCCTCGTGGCGGGCTATGCCCTGACGCTGGCGTGCTCGTTGCTGGCGCGGGCAGAGGGGGCTTCGGGCATCGGCCATGTGTATGTCGCGGACAGCATCGGCAGCATCGGCGGCGGTGTTCTGTTCAGCTTCGTGCTGGTCGGGTTCCTCGACCATGCCGGCATTCTGGTTTATCCCGCCGTGTTGAATCTGCTGGTGGCCGGAGCGATGGGTTTTCGCACCGGACACAAGTTGCTTTCGGCGATTGCCGGAGTTCTGACCGTCGTGGTTTCGGCGGCGGCAGTTTTGGCTGACCTCGACGGTATTTCCACGGCCTTGCAGTATCCGCGACAGCACATCGTGGGGCGGGCGAACTCGCCTTACGGCAAACTGCTCGTCACGGAATCCGACGGCCAGTTTGATTTCATCGAGAACGGCATTCCGCTCACCTCCACCCGCGATGACCAGCATGTCGAGGAGACCGTGCATTACGCGATGGCCCAGCGGCCGGATGCGCGCCAGGTGCTGCTCGTGGCTGGCGGCATCTCGGGCACGGCAAAAGAAATCCTGAAATACAACGTCAGCCGTGTGGACTATGTGGAACTTGACCCGATGATTCTGGAGTTCGGGCGGAAATACCTGCCGGAAAATCTGGCGGACCGCCGGATCAAAATCATTAACACCGACGGACGCCTGTTCGTCAGGCAGACTGGCGAAAAATACGATGTGGTCATCGTGGACGTGCCCGAACCCTCAACCGCGCAACTTAACCGGTTCTTTACCGTGGAGTTTCTGGCTGAAGTCAAACGGGCGCTTTCTCCGGACGGCGTGCTATCCTTTTCGCTCGGGCATTATGAAAATTACGTCAGCCCGGAACTGGCGCGAATGCTGGCGTCGGCTTGCCGGTCGTTGAAACAATCATTCCCGAACGTGCTGGTGATTCCCGGCGGGCGGGTCTTCTTTCTCGCGTCGGACGGCCCGCTCTTCAACGACATCGCTTCGCGCATCGAACAAAAAGGCATCAAAACGAAACTGATGAACCGGCATTACCTCGACGCAATGCTGACCGCCGACCGGATGACGGACATGCAACGCGCCATCGCACAGCCAGCGGCGTTGAACAAGGATTTCAACCCGGTGCTGTATTATTACCACCTGCGCCATTGGATGAGTCAGTTCGAAACCGGCTTCGGCTGGTTACAGGTGTTGCTGCTGGTTTTACTTTGCATCTATCTCCTCCGGTTGCGTGGAACGGCTTTTGTCCTGTTCGCCTCGGGCTTTGCGGGAACGGCATTGGAGATTGTCCTGCTGCTGGCGTTCCAGATTCTTTGCGGCTCGGTGTATCATCAGGTTGGAGTGATTGTGACCGTCTTCATGGCTGGCCTGGCGATTGGTGCGATGATGGTGAATCGGCGCATGAAATCCCGGAGTAATGGAGTGATGGAATGTTGGGATAAACCCGGTCATGCGCCCGCCCCATCACTCCGCCACTCCACCACTCCAACGGCAAAACATCTGGTTCTTCTCGCCTTTGCCATCGCCGGTTATGCCATCCTGCTCGCCCTTTTGCTGCCGCTGCTGAATCGAGTGGGAGACATGGCAGCGTCACTCTTGTTCATCAAGGCGGTCATTGCACTGCTGACTTTGATTCTCGCGGTGCTGGTGGGGATGCAATTTCCGCTGGCCAATCGGCTGGAATTCGACGGCACCGTTGCGGGCGCGTCGCGCCTTTACACGGCGGATTTCGTCGGCGCATTCCTGGGCGCGTTGCTGGCGAGCACCCTGTTGATTCCGCTGGTTGGCGTGACCGGCGTTTGTCTGCTGACGGCGGCGCTGAATTTTTTGGGCGGCACGATGATTCAACTCCGAAAGGCGATAACATGAACAAACTCAACTTTGTTTCTCTTAAGATGGTTCGCTGGAGCGGCTGGCTGTTGCTGCCGCTGGTGATGGCCTTCCTGCTGACCGGTTACATCATGGATGGCCGCTACGGCTTCAGCAAATTGCTGGACGAGAAAACCGCGCTGACACTCCACCGCATGTTCCACCTGCCGTTGATCATCCTCGTGCTGGCGCACGTCGTCCCGGCGGTGTATCTTGCCTTCCAGCGATGGGGCTGGATCAAACATCGCGAAGAGACGTGAACTCCGAACTCCGAACTCCGACTTGCCGCGCCGAAGCGCAACGAAGGCGGGAGTCCGAACTCCGAAACCGGCGTTCCGGTTTGGCGGGAGGAATCTCGCGTCGCACCGCCATCGGTCTCGGCGCCGTGGGCGTGGTCGGGCTGGCGGGCGCGGTTTCGTTTTTCGATTTCTTTGCCAAATGGCGCGAGTCCGAGGCGCCCGCTGACATTTTTAAAGGCGACGCGCCCACGGGCGAGCTTTGGGACCTGTGGCAGAAACGCGGCTGGGTGAGGGAGGCGCGGCATTACCTCAAGCTCGGCCGCAACGTCCAGTGCAAGGTCTGCCCGAATAATTGCATCTTGGAGCCGGGCGACCGCAGCCATTGCCGCAACAAGGTCAACCGCGACGGCACGCTTTACACGCTGGTCTATGGCAACCCGTGCACGTTCCACGTTGATCCGGTCGAGAAAAAGCCGCTGTTCCATTTCATGCCGGGCACGTTGAGCTTTTCGCTCGCCACTTCCGGCTGCGTCTTCCGCTGCCTGAATTGCCAGAACTGGGAGATTTCACAGAAGAAACCGGAAGAAACCAAAGACCCGCACGGTGAGGAACTTCGACTGAAACCGCCGTTGCCGCCGGGCCTGACGATGGAACAAATGTCGCGGCTCAGCCTGTTCCCCGAAGACGTCGTGGCCGTGACCGAGGCGCTGGGTTGCCCGTCCATCTCCTACACCTACTCCGAGCCGACGGCGTTTTACGAATACACTCAGGACACCTGCAAGCTGGCGCGCGAGCGGAAGCTCAAAAACATCGTCGTCACCTGCGGCTCGATTGAGGAGCGATCCGGGCGCGACCTGTATCAATTCGCGGACGCCGCGCATGTGGACCTGAAAGGCTTCGACGAGGACACCTACAAAAAACTCAATTCCGGAAAACTCTCTGCCATCCTCGCCACGTTGAAGGTGCTGAAGGACCTTGGCGTCTGGGTCGAAATCATCAACCTCGTCGTGCCGACCTACACGGACAACATTGACACCATCCGCCGGATGTGCGGCTGGATTGTGAAGGAAGCGGGACCGGACCAGCCGCTGCACTTCTCGCGTTTCCATCCAGAACACAAGCTCGCGCACCTGACACCTACGCCCGTCGAGACGCTGGTGAAAGCCCGCGACGCCGCCCGCGCCGAAGGATTGCACTACGTTTATATCGGCAATGTGCCCGGCCTCGAAGGCGCGGAGACGACGTGGTGTCCCAACTGCAAGAAAGCCATCGTCGAGCGCGACATCTTCGCCGTCACGCGCATGGATATCACCGACGGCAAATGCCGTTTCTGTGGCACGAAGATCGCCGGGGTGTGGGCATAAGGCGAACCTCTCTGGGCCGCGGCTTTGAGGCGTGTTGCCCAAAAGCCCGGAGCGCGGACCGCTGAGTCCGCGTGATCCATTTCGCTGATGTTTAGAGATCTTCACGGGCGTTCGCAACACGCGGACATGGCTGTCCGCGCTCCTTTTGGAAAGGAACGCCGCGTTCACGCAGCCGCGTGGCAGAATACGAACCTCTGCCAGTTGAAGCCGGCGTTCCCCGGCGCTGGCGCGAAGTTGCGCCCGCTGCTCCAGAATTCTTCTCTCTTTCCTTGAAAAGCGCGATTTGGCTGTCATTCTAATACCCGAACAACGTGTGCCACCGGCGGCACAGGAGACTTGAACGATGTCATACCGAGCCTGGTTTCAATGCATCAATCCGGAGTGCGGAGCCACTTATCCGCTGAACTCCATCGTCTATCATTGCACGCGCTGCAACTCGCTCCTCGAAGTGCAACACGACCTCAAACAATTGAAGCGGCGCGACGCGCGGGCGTGGATGAAACTGTTCGAGGATCGCTACAAAAGCAACGAGTGGCCCTACGGCTCCGGCGTTTGGGGCAAGAAGGAATGGATCCTGCCCGAAATCAAGGACGACAACATCGTCTCGCTCTACGAAGGCAGCACGAACCTGTTCTGGGCGGAGCGCTTCGGGAAAGTCATCGGCGCGGACGACCTGTGGATCAAGCTGTGCGGCAACACCCACAGCGGCTCGTTCAAGGACCTCGGCATGACGGTGCTCGTCTCGCAGGTCAAACAGATGATTTCCGAAGGCGCGCCCATCAAGGCCGTGGCCTGCGCCTCGACCGGCGACACCTCGGCGGCGCTGGCGACGTATTGCGCGGCGGCGGGCATCCCATCCATTGTGCTCCTGCCACGCGGCAAAATTTCCATCGCCCAACTGGTCCAGCCGATTTCCAGCGGCGCGCTCGTGCTGTATCTGGACACCGACTTCGACGGCTGCATGCGGCTGGTGCAGGAGATTACCAAGGATGAAACGCTTTACCTGGCCAACTCCATGAACTCCCTGCGCGTGGAAGGTCAGCAGACGGTCGGTATCGAAATCGTCCAGCAATTCGACTGGGAAGCGCCGGACGTCATCATCATTCCCGGCGGCAACCTGGGCAACGTCTCCGCGCTCGGCAAGGGCCTGACGATGATGCGCGACCTGGGTATGATTGAAAAACTGCCCCGCATCGTCGTGGCCCAGGCCGAACATGCCAATCCGCTCTACCGTTCGTACCAAAACGGATTCAAATCGTTTGAACCGATGCAGGCGCAAAAGACCCTCGCCAGCGCCATCCAAATCGGCGACCCCGTCAGCGTCCAGAAAGCTATCCGGGTACTGAAACAATTCGACGGCATTGTGGAGCAGGCCAGCGAAGAGGAACTCGCGAATGCCGCAGCGCTGGGCGACCGCACCGGCATGTTCAACTGCCCGCATACCGGCGTGGCGCTCGCCGCGCTCATCAAACTGCTCAAGGCCGGCAAAATTGATAAATCCGAGCGCGTGGTGGTCATCTCGACCGCGCACGGATTGAAGTTTGTGGAAATGAAAGTCAAATATCACCAGAAAGAACTGGATTTCCCGTGCCGCTACGCGAACCAGCCGATTGAATTGCCCGCCCGGCTTGACGCGGTGAAAGACGCGCTCAACAAAGCGCTCAAGGAAAAGGGCCGGTTCGATGTCTAAACCGTCTGCCAAAAATGGTAGGGACGCCGCGCTGCGGCGTCCGGTCGGCGCGGTGCGCCAACCCTACCTTTCTTGGGGCCCGTCCACCCTGGCCATTCACGGTCGCGAACGCCGCCCCAAGGCCCATCACGCTGTCTCCACGCCCATCGTCCAGACCTCGAACTTCAGTTTCGGGTCCATGGCGGAGGTCGTCGAGTTCATGACTGCCAAGGGCCAGGGCCGTATCATCCGCGAGCAGGAATACGGTCGTTACGGCAATCCCACGCAAGCGGAAGCCGAGCGCAAGCTGGCCGCCATCGAAGGCGCCGAACGCGCCATCCTGTTTTCCACCGGCATGAGCGCGGTCATCCTGACGCTCATGGCCTACATGAAAAAGGACGGCCACATCATCTTCACCAGCGATTGCTACCGGCAGACGCGCGATTTCGCGACCAATTTCCTCGGCAAATTCGGCATCCCGAACACGCTCGTGCAACCCACGGCCAAGGCCATCGAAAAAGCCATCCGTCCCAACACCAACATCATCTTCACCGAATCGCCCACCAATCCCTACCTGCGCGTGCTCGACATCCCGACCGTCGTCAGAGTCGCCCGGCGCCACCGCGTGTTGACGATGATTGATGCCACACTCGCCACGCCCTACAACATCCGTCCGCTGGAACTGGGCGTGGACCTCGTCATCCATTCCGCCACGAAATATCTGGGCGGCCACAACGACTTGCTCGCCGGCGTGACCCTCGGCGCACACAAACTGCTCGAAGACCTTAACAAACTGCAACGCATGATTGGCGCGACGCCGGGACCGTTGAGCTGTTTCCTGCTCGAACGCGGTTTGAAGACGTTCCCGTTGCGCATGGAACATCACAACCGCGCCGGTCTGCAAGTGGCGCAGGCCCTGGAAAAACATCCGAAGGTCGAAAAAGTCTGGTATCCCGGTCTCAAATCACATCCTGACTACGTCATTGCCAAACAACAGATGCGCGGTTTCGGCAGCGTCATCACGTTTCTGGTGAAAGGTGATGACAAGGCGACGCGCAAGTTCATTGACGCGCTTGAGCTGTTCCTTATCACGCCCAGCCTCGGCGGTTCCGAAAGCCTTGTGACACAGATGGCGACAATGTCGTTCTTCGACTACCCGGCGGACTACCGCGAGTCCCTCGGCATGGTGGACAACCTCGTGCGTCTGGCGCTGGGTTTGGAAGACCCCGAAGACCTCATTGCCGATCTTTACCAGGCGCTGGAGCGGATGTAGCACGCCTTCGTATTGGTGGGGACTCTAAAAGCATTACTGTTGACCGCCGTCGCTGTACCAGCAGCCGCAGTTGAGCCTGAGTATGCGATTTGAGCAATCATAGCTACGCCCTGTTAATTTTGAACGCAGATACCAGAAAGCCACCAGCCAGTGCCATGAAAGCAGCATTACTCACCGGAATCGGACAATTCCTCCGATAGCCAACGAGCAGGCCGACCCCGGCGCTGTCAGTTTTGGGTTGAGTTATCAATTTTGAGAGTCAACAATGCAGGTATAAGCCGGCACCAGTGGCCATAGCTGGCCGTTCGGCACCGGTCAGCCGGATGTTCCTTTGTTAAACTGAAACGACGCGCAGCAAATATGAGGTGACCAATGAAAGCAGCACCACGCGAACATGTCGAAGCGAAAATCATCAATTGTCTTCGCGATTTGAAAGCGCCCGGCAGCGCGAGCCAAATCGCCGTTCATATCCAGGAAACGAGAGAAGATACCCTCCGGGCAATCCATCGGTTGGTGAAAGACCGGACCATCAAGGGCAAGCAGGATTTTACCCTGTTCAATTCCACCGGTGAAACCGTTGCTTACACCCTGGCTGATCCATTATTGCAGCCGCCGCTGATCCCGGGTTCCGTTCCACCTTCGCACTTGACGCCGCACACGCGGCGTGGCCCGACTCCTGGTCGTTAGCCACATAGTGTTATATTGACGCAGCCCGACACATGAAAGCTGCCTTACTCACCGGCATCAGACAATTCGAAATCCGACAGGTGCCGGAACCCAAAATCGTCATGGACACTGACGTGCTTATCCGGATAAAAACGGTGGGCGTTTGCGGTTCGGACATTCACTATTACACCACCGGCAGAATCGGCTCCCAGATTATTGAATTTCCCTTCATCGTCGGGCACGAGGCGGCCGGCATCGTTGAGCAGATAGGGAAAAAGGTAACCCGGGTAAAACCCGGTCAGAGAATTGCCATTGACCCGGCGGTGTACTGCGGGCACTGCGATCAATGCCGGGCCGGACGCGAAAACACCTGCCGCGAGCTTCGCTTCCTAGGATGCCCGAAACAACTGGAAGGCGCCCTGTGTGAATACCTCGTGCTTCCCGAAATTTGTTGTTTCCCGATAAAAGACAGCACGACGTTTGAGCAGGCGGCCTTGTCCGAACCGCTGGCCATAGCTGTCTATGCAGTCGAACGCTCCCGTCTCCCGGCCAGGGCCAATGTTGCCATTCTTGGCGCCGGCCCCATCGGGATGTCCGTTTTCCATGCCTTGCGCGCGAAAAATGCCGGTAATGTTTTTGTCACGGATAAAATCCCGGACCGCCTGGCCTTTTCGCAAAAATTATATCCCAAATGGTCCGGCAATCCGGACCGCACGGATGTGGTGAAGGAAATCTCGAACCTTGAGCCGTTATTGATGGATGTCGTTTATGAGTGCAGCGGGGACAAGCAAGCATACCACCAGGCCGTACAATTATTGAAACCGGGAGGGACCTTTGCAATTATAGGAATTCCCGAAATAGACGAAATCCCCTTTCCCATACATGAATTAAGGCGAAAAGAAATCACCGTCATCAACATACGCCGGCAGGCCCATCGCACGCAAACGGCGATTGATTTGCTCGAGGGCAATAAAATAAACATGGACGCGATGGTAACCCATCATTTTCCGTTGGAAGAAACCCGGCAAGCCTTCGATTTAGTGGCGAACTACCGGGATGGTGTCATGAAAGCCATGATATCCGTGGATTAATGAGTCTCCTGTGGACTTTGAAACTCAACTCAACTAAAACTATGCCCCATGCGATCGCCGACAGCCCGCCACATCGGGACAAGGGCAAATTTGTCCGTCGGGCCGGGACCGCGTAACCAGGCAAATTAACTTTTTGTCTCATCCGCCGTTTTAACATGGAACTGAAATTTATTTTGGAATCGCTCCTGTTCTCCGCCCAAAAACCATTGAGCGTGAAAGAGCTTCGTGACGTGCTGGCCGCTGCCGCCGAAGCCGAAGACGCCGACGCCACCGCCAAATCGCTCGCTAAAATCAAGGAGAGCGAGCTGACCGCCGCGCTGGAACAACTGGCGCGCGAACACGAAACCGCCGCGCGCAGTTATCGCCTCGCGTGCGTCGCGGGCGCGTGGCAATTCGTCACGCAACCGGAGTTTTCGCCGTGGCTCAAGGCGCTGGTCGGACAAAAAATCCGTCCGCCGCGGCTTTCGCAGCCTGCGCTCGAAACGCTCGCCATCATCGCTTATCGCCAGCCCATCACCCGCGCCGAGGTGGAGCAGATTCGCGGGGTGAACGTGGATGCTGTCATGCAAACGATCATGGAACGCGGATTGGTCGAAGCCATCGGCCGTGCCGAGGTGGTTGGCCGTCCGCCGATTTACGGCACCACGGCGTTGTTCCTCGAATATTTCGGCCTGCGCGGTCTGGAAGGTTTGCCCGCCGCAGACGAACTCCGCCGCATTCACGTCGAAAAACCGCCCGCACCGGTCACAGCCGAACCCGGTCTGGCGACCAATCCGCCGGAACAATTGGCGCTGGAAAATCAAAAAACTGCCACCAGCGATCCACCAACTGCGAATTCTTAATCGGTGAAGCCGCTCACTCAAAAACAACTTGTTACTGATGGAGCTATTTTGGGGGCGGCATATGGAATTTTTGCCCGCTTTATCTTTGGGCTTGGCTTGGTTGGCGACTTTTTTGAAGTGATGAGCTGCGCTTTTGTGATTGGAGTTCCCATCGCGCTTGGCTTCATCACGGTTTGGTTCAGCGATTATCGCAAAAGCAATAGTTGGATTCTTTGGATTGTTATGCCGTGGCTTTCATCGCTGGCTTGTTTGGCTTGCGCTCTTGCGTTGGTTTGGGAGGGACTTATTTGCGTTGTTTTGTTGCTGCCTTTGATTCTTATTCTTTCATCGTTTGGTGGTTTACTCGCTGGAAACGGCAATGTGGTTTTGCATTTGAGCAGCAGTCAACGTCTTTCTACTCGATTTAATTTTTATTCGCACTTTTGGACTGATTATTTAATGGCCGATCTTCAAAATTACATTCTTGGCATTATCAAAAAACGGTGTGAACAGGTTTGATTCTTTCTTCGGAATTCTGCATTCTATCTGTGCTTGAACATTTCCAAACATCGCACGGCGATTGACAAGCTGGACGCGCACATCGTCCGGCTGCTCAACGAGCGCACGCGTCACGTGCTGGCCATCGGCGATATCAAGCTGGCGGCCGGCGAGGAGGTCTATGCCCCTCACCGCGAACGCGCCGTGCTCGAACGCATCTGCCAGCTTAATCAAGGGCCGATGACCAATGACCAGCTTCGCGCCGTTTACCGCGAAATCATGTCCAGTGCGCTGGCGCTCGAAAAGACCATGACCATCGCCTATTTCGGGCCGGAGGCGACCTTCACGCACCAGGCAGCCATCCAGCGGTTCGGCTCGAGCTTGAAATACTCGCCGCAGAAGACCATCGCGGACGTCTTCACCGAGGTCAGCAAAAAGAGCGCGGATTACGGCGTGGTGCCGGTGGAAAATTCCACCGAAGGCGTCGTCACCCACACGCTCGACATGTTCATGGACAGCGATTTGAAAGTCGTTTCGCAAATTGTTCTGCCCGTGCAGCAATGTCTGATGAGCAATTCGCCGCGCGCACAGATCAAAAAACTTTACGTGCATCCGCAGTCGCTCGCGCAATGCCGCGGCTGGATTCAAACCCATCTGCCGGGTGCAGAAATCGTTGAGACCTCCTCGAACGCGCGTTCGGCGGAACTGGCGGCCAGGGAAAAATCCACCGCCGCCATCGCCGGCGTGCTCGCCGCCGAAAAATACGGCCTGCGCGTGCTGGAAGAGGACATCCAGGATAATGCCGACAACGCCACGCGCTTTCTCGTGCTCGGGCGCCAGTGCAGTCCGCCCACCGGCGACGACCGCACCAGCCTGATGCTCAGCGTGACCGACAAGGCCGGCGCACTGCACGAGGCGATCGCCGCGTTCCGCCGTTACAAAATCAATATGACGAAGATTGAATCGCGCCCCAGCAAACGGAAGGCGTGGGAATATTTCTTCTTCATTGATTGCGAAGGCCACGCCCAGGACCGGAAAGTTGCCAAAGCGATCCAGCTTCTCGGCGAGCACTGCAATTTTGTGAAAGTGCTTGGCTCGTATCCCAACATGGAATAATTTCATCCCAAAAATATTGTAACGTTTTAACACCCGTGCGGCGGATGGGGGACCGGGCGGGAAATTTGTTCAACACTTTTACGAAAGACAAAAAGCATGTCCCAAGATTCTGGAGATACTCATCGCTACCGGAAACCACCGTCCGAGCACGACACAGCCTTCCATTACGCCCCAACCAGATTGGCGGTTCGGATACCCAAGTCGGACCGTCCGCAGACATTCACCAAGATTTTTCGCTGGCAGTTGCCCGCCGGCCAGACGCAGGAACCGGCCACGGTTGAAGTGGTGGGCACGTTCACCAAAGGGCAGAAGGTGCCGCTGGTTCACGATGCGGCGCGGCGTACCTGGCAGGTGACGCTGCACGACATTCCGTGCAACCGTACGCATCGCTACATGCTGCTCGTGGACGGCAAGCCGGTTCATGACGAGCACTGCGATGGCCTGGTTCCCCCGGGCAACGCGCGGGAAGCACAATATGCGTTGAAGACTGAACGTGGCCCGCGCGTGTTGATGCTCTTTGCGCAGACGAAATAAAACCGGTTCCATCGGGTGGGATGAGCGTCCCCATGAGGTGTAAAAGTGAATTGAAATGAGCGCGCCTTCCGCGCATCCTCAACGTGTGAGCCATCTTGACCAAGCCCGCAAAGTGTTCGACATCGAACTCGCCGCGCTCAAGGCCGTGCGCGCCCAGCTCAACGCCGCGTTTGGCAGCGCGGTGGAAACGATGGCCGAAGCGCTGGGCCGGCGCGGCAAAATTGTCGTCGTCGGCATCGGCAAATCGGGCAACGTCGGGCAGAAAATCGCCGCCACGCTCACCAGCACTGGTTCGACCAGCATCGTGCTCAACAGCGTGGATGCCCTGCACGGCGATCTCGGCATCGTCAACGACGGCGACGTAGTTCTGGCGTTGAGCTATTCCGGCGAGTCGGAGGAATTGTTGAATCTGCTTCCCGCGTTGAAACGGTTTTCCGTCAAAATGATTTCGCTGACCGGGAACTTAAAATCGTCGCTGGCCCGGCACAGTGACGTGGCGCTGAACGTCAAGGTTCCCAAGGAAGCCTGCCCGTTCAATCTGGCCCCGACTTCCAGCACCACGGCGATGCTCGTGATGGGCGACGCGCTGGCGATGGCAGTGTTGCAGGCGCGCGGGTTCAAGCAAAAGGATTATGCACGGCTGCATCCCTCCGGCGCGATTGGCCGCGCCATGCTGCTCAAAGTGGGCGACATCATGCGCGCGGGCGAACGCAACGCGGTCGCGGGCGAAAATTTGCCGGTGAAGGACGCGTTGCTGGTGATGACGCACGCCAGGTCCGGCAGCCTGAGCGTCGTCAACGCGCGCGGCAAACTTGTCGGCGTGTTCACCGACGGCGATTTCCGCCGCCGCATGGCCGCGGACGAACATCTGCTGACCCGGCCTTTGAAAAAAGTGATGACGCACCATCCGATTTGCATTTGTGAAAACGCGCTGGCCGCCGAGGCGTTGAAAATCTTCAACGAACGGAACATTGACGATTTGATCGTCGTGAACGCGAAGCGCGAGCCGGTGGGCCTGGTGGATTCGCAGGACCTGCCGAAGCTGAAGATAATGTAGGTCAGGCATCTTGCCTGACTCTCACTTCAAAACTCTGTGGAGAAAATTGAGACAGGCTGGAAGCCTGTCCTACGTTATTCCAACCCGCTCGCCTTGCGTGCACGTTTCAAAACCTCATGCGCCTTGGCTCGCGCCCTGGCCGCCCCATCGGCCAGAATTTTGCTTACGTGATCTGGATTCGCAGCCAACTCCGCGCGCTTCTTCCGCGCATCGGCGAAATAATTCCAGTAGTGCTCAAACAACGCCTTCTTCAAATCCCCATAGCCGAGACCGCCGGCGCGCAGACGTTTTTCAAAATCCTTCGCCACGCCAGCTGGCGCCACGAGTTTCAGCAATTGGATGGCAAGATTCTTGTCGGCGTCGGGCTTCGGTTCCTGCGGCGTGCGGCTGTCCATCACGATGCCCATGATTTTTTTGCGGATGACCTTCTCGTCGCCGAAGATTTCAATCGTGTTGCCGTAACTCTTGCTCATCTTCTGGCCGTCCGTGCCGGGGACGACGGCGACCTCCTCGCGGATTTGCGGTTGGGGAATTACGAACGTCTGGCCGTACTGCTCGTTGAACTTGATGGCGATGTCGCGCGTCATTTCGAGGTGCTGCTTCTGGTCGCGGCCGACCGGCACCACGTTCGAGTCGTAAATCAAAATGTCCGCCGCCATCAACACCGGATAGGCAAACAGGCCGTGCATGGGCGCGATACCTCTGGCAATTTTGTCTTTATAGCTCGTGGCCCGTTCGAGCATACCCATCGGCGTCACTGTCGAAAGCAGCCACGTCAACTCGGTCACTTCCGGCACGTCGGATTGGCGGAAGAAAACGGTCCGCTTCGGATCGAGGCCACAGGCGAGAAAATCCAGCGCCACGTCCAGCGTGTTTTTGCGCCGCTCGGCCGGGTCGAACAGCGAAGTCATCGAATGATAATTGGCAATGAAATAGAACGCCTCGCCCTTTTCCTGCAACTCGATGGCGGGCCGCATCATCCCGAAATAGTTTCCGAGATGCAGCGCGCCGCTGGGCTGGATGCCTGACAAAATTCGCATGGCAGGAGTCTAACGGGAAAACATTGAACATCCAACATCGAACATCGAACGCCGAATAAGGCGTGCGGCTGCAATCAATTCGATGTTCAACGTTGAGCATTCGTTGTTCGATGTTATTTCTTTTGCAAGCTTCCCGCCTTCACTTCCCATCGCTGCAAATCTTTGCCGAGTTCGCTTGGCCAGTTTTCCTCGGTGGCGGTCATGAAGACCTGGCCGCTGGTTTTGCGTGCCTGTTCGAGCAACGGCAGGAAACCGCTGCGGCGTTTCACGTCCAGCTCGCCCATCACGTCGTCAATCAGCAGAATCGGCGGCGAACCGTGGATACCCGCGAGAAATTCCGCCTGCGCCATTTTTAATGCGATGGCCAGCGTGCGTTTCTGACCTTCGCTGCCGAACTGGGCGGCGGACTTTTCGTTGAGCAACAATTGCAAATCGTCGCGATGCGGACCAACGAGCGTGGAGCGATACGTCCGTTCCCGCGAACGCGATTGCGCGAGTTCCACGGCAAAATCCTTCTTCACGCCCGGCTGATATTCGATGCGCAATTCCTCCGCGTCGTTGGAAATGCGCCGATACGCCAGCCGTGCCAGCGGGGAAAATTTCGGCGCGAGTTCGCGGCGGGCACGGATGATCTCATCGCCCAGTTTCACGAGTTCCTGCGAAAAGCTGTCCAGCGCAGCCTCGTCAACGGCGCGTTGCTTGAGCAATGCGTTGCGGGCGCGAACGGCGCGCATGTAACGCTGGAGCAGCGGCAGATAGCCGGGTTGCGTTTGTGCGAGCAGCAGGTCGAGAAACCGCCGCCGCGCGCGCGCCGTGCCCTTGACCAGAAGCAAATCCTCCGTGCAAAAGACCACCGCGCGCAGCACGCCGAGATAATCGCCGAGGCGTTTGACCGGCTGGCCGTCCAGCGCGAGTTTGCGTTCGCGCACCGACCAGAACATTTTGATTTCACGCACGCCTTGGCTGATCACGTTGCCGCCGACGAAATAACCGCGTTGCCCGTGCCGGATCATCTGCGCGCCGCCGACGCCGCGGAACGACCGCAGCGTGGCCATGAGATAAACCGCTTCAAGGATGTTAGTCTTGCCCTGCGCGTTGTCGCCGATCAGCAGATGAAAGCCGGGCGCGAAATCCGCGTCCAACCGCGCGTAATTGCGGAAGTCCCGGAGTCGCAAATGGGCCAGATGCACGCCGGTAAAATGAATTGGAAACGAAATCGCGGCGAGATTTTTCGGCAATGCAAATCGTGGCGGAAAATTCTGCAACGGCACTACGTCCCGCAACCGCCGGATTTTCCACTCCCGTCTAATTGAATTTGGACTCGGTTTCCACGTCTTTCGGCGGCTGCAAGTTGATCATCGTTGGGGCGTTGCGGTCGGCGGTGAGGACGTTGTTCGTGGCGTCATATTTCAGTTCGACGACCTGGATGCTGCTGCGCCTGTTGTCGGATGGGCCGTCGGGCGTGGCGCTGGTGCCGGGTTGGACGAAATAAAACATGTAGGCGCGGTCACCGGAGAGGATGACGTCTGCATGGTGGCCCACGCCGGTATCGTCGGGGCCGGTGCCGCGGTCGGCAAGCAAAGTGCCCACGCGCGACCAGTCCATCGCGTCGTCGGAGCGATACAACGCGAGGCCGCCCCTGCCGATGTCACGGAACAGCCAGTAATGGCCCTGCCAATGGAAGGCGACCGGGGCTTCGCCGCCGCGATCGGACAAGCCCGGAACCCTGCCGTGGTCCGTCCAATGATAAAGGTCGGTGCTGTCCGCGTAATTGCACGAAGAGCCGGTGGCCTCGTCCTTATACCACAGGCGCCAGGTGCCGTCGGGCAGGTGCAGCACGCCGGCGTCAATCACCTTGGGATCCGAGAGCGGCAGCGTGGATTCATATTGCCAGTTGACCAAATCCTTGCTCGTGAGGTGGATGATGTAGCGCGGGTGGCTCCAATTGTCGAAAATGCCGGGAACATAGACGAGATACATGTGGAAGAGGCCTTTGTGTTCGACCACGGCGGGCGCCCAGTAAGTTTTGTTGGTAACGGCATCTTTGTAGTTGATGTTTGCATCGCGGAGGTATTTCCACGTCGCGCCGTCTTCCGAAGTTGCGATGCCGATGGGCGTGCCATGCACCCACGCCACCCCGCCCGTCAATCCCGGCACATTGGCGCGGCGGCTGGTGTAGAACATATACCATTTCTTGTCCTTGGGACTCCAGATGATGGTCGGGTCGGTTGCCCCGTCCATGATCGGGTCGCGGTAAAGCGGCTTCGCAGCGACCTTATCCGGCGGTGGCAGCGAAGCGGCAGCCTTGCCCGAGGGTGAGGGACTGGCACAGCCCGCCAGCAAAACAACGATGGCACAGACCGGGTAAAATCTCTTCATTGGGGCGACGATGATCATAAGAAAAAGAATGGAATTTTTCCCACGCGGTTGCAACGCTGCAAAGTTCCGGCATGAGGCCGATGAAATGGCCGATGCCACGGGTGGGCCAACCGCGCGCGGTTGCGGAAGTCGCGAAGTCGCAGATGGGCCAAATGCACGCCGTTAAAATGAGTTGGAAACGAAATCGCAGCGAGTTTTTCATGGCAAAACAGCAGTGGCATCATGGGCTGCTCTGGGATCTTTATTGATTCCATCACTTGCGCCTTTTCTCGGAACAGCGACGCCACTTATTTTCGCAACGAAGTATGCCTCAGATAAAATTGATGAGCGTGCAGAGAAGCGGGCGCGCGCCAAATCTTTATTGGGTGTATTGGCAACAACGAGAAATGATGTCGCATAGTCATTGAATTTCAAATCGCCAGCAGCAGGCGCTTAATTTCCTTCAATCGTGCTTTGGCTTCCTTTTTGGTGAGGCGCGGGAATTTTCCGCCAAGCGTGATGAAATCACCTTGGCGCGTCAGCATCAGCTTGTCATCGTTCACTTCAATGGCAGCCACGGATTTTTCGGCGGCGAGAATTTTCAATTCGGCCACGAGCAATAGCAATTCCACCGGCGGCGGCAACGGGCCGAAACGGTCGCGCAATTCTTTTTGCAGACTTTCCAGCGCGGATTTTTCATTCGCCTGAGCCAGTTTGCGATAGATTTCAATGCGGTGCTGCGGCTCGGTGACGTAGTTATGAGGGAGCGCGGCTGAATTTCGGAGGGCGGAGTTATACGACGCCCCATCTAAAGATGAGTTAGGGGCTCGTGGAACTCGCCCCTCCGAAGTTGCATTCATTTCCAGAAAGTCCAGTTTTACGCTCACTTCCACGCGCGGTTTCACCTTTTCGCCCTGCAACGCGCTGACGCTTTGTTTGAGCAACTGGCAATACAATTCGAAACCCACCGCGGTGATGTGACCGCTTTGTTCCGCGCCCAGCAGGTTGCCCGCGCCGCGGATTTCAAGGTCGCGCATGGCAATTTTGAAGCCGCTCCCGAGCGTCGAGTATTGCCGGATGGCGCTGATGCGTTTGCGCACGTCGGTAAGCAGGCTCACGTGGCGCGGCAACAGCAGATACGCGTAGGCTTGATGCTTGTAACGTCCGACGCGTCCGCGCAATTGGTAAAGGTCGCTCAGACCGAAGCGATCGGCGCGGTCAATGATGATGGTGTTCGCGTTCGGAATATCGAGACCGCTTTCGATGATGGTCGTGGACAGCAAAACGTCCGCCTCGCCATTGACAAATTTCGTCATCATTTCTTCCAATTCGTCCGCGTCCATTTGGCCGTGGCCGACGACGATGCGCGCGTGCGGCAAAAGCCGTTTCAACCGGTCGGCCATCGTCTGAATCGTCATCACGCGATTGTGCAGGAAGAAAACCTGCCCGCCGCGGTTCAGCTCGCGCTGGATGGCGTCGCGGATGACGCGTTCGTCGAATTGCGTGACGATGGTCTCGACCGGCAGGCGGTCGTGCGGTGGCGTCTGGATGGTGCTCATGTCGCGCGCGCCGGTGAGCGCGAGGTAAAGCGTGCGCGGAATCGGCGTGGCGCTGAGCGTGAGTACATCCACGAGCGTGCGCAGGCGCTTGAACTTTTCCTTGTGCAACACGCCAAACCGTTGTTCCTCATCAATCACCACCAGGCCGAGGTCTTTGAAAACGATGTCGTTTTGAATCAACCGGTGCGTGCCGATGACAATATCCACCGAGCCATTGGCCAGATCTTTGACCACGCGCTGCTGCTGGCGACGGGTGCGAAAGCGCGAGAGCAATTCAATGCGCACAGGATAATCCGCCATGCGTTCGCGAAAAGTGTTGAAATGTTGTTGCGCCAGCACAGTCGTCGGTATGAGCACGGCGACCTGCCGGCCATCCATCACGGCCTTGAACGCGGCACGGATGGCGACTTCAGTTTTTCCGAAACCAACATCGCCGCAGATCAAACGGTCCATCGGCTTGGGTTTTTCCATGTCGGATTTGGTTTCCTGAATCGCGCGCCATTGATCGGGCGTTTCCTCAAAAATGAAGGCACTTTCAAATTCGCGCTGCCACGGTGAGTCGGCGGCAAAGGCGTGACCGGGTTGTGACTCGCGCACGGCCTGGATTTGCAGCAATTCGGCGGCGACGTCGCGCACGGCACGTTCGGCCTGTTCCTTTGCCTTGCGCCAGCGCATACCACCGAGGGTGTTCAACGGCGGATGCGCCTTGCCGGCACCAACGTATTTGCCGACGAGATGTGCCTCGGTGAGGGGCACGTAAAGTTTCGGCGGTTCGTCGCCGGGGTTGGCGGGCGCGTATTCGATGACGAGGCATTCAATTCCGGAGTTCGGAGTTCGGAGTTCGGAGTTGGAAGATCTGGTTGTTGCGGGCAAATTTTTCAGGCCAAGAAAGCGACCGATGCCGTATTGAATGTGGACGACGAGGTCGCCTTCTTCCAATTCGGTGAAATCAATGTCGAGCGCGGAGCGGGTGGCGAGCGCGTGCGGAGATTTCAACCGGCGCGGACGCTGGATTTTGTAGCGCCCGAAAATTTCTGCGTCGGTAACAACGACGAGCCTGGCTTCGTCACAAAGGAAACCGCGGGAAAGAGTGCCGGTATTTAACGTAGGACAGGCTTCCAGCCTGTCTCCATTCTCTGGTTTTGATTTATTTTCAGATGGAGACAGGCGGGACGCCTGTCCTACGCCAAAACCTTGTTCCGCCCAAATCTCGTCGAACCGCTGGCGCTCACCGTCGTTATTACAAAAGACGTGGACGGCGTAGCCCTGACGGAGCCAGCGATGGAGTTGATTGAAGAATTCGCGGCGCCGGGCCTCGGCGATTTGCAGTTCGAGCGCGCGCCCGGCCAGCGGACGATAGGCGTCAAGATTTTGAAATTGCGGAGTTCGGAGTTCGGAGTTCGGAGCTTCCAGGTCGGCATCCGTCAAATTGACAATAGAAATCTGCTTTTGCTGCGCCGCTTTTTGAAAGTCATCCCACGCGATAAAGAATGGGTCGTCACCGGGAATTTGCTGGGCGTATTCGTCGGCATGGAGGGCGAGTCGCTCCGGTTCACAAAGGAGGAAAATGGTTTCGCGCTGCAGATAATTGAGCAGAGTTGAGAGCTGAGGGTTGAGAGTTGAGGATTGCGGGTGACTCGTGGACCAGCCGTCCACACTCCGTTTCAAAAGGCCCAATTCGCCACCAGGCGGGATGGTGATGCTTGAAATTCCCTCGCGCGAGATTTGGGTGAGTGGATCAAAATGCCGGAGCGATTCGAGTTCATCGCCGAAAAATTCCAGCCGCGCGGGCCATGGACTGGTGAGCGGCCAGACATCCAGGATGCCGCCGCGCAGGGCGATTTCGCCTTTTTGCGTGACCTGAGCTTCCGGCTCGTAGCCCTGTTCTTCGAGCCATTCGATCAAATCCAACGGATTGATTTTGTCACCGCGTTGCAGCTTGCGCGTGCATTTTTGAATTTCGCCGGGTGGAAAGGTTTTCTGGAGCAGTGCGGTTACACTGGTGACCACCAGGGTTGAGGGTTGAGAGTTGAGAGTTGAAAGCGCGACCAGGGTCTGCAACCGGTCGCTGATGGTGTCGGCGTGCGGGAGCTTGCCTTCGTGGGGGAGAATTTCCCACGGTGGATAAAACAGTGGAGACAAGCCGAGCCACGTCTCGATGTCCTGCTGGAAACTTTCCTGTGTTTTGAGGCCGTCTGTAACCACAATGATTGGCCGGCGGGGAAAATTTTTTTGAAGCAGAACCGCAAGAAACGGCTGCGCCGCCTGGCAAACGCCGGCGCCGGACAACACTCCGCCATTCTCCAGTCGCCGCGCGAGGGACTGCACGGCGGGAGCCTGCGAAATGTCAGCGAACAAGTTGCTTGCCGCTGACGCTGCCGCGTTTTGCGCCAAGCAGAATGAAGTTCGCAGCGACGGACGGCGGCGTCAAGCCGGGGCCGTGCAAAAAATCAGGGCTTGTTTGTTTCCGGGCCGGAATCCTTCCAGCCGCTGGCCTTGAACAATTGCAGGTCTTCGTAGTAATTCACGTTGGAATTGGTCTCATGATCCACGCGCTCAAATTGGAGGCTGTGATTTCCGAGGAAGGTCGCGGCTTGCGTCGCCCACCGCCCCGAGTAAGGCAAGTCCGACCAGCCGGAATGTTCCAGCGGCGGCGGCGGCAGATCACCTGGCAACGGCGTGCCGGGTTCGGGAATCTCCATGTGCCCGACGACCCACACGCGGTGGCCGGACTGAAGCGTGGCCGCGACTTTTTTGAAGACGGGTTGCAGGGCGTTGGGCGTTTTCATTTGTTCCTGGACAAGATCATAACGGTGCCGTGAATGGTCGGCCAGCGGCGGCAAGGTCTGCCATGGCGTTGGCGCCTTGAAGTAACGTTCGAAAGTGAGGCCGCAAAACCATGGTGTGACGATGACGAAATCCTGGGGCGCAGCCTCCTCCGCCAATTGCCGCGCCAGCCGGTCAACGTTGGTAAAGTGCCAGTTCAAATCCCGTTGAGCGAACGGCGCGGCGATGAGCGCGGTCGCCGCAATCAAACCGAAGATCGCGGCGCGCAAATGTCGGGGCAGGGAAACCACCGGCACGCCGAAATCGAAGCATACTGCCAGCAAGGCCACGAGCGGCAGGAAATACCACGGTTGCGTCGGCAGCGCTGCATACCACAAAAAACCGGTGAAGCCGGCAAGTGCCGCCAGCAAGGTTGCGGCGGCAAACAACGGCAAATCGTCTGGCAAAGCTCCACCAGCCGGCACGGAGGATTTTGCAAAGCCCGCGCGCCAGGCTGCCGCGATGCCGAACCCGACAACGGCCAGCGCAAGAAATTCCCAGACGTAAAGGTATTGCGGCAGCGGAAAGGCAACGATGGAATCGAAGTTGCCAAAGGCGATGCCCGGATAAAAGCCCATGCGCAGTGACGTGCTGGTTTTCGGCAGCGCGGAAAGGCTGCTCCAATATAGCAGCAGCGACGCAGCAGCGGCCAGCCCGGCAAGAAAAATTTTCACGGCGGCGTGAAAATTTTTCCGCCGCCAACAAATCACCCAGGCGCCGAAGCAGACGGCCGCCAAAAGCACGGCGTTTTGGTAAAGCGCCTGCACGCTCAGAATCGCCCCTGCCGCCAGAATCACGGCGCGCCCCCGGGTCGGCTTTTTCAGAAACGCCCACGCGGCCCCCGCCGCCAGCATTATGAACACCCCCCCTAGCCCATAACCGCGCAAGGAGTCGCTGTAAAAAATCACCAGGCTGTTCAGACCCACAAGCGCAAGGCTGAGGAACGGCGGCCGCCGCGCCGTCCACGCTGCGGCCCAAAGCGCGGCCGGTATCCCCATTCCGATCAACATACCCAGAAGCCGCAGTCCCAAATCGCTCTGCCCGAGGCCGAGGGCCGACCAGCCGCAAATCAGCAGCGGCATCAGCGCGGGAAATGAGTCCTTGGCCATGTCACTCAAAGAATGATGCCCGGCGAGATTGACGACTTGCACCTCGTCGCGCCACAAGCCACCGGCGTGAAAGAGAAAATAGAAATGCAGCCAGAGGGTGGCGATGGTCATCAAAATTGACGCGAGCCAGGCAGTCTGGCAAAAAATGTTTTTTTCGGGCGGCGCAGTCATGGGATCATTTGCGCTGAAATATTTCCAGGCCGACGCCGTGGACTTGGCCACCGTAGCGCGCTGCCAGTTCCGGAGTCAGGGCGTAAATAGTTTCCTTAGATGAAATCACGTCGGCCACGCCGACGAGGGTATAGTTGGTCTGATAGGAATTCCACCACTCGAAAATTTTCAGGTCGGAATCCGGCTGGCGCCCCCACGACAACAACGGATTATCAGCAAAGACCATAATCCCCGGTGCGTTGGTTTCGATTTCGCCGATCATCGCCGCCTGCATTTTCCGCGCGAACGGTTGCGGTTCCATCAGCCCGTAGGTGTAAAGGTAGCCGGTGGCCGAACGGCGGTCGGCGAGAAAATAAATTTCCGGCTCGGAGCCCAGCACAGCCACTCGCGTGTCCGATGGGGAATTTTTCCGGATGAAATCGGCAACGACTTCCGCTTCGGGAAACGGGTCGGGACCGTAAATCGCACGGGTGGCTTGCGCCGGCGTGAGCACAAACCAGATTTTGTAATTGGCTGTTATCGTGACCGCAACCGCCACGACGCAAATCCAGACTGGCCAGCCGCTTAACCGGGAAATTCTGTTCTTTTGCGCCCACCGGTGGCTCGTCGCACTCACGGCAATACCACCTAGCAACGCCACCGCAGGCAACGCCATCAAAAAATAATGTTTCCGAAAATAAAAATCGGGGCAAACCGCCAGCGCGGACACGAAGCAGAATCCCAGGAGCCACCCGCGCGACGGTTTCAGCCGTTCGTCGAGCCAAAGCAGAATTAATCCCGCGCCGGCCATCAACCACAGCAAAAATCCCGGTGCCGTCACCCAGAGAAAACCTTTCCAGAACAATTGGGGCGCGTAGCTCAAAGGCACGACTGAGGCGTATTGCCACGCATAAGCAACCGTCCAAAACCAGAATGTTCTGAATACACCCGCGCGCCACAAAATCAAGCAACACAAGGCAAATGGCAGGACCATTCCCACACCAAAAATCGTCAAAGCCATCAGCCGTTTGCCCGGGGAAATTTCAGTTTTTCGAAAATACCAGACCGTCCAAGCCAGCGATGCCCATAATGCAATCAGCGCGGCCTGTTGTTTCATCAAAATCGCCGCGCCGAAAAGGAGTCCGGCGGCCAGGATGACAAGCCCGTTTCGATTTTGCCGCGCCTGCCACATTGCGCACAAACCGGCGGTGGCAAAAAACGCGCAGAAATGCGTGGCGTGCCCGGCCAATCCGAGCATCGAAGGGCTGGCCGCCAGCACGGCATAGGCGCTGGCAGCGACGATTCCCGCCGTGGGGTCGAGCATTTTTTTGCCAAGCCAGAAAAGCATCAGCGCCGTCACCGTGGTCAGGCACAGCACGCCGAAATGGATGCCGGCGGGCGTCTGGCCGAAAAGCGCCATGATGATCGCATAGGCGGCATACGTGCCGGGAAATTTCATGTTGTAGGCGATTTCGTAAGGCGGGATGCCCTGCAACATGAGCTGTCCGGCGTAGGCGTATTCGCCTTCGTCGCGCTCAAGGGGAAGGTTTAGAAGCCGCAAGCGGACGGCGGCGACGATGACGAGCGTCGCCACCATAAACCACCATGTCCAATGCCGCTGAAAAAATCTGGAGGGCGCGGTCGGTGCGACGGGGGGCGGCGTCATGCGCGGCAATTGAACAAATCAGCCGCCGGGAGACAAGCGGATTTGCCGGATGCGATGGTTCGGATTACTTCGATGTGAATAAATCCAGCGGAATATCCAAGGAAGCCCCCAGCCAGAACGCCGAGTCCGTGTTGCTGCCGTCAAACGTCTTGCGACAGTGAAATCCATACTTCCAGTGCCGCTTGGAAGTGGTATAGCTGAAGCCGGCATCAATTGAGTCGCTGATTTCCCGCACGTCGGTCGCGTAATAAATGCTGGTGTAAGTTGAAGATCCGGGAGCGGTTTCCGAACCCAGCACGATGTTTTCGCCGGAAAGCGTCTGCAAATGCCGGTAACCAGCATCCAGTTCCCAGCCTTTGATTTGCTGGAAGAAGCCCGCCGCCGCGATGTATTGGTCGGCACCGATGGTGTGTTCCCAGCGATAGAGCAAATCGCCCCACACGCCGAAGCCCGGCCAGCCAATGTGTTCGCGTAACAGGATGGACGGCTCAATCGCCACGCCATGATTGCCGGGAGCAAACGCGAGATGCCGGTCATAGACACCCGGTATGATGGCGCCCGCGCGGAAAGTCAGGGTGGGTAGCCAAGGACAACCGGTGTCATTGTTGGTTTCGTTGAAAATCTGGTAACGAACACCCAGGGTCGTGTCCATGAGACCGGTGGTTTTTGCGATGTTGCCGCTGTCAAACGGACGCCAGCCCACCGTAGTGGCGCCAACGTTCAAATCTGCCGCCCATTTTCCGGTGATGCCGTAATCGAACGTGAAATAACCCTGGCGCACGTCAATGCCGTAGTTTTCGCCGCCGACGCGCGTGTTGGCCGGCATGCGCACGTTGCCTTCCTCCCAGACATGGTAGGCTTCGGATTGTTCGTAGAGCGTGCCAAAAATCAACTGTCCCGGCTGCGGCACGTCCGCCCACTCGGCAAACGGGCGGCGCGGTTCGTCCTCGCTCGCCACCAAATTTTGCACCAACCCCAGCAACACGGCCAGACCGGCAACCTTCAAAATGAACATCTTCATAAACGTGAATCCAATGGCTGATTATCTTGTTATTGACGTGATGCCCCAAAGGCGGCGCGCATTCTTATGAACCACCCATCCGAATTCAACTCAAATTTTGGGCGTTTCTGTTTGACCCGGTTTCCTCTGCCCGCGCAACCTTGCATACAAATGGCCGCGCCCAATCCCTGGATGATTCTGCCGTTCGCGCTCCTGCTCGGCGCGATGGCGTTCGCGCCGCTGCGCGCGCCCCAATGGTGGCTGCGCCACTATGCCCAGGTCGCCCTCAGCCTCGGTGCCGTCACGCTTGGTTATTACCTGTTCGTATTGCGGGACACACCGCGCGTGCTGCACACGGGGCACGATTACGCCAGCTTCATCGCGCTCATCGGCTCGCTCTTCGTCGTCTCTGGCGGCATCCACATCGGCGTCAAAGGCGAGGCCACACCGCTGGCCAACGTCATTTTTTTATTCACGGGCGCAATTGTTGCCAATGTTCTGGGCACAACCGGCGCGGCCATGTTGCTGATCCGTCCGTGGATTCGGATGAACCGATACCGCGTCACGGCGCATCACATCGTCTTTTTCATTTTCATCGTGGCCAACACCGGCGGCTGTCTCACGCCCATTGGCGACCCGCCGCTGTTTCTTGGCTATTTGCAGGGCGTGCCGTTCTGGTGGATCGCCGGAAATTGCTGGCCGATGTGGGCGACGGGTGTTGGCATTCTGCTGGCGATTTTTTACACCGTGGACCGCATCAATTTCCTCCGCGCACCGCGTGTCGTGCGCGAACAGGAAACCGCGCAGGAAACGTGGCGGTTCGACGGCCTGCCGAACCTCTTTTTTCTCGCGGTCATTCTCGGCGCGGTTTTTGTGAACCGCCCGGTGTTTCTTCGCGAGGCGTTGATGCTCGCCGCCGCGGCCGGTTCCTGGTTCACCACCGCAAAATCCGTCCACGCGGCGAACGATTTTAATTTTCATCCGGTCCGGGAGGTCGCCGTCCTGTTCGCCGGTATTTTTGCCACGATGATGCCCGCGCTCGACTGGCTCAATCTCAATGCCCGTTCGTTGCTCGGCGACCAGCCCGCGCCCGGGATTTTTTTCTGGGGCACGGGCGTTTTGTCCAGCATGCTCGACAACGCGCCGACGTACCTTGGTTTTCTGAACGCGCTTTTCGGCGTGACCGGCGCGAAGGACATCCCGGAGTTGCTGCATCAAAATCCCGCGAGCCTGCTCGCCATCAGTGCCGGTGCGGTGTTCTTTGGCGCAGCCACTTACATCGGCAACGGCCCGAATTTCATGGTCAAGGCCATTGCCGACCAGCGGAAAATCCGCATGCCGACGTTCCTGGAATTTGTCTTCAAATTCACGGTGCCGTTCCTGCTGCCGGCCTTGATGGTGGTCTGGCTGCTTTTTTTTCGCGGCTGAAAAAACTACAATCTTGAAACATTTTTTTGCGTGAAACGTCTCTTTGTGGGAAAATAGACTATTGTCGGTTGGAACATCAGAGTGCGCACTCTTTACAACATCCTGTTCACGATCTTTTTCGTGCTGTCGTCGCCGTATTACTTCGTGCGAATGTGGCGGCGCGGCGACTGGTTTCCCGGCTTTTTCCAGCGCTTCGGCCGCTTCGACGCGAACCTCATGCAGGCGCTGACGAACCGTCAAATCCTCTGGCTCCATGCCGTCAGTGTCGGTGAAGTCAATCTTTGCACGCAACTGATCCGCGCGCTGGAACCGCGCCTGCCCAACATTAAAATCGTCGTGTCCACCACCACGACCACCGGCATGGCCGAGTTGCGCCACCATTTGCCCATGCACATCAGCAAAATTTACTATCCTATTGACCGGCGCGGTTACGTCGTCCACGCGCTGGGGACCGTCAAGCCGGAAGCCGTCATCCTTGTGGAGGCCGAAATCTGGCCGAACTTCATCTGGCGCGCCCAACAGCTCGGCATCCCGGTGTTTCTGGCCAACGCACGGTTGTCCGACCGCTCGTTCCGCGGCTACAAGCGTTTGGGATTCCTGTTCCGGCCGCTTTTCGCCTCGTTCGCCGGTGTCGGTGTGCAAAACGAGGAGGACGCCGCGCGATTGCGCGAAGTCGGCTGCCGCCCGGAGGCAATTCACATCGTGGGCAACCTGAAATTTGACGCGGCGCAACTGGATGAGCCCCGCAGACTGGACGCGCCCGCACTGCTGCGGCAACTCGGCGTGGCGCCGGACGCCCCGGTTTTGATTGGCGGCAGCACACACGACGGTGAGGAAATGGTCTTGGCGGGGGTCGCGGGGCGGCTGCGGGAGCGGTTCCCGAAACTGTTTCTGATTCTTGTGCCGCGGCATTTCGAGCGCTGCCGTGACGTCGGGCGGCAATTGCGCGAGTGCGGCGTCAAGTTTGTTTATCGCAATGAGATTGCCCCGACCACGCAATTTCGCGAAGGGGAGTTGGACTGCCTGCTCGTCAACACGACGGGCGAACTGCGGCTTTTTTACCGGCTGGCAACGGTGGTGTTCGTCGGCAAAAGCCTGGCGGCCATGGGCGGACAGAACCCGATTGAGCCGGGCGCGCAGGGCAAGGCGATGATTTTCGGGCCGAACATGCAGAATTTTGCGGACATTGCGCGGAATTTTGTGGCGCAAAACGCGGCGATTCAGGTGCAGGATCCGGAAGCATTGGAAACCGCCATCGCCCAACTGCTCGCCGACGAAAAGCGCCGCGCAGAATTGGGTCGCAATGCGCTCCAGGTCGTTCGCAAGAACCTTGGCGCGATTGACCGCACCATGGAGATGATCCTGGAACATCTCGAGAAACGGCAAATTTACATCGTGTATGACATATGAACGATTTTGCGAAGGCGATCTTCCCAAAACGGCGTTTCCACACTTGACGAAATCGAAATGGCAATTGATATTAGCTCACCGCTGTCGGTTGGCGGGCGGGGTGTATTGAGTGTTGTATGCCAAAATCGAAGGTTCGTAAACCCAAGGCGGATCTGTCCTTGAAAGAAGGAAGATGGCACGTCGCCAAAACTGCAGAGTTTCATACAGAAGCCGCCCGCTTGCTCAACGGTTCGCCGCAAAATCATCCGGACACGGAACTGGCCGGCATAATCAAGGAACTGGTCCGCCTCGCACGGGAACAGGGGCATCTGACCTACAACGACATCAACGATATCCTGCCGGAAAACTGCGCCACGCCGGAGAAACTGGACGAACTTTTTGCGAAGCTCCGCACATTGGAAATTGACATCGTGGACCAGGCGGAGGTGGATCGCGTCAAAGTCCCTGAAGCCGACGAGGACGACACCGACCGGCTGGATATTCTCGACGACCCGGTGCGGATGTATCTCAAACAAATGGGGCAGGTGGCCCTGCTGACGCGCGAGCAGGAGGTGGAAATTTCCAAGCGCATCGAAGCTGCCGAGAACGAAGTCCGCAAAATCATTTACGGCCTCGGCTTTGCCGGCAAGGAACACATCGCGCTGGCGGAAAAACTGCTGGCCGACCCGCCGCGCGAACGGTTCGACCGCGTCGTGCTCGACAAAAAAGTGGACGGACGGGACACCTACCTGCACGCCCTGCGCCGGGTCGTTGCGCGCGTCCATGAAATGGATCAGGAGGTGGATGCCCGATACAATGCCTGGCGGGAGGCGCATTCCCCGGCCAGACGCCGCCGCGCGCTGCCGGTGTTCAAGCGGGCCGATCAAAAACTCCAGGCCCTGTTCCCGAAATTTTGCTTCAAACTGAAGGTCATCGAGGAGATGGCGCTTGTGGCCGAAAACATTCACGACAAATTGCAATACGGCCTGCGTGCGCTTGCCGATGCCGAAAATCAGCGCGAATCCAGCGCGCAGCAGCATCTGGTGGAGGCCGAGCGGCAAAAAATCAAGGCGCTGGAGGAATTCGTCCGGATGCCGCACGAAAATTTCCTCAAGGTCTTCAGCCGCCTGCGCGAATTTTCCACCCAGGCGCTCCAGGCCAAAACCGAAATGGTCGAGGCCAACCTCCGTCTCGTCATTTCCATCGCCAAAAAAT
Organism: uncultured Verrucomicrobiae bacterium; assembly: GCA_963842445.1. GTDB lineage: Bacteria > Verrucomicrobiota > Verrucomicrobiia > Limisphaerales > UBA11358 > UBA11358. The sequence goes on along the minus strand of CAWJHF010000002.1, from coordinate 56,499 downwards.
ACACCAGCCGCGGCCTGTCGTTCCTCGATCTGATTCAGGAAGGCAACATGGGTTTGATGAAGGCCGTGGAAAAATTCGAGTATCGCCGCGGGTACAAATTTTCGACCTACGCCACCTGGTGGATCCGGCAGGCCATCACCCGCAGCATCGCCGACCAGGCGCGCACCATCCGCATTCCGGTGCACATGATCGAAATCATCAACAAATTGATGCGCTCGCAGAAACGCCTGCTGCAGGATTTCGGGCGCGAACCGACGCCGGACGAAATTGCCGACGACCTGCAGATGCCGGTGGACCGCGTGCGCGCCGTCCTGAAAATGGCACAGCAGCCGATCTCGCTCCAATCACCCGTCGGCGACGGCGAAGACGCGGACTTCGGCGACTTCATCGAGGACAAGGGCGTGGAAAGTCCGCTCGACATGACGAGTTTCAGCCTGCTCAAGGACAAGCTGGGTGACGTGCTGTGCAGTTTGACTGACCGGGAGCAGAAAGTTCTAGAATTGCGCTTTGGCCTTGGCGACGGCTATGCGCGCACGCTCGAAGAAGTCGGCCAGCAGTTCCAAGTCACCCGCGAACGCATCCGGCAGATTGAGGCCAAGGCGCTCCGCAAAATGCGCCATCCCACGCGCATCCGCCAGTTGCACGGCTTTTTGGAAATCGAAAAGCCGCACCCTGTGGAATAAACTTGTCGCGCGCCCGGGCCGGCGCAAAATAATTTCATTTCGGACCCGTAGCTCAGCGGTCAGAGCAGCCCCGAAAACATTCGGGGTTGGCCAGTTTAAATCCGACACCACCAAGGCAAATCACATGCGAACGACCGAACTGCGCTACCACTGCGCTCGTCCAAGCCATCGCTGCATTCCGACAGCGCGTTTCATCACGAGTTGATAGTGGCCGAACTCATCATTTCGAGCCACTATGTCACTACGTCCGTGCCAATGGCACATTAATGTCACTTCTATATCTCTATAAGATAAACCGAGTTTTTATAAAAAGGCCCAATTAATGGCGGGATTATCACTCGTTCCACAATTAGTTGTATGGTTTGCATTAGTTAAGCTACTAATAGCCACATGTTGCGTAAAAAGCAAACCGAAGTGACTCGAAAGTCCCGGACGGAGCATACGAAAAGTTCAATGAGTGTTTTGAACAAGGGTACTGTATTCGTCAACACGCCAGAGTCTTAAACAGCTCTCTGCCCTCAATCTGATGGCTTGCCGAACCGAAACTCGAAGCGTTTGTGAAAAGTTGTCTGATGCAGACCGTCTTTGCTTTGCTTCAACGCGGCAACCCCGAAAGCGTTCGGGGCTGCTCTAACCGCTGCGTTGCCGCCGACGTTGTTCCAGCAGGAACAATGCGAGATGCGGATTCTTCTTCCGTTTCATTTCCCGTTCCAGCTCCCGGGCCTCCGCCAGAGTGCCGACTTCCAATGCGGCTGCCAGCTCCAAGGTCTACCCCAGACGCCGAGTGGAATGAGTGTGACCATGGCGGTGCTGTTCTAGTCGCCGCTGCAGGTCGGTGGTGGAGCCGATGTAGTAGCGGCCTGACGACCCCGCGCAGCATGTAAACCCACGCCATGATGCAAATGGTGGGCCCGCTCGGACTTGAACCGAGGACCAAGCGATTATGAGTCGCTTGCTCTAACCAACTGAGCTACGGGCCCGAACCGAAGCTATTTTGCGCCGGGCCACGCGCGCGACAAGTTTATTCACAAGCAGTCTTGACCCGCTGCCTTACTTCGATTGCGAATTTGCCGCGTTGCGTTGTTCCAGTTGCCCTTCGAGATATCGGTCCTCCGGCGCTTCAAGCCATGCCGTGTACCAGATGTTGCCGAGCATCTGGCCGGCTTTTACGAGCTGGCCTTCCAGAAACGCACGGCCTTCCAGTCCCTTGTCGCCTTCGCCGGTCAGCTTGCCTTCCTTTTCCAATTCATAAAGCGGTTCGACGAGCTTGTTTTGCTCGACCAGATAAGCCACTGCGGCGCGAAACATTCCGTCCGGCGACTCCGCATTCGCGATGCGCGCGGCGGGACGAATTTTGCCGGCCAGCGTCTCGACTTGTATTCCGCCCGTCTGGCGAAAGTAACCGCCGTCAATCCACGCGTGAAATTTCAGGCTGGTCGTGTAACCGTGCGGATTGCCGCCGACCCAGCCGTTGAAATACACCGTGGTGTGCAACGGCTGCGAACCATCGCCCACAAAATGCCCCATCACGCCCATGACATAGATGACGTTCGCCTTAGCGTTCGCGATTTCCTCCGGTGTGCCGCCGTATTTCTCGAAAGTCTTGAGATAACTGAAGCACGATTTCAATTTTTCGTAATATTCCGTGATGGTCCACGGCAGAAACCCGTCCAACTCGCGCGTGTGGTCGGCGTCCCTTGCCGGGTCAAGGGGCGGAAACTTTTCCGGATGCGCCGCCCGCGCCCGCGCGATGTCGGCGGCGAAATCGTATCGCATGAGCGGCAGGGTTTCCGGCGTCAGGCCGTAAAGTTTCAAATCCTCCAAATCAATATAATGGTCCGGCCCGTTGAGGTTTTTCAGCGGCAAATCACCCACGTTGCGCCAGCGGTCCGGCTCGCCGGCGAGAAACGCGATACGATGCTTCAATGCGGGTGTCAGTGTGAATCCGCCGAAATCCTGCGGCAACGACGCCAGCGCCAGTTCATTGATGGCGTGATGCTCCTCGTAATCCCACGCGTCAACGTTGAGGGCGAGCGCGCCAAGCGCGGTTGCCAGTGCGAACAATTTTATTCTCATGATCAATTTTCCGTCACCGCCCAATTTAGTAAAAAGCTTCGCGGTTGCCAAAAGAATCCACGCTCTCATCTGTGAAACTTCTGTCAAATGCGCCGGCGGGACGCCTGCCCGACCAAACCAAAATTCATGTTCATTCGCGTCCCTTCGTGGTTAAATTCCCGCTCGTGAAAATCATCACCGATGAACACTGCGCCGGTTATTCGCGTCTGGGTCATCCCGAGCGCCCGCTGCGCATCATCGCCACGCTTGAGCTTCTGCGAAACCAGACCGAACTGCCCATCACTTGGGCCGCGCCCGGTCAGGTGAACGACGCGCAGATTCTGCGCGCCCATTCGGCTGAACACCTCGCGCGTTTGAATGAACCGGAGGATTTTGACGCCGACACGCCGTTTCACGAAAACATCGGCGTTTATGCCCGAGCGTCCGTCGCCGCCGCGCTGGACGCGTTGAAAGCGGCGCGCGCCGGTGAAAATGTTTTCAGCCTCATGCGTCCGCCTGGCCATCACGCCATGCGCAACCGGGCGATGGGCTTTTGCTATTTGAACAACATCGCCATCGCCGTGCTTGAAGCCGCGGCAACGGGTGCAAGGCGCGTCGCGGTTTATGATTTCGATGTGCATCACGGCAACGGCACGGAAGCGATTTTGCTCAACCACCCCGGCGTCGCGTTTTTTTCAATCCACCAGCATCCGTGTTATCCCGGCACGGGCACTGCGAACGTCGGCAAAAACTGTTTCAATTATCCCGTCGCCCCGGACGCGCCGCGAGAGATCTACCGTGCCACGCTCGCCCGCGCGCTCGGCGATTTGAAAAAATTCCGGCCCGATCTCGTCGCCGTGTCCGCCGGATTCGACGCTTACGTGCATGACCCGCTCGTGCGGGGCGCGCTGGTGTTGGGCGATTTTTACCGGCTCGGCCAATCGCTGCGCGCCCTCGGCGCGCCATTGTTCAGCCTGCTCGAAGGCGGTTATAGCCGCGATTTACCTGAACTCATTTTCGCCTATCTCAAAGGCGTGGAAGGGAAATAAAATTCGCCATGCCCGGTGCAAACTTGACGCGCGGCATTCAAAAATTTAACCTGATAGCCGGTTGGTGGTCGTAGCTCAGCCTGGTTAGAGCCCCAGATTGTGGATCTGGCTGTCGCGGGTTCAAATCCCGTCGGCCACCCCATTTTTTCAATGGGATTTCAAGGTAAGCGATCACTTCGCCAACCCTCGTGTCTATGGCGGTGGACAAGCGTGTTCTGGTGCAGGCGCAGGCAGATCGGAATAATCGCCATCCAATACCCGCGCCGCTTTCGCGGTATCAAATCCTTTTTCCCAGCACGCCGTGGCCACAGTCGCCACGCCGTTGGCCGCCAGGTTGGTCATGGCGCGCGCTTGTGTCAGGAAGAAATCCACGCCCAGAATCAAGGCCATGCCTTCGACGGGAATGATTTTCATCGACGCCAGTGTCGCGGCCAGAGCGATGAATCCGCTGCCGGCCACTCCGGCCACGCCTTTGGAAGTCACCAGACAGACTCCCAGTACGCAGAACTCCTGCCAAAAGGTAAGCGGGGTATTAGTCGCTTGCGCGACGAACAGCGCGCCCATGGTCAGGTAGATCGCCGACCCCGCGAGGTTGAAAGAATATCCGGCCGGCAGCACCAGGCCGACCACCGACTTCGAACATCCCAAGCCTTCCATTTTCCAGATCATTCGGGGAAATACCGACTCCGACGAACCCGTGCCGTAAACGATGACCAATTCGTCGCGGATATACCGGAGGAATTTCCAGACGCTGATCCCGTAAAATTGCAGCACCAAACCCAGGCAGACGACCACAAAGAACAGACTACTCAGATAGAGACAGGCCAACAGCTTGAGAATCGGCTGGAGGGAGGCGAGGCCAAATTTGGAAACCGTATAGCTCATGGCGCCGAAGACCGCGAGCGGCGCCAATTTGATAATGCCCCCGATCATGCGCATGAGCACCATGGAAGTCTGGTCCAACAAGGAAACGAGCGGCCGATTGGCCCCGCCCAGACCGGCCAGCGCAATGCCAAAGACAACCGAAAAGAAGAGGACCTGAAGAATATCGCCGTCGGCAAACGCACTCACCGCCGTTTTGGGAATGATGTTCAGGAGGAAATCAGCCACCGTATGTTTGACTGTGGCGGTGGCCAACGTGGACTGAAGTTCGCCCGCACTCAACGTGCCGGCTTCCACATTCATGCCCGACCCCGGATGAAAAAAGGCCGCGACCGCCCAGCCCAGAATCAATGCGACCGTCGTCATGGCCTCGAAAAAAACGAACGCCTTGAAGCCAATGCGTCCGGCTCGTTTGAGGTTGTCCATTCCAGCGATGCCGACCACGACCGTGGTGAATATGATCGGTGCGATCAACATGCGGATCAGCTTGATGAAGCCGGTGGCCAGCGGTTGCATGGTCAAGGCCGGCCCGGGGAAATAGAAGCCAAAGGCGACCCCGAGAACCATGGCCCCGAGCACCCAAAGGTAAAGGCGATGATGAATGCGTTTTCGTTTCATCAGCCATTCCTTTTCCGCAGTTCGGATGGGTGCAAGGGGGTTCGCGCTGGATTACAAGTCGCGGTAGATTTGATAAAGATTGCTCTTGCATTCGATGCCGAGTCCGGGCGCTTGGGGCAAGCGGACTCTTCCATCCTCGACCTTGTTGGCATCGGCAAAACCGCCGAAAGGCTGAAAAACTCCCGGGTACGACTCGTTGCCGTGCAGTCCCAGTCCGGCTGCCAGATGCAGTCCCATTAGATGGCCGCCGTGTGGGATGCAGCGCCGCGGCGACCATTGATGCCGCTGGAGCATGTCCAGAATTCGGAGATACTCGACCACGCCGTAGCCCAGAGCCGGGTCCATTTGCAGATAATCCCGTTCCCGGGAGAGGCCGCCATAGCGGACAAGGTTGAGCGAATCGGCCGTGGAAAATAGATTTTCACCCGTGCCTATCGGATTTTTGGAAACGGAGGCCACCTTGGCGAGAACCTCAAAATCCAAAGGTTCGCAAGGCTCTTCGAACCATTTCAACTGGTAGGCGTTCAGTGCCTCCGCATATCGGGTTGCCATTTCCAGATCCAAACGCCCATTGGCGTCCACCGCCAAGCTCTGGCCCGCTCCCAGCAAGCCCAACACCGCCTCAATGCGCTTGAGGTCCTCCGCAAGGGAAGCGCCGCCAATCTTAATCTTCACCGTCGTGTAACCGAGGTTGAGGTAGGAGCGGATTTCATCCAGCAGGGCGGGGACATCTTTGCCCGGATAATAATAGCCGCCCGCGGCATAAACGTAAACGCTTTCGTCCGCCTCTGCCTTGCGATAACGTTCCGCCAGCAACCGATACAGTGGTTTTCCCTCGAGCTTGGCCGCCAAATCCCACAACGCCATATCGAGGATGCCGACGGCCACCGAACGGTCCCCGTGGCCTCCCGGCTTTTCATTCGTCATCATCACCTGCCAGGCGCGGACCGGGTCCAATATCCCGGTTTTCTCATCGAGCAGCGCGTCGGGTGAGGCGTTGAGCAACCGGGGTATCATTCGCTCCCGCAAAATTCCGCTCTGCGCGTAGCGGCCATTGGAGTTGAATCCGTAGCCGACGACGGGTTTGCCTTCCTGAAACGCATCGGTGTGGATGGCCACCGCCGAGGCGGTCATTTCTGTGAAGCTGATCCAGGCGTTCCGGATCTCCGAACAAATGGGTACGGTGATATCGCGTATGGCGGTGATTTTCATGACCGCATTGAAAATTAAAAATCTTCAAATTACAATTATCAATCACGCCCCCTGTCGAGCCGACGGGACGAACTGGGGCGAGGTTCGGAATCGAACGAGGTCTTCACCGACAACCAGCCTCAATATCCTGATTTACATAGGCATTTTAAGCATGGTTTTACAGGGGTTCAAGAGGTTTTTTAACACTATCCGTTCACTATCGGACTTAACCCACCGCCTACATGCTTATTACTCGGTTATTGAAGAAATCGTTGAAGGTTTCGTTGAAGGTTTTGAGCAAGATGAAAACATCCGCAGACGGATCATCCGGACAAGGATACGCGATGCCCACAAAGGACAAAAGCATATTGCCCCCGCTCAAAAGTTGTCCGGAGATTTGATTGTAGCCTGGCGGAGCCACAATCATTTCGGGTTGGTAGATGTAGCTACCGGAGCTATGCGGCGCACGGCGACCGGGTTTGCGGCTTCCGTCGCGCGCCTCAAAGCACAACTTCTTCTCGACAACCACTTTTGCCCGGCGCAAAGTCAAAAGTATGAAATCAGAATTGGGCGGCAATACATTGGGATTAGGCTGTAAACGCTGCCAGAAATGAAGTGTGAGAGTCCAAAATTATGACAGAAATGAACCACTTTACCCGTCGCCAGGCATTGAAAATTGCCGCTACCGGCTTTGCACTGGCGGGAACGGCCTTCATTGAAGACGGATGCCATAAGCACACGGGAGCAAAGCCGGAATCATCGCCCACTCCCGCTCCGCAGCCGCTGAAGGGCTGGTTTGACATCACCACGTTCGGTGCCAAAGGCGATGGCGTCACGCCCGCCGAGGGAGCGATCAATCTTGCACTGCAAGCCGCTTACGACGCAGGCGGCGGAGTCGTGTGGTTCCCTCCGGGTCTGTATCTGATCGAATCAAAAGTCATCGTCGAACACCCAGTAACGCTTTTGGGAGCCGGGTGGGATGGCGGTGGACATCCCTATGCCGGCTCTTGGATTATGACCAAAACGCCGGGCGTCAACGTTGAGATTCGAGGCCGCGGAAGCTTGGTTCAAGCCATCGGCTTTTCCCAGTCGCAACCCCGTCCCCCCCACTCTCGTTCCGCCGATTGGAAACCTCTGGACCACGATTTTGCGATCCTCGCCGCGGCTGACGACGTATTTCTCAAACAGATCCATTTTCTGCCCTGCACCAAGGCGATCAAAATCCAGTCTGCGGGGCGTGTTATTTTGGACCATATTTTCGGGCAACCGTTGACGACAGGCATCGAGATTGATAACGCAAAAGACGTGGTCAAAGTGAACAATGTCCACTTCTGGGGATTCTGGAGCGGCGAACATCCGATCAGAGTGTGGATGGCGGACAATGGGACGGGCCTGAATTGTCTTCGAGCCGACAATCCCCAGTTCTCGAATCTTTTTTTTCTGGGTTACCATCGAGGCATCGCGTTTGGCGCTTCAGACCATGGCATAACTTCCAAGTTCAAGATTGTCAATGCGGACTGCGACAGTTGTGACACAGGCATCGAGGTTGGTGGCGAAAACGCGGCTGGAGACGTGACGAATTTCAGTTGTCAGGGTTCGCCGGGAGATATTGGAATCTCGGTCATCAGTCCAGGAGTCCGGTTGTTTCTGTCCCACGTGCGAATCACGGGCTATCGCGGAAATGCGCTGCGCGCCAAGGGCGACTCCACACGGGTGTTTGTTAGCAGTCTTTGGGCCGAGCACTGGAACCAGTCCAACACGGGCGTCCCGGCGGTCGAGGCGACGGACGGAGCGACGATTTATCTGGGGCGGCCGCTTTTCTTCAACAAGGGAAACGGCGCTCCAAACTGGCAGCGCGATGGGGCCAATGGAGGACATGTGTTAAACGGGTATGACGAACTAATATGCACGACTCAATAAGACCCAAATAAAAGTCCTGCTTACGGCGGAGAAATCACGCTTGTTTACCGCCTGAACATGCGGAAAATTGCCAGGAACGGGATGGAAGTTTAGCCGGAACCATGCAATAGGACTGGCGTCGCGCCTGTCTCTAACTTTTGAATTTCCGCCTTGAGGCGGGGTTTCCTGGTTCGGCATCCGGAGCATCGCCTGAATACGGTCAACCATCTTTCACCGGGGTCCACCAGCACAGGGCCATGATAAACCACGAATGTTTTTACATCCCTGGTGCCAGCACACGCCCACAATTCCCGCTTTTTCCCTTGTTTCCCATGTCCACTGCTAATAAAGTGAAGCTAATTCCCCTGTGAAAAACTTGGGCCGATACGCCAGCAGACTGTTCCCGATGGTTTTTTGGTTCCTGGCCGCCACCCTGTTGGCCGTGGGTCGAGCCGCCGGCCAAAGCACAAATGCCGACTTGGTGGTGAGCTTCAGCACGGCCCCGGCAGAGGTAAGCCTGGGTCAATACTTCAAAGTCACCATCAGTGTCATCAACTCAACCCCCGGGCAGGCCACCAACGTGACGGTAACCAACCTGCTTCCGTCAAACGCCACCTTCGTGGGTGCTTCCGCCAGCCAGGGAAGCGTCGTTCAATCGGCCGGGTTGGTGAGTTGTGCCTTCGGGACGGTTTCTTACAATCAAACCGTGACGCTGACCATCGAGCTGAAGACCATCTCGCTCGGCTCGCTGACCAACATAGCCACGGTTTCCGCGGACACACCTGACCCGGTTTTGACGAATAACACGGCCGCCTGGGTGACCGGCGTCACCCAGGCCAGGTTCTACGGCGTTGCCTACACCCATGCGGGCTACAGCGTACCCACGATGACGCTCCTGACCAACAACGAGGTGCTGGTGGTAGGCCAGCATCTGGGTAAGACCAGCGACCTCTATAACCTGTCCACCCGCTCCTTTAGCGTGCCGGCCGGGACCATGGTGGGCGTACACGAGAACGGTTCGGCAACGCTGCTCGCCAATGGATTGGTTCTTCTGGCCGGGGGTCTCAATGCCACCGGTGCAAAAACTGCCGAGCTTTATATCCCGGCCAACCAGTCGTTCCAACAAGTGGGCGATATGCTGGTTTACAGTGCCGGCCATACCGGCACGCTCCAACCCGACGGCACCGTCCTGCTATGCGGAGGCGCGTTGACCACCAACGAGTTGTTCACTCCCGGCACGGGAAACTTTACCCTCGCTCCCAGCCTGCAATGTCCTTTTCATGGCATCCTTCTGCCCACCGGCAAGTATCTCTATTTCGGTTACGGGCGCGCCTACCTCTACGACACCAACACCCAGACCTCGGTCGAGACCAGCGGTTTCCTGCAGCCGCGAGCCTATCAAACGGCCACGTTGCTGCCGAACGGCAAGGTGCTAATCGCCGGCGGACAAGGCACCTGGGGCGCCACTTATGACACGCTTTCCAGCGCCGAACTCTACGATCCCCTCACCGACACCTTCACCTGGACCGCCAATTTGACGGGCAAACGGCAGTATCACTCCGCGTGCCTCCTGCCCGATGGCACCGTCCTGTTGGCCGGAGGAATCCAGTCTCAGAATGGTGCTTACAACCCGATTATCGGTGAAGTCTATGATCCCAACGGCGCGCCCAATGTCCCGGGAATCATCGCCAACGACGCAAGTGTCATCGAAGGAAATTCCGGCACCAATTACCTGAACTTCAACCTTTCCCTGACGATGACTTCTGCTCTTCCGGTGACCGTCCAGTATGCCACCACGGATGGCACCGCCAGTTCAGTCGCCTGGGGAGTGGGCACGCCCGACTATGTGGCGGTCACCGGCACCGTGACGTTTCCGCCGGGCTCGACCAATCAGGTGGTGCAGGTGCCGGTCCTCGGCGATACGATTCTCGAACCGGATGAAACTCTTTACCTGAACCTGAGCGTGCCGACGCAGGCCTGGATTGCCCGCGCCGCCGCCACCGGCACGATCCTCAACGACGATGCCACGCCAACCCTGAGCATCGCCCCGGTCTCGGTTGTCGAAGGCGACTCGGGCCTCTTGAACGCGGTCTTCAACGTGTCGCTCTCCTCGCCGAGCCTTACCACGGTTACGGTGGACTATTTCACCAGCGACCAGACCGCGCAGGCGGGTATCTGATTACCTGCAGACCGCGGGCACGCTGACGTTCAACCCGGGCGACACCAACCTGACCATTTCTGTGCCGGTCATCGGCGACCTCGTGCCCGAGCCGGATGAAACGTTCGTCGTCAATCTTACGAACGCACAGAACGCCATCATCGTGGTCAGCAACGCGGTCGGCACCATCCTCAATGACGACGGCATCCCGGGACGGTTGCATCACTTCGACTGGGCCGCAATACCCGATCCCCAAACTCAAACGATCGGATTTCCGGTGACCATCATCGCGCGGGATTATTATGGGGGGATCGTCACCAATTTGCCATGGCCCGTGCGGCTCTCCGCCCAGACCACCAACGTCATTGCCACCAATCTCGACTTTGAAATGCCCGGGCTTGCGCCCTGGACGCCGTTTGATTACACTGGTCTGAACCACCCGGTTCAGCAGGTGCTTTACGACGTTGCCGGGCTCGGCCAGCCTTCCACCGCCTTTCGCACCATCGCGGGCGGCGGCACCAATGGCATTTCGCAAAACATCTGGCTCGCCGGCGGCATCCCGTACACTTTTAGCGTCAACCTTGCCGCCCTTTCGATCGCCTACGACGAGTCGTGTTACGGCGCGAACGTTTACCTGCAGGCAGGCCCGACCAACGTCGTTTGGGGAACGCCGGGCTTCTGCGGAAGCGGCTCCGCCACGGCCACGCTCAAGTTCGTCTATACCCCGCCTACCAACGGCGTTTATCCTCTCCAGATTTATGTGGCGCGGGATTACTATTATGGCGATTCCCTCGTCGTGTATGCCGACGATGTGCAGATCAGCTACCCCCTTATCTCTCCAACCCTGGCCACCAATTTCACCAACGGCGTCTGGACCGGCTCCATCGTTCCGTTGCAATCCGGCGCCAATGTCAACCTGGTGGCCAACGATGGCGCCGGGCACAAAGGCACCAGCAATCCGTTCAGCATCTCGCCAACGACTGACCTCGGCCTGAGCGGCTCGTCTCAAATCCTCGGAACACCACCGCTGCGGACGGGGATGCAACTCGCCCTCAATCTGGCCGTGACCAACCGCGGCCCCGCCACCGCCGCCAACACCATGGTGACAACTCCTCTGCCGGCGAACGTCAGTTTCGTTTCGGCCACCAACAGCCAAGGCGTGATTACCAACGCTGCCGGCGTTTTGCAGTGGACCATCGGCCTGTTGCCCGGGGGATCGAACGTAACCGCCAGTATTGTTGTGCAGGCAAACCTTCCCGGCGCCATCACCAATGTGTTCACCCTGACCAACAGCATCCAGGACCTTAACCTCGCCGATAACCTGCTTGTCTTCACCAACCAGATCGCTCCGCCCTTGCTCTCGATCGCCGGGGCCAGCGCCGCCGAAGCCGCCGCCGCAGCCACCGGCATGGTCTTCAACGTCACGCTGTCCGGTCCCAGCGGCCAGGCAGTTTCCGTCAATTACTTCACCTCGGACGGCAGCGCGACCAACGGCGTTGATTACCTTGGAACCAACGGCACGGTTACGATTGCCGCGGGCACCACGAACGCTTCGATCCAAGTTTTCTCCATCGACAACATCCTCAATCAACCGAACCGCACTTTCACCGTCACCCTCACCAACCCCGTTAACGCCCAGCTCAACGTGACCAACGCCGCGGGCACGATCATTGACGACGATCCGCCACCGGTGGTCTGGATCTACAACACCTCCCAGCTCGAAGGGGACGTCGGCACCGACTACGCCATTTTCCAACTGACTCTCTCCAAGCCGGCCATTTCCAATGTCGTCGTCGCCTATCACACCCAGGACGGCACCGCCACCTCCACGAACGATTATGTTCCCACCGGCCCGGGGGGCAGCAGCACCACCTTCACCACCGGAACGACCAATGCCACCATAGCGGTTGGCATTCTAGGCAATACTGTCTTCCAGTCGAACCGAACTTTCTCCGTCGTGCTCACCTCGGCCACCTACGCCACGCTGGGAACCAACCAGGCTGTGTGCATGATCATTGACGATGACGCCGTTCCGGGGAGGCTCGACCACTTTATCTTCGATCCGGTCCCGTCGCCGCAATTCAACTCCTTCCCGTTCCCCATCACACTCCGGGCGGTGGACTACCTGGGCGCGGCCGTGACCAACTTCTCCGGCTCAACCCTGCTCATCGCTCAATCCGCCCAATTCTACACCAATGAGTTTTCGGCCAATTTCGAAGACGGCCTCCTGTCCGGATGGACCAATTCACTTTCTCCCGGCTTGTTGGCCTCTAATGTCACTGAGTGGGCGGCCGTGGGCGCCCACAGCCTGCGGCTCACCGGAAAAGCAGCTCAATCCGGCACCTCGTACTCCCTGCGCCATGCCATCAGCAACTGCCTGCCCACCGGGATTTCTTTCTACGTCCGGGCGGCGCAGACCAACGCCCTTTGTGGCCGGCTCACCGCCTACGGGAACGCCGGCTACACCGCGGTGGATTTTTACATGAATCGTGACGGACGCATCGGTTTGAACGGCGGGAACACGTTCTACGGCGTGCCTTACGTGCCGAACCATTGGTACCGCGTGGACTTGACGTTGGACTGGATCCGCCGCGTGACCGCCATGAGCCTCGACGGTTCGCTGGTCATTACGAACGTGTCATTCCCGCTTTCCGGGCCTTGGGTGGATACCATCGCCCTCCAAAATACGGACACCGGCACTTCCTGGTACGACGAAATCAACGTCTTCAGCCAATATTACACCAACTTCCCGGTCGCGCCGACCAACCTCACCGGATTCAACAACGGCGTGTGGACGGGCAACGTAACCGTCAGCGCGACCGCCACCAACACTTATTTCTCCACCACCGACGGTGCCCGACACGTCGGTCAAAGCACCAACTTCAACCTCCTACCGGTTGACACCCGGCTGACCCTGCCGCCCACGGTTGTCGAGGGCATGGGAACGGTCACGGGCTATGTCTCCATCCCTTTGCCTCTCGCCCAGTCCAGCACGATTTTCCTGACTTCCAGCCTCCCAGCCCGGCTCACCGTGCCGGCCGGCGTTTTTCTTGCGGCTGGTCAGACCAACGTGGCTTTCCCGCTGGCCGTCGTGGATGACGCGTTACTGAACGGCCCGGACAATGTAATGGTTTTAGCCGGTGCCACGAACCTGGTGGGCGGCTCGGCCATCATCGAGGTGGACGACAACGAATCGGCTACGCTGAACCTGGTCCTGCCCACAACTGCGGCCGAAAACGCCGGGACCCTGGCCAACGCGGGGCAACTTTATTCGAGCGCGCCTCCCTCGCGCAGTGTGGCCGTGAACCTGACTTCCAGCGATCCCACCTCGGTTCTCGTCCCGCCCACCGTAATCTTGCCGACCGGGGCCACCTCTGCCGTCTTTAACGTGACCATGGTGGATAATCAAAAAATAGACGGAACGCGCTTCGTCTCCGTCGCCGCAGTGTTTGCGAATTGGACTTCCGCCACCAATACCATCATGGTAACCGACAACGAAGACACCAATTTGAGAATCGCCGGCCCGGCCCAGGTCAGCGAAGGCGATCCACCGACCACGTACACCGTGAGCCTCTCCGGCACCCTCACCACGAACCTCATCGTGGCGCTCAGTTCCACCGATCCCAGCCGCCTCATGGTCCCGGCCAGCGCCACGATCATCGCCGGCCAGACTTCCGCCGCGTTCCAGACAACGATTGTGGACGACGCTCTCTACAATGGCTCCGAGACCATCGCCATCGCCGCGACGGCGCCGGGCTTCACCGGCATCTCGACGAACGTGCTGCTGCTCGACAACGAGGTGCATCATTTCGACTTTTCAAACATCTCCGGCGCAGAGACCAGCACCGTGCCGTTCACCGTCACCATGTCCGCCCGGGACATTAACGATGGCCCCATCACCGCGTACAACGGGCCCTTGACGCTTTCGGCACTCGGCTCGGGCGGCCCCATCATCCTTCAGCCCACGAACATCAACCTCGTCGCGGGCCAGTGGACCGGCAACGTCACCCTCTTCACGGTCGAGCCGCTCCTGACTCTCCACGCCTCGGACACCAACGGCGTTTCCGGCCAGAGCGTACCTTTCGCAGTCGTGCCGCCGGTCGTGTATCTGCTGAATATCAACGCCGCCGACCTGGCGTACAGCCCCACGTCACAGCGGCTCTGGGCCCTCGTCAGCACCAACGGCACGCTCGTTCCCATCGACGCGCTGCTTTATCAGGCCGAGGCCGCCATCCCGGTCGGCCAGGGTTCGGTCCAACTGGCCTCCTCCGGCGACGGACTTTACATCCACGTCGCCAACAATGGAACCAACGCATGGGCCCAGCCACAACCCGGCGCCGGCGTTTATCGCTTCAACACCCTGACCCGTTCGACCGATATTTCGTGGACCAACCAGGGTTATTCCGTGGAGGACATCAAGGCTATGCCGGGCAACTCGGCCACCGTCGCGGTCTCCTGGTTCCAGCCCGGCTACAGCCCCTACAACCGGGGCGTGGGTCTTTACGACAACGGCATCGCCCGCACCAATTGGGGCGGCGGCAACGAGATCGAGTGGGCCGAATCCTCCAACCGGCTCTACGGCTATAATTTCGAACTCAGCTCCTACGATTTCTGGCTGATGCGCGCGGATGCCTCGGGGCTGACGACCGAGAAGGATCTCCCGTTCATCAATTACAGCACGACCTTCACCTGTGCCGGCGGCCTGGTCTTTGCCCATGGCGGCATTTATGACCCCGAGCGCGGCATACCCATCGGCAGCACCGGCGGCAGCGCCTTCGCGGGTAGCAGCGCTGCGGGCCGTTATTGGGAGTTTGATGGCAGCCCGGGCCGCATCACCGCTTTCGACATCGAAACGCTCCTGCCCGTCGGCACGACCATCCTGACCGGCGTCTCCAATGCCGCCGGCAAACTCATTCCGTGGAGCAGCAACGGTCTGGCCTTCCGTGCCAACTCCGGCCAGGTGGCCATCGCCCGCACCTCCCTTGTGCCGTCGGGACCTCCCGCTGACCTGGCCTTGACCGCCGTTACCGCCGGCCTGCCCGCCTCGGTGAGCAACACGTTCACCTGCACCCTGACCGTTTCCAACCTCGGCCCGAACATCGCGTCCAATGTGGTTCTCGCCCAGACCCTGCCCGTCAACTCGATGCTCACCGCAGTAACCAGCAGCGGCGCATGGACGCAATCTACCGGGGGCCTGGTCGTCTGGCTCAGCAACCTGGTCAGTGGCGCGCAGACCACGGTCAAATTAACCTTTGTCGGGACCAATGCCGGCCTCGCCACGCTGACCGCCAGCGCCACGAGCGACACCACCGATCCCAACCGCACCAACAACGTCGCCACGCTCAACATCTCCGTCGGCCGCACGCCGGGGCCTGATTCCGTCACGGTAATCAGCCAGGTCACCAGCGACATCGCCTGGGATGCCGCCGCCAACCGCATTGTGGCCAGCGTCCCCAATGCGCAGCCGGCCCTCGGCAATTCGTTGTTGAGTTTTAATCCGCTGACCGGTGTCTTTGACCCCCCGATCGCCACCGGCACCGAGCCGGACAAGCTCGCCGTCTCCGCCAACGGTCAGTACGTCTATGCGGGTTTGGACGCCGACAATTCCATCCAGCGCGTAGACTTGACCAACCGCGTCGCGGATTTGAAATTCCCCACCGGCTACGACTACGTGAGCGACATCGCGGTGCTTCCGGACAACCCGCATGCCGTGGTCGCCACCGCCCACACGACCCTGACGGTCTATGACGACGGCGTGCCGCGCTTCAACGCTGTCGGCGCCACCGAATACAACCAAAACTATTTCCTCGCGCTCTCTTCACCCTCGAACTGCTATTCCACCTATCCCACCGGCTTCCGCCGCATTACGATCGACACCAACGGCGCAACCTTGCTCTCGGACACCCGCAACACGGTGGTCACGTATTCCGATTGGGAAATTCATTACGGCGCGGGCCGTATGTTCACCCCCGGCGGCCGCGTCTTTGATCCGGTGGCCGGAACCAACATCGCTACCGTCCCCTACAGCGGCC
This sequence comes from uncultured Verrucomicrobiae bacterium, assembly GCA_963842445.1. GTDB lineage: Bacteria > Verrucomicrobiota > Verrucomicrobiia > Limisphaerales > UBA11358 > UBA11358. The sequence continues at coordinate 39,932 of CAWJHF010000002.1, read as the reverse complement.
TCGTCGCGCCTGACGAAACGGATTGGCGCGTTTTCTATCTCACCGGCAGCGGCGCCACCTGGACGCTCAACGCGCTCGACATCACCAACCTCCAGTTGACCAGCTCCGTCACCATCACCAACGTTCAAGGTTCGCCTGCCCGGCTGATCCGCTGGGGCACAGACGGCCTGGCGTTCCGCACCACCGGGGGACAGATATTTCTGGTGCGCACGATTCTGGCCGACGATCGCAACAGCGACGGTCTGCCTGATAGCTGGCAGCTCCAATACTTTGGTTCGCTCAACGCCCCGGGCAGTGGCCCCAATGATAATCCCGCCGGGGACGGTTTCACCAACCTCCAGAAATATCGTGCCGGCCTGAACCCGCTGGTGTACTACCCGCTGGAGTTTACCCAGGCCGGACCGTTGTCAGGCGGAGGTTTTCAGTTAACGGTGCTGGGCAACCTGGGCGCCAGCTATGTGCTCCTGGCCAGCTCCGACCTGGTTTCCTGGAGCGGCCTGCTCAAATTCACCTGTACGAACATTCCGACGGTCATTACCGATCCGGCTGCGACAAATCTATCCCAGCGCTTCTACCGCGTCGCGTCTATCTCCGCCCTTCCGGTCCCATCCTTCGCTTTGCCTCACCCGTCCTCGCCGGGACGAACCGGCTTAATTTCGCGCTCGACGGCATCCCCGGCTTCAATTACACCGTGCAAACTTCCACCGATCTCGTCAACTGGACTCCGCTTACCAACTTTACCGCCAACGCAGCCACCATGTATTTCCAGGATGTGCCCGCCACTTTCACACACAGGTTCTATCGGGCAACCGCGCAATAGAACCGCTGCCGTCGCAAACTGGAAAGGTAATTGTCTTTAATGTCCTGTCATATTCTTGTTGACCGTTTTCAGAAGCGCATCATTGTAATTGAATGAAGCCGGTAATTTAGCGCAGTGTTTATGGAGACCACGGTCAACTTCACTTTGAATGGGAAGCCCCCGAATCATTGCCACCGATCCTGAACGATCTTTGCTCGAGGTGCTGCGCGAAGATTTGCAATTGACCGGCACGAAAATCGGCAGCGGCGTAATTCAATCATTGAAATCACCGACCAACACAAATTCCCATGGCCCGATTCTATGAACAACTTGTCGCCGCGCTGGCCGGGAACCAGCCGTTCACCCTGGCCCTGATTTCAGGCGTCAAAGGCTCCAGCCCGCAGCGCATCGGCGCCAAGGCATTGTTCTTCCCCGATGGACGGATCGTCGGCACGCTGGGCGGCGGCTGCCTGGAAGCGGAGGTCCACGCCCGCGCCAAACGCGCCCTGAAAACTGGAACGCCCGCCGCCTTCGAGATGCTGCTTGACCACGACTTCGGCTGGGACGACGGGCTGATTTGCGGCGGCAGCGTGTCCGGCTTGATCCTGCCACAAGCCAGACAGTCGGCGGAACTCTGGCGCAAACTCGCCGCCGTGACCGAACCGTTTTGCTGGGGTGTCAAAAAGGATTTTTCCATCGCTCCGGTGGAGAGCGGACCGGGCGAATGGCTTTATCAGGAAACTGTTTCGCCGCCGCACGCGTTGTGGATTGCCGGGTCCGGCCACATCGCCCAAGCGGTCGCCCCGCTTGCCCTGAAACTGGATTTCGATGTGACGGTGTTTGACGACCGGCCGGAACTGGTGAATCACCGGTATTTTCCCCCGGACACCCGGTTGCGCGTGGCTGGCTGGCACGAACTTTTGAAAGAATCGCTGCCCAAGCAGCCGGCCTACGGTCTCATCGTCACCCGCGGCCATCAGCATGATGCACTCGTGCTCACCGAATGGATTCATCGCCCGTTCATTTTTCTGGGCATGATCGGCAGCCGCCGCAAGGCGCGGATCATCCGCGAACAATTTGTCCGGCAGAACATTGCCAGCGCCGAGGAAATGGAAAAGGTCGCTTGCCCGGTGGGCGTTGACATCCTCGCCCAAAGCACGCAGGAAATCGGTGTCAGCATCCTGGCGCAGTTCATCCAGAAACGCGCGGAATATCACAATCGTGACAAGTGACGGGTGACACGTGACAGGATTTCATGTCACCTGTCACCTGTCACATGCCACCGGCCAAAAATCAGCCGTCGATTGGTGTCGTTATTCTCGGTGCGGGCGCTTCTTCCCGCATGGGGCGGCCAAAACTGTTGCTGCCGTGGGGCGATACTTCCGTCATCGGCCATCTGATCGGGCAATGGCGGGCGCTGGACGCGATGCAAATCGCAGTTGTTTGCCGTCGGGGAGACGAGGCGCTGGGCGTTGAACTGGATCATTTGGGCTTCCCCCGGTCGGACCGCATCGAAAATCCACAACCTGAGCGCGGGATGTTCAGCTCAATTCGATGCGCCGCAAACTGGACCGGCTGGAAGCGGGAGATCGCCGTCTGGGCAATTGCTCTCGGCGACCATCCCCATCTGCGGCTGGAAACGCTGCGCACCTTGCTGAAGTTTCAGGCCGGTCACCCCGCGGCGGTTTGCCAGCCGGAATTCGGCGGCCACGCGCGCCACCCGGTTTTGCTGCCGCGACCAGTCTTCGGGGAACTGAAGCAGACGCAGGCCAAAACTTTGAACATTTTCTTGAAACAAATTTCGTGTCCACTGGTCAAATGTCCGATTGCGGATCCGGGACTATCCCTTGACTTGGATACACCGGAGGATTACAAACGGACATCAACCTCAAATTGAGCAGCACATGAAAAGTCCGGAGCCAGAAAATTTCGGCGCTCATTCGCGGCGCACATTTCTCAAAAGCCTCGGCACCGCCGCCGTCACCGCCGCCGCCGCGCGCGCCCAATCGGTCGCGGCGGAACTCGAAAAGGCCAACGCGGAAAAAATCGCCGGCCCGGGCGCGGTGCCCGTCACGCTGAGGGTCAACGGCAAGACGCTCAAACTCATGCTGGAGCCGCGCGTCACGCTGCTCGATGCCCTGCGGAATTATTCGAGCCTGACCGGGACGAAGGAGAGTTGCGACCGCGCGGCCTGCGGCGCCTGCACGGTGCTGATGGATGACCTGCCGGTTTATTCCTGCCAGAAACTCGCCATCGAGGCGCAAGGCCGCGAAATCACGACCGTCGAGGGACTGGCGAAAAATGGAAAATTGACCAAGGTACAGCAGGCGTTTTGGGACAAGGACGCGCTGCAATGCGGCTATTGCACACCGGGTTTCATCATGAGCGTGACGGCGCTGCTGAAAAAAAATCCGCACCCGACCGCCGATGAAGTCAAACACGCCTGCGCCGGGAATCTCTGCCGTTGCGGCACGCATCCGCACATTTTGCAGGCGGCATTGCAGGTGGCGGGCGTGGCGACCACAAGCAAAACGGAAGTCATTGATTATGCCTAGCTGGCCAACTAACACGAAATACATCAGCCAATCCACGCCGCGCGTGGACGCGGCGGCCAAGGTGACTGGCCGGGCGCGTTACTCGTCGGACATCCAGGCCGACGGCTGGCTTTACGGCATGATTCTCCGCTCGAAATGGCCGGCGGCGAAAATTTCCGAAATCAATCTGGACAAGGCGTTGCAGGTTCCCGGCATCAAGGCCGCCGTCACCGTGCGCGATGGCGAGCGCACGGTCCGCTTTTACGGCGAGGAACTTGCCGCGGTCGCGGGCACAACCAAGCAGGCCTGCCTTGACGCGTTGCGCGCGATTGAAGTCAAGGCGCAGCCGCTGCCGTTCGTCGTCCGCGAAGACGACGCCAAAAAGGACGACGCGCCGAAGGTCTGGGAAGGCGTGCCCAACGCTTCGTCCGGCAGATTGCGCGAACAAGGCACGGTGGATCAGGCGTTCGCCGAATGCGCCGCCGTCAGCGAGGGATTTTATTCGACGCCGGTGCAGATTCACAACCCGATGGAAACGCACGGCAACACCGTTTCCTGGACGGATGACGGCGTCACGGCGTGGGCCTCCACGCAGGGCGTTTCGAGTGTGCGCGACGGTTTGGCGGGCGCGTTGAAACTGGACCACAGCCAGGTGCGTGTCATCACCGAGTTCATGGGCGGCGGTTTCGGCTCCAAACTTGGGGGAGGCGTCGAAGGCGTGCTGGCCGCGCGGCTGTCGCGCGAGGCGAAAGCGCCGGTCCGCCTGATGCTCACGCGGTTTGACAACGCGCTGGCCGTCGGCAACCGGCCTTCCAGTTTTCAAAAAATCAAACTCGGCGCGCTCGCCGACGGCACGTTGCACGCGTTCGAGATAGAAAATTACGGCACGGCGGGCATCGGCGCGGGCGCAGACTCGGGCGGCGGCAGCGGCAGCGCGGACATTCCCGCGCCTTACATTTACAAAGTGCCGAACACACGCGTGAAGCAGGCCAGCGTCGCCGTCAATGCCGGTTCCTCCCGTGCGTTTCGCGCGCCGGGAAACCCGCCCGCGTCCTACGGCATGGAAAGCGCCATGGACGACCTCGCCGTCAAACTCGGCATGGATCCGCTGGAATTGCGGCTCAAAAATGATTCAAACGAAATCCGCCAGCGCGAATACAAAATCGGCGCGGAAAAATTCGGTTGGAAACAAAAATACCGGAAGCCCGGCAACTCGCCCGGCATTGTGAAGACCGGCATCGGCTGCGCGGGCGCGAACTGGCCGCACGGTGGCCCCAGCCGCCGCACGCAAGGCGAAGCGCAAATCAATCCCGACGGCAGCGTCGAGTTCCGCCTCGGCGTGCAGGACATCGGCACCGGCACGAAGACCGTCATCGCCGTCGTCGCGGCGGAAATGCTCGGCCTCAAGCCGGAGCAAATCACGGTGAAAGTCGGCGACACAAATTTTCCGCCCGGCCCCGCCAGCGGCGGCAGCACCACGTGCGCCTCGGTTTCGCCGACCGTTTATGGCATTTGCGCCAAGGCATTGGAACAATTGCAGACGCAGAGCGGCATCGCCGACGCGCGCGGGGACAACTGGTTTGCCGCGTGCAAAAAACTCGGCGTAACTCCACTCGTCGTTCACGGGAATTGGATTGAAGGGCTTTCGACCCAGCCGGCTTACGGCGTGCAGTTCGCCGAGGTGGCGGTGGATACGGAAACCGGCCTCGTCACGGTGAAAAAAGTCGTCGCCGTCCACGACTGCGGGTTGATCATTGACAAGTTGACAACCGAGAGCCAGGTCAATGGCGGCATCATCATGGGCATGGGTTACGCGCTTTACGAGGAGCGCGTGATGGACGATTTGTCCGGCGTGGTGCTGAACCCGAATTTCGAGACTTACAAATTGTCCGGCCTCGCCGACGTGCCGGAGATTGAGGTCGTTTTAATCAATATGCCGGAGCGCGGCGTCGTCGGCATCGGCGAACCGGCCACCGTCCCGACCGCCGCCGCGATTGCCAATGCCGTCGCCAATGCCATCGGCGTTCGGGTCGGCAGTCTCCCCATCACGCCAGCGAAAGTTCTGGCCGCGCTCGGCAAAGTTCCACCCGTTGCCAAAACATGAAAAATACCTCGGCCTTTTTTGGTAGGGACATCGCGCTGCGATGTCCCCGCCCGCGCAATAGCGGGCGGAACAGTTGCGCCGCTGAACGCGGCGCGGACGGCGCGGCGCGCCGTCCCTACCCAATTCGGGGCATCGCACGAAAAGTCAAATGAAAGCCTTTGAATATGTCACCGCACAGACGATTGACGGCGCCCACCAACTCGTCGCTGACCACGGCGCTTACCTCGCCGGCGGCAATGATTTGCTTGGTCTGCTGAAGGAATACCTCACGAGCGCGGACATTCTCGTCAACATCAAGTCGCTGCCAGGTCTCGACAAAATCGAACGCGGCGAAAAATTCTGGACCCTCGGCTCGCTCGTCATCGTCGCGCAGATCGAGAACAGCGCGGAAATCAAAAAGGTTTTTCCTGGCCTGCATGGAGCTGCGTCCGAAGTCGGTTCGCAGCAAATCCGCAACGTCGCCACCGTCGGCGGCAATCTTTCGCAGCACTCGCGTTGCTGGTATTTCCGCCATCGCGACACGCTCTGCCTCAAGAAAGGCGGCGATCTGTGCTACGCGCGCGTTGGCGAGAACCGTTACCACAGCCTCTTCACCGGCAACGATTGCATCAGTCCGGTCGTGTCGAACCTCGCCACGGCGTTCACCGCGCTCGACGCCACCGCCATCGTGCTCAGCGACGGCAAGGAGACGCGCATGAGCATGGCGGAGCTTTACCAGAAGGCGTGGAAGGAACCCACCGCGCACAACTCACTCAACCCCGGCGATTTGATTTTGAAGATTGAAGTTCCGACCGCGCGCAGCCACAGCGCCTACTTGCAGGTCAGCGAAAAACACGCCTTCGACTGGGCGCTGGTCAGTTGCGCAGCGGCGGCAAATGTCGCCGGCGGAAAATTGAGCCAGCCGCGCGTCGCGGTCGGCTGCATCTCGCCCGTGCCGCATCAAGTTCAAGCCGCCAACGATTTTCTCGACGGAAAAACTTTGGATGATGCCACCGCGTCACAGGCGGCGGACTTGATTCTCAAGGGCGCCCAGCCGCATGAGCACAACGGCTACAAGGTGCCGCTGGCGCACGCGCTCATCCGCCGCACGCTGCTCAAGCTGAAAGGATGAAGCCATGAACCCGACTTTCTGCAAACATCTGCGGACGAAAAAAATGTATATTGACGCCACGCCGGAGGAGGCCTTCGCGGACAAGGAAGACGGGCAAACCACGCCGTGCCATTTCTGGTGCAACCTCACGCAAACCGTCGTCGGCGTGGACGACCGGCCGGTCCACAAAAACGTCTGCCAGTCGTCGCGCTCCTGCTTCGAGGAATAGTTTTGGATTCCCAGTGGTTTATAGCAGCGGACGCAAGTCCGCTCATTCTAATCCAGCGAAAGTCAGAGCCGACTCACGTCGGCTGCTACGGTAGCGTCTGGCCGTCGCAGAGCGACGCGATGACAATAGCCCGGCATTTCAATGCCGGGATACCAAAGACGGCGCGCACGGAGTGACGCGCCCCACCTTTTCGCGCCAATTCGCGAAATTCGCGGATTAACGTTTTCGTTTGGTTCGTGTGTTTCGTGGTTAATGAATTCCTAGTTCTGATTTTTTACCCGCCGATGGCGGTCATCGGCCGACAAGGCTGGTATTGATTGCGGAACTGGTGCTCCAGCGGTTTCAGCCGCAGCGCGGTTTCCAGCAATTCCTTCAAAGCGCCGTCGTCCGCGCCGTGCCGCAACGCCGCGCGCAAATCCACTTCGATGTGATTGCCCAGGCAGGGACGCACCTTGCCGTCGGCCGTGAGCCGCATCTTGTTGCAATTGTCGCAGAAATGCTCGTTCGTCAGCGCGCCGATGAACCCGACGAGCGCGCCGGTTTGTTTCAACAAATAATACCTTGCCGGCCCGTGGCCCGAGCTTGCGGTCCGGTTGGGGAACCAGTTCATCCTTTTGCGCCAGCAATTGCATCGCCTCGCCGCAGGGCAGGAAATTTTTCTCCGTCAAAACCTCCGTCGTCGTTAGCGGCATCAATTCGATGAGCCGCAGCGGCAGGCCGTGTTCGGCGGCGAACAAGACCAGCGGCCAGATTTCCGCCTCGTTCACCCCGCGCATGAGCACGCAGTTCAGTTTCACGCGCTCAAAACCCGCCATCACCGCCGCGCGGATGCCGGCCAGCACGCGCGTCACGTCGCCGCCGGTGATGCGGTGGTAAATTGCCGGATCCAGCGCGTCAAGACTCACGTTGACCGTGCGCAGGCCGGCGTCGTGAAGCGGTTGCACGAGCACGGTCAATTTCATTCCGTTCGTAGAAAGCCCGACACTCGCCACACCGGGAATTGCGGTCATAGCACGGACGATTTCCGGCACGTCGGCGCGCACGAGCGGTTCGCCGCCGGTCAGCCGGAATTTGCGGAACCCCAGCCCTGCCGCCACGCGCACGACGCGGACGATTTCCTCCGCCGTCAAATGGTCCGGCTTGCTTTCCCAGCCCTTGTAACCTTCCGGCATGCAATAGAGACAACGCTCGTTGCACCGGTCGGTGACCGAGATGCGCAAGTAATCAATTTTTCGTCCGAATGGATCCATTTGGCTTTAACTCTCAACTCTCAACCATCAACTTTCAACCCGCATGCGGGTCTTCGCCGCGCAAATGTGCCAGCCCTTCGCGGATGGCCGGCGCGAGAATTTCCAGGCACTCGCGCACCGCCGACGGCTTGCCCGGCAGATTCACGATCAAACACGCGCCGCGCACGCCCGCGGTTGCCCGCGACAAAATCGCCGTCTTCACCCGCGTCAGCGATTGCATCCGCATCGCCTCGCCGAAGCCGGGCAACTCTTTTTCCAGCACGGCATGGGTCGCCTCCGGCGTCACGTCGCGCGCGGAAATTCCCGTCCCTCCGGTCGTGACCACCATATCGCATTTTTGCACGTCCGCAAACTTTCGCAACGCCGCCGAAATCGCCCCCACTTCATCCGGCACGATCAGCGACTCGAATTTCACGTCGCCGCCGAGAAATTCGCGGAGGACGTTTTCGATTTCCGGCCCGCTGCGGTCGGCATAAATCCCGGCCGAGGCGCGGTCGCTGATGGTGAGACGGCCGATTTTCATTCCTTCACTTTTTTCACCACGCGGATGCCTTCAATCCGCATCGTTTTGTCCACCGCTTTGCACATGTCGTAAAGCGTCAGTGCCGCCACACTCACCCCCGTCAGCGCCTCCATCTCCACACCGGTCTGTGAACTTGTTTCCGCTGAGCAGAAGATTTCAATCGCCGCGCGGTGAACGCGAAAATTCACCTCGACGTGGTTCAAGCCCAGCGGATGGCATAACGGGATCAACTCCGCCGTCCGTTTGGCGGCCTGAATGCCGGCGATTTGCGCCACCGTCAGCACGTTGCCCTTCGGCAGTGCGCGCTTTTTCAACGCCCGGATGGTCGCCGGCTGGCAAACCAGTTTGCCTTCCGCCAGCGCGCGCCGACGTTGCACCGGCTTGTGGCCGACATTGATCATGCGCGCGCCGCCCGCCGCGTCGAGATGCGAAAATGCTTTTTTCATCATTCACTTCAGGTAGGGGCGGCGCGCTGCGCCGCCCGGACGCCGCAGCGCGGCGTCCCTACCATTAAATTCCGCCGCCAAGCATAGCCGCCACCGGCAAAAAATCCACCCCGGCGAATTGTTCCAGCGAACCGGTGTTTGCCGGCACGCGAACCAACGCGTTTGCCGCCGTCAGGCAGGTGATGTCGCCGGAACTCGCCCATTTCAGCGGCCGCAATCGCAGCGTGGCCTCATTCCATTCCCATCGGGCCGGCCAAAGCGTTTCGCGCGGACACGGTTTGTCGTCAAGTTTTCCGGCGAGTTGCCCGCGCAAAAATTTCGGCGATTCACCGCCGGTCAAACACGCCAGCGCAGCGGCGACGGCAAAATGGAAACAGACGAAGTGCGACAGCGGATTGCCCGGCAGCCCGAAAGCCACGCGCGAGCCGTTCACGCCGAAGATCAGCGGTCGTCCGGGGCGCAGGTTGATTTGACTAAAAACGATTTCAAAACCGAGCTGCTCCAACAACGCGCGGGTGAAGTCTTTTTCGCCCACGCTCGCGCCGCCGGAAATAAGCAGCACATCGGCGTTTTCGATTTGCGATTTGCGATTTGCGATTTCCGGTTTTGCCACCTCAAAATCTTCCGGCAAATGGCCTTGCTCCATGTCGCACGGAAAATTCTGGAGCAGGCCGCGAATTAGAGTCGAATTGCTGTCGCGAATCTGGCCCGGCTTCGGCGTTTGGTCCGGCAGCACAATTTCATCGCCGGTCGTAAAATGGAGGATACGCAATCGGGGGCTGACGAGTGGATTGGCGTTTCCTACCGTTGCCAGGATTGCCAGCGCGCCGGCATTCAATTTTGTTCCCGCAGGCACAAGCGGCTGGCCTCGCCGCACCTCCTCGCCGCGCAACCGGACGTTCGTCGAATTCTCCCGGCGCACGACACGAAGTTTGTCGCCGTCGCGCTCGACGTGTTCCTGCATCACCACCCGCAGACCCTCGCACGGCAGCGCCGCGCCGGTCGCCACGCGCACCGCCTCGCCGGATTTGAGCTGGCGTGGTTTCCAGTCGGCGGCATGAATCATGTCCACGACGGAAAACGTTTCTGACGCATCATCGGCGCGGATCGCGTAGCCGTCGCGCATCGCGCGGTCAACCGGCGGCAAATCTTCCGGCGCGCAAACCGTTTCACGCAGGACGCGCCCAAACGCCTCCGCCAGCGAGGCGCGCACAGCGGGCAACGGCCGGCAATGTGAAATGATCTCTGAAATCGCTTCGTCTAACGATTCGTAGGAGACGACGTGAGGAGTCTCTGATTTTTTTGCAGAGGGAGTGAGACTCCTTACGTCGTCTCCTACAGAATTGACTGGCAATGTCCGTCGTTTCCAGACCGGCACGTCCTGCTTGAGCCGGTCCATGAATTCGGCGAGCAATGCGATGGCCTCGCTGCGATGCGGCGACGCGACACCGACGTAAATGGCTGTTTCGCCGGTGGGAATGACGCCGACGCGATGAATCACTTTTGCCGCGTGGCAGGGATGTCGCGTGGAAATTTCCCGAAGCAGCCGCCGGATTTCACGCTCGGCCATTTCAGGATAGGCTTCATATTCGAGGGCGCGGATGGTCCGACCGTTTTCCTCGCCGCGAACCACGCCGCGAAATTCAAGCCACGCGCCGACATGGCCAGATTGCGGCGGGGGAATTTTTCCCGCAATCGGCTCACTTGTGAATTGGATTTCGATTTCCATGCGCAAAAGCCTTCAGCCGCCGGACACGGGCGGAATGAGTGCGATTTCGTCACCAGCAGCAAAGACGGCGTCCGGCGCGGCGTATTCCCAATTCCGCGCCAGCCGGACGTTGGGGCGATGCGTGGCCAAGGCGGGGAAGCGCTTAAGCAGCGCAGCCCAAAGCCCGTCGCCATTGGGCGGTGACGGCAACGCCAGCTCGATTGAATCGCAACCGGTCACGTCTTTGAGTTGGGCAAAAAAGAGAACACGCATAATCAGTAAAATTTCAGGCGGTGGCGGCTTCAATCAACAATTTTCCGCCGGCAAAAATCATCACCCCCGCCAGCACGCGGCTGAACGTGACGCTGCTCCAGCGCCGTGCGCCGAAATGCGTGCCCAAAAGCGCGCCGATGACGGCGGGCAACGTGAGCCAGAGCAGCGGCCCGGCGTGCGTGATTTTTTCCCAGCCCGTGCCGGCAAGTCCGGCGATGGAGTTGAGCACGATGAAACCAGCCGCGATGCCACCGGTCGTTTTGGGTTTCACCCAGCGAAACACATAGAGCAGCGGACTCAAAAAAACGCCGCCGCCGATGCCGGTCAAGCCCGCAAGAAATCCGAGCACCGCGCCGATCAGCAATGCCAGCGGCAGAAAAAACTTCTGAAGCGCCACATCATCGGTCTGCCAGCGCGAACGCAGTAGCAGGACAAGTCCCGCCGCCGTCAGCACCGCGCCGAGGACGATTTTATAGACCTGCGGACTAATGTGGACCCGGCTGCCCAGCCACGCGCACGGGACAGAGACAACCGTGAACGATAGCAGCACGCGCCAGTCGAAATGTCCCGCCCAGCCAAACCGCCACCAGGCGATGCCGGCGACCAAAACGTTGGCAATCAACACCGCCACGCGCGCGGACACGGGCGCGACTCCGACCAGCGCCAACGCGGCGAGATAACCCGTCGCGCCGCCGTGGCCGACCGACGAATAAAAAAACGCCACCGCAAAGACGGCGGCGAGCAACAAGCCGATTTGGATTGGCGAAAGATCAGCCATGGGCGGGAGGCAATGGAGATTCCAAAAGCATTGTTTGTTGAATGGAATGGAACACTTGGCGTTATATTTTGTCAAATATAACGCTGACCTGAAATTGCCCGATCAGGAGCCAGGACGAATCTTTTCCCTGGGTTGTCAATCACACAGAAGCCGCCGCAGTTGTTTCCAAGGGGCGGCAATCGCACGCAAGCCTGCTTGTTCCATCTGCTGATAGAGAGCCACGACTTTGCAGCCGGTTTCCGTCAATTCCGCGCCGCCGCCGCCTTCGCCGCCGTGACGCGCGAGGACGAGCGGTTTCTTGAAGCAGCGGTCCATCATCCGGACGAGCGACCACGCGCGCATGTAGGACATGCCCATCCGTTTTGCCGCTCTATTGATGGAGCCGGTCTGCCCGATCAGCGCGAGCAACTCCACCTTGCCCGGTCCCAGCGCGATGTCATCGCCACGAAGAATGCGGAAGCGGGGTTGCACCGAACGGGCGCGGATTGATTTGGTTTTTTTCCTCATGGGTGGCCTCATCCGTCATGCTGAAACATGCCGCGCGCCCAGTCAGTGCTGGCAGGCACTTGTCCCGCAGAACTTGTTTTAGAATGGTCTCGCATCGTTGGAATAATGGTCACACGCTGCGCCCTCACACAGTTAGTGCATTTTCTGTGGCCTGCGCATACGATTTCTTGGGTTAACGTTTTGCAAGGAAGTTTTGCGCCTTCCGACACGCGGGCCACCACGTCCGAAAAAACGCTTTGCATTTCACTGGCTCGGTGATTGAACTGCGGCCTCGCAACCTGCCGTTGCCCCCAGTCAACTCACTTCGTGCTCCAATCTTTTGACTTCTTTTTTAATCAAATCCAGCGTCCGATGTTTGGCCAGATAAACCTGGTCAACCGAAATACCAAAGGCGGCTGCCACTTTTTCGGGCGGCCATTCCTTGTTCACATACAAGTCGAAGATTTGGTATTTTTGCGGATTAAGCCGGCGTTTGACTTTGGCAACGGCGGCATCGAACAGGTTTTTTTCCCATTCAACGTTCCACAGCGCGTCCAAATCCTGGCCCATCGGATCAACCACCTTGTCCACCGTGCGGGTGCCGGTAGCGGTGTCATCGAAAGAGGAATGGCAGGCAACAAAAGGCCCGCGCTTGCGGAGCTGGTCCGTGATACGCCACTTGGTCATGTTCAGGAGCCATGTTTTGAACGAGCCGATCGTCGGGTCGTATTTGAAGGAGGGCATGTGCTTGGCGACCGAGATCATCGTTTCCTGCACAACATCCTGCGCTTCGGTCGCCGTCAAGCCGCTCTTGATGGCGGTTCCATAGATGAGTTTCCAGTACGTGTCAAAAAAATCCTGCCAACTCGACTGATCCTGCCAGTCTTTGAGGCGTTGGATCAGGGTTGCGCGCGTCGGAATCAGTTCATCCATCGGCTGTCCCATCAAGCAAGTAATGCGGTCTGGTATTGCTTTTGGCAACAAAATACACCGCTATCTTGAAAAAAGTTGAAGGAAAAGGTGTTATATGCTTGTCTCACTGGTAAATCAGTCAGGTGCATGAAGGATTAAAACGCTTGAACTTGTTTTCTAAAGCCGGTCACGACCTGTTAATGGCCGCGATTTTTGGGGGGTTCCTGGCTTGCGTCGGGGTGTCTCGTGCGCAGCCGATGGCTGGCGGCGCGGCCACGAATGAAATCCGGATTGTGGAACTGCAAGGCACGGCGGAGGTCGCTCCCGGCGCCACCACCACCTGGGTGCCTGCGCAAACCAACCAAATCCTGCACCCCTTCGACCGCTTGCGCACCGGTGCCAACAGCCGGATTGCATTCCTTTGGTCTGACCGGAGCGTTGTGTCTTTCGGCGCTTTGACGGAGGTCGAAGTGCTGCCGCCGAATGCATCCGATGCGCAATGCGGACTGCATTTGTTCCGGGGCATCATCTCGTTTTTTCATCGTGACGAACCGGGTCGCATCCGGGTCATCACCCGCGGCGCCGTCGCCGGAGTGGAGGGCACGGAATTCGTCATGGGAGTCGAAACCGGGAAAGGCACGGAACTGGCGATGATGTCCGTGATTGACGGCAAGGTCCGGTTTGGCAATGAACAGGCCACGCTTCTGCTGACCAACGGCCAGCAAGCCGTCGTCGAGCCGGGCAAAGCGCCCGTTCGCACCGCGGGTTTCATTGCCAACAATGTCCTGCAATGGTGCTTTTACTATCCGGCGGTCATTGATCCGGCTGACTTGCCGTTCACACCGGAAGAACAAAAGGTGCTCGGCGAATCCCTCCAGGCCTACCGCTCGGGCGATCTGCTGGTGGCGCTGGCCCAATATCCGGCCACTGAACAGCCCGGCTCCGACGCCGAACGGGTTTATTATGCCGGCCTGCTGTTGGGTGTCGGACAGGTTGAACCGGCCGAAACGGCGCTGGCTTCGTTGTCCGTCACCAATGCCTCCAGCCAACCGCAACGGATTGCCGCGGCCCTGCGCCAGCTCATCTCCGCAGTGAAGCGACAACCGAATCCGGCGGTGGTCCGTCCGCAATTGGCCACGGAATTTCTGGCGAATTCCTACTACGAACAATCGCGTGCCATCCCCGGAATTTCATTGCCGGCCGCGCTGGATTCCGCCCGGCAAGCCGCGACCAACTCGCCGGATTTCGGTTTTGCCTGGGAACGCGTGGCGGAACTGGAATTCAGCTTCGGTCGTACCGACCGTGCGCTCGACGCCTTGAACAAAAGTCTTGCCCTTGCGCCGCGCAATGCCCAGGCGCTCGCGTTGAAGGGATTCCTGCTCGCGGCGCAAAATCACACGAGCGAAGCCGTGGGCTGGTTCGACCGGGCGCTCGCCGTGGACTCCGCTCTCGGCAACGCGTGGCTGGGACGCGGTCTGTGCCGCATCCGCCGCGGCGACATGGTTGGCGGACGCGAAGACCTGCTGGTGGCTGCGGCGCTCGAGCCGCAGCGCGCCGAATTGCGGAGTTATCTGGGCAAGGCTTACGCGGATGCGGGCGATTACCCGCGCGCCGCCAGAGAGCTTCGACTCGCGGAGAAATTGGATCCCAACGACCCGACGGCGTGGCTTTATTCCGCCTTGCTCAACCAAGAAAACAACCGGATCAACGACGCCATCCGTGATTTGGAAAAATCGCAGGAATTGAATGACAACCGGAGCGTCTATCGCTCGCAACTGTTGCTGGATCAGGACCAAGCGGTGCGCAGCGCCAATCTGGCGGCGATGTATCAAGACGATGGCATGAATGACGTGGCCGTGCGCGAGGCCTCCCGCGCGGTGAATGACGATTACGCGAATTACTCCGCGCATCATTTCCTGGCGGACAGCTATCATGAACTGGTTGATCCGAACGAGATCAATCTCCGTTATGAAACTCCCGCTGAGAATGAATATCTGCTGGCGAATTTGCTGGCCCCGGTGAGCGCCGGTATGTTCTCGCCCACCATCTCACAGCAGGAATACTCTCCGTTGTTCGAGCGCAATCGTTTTGGGGTCGCTTCGAGCACGGAATACCTGAGCCGCGGAGCCTGGACACAGTCAGGCGCGCAGTTCGGGACATTCGGGAATTTCAGTTATGACTTTGAAGCATCTTATCATTCCGACCCCGGCCAGCGCGCGAACGACGACATCTATCAGCGGCAATTTTTCCTGACGGCCAAGCAACAGCTTACGCCACAGGATAGTATTTATGTGAATATCCAGCAATACGAGGCTGATAGCGGAGATCTTTCTCAGTATTACAACCAAAGCATGGCGAATCCGACCGCCCGCGTGAGTGAAGATCAAACCCCGAACGTAAGCCTTGGCTATCATCATGAATGGAGTCCCGGGGTTCACACTTTGCTTTTTGCGGCTCGCCTCAACGACACTTATTCGTTCACCAACTTCACGCAGCCTTCCTTGTTTCAAACCTTTCCGAACAATACCATTGGCGTCCCCACTTTAAGCACCTTCAAGTCTGCGCAAAACATTACGGCGAATGAGCATTTTTGGGACAGGTTGGATATTTATTCAGGAGAACTGCAGCAGATTTGGGAAGGGCCGGTACACAATACCATTACCGGCGCGCGCATTCAGTATGGTCATTTTGACACCGCCATTCTGCAAACCGATCCGCTCCCCGTCACCTATGCTTTCTTGGAACCTCCACCACAACAGGACTTCACTTCCCTGTTCAAGCGCATCAGTTTTTACGGCTATCATCAATGGCAGATTCTCGAGCCGCTGCAATTGATTGGCGGTGTGACTTACGACCGTATCACCTACCCGGAGAATTTTCGGAGCGCGCCCATTTCAGGGAACGAAACGACAGCTGATCAAGTTTCGCCCAAAGCCGGCCTGATCTGGACGCCGCTGGATCAAACCACCGTCCGTTTCGCCTACACGCGCTCGCTGGCCGGCGCGAGTGTGGACCAAAGCTACCAATTAGAGCCTTCGCAAGTGGCGGGTTTCGTTCAATCCTTCCGCAGCATCATTCCTGAATCTGTCGAGGGAGATAATGCCGGTGCCAAATTTGAAACCTATGACCTTTCGCTGGAGCAAAAATTCAGCACCGGAACTTATCTGGGCATATCCGGCGAGATATTGAACTCCACCGTTAACCGGGTTGATGGAGTCTTCAATTATTATCCAGACGGGTTTGACGATCCCCTTCCGCAGGGATTGCGCGAAAATTTGGATTACCAGGAAAAATCGCTCCTGGTCACCGCCAACCAGTTGCTGGGTTGGGACTGGTCGCTCGGCGCGCGCTATCTTCTCACTCAAGCGGTCTTAAATGACAGTTTCCCCGATGTGCCGGTCACTTCACCATCACTAAATATTGCCAGTCCGATAATACCAAGCCAGCGGACCAAGGGAGTTTTGCAGCAGGTGAGTTTGTCGGCGATTTACAACCATCCCTGCGGTTTCTTTGCCCAAGGAGAAGCCGACTGGTATCATCAACACAACAGCGGATACAACCCGCCTGAACCGGGTGACGACTTCTGGCAGTTGAACGCATTCATGGGCTATCGTTTTCTGCATCGCAGAGGTCAAGTCACGCTCGGCATGCTCAACATCACCGACCAAAACTACAATCTCAACCCGCTCAATCTTTACAACGAAATGCCGCGCTCGCGCACCCTGCTCGTGAGCTTGCAATTAAATTTCTAGGATGATTGGTAGGGACATCGCGCTGCGATGTCCCCGCCCGCGCAGAGCGGGCGGAACGAACACTCAGTGTTCACGTCGAGAGTTGCTCCGCTGAACGCGGCGCGGACGGCGCGGCGCGCCGTCCCTACCAAGAACAGTCAAGTTGCACCTGCCTGGGTTCCAGCTCCCAAACGGCTGTTGAACGCCAGCCAGGAAATCGGTATCGTCCGCGCATGGGCACGCTCTACTACGGCGACAACCTCGACATCCTCAAGCGTTACCTCAAGGACGAGACCGTTGACCTCGTTTATCTCGATCCACCGTTCAACTCCGCCCAGAACTACAATGCCTTCTTCCACGAAAAAGACGGCACCGACGCCGCCAGCCAGATTCGCGCCTTCGAGGACACCTGGCATTGGGACATCGAGACCAAGAAAGCCTACGACACCGTCACCGAGCAGCCCGGCAAGGTTTCCGACGTGATGCAGGCCTTTTACACCTTTCTCGGCGGCAACGACATGATGGCCTACCTCACCATGATGTCCTCGCGTCTCGTCGAATTGCGCCGCGTGCTCAAATCTACCGGCTCGCTCTACCTCCACTGCGACCCGACCGCCTCGCATTATCTCAAACTGTTGTGCGACGCCATTTTTGGAAAAGTTAATTTCCGCAGCGAAGTCATTTGGAAAAGAACCAGCGCGCACAGTAGCGCTAAAAGATTTGGGCCGGTTCACGATGTGATTTTGCTTTACTCAAAAACTGACGACTATGTTTGGAATCAAATCTTTCAAAACTATTCCGAGGAATATCTTGAAAACTTTTATCGCTTCTCGGATACAAAAGGACGCTTTCGGATTGGAGATTTGACAGGCGCTGGAAAACGCACAGGCGAATCCGGCCAAGCTTGGCGCAAGGTAAATCCTACCGAAGTCGGACGGCATTGGGCTGTGCCAACCAAAGTTCTGGTTGAATTGTTCGGCGATAAAAGTGAGGACTGGTCAGTCCAAGAAAAATTGGATGCTCTCGATAAGGCCGGGTTGATTTATTGGCCGCCGAAAGGAAAAGTTCCCGGATTCAAACGATACTACAATCCGAATGCTGGCGTTCCAGCCGCTGATGTTATCACCGACATTGACCCAATCGCTGCTCAATCCGCCGAACGCCTCGGCTATCCAACCCAAAAACCCGTCGCGCTTTTGGAACGCATCATCCAAGCCAGCAGCAATCCCGGCGACATGGTGCTGGACCCGTTCTGCGGCTGCGGCACGACCATTGACGCCGCCGAGAAACTCGGCCGCGACTGGATCGGCATTGATGTCACGCAACTCGCCATTTCCCTCATCAAAAACCGCCTGCAAGACACCTACGGCAGCCGGATGAAATTTGTTTCCGGGGGAGCACACGCGCCCCGCGTGTCGGGTTCGGCGCCCTCGCCGAACCCTTCGAGTGCTCATGAACCATCCCACGCCTCCGTGTCAGCGACGAGGGCGTCGCTGACAGCACGCGAGGCGCGTGCGCTCCCCGATCAAAACGCGCTCCCCGGAATTTCCCTTGTCCGCATCATCGGCGAGCCGACCACGCCGAACGAAGCTGCCGTCCTAGCCGAGGAAGACAAGTTTCAATTCCAATGGTGGGCGCTCGGTCTCGTCGGCGCGCGCCCCGTCGAGCAAAAGAAAGGCGCGGACCACGGCATTGACGGGAAGATTCTTTTCCGCGACGACCCGAAAGCCGCCAAACCGGAGCAAATCATCATTCAAGTCAAGGGCGGCAAGACCGGCGTGAAAGACGTGCGCGATTTGCGCGGCGTGTTGGACCGCGAGAAAGCGGCCATTGGCATTTTGATTTCCCTGCAACCGCCCACCGGCCCGATGGAAACCGAAGCCGCCGGCGCCGGTTTTTACGAGCACAAGACAAACAAACAAAAGTTTCCGCGCCTGCAACTCCGCACGGTGAAGGAGTTGATGGAGGGCAGAGGCATTGAACGTCCCACCAGCGCCGCGAGCCTGGACGACACGTTCAAAAAAGCGCCGGAGTCGAAGAAGAAGCAAGGCCGGCAGACGGAACTCGGCGTGTAGGCATTCTGCCTTGCCATCCAAGCGCCAGTGGCGCTGCGTCTTTGTAGAATTTACGCCACCAACATTCACCAGCTCCTTCAGGAGCGGTATATTCCGAAGATGCCGCTCCGCTGGAGCTTTTTCCTGGTTGGCATGATCGGGCTACAAAGATTCCAGCCCTACGGGCTTGCAGTTTTCCGGCGGACGGAGCCGCCAGCGGGCAAGATGAAATAACCACCAGGCGAGACAGCACAACCAGCGTCGCGCCGCAGCCAGAGACGCAAGCTGGAAGAAGGAAAAAACGGGCTGAACTTTCGCTCAGCCCGTTTTGCTTTGGAACATTTTTTAACTGCGCCTGGGGATTAATTAAACCCGGTCAGGATGATGGGATAGTTGGTTGTTGGAACATTGTTCGGAAAATAGATGGTGAATCTGTAAGCGGGGCTTGGTGGCGGGTTGGGAACGGTGACCGTTGTTTGATTGCAGCCGGTATCGCCATATTTTCCCCCATATGCAATTTTTGTATCTGTCCGCCCGCTGCCATCAGAAGCTGTAAAGATTGTTGTCGTGTTGGTGGCAGGTACCCAACCCCAGCCTTGGGCAATTGTCTTGGTGTAATTGATATAGCCAGCGAAACTACCCGGACAGGTGCCAATGGTGCCACCACCCAGCTTGGGCCCGCCGAAGACGACAATCTGGTCTCCACCCAAATCAAGAGGAGTCACTACGTTCAAAGACGCCGCGCGGGTTGGCACCGGATCTCCGCCATTCTGGGAAACATTGCATGAGTATGATCCCACATTCACCCCGACGTTTTGAAGGGTCAGGGTGCTGTTGGTTTCTCCATCAATGGCGACTCCGTTGGACTGCCATTGATAGCTGTCGGCATTGATTGCCTGCACCGATAATACGGCATTCGATCCCACGGTAACGGCCTGATCTACTGGTTGAACCGTTATCGTTGGAAACTCAGACTGATCCAGGGCATCGGCCGTTTGGGCAGGAGCAGTATTTCCTGCAATCAAAACCAATCCGGTGATTGACGCAAGTGCAATGATGCAAGGGACATGTTTATTCATGGGTATTTATGGGTTATGCTGTCGTTCTCCCTGCGCCTGATAACACCCCTAGAATCTGCACAGCAAGTTTTGTGTTTCTTTATGCTCAGGCGAATAAAGTTTACGGAGGAACCAGGAAAATCTTTCAATAAATTTCATTAAATTGTGATGAAAGGACAGAACTGCCGGGCTGCCACGCGTCACTCATTTCCCCTTTTTTCAGAAGGGACGTGAAAAATCGCTGATTTCTTCCCGTTTTTTCCTAAACTCAATCAGCGGTGAAGACTAAAGCCATCGGACAACGTGAATTTTTCAAATCCGTGCCGGGCGCGGCGTTGGCGGTGCTTTGCGGTTTGATGTTGTGGAAGATGCCGCTGGGCGAGCCTTGGGTGAACGCCAGCTACGATTATTTGTTCCGCTTCGAGGCGCGCGCGGTCACGAACCGGGTCACCCTCATCCTGATGGACAACGAGGCGTTCGATCAGTTTCACCAAGTCCGCGGACAGCCATGGGACCGGGGACTGCACGCCCGGTTACTGGACCGGCTGGCGGATGATGGCTGCGCCCTCGTGGTATTCGATTCCTTCTTTCAACAACCAGGTGATCCCACACAGGACGAGGCCCTGGCCGAAGCGATGCGGCGGCAACACCACATCGTGTTGATGGCCGAGCAGGCACAAGTAACAATCCCGAGGCTGGCCGGAACGCAGCCAACACCGCCGTCAGAACCCTTTCTCGGCGCGACCGGAACCAATTGGGGCGTCGCCTGGCTGGATCCGGACCTCGACTTGATTGTGCGCCGACATTGGCCGTTTCCTTCGCCGGGACCTTATCCGAGTCTGCCCTGGACCGCCGCGCGGCTGGCCGGGGCGCAGTTGAGCGAAACCCCACAGGAACGATGGTTGCGTTACTACGGTCGCGATGGCGCAGCGGCCAGATTGAGTTACCGGTTCGCGCTGGACCGACCAACGAATTATTTCCGCGGTCAGATTGTATTCATCGGCACGGCGCCGGAAACATCGGTGCCCGGCAGTAAAACGGACGAAGACAAATTTAGCACTCCGTACACGCGTTGGACCGGTGAATCAAACGGTGGCGTGGAAATCCTGATCACCTCCTTTCTGAATCTGATGAATGGCGACTGGTTGCGGCGACCGGCCTGGTGGCTGGAGGCATTGACGCTGGTGGCCTCCGGATTATTGCTCGGCGGCGGATTGTGCCGGATGCGATTGTGGGTGGGGTGTGCGGCTGCGGCAGGGGTTGCCCTGGTGGTGGCATTGGGGGCGATTTCATGGAGTTACTTCACCAACTATTGGTTTCCCTGGCTGGTGATTGCGGGCGGACAAGTACCCTGTGCTCTGGTCTGGGCGCTGGCAATCAGGATCCGTCACGCACTCGAGAAAAGGGCGGTTTCAGTTTCCCTGTCATTTCCCCGGCCTGCGGCTGCAGTTGAGAATTTGCCGGATGCTCCCGATTACGAATTGTTCAATCCACCCTTTGGCGAGGGCGCTTATGGAAAAGTCTGGCTGGCGCGGAACGCAGCCGGACAATGGAGGGCATTGAAGGTGGTTTATCTGGCAAACTTCGATCAAAATACCGATCCCTACGAACGCGAATTCAGCGGCATCAAAAAATACCAGCCGGTCTCCGACAAACATCCCGGCCTGTTGCGGGTGGAATTTGTCAGTGAGAAGCAGGCGGGATATTTTTATTATGTCATGGAGCTGGGGGACCCGCTTAAGCCGGGTTGGGAACAGGAGCCTTCAACCTACAAACCGCGTGATTTGGTGAGTGAACGCGCCCGTTCCCATGGCCGGAGGCTGCCGGTTCGGGAGTGTGTGCGGATTGGGCTGGCATTGAGTGATGCCCTTGATTTCATCCATCGCCAAGGGCTTACTCACCGCGACATCAAGCCCCAGAACATCATTTTTGTCAACGGCCAGCCCAAGCTGGCGGATTTGGGACTCATCACTGAAATCAGGCCTCCCGACCAGGAGCGGACGTTGGTGGGCACGCCTGGCTATATGCCGCCAGCACCGGAACGTCCGGGCACACCGCAGGCGGATATTTACGCG
This sequence comes from uncultured Verrucomicrobiae bacterium, assembly GCA_963842445.1. Taxonomy (GTDB): domain Bacteria; phylum Verrucomicrobiota; class Verrucomicrobiia; order Limisphaerales; family UBA11358; genus UBA11358. Next base: position 17,882 of record CAWJHF010000002.1, on the reverse strand, counting down.
CTGGGCATGGTGCTTTACGTGCTCGGCACCGGCCGCAGTGCAGCCTATTTCCCGGAGATTGCAACGACCCTGGTTGAGAGGGAAGACCCGGCGGATTTCTTTCCGTTGAACACCGTCATCCTCAAGGCTTGTCAGCCGGACCCGGCGCAACGTTATGCATCGGCGGCGGAGATGCACCGCGCCTTGCAAGAAGCGCAAAAGGCCCTGGAAGCGGGTTGACCGTCTATTCCTTGCTCACACAGCAAGCTTTGCATCCAATCAAACGGATGCTATCCGCGTTTTTTTTAGAAAAATTTCAGGGGGGCAGGCGCGCCGTGTCCAGATAGCTCCGTACGGTTTCAGTGAGGCCTTCCAAGGTAAAAGGTTTTTGTAAAATATGACTGTGGAGTTGAATTTTTTTCGCCATATCGGGACCGTAGCCACTCATAAATATCACTTTAAGGCCCGGCCGTTCCTCCTTTAATCTGTCTGCCAATTCCTGGCCATTAAGGCCGCCGGGCATAATAATATCGGTTAGCAACAAATCAATTTGTGAGGCATTTGTCTTCCAAATATCCAAAGCTTCCAGGCCATTGGAAGCTTCCCAAATTTGATAACCTGATGCTTCCAGAACACCTCGCATAACCATTCTGACATCAGCATCGTCTTCGACCAATAGTATTTTCCCGTGCCCACCGGGGGGACTCGCTTTCGTATTTGGGGAATTGATTTTCTTTGTCATGTCTGGGGCATTGGCCGGCGAAAAACCTTAAAAGCAGTTGCCGGTCGCAAAGGTTGTTTTCTAAAAGCCAAATGGGCATGAGCCGTCATGTTTGTTTCGTGCAAATGGCAAGTTATTAGGGAATGAAATTTCTGTTTCGTTCCGTCCCTGCTGTGTGGAATCCACGCCATTGCCTTGTTTATGTTTTCATGGATACCAGCTCCGCCCCTTACCCTTTGTCCCTTGACTCTCACAACCCAGGGGATCGGAGCTGGTATAAAATGTATCGCCGAGGCTTCACGATGATTGGCGGACTTTCGCGATCATTTATGTCAGTGAAACCACGACATCGGTTAAATCTATTATGACTACACATCTGCCAATACTTCTAATTACGTTCGTGAATTCAGAATCTTTCAAAAAACCTTCCGCACTGACAACAGAACGAATAGCGGCGGTTTGGGCAACACCGGGTGTTACCGCTGTGGACTTCACCCTGATAAACCAATTTGCACTTCTCCTGCCAGTGGCGTGGTGGCAAGGATGACGGAGATTTTACGCCTAGCCGGAGCATTGCTTCGGGTAGGTGGGGAAGGGTCAGGCGCTGGAACCCCGTGATTGTTTTAGGGTGGAACAATCCAGGTAAATGGCGTAGGCAATAACGGGGGCCAAATACAGCAACCCGAAAATCTCACCACCGTTCAGGACCGCCGGCGGAAAGGGATGCAGAACATGGATCAACAAAAGGACTAGAAACAAGATGATGCCGGTCCGCAGAATGAACGTCATGCATCGTTCCAAAACGGGGTGCCCGGGCCTGGCAATGGGTTTGGGCATGCTTAATCGAACCAACAGTTGGATCGGATTAATCACCAGCCATGCAACGAAGTTATGATTCAGACAGACTGCGACGACAAAGGCCAGAAACAGCAGCCAAGAAAGCATAATCTTTACTCGAACCGTCTTCATAATCTCCCAGTGTCCGATTGATTGTTGAGCAGCAAAAGCACGGCCTGGTTTCCCACCTGCAATACGTCGGAAAATGGCGAATCTTTCAAAGCGAGTGGGGATGAGACAAATCTCTCCAGGAATTCCTTTCTCTTTCCTTGAAAAGAATGGTCCGTTGAACATCCCCTCCCCCGCCATCGTCATATTCCGGGCCATCTGCTTCATCCAAGCCGCATCAGGGGCGAGGGTGAAACCGCCGATGCAGATCTGTCTCGGGGCAATCCGCATGAATACCAACACGTAGTACGTCATCAATCCGTTGGTCGTTCAGACCTCCGCTGTGAAGAAATCGACTGCGGCCAATACTGCCAGATGCGATCGGATGAAATCTTCCCAGAGCATTCGCTTGCCTCGTTCCGGTGCTGGGGACAGGCCGTGGCGTTTCAGGATGTTGGCTACGGTTTCGCGGCTGATCTTGTGCCCCTGATTTTCGAGGGTGCCCACAATTCGCTTGTAGCCCCCAGCGCGGTTGTCCCGGGCCATTTCCAGCACCACAGCTTCGAGCGACTTGGGAAGGGACGCCCAAGGGCGCAGCGGTTTTTAGTGCCGTCGAACTTCTTGGCCACCAGCTTCCGGTGCCAAGCCAGGAGGGTCTCGGGTCTGACGATCTGTGCTACTTCTTCCAGCGCCTTTCGGCCCAACTGCTTACCGATCTCCGCCAGACTTATGCGTTCGTCATTGTTCAGGTGTAGCCAACCTTTGAGCTGGTTCCTAAGAATTCGATTCTCAGTCGCTAGATACTCGTTGCGCAGCAACAGTTCCTGATCAACGGACCCGGTGAGGTAGGCCAGAAGACGCTTCCAATTCATCACGACAAATTGGACCAACAACCATCCCCTCGGTCAATCCGGACATCACTAAAACTACCGGCAAAACACCACGTTCGAGTTTTTTGACCATACGAGTTTTGTCCGAACAATCCTCATGGTCGCGACATTTGCCGCCGCATTCCCGCTCGTGTGGACGAGCGTCTTTGCGCAAAGGTCGTCCGTCGAGTCGGAATCGCCGCTCAATGCCAGTAATCCAATCCTCATTTCCTCCGCACCGAAGTCCCTTGTTTTTCTGTTGGAAATTGACTCGTAACACCCAGTCTCGTCGTTTGGGAATCATACGTGCCTATTTGTCACGGAATGGCCAAAAACGGCTCAACGCGAACCCACCTTGTTGCTGACCACCGCCATCAGCGCAACAAGGCCACCGAAGAGCAGGCCAACCAGCAGAACCGCCACGATGATGTTAACTTTTCGCCTTTGTAAATCGGACGGGAGGCGCGGAAACAGTAATTTCCCCAAAAAACGGTTCACAAAACCAGCCTCGCAAAGTTTTCAACAAAATTCAAATGGAATAATCTTCGGGGAAGACTCGGACATTTTGCAATTCCACATACACCTGGTCGCCCGGGTTTAATTGTAATTGATTGAATTGTTCCTTGCTCAATTGCACCTCAAACCAGCCGTCATTGTCGAGCCGCCGAAGTTCAAGGTGCGCGGACGGACCGGCGGTGTTGCAGCGGATGATACGCGCCGCCAGCGTGGCGTGTCCGCCCGGTTCGCGGCTGATGCGAATGTCGTGCGGCCGCACAAACGCGATGGCAGGCGTTTCGAGCGGACCGCCTTTTTCGGTCACGGCGTATTCCGTGTCGCCGATTTTTACGGACCCACCGTGAGACTGGCCGTGAAATAAATTTACGTTGCCGAGAAAATCATAGACGAACGCCGAGGCCGGCTGGTCGTAAATCTGCTCCGGCGTGCCAATTTGCTCGATGTGCCCGTCGCGCAAAACGGCCACGCGCCCGGCCACCTCCAGCGCCTCCTCGCGGTCATGCGTGACAAACAGCGTGGTGACGTGGATTTCTTCGTGCAATTGCCGGAGCCAGCGGCGCAATTCCTTCCGCACCTTGGCGTCGAGCGCGCCAAATGGTTCGTCGAGCAGCAACACCTTCGGTTCCACGGCCAGCGCGCGGGCGAGGGCGACGCGCTGGCGCTGGCCGCCGGAGAGTTGCGACGGAAAACGTTTGCCGTGCGCGTCGAGTTGGATGAGCTTCAACAATTTTTCGACACGCTCACGAATTTCGGGTTCCTTCGGCCGCTTCGAACGCGGAAGCACGCGCAGGCCAAACGCGATGTTCTCAAATACATCCAAGTGCCGGAACAGTGCGTAATGCTGGAAGGCAAAGCCAGCCCTGCGCTCGCTGGCAGGAATATTCGTAACATCTTCGCCGTAAAACAAGACCTGCGCCGGGCCGGGATCAGGAAATTCCAGACCGGCGATGATGCGCAGCAGCGTCGTCTTGCCGGAACCGGACGGGCCGAGCAGCGCGACGAGTTCGCCGGACTCGATCTTCAGATTCACGTTGTCGAGGGCGGTGAACCTGCCGAATCTTTTCGTAACGTTGCGGACTTCGACACTCATACTGTCAAATCCATATCTGCCGCGCGTAATGCGGCGATTTTCTTCCGTTCAATCCACGTCTTCAACACCAGCGTAACAAGGCCGAGAAACGCCAGCAACGACGCCACAGCAAACGCGCCGGTCGTGTTGTAATCGTTGTAAAGAATTTCTATGTGCAGCGGGATGGTGTTTGTCAGACCGCGAATGTGGCCGCTCACGACCGACACCGCGCCGAACTCGCCCATTGCCCGGGCGTTGCACAAAATCACGCCATAGAGCAGACCCCATTTGATGTTCGGCAGCGTCACGCGCCAGAACGTCTGCCAACCGCTGGCGCCCAGCACGCGCGCCGCTTCCTCCTCCGTGCGGCCTTGCGCCTGCATGAGCGGAATCAACTCGCGCGCGACGAACGGAAAGGTCACGAACGTTGTCGCCAGCACGATGCCCGGCACGGCAAAGATGATTTTGACGTTGTGATCGGACAACCATGTCCAAAACGGCCCCGGTGCGCCAAAGAGCAGCACGTAAATCAGGCCCGCAACCACCGGCGAAACGGAAAACGGCAGGTCAATCAGCGTGATGAGAATATTTTTCCCGCGGAAATCGAATTTCGCAATCGCCCACGCCGCCGCCACGCCGAAGACGCAATTCAACGGCACAGAAATGCCCGCGGCGATGAACGTCAATTTGATGGCGCTCAAGGTCAGCGGGTCGCGGAACGTGTGGAAATAATAACCGAGGCCCTTGTTCAACCCTTCGGCAAAAACCGACAAGAGCGGCACAACCAGAAAAATTCCGAGAAACAACAATGCGCCAGTGATGAGCAACCGGCGCACCCATGGCGACTCGGCGGTCGCCTGGCGATGCGGCTCGCGGCGGACGGCGCGGAAAAATGTGGTGGTGTCACCCATATCAAACCCGTGCGAGGTGACGGCTGCTGCGCCATTGAAGCAGATTGACCGTCAGCAAAATCGCAAAGGAACCAACGAGCATGACCACCGCCAGCGCGGTCGCGCCGGCGTAATCAAACTGCTCCAGCTTGGTGACAATGAGCAGCGGCGTGATTTCGGTTTTCATCGGCATGTTGCCGGCGATGAAAACCACCGAGCCGTATTCGCCCAGCGCGCGGGCGAACGCCAGCGAAAAGCCGGTCAGCAGCGCCGGATACAGCATCGGCAGGATGACACGCCAGAATGTCTGCCAGCGGTTTGCGCCGAGACTGGCGGACGCCTCCTCGATTTCCGGGTCAAGATCCTCCAGCACCGGCTGCACGGTGCGCACGATGAACGGCAGCCCGATGAAGGTGAGCGCGACGAATACGCCAAGTTGCGTGAAGGCGACCTTTACGCCGAGCGGCGCGAGCAACTGGCCGATCCAGCCGTGCTCTGAATACAACGCCGTCAGCGTGATGCCGGCCACGGCGGTCGGCAACGCAAACGGCATGTCCACCAGCGCATCCACGACTTTTTTTCCAAAAAATTCGTATCGCACCAGCATCCACGCGACGATGATGCCAAAAAAGACATTGACGAGCGCCGCCAGAAACGACGCGCCGAAACTCAGGCGATACGACGCCAGCGCGCGCGGCACGGTGACGATGTGCCAGAACTGGTCCCACGAGAGCGTGCTCGTTTTCACGAACACGCCCGCGAGCGGGATCAGCACAATCAAGCTGAGATAAAGCAGCGTGTAACCGAGCGTCAAACGGAAGCCCGGCAGCACGCAGAAATTTTTGCTCGCCATGTCTGCTTACCTTTTAGTGCTTATTGAAATCGCGAGAAAGAAATTAATGTCAACTATTCGGGTTGATAAATCTGGTCAAACGTGCCGCCGTCGGCGAAATGAGTTTTCTGCGCCTTCTGCCAGCCGCCAAAAACCTCATCCACCGTGAAGAGTTTCAATTTGGCAAACTGGCCGGCATATTTCGCCGCGGCTTTTTCCGAGCGCGGACGATAAAAATTCCGGCCGGCAATGTCCTGGCCTTCGTCGGAGTAAAGGTATTCGAGGTAAACCTTCGCCACATCGGTCGTACCATTTTTTTTGGCCACTTTGTCAACGACGGCCACCGGCGGTTCGGCCAAAATGCTCTCCGATGGCGTGACGATTTCAAATTTGTCTGCGCCAAATTCCTTGATGGCAAGGTGCGCCTCATTTTCCCACGCGAGCAAAACGTCGCCGATGCCGCGTTCGACGAACGTTGTTGTTGAACCGCGTGCGCCGGAATCCAGCACAGGCACGTTTTTGTAAAGCCGTTTCACGAAGTCGCGCGCCCTGGCATCATCATGGCCGTATTTGTCGAGCGCATAAGCCCACGCGGCGAGGTAATTCCAGCGCGCGCCGCCGGAAGTTTTGGGATTGGGTGTCACAACGATTACACCCGGCTTCACCACGTCGTCCCAGTCCTTGATGTTCTTCGGGTTCCCCTTGCGCACGAGGAACACGATGGTCGAAGTGTAGGGCGTGCTGTTGTCCGGCAGACGCTTTTGCCAGTCGGCAGGCAGGAATCCTGCTTGGGCAATCGCGTCAATGTCATAGGCCAGCGCGAGTGTGACCACGTCGGCTCCAAGGCCGTTGATGACGGATAAGGCTTGCTTGCCGGAACCACCGTGCGATTGTGAGACAACCACATCGTCACCGGTTTTTGCCTTCCAGTATTTGGCGAACGCGGCGTTGTAATCCTGATACAACTCACGTGTCGGGTCGTAGGAGACGTTGAGCAGCTTGATTTCCTTTGCGCACGCCGTGGTAACAAGCGAGAAGGCCAGTAGCATTTTCAAAAAAGTTTTCATGCGGTTATTTTCAACGGTTAAAATGCCAGTTGGACACGGGTGAACAGGACGTTTTCCGGCTGGGCCGGCACCGCGGGGGTGCCGCCAGTATAGCCTGAGAACAGTGTGCGTGAGAAGCTCGTGTCCACGCGAATGTTGTTGTTCAGATACCAGTTCAGACCCACCGACCATGCGTGCGCCGATGACGCCGAACTGCTGTAACTCGCAAAGGTCGGGAAGGCGTTTTTGTCCACGTCCAGATTAGCATAACGCGCGACAACTTGCCACGCACCCCACTGGCCGTTTCTGGGGTCAAACGGATGCTTCGGCGTCACGCTGTTGTAGGTGGCGTCTTCGCCCGTGAGCAGCCAACTGCCGGAAATTTCCCAGGCCGTGTTTTGCAAGTCGGCGGAACTTGCGCCCTTGGTGACTTGCTGGTCGGAAATCACATATTCGCCCAGCAATCCAAGCGGACCGTAGTAGTAATATCCCTGCGGTGAAAGGCGCCAGTGTGTTCCATTGGCAAATACACCGGAGCTGTAAGAGAAAAACTTTTGCTGGCCGTCGGTGGTGTAACCTGGTGTCAATCCGGTCGCCGTGTTCGTCGCCGCGCGGTCCACTTCGTAACTGCCGCCCAAACCGAAGCCCAAGCCTCTCAAGGCCGCGACTTCCGACGTTTTCCACGGCTGAAAGAAAACACGGCCGGCAAACGTCTTATTGTTGTCGTAGTCCGCATTTGTCGTCGTGCCGTTGTAGTCCGGCGCGCCGTTGAAAATGCCGGCGGCATAACTGGCCACGCCACCAAACAAATCGCCGTGCAGTTCCGCACCCAGGTCGCGGTTCGGCACCAGGTCCGTCGCCAGCGAGCGCTCGTTGAACAGAATGTCCCGATCTACAACCAACGCCTCCAGGCCAATCGGGGATTTGAATTTGCCGGTCTGCAGTTGCAGTGCGGGGTTGTAGCGATAGTTCACGAGGGCATCAAAGATTTGCACCGTGTTGCCGCCAAAGTCCGGCACGAACAGGAAATCGAAGTCGCGAAACACCGTGCCCGACAGAATCGGGCGCGCCCGGCGCAGGATGAAACCGTCATTCCCCTTGAGGCCGTTGTCGTTGAAAAACGTCCGGCTGTCCACCTGTAGAACACCATGCAAGCTGATGGCAAAATTTGTATCGGTCGAGCTGAACGTCACCCCGTTTGCTCCAACACTCAGGCACGGCTGGGTTTTCGCCACCGTGGCGGCATTATTCTTGTCGAGTTCGCGCTGCCGTTCGAGAATCCGCACCTTCTGGTCCAGTGCCTGGATTTGCTCCTGGTTCGTGTCGCTGGCCGCCGGTTGCTGCAACTGGTGCTGTCGTTCGAGGTTTTGGACTTTTTGGCTTAATTCCTGTACCTCCTTCTTCAAGGCTTCAATCTCCGCTGCTTCGGCGGAATTGCCGGGCGTAACTTGCGCGGCTCCGATGGAATTTGTGTCAGTACCGTCCCCAGCAATAACGGGGATGCTCACCTGCAGGCAGGCAAGCGCTACGATTACCATCTGCTTGAGTTTCATGTCTGTCGTTTTCATTTTAATGAGACTTCCGGTTGCCCGGTCAGCGGCTCGTTCGATTTTATTTTCACGCCTCCAGCATTCTGGTCGGCCTTAAATGGTTCCTGTGCGAAAGTTTTCCAGCCGCACACGTTCGGTCTTGTCAATCTGTGTGACCTGCGAATCGTGCACGACGACCTGTACCACGCCGTAGCGCAACGAGCCGACCTGCCGGCGGACTATTTCCAACCAGTCCAGCGTCTCGCCCACCTTGACGGCAGGTATGATTTCATTTTCGTTCATCTCAACAAATGTCAGGTCCAACTTATATCCACCTAATAACGACTTAGTATGTCGTTATTATCGGCAAACGGTTTGCGTTGTCAACTGCTTTTTTGAAATTTTTTTAAATGCCTTCCCCGCCGATAAATCCGGATGAAATCTCCTGTTTTGACACCGGCAAACTCCTGGCAATTTCGGCCAGGGTCGCGCGATCCATCAATCCTGCCACGTAATTGCGCGCGTCCAGAAAGACGCGCCGAAACCGGCAAACCGGTTCCTGCGAACAGCGTTTGTAACTCATGACAGAAACGCAGTCAATTGGCGCAATAATGCCGTCGAAATGCCGCACCACCTCGCCCATGGTGATCTTGGATGGGCTCTTTGCGAGCACATAACCACCGCGGATTCCGGCCACACTGTCTACCCAGCCTTGGGCCTTCAACGCCAGCATGATTTGCTCAAGGAACCGTTTGGGAACGTCATTTCGCCGGGCAATTTCACGAATGGGTATCGGCGCACCGCCGAAATGATCCACCAACGTGAAAAGGGCGCGCAACGCATAATCGGTTTTCTTCGATATTCGCATCAGGAAAGACGATAAGGTTTGTCGGAATTAAGTCAAGTCCGGCTAGTGGCACGTTCTGGTGAAGCGAGGCTGCCGATCCCGCAATGCGGGACGAGTACACTTACCCCGCCGAACGTTGCAAATGTGCCCCACCAAGCCCGGCGAAGCTGCGCGAAAGGGAAATCCCGAGTCTTCTCAGGAGAGGATTCGCCGGCCTTCGTCGAGGAAGATGCCCTTGAAATTCATCTCCAGCGCCTGCGGATTGCTCGCCTTTGACAGCGCCTCTTTTTCCGACACCCGGCCCGCTTTGACCAGATTGAAGAGCGACTGATTGAAGCTGATCATTCCGTCATCCAAACCGGTCTCGATGGCCCCCGCCAGTTTGTCCAGCCGGTTTTCCTCGATGAGTTTTCGCACCAGCGGCGTGTCGAGCAAAATCTCAAACGCCGGGGTCAGCTTGCCGTCCACCGTGCCGACCATGCGCTGGCAGATCACCGCGCGCAACGCGCCGGTGAGCTGCCGACGCAACTGCTCGCGCTCTTCCGCCTTGAAAAAATCGAGAATGCGATGGATGGATTGCGACGCGTTCGTGGTGTGCACGGTGGACAAGACGAGATGTCCGGTGTCCGCCGCGCTCATCGCAGCCGTGAAACTGATGTCGTCGCGCATTTCGCCGATCATGATGATGTCCGGGTCCTGACGCAGAACGTGTATGAGCGCGTGGTGAAAGGACAGCGTATCCAAACCGATTTCGCGCTGCTCGATGACAGACTGATTATCTTCAAAGACGTATTCAATCGGGTCTTCGAGCGTGATGAGGTGCTTTTTGAAGTTGGAGTTGATGTGCTCAATCATTGCCGCGAGCGTCGTGGATTTGCCGCAGCCGGTTGATCCCGCCAGGAGCACGATGCCGCGCGGCGATTCCGCAATCTGTTTGATTTGCGGCAACAGACCGAGTTCCTCGAAGCTCGGCACGCGCGTTTTGACAAAACGCATGGCCAGACACCACTCGCCGCGCTGTTGAAACAAATTTGTGCGGAATCTCCCGACCTCGGGAACGAGGAAGGAAAAGTCAATTTCGCGCTGCTCCTCGAGGCGTTTTTTTTGGTGCGCCGGCGTTATGGATTCGACGATTTTGTTCATCCATTCCGCGGTTGGGAAGGGCGAATTCACCGCGATCAATTCGCGGTTGATGCGGTAGATGACTGGCGTGCCGATTTTCAGGTGCACATCTGATGCGCCGCCATCAACCGCTGTTTTGAGAATTTGATAGAACAATTCCATACGCACAGCGTAACTGATTTTCCCACGAACACCAGCCAGGAAAAACATTGGCGACTTTTGGCCGCGCCGATGCTATAAACCTGCCATGTCTGATTATCGCATCGGCATCATCGGCGGCACCGGCCTTTACAACATCGAAGGCTTCACGAGACAAAAATGGGTGAAGGTCAGGACGCCCTTTGGTCCGCCATCGGACGATTTGCTCACCGGCAAACTGGCCGGGCGCGAAGTCGTCTTTCTGCCCCGGCATGGCCGGGGCCACCGGATTCTGCCCGGCGAACTCAACCATCGCGCCAACATCTGGGCGATGAAAAAGCTCGGCGTTGCTTGGATCATCAGCGTCAGCGCCGTCGGCTCGTTGCAGGAAAAATGCAAGCCTTGCGACATCGTGGTCGTTGACCAGTTCCTCGACCGCACCAAACAGTCGTTTGCCCACACGTTTTTTGGCCGTGGCATCGTGGCGCACATCGCGTTTGCGCATCCGATTTGCGAGGAACTGCGGCAAATCCTCCTGAAAACTGCGCGCGAATGCAAAGCCAGCGTCCACGACGGCGGCACCTACGTGAACATGGAAGGACCGGCCTTCAGCACTCGTGCCGAATCGCTCACGAATCACCGCGCCGGCTACGATGTCATCGGCATGACGAACCTCGGCGAGGCCAAATGCGCGCGCGAAGCCGAAATCGCCTACGCCACACTGGCGATGTCCACCGACTACGATTGCTGGAAGGAAGATGAACACGTCACGCTCGCAATGATCATCCAGAACCTCCATCGCAACGCCGACACGGCCAAACAAATCATCGCCCGCGCCATCGCCAAAATTCCCGCCGAACCAAACTGGCCATGTCATTCCGCGTTGAAAAATGCCATCCTGACCGAAAAAAAAATCTGGCCGAAAAAAACCGCGATTGAGCTGAAGCCGATTTTGGCAAAATATTTGTAAATTGGAATATTGCCTTATGGACGCACGAAGTGGCATCAAATGGAAATTTAGGAGTTACGACGGGTAATTGGATCACAATTTATGGCAACCAAAATCATCATCAAACCCGCGAAATCACCGGCCGCCGTCGGCCCATACAATCACGCCGTGCGCGTCGGCGACCTGCTGTTCTGCGCCGGGCAAATCCCAATTGATCCCGCCACGGGCAATCTGATTTCCGGCGATATCAAAACGCAAACCGAGCGCGTGCTGCAAAACGTCAAAGCCATCCTGGACGACCAGAAATTGACGTTCGCCAACGTCGTCAAGAGCACGGTGTTTCTGACGAATCTCGCCGACTTCGCCGGGATGAACGAGATCTACTCCAAACATTTCACGAGCGATTTCCCGGCGCGTTCGACGATTCAGGTCGCCGCGCTGCCGAAAGGCGCGAACGTGGAAATCGAGGTCGTGGCGCACTTTTGAAATGTAGGAGACAACGTGAGGAGTCTCCAAATAATGAGCCTCGTTACCTCGGCTCCTACAAATTAAAGATATGTCTGCTGGCGCTTATTTGTTCATCGGACTCGCCATCGGCGGCGGGTTGGGGCTGCTCATCGGCTGGCTGCTGGGTCGTGGACGCGCGACCATTGTGCAGGTGGATTCTGGATTGGTGGATGAGCTTCGCGAACAAGCCAAGCAGCACGTCGAGAAGCAGCGTACGTTGCAAGAGCAGTTGCTGGCGCTCAACCAGCGCAACGGCGAGTTGGGCGCAGAGCTGAAATCGCTCAACGAGCGATTGACGACGGAGCGGCAGCAGCTCGAATCAATCCAGGAAAAATTTCGCAAGGAGTTTGAGGCGGTCTCAAACAAGTTGATCTTGGACAACGCAAGCCGCTTCAACCAGCAATCCACGGAGAGCCTCGGCAAATTGCTCACGCCACTGAAAGAGACGCTCGGCGAGTTCAAAGCCAGCCTCGATAAAACCCACGACGCGACAACTACAAACAGCGCGCTACTCAAAGAGCAAGTCAGCCGCATCGGTAATGAGGCGGCGAATCTTTCCAGGGCGCTCAAGGGTGACGTGAAGGTGCTGGGCAACTGGGGCGAGAACATGCTCGACCAGATTCTCGAAAAGTCCGGGCTGCAGAAGGACATTCACTATCGCCGGCAACGCAGCGCGAAGGATGTCGAGGGCGATCAGCGGTTTCTCGACGTGATTGTGGAATTGCCGGAGAAACGCAATCTGGTGATTGACTCCAAAGTTTCGCTGCGCGCCTACGAGGAATCCGTAAACGCGCCCGACGAGGCGACCAAGCTCGCCGGTCTTGACCGGCACGTCGAGGCGTTGCGCAAACATTTCCGCGACCTCGGCGCAAAGCGTTATCAGGACATCCACGGCATTAACACGCCGGATTTCGTACTGATGTATGTACCCATTGAAGCAGCGTTTTTCGCGGCCATCGCACGCGAACCAAGATTATTCGCCGAGGCTTTGGATCACAACGTCGTGCTCATCACCAACTCGACTTTGCTGGCCACCCTCCGCACCGTTGCGCACGTCTGGCGGCTGGCCGACCAGCAAAAACACGTGCTCGAAATCGCCGACCGCGGCGGTAAACTTTACGACAAGTTCGTCGGCTTCGTGGAAGACCTGCAGGCTGTGGGCGATGCGCTCGGCAAGGCGCGCAAAGCGTGGGAGGACGCCTCGACCAAACTTCACACCGGATCGGGAAACCTAGTCAGCCAGACAGAGAAACTAAAACAGTTGGGGGCAAAGGCCGCCAAGTCCCTCCCGAACGCGATGCTCGAAAAAGCAGACGAAGAAATACCAGCAGCAAATCCAAAACTGCGTTTGCCGCCGTCAGGTTAGACACGAATTGTACGAAATAACGCGAATTGTTTTTGGAACCGCTACGGCGTGGCGGCCGGCAATTCCAGGCTCAGGTAATCGTACATGACGTGGAAAAATGGGCGGTCGTAACGGTCCTGTCCCTGAACCAGCGTGACGGTGTTCGTCCCGGTTTTGAGCAACGACATGGGAATGGCCACGTGCTCCACACCGTACTTGGCGTGGATGCCTTCGCGAATCAGGGCATTGCCGCCGTCAACTGCCGGCCGCACCACCGTCAACGGTTTGCTTTCATCGTTCACGTAAACTTCCGTGCGACCGTAATACGAACTGGCATAGGCAATCGTCAGTGTCGCATTGCCGTTCATCGGCGCATTGGTCAGGTTGAAATGAATGCGCCATTTCCATGGGCTCCAATTCGTGCCCGTCAGATATCCGCACTGTACATAATTCCAATCCTTGGACCAGTCGCTGACACCGACGGTGTAATCCAGCGGATTGGAAAATTCGCTGGCAAATTTTTCCCACAAATACGGCTGGAAATAGTCGTTGCCGTGCCGGAATTCCTTTGCCGTGCGGTCCGGAACACCGATTTCCCATGCGATGTTCGCACCGGGATGAGGCACTTTCCAGACGACATCGCCCAGAACTGTCGTCTCACCGGCTTTCACGGTGACATTGGTTTGAGAAGATTCGCCCACCGCCCCGGTCGCAAAGGCAAAAAGCGCGTAGGTACCCGGGCGCACATTGGGAATGGAAAAATTCCCGGCGGCATCCGCCTGCGTCCAGTATTGGTAGTGTTTGCTATCGAGCTGCCAGTTGACGCCCGGATCGGGCCGGGTCACGCCAACCCAGGCCCCCGCGCCGCTGACATTTGGTTTGAGCGCGTCCCTGACCACAAACCGGCCCGCAACCGTGCCCCGTTCTGCCTTCGATGGATACAAACTGTTATCCGTCAGCCAAGCATACGGCCACGCCGCCTGTTCCGCCTGCGCTTGCCGCTTTGCGTCAGCCCAGCAAGTGTCGCCACCATCCGGGCTTGAATTAAAATAAAGCAGACAGGGGCCAAAAACTTTCTGCCACGTCTCGCCTTTCGGGATGGCGATGCCTGAGCCGCCATAATGGTTCATGTTGAACATAACCTGGAAAATCCCACTGGCGGAAGTCAGGTTGGACATGGTCGGGCCGTTGTTGAAAAATTCGTGACTACCGAAGACGACCCAGGCGCCGATATGGTTGCGGTCGCTGGCGAACCCCCAGCAACCGAGGTCCTGGTAACTGGCGGTGTACATGTATTTGCAGTCGTATTGGCCCTTCCACGGACCCGTGGTGAGTCTGACGATTTCCTGGATGCCGGTTGGCTCACACCGGGCGAAATCATCCGGCGACGGCAGTTCCCAGTGCCGGGCTTCGTCCACATAAATTTTCTCCAGTAGCCATTGTCCGTCCAGTTCCGGCACCGACCAGATCATCAGGTATTGGCCGATGTCCAAGGCCGGATAATCGCTCCAGTGATTCACCACCGAATAGACATACAAACCGCTCATGCCGCGGCGCAGGACGAAATGGGTGTCCAAGTCCCACGGATGCTGTTTGGGGTTCTGGCGCGAATACGCGCGTTTGCAGGAAATGTCCACTAGGTCCGGCGTCTGCCGTTTCACGGAATAAACACACGGCGAGGCGATTTCGTAGCCTTTGTCGCCAACGACAAAAAAGTAAATGGTTTTATGGCGACCGGTCTGGCTGACCATTTCCCGGCCCTGATAGCGCAGGGAAACCACTTTGGCCGAGGCGGTGTCAATGACGGCGGTGATGATTCCGTTGGCCAGCGTCACATCGCCACCCTGCCGTGTGATGGTTACGTCCGGCCCCTCGCTCCCGCCGCCCGGGACATCGGCCTGCAGTTTTTCTCTCCCAGCCAGGCAAAATCCGAACAGGAAACAATACTGCAATATGGCGGATGGCAGATTTTGACTGTGGTGGCTTTTCACGTCGGGCAAGGATATTCCACATGTCGCCGACGTTAAACCATGACGACATTGCGTTTGCCGCCGAAATGATTTCTGGCATGTTGTGGTTCATGCGCAAGTTTTCCATTTTCATTTTTGCCGTTGCCGTCTCCTTCAACCTGTGGGCGCGCGAAAACACGCTGCTGAATTCGGGCTGGCGGTTCAAATCGGGCGAAGCCACCAACGCGGAGCAATCGGACTTCAATGACAGCAACTGGCAGACGGTTTCAATTCCGCACAACTGGGGCTGGGAAGAGGCGCAACAGGGAAACACAAATTATTACCGCGGACCGGGTTGGTATCGGCGCGAGTTGAACGTCATACGGGAAACCGGCAAACGATATTTTTTGCGGTTCGAAGCCGCTAGCCTGGTCGCTGATGTTTATGTGAACGGGAAACGGCTTGGCGAACATCGCGGCGGTTTCGGCGCATTCTGCTACGAAATCACCGGCGAATTATCCGCCAGCGGCACGAACCTGATCGCCGTCCGCGTGAGCAATAAATCTGAGCCGGACATCGCGCCCTTGAGCGGCGACTTTTCAGTTTATGGCGGACTCTATCGTCCGGTGCACTTGATTGAAACGGCGGCGGAAAATTTCACGCTCACCGACCACGGTTCGCCAGGTGTCGCGTGGCTGCAGACGAGCGTTACGAAGAAAAAGGCGGCGATTGACGTGACGGCGCAAATTTCAAACGGCACCAGGCAAAAGCGGCCTTTAACACTGGTCACGACCGTGCTTGACGCCGACGGGAACCAGGTCGCCGACCGCAGGCAACAAATCGTCCTGGCGACCAATGTAACCGCGCCGTATTGGTTGCGCGTGATCGTGCCGCATCCGCATTTGTGGAACGGACGCCAGGACCCTTACCTTTACAAGGCCGTGATCGAGTTGCGCTCCGGGGACAGCGTGGTGGATTCAGTCGAGCAACCGCTGGGTTTGCGATTTTATTCGGTTGATCCGGACAAGGGATTTTCCCTGAACGGCAAGCCGTATCATTTACACGGCGTGGGCAAACATCAGGATCGCTTCAACAAGGGCTGGGCGGTTTCCGAGGCGGATTTGGACGAGGATATGGCTCTCATCAAGGAACTCGGCGCGACGGTCGTCCGCTGCGCCCATTATCAGCACAGCGATTATTTCTACAGCCTGTGCGACAAGGCCGGGATTCTGGTCTGGGCCGAAATTCCGCAGGTGAATGAAATCACCGCCTCGGAGCAATTTGAAGAAACGTCGCGCAGCCAGTTGCTCGATTTGATCCGGCAAAATGTGAATCACCCTTCAATTTTTGTCTGGAGTCTGTTCAATGAACTTCGTCCGGGAAAACCTGACCCGCACCGCGAATTGCAGGATTTGAAAATTGTTGCCAATGGCGAAGACCCAACGCGTCCGGCAATTGCGGCGACCTGCACCAGTGAATTGCCGCAAATGAACAAAATCCCCGACTGGCTCGGCTGGAACATTTATCCGGGCTGGTATTCCGGTTGGGGAACGAAGGACGATTTTGGCGCGTCACTCGATAAACGCCGCTCGGACAGCCGGCATGGCGGAATCTGCATCAGCGAATACGGCGCGGGCGCCAATGTGGAACAGCACGAGCAAAATCCGAAACAACCGAAGGCCAACGGCCAATGGCATCCCGAAGAATGGCAATCGCTCGTTCATGAAGCTGCATGGGCGGCAATGAAAGAGCGCCCGTTCGTTTGGGGCACGTTTGTCTGGAATATGTTCGACTTTGCCGTCAGCACGCGCCATGAGGGTGGTATTCCCGGACGCAACGACAAGGGTCTGGTGACTTACGACCGCCAGACGAGGAAAGACGCGTTTTACTTTTACAAGGCAAACTGGTCGGATGAAGCAACGCTCTACATTACCAGCCGCCGTTTTATCGAACGCACCAACGCGGTGACGGACGTGAAGATTTATTCCAACGCCAGCAAGGTGGAGTTGCTGCTCAATGGGAAATCACAGGGCAAACGCAGTGATGGGACAAACTGTGTGTTCATTTGGAAGAACGTCACCTTAAAGCCTGGCGAAAACCAGATCACAGCCAAAGCGGTGCGTGACGGAAAGAAATTGAGCGACAGTTGTGTGTGGACTTCGAAATGAACCGCGGATTATGCGGATTGTGCTGTCTTCAGAAGCTGAAACAAAAAGCCGGAGAAGATTCTCCGGCTTTTATTGAAAGACTGGCGGCTACCTACTCTCGCAGAACCTATAGGACTACTACCATCGGCAAGACTGTGTTTGACGGCCGAGTTCGGAATGGGATCGGGTTCGGACCACAGCTTTATGGCCACCAAAAATATGACAGGTGACGGGTGGCGGGTGACATGAACAGTCACGAGCCAGCGCACCAAATGTAAAAGAGCAAGCTTTCGCAGCAACTTGTCACGTGTCACACGTCACTTGTCACTGCTCGACGTTCTCTGAAAACTACACACAGGGTTCGTTGGGCATACCCAATTCGCGAGTTGAAATCGCATTTCCCATTGAAGGAAAAAGCGATCAAGCCGCACGACCGATTAGTACTGGTTGGCTGAAAGCCTCACGGCTCGTACACGTCCAGC
>CAWJHF010000001.1:0-408666 GCA_963842445.1 uncultured Verrucomicrobiae bacterium | reverse complement strand
TTTCCAAAAGGCGCTGCAAATCACCCCCGACTACGCGGAAGCGCAGAATAACCTGGCTTGGGTGCTGGCAACCTGTCCGCAGGCTTCGCTGCGCAACGGCAAGCAGGCGGTGGAGCTGGCCCAGCGGGCGAATCAGCTTACGGGTGATGGGAATCCGGTCGTTCTTGGCACCCTGGCCGCCGCATACGCCGAGGCCGGGCGGTTTCCCGAAGCGGTGGCAACCGCGCAGCGCGCCCTGCAACTGGCCGGGACGCAATCCAACACCGCACTGGCTGAGGCCCTTCGATCCCAGTTAAAGCTCTATCAAGCCAGCCTCCCATTCCATCAACACTGAACTTAAAGAATGGCAGTTCTGACAATGGATGGTAATCGTAATTGTCTCATCGTCTTTTCGTATCCGTCTGACGGAGCACGTCTGGTTCCTGCGCGCCATGTCATAGTTCCATAATCTAAGAATGAAAAAGCTCGAGCTTAACGACCAACGGCGCTCGGAAGGGGCACAATTTTGGCATGGGCTGGTGATTCTTCCGGCAACGCCAGTGATTGCGCTCGCAGCATTCTGTCCCATTTCTTTTTGGTCTTGGTACTGAAGTGCAGCAAATAGAACGATTGATAGAGGTCTTTGCGTGGCGTCTTTGCCGCGACAACGTCCTTGATGTCCACGTTGGTCGCGGCAATCACACGAACATTCACGCTGGACTCATGGTTGTCGCCCAACCGCTGGATTTTACCATGTTCCATCGCCCGCAACAGCTTTGCCTGACATTGCGCAGGCAGCCCGTCGAGTTCATCGAGGAAAAGCGTCCCCCCGTCTGCTTCCTCGAAGCATCCCTTGTGATCCGGGTCGGCACCGGTGAAGGCATCTTTCAGGTGGCCGAAAAGCCGGCTCTCGATGAGGGTCTCGGGGAAAGCGGCACAATTGACGGCAATGAATGGCCTGGCTGCGCGTCTGCTGGCGCAATGAATCAGGCGGGCGAAGGCTTCCTTGCCCGTGTTGGCTTCGCCCAAAAGTAAAATCGGGCAGTCATATTCCGCCATGGAAAAGGCGGTTTTCAGTTCGCGGAGAAAGAGGGCGTGATCGCCAGCGATGCACAGTTCATCACATAGCGATTGAAAATCATAGTGTCCGTCGTCTTCCGGCAAGGCGCCGAACGGCCTGATGTGGGGAAACTGCGGGTTTGTGAAATCAATCTCCTTGACCCGGCCCGGTCCGGCGCGAACGAATTTTGCGGTCGGTGTCTGCAGGATACGGGCGTGAATCTCACCGCGGGCTGCCAACATGAGCCAACTGGCGTCCACGTGCGGTATGCCGGACGACACACAAATGAAGTATTCAGCATTGGGGTTCTTTTTGCTGATCTTCTTGAAGCGGGATTTCAGTTGCTGCGGGATGCCCAAGCGGTTGGCGGGGGTTTTGAGAGGGACATCGCAGATTTCAACCGTCAGGCTTTTGTTTCGCTTTTGCAACTCTTGCTTCGTTTGCGTCGAATTCTCCGCCGTGCCCGGGGTGGAGAAAAGATGGACGCAATCAAATTGCTGCGCCGAGGCCACGGTGAGGACGGGACCGGTCACATTTTCACCCGCGCCGGATATTTTGGCGAACGGATCGTGAACGCCGGTGAAAGTCAAAAGGATCTTCATGTCGGAGCCTTTCAAGCGTGTTGGTAGTATTCTGCAGCACAAGCGGCTTTGAATCGAGCAAATTATCGTTTATGTTTTTTGACCAAACTGGGACACAAAGAGAGCGTTCGTGGCTTCGTTGCCATCCACCTTTCTCAAGTGGAATTTCATTCCGGACAATGTGGCGTTCGCCCGGAATTTTCCAGGAATTAAAAAGTTGTTCTCGACAAACAACGGCTTTTTGCGGATTCAAATGTGGCAGAAACAATGGCGCAAATCAAACGCATCGGCATCCTGACGGCGGGCGGCGATAGTCCCGGCCTCAACGCCGCCATTCGCGGTGTCGGCAAAACCGCGCTCGGCTTCTACGGCATGGACATCATCGGCTTCCGCGACGGTTTCCGCGGCATTGTCGAAGACCGGCGGCTGAAACTCGATAAATCCACGCTCGCCGGCATCCTCACCGTCGGCGGCACCATCCTCGGCACGAGCCGGGACAAACCGCAGCGCATGATGATTGACGGGCGCGTTCATGACATGACCAATGTCATCGTCAAAAATTACGGGCGTTACGGCCTCGACGCGTTGGTGTGTCTCGGGGGCGGCGGCACACAAAAAAACGCGTTGCGGCTCAAGGAAGCCGGGATCAACGTCATCACCCTGCCCAAGACGATTGACAACGACGTGGCGATGACGGACTTGACCATCGGTTTTGCCACCGCGCTGGACATTGCAACGGAAACCATTGACCGTCTGCACAGCACCGCCCACAGCCATCACCGCATCATTGTTACTGAAATCATGGGGCACCGGGCGGGCTGGCTGGCCTTGGGCGCCGGCATTGCGGGCGGCGCGGACGTGATTTTGATTCCCGAAATTCCCTACGACGTTCACAAAATTGTCGAGGCCATCCGCCGCCGCAGCCGCGCCGGAACCAACTTCAGCATTGTGGCGGTGGCCGAAGGCGCGATGGCCAGGGAGGACGCGCGCGCTTATCTGGCCGCCGAAGCCCGGAAGGAACGCGCGCGAAATCAAAGGGAGAAGCACGAGGCCAAGCTCGAACTCGCCGGGCTGGAAGCCAAGCACAGCGGCAACACGTTGCGGCTGGCAAAACAATTGGAGGAGTTGACGCGCCTCGAATCGCGCGTGACGATTCTCGGTTACGTCCAGCGCGGAGGCACTCCGTCGCCTGCCGACCGTTTGCTGGCGACGCGGCTTGGGAGCGCGTGCGGCGATTTGATAAACGAAAACGTTTTCGGAGTGATGGTCGCGTCGCGCGGCGACCGGACCGAGCCGGTGCCGCTGGAAAAGGTGGCCGGAAAACGAAAAATTGTGCCGGCCGATCATCCGTGGGTCGAAGCGGCACGAAGAGTCGGAACGTGTTTGGGGGACTAGAAATTCTGCAGGAGCCCGACGTAACGAAGCTCATTTCAAAGAATCGAGACTCGTTACCTCGTCTCCTGCATTTTCAAGACGGTTGCGCCCGCCGCCGGGCGCGAGCTTGCGCCTGATTTCAAAACACAAATTGTGATGGACAGAAACTTACAACTGGAACAACCTGGCAATATGAATAATCACAGGCTGCAAACCGCACCGGCCAATTCTTTTTAGGCTGCAACTTCACGACTTCCGTGGTGTTGGAAGGAACTGGGAAAACACTTATTTCGCCAATAAAACCCAGCATTTTTATACAGACATGAAACCACGTCCAGGTCTTGAATCCGGATTTTCTCTGATGGAATTGCTCGTGGTGATCGCCATCATCGCCATCCTTGCTGCTTTGTTGATGCCGGTACTATCCAGTGCTAAGGCGCGGGCCAAGCGAACGGGATGTTTGAACAACCTGAAACAAATCAATCTCGGCGCCCACCTGTATGCCGGGGACAATGGCGATACGTTGCCGAACACGGGCACCGGCACGTATATCACCTACAAAGAGGTCGTGAAAAGCTACGTCGCCCTGCACGGGCCGTCGTCGCCGCGGGACAAAATTTTCGCCTGCCCGGCGGACACATTTTGCTATGATGATGATGCCAGCGCCTACGTGCCGCATGGCCGGCACGAGCAGGCGGCTTATGATTTTTCAAGTTATGCGTTTAACGGCGCAAACTTGCTCGCCACCAACTATCCCAATTACGCTTACAACGGAGTTTTGCCCGGCATTGGCGGCCAAAAACTCAGTGCCATTAAAAATCCCGCCAAAACGCTCTTGGTTCTGGAAGCATCGGCTCTCCTGCCCTATTCATGGCATCAGCCGAAACCGCCGGTGTCTGGTGATTTTCCGATGTTTAACGATGCCAAAAACATGGTCAGTTTCGTGGATGGCCACGTCAGCTACATCAATATTTATTGGGACAGCACGCTTAGCTATCCCAATGGGGGCATCTCAGTTGCAGCCTATTACGATCCGCCCGCAGGATACGATTACCAATGGAGCGGAAATTGATCCTCGAAATTCGCCGCCTAACGTCAAGACACGCCGCAAACCTTGATTTTATCTTCTCCTCAACAAAATCCCCGCCTGTTTCCCGCAGGATTTCAAAGGTAGGGCGCGTCACTCCATGCGCGCGATGGTGGCAGATGAAGCAAGCCGGCTCACGTTTCCTTGACGGCTCGCTTAAAAGAGCGGACTTACGTCCGCTGCTCCTCAGCCTTTGATGACCGTTGCGCCCGCCGCCGGGCGCGAAACAAAAATGGTCGCTTCAATGCCGGTCTTCTTTTTGTAATCGTCGGCAATTTTTTGGGAGATGGCTTCAATGGCGTGCGCCTTCACCAACGCCACGGTGCAGCCGCCGAAACCGCCGCCGGTCATGCGGCAGCCGAAAACGCCGCCGTTGATGCCGATGGCTTCGGCGATTTCAACGACGGCATCGAGTTCATCGCAGCTTACTTCATAATCGTCACGCAGCGAATAATGGCTGGCATACATGAGCTGGCCGACGGTCGGCCAGTTTGAGGCACGGATGCCTTCGGCGGCGTGAACGGTGCGTTCGATTTCGCCAATGACGTGCCGCGCGCGGCGGTAAACCACCTGGTCCATCCTGCCTTTGGCGTCTTCGAGCGCGTCGGCGGTTGCATCGCGGAGCGAGAGCACACCGAGGATATTGGCGGCCAGCTCGCATTGTTTGCGGCGCGTGGGATATTCACTGCCGGTCAACTCGTGTTTGACGTTGGTGTTCACGATGAGCACGGCGACGGACGGGTCGTCGAGCGGCACCAGTTCCGTCCGGCCCGAACGGCAATCGAGCAGGAGCAGGTGATTTTTCCGGCCCATGACGGAAATGAACTGGTCCATGATGCCACAGGGCATTCCGGCGAATTCGTGTTCGGCCTTCTGGCAAAGCAACGCCTTTTCGACCGGATCAATCTTAATACCGCTGGCGACTTCGAGCAGGGTGGCCGTGGCCACTTCGAGGGCCGCGCTGCTGGAAAGGCCGCCGCCGAGCGGGACGGTCGAGTGCAGCAACACGTCAAGGGCGGGAATCTTGTCGCCGCGCCGCTGAAAGCCCGCGATGACGCCGCGGATATAATTCGACCATTTTGGCTCGCCCTTTGCCACCGGCTTTGAAACTTCAATTTGCACGGTCTCATTGAACAGTGTGTCGTAAATGGAAATTGTCGAGGACCTGCCTTCGCTGCGCTTCGGCGCGGCAAGCGGAACATCGGCGGCCATCACGGCGTAGTATTCAATGGCCATCGGCAGGACGAAGCCGTTGTTGTAATCGGTGTGTTCACCGATGAGGTTGACGCGGCCGGGCGCGGCAACCATCCAGCGCGGCGGGCGGCCATGGATTTTGGTGAATTGCTGAGAAACGCTGGTGGTGAGTGCCTTGAGTGTCATGAATGAATAAAAATCGCCGGGTAAGATAACATTCCGGCGGACTGTAAATCAATTGATTTTCAGGCCGACGGCGGTGTTTTCTTTCCGCGTGCGGCGCCCAGCAGCATCAGCACGCCAAACACGAGCAGGACGAGGCCCCACCAAAGGTTGACGTTGATGTCGAGGGATTTTGCGCTTGGACCGGTGATTAGCCCCTCAATGACCAGCAATGCGCCGATGAGCGAAAACATGATGCCGATTGGCCAGCGAATATCGAGTCCCATAAATTTTCCTTTCTACCAAAAGATGATGTTGAGAATGACACAAGCGATAATCAGAATCGTGCCGAAGACGGCCGGACGCAACAGCCAGTTTTGGTCTTCATCCTTGAGTTTCGGTGTCAGCGAATACACCAGGCCTTTGAGTTCTTCATCGGATTTCGTCCGTGTCGTCGCCAGTGAAATTGTGAAAGTCAGGACCAAACAGACAATAAAAGCAAAACTCGCCAGCCAGAAATTTTGGGCCATGCTGGAGGGGAAGGTGTATAAAGCCGCCCCCAACCAACCGCCTTTGCCTTCGGCGATTGTGAGACCGTGAACCAATGCCGACGTGGAAATGCCGCCCAAAAGACCAAGGAAGGCTCCCGTGCCGGTCGTTCGCTTCCAAAACATCGCCAGCACAAAAGTGGCGAACAGCGGCGCGTTCACGAAACTGAACACCAACTGAATCACATCCATGGCGTTGTTATACCTTTTGGCAAAGTAAGCGCACGCAATGCTCAACAGCACGCCGACCACCGTAATCATCTGCCCCATTCTGAAATAATGATGGTCGCTTTTGTTCGGGGCAATGTAGGCCTGGTATAGGTCGTAGGTCCAAATCGTATTGAACGCCGTGACATTGCCGGCCATCCCGGACATGAACGACGCGAGCAGCGCAGTCAACGCCAAGCCAAGCAAACCTGTCGGGCAATACTTTTTGACCAATGACAATATCACGCCATTGTAATCATTTTCGACAACCGCGTCCTGCAGGCGGTCCTTGATGGCCTTATCATCCAGCGAAGCCGCGTCTTTAATGATGGCAGTCACTTTGGCCTCATTCAGCTTCATGGCGATTGCGGCGCTGATATTCTTGAAGGCGGTCTGTTCGTCTTCCTTCTGTGCGACGGCCTCCTTGACGGCGGGAATCGCCTTTACATAAGCGCTATCGCTGACGATTTTGGGTGGCAGGCGATAACCGTCCTTTCCCGTGAACGCGAGGGCGGCAGCAATCAATCCGGGTGAAACGACGAGAATCGGGAAGAGCATTTTAGGCACAGCGGCGATCAGGGGTGTGCGGCGGGCGGCGCTCATGTTTCTTGCCGCCATTGCGCGTTGCACGACCAGAAAGTTTGTGCACCAGTAACCGAAGGAGAGCACGAAACCGAGGCCGAAAACCATCGCAAACCAGTCCACTCCCATGGGATTGGCTTGTGGCCCGGCCAGCAGCGGCTTCCACACACTCGTCCAGGCATCGGGCTGAAAGGTTTTGCTGTTCAAATCCAAGGTGGCTGGGTTTTGGGCCACCAATCCCAGCGTTTCCTTCAATTTATCCCAGCCGCCAACGTCTTTGAGCCCGAGATAAATGACCGGTGTGAAGCCGAGGACGATCATGAAAAACTGGAGCACTTCGGTGTAAATCGCCGAAGTCAGCCCGCCTTTGAAGACGTAAAGCAGCACGACCGCCGAACAAATCCAGAGGCTCCAGTTATAATTCCAGCCGAGCAGCAGATGCAGCAGCCGGGCCAGGCAATCCATGGATATGCCCGAAGTGAACACTGTCATAACCGCGAACGAAATTGAGTTCACGCACCGCACGCGTTCATCGAAACGCATTTTGAGATATTCGGGCACCGAGCGCGCTTTGGAGCCGTAGTAAAACGGCATCATGAAGACGGCCAGAAACACCATCGCCGGGATCGCGCCGAGCCAGTAAAAATGGGCGGTGGCGATGCCATATTTGGTGGAGTTGGCGGCCATGCCGACCAGTTCAAGCGCGCCGAGATTGGCGGCCATGAAGGCCAGTCCCGTGACCCACGCAGGAATCGAACGCCCGGACAAAAAGAAGTCCGTGGACGTTTTCATGTAGCGCCGCAGCGCAAAGCCGATGCCTATGACGAAGGCGACGTAGGCCAGAAGAATGGAGTAATCAATCCAGTGGAGTTGAATTGGTTGCATAAGAATTGGCCGGTTATTTACGGAGTGTCATGGACAATGTCAACCGATTATTTCCGGTCCGCAAAAATTTTTAATCGAAACTGGACTGCGCCCGGCACAACTTATAAATTTCAGGCGATGTTTGGCGCAAATGAATCAACGGATTCGATTACCAGCACAACCTCCGGGAGTACGCCTGACGGCAGGACGGCGCGGCTCTCAGCCTGGAACCGCATCATTGTCCCGATTCGCCCGACAGACATTTGCAGGTTTTCCGCCCGACTGTGATATCGAACACCAGAACCCAGGTTTACAATCATGAGCAAAATCATTATTTCACCCAAAAAAGGAAAACGGGGCATTGGCGCAGGCGTTTGGAATCTTGGGCCGGGTCGCGACCCGTTTGGCGGTCCCACCCGCCGGGAAATTCCCATACTGGAGCGCATTCCACTGCTGGCCGAAGCCGGCATCACCTATGTCGAGGCGCACGATGTGGAGATTCCCTTCAGCGAGGTTCCGAAGGCAAAAAGGATCCTGAAGCAGCACGGCCTCAAGATGGGGATGTACACGCCGTCGTTCTTTGCCGATCCGATTTTCAAGGACGGGGCCATGACCAGCAACGACCACGCCGTTCGCAAACAGGCGCTGCACAATGCCCTCCAGGCGGTTGATGCCACGGTGGAACTGGGCGCCGAAGTGATGGTCTTTTGGAACGGTCGCGAAGGCTTCGATTTTCTTCTCGCCAAGAACGGGCGGGATTCCTTTCGCCGGTTGATTGACGGTTTCAACGCGGTGGGCGTGTACGCGCTTGAAAAATACGGTAAAAAGTCTCCACTGTTTGCCCTCGAACCGAAACCGAATGAGCCGCGGGCCAACATGTATCTGAGCAATGTCGGGGAGGTGCTCTATCTCATCAGCCGCCTGGACCCCGCCGTCCAGCCGCTGTTTGGAGTGAATCCTGAAATTGCGCACAGCCGGATGGCCGGTCTGGACTATGTCTGGGAGGTGGAACTTTGCCTCGAAGCCGGGAAACTTTTCCACATCCATTTGAATTCGCAGGATGCCACCCGTTACGACCAGGACATGCCCTTTGGTTACATGGAACCGCTGAAAGACCTGGCCTTGTGCGTGGTGCTTCAGGACGCAAAATGGGAGGGCATTCTTGCTTTTGATGTCAAAGCCCCGCGTACCGACCGGCAAGAGGATATTGCCGATATCCTGCGCAGCAGCGCGGCCAACCTGCAGCGGCTATGGGCCAGGGCGCTCAAGGTGGATCGGCGAAAGGTCGCCGGGTTCCGTTCGGCGCAACAGTACACGGCCTTGGGCGGCTATCTGGCCAAATGCCTTTATTGACGCCCGTGTTGACGGATTCTTCCGGGTGGTTGTACAGTTTGCCGGAAGTGGTAGGGACGGCGCGCTGCGCCGTCCAAGCGCCGCGTAGTAGCGGCGCAACGAACTGAGAGAGACGAACGCAACTCGATATTCGTTCCGCCCGCTGCTGCGCGGGCGGGGACATCTCAGCGCGATGTCCCTGCCAACGCAAACTGTACGACCGCCGTTTTCCGGGGATGACTTTTTCAAGCGGTTGTGATAAACTGTTTCCACATGACGACTCAAACGGGAGAAAACACAATCATCGAAAAAACCAGGGCGCTTTGTCAGACCATCGTTGACCAGCCCGGAATGTCAACCATCCGCCGGCGCGTTGACGCCTTTTTGTCCGACGCCAGCGCGCGCGGCCAGTATGAAAACTTGATGAGCAAGGGCCAGGCGCTTCAGGAAAAACAGGCGCAAGGACGGCAATTGGAGAGCGCCGAAATCGCCGATTTTGAAAATCACCGCGAGGCGCTGTTGAATAATCCCGTCGCCCGTGGCTTTCTCGACGCCCGCGAGGAACTCCACGAAATCCAGCATTCCATCCAAAAATACGTCTCCAAAACGCTCGAGCTGGGTCGCGTTCCCACGGCGGCGGATCTGGAAGACCATTCCTGTGGTGACGGCTGCGGTTGTCACTCCCATTAAATCGGCGGTGGATCCGTCTTGCGCCGGCCCGCGCTTCCGCAAACACTCGGCCTGTGCCTGAAAATTTCCAGCCGCGCAACGCCGGGCTTTTTGAAGCCGCGCTCCGCCGTTTCGACGAGGAAAACGCGCGCGACCCGAACGTTGAAACCGCCGACAGCCTCGCGCAGCCGCGCGAGTTGCTGTATGCCCGGCGATTGAGCGACTGGGTATTGCGCCTGTGCCCGGACGCTTCCGGGGAACTTCGCCTCGCCGCGCGTTGCCAGCATATCTGCCGCTGGGAAATTCCGCGAAATTCGTATCCGATGACCCGCGCCGGCTATTTGCAATGGCGCGCGACGCTCAAAAAATTTCACGCGCAAAAGGCCGGCGAAATCCTCCGCGAACTTGGCTGCGGCGAGGACGTGATCCGCCGCGTGCAGGATTTGAATCTCAAAAAAAATTTCCCCGGCGACCCTGAAGTCCGCGTGCTCGAAGACGC
Source organism: uncultured Verrucomicrobiae bacterium (assembly GCA_963842445.1). Lineage (GTDB taxonomy): Bacteria > Verrucomicrobiota > Verrucomicrobiia > Limisphaerales > UBA11358 > UBA11358. The sequence goes on along the minus strand of CAWJHF010000001.1, from coordinate 398,528 downwards.
GCTCTGCCTCGTCTTTCTCCAATATCAATTCGCCGATCTGGCCGCCAAAACCGCCGGGGATAAAATCATCAACGCCCTGCAAAAGTCCTGGCAGAAAATGACCGGCGCCGCCCGCGCCGAAGCGCTGAAATTAAATCATGGTCCGCGGGAAAAAGCCTTGCTTGAACGCGCGCTCAAAGGCTAATCAAAACCCATGCCGCCGTCACCGGACGCCCAACCTAATCCGCCGCCGCTCGTCGTGGATTTGGACGGCACGCTCATCAAAACCGATTTGCTCTGGGAATCGCTCGCGCGACTGCTCCGGCGGCATCCATTCCAGTTGTTTCCCGTCCTGTTTTGGTGGACGCATGGCCGGGCGTTCTTGAAACGGAAACTGGCCGCGCGCGTCACAATTGATCCGGCCACTCTGCCCTTCAACAAACCATTCCTCGCTTTTCTGCGCGAACAGAAACGCGCCGGGCGCAAACTCGTTCTCGCAACCGCTTCGGACCGTGAAATGGCCATGCCCGTTGCCAATCACGTCGGCCTCTTCGACCAAGTCCTCGGCAGCGACGGCAGAACGAATTTGCGCGGCGCGAACAAGCTCAGGGCGCTCACGGAAAAATTCGGCGAACGCGGATTCGATTACGCCGGCAATGCCCCCCCCGACCTCGCCGTCTGGCGCGGCGCGCGCGAAGCCATTGTCGTCAACGCCAGTCGTGCGCTTGTGAAACAGGCCGCCCGACTCACCAGGCTCGGCCCGACTTTCACCGGTGATTATTCTCCATTCGGAACATTGAAAAGTGTTCTCGGCGAACTGTTCTGGCGCAGCGGTTATCTCATGGCTATTGGCGCGGGGCTTTTGATGACCGCTGCGTTTCCCAAAATCGGCGTCGCCGGGCTTGCCTGGATTGCGCCCGCTGTCATGATTGCCGCGGCACAGGGCAAACGCGGTGGTGACGCCTTCCGCGTCGGTTACGTCGCCGGCTTGACGCACTTCCTCTCCTCGCTCTACTGGCTGCTGCTGATGCCGGTGGCTGGCTTTCCGATTCTGGCCTGGCTCGCATTGGGCGCGTATCTCGCCCTCTATCCCGCTGTCTGGATCTGGTTGCTCGCGAACAAAATCGGCGAAGGGCATTGGGCGAATCGAACACTGTGGTCGCTCCTCGGCGCGGTCGTTTGGGTCGCGCTGGAAATGGTTCGCGCGCGATTGCTGGGCGGCTTCCCGTGGGACCTCATCGGCGTTTCCCAGTTCAAAATGATCCCGCTCATCCAAATTGCGTCGGTCACCGGTGTGTATGGCGTTTCGTTTTTGGTCGTCTGGCTATCCCTGGCGTTCTATTCCGCCATGCGCCTGATGCTTAGGCAGCCGAACACGCGGCTCCTCTGGCAGGCGGAAATCGTTTTGCCGCTGGTCGCCATCCTGATTCTGTTCATCTTCGGTTTCGCGCGCATGAGCGGGGAAAATCCGCCGGCGTCGGCTCTGCGGGTCACCCTCGTCCAGCCAAGCATTCCGCAAACCCTGATTTGGAACCCGGACGAGGATGAAAAACGATTTCAAGAACTCCTCGTCCAATCCCAGGCCGCGCTTACCAACCAAACCGGCCTGCTCCTTTGGCCCGAATCGGCTGTGCCCGAAACCGACGAAGCCACCTGCCACGTCATCAGCCGGTTCGCGCAGTCAAACCGCCTCTGGATCATCCTCAACGGCGAAGACGCGGAATTCCTCCCGGACACGACGAATTATTTCAACGCCGCCTATCTCGTCGGCCCGGACGGCCGGTGGCCGCAGGTGTATCACAAACGCAAACTTGTCATCTTTGGCGAATACGTCCCGCTCGCGCATTGGCTGCCGTTCGTCAAACACCTCACCCCCATCACCGGCGGCTGGACGCCCGGTGACCAGCCGGTGACGTTTGAAATGAACCGGTCGAGTGAGATTTCCGGCGAGCCGTTCGGCGAAACCAACGTCATCGCCCTCGGCGGCTCGTCCGCCGCCTCGCCCCGCCAAACAATCAAAACCTCTACGCTCATCTGCTTTGAAGACGTTTTCCCCGGAGTCGCGCGCCAAGCGGCGAACGGCGACACGGATTTTTTGGTAAACCTGACCAACGACGGCTGGTTCAGGCAAAGCGCGGAGCAATGGCAGCACCTGGCCAGCGCTGTTTTTCGCGCGGTGGAAAACGGCCTGCCGCTCGTGCGCTGCGCCAACAACGGCATCACCTGCTGGATTGATGCCAGCGGCCGCGTGCGGGAAATTCTCAGGGACAAATCCGGCAGCGTCTATGGCGTCGGCGCGATGACGGCGGAAATTCCAATTGGCGAACGGCCCGGGCAGACCTTTTACAATCGCCACGGCGATTGGTTTGGCTGGAGCTGTGTGATTCTGGCGGCGGCGCTTGTATTCCGGCGAATTTTTGTCCGTGGAAAATAAAATCCGTGCAATCCGCGTCATCCGCGGTTGAAAATTCAATCCCAATCTTCCTCGCTTGCCGCGCCGACCTGTCTCGTCGAATCCCGCAGAGCGGGAGAAGACGGAAGCGCAACCAAGGCGGGTCTGTATCTTCGGCTTTCGACGTTCAAAGTTGGAGATTGAATGTTCGATGTTCAGGGTCATGTTCCCGGGGGCATAGGCGCCTGTCCCTTTCGGCGCCCCGCCAAAGCCTTGTTTTCAAATTCGATGTTGAATGTTCAATGTTCAGTGTTCGATGTTCGATGTTTCCCATTCCCTATCTCTCAACCTTCAACCTTCAACCTTCCATTTTGTCCCAGACGCCAGACGCCAGACCCAAAACCCTACATACTGTCCAGCGGACTCCTCACCCCGATTCCCGGTTTCTGCATCACGTGTGTGTAAATCTGCGTTGTCGTCACATCCTTGTGTCCGAGTAAATCCTGCACCGTCCGGATATCATAGCCATTCTCCAAAAGATGCGTCGCAAACGAATGCCGCAGCGTATGGCAGCTTGCCCGCTTGTCAATCCGCGCCACCGCCACCGCCTCCTGCATCACCCGTTGCACACTCGTCTCATTCAAATGATGCCGCCGCAAGGTGGAGCGCGTTGCTCCGTGCGCGCCGGGATTCACACTCTGCGGATCGTTCGATAATCCCGACGCGGGAAAAACCCACTGCCACACCCATTCCCGTTCCGCGCCCGGATACTTCACCTTCAACGCCCCCGGCAGCCAGACCGTTCCCAGCCCCGCCGCCAGATCCTTCTCATGCAATAATTTTACTCGTTCCAGGTGCCGTTGGAGTTCAAGCTTTAGCTTGTCGGGCAGCATCGTCACCCGGTCCTTCATCCCCTTGCCGTCATGCACCACAATCTGATTCCGCTCAAAATCCACATCCTTCACCCGCAGCCGCAATCCCTCCATCAACCGCATCCCCGTTCCGTAAAGCAACTGGCAGAACAACCGGTATTTTTCCGGCACCGCCGTCAACAGCCGCCGCGCCTCCTCCCGGCTCAGCACCACCGGCACCCGCTGCCGCCGCTGCGCCCGGTCAAACCCCTCCATAAACTCCAGCTCCCGCCCCAGCACCTTTTGATACATGAACAACAACGCCCCCAACGCCTGGTTTTGCGTGCTGGCCGCCACCAGCCGGTCCGCTGCCAGATGCGTCAGAAAAGCTTCCACCTCCGCTTCCCCCATCTCCTTGGGATGCCGTTTATGATGAAAGAGAATAAACCGTTTGATCCACTGCAAATACGCCTCCTCTGTGCGCAACGCCAGCCGGTGGAACCGCATCACCTCCCGGCACTGGTCCATGAATTTCAGTTTGGGATTGGGCGTCAGCCTTTCCAATGGCCGGTGCAGCCTTTCGCCGATGGGTGGTCGGACATTCATTAATGAAAAATTGCACTTGACAACGGTCTTTTACAAGCTTCTAATGTCAAAAATCAAGCGGAATTAGACCGTGAAACTTCAACCGAAATACTGTTAGGTGGCTCGCCTTGTATGGCAGACAAGCATCCAGTTCGGGATAAAGTAATCGCTGGATTGATTCTCGCGGCGATTTTGAGTTTTATTACGTTCATTTTACCTGGCGGTTGGGGTTTGGTGTTTCACGGTTTGAGTGTTTTTTGGCAGTGGCTTTGGAAAGATGCCGCGATTCCGATTATCAGCCTCATCGCATTGATTATTTTGGCTCTTGGTTTCGTCGTCTTGGTCGCATTCATGATTTTTTCCGGCCTCTCGAAAGCTGACCACCAAATCAAAACATTCCAATATACCGAGGGTGATTTTTTTGGCGTTCATTGGCGATGGCGGTATGGCCATGATAGTATTGATGATTTGGCGTCGTTTTGCCCCGATTGCGATTTGCAGATATATCCGAGACCTACGCGGTATAGCGGTTTGCCAGAACTTTCCCCCGTTGTCTATCGTTGTGATGAGTGCAAGCGGGATGTGTATGAGTCGAAGTATCCGCACTCGCAAGTAGAAGATTTGGTCAGAAGAAAAATACAACAAAAAATTCGAGAGTATGAGAGGAAGCCTGACGCCACCTAACAAAGCGCTGCAGGCAACAGCCGCTGCGCCACCAGTTTTGTGATTCATTGGTTTCATAAAGTCATTTGCTCCGGTTACGGTCGCTTTCCGGCGGCTGTGCCTGAGCTTGGATCGTTAGGCCACATCGAGCACGTTATGGAAAATCCAAAGGCAGTTCACCGATTTTTGTTGGCGTTGCTGTTCGTGAGCGTCGCTTTTGCGCTCGTATTGAGCATCTATTGGCGTGATTTCTACATCTTTCTAGGCTGGCTGGCATTCCTTGTTCTCTTTTTTATCGTGTGCGGAGTGCTTGCACTTTTTAACATCGTGGTATTTGCCCCTATTTTCTGGCTGGTATCCAGATTCGCTGGCAGACGAGCAGAAAAGAATGAGAGTTCACATGACGATGTGGCCTAACACCGCGCTGGAGCCAACGCCGACTGCCCCTTGAGTTTATGGATGGTTTGAGTTATACAACGATTATCGAGTTTGCGGAGCCGCTCGCCCGTCGGCGTGGCTCAGCTTTGGATCGTTAGGCAGCACGACGCGCGACAACACAGAGCATAACATGAAAGGCAAACTATGAATCCAGGAGTTATTATTGGCATCATCGGTGGTATCGTCGGCACTGTTATCGGCATCGGTGGTGGCGCGATTGGCACTTACTTCGGCATCAAGAGTGCCAAGAGTCCACGAGAGCGTGCTTTTGCGATTAGAGCGAGCATCGCTGGTTGGATTTTTGTTCTGGCATTTGTGCTTGGCATGTGCCTGCTTCCGGGCTTCTACAAGCTTTTGTTGGTTCCGATTTACGTCGTTGGCCTTTTGCTCGGTATTATATTCACGATTCGGAAGATGTCACAGATACATTCAGAGGACTCGAAACGTGCTGCCTAACACCACGCTGGAGCCAACAGCCACTGCCCTTGCAGTTTGACCGTCATTATGAATTTGAACATCATTATTCCATCTGAAGCCCGGCTGTCGTGGCTGTGGCTCAGCTTTTTTCGTTAGGCCGACTCCACACGCCATGAATAATCCGAAGACACTCAAGGTTGTGATCGCGGTTCTTGTTGTCGCACTTTTTACGTCACTTGGTTTCTTGGCTCGCGCACTGTGGCGTGATTCTTGGTGGAAGATGGAGGTGTATGGACTTGCTGGCTATGAAGGCTCGACACGGGCGTTACACGATTTTCGAGATGGCAAGCTCCGGCTTTTCGTGATTGCGGGCGAGCGCAGCAATGACAAGTTTTCGGGCACTAACGATGGCCCATTTCAGGTTTGGTATCCGCAGTATTACACCGAGCTTTATCCGATGCGCTACTCGATTGAGCAGCAGGTGGAGTTTTACAACCGTAAGATGCGGTATATGCACGAGCACCCGGAGAAGTTTTTGACCACCACAAACATTATCAAGCCATGAGAGACCGTCGGCCTAACAAGTCGCCGGAGCCAACCGCCGTTGGCGCTGTCAGTTCCGCTATCGCGGTTCACGTCGCGAGTCGGCGGTGGCTCAGCTTTTTTCGTTAGGCGGCTTATGCGCACCACCATAGTTATCATCCTGATGTTTGCCGGTGTTCACTTTATTCGAGCCGACGGTATTCAAGGTATTGGTTGGTATAGCTACGTCGGCACGAATCAGTATTCATTTGAGGTTAGCTGGTCGGTGATTGACAAGACGCCGATTTGGCAAGAGCACGATGACCAGCCACCACTTCCAGCGCGCAAGGCATTGCGTTTCGCTAGACTTGAGCTTGCGAAGCTTTTCCCTGATGCGGCTCGGTGGAGACTGGATTCAGTCGGCTTATCTCCGTTGCTGGAGCATGAGGGACACTGGATTTATCTTGTCCGCTTTTATCCTCCGGCACCACCGGGCGGCGGAGTTGAGCAGGGTTTTATTGAGTATATGACCGTTCCAGTTTTGATGAGCGGAGCCGCAGTTGAGCCGAAGATTAGCCGTTCCAGAAAATGAGCCAGCCGCCTCCTATGAGGGTTCAACGGTCAAGCGTTAAGTGAAGGGTTTCATTTTTTTCTTAAAAGCGATTTTTGTTTATCGGTCAGCGTCTCCGTCCGTGTAGGCGTTCCCCGCTTGGGGAAGCTCCTCCTCCTATCCGTGCGTCACCCCTTGGGTGAGCACCACAAAACTTATGCGATCGTTTCCAAACGGACGGAGCGAGTCGGCTCATTCTAACCAGCGGGCAGACGCGCATCTGCCCAAGGCGGTGTGCGAGCGCGACGCCGCTCCGTAAAGTCAGTTCATGGGTTCATGCGATTGGAGGGTTTGAGTTGGTCATGACCAAACCCAGTTTCTCCGGTGTGGTCTGCCCGGTGCACAGACGCCACCAATCCACCCCAAAGCCTCGCGCCAGCGCCACGACCAGTTGTTTCTTGCGTCCGCCTGTAGTCTTGGGATCAATGATCTGTGCACGCCATTTGCGGCACAGCCGATACTCGGGTTGAAATTTCAACAATCGCCACGCCAACTCGCACAACGCCCATCTCAATCGGGGATTGCCGCACTTGGTCACGCTGCCCTGTTGCTGCCTCTGGCCCGAACTGTTTTCGCTCGGACACAGGCCAAGGTAACTGGACACCTGTCGGCGATTCTTGAACCGGTGCCAGTCGCCCACCTCGCGTTCAATCACCTGTTGGCTTAACCGGCCCATACCTTTGGGTGTGGGACCGGAACAGAGGGCTTCAATCTGCTGACCTTGTTCGCGCACCTGTTCGTGCAGTGCGACACAGGCGGTTTGCAACGGGCGCAACAGTTCGATCAACCAGTCGGGCACTGTGAGCTTGGGCCAGTTGCGGGCACCATACCATTTGCCCTTTAAGCGGAAGCCATATTGCAAGGCCAGCCCGCGTCCGCGCTGGGCGATGAGTTTCAAGTCCCGCTTGAGACTCTGGCGGAGGCGGCTTTCGCTGCGCCGCCGCTCCTCTGCCTCGGAGGGCACGCGGACCAAGGCCAGCGCCTGAGGATTGCCTGCCACGAAGCGGTCCAACGCCGTGAGCATGGCCAACGCATCGGTCCGGTCGGTCTTGACCCGCTTGTGCTGGTCGTCCCAGTTGCGGGGACGGATGACGTAATTGGTCACGCCCAACGCGGTGAGTTGCCGGTGTAATACATAGCCAAACGGCCCGGCCTCGTAGCACGAAACGATCTGCCAGCCTTGGGTGATTTGTTTTTGCACCCACGCCAGCAAACCTTGGGGACTAAAGCGCTGGGGCGGCTTGGGACTGCTGCCGTCGTATTGCATGGCCACAACATGCCAAGCCAGATGCACATCCAGCGCCAGCTTGAGCGTGCGGGGTTGAGTGAATTGATTTACCGGTTGCACTGCGGCAACCGCCGGAGTAGAAACGTGGTTGTTATGTATCATACGGGCAGAGAGGTTATACGAGCGCTACCGCGCTCGCTCTCTGCCCTCATGTTTTCTAACAAGTCGCCGGAGCCAACCGCCGTTGGCGCTTGCCGTTCCGCTATCGCGGTTCACGCCGCGAGTCGGCGGTGGCTCAGCTTGATTCGTTAGGCCACTTTACTATGCGCTACACCATTCCAATCCTATTCGTCGCCGTGACATTGCTCGTGGGATGTCACTCGCCTTCACCGGTTCACACCCAAGCAGCAGCACCGCCACCGTTTCAGCCGATGTTTATTACCACGTTCTGCACACAGACTACGCCGGATGAATCTTGGAAAATTGGAGTCTCGGAAGATTTGATAGATTTTGCACATCCCGCCTCCGGCGGTGTGAGCTTCAAATGGAATGCACAGGCGGGCTGGTTCGTCTTTATTGAGAACAAGTCCAGAGTGTGGGCTTATGACGGCAACCGTATTATTTGGCTTTACACAGAGACTCATGGTGACAAGTCGAGCGGAAGCGCGACTTACCCCGGAGTATTTAGAGGGACTAACTTCGATTCACATTTCCCTTGTGCCGTGCCTGCTGAAGTGATTTCACATTTGCCGGAGCAGCGTCAGAAGGAGATTCAGGCACATGGATGAGTGGCCTAACACCGCGCTGGAGCCAACGCCGACTGCCCCTTGAGTTTATGGATGGTTTGAGTTATACAACGGTTATCGAGATTGCGGAGCCGCTCGCCGGTCGGCGTGGCTCAGCTTTGGATCGTTAGGCCACAGCAAACACCATGCAATTATGAAAATTCTCCTACCAGTCATTCTGCTTGTCATCATTGTCATACTTACAGGCTCACTCATTTATGAAGTCCACCAGAAGAATGTAGCCCTAGGCAATCTCCAGAAAGGGTGGGAGCAGACCATCATCACAGCTTGTGTGCGGGACCATCAAGATTTAGACCGTGGCGACATTGACAAGGTCAAGGTGGACTTGATGCTGCTCGCGGATGTTAGCGCACAGAGTTATGAGGCAAGGTATGGGCGCGAGACCGGCACAAAGTTTGCCACAAATCTTTCGGAAGCCTTTGCCATATACGACGCTTATCAGGCGACCAACAGACCAGTGAGGTAGATATGACGATGCTGTGGCCTAACACCGCGCTGGAGCCAACGCCGACTGCCCCTTGAGTGTATGGACGGTTTGAGTTATACAACGATTATCGAGATTGCGGAGCCGCTCGCCCGTCGGCGTGGCTCAGCTTTGGATCGTTAGACCACTTCCGCCCATGGAAATATTTTGGTACATTGTTTTTTTGGTCGCATTCACAATGGTATTCACGGTTGCCATTTGCCACCGGCGGATCGCTCACGGCAAAAAGGTGGCTTGTGGCACCATGATAGCGGGAGCGTTCAGTGCCGCAGTGTGCACGCTCGGTTTGACGATGTGGCTTTGGGGAGCAGAACTATTCTCCCGTGATTTTTGGCGGCATCAGAAAGAGACGGGAAGCTTTTCTTCACTCGCACCGATGTTGGCAACGACGGCTATCCCTTGCATGTTGGTCGCTTTTGTGGTCGTCGCTTATTACCAGGCAAAAGCCAGAAAGAGCCGGAGCAATGAGAAGCCAGTGGTCTAACAATTCGCTGCAGGCAACAGCCGCTGCCCCTTCCAGTTGTGATTGATTTTATGAGATTTGTTTGTCACTTTACTTTTCAACGTTCCGCTCGGCGGCTGTGCCTGAGCTTTGGACGTTAGGCGGCAGCGAGCATCACCCAATAAATCTATGACAACTTGGAAATCAAAACTATTCGGCGACAACCGTTTCAATTTTTACGGTTGGATTGGCGCGGGTCTGGCGGTCATTGTTGTTTCGATTTGTATGATCATCATGGCGATACGCGCCGGAGCGCTTCATTCTCCCATTTGCCTTCTGCTCGTAGCCATTTATTTCGTTGCCCTCGGTCATTTCTGTGTCGCGCTCCAGAATTATCATGCGCGAGTCGCCAAGAATATCGAGGCAGAGGATGCAAAGAAGAGTGGCAAGAAAGACGATGCAGCCGCCTAACACCGCGCTGGAGCCAACGCCGACTGCCCCTTGAGTTTATGGACGGATTGAGTTATACAACGATTATCGAGTTTGCGGAGCCGCTCGCCCGTCGGCGTGGCTCAGCTTTGGATCGTTAGGCCGCACCGCATGAACACCAAGCTACTTACTAATTGGGCTGGTTTGATTTCCATCGTGTGGATGACAGGTGGGTTTGCGCTCATTGTTTTTGTTTTAAGTCCTCACGACATCCATTTCGAGCCGTTGTGGCTTCACATGCTAGTGCTGTTTTTCGGTTGGTTGGGCATTGGCCTGCTCCTTGCCATTGCTGGTTTGAGGCGCGGAAATTTAGCCGGACGGATTTGTTCCGTGATAGCAATCTGCGTGTTTTTATTATTTGTATGGTTTATGGTGATTCCAGCATTTCAACCTGCGCTACACAAATGAAGCGGCCTAACAAATCGCTGCAGGCAACGCGGGATGGCGGTTCCAGTTCCGCTTCGCGGTTCACGCTGGTCGGTCCCGCGTGCCTGAGCTCTGGACGTTAGACCACAGCGAGCTTATGCGAGCATCGTGGGCCAGAATACGAGACGCGCTTAGAAAGCTTCCAATTGGTTCAGTGTTGACTGCTGCGTTGTTGGCTCTCGTGTTCACCGGCTTGCCAAGCGGATGGTTTGTTGATTTGCGAAAGTTCGAGTGGTATTGGGGATGTCCTGTGCCATTTTTTGCGGTTAGTCATGGAGACGGTGACTATCATGGCTTCCGATGGCAGTGGTATTATTTTTTGTCTTTGGATTTTATTTTCTGGGCGCTGCTTTTTTTCTGTGCCGCAGTTGTTGCGGGCGCGATTTCCCGACGTGCGCACGGACGGATTCGGCCAGTTTATGCTTTAGGGGCGCTCGGATGTCTGGCTGGCATTGTTTATGCGTTTGTTTATCGTGCGGTTTTGTATGTGTTCATCGAGAGCTTATACTTATGAGCCGTGGTCTAACACTGCGCGAGCCTGTGTGAAAACTCCGGCGCGATGAATGCGAAAATGTTTCCCCGGTGATTTGAAATTCCGTGCGCCGGTTTTTTTGGCTGGAAGTTCCAGCCGTGATGGTAGCCCACGGGGATGATCGGGCGTCCCCCTCGCCCAAAAAGAAGTCTGCCCGCCCCTTTCAGACCGCCTGCGGGACTTTGCCCTCCACCGCCGCCATCAGTTGGTCGAGCTTTACCAGATTGAACACCCGCTTGAGATTGTAGGCCAGTGTCATCAGACTCCACTCGGCCCGCACTTTGGCCAGCCCCTTCATCAGGAAGTAGGTGTAGCCGAAAAACCGCTTGATCGTCCCAAAGGGATGTTCGCACAACTGCTTGCGCAGTTTGAGCTTCTCCGGGTGGGCCTTGACCCGCGCCGCCATCGCCTCCATCACGGCTTCATCCTGTTCCCGCGTGATCGTTCGGTTGGCCTTGTTGCGCGTGCATTGTCTCTTGAGCCCGCAGCCCTTGCACCCGCTGGCCCGGTAGTAGCGCACCTGCCGTCCTTTTTCATCGGTGCTGAACCGGTAAGTCAACTCCGCTCCCGCCGGACACGCATACACATCCTTGGTGGCATCGTAAGTAAAGCGGCTCTTGCCATATAATCCCTGCGCCGTGTTGGCGCTGGTGTCGGCCTTGGGCACATACGCCGTGATCCCGTGTTGTTCGCACACCGCCACTTCCGCCGTCGTGCTGTAACCGGTGTCAGCCACCACTTCCAGCTGATCGACTTGCAGATTCGCCTTGGCCGCCCGTGCCATGCCCGATAACTGCCGCAAATCCGTCTCTTCATTGGTCAGGTTGGCTGCCGCGATCAGCTTGTTCTTCGCATCGACCGCCGTTTGCACATTGTAACCCACCACGCTGCCACCGCCGCCAGCCCGCAGCCGCCGCGCGTCCGGGTCGCTCACCGAGATTTGTTTCTCCTCTGCGTCCAGTTGCCCCAGCAACTCCTCGTGCCAGTCCTTTTTCTCCTGCAGCGCCGCGATCTTGGCTGCCAACTCCGCCCGGCTGCAAACAGGGCTGGCCCTTTCCGCCGCGTCAGTGGCATCCAGTCCCTTGAGATATTCGGCAATCTGTGCGTCGGCGCGGTTGATCAAGTCGCGCAGTTTCTTTTCATTGAAATGGGCGTCCTTGCTGTTGACCGCCGCCAGCTTGGTGCCATCGATTCCCACCAGTTGCCCACCAAACAACTCCAGTTTCCGGCACAGCACGGTGAACTGCCGTGCCACCGCCTGCAACGGTTTGAGGTTGTCCTTGCGGAAATCGGCGATGGTCTTGTGGTCGGGGGCTTGTTTGCCCGTCAGCCAGATGACCTCCACGTTGCGCTGGCATTCGGCCTCCAGCCACCGGCTGGAACGGATTCGGTGCAGATAACCGTAAAGGTAGAGCTTGAGCAGCGCCGCCGGTTCGTAAGGGGGACGGCCCGTGTCGGCGCAGCGGGCTTTGGCGAAGCCCAGCGCGTGCAGATCGAGCGAACCGACGAAGGCGTCGAGGAAGCGTACGGGGTTTTCGGCGGCGATGTAGTCCTCCAGTCGTTCAGGGAAGAGCAACGTTTGGGAACGATCCAGTCCGGGGCGATGATTCATGCTTGTCACTGACCAACCGTCGGCGTAATTGTTCAAATCATGACCGACTTTTCACACAGCCTCGCGCTGGAGCCAACGCCGACTGCCCCTTGAGTTTATGGATGATTTGGGTTATACAACGGTTATCGAGATTGCGGAGCCACTCGCCGGTTGGCGTGGCTCAGCTTTGGATCGTTAGGCGTAGCAGGACACTTTATGAAAACACGATACGTCTTTTTGGGTATAGTCGCACTTGCTTCGACCGTGTTTGCCAGCCTTGTCATGCCGGCTCACGACGACTCAAAGCCGCCAGCGATGTCATTGCCCGACGCATATCGCCAGGCGATGATAGCGTTTGGGTCGCATACTAATCAGTATCATTGCGTCAGTGCGACCATACCAGATGTTGTGCCGCCAGTTGTTACGCCGCCAGCGTGGCTTTTTACTTTCTATTCCACGAACACTCCGCCAATAAAGAGGCAGGTTTATATTGAGATGAACATCAAGCATGAGTTTTATATTGCGAGATGATTGCGAAGCTACGCCTAACACCGCGCTGGAGCCAACGCCGACTGCCCCTTGAGTTTATGGATGGTTTAAGTTATACAACGGTTATCGAGTTTGCGGAGCCGCTCGCCGGTCGGCGTGGCTCAGCTTTGGAGCGTTAGGCTGCTTGACGATATGAGTGATAAGTCACCATCACGGTCTTGGAAGCGGAAGATTCTCGTGTGGTTGGTTCGCGCCATGTATATCTCGGTGATTTTGGCGATGTGCGACATTTGCTCGTTGAGTTTCGGTTCACAGCACAGCACATTATTTAGCGCATCGTGGTTTAGGACAGGCAACTCTGACGCGGGATATATTGGATTTGGCTATATCCTTTTTGAGCACGGCAGCATTTATCGTGACGGCGGCAGGACTTTGGGGCCAGAGGTTTGGTTTTGGTTCACGCCGGTCATTATTTCGGGAGCACATGGCAGCATTGAGGTTCGATGGTTATGGAAACATTGACGCAGCCTCCTATGAGGGTTCAACGGTCAAGCGTTAAGTGAAGGGTTTCATTTTTTTCTTAAAAGCGATTTTTGTTTATCGGTCAGCGTCTCCGTCCGTGTAGGCGTTCCCCGCTTGGGGAAGCTCCTCCTCCTATCCGTGCGTCACCCCTTGGGTGAGCACCACAAAACTTATGCGATCGTTTCCAAACGGACGGAGCGAGTCGGCTCATTCTAACCAGCGGGCAGACGCGCATCTGCCCAAGGCGGTGTGCGAGCGCGACGCCGCTCCGTAAAGTCAGTTCATGGGTTCATGCGATTGGAGGGTTTGAGTTGGTCATGACCAAACCCAGTTTCTCCGGTGTGGTCTGCCCGGTGCACAGACGCCACCAATCCACCCCAAAGCCTCGCGCCAGCGCCACGACCAGTTGTTTCTTGCGTCCGCCTGTAGTCTTGGGATCAATGATCTGTGCACGCCATTTGCGGCACAGCCGATACTCGGGTTGAAATTTCAACAATCGCCACGCCAACTCGCACAACGCCCATCTCAATCGGGGATTGCCGCACTTGGTCACGCTGCCCTGTTGCTGCCTCTGGCCCGAACTGTTTTCGCTCGGACACAGGCCAAGGTAACTGGACACCTGTCGGCGATTCTTGAACCGGTGCCAGTCGCCCACCTCGCGTTCAATCACCTGTTGGCTTAACCGGCCCATACCTTTGGGTGTGGGACCGGAACAGAGGGCTTCAATCTGCTGACCTTGTTCGCGCACCTGTTCGTGCAGTGCGACACAGGCGGTTTGCAACGGGCGCAACAGTTCGATCAACCAGTCGGGCACTGTGAGCTTGGGCCAGTTGCGGGCACCATACCATTTGCCCTTTAAGCGGAAGCCATATTGCAAGGCCAGCCCGCGTCCGCGCTGGGCGATGAGTTTCAAGTCCCGCTTGAGACTCTGGCGGAGGCGGCTTTCGCTGCGCCGCCGCTCCTCTGCCTCGGAGGGCACGCGGACCAAGGCCAGCGCCTGAGGATTGCCTGCCACGAAGCGGTCCAACGCCGTGAGCATGGCCAACGCATCGGTCCGGTCGGTCTTGACCCGCTTGTGCTGGTCGTCCCAGTTGCGGGGACGGATGACGTAATTGGTCACGCCCAACGCGGTGAGTTGCCGGTGTAATACATAGCCAAACGGCCCGGCCTCGTAGCACGAAACGATCTGCCAGCCTTGGGTGATTTGTTTTTGCACCCACGCCAGCAAACCTTGGGGACTAAAGCGCTGGGGCGGCTTGGGACTGCTGCCGTCGTATTGCATGGCCACAACATGCCAAGCCAGATGCACATCCAGCGCCAGCTTGAGCGTGCGGGGTTGAGTGAATTGATTTACCGGTTGCACTGCGGCAACCGCCGGAGTAGAAACGTGGTTGTTATGTATCATACGGGCAGAGAGGTTATACGAGCGCTACCGCGCTCGCTCTCTGCCCTCATGTTTTCTAACAAGTCGCTGCAGGCAACAGCCGCTGCCCCTGCCAGTTGCGATTGATTTATGAATTCGTTCGTCATACTTTCATTTCAACGACCCGCTCGGCGTCTGTGCCTGAGCTCTGGACGTTAGACCGCGAGCGTCCGGCATTGCGTTATTGAAATCGGCATGAGACACAGGATTCAAAAGAAAACCGGGTTTACGCTGGTCGAACTGCTTTTTGTCATTGTAATCATAGCCTTGCTCTTCGCATTGCTTTTGCCGGCTGTGACTAAAACCAAGGCTGCCACAAAACGAATGGTTTGCTTGAATAATTTAAGGCAAATCAATCTAGGTGTGCGCATGTATTCTGAAGACTTCAAAGACATCACGCCGAACACAAAAAATGACCCCAGCATAACCAACGCACCTTGGATTGGTTACAAGGAGTTGATGAAATATTATCTTGGCTTGCGCGGAACTTCATCCGGCAACGACAAAATCTTCGCCTGTCCCAGCGACACTTTTTATTACCATTGGATGGATGGCTTGGTATCAAAACCCCATCACGACCAAGCAATCTTTGATTTTTCGAGCTATACCTTCAACGGCATGAATTTGGTTACCGTGCCGACTAATCTCCCTTTCAAATATGAAAACAAACAGCCTGGCATCGGTGGTCTGCCCATGAGTTCGATTAAACATCCCGCCAGAACAGTTTTGGTGGCTGAATCTCCGGCGTTTTTTCCCTATTCATGGCACGAACCACACCCCTATCAACCCGGCGGCGTGCAACCAAAAGGAATTGCATTGTTTAACAATGCCAAAAACATGGTCAGCTTTGTGGATGGTCATACTGCATACACCAAAAAATATTGGGGTAATATCGCCACCAACGGTGGGTTCATGTCATGCTTTTATGACCCGCCTTCTTTGTTGTGCTGCTCTGCTTCGTTGAGTTGCTTTAGGTATAGAGCGGCGGCTTTCAACAAACTGTCGGCTTCTGGAATGTAGTCGCCCGCCGAAGACACGCCTGAATTTTTATCTCGCGCCGCGAGCAGGGCGGCAATGCTTGCAAGTTCAAACGGGCTGGGTTTTGGCATAAACTTATTGCCCCGCCGCTTTCTGAATTTCCGTTGGCAAATCCGATGGATTAAGGCAAAGCCCGGCTCGCCACTTTCCAAAACCGCCGTGCTCATTGACCGCCTTCACCCACTCGTCAAGATAACGCCGCTTTGTCTGATCTTGCGCCGTGTTCAGTCCCTTTGTTTCCACTACCAAGATTGTGCCGGTCGTGAGCCGAATCAGGAAGTCCGGGCGGAACTTATGAAAGACTCCCGCGAAAATATAGGCAATCTCGAATCCCAAATGGTCGTTCTTCGCCCATGCCGCCACGTTCGGATTGTGGTCAAGTTCGTAGGCCGCTTGCGCTTCCCAAGTCGAATCCGCCACGCACAAATTGATATGCGAGCGATTGGCTGGCACAACCGGCTTGCCGGTGAACCACGGCAACATATCCGCCGTTGCGCGGATCGGCTTGTTGCTGTCAAACACCGGCTCAAGTTTTTCGGTGTTGGATTGCTGGATTTGATCGAAAACGTGTTGCACGATCCGCGTCATGTTCAAGGTGAGCATCACGCGCCGTCGCATTTCATCCTGATAAAATAGCGGCGGATTGATTTCGAGCATCGGCGACGTGATGAATTTCTCGACCAGCCAGACAACTTGCGCGAGCAAATTTTCCTTGTTGCCCCGCCAAGCCGGTTTCATCTGGTCGTAAATGTCCCGCGCGACTTCAAAAACAATCTTTTGCAATCTGAATCGCTCTGCCAACGCCTGTAAATCTATCTCCGTCAGGACTGCCAAGTTCGGTTTGCCGGCCACGACTGCGGCCATCTCCGCATTTTCGATTTTGTCCGTCGCGTCCAGCGTGAGCGGTTCGACTTTCTTCAAATCCAATTCCAGCTTGGGGCGGTAAACGTGGTCAATGCGGATGACGTTCGGCCATTCGGCTTGGTCTCCGCGTCGGCGTGCAACCAGCGCGTTCCGGAGAAAGGTTCGACGCGGGAGAACTGAATCATCTGCCCGCCTTTGCCGCGAATGCCGGTGCGCAACATCTCGCTTCGCCACTCATCTTGGCGGATGGTTGCGGCGGAGCGTGCGACCGATTCATCGGCAGGCATGGGCGCGGCGGTTTCTTCGCCGGACAATTCGCCCGGCGATTTCACCATAGGTGCGGGAACGGCTTCCACGGTGAACGGGCCGGTCACGCGCATTTTGCCGGTGTCCACGAGCGGCTGGTCGTAAAGCGTTTCCTGTTCGGGCGGTTCGTTGTTGGCGATGTTCTTGAGCATGACATGCGGAACGGTATTGTAACGCAGGCCGCTGTCCACGCCTTCGTCGGGATGCGCCAGTTGAAAGTAATCAAACACCGCCGTCATCAACCGCTGCTTGGCGAGCGTGAGCGCGACGCGCGATGTGTCGCACGTCATCCAGCGGCGGCCCCATTGCTCCGCGACGAACGCCGTCGTGCCACTCCCGCAAGTGATGTCCAAAACCAAGTCGCCGGGATCGGTGGTCATCAGGAGGCAACGCTGCACGACCCGCTCTGCCGTTTGCACTACGTAAACTTTTTCACTACTAACGAAACCGCCAAACGCTACGTCCGTCCAAATATCTGTCAGTGCAAACGCGGGAAAGTCGTCCAAGTAGCGAACGTAACGAAGGGCGTTCCCTTTTATTTCGAGTCGCTTTCGGGCTTCAAGTTGCTTCATGCCGGCGAGATTCGTCTTCCAACCTCCTTTCGATGGACGAAATGCCCGTCCGCGAAACGTGTATTCAAATTGAGTGGTTTCACCGCCACTACTCGAAGTCAAACCACCCAGAGAGCAAAGGCGATAGCCAGCCTTCAGGAGTTCTTCAATTTGCTTGCGGTCGTCCACTGTGACGGGACGCCGCTCACCACTTGGCTCTTCAATCCAGTCGTAGCCAGTTCTCGTCGCAGCCTCGACTGTCTTTTCCAAGAACAAAGCGCGATACTTAGTTTTCAGAGAGTCTCTTGCATACCAAATCAAGTAATCCTTCGTCTGAGGAAGCTTTTCGCTCGTTTGGCTTGTTGTCTTGTAGAACGGAATCTGCGTCACAAAATTCTTTGGACCGAAGATTTCGTCGCAGATTTCCCGCACGTGATGCACGTTCTCATCCGAGATTTGCACGAAGACTGAGCCGAATTCGTGCAAGAGTTCGCGGGCAAGCAGCAAGCGGTCGCGTAGGTAGCTCAAGTAGGAGTGCAGGCCCAGTTCCCAAGTGTCGCGGAAGGCTTTCACCATTTCCGGTTCGGCAGTCAGGTCTTCATCCTTGCCGTCCTTCACGTCGCGCTTGTTGACGAACGGCTGAAAGTTCGAGCCGTATTTGATGCCGTAGGGCGGGTCGAAATAAATCATCTGCACCTGCCCGGCCATGCCTTCCTTTTCCAGCAGCGAGTTCATCACCAGTAAACTGTCGCCCGCGATGAAGCGGTTGCTCCAGTTGTGCGCGTGCTTGTAAAACTCAATCGCCTCGCGCAACGGCGGGTTTTCCGTCTTTGAACCGAACAGGGAAAGTTGCGCGTAATCTTTGCCGTTCTTCTTCCGCACGGCTTCGATTATGGCGCGCGGGTCAATACGCTCGTGAACGTGCAGCGAGACGGTGGGAATCTCAAAGCTGGTGCGCTCGGCTTTACCCGCCCAAACCAGCGACGGGTCAAGGTGCGGATCGTAAGCGTAAGTTTTCTTCCCCTCAACGGCGTCGGTCTTGGCGTCCACGAGGCCGACGGGCGGGTTATTGATGCGCTTCTTGCCCTTGTGGTCGTATTGCTCGATGGGCTTTTTTTTCGTCGTCGTGTCGTTTCGTTTTGCCATGCAGATTGGCTGGCATCGTAAGCCGCTGTGGATTTTAGGCAATCGAAAACAGACAGCGGCCGGAGGTCATCGCTTGGCCAAAATCGCGTTGACTCGACCGCGTGCCGGGTGTTCCATCGGGCGGACTATTTAGCGTAGTCGGATTCTCCACTAGGCGCGGCGGCGGTGGCTGGTCCGGCTGCGGGACTCCCTCTGGGAACAGCATGTTCAGCGCCTTCTGCTCGTCCTTGAGGAAGGACGGATCGTTCAATCGCCGCCACTGCGATTTCGCCTTCTGTCCTGACATTTGCGCCCGGTTCCACTGTGGCTCCCGCTGGTTGCGCCAACACCGCCCGTAAGGGAAAGGAGGTTTCGGCGGCGGGTCATTTATCGCCGAAAACAACGCCTCGATGGGATCGTTCCAACGCCGCCCGAAAGGAGGTCTCCGCAGCGGTCTTGGCGGTCTGTTTGGTTTCGGCGGCGGATTTTTCACCGGCTCCGGCAGTCCCTCCGGGAACAGCCAGTTCAGGAACTTTTGCTCCGCCTTCACGTAGGACGGAACGTTCAATCGCCGCCGGCTGATAAAACGACAAGGCCCTGGCACTAACCCCGGCACTAACTTGATCACAATTTTCATTTCGTGTTTTTATGACTGCTTCTGCCGGTTCAACTCCATTCCAGCCTCAAAAACGGCGAGCCGCCCCACTACTAGCGGCCCGCCAGCCACCAGAACACCACTCCCACTATTACCTCTGAATCAGTAGCGGAATAAGTAGCGCCGTAACCCTTTGTCGTTTCGTCGGTTTTGATTGCCACCAATTGCGGCCAACCGTCTTTGAATATCAAAACCCCCAGCAAATCGTGGAAAGTTGAGAAAGGGGACTTGATTATCGCCCGCGCGCGCAAATCGAAACCCCGCTCCTACCCGGCTTCGCGCTCGCGTGAATGGTTCGCGCGCGTCGGACTGCTACCCTTCCCCGCAAAGGTAACACGCGCGACTTAACTACTTGACGCGCAACGAACCACGTTGCAGCGAATGATTACTCTTTTACAATTCAAGCCCTTTCAGGCGGGAAAAATCATGTGCAAGGGCGCAGGCGTGCAAAGGCTATGGTGAAGGCGGATTTGGGGGCGTGTCGAAATGTAAAACCGTCCAAAAAAACGCGGCGTTAAAGATGCAACGGGAAACAGCTTGTCGAAAGCTTGCGTTCGCCGCGCAGAATCATCGTGCCAAGCCGGGTGGGTGGGCGTCCTGAAAAACGGGCATGGTTCTACGATTGGTTCTACTCGGCTGAATTACTCACCGGCTGGAATTCACAAACACCCTGATTTTATTGGTACCCCGGCCAGGACTCGAACCTGGAACCAATTGATTAAGAGTCAACTGCTCTACCAATTGAGCTACCGAGGCAACAAATTAAGGGTGTACAGCATCGTCACAACCCGTCCGTTTGTCAATAAAACGACGGCGAAGATTTGCGCAATTCGATTTTCAACTGGTTTTGCACCAGCAGGCAGCTTGCCTGTCGCTTCACCAGCCCAAGCGATGGAAATAAAACGTGTAAAATCCGATCCAAAACAGTGCCCAAACGGTTATTTCCACTGACGCGCGGTGCTGCGTGCACGGCGTAATTAACCGGGCGACAGCGGCGGCCAGCAACGCACTCAACAGAAACCGGATGCCGCGACCGGGAATGGAGATGAGCAGGAATCCGGGAAGATTTCCGTTGCGAGCCCCCCATTCGACGGCGTAGATTTTGTAGGGGATGCCACGAGCCGGACCGAACAATACCGCAATAAAACCGCGTTCAGACAATTGCGTTTGGACGAGTTCGACGAGTTGCGGGTGGATCCCCGGCACATGAATCAACCGGGCACGTGCAGGTTCCGGTGCGTTGCCGCCCGCGGCGTACATGATGTAGCCGCCCAACAGCGCCCCCAAAATTGCCGCGCAGCCGGCTTTCAATCCGGCGCGGAGCGAGCGACAACCAATCATCGTCAGTAAAACATCCGGCACAATAAAAAACAACGTCGCTTCAGCAAGCCCCCAAACGAAAGCGACGAATAGCGCGGTTTTGCCGTGAATAAAACGATCCAGCAGATGTTGCCGGTTGCTCATGGAGCTTCGCGCAATTGGCGCACGGCGGCCTCAAGCGCCGCCGTGATTTCACGGCAATTGCCGCGAAGGATTTGCGGTTCACCCAGGCGAACTTCGCAAAAAAATGGCACGGGAATCCACTCACCCTTTGGCAGACTGCGCCCCATGTTCACGAGGTAGGCCGGAACCACCGGCACGTCCGGGCATCTTTCAATCAAATGGGCCGTCCCCGAATGGAAGCGCGCGATGTCCTCACCTGAGCCGCGCGTGCCTTCCGGAAAAATGATCAATGATTGTCCCGTGCGCAATATCGCCTCCATTTGCGGCAGCGGATTGGTGTCCGGGGTGATGCCTTTGCGGGTTATCGGCAGGATGTTGAAGCAGGTTCTGCTCAAGGTGGAAACAAGCCGGTTCCGCCCGAAATAATCCGCCGCCGCCACCGGGCGCAGCCGTGGCAGCCGCTCGAGCGGAAACAAATTCAGCAACGAAACCGTATCAAGGTGGCTGGAATGATTCGCGACAAGGATAAACGGATCGCTTTTCGGCAAATGTTCCCGCCCGCGCACACGCAAGCCGATGAACAGCGTCATGAACGGGCGAAGCACCAGCGCGAAGAAAGAAATTTGAATCAGGTCTCGTGCCGTCATTTCAGTAATGGAAATAGTGAAGGTAGTGAAAGAACACCGGCGCGGCGTAGCAGAGTGAATCCACGCGATCGAGCATCCCGCCGTGGCCGGGAATCAGGCCGCCAAAATCCTTGACGCCGAAGTCGCGCTTGACCGCACTCATCACCGCACCGCCGAGAAAGCCTGCGACCGTCAGCAAGAGCGCGACCCCAATCGTTTCCCATGGTGTAAAAGGAGTTAAAAACCGGATCAGCAAACTCGCCAACGAAGTGGTAATAATGCCGCCGAGAAAGCCCTCCCACGTTTTGTTCGGGCTGACCGTAG
The DNA here is from genome assembly GCA_963842445.1 of uncultured Verrucomicrobiae bacterium. GTDB lineage: Bacteria > Verrucomicrobiota > Verrucomicrobiia > Limisphaerales > UBA11358 > UBA11358. The sequence goes on along the minus strand of CAWJHF010000001.1, from coordinate 376,707 downwards.
GCAGGATTTTGTGGCGGCCCAGGGTTTTGCCCCAAACAAACTGAAGCACGTCGCTCATTTCGACAACAAACACGAGAAACAGCAACAGCGTGCGCCCATTGGCGGAGGAATTACTTGCCGCCGGGAGCGTCAACAGCATTGCCAGATGACTCAAACCGAAGACGAAGGCCATCAATCCCCATTGAATTTGCGAGGCCGATGCGACAAAGCCCGTGGTTTCCCGCGCCAGCACGAGACGGATGGGCAGGAACAAAAACATATACACCGGAATGAAAATGATAAACATTCCGTACCAGTTCATCCCGACCCAGATGTATTGAATCGGCACCGCCAGAAATGCCCACACCAGCGCGCGATGATCGGCAGGGCGGGTTTTCAGGAGGGTGATGTATTCCTTCAAGGCCCAGAAACTGAGGAACCCGAAAAAGAGGAGCGAAATCCGGTTGCTTACGGCTATGGCACCAAAGAACACCGCCGCCATGATCCACCACGCTTTTATTCGCGCGATCAATTCCGAAAAATCACTCTGCGGACGAAGGAATCGCAGCAAACCAGCCACCACACTGGAAAATACCAGCACGGCAAGGACGATTAGACCCATTTGCCAGACTGGATTCAGTTGACTTGTCATTTGTGCAATTCGGCCAGAGCGCGACGCAAGCGGTTCAGGCAGGTTAAAGCAGTCAGCACCGCTGCGGCGGCAAACAACCAGGGCCAAAATTTGAACAGACCAGGAGCGAAGGGCGTGATTAAACCAAGCGCGCCGACAAAAAATGCCCGGTCACTTTTACCCATGGGACCTTCGTAGTGGCGCGTTGTGCCGAGCGCTTGGGTGAGTACGCCGCAAAATTCAGTCAACACTGCGCCAAACGAGAAGGCAACGACCGGCCACAACGACGGCGGATGCACGAACGCCAGCGGCAAATACAATGCAACGTCGGAAATGACATCGCCAACTTCATTCAACACGGCGCCGGACGCTGACTTCAGGTTGAGTTCGCGCGCCATCATACCGTCAATTGCATTCAGCGCCATGCGCAGGAACAGCCATACGGGTAGCAACAACAAAACATCCGGCATTCCCCCGGCAAACAAAATCAACAAGCCAACAACGATGGAAAGCAACAATGCGACCGATGTGACAAGATTGGGTGTGCAACCCCAAGCGGCCAGTTTCGAAATGAGCGGCCTAAGCAACGCCTGAAATCGCGGTTTGAGGTTGTAGATTGAAGCCATCAGCTTTGAGCATGTCGTCAAGCATGTTGAAGTGCAATTCAGAAACTTCAAACGACATTCAAGCCGGCATAAACGCGATCACCACACCTCCACCGGCCCTTTCGGCACAGGAATTTGCTCACGCCGGGTTGAAGCAGGTTCATCGCGCCGGAGCGGAGCAGAGACGGATTCACGCATGAAGGACGCGACCATCGGCGGCGGACGGAAGTGCGGCTGCAATTCGCCGCTCTCGTCGAGGAATTGCCGCCGCCAGTGGATGTAATTTTCCAGCACGTCGTGGAATTCGGCGCGCGTCGAGATTTGCACGGCGTGTTTGTTGAATTCGTGGCATGGTCCGAAGCGTTTGGAATACCACGGCGCGACTTTGCGGAACATCCGGCAACCGAGTTCCTCGCCGAAAACTTCAATCATCAAATCCAGATGCCGGCACATCACGCGCACGCGCTCGGCAAATGGGGGTTCGGGAAGAAGTTTACCGTTCCCGGTAGGGCTGACCTGCCGGTCAGCCTGGACGCGTGGCAGTGCGTCCCTACCTTGAAAATTTTGGGACTCGTGTAACTCGTCCCTCCGAAAGCTTTGAAGGTAATGCAGCGTACGTTTGAAAATCCAGGGATCATAAAACGCGCCGCGCCCGATGCTCACACCCGCACAACCGGTTTCATCAAGCATCTTTTTCGCGGCCTGTGGCGTGATGACGTTGCCATTGCCGATGACAGGGATGTTTTTCACGGTCTGAACGACTGCCCGAATACCAGCCAAGTTCACTGTGCCACCGAAACCTTGTTCGCGCGTGCGGCCATGAACAAATATCGCGGCGACACCGGCGTCTTCGAGCGCACGCGCCAGATCGGGCGCGGTCAGGTTTTCGTCGTCCCAGCCGAGCCGCATTTTTGCCGTCACCGGAATTTTCACGGCGCCGACGATGCCTTTGACGAGGGCGGCGGTCTTGTTTAACCCGGTCATCATGGCTGAGCCGCCGCCGACTCCGCAAACCTTGCGCACGGGACAACCCATGTTGATATCCACGGACGCTATGCCGGTGGATTCGAGATAAACTGCTGCGTCGCGCATTTCTTCGGGCACGGAACCGAAGAGCTGGACGGCGAGCGGCGAATCGGCGGGACGGGTTTCGATGAGCTTGAACGCCTTTTTGTTCTTTTCCAGCAACGAGCGGGCGTTGACCAGGTTGGTGGTGCAAAGGCCGCCGCCGCCGATTTCGCGCACGATGAGGCGGAAGGGCAGGTTGGTGTAACCCGCCATCGGCGAGAGAAACAGGTTGGATGCGAGTGTCAGCGAACCGATGCGCATTGGCTGAAATATAGGCCAAATTAGCGCATTGCGGAAGGCGGAACGGCGTGTTAGTTTGACATGCGAAAATGTTCGACGACAACTCAAATCAAAGGAACGGCGGCGATCGCGGGCAGAAGAAGCCGCCCGGCGGTTTCAAAGTCCCGATGTCCACGTGGATCCTGTGGATTGCCATCCTTGGAGGCCTGATGGCTTTGGTGATGTTAAGATCCCACATGTCCGAGCCGGGCGAAGCGTTGTCGCAATCCGAGTTTTTGCAGAAATTCAACTCGAACCAGATTGCGCACGCAACCATCAACTTCAATTCGCAGTCCTCACCACTTACACCCATCAGCGGCAAATATTACAAGACGGACAAGGATGGCAAGCGGGTGGAAGTGCCGTTCAGCTCGCCGAACGCCATGCTCACGCAAAAGATGCTGGATCAACTGCTGGTCTCGGACAGAATCGAGGCCGGCGCGCCGAATGCGATGCTTTGGTCCATCGGCTATCAGTTATTGTTTTTTGTGGGTATCGGCCTGCTGTTTTGGTTTTTCTTCATCCGCCAGATCAAAATCGCCGGCAAAGGAGCGCTGAGTTTTGGCCGGAGCAAGGCGCGGATGCTCGCCAAAGACCGCAACAAGACGACCTTCAAGGACGTGGCGGGCATTGACGAGGCCATTGAGGAAGTTTCTGAGCTCGTCGAATTTTTGAAGGACCCCAAAAAATTCCAGCGGCTCGGCGGGCGCATTCCGAAGGGCGTGCTGATGGTCGGGCCGCCCGGCACGGGCAAAACGCTTTTGGCCAAGGCCATTGCGGGCGAGGCGGACGCGTCGTTTTTCAGTATCAGCGGCTCGGATTTCGTGGAAATGTTCGTCGGCGTCGGCGCCAGCCGCGTGCGCGACATGTTCGAGCAGGCGCGCCGCAACACGCCGTGCCTGGTTTTCATTGATGAAATTGACGCGGTCGGCCGTTCGCGCGGTCACGGACTCGGCGGCGGCAACGACGAACGCGAGCAGACGCTCAATGCGCTGCTCGTCGAAATGGACGGCTTCGACACTCAGGAAGGCATCATCATCATTGCCGCAACCAACCGCCATGACGTGCTGGATCCGGCGTTGATGCGGCCCGGACGTTTTGACCGGCAGGTGGTCGTCAATTTGCCGGACGTGCGCGGGCGCGAAGGAATTTTGAAGGTTCACGCCAAAAACGTGAAGCTCGCGCCGGAGGCGGATTTGTCCATCATCGCACGCGGCACGCCGGGGTATTCCGGCGCAGAACTGGCGAATTTGCTGAATGAGGCCGCGTTGCTCGCCGCGCGTTTGAACAAAAAAGCCGTCGGCATGCCGGAACTGGAAGAGGCGCGCGACAAGGTTCGCTGGGGACGCGAGCGCCGCAGCATGGCGATGTCCGACGAAGAGAAGCGCGCCACGGCATGGCACGAGGCCGGCCACGCGCTGGTCAACGTGCTGCTCACACACGTGCATCCGTTGCACAAGGTCACGATCATCCCACGCGGTCGGGCGCTCGGCGTCACGATGTCGCTGCCCAAGGAGGACATGCTGAACATGCGGAAAAAGCAGGCGATTGACAGCATTGTCCTGGCGATGGCCGGACGCATCGCGGAGGAATACGTGACTGACGACATTTCCAGCGGCGCGGCGATGGATATTCAACAGGCCACGCAACTGGCCCGTGCGATGGTCATGCACTGGGGCATGAGCGAGAAGCTCGGCAACGTGCTTTACGGCGACAGCCAGGAATACGTTTTTCTCGGACGCGACTTCATGCGCACGAAGGATTACAGCGAGCAGACGGCGCAGGACATTGACGCCGAGGTCAAACGCATCATCGACGAGGCAAATAAAACGGCGAAGGAACTGATCGTAGCCAACCGCGACAAACTTGAAATCATCGCCCACGGTCTGCTCGAATTCGAAACTCTTGATGGCACGCAGGTCGAGGAGATTGTCCGCACGGGCAAATTCACGCCACCGCCCAGGACACCCACTCAGGTCGGACCAATGCTGGGTGCGCCGGCCGGCACGCCGTTGCCGGAAACGCCGCCCAAACCGGCGCCGCCCAAGTTGCCCGGACTCGGCGCACCCGCGCCGGCGCCGGTTTAAAGCCACAATTTTCGATTCAACGCAGTTGTGGTTGGCCAACCGCGGCATTTTTCAGGAGATTGAAGATGCGGTTTTCTACCGGGTGGCCGCTGCGCCGGTTTTACAAGATCTCAATATTCTATTTACGCAAGCTATGGTGATTGGCGAACGACGCTTATATTGCAAATAGAACATTGCAAATTCATTTGCTCTTTTCCAGGGCCTTCACATCCTCCGCGAGAAACTGTGCCACGTCCTTGAACCGCGCGGCGTTTTCCGGGTTCATGGTCATGAGGGTTTGGTGCGCTTCGAGGCAGGTGCGGGTGATTTCCTCATGCGTCGGGTTGGCCGGCTCCGGCGTGCTGGTTTTGAGATCATTGGGCAACTGCAATGCGCCGGCCATCATTTTGAAAAGGCTCGCCACCCCCAGATTTTCCAGCAACTCGGCGACGCGCGCGTTGGCATTGAACAGTTCAATTCCCTGCTGGTCGGAGTTGACCGGTCGCATTTTCAACCCAAATCCGGCCAGCACGCCCAGAAACGTGCTGTCCATGAGCACGCATTCCGACAGATCAATGATGAAACGCCGGTAGCCTTTCGCGGTCAGCTCATTCAACAGCGTTTTAAAATCGGGGCTGGAAACGTAATTGGCGCGTCCGGCGATTTTCACACAGGCGAAATTACTGCATACCAGCACAGACAACTTTCCCGGTGGCGTTGACATTTTTGAGATTTTTTAACGCATTCAGGCCGCAGCCGCCTGCGGCGCGACAATTTGTACCAGCGCCTGTTGCAGCACCAGCGCCTCATCCAGTCCGCTGGACACCAGCCGCTGGTTGCAGCGCAGCAGCAAATCCATGGCGCGGACCAATTCGTTCCGGTTGTAGTTTTTGGCATGCGGCAGCGCTTTGTAAAGCACATACGGATTTAGCGCCAGCGGATTGAACCGCTTGTCCGCCGGCAATTTTTCCGGCGGCACACGTTCCAGTTGCGCCTTGAAACGGTTGTAATCCATCTCCGGTTTGATCCAGTCCTCGCGCAGCATTTCCTTCAACAGCAACATCGCGCGGATTTTTGAAATCAAGCCGTAAAGCAGGCCGATTTCAGATTTTTGCGAGTTGAATTTCAATTCCCAAAGCTCCTCGTCCAGCCGCCGCAGCAAACGTGGCAAATCGCGGTCGCCCAGAGCGTCGCCGAGCGCAAAGGCGCGCGCCGTCCTGTTCCGCGTGCAGACTGCGGCGACGTCACCGGTTTCAATTTGTTTCCGGTTGCCGACGAACAGGCACAGCTTCTCAATTTCGCTGTCGAGCAGGCGCGGGTTGGGGCCGATGCGATTGACCAGATCGGCCAGCGCCTCTTCGGCAATCTCCTTTTGCCGCGCGTGGATAGCCGAGCGGGCCTCGATTTCCGCGCGGTTCGCCCAGTCCTTGTCGTCCGCCGACCAGCCGGAGAAATTTTCGACCGGGCCGATTTTGTCCAGCGTTTTGAAAAAGGTTTTGCGCTTGTCCACCTTGCCCGCGCTGATGAGCAGCCGCACACCCTGCCATGAAAAGTTTTTCAACTCTTCCGCCAGTTCAACGAGGATTTCGGTGACGGCCTGGGCGGCGGCGGGGCGTTCGTCGCCGAGAAAATTACAATCTTGCAGCCAGATGACCTTGCCGGAGCCGAAAAACGGCAGCGTTTGGAGGGCTTCACGCAGGCGGGCAATCACAGCGAGCGCCTCGCCGCTGTTGGAAACGGAGGCCTCAATGGTTTCGTGATCCATGCCGCCCAGTTCATCGCACCATTGCTGGTAGAGTTGTTTGGCGCGCCGCTTGACGGCGAATTCGTCTTCGCCGCAAATCAGGACAAGCGGTGGGGTCCTGGCCGCTGGCATTTTATTCGGCCTCGTTGCCGGTTTCGTTGATCCGGTTGAGCACTTCGCTCATGTCCTCGACTTGTTCGAAAAGCGCGCTGGTGACGAAGATCGGTTTTTTCTGCGCTGCAGCAATGGCGAGGCAATCGCTGGGACGCGCGTCAAGCTCGACGATTTTGCGGGCGACTTCATTTTGCTGCTGCAAAATCAGCCGGGCGAAATAGGTTGAATTCTTCAGGTCCGTGATGACGACCCGTTCGACGCTGATGCCGAAGCCTTGGAAAATGCGGTTGATGAGGTCGTGGGTGAGCGGGCGTTCCTTGGGCGTCTGGCGGAGAAACATGCCGATGATGGCGCCCATTTGCGGCTCGACATTGATGACGAAAACTTTCTGGTCGTTGCCGATGAACAGCGCGCACCCGCTGGGGGCGGGCAAAATGCCGCGAATTTGAACGGGCATCACTTCGTTCTTCATACCCCTAGTTTATGGGAAAAACCGTAAAAGGCAAGTCATCGCTGTTGGGGTGGAAAGGGTTTGCGAGAACGTCGCAGGAGGGTTGGCAGTATCAACGGGTTGCAAAGGCGGGCGATTTCTGCCATTTTGCATGGAATCACACCGCCGAGATGGCTGGCAGCAACCGTTGTCAAGCCGGCTCAGGAATGATTTGGCTTAGTGATTGGTTGCGTTGATCAGAGTGTCTTGGTCAGACGCTTTGCGCCCACTATAAATCGTGACATCCACGTTCGAAGGGAATCAGCGGGATATCAAAGAACGCCTGCCACGAGGAGTTGTCGGCTTTTTCGTTGCAGGTCACCGCTTTCGTATTTTCCTTGTCTATAAACTTCACCACATTGGCCGCTAAAAGGAAGACAAAAAGCGGCAAATGCACCTTGAACACTCGTTTCTGGTAACGCTCCGCGATACAGTCCACAATGCGGTCGAAGGCCAGTTGTTCAGGGCCGCCGATTTCAAAAACCTTGTTCTGCACCGCGGAGCTTTGCAGGCATCGGAACACCAGTTCGTTCAGGTTGTCCACATGCACAGGCTGCCGGAGATACTTCCCGTTTCCCATGACGGGCACGGCAGGAAGCTTTTTTACAAAGTCAACCAGCACGTGCATGGGCTGTTTGCGGGTGTACCTAAAGGAAAGACGCTTGCCGTATGGGGCAGCGGGCCGGATGATAATATAGTCTTGTGAATGTGCGATTATGTACTCTTCGCTCTCCACTTTGGATTTTTTGTAGTCCGAGTTGGTGTCAAAGTTGACCTGGGAGCTGGAAATGTAAATATAGCGCGCGCCCGTTCTGTTGCTGTATTCAACAGCGTTGTGCGTCATGTCGAGGTTGTTTTGCCGCTTGTTCGCACCCACGACCAAGGAAGCGTAATGGATGACGCAATCGAACCTGCCCAAGCTGAACAGATCCGCCTTGGAAAGGAGGTTGCATCGCTCGACGCGGAGGCCCGGCTCCTCTGGCTTGCAGGAGAGATAGGTGCCGGTGACGGAAATGCCCTTGCCGGCAAGGTACCCTGTCAGGTGCGAACCCAGAAAGCTGCTGCAACCAAGAATAGCTGCCGTGCTCATAAGTTATGCCTTTTTGAATGACTCCACGCCCCGGGCGAATGTCTGAGGCGTGTAAGCAAAATCCTGTCTCAAGCGTTGAAGCTCCGAAACGCGGTCCAACTCCATGGTGGCAAGTTGTTCAACATCGAGCCCCCCCTTGAGCGAGAAGATGAGTTTTGCGACGCTCAGGGGCAGGTGGATCAGCCGTACCTTCCTGCCCAGGACACGGGCGAGTGTCTTCACAATGTCATCCATCAACAAAGGCTCTGGTGACCCCACTTCGTAAACCTTGTTGGTGAAGCGATTGCCATTCAAAACAAGCTCAAAGATGGCCAGCATGTCATCGAGATGTGTGGGACTGCGCAAGTATGTTCCGCTGCCCACGACCACGGCAAACCCTTTTTGGATCATGCCGGCATATTCGGTCATCTTCTTCTCATTGCGGCAATAAATCATGTCCGGCCGGAGGACGACATAAGGAAGGCCCGAATCGTACAGGCGGTTTTCGGTGAGAATTTTTGAACGAGTGTATTGGATGTCCGCCGATGTCGAAACCAGCGAGCTGCTCATAAAGATGACGCCCTTGATGTTCCGCTTCCGGGAAAGGCAGGCGATGAGATTTCCATCGGTCGCCGCGTTGTTGGCCATAATGGCTTTGGATGTCTGGTCCGCCGCGGTGTGGATCACGTATTCAAAATCCGCACCTTCAAGGGACCGGAGTGCTTGCGCGTCGCGCAGGTCGAGCGGGATCTTGGTCACTCCTGGAACTTCCCGGCGAATGGCCAGATCGATCCCGGTCACTGCCCAGCCTTTGTCCTTGAAATGCAGGACAGTCCGGCTGCCCACGAACCCTTCACAGCCTGTTACCAGCAGCCCTTGGCTCATGGCTCCCTTTCTTTAGGATTTTGATTCCTCATGGTATTCCTCTTCGGTATTGATGGACCAGACGTCCTCATGCCCGCCCATGGTGTTTCTGGCGGCCAGCACGCCGGTCAGGATCGAGTGATCCATGTTATTATATTTGTACATGCTTGCCCGCCCCGCCACCTGAAGATTCGGGACGTTCTGCAAATAGCTTCTGATGAACCGGAGGTTGAGCGGATACATCGGCGAATACACCGGATACGCCTTGGGCACACGCACCACGGCCGCATCAATTACCCTGGCCTTAGCGTCAATGAGCTTGATTTTCTGGAGCTCGGCTTCGGCAAACTTTATCAGATACGGGTCGCTTTTTGTCCAGAATTGGTCTCCCTCGTCGCAAAAATATTCGATGCCAAGGATGGTCTTGTTCTCGTCCGGTACCATGAACCGGCTCCAGTTCTTAAAGTTCTGGATGCGTCCCATTTTGACGTCCGGGGAATGAATATATATCCAGTTATCGGGAAAGGTCTCCTTTTGGTCCACTACCAGCGAAACTACTATGAAACTGCGATAACAGAGTTCCGAGGCGGCATCGAGCACCTCGGACGGTGGCCGCGGGTTGATCACCTTCACCAATTCAGTGATGGGCATGGTGGAGATGACATGGTCGCATGGATAAAAGGTTCCATCGGAGACAGTTACCGAAGTTACTTTGCCGCCGGCTATGCTGATTTCCTTTGCCTCAGTGCTCAATAATACAGTTCCCCCTTGCTGGCGGATCTTCTCGGTCATGGCACTGTACATCATGCCCGGTCCGTATTTTGGATATTGAAAACTGTTGATGAGCGTCGTAACGGATTGCTTGCTGAGTCTGGGAAAGAAGGCATTCAGAACGGCCGTGAAGAGAGAGAGTTTCTTGATGCGTTGGGCAGCCCATTCCGCCGAGATTTGGTCGCAGGGAATACCCCACACCTTCTCGGTGTACGTCTTGAAGAAGATGTTGAAAAGAAACCGGCCGAAGTGGTTGGATACCCAGGCAGCGAAACTGTCTTCCGGCTCGATGGGATGGAGTTTGCCGCCAATATAACTGATCATGGCCATAGCGGTGTCTTTGGGTCCAAGATTCACGAGCGCGTTGATTGGCGTGAGCGGGTAATTGAAGAACCGGTTGCGGTAAAAAATGCGGCTCAGCCTGGACACGGTGAGGAAGTCTTCCTTGGGCAGCACTTCGTTCCAAAGCGCGTTGACCAAATCGGACTTGGTAAAAAAGCGGTGCCCGCCTAGATCGAAGTAATAATCTTTGTACTTTATGGTCTTGCTGATGCCACCAGGAGAGCGGTCCTTTTCGAAAATCAGTACTCGCCGGTTGGCTTTTACCAGTTCATATCCGGCAGCAAGGCCAGCAGGCCCCGCGCCGATTACCACCACGTCGAATTTTTGTGCGCCAGCCATTTCATTCTTCTGTTTTAGAAGAAGCCGCGGAGAGAATGGGTTGGTGGCACAGGCATGGCCCACCCTCGTGAAAATTTCTTTTCACTGCTGCGGGAGGGTCAATGCTGGGAAAATATACGTTTCTTGTTCCTGTGCGAAACCCGGAAAACCGTTCCTCGCGGTCATTTTTCATTCCAAAGCAAGGAATATATCTGCCAACGCTCCACCGTCAAGGATTTTGAATGAGGATGGTGAGAAACGGGTGCGTTGCCACTTGCCCTGCCTCGTCACCAAAGAATTTGCGCTGGCAATAACATTTTGCTTTGAATTTCTCGGCCAAAAGTGTTTGTTATGCTGCTCTTGAAACCTAAACAACGAACAGCCCTTATCGTCGGCGGCGGACCCGCTGGCCTGACCGCCGCCTACGAACTTCTGGCGCGCGGTGAAAATATTCGCCCGATCGTTTTTGAAAAAAGCAATTACATGGGAGGCATTTCAAGGACATATAATTACAAGGGAAACCGGATTGACGTTGGGGGACACCGGTTCTTTTCCAAGTCAGACCGGGTTATGAATTGGTGGCTCCGTTTCATGCCGCTTCAGAGCGGGATTCCAGCACAGGTTGCCATCTCGTATCAAAGTGCCAGCCGGACTCTGGCTGCTGGAGCAGACGATTCCCTGCGGGATCCTAACCGATTTGATTTGGTCATGCTGGTCCGCAAACGGATTTCACGCATCTTCTACCTGCGCAAGTTTTTTGACTATCCAGTCAGCCTTAACTGGAAGACAGTCATTAATTTGGGAATGGTCAGGATGATTCGTATTGGTGCCAGCTACTGCTGGAGTTGGTTGTTCCCAATCAGGCCGGAAACGAATCTTGAGCAATTTTTCATCAACCGGTTCGGTCGGGAATTATATCGAACCTTTTTCCAATCCTATACGGAAAAAGTTTGGGGGGTTCCTTGCAAAGACATCGGTGCCGAGTGGGGGGCTCAACGCGTAAAAGGACTTTCCATTGCCAAGACCCTGCTTCACGCCGTGAGCAGGTTTTTCAGGCGAAGCTCGGTTGATATCAAGCAAAAGCACACGGAAACTTCTCTCATCGAGCGGTTTCTTTATCCTAAGTTTGGTCCGGGACAGATGTGGGAGGAAGTTGCGCGTCAAATTCGGGACAAGGGCGGAGAAATTCTTGAGTGCCACGAGGTGCGGCGCATCTTAACCAAAAACAACGAAATCGTGGGGGTTGAAGCCATTGACGAACTCACAGGACAATCCAAGGTTTATTACGGAGAATTTTTGTTGTCATCCATGCCAGTAAAAGAACTGGTTGTCGCGTTGGATTGCGAAAAACCATCCAATGTGTTGGAAGTAAGCCAAGGTTTGATTTACCGGGATTTTATCACTGTGGGCCTCCTCCTTAAAAAATTCAAGCCACCCGGCAACCAAGGCAAGGGACGCCATGCTATCCCGGATTGTTGGATTTATGTGCAGGAACCGGATGTCCAGGTTGGAAGAATCCAGATTTTCAATAACTGGAGCCCTTATATGGTGCAAAACTCTTCCAATATCTGGGTCGGATTGGAGTATTTCTGCAACCAATCAGATTCCTTGTGGCGCAAAGCTGATCCGGAAATGATTCAACTTGCGACAGCGGAGTTGCAACGCATGGGATTCATTGACCAAGGTGACGTGCTCGATGCCACAGTCATCCGGATGGAGAAAACCTACCCGGCTTACCTTGGCACGTATAGCCGGTTTAATGAAATTCGCACATACTTGGATGGCTTCGGTAATCTTTTTCTGATGGGGAGAAATGGGATGCACCGATATAATAATCAAGATCATTCAATGTTGACCGCCATGACCACAGTGGATTTGATTCTTTCCGGGAGCCTGGACAAGTCGGCCGTGTGGTCTGTGAACGCAGAGCAAGAATACCACGAGCAAAAATCATAGAAGCCGTTGATCAAACAATTTTTGAGGAAGGGTTTCCGTGATGCTTGGTTTTAATATTTTGGCGTGAAACCGGGGGAGGCGGGTAACCAATGAACCAGGTCAGCATCAATCCCAAAAACCAGGCGATAAAAAAGGGGTAGTAAATGCGTGCCGCCGTGGGGACGTTTGCGATCACTTGAGCGACATCACCCTGTAAATGCGGAAGGCAGCCCATTATAAAAGCCAGGATTGTCGGTGTGGCCATGGTTACCACTGCCAACGCGAGAATTATCGTTCGGCGATTTTTTTTCCATAAGGAAAGGCACAACACGAGTATAAGCAGCCAGGGGAGAACGCTGAATTGTTGATTTACCAGCCCTCCCAGCCCAACCCAGTGGCCCGACCACCGTAATCCTCCATTGCCGGCGGCCGTCCAATTGAAGAAATCCTGGTTGAAAAAATAACTGAAAATATTCAGGAACCAGACCTGTGGAAAATTTTTCAACGCGGATTCGGGCGACGTCAATCCCACATGCAACCAGGCATCGTCAGGGTGGGTGATGGGTTTGGTCAGTCGAAGCAAAATAAATGGCAACATGCAGACGATGGCAGCCAGCGCAGCCTTCCAAAGTAGAATATTTTTCATCCAACCGCGACGCCAACAGACCGGGAATAGGGCGCAGAACCACAGTCCGGCATATACAACACCTTCAAGTTTGGTCATGGCACAGCCAGTCAGCACGAGAACAGATAACGCGAGAGCGAAAAGATCGCTTAATAATAGAGCGTGAACGATTAGCAAAGTAGCCAAACTGGTGTAGAAGACCGTTGGCATGGTGCCTCCTTCCCAACGTATATATTGCAAACTGGCGGGTAAAAAGCAGAAAACGACGACTGTGACGATAGGCAGCGGATGTGGGTGTTTCCAAACTTTCCCCAGTGAGAGAATTCCCCAGCACAACGCCACTACCATCCAAAACGGCCAGACTTTGTTGATGAATTCGTCCACGCCGCCGACCGCGCCGTAGCCGAGCGTGTAGAGGCACGGCACGAGCGTCGGATAATCCAGATGTGCATAGGCGAGGTTGGATTGGTGCAGGACGTTCAGGAGATTTTTGCCCTGTTCCAGATAAAAAACCTTTGCCTTGAAAACCCAAAAGGTATTGGCGTCAAATTCGAGCGTTCCTTCCAGCGTGGAGAGCCTGCCGAAAACCCACCACGAATAAATTACCGGCAGCAGCAACAACAGCCACAAATGACCGGGTTGAAATTTGATTTGTTTCAGCCCTTTGGCCGCTTTCGGCAGCAGCAAGATGGCTTCCATGACGCCCAAAATCAGCGCCAGCCAGGCAAGCCGGCCGGCCAGGTTGACTCCCGCCAGCACTCCCAGCAACACGGCTTGTGAAACGACCAGCATCCCGACAGCCAGTCCGAGGGTAAATTTCAAGCCGCCGCCAAACCGGGACTCAAATTCCTTGCCGAACAGCAGGTGATTGACACGCATTCCTGTGAGAGCCACGGCCGGCGGCAAAAGGAAGGCGAGGAGTTCTTTCATTTCGGCACCCCTTTCTGCGTGAGTGGAGTCAAGCTAAACCCGTTGGGTCCATATCTCACGAGCAAATCGAAGCCGTTGGTTTGGAGTTCCGCGGGTGAGTCGCAAGGGGTTCCTGCAAACCCCCATTCATGGAAAACGGCATGGTCGCCCAATGACACCTCAACTTCGCGCGGGAAAAGATAGTTTCTCAAAAAATAGTAATAGCCCAACTTCGAGCCGTTCGTTTCTCCAATCATGCCGGAAAAAAACACACGGGCGTCCGGCGCCAGGGCGCGATCCAACGCCCGTCCGTAGGCGGACAAGGGGATGCAATAAGAGTCACGTTGGACCAGGTTGGTTATTTGCTCCAGCTCTGTCGCGCGCCTGTTCAGGTTCGGCAACGTCGGTTCATCAGCTTGGTCCGGTCCGGGAAAAACCTGGGGCCACACGAGCCAGATCGCCGTCACGCCAGTCAAGACTGTTACCAGAATCACAGTCCATTCCGGGCGCGGCTTGTCGGGCAGAGTTGCGTTTTGGCGGTTGGGTTGCGGCATGTTTTTTCAGCGCGACAAAAAATTGTCTGTTGGCGCCAGCAATATGCAATACATCGCCGGGTCGTACTCCAAATCGGCGTTTTGAATAATAACGTTGGTCTTGAGTTCGCGCATTCGCTGTTTTTCGAGCCTTCAATGGGAGCCGGTCAGGCTTGAACGTCAATTATTCAGAATGCGCGAAAGAACACAAGCTTGGCATGGAGCAGAGGTTTTTTTACGCGAATTTCACGAATTCACACAAATTGATCTCACCTTGCCCTTCCTTGTCGGCCAAAGCTTGGCTTGCCGTTCGCCTTGGCTACTCGTTTGTGGGCGTGTTCAATCGCTGGCTGGACAAAGTCTTCGTCCGCGTGCTGTGCAAATGGAATGATGCTTGGAAGGCGCTGAAAGCGACGGCCAAATGAAATGGCGCCGCAAAGAGGCGCAAAAGACGCAGAAATTTATCCACGAATTGCGCGAAGGGACGCGAATCATTTCACAGCTTGCCAGGTGCAGGACGAGCGTCGCTCCTGTCTCGTTGCCGGCATCCTGTGATGCTTGGGTTTTGTTTCGATTGCCATTTCCATTCAAATGCGGCAGGCTCACGACTTTCATTCCTCGAATTGGTTGCCTTTCGCCGCGCAGACCCACCGAGGTCCGGTTTGGAGGCCCTTTCAGCCTTGCAGGTCTGAAACAGCCTTTTTAATCTAGAACAAACTTGGAACTAAGTTGTCTTAACCATGGTGAAACGCAAATCCAGCGCGTTCAGCTTGATTGAGCTGCTGGTGGTGATGGCCGTTATTGCCATCCTGGCCGCATTGCTGGTGCCCGCCTTGTCCGCGGCAAAAGAGCGCGCCCACAGAACCACTTGTCTCAACAATCAAAGACAACTTGGCTTGGGCTGGGAGCTTTATGCCTCTGACGCCGATGACCAACTGGCGCTGAATCTTGGAAGCTACATTGACGGCATCCACCGTAGTCCGCCGGGATGCTGGGTGACGGGCAACGCCTTCCTGGATGCGGACCCGGCAACTATCACCAGCGGCTCCCTCTTTCCGTATGTGCAGGACATCGAGATATTTCATTGCCCGGCCGACCAGAGTTTTATTGTCGGCACCACCACTCCCCGGTTGCGCAGCGTGTCTTTGAGCGGCTACATGGGTGGCGAAGATTATGAGACCAACTTCCTGGTCCAACTCGTGCGGAAGTCGTCCGCGATACGGCACCCTTCGACCAGCCTCACGTTTCTCGATGAGGACCCCTGGTCAATAGACGATGGCCTTTTCCTGTATTCCTCCCAAGTGGACGAGTGGCTCAACATCCCGGCCCGATGGCATCAGAATGGCGTCGTGTGGGTCTTTGCCGACGAACATGCGGAATACTGGAAGTGGAAAGGGCCGGCGCCCACATCCTATTTTAACGGCGGCAGTATCTGCGACCCGCTGGAATTTGAGGACCTCAAGCATCTTCAGCAGACGGCCCCGGATGCCGATTAGCCGCTCGTGGAAAGGCTCAACGGCCTGCGGTGCTGCTGGTCGGCGTGCTGCGTAAATGGGACATTGCCTTGAAAGCTCGACAGGGGGCGCGGTAATCAAAAAATTCAAAACAGTGTTGGAGATTGCTCAACAAACCGCTTGGCGTCTTCAACATGGTAAACGGTTTTGCACTTTGGACAAAAAAGGTGAAATTCGTAGTAGTAATCTCGATCGTGTTTCCATTTTCCCTTCCGCTTGATGACGGGCGTTGAACATTTCCGGCACGGATCGCCTTCCTGCATGACGGGGCGGACGCCTTCGGTTTCGGGTTTGTTTTCGTAACCGTCGTCCGCCGGAAGATTGGGCCGGTGTAGCGCGGCCATCGAAAGCTGATCGCACCGTTCGTTTTCTGGATTGCCAGCGTGACCTTTCACCCAACGGAATTCCACTTGGTGCTTCTCGCACAGCGCGAGAAGCCGTTCCCAAAGATCAATGTTGGCGGCGCGCTCCTTTTTGGTGCGCCACCAGTCTTTCTTCTTCCACGCCACGGCCCAGCCCTTCATCATCGCGTCCACCAGATATTGCGAATCGCTGTAAAGCGTGGCCTTGCACGGCTGTTTCAACATTTCGAGGCCCGCAACGGCGGCGAAGATTTCCATTCGGTTATTTGTGGTCAAACGAAAGCCGCCGCTGGCTTCCGCACGCTTCCTGGGATGCAACAACACCACGCCATAACCGCCCGGCCCGGGATTCGGTTCGCATCCGCCGTCGGTGTAAATTTCCAACTGCGGCATTGCGGCTGAGGTTGGGTTGTCTTTCGGGATTATTTCTGCAATCCTCTTCATGGAGCGACTCGTGTAGTCGAGAGCAATGGGTTCGCCGCGACGATGGTGAGACTTTTAGAACTACGCGTCATTGAGACATACAGTGCTTCAGTTCCGGGAAAATCCGCGGCGTCGAGAATCACGCCATGATCGAATTGAAGACCCTTTACCAAGAGTGGCGTCGAAAGGCAGTGCCGAGGTGGATGGCGACCATTCTGGCGGTGCATGTCACGCTGACGCCACACAGCGTCATGTAGAGTGAGGCCAATGGTGCCAGCCGCATGTCGCGCAGCGGCTGTGATCCCGCGCCAGAGTTCTTTGCTCATGAACGTGGGTGTTTCCTTCAGCACAGCGTAGGCGTCGAAGGCGTCGGCCACTGGGCGAAAATCATTCTGATCCCGAACTCGCTCCAGCGTTTGCCCAAGCACAATCAAGTCCGGTCGCCTGACCTTGATTGGTTTTCCTGCAATTACATCCGCTACGAGAGGCGCAAGGGCTTGGGTCGGCAGACAAGTAAGCCACCGTTTGGCTAGGCCATGCAGTGCTCCGACTCGTTGCACACCGATTGCATCATCAAGTGTTCGCGCTGCCTTCAGAATGTCCTCCCCGTTGGCATCCTCAAAAACGGTGAAGAGGTTTTTTAAGTCCCCGGCCAGTGAATGACAAGAAGGTCGCATTTTCCGCAGTGCCACGATGGACTCTTGTTTATATCGGAGTAGTCCCTTGCACTGGCCGATTTGCACACCCGGCTTGGATTCCACAAATTTCACGCACGAGACTCGGCTTACGTCAATTGGCTCGCCCTTTATTAGTGCGGGGTGAATGTCGAGCAGCCATCTGCCCAGCGCCTCGTTCTTTTTCTGCCATCGGTGCGGATAATTGAGTTGGTGCAGCAGGGGAAAAGTCTTCGCGACTTCGGCCCACGGAAGTGCGTTTGCCTTGTTCAACTCTGCAAACACGGCCTGTAGCGGATCACCGAGAACCCGACAGGGCAGCACGCATGCCAGACGGAGCACGAGTTCGTGCTGTATTGTCGAACAGTCTTGGTACTCGTCCACAAAGATACCTGTGTAGGAGGCGCGCAGAACTTCCTCGACGGCGTTTAGCTTCAGCGCCGAAACCGCAGCAGGGAGGAGTTCTGCCCATTGATCTCCTTCAGGTTCAGGCACGGTCCAACCGGAAACAGTAGGAAAGGCCGCAGCATAACGAAGTGCGAAACTGTCCAAGGTGCAAACGTGATATTGCGATGGAGGCACTCGCAGTTCAACCATGCGTTCGCAAATTGCCTTCACTCCGGCGTGCGTGTGCGTGAGCACAAGCTGGCGGCCAGTTGTGCATGCCACCGCACTCGAAATGAGGTGTGTCTTCCCGCATCCTGCTGGCGCCACTACGAGCGCGCGCTGGCTGTTCGCAAGCTGCTTGGCCACATCATCAGGCATAAATCCACTCGGCGACTTGGCTGAGTTGTGTAGCAAGGGGGCTGTCGGTTATGTTGTGAATTGTTCCTGCGACGATTTTTCCCAGTTCAGTGCCCATAGTGACGTTCTTGAACCACCCTTCGCGTTCTTTGAACCTACCTTTGCTTGCAGACTTGCCGATTGCAGCACGCACGGCCTCTATTGGAAACTCGGGTTTGATCCAAGCAGTGATGCTCTCGCCAGCAGCGGACAGATCAACATTCCCGAAATAGGAGACGTGATTTAGGACGGTCGTCACGCCGAATTCTCCGATAGCTGCGTCAACGAACTTTTGTAGGTCATCAAGCGGGAGGTCGGCGGCGATGCGTTCCTCAGTCGAGACATTTCCTTTCCACTGAAACACCATTACCCCTTTAGCTGTCAGTTCTGCCGCCGTAGGCTTCAAAGGTGCATCTGAATCTCCGAGAAACGCTGCGTGGTATCCAACGCGCTTGAGTTCCAGGGCAACCCCCGGAGCCACAGTGCGGCCCTTGCCGTCCACAAGCACGCAGCCGACGAGTGACGGGTGACGACCTTCATGTGCTTTGGCCCAAATATTTGCGAGGCCACGACACAGCCCTAATTCGGTGGCACCTTCACAGACGACCAGCCTGCGGCCAAGGAACGCGTGCGCTTGGGTGCGCGTCACACCCTGCAAATTATTAGCGCACTCCGGTAATACTTTTTCGACGCGGGTCTCGCCATCGACTGACCGAACAAATCGCAATTGGTCAACGGGCAAAGCCATCACAGGAGTCGGGGAATGCGTGGTGAAAATAACTTGTCCTTCCTTTCGGTCGGAGCCGTTCGGCATACCGAGGCGCTCCAATAGCAATCGAATCCGATGAGGCTCAAGCCCGAGTTCCAACTCGTCCACGAGTAGTATCGAATTTTGGCCAACACCGCTCTGTTGAATAGCGAGTGCCGCAAGCCGCTTTGTGCCGAGACCCCATAACCGAACGGGGACCGCATCTTCATGAAGTCCTAGCACGGATGTGCCGAGCGAGAATCCAGTTAAATCGAGGCCCGGCTTCAGATCATCGAAACCCGCACCAAATAGAGTGGCGGAGGTCTTCGCGGCAGCGGCAGCAGCGTTCAGTTCCTCCATTTTGGATGTTGCGACAATCTTCTTCGCCTCGCGAGTTACCTTCGCGAACGTTTGTGCTGCGGTAGTATTCTTGGCGGTTAATTTCGTAAGCGCTGATCCGCGCGCCCAAGTAAGATGCCTTTCCACGTCGTTTCCCAACCGACTAACGCCCAGACGCTCACGATCTTGCCAGCCAATGTGTTTCGGTACCGGCATTCCTTGCTTCACAACAGTCCACGCCGGTTCCAAATCCTTTCCGATTTCAAACCTGACGGTGAGAACGCGCTCAACCCCATCAACCGGATCTTCAAGAATCCCTTTGGTTTTATCATATCCACGCAGACAGAGGCCAAATTTTTCCGGTTCCACGATCAATTCCAGTGGCAAGTCGCCGACCGTGGCCTCAATGACAATCGGAATGGTTGGATCACCATTGTAGAAATCCGCATCTGTAATCGTGGTGCTGTATCGCGGGAGCAGAACGAGTTCAATCGCGTCGAGGATTGTGGTCTTTGTAGAGTCGTTAGGACCGATTAGGCAGAGCACGCGCCCGTTCAAATGCCAGTCGAGCGCACGGATGCCGCGGAAGTTTTTAATTGAGAGATGGTAAATTAGCATTGTTGGAAAGTGGTAATTGGAATTGTAGCAAAGCGTACTAAGAAGTCATATTGTTACCTGTTCACGCAGTTGGCGGCCAAAGTTTTTCCACGCGCAACCGTTTGGCAATTACTTCCGTCGAGACGCCGAATTTTGGCGCGATGCGTGTGGCGATGTAATCCAGTGCGGCTTCGTCGGCAGCCAGCCAGTCAGAATAGCCGGCAGCTTGCGCAGATTTGACTGCATTTTCAAATTCTTCGCGTAATGCACCGGGCGGGACGAGCAGGCGTCCGGCAAATTCGTAGGCCTGCCATTCCACCCAGCCGTATTCGACATCGGGTATGGCGGAGATGTAATCAAACCACTCTTTGGCACTGGCGTGTTTCAGCCCGGCAAAAATGTCGCGGTGCAAAATGAGATGGCCGATTTCATGCGCAACGGAAAAATGCAAGCGGTACTCGAGCCGTGGATTCATAAAAGCACGTTTGTCCACGAGAATGGATTTCAAGTCGCCCATAAGCAGGGCGTCAATGTCCAATTCTTCGCGCAAGCTGTCCACAGGAACCAAATCCAGACCGAGATCGAATTCAGCCAGGTCGAGGACTTCAACGGGCAATTTACGTCCTGCCGGATGCGCGCCGCGGAGTCTGTCGGCTTCCTGCCAGATTCGTTCTTTGGGAATGAATGGCGATTTGAATTTGCGCGGGTCGTTCAAGGTTTGTTGACGCTTCTGATGAGTTTGAGCAGTTTTTCCAAATCTTCCCGCGAAGGTTTTTGGCCGGAGAGTGTGCGGAAGAAAACCGGCAAATGGGCGGCGAGCTCCTTGTCGTCGAGCAGGTGGTCGGGGATGCGTCCGGCGTCCACGGCAGCGTAATCGTGGAATTTGTGCCAGTCGTCCGAGCCGGGCTTGAGGCCGAGTTGCCTGGCCCACTTGCGAAGGGTTTCCTCATCGCGCGGCGGCGAGAGGACCTCGCGTTCGATCTTGCTCCAGTTGCTGGGGTCGTGGCCGTGCTCCAGGCAGAATTCGCGCAGGCCGAGGCGCTTTTGTGCTCGTAATTCTTTGATGAAGGTTCCAAACATAGGTTTTAGTTCAAGTATGTGGTAGGATATTTACCACACCCGGCGGAAGTTGTCCAACAAGATTTTTCAACCGCTATCTTCGCTCAAAAATCCGCGTCAATCCGCGTTCATCCGCGGTTAAGCCGTCTCACTCCATCGCGGACAGCAGTTCATCCAGGGAAACGGTGGCGAAACTGGTGGCGTAGTCACTCATGCCGTAAGGGATGACGAGTTCCCGACCGTGCAGCAGCGCGCCGCAGGTGTACACCACGTTCGGCACGTAGCCTTCGCGCTCGGCTTCGTTCGCGGAGAGCAATGGTTCGCGCAAGCGGCCAATCACGCGCGTCGGGTCCTTCAAATCGAGCAGGAACGCGCCGAGACAATACTTCCGCATCGCGCCCACGCCGTGACTTAACACCAACCAGCCCGCTTCAGTTTCAATCGGCGAACCGCAGTTGCCGATCTTGATGAATTCCCACGGTTGCGCGGGCGGCAGCAACAGTTTGGGCGTCTGCCAGAAATGAATGTTGTCCGAGAACATCAGAAGAATGTTCTCGTCGTCCTGGCGCGACAGCATGACGTATTGCCCGTTGATTTTTCGCGGGAACAGCGCCATGCCTTTGTTCTGCACGGCGGGGCCGTTTAACGTAGTGAATTTGAAATCCACAAAGTCCGGCGTCTCCAAAAGTTGCGGCAACGTGATCTTGCCGTCGTAAGCGGTGTAGGTCGCGTAGTAGGTGAAGCGACCGTCGTCGTTCTGGAAGCGGACGAAGCGCGCGTCTTCGATGCCGTTGCGCTGGCTGGCCGTGGACGGAAAGAGAACGCGCTGCGTGATCCGGCTGTCGGGAGCAAAGTGGACTTCGTAGTTTGACTCGGCCAGCAGCAGGATGCCGCGCACGGCACGGTCAGCCGTGGCGTCGGTCGGGTCCGTTTGCTGGCGCTCCGCGGTCAGGACGCGGTGCAGGTCGTCCAGGATGAAGGCCTCGGGGAGTTGACCGAGCACGCGCTGGCAAAAGTCATTTTGCACGCCCGCTTCCTGGAGTTTGCGGCCAAAGAGCGCCTTCTCGTAAGCGGCGCTCGGCACGCGCTCCGGCTCCGTCACAAACGGCCCGGGCGGTGTGAGCGCGATGCGATGGTGCGCGCTAACCGTCCCGGTACGAAAGGTGATGGAGGAAATGTGCCCTTCGCCCGTGGCCCGCAAGCTCAGGATGAAACGGAGCGCGCCCTTGGGCAGCCCGGTCTGGTCGGGGTGGGGCACGATGGACGGATTGAACAGCGCCGTGGACTCCGGAGAATATTCGTGCGTGAAGTAAGCGCCGATGAGCGCCTGCCGTTCCGGCGAAGGCTCCCATGCCTCGCCCAGGTAACGACGCACCTGCGCGAAGCGCTTGCGGAAAAATTGTTCAACGTGCTCGTGCCGGTCCGCAAACTCGCCGAGCACCTGGCCCAGCAGTCGGGCGACTTCCTCGTCCGGGAGCGCCATGACGCGGGCGACAATCTTTCGCGCAATTTCGTCGCTGGTGGGATAAAAGGGGCGCATGAGCACCCGCAAGCGGTCCGGGGTCAGGGTCGGCCCGATGCGTCGAGCATGGACGGCGGCTGGTTTGGATTTGGTCATGAATTTATTTCTGTTTGCGGAATTGACACCGGGCATTACTCGCCCACGGGTTCCTTGAAACTGGTGAGGGTGTTTTGCAGCGCCCGCTCTTCGGCGAGCGCGAGCAGGAAGGCCAGCGTGGATTCGGCGCCTTGATTCTGGCTCAACCGATCCACGTGCAGGCCGTCGCGACAACCGCCGGTGCCCGCATCGTAGAGCGCGAGGCCCAGATCGTTTCGACCGAGAAACCACTCGAACGCGCGGCGCGCTTCCGCGACCCAGAACAGGTCGCTAGTGGCATGATACGCTTCGATGCAGGCCGAAATCGTTACCTGGGCTTCGATGGGTTGCTGGTCGAACTGCGCGCGTTCCTTGCCACGCGGATAAAATCCGTTCGAGCCGATGGGCCGGAAAGCGCCGGCCGCGGAGGTCTGAACCTTGACCAGCCAGCGCAAGGCTTTGAGGCCGGTCTCCAGCATCGGCGCGGCGTTCAGGCAGCGTCCGCTGAGAATGAGCGCGTGCGGCAGCTTCGCGTTCGCATAGGAAACGACTTCTTCAAACCAGCGCCAATCTTCGGTGGCGGTGTCGGCGTAGCTCTGCATCAGCCGCGCGGTGAGCGCTTCGCGAATCTGGTTCGCGCGCCGGTCGCCGCTGAACCGCCGCAGGTATTCGTCAATGCCGATGAGAGTGAAGGCCCAGGCGCGCGGCGACGAAAAATCAGCGGCCACGGGCAGCGCCTGCTCGAAGAGTTGCGCCGCGAGCATTTGAAAACTGCCCTGGCCGGCCTGTGACACGCACAATCCCAGCGCCCACAGCGCGTGACCCTGGCAATCCTCCGAGCCGACATCCTCCAGCCAGTGCCGGTCGAAGCTCATGAAGTTGCGGAAGCGCCCGCGCTGGCGGTCGAAGGCGTGATTGAGAAACGCCGCGTAGGTGGCGGCCTTCGCGCCGAGCTGCGGCGAACCGTGCCCCAACTTTTGCAACATCAGCGCCAACACCAGCGCGCGCGCGTTGTCGTCCGTGCAATAGCCTTCGGCGAAGTTCGGCACGGTGAAGCTCGCGTGCTGGAAAATGCCGGTCGAATCGCTCATGCGAAACAGGTGATCCAGCTTCAACTCCGGCAATTGTCCGGGCTGTTCGTCGAGCGTCTTGATGGGCGACAATTTTCGGCCCACAAAACTGTGGTCTTGCCGCGCCTGCTCGAAGGACTTCGCATACAATTGCGCCACGCGGCTCCACACCATGTCGCGCCCCAGCTTGTAGGCGTGCTTGCGCATCGAATGGCGCAACGCCTCGTCGCGCAGTAGTTCGACCACGGCGACAGCAATGGCCCCGGCGTCGCGGAAGGGCACGAGCTTGCCGCGTTCCGCCGTCAATAATTCCGCCGCGTGCCAGTAGGGCGTCGAGACCACGGCGTTCCCCGCGCCGAACGCGTAGGCCAGCGTGCCCGAGGTGATTTGCGCCTCGGTCAGATACGGCGTCAGATAAATGTCCGCCGCGCCGATGAACCGCATCAATTCCTCCAGCTCGACGAAGCGATTGAAGAAGACAACGTGTTTCTGCACGCCGAGGTCTTTGGCCAGCCGCTCCAGGCCCAGGCGATAAGCCTCGCCCTCGTCGCGCAGCAAATGCGGATGCGTCTGGCCCAGCACGATGTAAACGATGTTGGGAAATTCCCGGATGATGTCCGGTAACGCCCGCAACGCGAACTCGATGCCCTTGTTCGGTGACAGCAATCCGAACGTGAGCAGCACCTGCTTGCCCGCCACGCCGAATTCGTCCTTGAAATAATTCGGATCCGCAAAAGGCATGTCCGGAATGCCATGCGGGACAAGATCAATCTTCGCCATCGGCGCATGATAGACTTCGCGCAGCAACTCCCGACCGCGTTCGGTCATGACCACCAGCCGGGTCGAAAGCCGGACCAGTTCGCGCATCGCACGCCGCTGTTCCGTGTTTGGGTCGCGCAGAATCGTGTGCAAGGTAGTGACGATGGGCATCCGCAGTTCGCGCAGCAGGGCCAGCACATGACTGCCCGCCGGCCCGCCGTAAATGCCGAACTCATGCTGCACACAAACCACGTCCACGTCCGTGATGTTCAGAAAATCCGATGCGCGCAGATACGACGGCAGGTTCTGTTCCGCAATCTCGAAACGCACCTCTGCCGGGTAATCGTATCCAGCCGCGAGGTCATTGACCGGCACGACGAGGCATTGCGTCGCTGGGAACTCCGCCGCCACCGCGCAACGCAGGTCCGTCGTGAACGTAGCAATGCCGCATTTCCTCGGCAGATAATCGCCGAGAAACGCGACCTTGCGAATGGCAGATGCGGACTCCATGAATCGTTAGCCGGTGGCACGAGCCAGCAGGCTTGTGCTGACGATACGTTATAGTGCGCTACGTGGTGGCTTTCACCAAGAACCATTTCCGCCATTCGCGGCGGATAATCCGTGATTAAAACTTAAACCGTCCCGCGTTGCGGGATTGCCGGTTGTGGTACGGGGTCGCGTTGTCCGATTGGGTGGCCAGCAGCCAGGTGACAAAGGCCAGAAATACCAGACCACAGGGCCAAGGATAAGCTTCAATGAGAAGCCTTGGCATCCAGCGCGGTGAAAAAGCGTTGCTCGCGCGGAAGCCAGTGATGATTCCGGTCGAGGGACAACACGATGGCGGTCGCTTTGCCCACGATTTGCTTCCGCTCAACCACGCCGAAATAACGGGAGTCGAAACTGTTGTCGCGATTATCCCCCATCATGAAGTAATGGTCCTCGGGCACACTCACCGGGCCGAAGGTCCGCTTGGCCGGAAGATTCGGTATCGCCATCACGGCATGAGGATGGGCAGGCAATTGTTCGATGGCGAAGACACTGCATTGACGTTCGGCTTCGGGCAATTGAGCCGATATTTCGGCGTTCAGGGGAGCGTAATCGGCCGGGGTACCGTTGATGACCAGTTGTTCATTCCGCAGTTCGACCGTGTCCCCCGGCAGACCGACTACGCGTTTGACCAGGCGCGTGCCGTCGCGGGGCGAGTAAAACACCACAATGTCCCCGCGTTGCGGGTTCGACCAGTCCGCCAGATGCCAGGTGGTAAACGGCACCTTGAGGTCATACGCCAGTTTGTTGACGAAGATGCGGTCGCCGACAAGAATCGTCGGCTGCATGGAGCCGGACGGCACGTCATTCCAGTCGGCGAGCGAGGAGCGAATCGAGAAGAGCACCAGCGCCAAAATGAGCAGTGGACGAATTTCCTGCCGCCACCAGCGGTGGGCACGGGCGCGGAAGGTTGCCATGTTCATTGCCAATTCGACCCGCAATCGCCGGGGTTGTTCAATCTGCCACCCCGGCGATTATTATTTTTGCGTCATTTTATAGTTTGTGCGTCCGGACAGCGCGGCTAAACTCGGCAAAACTTTTAATAAACAAACCCTATGAAAAAAAATGTAATTCTGATTACCGCCACCCTGGTATCGGGTCTCTTCTGGGTGGGTTGCAACAAATCCGGCAAATTGAACCAGGTCTCGACGATACCGGCGCCGACCGGCCCGGTGGAATTGAAGCTGAAATGGCCGGTGGGCGAACACGTGTTGCAAAGCTTGGACGTGAAGATGAACATGGAGATTACCGGTACGAACCTGCCCAACACCATCAATCAGAACATGACCTTGGGGGAGGAATACGGACTCAACGTGCTGAAAGCGGAGGCCGATGGCGGGCATGAAGTGGAGATGGAATTCCTCGGCATCCGGATGAAGCTGGACCAGGGTGGTAAATCCCTGATTGATTACGATTCCGCTAAAAAATCGTCGCGCAGCGGTAATGATCCATCGCTTGCCGCGGTGGAGAAAATGTTTCAGAACGTCATCGGCACCAAAATTCAATATTTCCTGGACGCCAGCAATCAGGTGGAGCGGATGGAAGGCTATGACACGCTGATGAACGAATTGACGGTCGGTGGCCGGGCGGACGCCGCGAACAGCATGAAAAGCATATTTAACGAGGGCTCTCTCAAGCAGATGATCGGCGGCCAGCATTTGCCGTCCAAACCGGTGCAGCCCGGTGACTCCTGGCTGGTGCAGACGGACATAGCAATGGGCGATCTCGGCACCATGGCCATGGATTATACTTTTAGTTTTGAACGTTGGGAAACGCATGGGAAGCGCACCTGCGCCCGCTTGGAATTTCAAGGCACCATGAAAAGCAAGACCAATCCGGATGCAGCGGCGACGGGGATGACCGTCTCCGTTCAGAACGGCGGTTCTTCGGGTGTGACGTGGTTCGACCCGGAGCTGGGGATGGTCATTGAAACGATCATGAACCAGGACATGAACATGAACATGACCGTGCCCATGTACGGACGGGGAAAAAACGCTACCCAAACAATGACGATGGTTATGAAACAGGCAATCACCGTGAAACTGGAGTCAGTGAAGTAATGTCGTCAATTTCAGTCTGACCTTTCAGGTGGCAAAGTTCAAAGCCGCTCCAGTTTCCGGGAGCGGCTTTTCGATTTCTGCGCGCGTTCAACCATTGACCAGGCTGGCAGCAGTTGCCGGTGACGGCTGCGGTTCGGTTCGTTCCAGACGCTGCACCAGCAGCCAAGCGACGAAGGCCAGAAACATCAAGCCGCACAAATCCAAATAGAGTGTCTGGCGGCTGGCGTCCAGTCCTGCCACGCACGGGAATACGATGCCGAACAGGAGCAGTTGCGCCGCCAGCCATTGACCGATGTGCCCGGCTGCGCGCCGCAGGAGCCACGCGAGCAGCAGGAACAACGGCAGCAAAATCAACGCGGCGGTGCCCCAAAACCCGAACAGCAGGTCACTGAAATCCGCCAGCAGTCCGTAGCCGAAGGCGACCGCGGTGCTGAACAGGATGGTCAGCGGCACGGCGTGAGGCACGGCGGCAAGCGTCAGCGACAGCGCCAGCAACGCGAAGAGCAGCAGCCAGGCGCGTTCGGTTTCATACAGCACGGCGCGGGTGGTTTCACCGGGTTGCGGCAATTGCGGCAGGGCGATACCCATGCCTTTGTCGGTGAGCGCGTGGTCGAGACGGTAGGTGAGCACGGTGCCTTGATCGTTCCGGCCGGGCTTGATGTCGGTCGGGGTCATGCAGCCGTCGGGATAATTCAGCTTCGCCTTGGGCAGGTCGGGCAGGTTCAAGCTGAGGGTAAAGTCGCGGATTTCGCGCGCTTCGCGTACCTGAAAATACCAGAATGACAGGCCGCGGCTCTTGAAGGCGATGCGGTAATCCATCGCTGCGCGCGGTGGCACGTCGCGTTCGAGCACGAGGCTGGAGTCTTTGATTTGCATTTCCGGCAGGACATCCTGGCCATCGAGCGTGGCGACGAGACCGTCATACATCGCGCCGGAGGCGGGCAGTGGAAAGGTGAGTGTGCATTTCTGCGCGGTGTCGGCGGGGTTGCGCAATTTCCAGGTGAAGTTGCAGTCGTCCTCGTAACCGCCGTAGAACGCGGAACCCTTCTTGCGCGGGTTCTGCCGTAACGTCACCTCGTGGCGCGCGGCGACGAATGGATTGCCGGTCACGGATACATGCACGGTCTTTTTGCGGAGCAGGGCGGGCTTGGAGGGGTCCTCGGATTCGATACGTTCGGTGATTTCCTCAGTGTGATAAATATCCACGTTCAACTCCGCTTGCTGTTGCTCGGCGCCCCAGATGGTTTGCACGGCGTTGTAATTGGCCTGGGTGATGCGGCCATGAGTGCCTTGGAAATAGTTCAG
The DNA here is from genome assembly GCA_963842445.1 of uncultured Verrucomicrobiae bacterium. Taxonomy (GTDB): domain Bacteria; phylum Verrucomicrobiota; class Verrucomicrobiia; order Limisphaerales; family UBA11358; genus UBA11358. Next base: position 348,529 of record CAWJHF010000001.1, on the reverse strand, counting down.
CGTCTGGTGCAGATAAATCCGCAACACGGAGATGGCGCCGGCGAGCAGCACAACGAACAGTACGGCCCAGAGCAGCCGAGCGCTGTTCCGGTACAAAGTCCAGAGCAGGCCGGAACCGCCGCCGGATTCGGAGGCAGCTCGGGTTCGAAACAGGGCCGTGAGGAAGACGGCGAGCAGGGCGGCACCGAGGAACAGTGCGATGAGAGGTTCGACATCAGCCAGGTTGCTCGCGCGGCCCAGCAATTTGGACAGGATTTTCATGGCGGGTGATATGAGTTGGCCCGCGGGCAGCGCAAAGGGACGCGAAAGCCAGAAACACAGCAAAAGTGAAAGCCAACAGTTCGATCATATCCGCAACCATCGTTTTCGCGCCGCTCCGCGCACTCGCGGGCGAGGTTTTAATTTTTCGCCGTGGCACACCGAAAATCGGAACAACGGATCAAAGGCGCACCATGACCGGGATTGCTGGCACCGCTCACACGAGCAGCGTCAGGAAGGGTGAGGAACTTTGGCGTCCGGCAAATTGCTTCGCCAGACGCGAGGGGGATTAAAAGCCGGCGCGGGAAGAATGTCAATGAATTTCGGGGCGCAGACGCGTTTTTTGGCAGCGAAATTTTCCAGCAGAAAGTAGCGTTGACACATTTGGCGCGAACGTTTAATCTATCGGCAAATACAAACCGAGCCATGTTAATTCGCATTTTTCTGATTGTGGCCATTGTTGCGGCGCTGGCGGCGGGCGCTTTGAGCTTCACCCAGGTGCGCGGCAAGATTACCACGTTGATGCAACAACGCGATGATTACCACACCCAGTTGACGCAAACCCAAGGCCAACTCGACAACACGAAGAAAGACTTGGCCAAGACCCAGGACGCCCTCAAACAAACCGAACAGGATTTGGCCACCGCGAAGGCGGAGCGTGAAAAGGCCGTGGCCACCGCCGCCGCACAGACCAAGCGGGCCGATGATTTATCCGAGAAGCTGACCAAGGCCGCCCAGGACCGTGACGAGGCCCAGGGGAAATTGGCCGCCTATACGGACAGCGGTCTGACCGCCAAAGAGGTCGCGGACCTTAGCCGTTCACTCAAGAAAGCGCAGAACACCATTGACGCGATCAACGAGGAAAAACTTCTGATGAGCCGCACCATTGACCGGCTGAACAACCAGATCGCCGAAATCATGGGGACAAATTACGTCGTCAAGTTGCCCGCCGCTCTAAGGGGCAGGATCTTGGTGGTGGACCCCAAATGGGACTTTGTCGTGCTGGACATTGGCGATGATCAGGGCGTCAAGGAGGACGGCGAGCTTCTGGTCAGCCGCGACGGCAAACTCGTCGCCAAGGTTATCGTGCGCAGCATTCAAAGAAACCGCTGCATTGCCAACATCGTCCCCGGTTGGAAGCTCGGCGATGTGATTGAGGGCGATGAAGTCAGTCCCGCGCATCCGGCTTCCTGAGATGAAACGCCGCGCCGTCAACTGGCTATTGCTGCTCGCGTTGGGCGCAATTCTCGCCGGGGTGACTGGTTGCGCAACCGATGATCCGGAAAACGCCTCGGTCCGCCCGTGGAACACGCCGCAAAACTGGGAAAACGGCATTGGCGGCATGATGAATCAGCAGCACGAGTGATTACTCTTCGACTTTGACGCACCGCGTCGGCGTCAAAACAAAATCCATCCGCACGTCGAGCCTCCCCGCCGGAACCGCGTCCACGATTTGTTCATCAAAGGCGACGCCGCATTTGATGCCGTGGATTTCAGGCAGGAGGCGGTCGTAAAAACCCCGGCCTCGGCCCAGCCTGCCCCCGCGCAGGTCAAACGCGACCCCGGGCACGAGAATCAGGCCCAGACGCTCGAGCGGAATTTCAGAGCAACCTGCCTTCGGCTCGCGAAGGCCGAATTGCCCGGTTCCGATTTCGGTTTGCAGATTTTGCACGCGGCGGGCGGAGTAATCGTTGCTCGCGGAATCATAACGGGGCAGGGCGGCGATTTTTCCGCCGGTCAACGTCTCTTCCAGCAGCGGCCACACGTCCACTTCATCCGGCATCGGCGCGAAAAACAGGATAGAGGCTGCGTTTTGCCAAAATGGCTGTTCTTTGAGCCGCGTTCGAATTGGGGTGGACGCAGCCAGCCGTACTGCCGGCGGAATCTTTTGCAGTGCGGCGCGGATTTGCCTTCGTAGCGAGGCCTTTTGTGCAAGCAATGTGTCGGTCATGGCCTCATTCTTAAAATTTGCAGTGGTGCGATCAAAGTGAAATTAAATGAAAGGAAATCCAGGTTCATCCTCATTGCCGGGTGCCTATTTTTTGCTTTTTTTGCGGGCTTCAGCCAATTCCGACCGCCATTTTTCGACACGCTCCTTGATTTTCTTTTCCACGCCCTGTTCGGTCGGTTCGTAATAAATTTTGTCCGCGCCCAGATAATCCTGCGCTACGAAATGGCCGGGATGGTCGTGCGCGTATTCGTAGCCTTTGCCGTGACCGAGCCGTTCCGCGCCTTTGTAATGCGTGTCGCGCAAATGTTCCGGCACTGGCAGCGTTCGTCCCGACTTCACATCTTCCAGCGCCGCGTCAATCGCGAGATACGCGCTGTTGCTTTTGTTGGTCGTGGCGATATAGATCGTCGCCTCCGCCAGCGGAATCCGCGCCTCCGGCCAGCCGACAAATTCCGACACCTGCAACGCCGCATTGGCCAGCACCAGCGCCATCGGATCGGCGAGGCCCGCGTCTTCCGCCGCGCAAATCACAATCCGCCGCGCGATAAAGCGCGGATCCTCGCCGGCGTGAATCATCTTGGCCAGCCAGTACAGCGCGGCGTCCGGATCGCTGCCGCGCATGGATTTGATGAAGGCGGAAATCGTGTCGTAATGCGCGTCCTCGTCGTCGTACACCACCGCCTTTTTCTGGATGCTTTGCTCGGCCGCGGGAAGGTCAATGTGGACGACGCCCTTTTTGTCCGGCGCCGTCGTAAGCGCGGCGATTTCCAGCGCGTTGAGCGCTTTGCGCGCATCGCCGTCGGAAATTTTGGCAAGATGACGCAGCGCGTTTTCATCGGCGTGAATTTTCAAGTAACCGAGCCCGCGTTCGGTGTCGGCGAGCGCGCGCTGCAAAAGGGAAAACAATTCGTCCTCAGTCAGCGGGCGCAATTCAAAAATCTGCGAGCGTGAGACGAGAGGCGAATTGACGAAGAAAAACGGATTGTGCGTTGTTGCGCCGATGAGCCGCACAACGCCGCTTTCGAACGTCGGGCAACAGCACGTCCTGTTGCGCCTTGTTGAAGCGGTGGATTTCGTCGATGAACAGAATCGTCGGCTGGCCGGTGTTTTCGAGGCGGTTCGCAGCAGCGGACAGGACGCGGCGCATGTCGGCGACGTTGGATTCCGCGCCGCTGAGCCGCTCGAATTTGCTTTTGGTCTGACGGGTGATGATTTGGGCCAGCGAGGTTTTGCCGGTGCCGGGTGGACCGAAGAAAATCAGCGATTGGATGCGGTCGGCTTCGATGGCCCGGCGCAACAGTTGTCCCGGGCCGAGGATGTGCGTCTGGCCGGCGAATTCGTTAAGTGCGCGCGGCCGCATTCGCGCCGCCAGCGGCTGATGGCGTGAAAGGTCCGCCGCCGGCAAATGTTCCGGCCTTTGCTCCGTTGAAAACAAATCATTGCGCGGCACGATGAGAGTTTAGCAGCGCCCATGATTTGCCCAAAACAAAAATTGGCAGTCAAAAATCCAGTGTCGGCAATAAAAAACCCCGCCCTTGCCGTGTGTAACTGTACCTTTGAACATGTTTTACAACATGTGGAACCTGCCCGGTTGCTTTCGACTTCCAGCAAAGGCATGTCGGCCACAACCGCAGCTCCGGCTCCTGGATCGCTTATTTACGGTTCAAGGATTAGTTGCTAATCACGGACAGGGCAGGGTAAATCTGCTTTCATTTCCAAAGAACGTTCCGGCTGATTCCTGTTCAATTGTCGTCCAAAACCGGGATTTTCTCAAACAAAATTTTTGGAAATTTTCTGGTGATGGGTGTAATTACCGGTGGAAAGGCACACGAGCGGTTCGCTTTCCATGACCAGAACGAGTTCCACGCCGTGCGGCGGATATGAGATGAGGGGTCCGGCATTTTTCTCCGGTTTTCCGTTCACCACGGCCGGGAAATGTATTTTGAAATAAAAACCCCGCCCTTGTCGTATGTAACCACGCCATTGAACCGTGACAACATGCGGGACGGCTGGATTGCTTTCGACAACCACTGAAGGTGTCGGCCACAATCGCAGTTTTTGTCCCTGATCGTTTGATTCCCATTCAAGGCCAGAGTTCCAAATCACGAACAGGGCAGGGTAAATTCGACTGCCGTTTTACAAAGAACGCTGCCGTATCATGCACCATAAATCGTGCCAAGTTGCTGGGAAAAGGGGTCATGTCCTGCCAGATTGTTGCCGGCAAATAGGAGGATAAAACTTCCAACTCGCCTAAGGCCAGCGGATTGATTTAAACTCCCCCTGAATTTGGTAGGGTCGTCGCGCTGCGACGACCGGACGGCGCGGCGCGCCGTCCCTACCTCGGAATAAATTTGTCATGATGACCAGCACGCAAATCCGTCAGTCGTTTCTTGACTTCTTCAAGTCGAAGCAGCACACCATCGTGCCGTCTTCGAGCCTCCTGCCCGATTCGCCGAACCTCCTGTTCACCAACGCCGGCATGAACCAGTTCGTGCCCATCTTCCTCGGCCAGACGAAGTGTCCTTACAAACCCGGTCGAGTCGCTGATACCCAGAAATGCATCCGCGCCGGCGGCAAGCACAACGATCTCGAAGATGTCGGCCTCGACACCTACCATCACACGTTCTTCGAGATGCTCGGCAACTGGAGCTTTGGAGATTACTTTAAAAAGGAAGCCATCGAATGGGCGTGGGAACTGGTCGTCGAAAAATGGAAGTTCCCGCCAACGCGGCTCTACGCCACCGTCTATAAACCCGGTCCTGGCGAGCCGAGCGAATTTGATCAAGAAGCCTACGACCACTGGGCACGGCTTTTCAACGCGGCCGGTCTCGATTCCAAGGTCCACGTTTGCACTGGCGGCGAGGCGGACAACTTCTGGATGATGGGTGACACCGGCCCGTGCGGCCCGTGCAGCGAAATTCATGTTGACCTTACGCCCAAGGGTGACACCAAGGGTTCACTGGTCAACAAAAACGACCCTCGCTGCATCGAAATCTGGAACCTCGTCTTCATCCAGTTCAATGCGAACGCTGACGGCACATTTTCCCCGTTGCCTGCCAGGCACGTGGACACCGGCATGGGTTTCGAGCGTGTCACGAGCATCATCCAAGGCACGAATGGCTTTAAAGACTTCGCCAAGGCCAAAATTTCCAATTACGAGACCGACATTTTTCGTCCCATCTTTGACGCGCTGAAAAATATGAGCGGTCAAAAATATTGCTCGACGCTTCCTAGCGAGGGGCGTTCAGTTCCAGCAGATAAGTCGTTAAGGTACTTGGGTGCCTACGATAGAAGTTCTCAACATCAAGTTGACATCGCCTTCCGCGTCATCGCCGATCACATCCGCACGTTGGGTTTTGCGATTGCCGATGGCATCCAGCCATCGAACGAGGGACGCGGCTACGTCCTGCGCCGTATCCTTCGCCGCGCCGTGCGTTATGGCCGCACGCTCGGCTTCCACGAACCGTTCTTTTTCAAACTCGTGGACGTGCTCGCCGACACGATGGGCGACGTCTTTCCCGAAATCCGTGCTCGGAAGAAGCAGGTGCAGGAAGTCATCCGCACCGAGGAGGAGGCGTTTAACAAGACGCTGGATCGGGGGCTTGAGTTCTTTGAGGACTACGCGAAGCAAGCGGATTCTGCTGCACGCATCGCTGTTGGTCAACGAGTGTTTGACGGCCAATGGGCGTTTACGCTTTATGACACCTATGGTTTCCCTTACGACCTGACCGAGTTGTTGGCTTGTGAGCGAGGAATGACCGTAGATAAAGACGGTTTTGAGACGTTCATGGACTTGCAGCGGCAACGCGCCCGCGCGGCGCAGAAAAAGCAAGTCATTTCGCTTTCACAAATACAAACAACTGCGCCAACAAAATTTATTGGTTATGAAAAACTGGAAGTGGATGCGATAGTTCTCGAAGTTGTCACAGTTAAAAACGAAGCGGCTGTCATTCTCGACAAGAGTGTATGCTATGCTGAAATGGGCGGTCAGGTCGGTGACGCTGGTGAGTTAATTCATGGTGGCCAACTTTGGCGAATCGTAAAAACTCTGAAGAGCGGTAACACTTGGTTGCATATTCTTGCGGACAAAGATGCGCCAACCGTTGGTGGTGAAATTGGAGTCATTGTTGACCGTCCACGCCGTGAAGCGATTCAACGCCACCACACCGTCACGCATTTGCTGCACTGGGCGTTGCACGAAGTCGTGAGCCGGGATGCTTCGCAAAAAGGCTCGTTCGTCGGCCCGGACAAGCTGACCTTCGATTTCAACAGTGCGCCGCTGACGCCGCAGCAGGTCGCCGACATTGAAAAACTCGTCAACGAGCGCATTGTGGAAAACGCCGGCGTGTCGTGGACGGAAGTGCCTTACGCCGACGTGAAATCGCGCAAGGACGTGATGCAATTCTTCGGCGAGAAATACGGCGACACCGTTCGCGTCGTTCAGATTGGCGGCCACGCGGCGAAGCTGGACGGTTATTCGATGGAACTTTGCGGCGGTACGCACACGCGCGCGACGGGCGAGATCGGCTTGTTCCGCATAGTCGGCGAAAACGCCATTGCCGCCGGCGTTCGGCGCATCGAAGCCATCGCCGGCCTGGAAGCTTACCGCAAGGCCACGGACGAACTTGCGCTCATCAAATCGCTCGCGGGCAAGGTGAACTCACCTGTGCATGAGTTGGAAAAGAAAATCGAGTCGTTGCTCGAACACCAGAAGGCGGTTGAGAAACAGTTGAAAGCTGCGCAACAGCGCGAAGCTTCAAACGCCGCCAGCCGTTTGCTCGAGGAGATCAAAATCATAAACGGGATTCCCACAATCATCCACAATCTTGGCGGGGTGGATGCCGATTTCCTTCAGGCCGTCGCCGACTCGTTGAAGGAGCGTTTCAAAGGCGTCATCGTTCTGGGTGGCGGTCCGCACCGTGGAAGTGTGGCGCTGATTGCGGCGGTTACACCTGACTTCGTCTGGAAAGTTCAGGCCGGCAAAATCATTCAGCAAATTGCGCCGATTGTCGGCGGCAAAGGCGGCGGCAAGCCGGACAACGCCCGCGGCGGCGGCAAGGACGCCGGCAAACTGGACGAGGCGTTGGCGAAAGCGAAGAGTCTTCTTGGTCCATAGCCGTCTGTTACCGTGAAGGTGGTCCGGAAAAACACCGGCGCGACATCCGAGCAAACAAACGGTGGGGAAAATGCAACCAAATTGGATGTGACGCTGCCTGAAGTACAAGGCGCGGCTGAAAAGTTGAAGTAATTTGTTGACCTTCAGCTTATTGGCTGATAAAAGAAACAAAAGCCCATGAAGAAACTGTTTGGCCTCATATTGCTTGCTTTCATGATAAGTCTTTTTGTTCCGGTGGCTGAGGCGGCCCCAGACACCAAAACCGTCACACTGGTCAAGGTCCACAAGAAGCACCGGAAACATCACAAACACCGTCACCACCATCACCACCACCGGAAGGTGATCATCATCCGGAGTTAGATTTCAACGCCGCGTCCAGCGGGCATTTTATGCGATTCATCCAATTCGCCTTTCTTTCCGTTTGCTGCGTGTCGGTGTTCACGGTTTTCGCAGATGACAATTCCCAGACCGTCGCGCTTTCCGAAACGCCGGCCGCCGTACAGAAAACCGTCAATGCCCGGTTGGGTGACGGCAAACCGGGTGACATTGACAAAAGTTCCAGCGACGGAGAAACCGTTTACGATGTCGGGCTGACGGCAACGGACGGGCAGGAGCGCGATTTCACGGTGGCCGAGGATGGGATGTTGTTGAGCACTGAGGTCACGCTGGCCGAAACGCCCGCCGCCGTGCAAAAGACGATCCAGGCGCAGGCAGGCGGCTGGGGGCTGGAAAGCATTGATAAAAACCTGGATGATCCGGAAATTTCCTACGATGTCGAGGTGAGCAAGAACGGCCAGGAAAAAAGTTTTATGGTTGACGAGGACGGCACGCTCCTGAGTGCGGAAATGACGATGGGCGAAGCGCCGGCAGCGGTGCAAAAAACCATTCAACTCCAGATGAGCGACGGCAAATTGAAGAGCATTGACGAAATGTTTGATGACGACGGGGTCACTTACGATGTTGAAGTGACCGCGAAAGGGGGACGCGAAAGGGCCTTTACGGTGGCGCCGGACGGCAGATTGCTCAGCGAGGAGGTGGCTTTGGACAAAACCAGTCCGGCGGTGCGCAAAACCATCAAGGAAGAAATCGGTGATGGCAAAATCCTTCGCATTGACAAGGCACTCGTGGAAAAGCAGCGAGGCGTCCTGCCTTACGAGGTCCAAGGCCGGAAAAACGGCAAGCCGTTCGATTTCAGCGTCGGTCCCCGGGGCAAATTCCTGGGCATGACCGATTAAATTACTCTCCGGCAGCCGGGGGAAATCCCAAGGCGTTTTTTAAGAGCAAACGGCTTCCATCAGCCGCCGGTCAATCCATTCAGACGGTTGCGGTTTCGGTGCAGGAGTTTGTGAGATTCAAAAGTTTATCCCGGAAATTGGGGTCGTCACGCAGGGGTGAGGAACGATTCCAATGTTGAACCATTCATCGAGCTGCCGGAAACGTGAAATTTTTCACAAACTTTCTTGCGGGGAACTGGCCCCTCAATTAGCATCGCGCCCATTCGTGATTCTAAATGATAAAAGTTCAATACGTAATTTTAGAAGTGAGGAGTCTGGCCGGGTGCCCGGTCGTTTGAGATGTCAGCGATTTTTCCGAAGTGGACAAACTGGTTGCCGCTGGCGGTGGGCGCCGGAATGGCGCTGATTGGCGGCGCCGTGACGGCGGGCGTGACTTATTATTTCACACCCAAATACACGCGCGTCGGTTACGAACCCATCCAGCCGGTACCGTTTTCACATGCCGTTCACGCCGGACAGCTCGGCATGGACTGCCGCTATTGCCACAGCGGTGTGGAAAAATCCTGGTTCTCGAACATCCCGTCCGCGTCCACGTGCATGAACTGCCATAACCAGGTTTTGAAAGACGACCCGCGTCTGGCGCTCGTCCGCGAGAGCGCGACCCGCAACACGCCCATCCCGTGGGTGCAGGTCCACCGCGTGCCGGACTACGTTTATTTCAACCACGAGGTCCATGTGCGCCGCGGCATCAGTTGCGTGGAATGTCACGGGCGCATTGATCAGATGGACGAGGTTTATCACGCCAAACCGCTGAGCATGAGTTTCTGCCTCAATTGCCACCGCGACCCGGCGGCGTTCATCCGTCCAGCCGACAAGGTCACCGATTTGGGCTGGAAATGGAGTTCCGATCCGGATGTTGCCGTGCACATGCAGGAAACCAATGGCGTCGAACTGGTCAAACATTGGCACGTGGAATCGCTCCAAAACTGCTCGGCCTGCCATAGATGAATTTACGATTTATGATTTACGATTTACGATTGGCGCTGGCAGGCGAACGCCGGCCGTGGATTTTCTGCAATCGTAAATCATCAATCATCAATCATAAATTGCCGGCAACCGCTTCACCTGCCGCCCAGGAATGAACAACCTTTTGTCCAATTCAATTCCGTCGAATGGAAAGCGTTACTGGCGCAGCCTGGATGAACTGGCCGACACGCCGGAGTTCAAGGACTGGCTGCATCGCGAATTTCCGCAGGGCGCGGGCGAATTCGAGGACGGCGTCTCCCGCCGGCACTTCGTCAAAATCATGTCCGCGTCATTTGCCCTCGCGGGCTTGGGCATCATGGGCGCGGGCTGCCGCCGGCCTGAGGAAAAACTTGAGCCGTTCGGACAGCAGCCGGAAAATTACACTTTCGGCGAACCGGAATATTACGCAACGGCCATGCCGACGCGGACGGGGGCGGTCCCGCTCGTTGTCAAATCCTACGAAGGCCGTCCGATAAAAATTGAAGGCAACGCGCTGTATCCCGGCAGCAACGGCGGCACCGACTGTTACGCGCAGGCTTCGATTCTGAATCTTTACGATCCCGACCGCGCGAAGCGCTTTACCAAAGACGGCAAAACAGTTTCGCGCGAGGAGGCGCTGAAATTCCTTGACGATTTGTCCGCAAAATTTTCTGCGAATCAAGGCGAAGGCTTGGCGTTTCTAGCCGAAAGCGGCACGTCCCCATCGCGCGCGCGGCTACAGAAACTGATTGCCGGCAAATTCCCGAAGTCACAGTGGTTCACCTACGACGCAATTGATTCTGGCATCCATCAACGCGCGGCGACGCAAGCTTTTGGCCGACCGGTCCGGCCGATTTATCATTTCGACAAGGCCAGGGTCATCCTGTCGCTCGACTGCGATTTTCTCGGCACGGAGGACGACGCGCACGACCACATCCGCCGTTTCGTCAAGAGCCGGAATCCGGGTGATTCGATGAGCCGGCTTTATGTCGTCGAATCGCTGTTTACGCTCACCGGCGCAAGCGCGGACCACCGGATGCGTGTGCCGGCGAGCACGCTCTCGAAAGTTGCGGATGAAATGTTCGCCCAGGTCACAGGTTCGGCGCCTTTTCTCCAGAGATGGATTTCGGATTGCGTGAAAGACCTGCTTGCCCATCGCGGCCAGGTTTTGGTCGTTGCGGGACAGCGTCAGCCGATGGAAGTGCATCTGCTTGCGCACGCCATCAACTCCGCGCTGGGGGCGATTGGCAACACCCTGACCCTGCTTCCCACAACGGAAATGGCCGGCACAGATTTGAAAAGCCTCGATGGCTGCGCGGCGGACACGCTCGTCATTCTCGGCGGCAATCCGGTTTACCATTTGAACTGGTCGCCCAAGCAAAGACCGAAGACGGTTGTCCGGCTCGGTTATTACGAAGACGAGACGGCTGAAAAGTCAGATTGGAATTTCCCGGCGGCGCATTATCTCGAATCGTGGGGCGATGCGACGACGAGCGACGGAATGCTCGTGCCGATTCAACCTTTGATTCAACCGCTGTTTGGCGGTTTGACGGAATTGGAATTTCTGGCGCGCATTGCCGGCGAATCACGGACGAATCCGCATGACATCGTTCGCGCGACATTTGCCGGTTCCGAAGAGGCATGGAAACAATTCCTGTTCAACGGGTTTCTTGCGGATTCGGCACCGAAGCCGGTTATCGGCAGATTTTCCGCGAAGATACCGCCCATAAAGGACTTGGCGCCTGCGACCGGCAATCTCGATGTCATTTTCCACCGCGACGCGAAGATGGACGACGGGCGTTACGCGAACAACGGCTGGATGCAGGAGCTGCCCGATCCCGTCACCAAGATGACCTGGGACAACGCGGTGCTTGTCAGCCGCAAGACAGCGCGCGAACTTGACGTGCAGAACGGTGACGTCGTCGAAATCACCTTGAACGGGCGCAGGGTCAGAGGTCCGATTTGGACGCAGCCGGGCATGGCGGATTATTCACTTGGGCTCGCGCTGGGTTACGGACGCGAAGGGGCCGGGCGCGTCGGCGCTGGTGTCGGTTTTAACGCCTACAAAATTTTCTCCGGCAAATACATCGAGACCGGCGCGACGGTGCATAAAACCGGCGAGACGCGTTTGATTGCCTGCACGCAAAATCATTGGTCCATGGAAGGCCGCCCGGCGGTGCGCGAGGCGAACCTCGAAGAATTTTCCAAGGACCCGAATTTTGCGAAGCAAATGCACGAGAAGGAACCGCCGGTGGTCGCGCCGTTGTATCCAAACCCTCTGGACGAGGCGAAGAAGACGGCGCTGCATCAATGGGGCCTGACCGTGGATTTGACGGCGTGCGTCGGCTGCGGCACATGCGTGGTCGCGTGCCAGAGTGAAAACAACATTCCCATCGTCGGCAAGGACCAGATCCATCGCGGCCGCGAGATGCACTGGATGCGGATTGACCGTTATTACACAGCACCTCCGGCAACGAAGAGCGTGGCGGACGAATTTCAAAAGGACAGCGCGCAGCAGTTTGAGGCGTGGATTGACGACGTGCAGGCGGTGAATCAGCCGGTGATGTGCCAGATGTGCGAGGCGGCGCCGTGCGAGAACGTCTGCCCGGTCAGCGCGACGTCGCACGACCAGGAGGGCTTGAACGTGATGACGTACAACCGTTGCATCGGCACGCGGTATTGCTCGAACAATTGCCCCTACAAAGTCCGCCGGTTCAATTATCTCGATTTCAACAAACGCCCGCTGGCCGATCTCAAGGGGCCGCTTTACCCGACGCCGTTGTTGCACCGGACGGATGGAAAATGGGATTTGTTGAGCTGGTGGAAACATCCGGAACGCAGCGGCATGAGGCACGAAGACGAATGGGATTTGATCAGGATGGCCAAGAACCCGGACGTGACGGTGCGGATGCGCGGCGTGATGGAGAAATGCACGTATTGTGTCCAGCGCATCCAAAAGGCGGAAATCGCCCAGAAGGTGAAAGCCGGCGCTTCGGACAACGTGAAGTTGAAGGAGTCCGAAGGCACGATTCCCAAGACAGCCTGCCAACAAGCTTGCCCGGCGGGAGCCATCGTGTTTGGCGACATCAGCGACCCCAACAGCACCGTTTCCGGTCTCAAAAGAAATGCGCGCAACTACGCGTTGCTGGGTGATTTGCTGGTCAAACCGCGCACGACTTATCTCGCGCGCATCCGCAATCCAAACCCGGCCATGCTTGATTATCGAAAATGGCCGTACAGCTTCCAGGAATATGAAGCACATGGCGGTGAACTCCAACCCGCGAGGAAGGGAGATAGTTAATGGCTGACTCCGCGATTAATTTGAGGGCGCTGGTGCCGCCGCCGGAATTGCGGCGACCGAAGCTGGTGCCCAGTGAACGGGGCCTCGGCGGGCTGACGGACCATCTGACGGCATTTGCCGAGGGCAGGACGCCGCGGTGGTGGTGGATTTTGTTTGTGCCGGCGGCCTTTTTCGCGGCGGTCGTGCTGCCGTCAATGCTGATTTACCAGATTTCAACCGGCATCGGTGTCTGGGGCAACAATAAACCAGTGGCGTGGGGCTGGGACATCATCAATTTTGTCTGGTGGGTTGGCGTCGCACATGCGGGCACGTTGATTTCGGCGATGCTCTTCCTGACGCGGCAACATTGGCGCACGGCCATCGGGCGCGCGGCGGAGGCGATGACGGTCTTCTCGGTGATGATGGCGGGCCTCTACCCGGCCATCCACACGGGGCGCGCGTGGTTTGACTGGTTTCTGTTTCCCGTTCCGACCTCCATTGGGATATGGCCGCAGTTTCGTTCGCCGTTGATGTGGGACGTGTTCGCCGTCAACACCTACCTGATGGTCTCGACCCTTTTCTGGTATATGGGATTGATTCCCGACCTGGCATTGATGCGCGACCGGGCGAAAACCCGGGTGCGGAAATTCCTTTACGGCATGTTCGCGCTCGGCTGGACCGGCTCGGCGCGGCACTGGCACAATTACGAAAAGGCCTATCTCGTTTTGTCCGGCTTGGCGACGTTGCTGGTATTCACGGTCAGCTCCATCGTCGGCATGGACTTCGCCACGTCGCAACTGGCGGGCTGGCATGAAACCATTTTCCCATTTTACTTCGTGGCCGGCGCGGTGTTTTGCGGCTTTGGCATGGTGCTGGTGCTGTTGATTCCGCTGCGCAAATTGTGCCATTTGGAAGACGTCATCACGCTGCGGCACATAGACAAGGTCTGCAAAATGACACTGCTGATGGGTTGCGTGATGGCCTACATCTACGTGATGGAATATTTCATTGCCTGGTACACCGGCAATCTGTACGACGCGTGGATTTTTGGCCATCGCCTGTTCGGCCGCCAATACTGGTTTGGCGGCTGGATGATGATTCTGGTCAACGCGTCACTGCCCCAGCTCTTTTGGTTCAAAAAAGTACGGCAAAACCTGAAGCTCATCTTCCTCATCGCCGTGCTCATCAACATCGGCATGTGGTTCGAGCGCTTCGTCATCATCGTTGGCTCGCTCTACCAGGATTTCCTGCCGGCGAATTGGGGCGCGTATTTCCCGACGTGGGTGGACATCGGCACTTACGCGGGCACGTTGGGGGCATTCTTCACCATGTATCTTTTGTTCGTGCGATTTTTGCCGGTGATCGCCGTTTCCGAAGTCAAGGGCGGGACACCGCAAGCCAACCCGCATCATCCACTGGGTGGCGCGAAAGGAGGCCACTGATGGACGCCAACCGAAACATTTACGGCCTCGTGGCGGAATTCGATTCGCCCGCGGCGATTTTGCGCGCGGCGGAAAAAGTCCGGGACGCCGGTTATCGTCGCTGGGACACGTTCACGCCGTTCCCGATTCACGGCATGGATAAGGTAATGGGCTTTAAAAATTCACTCGTCGGCTGGTTCGCCCTGGTGTTTGGCGGCGGGGCGTTTGTGGGCTGCATGGCAATGATCTGGTATATGAACGACTACAACTACCCGATTATTGTCGGCGGCAAACCAATGTTCAGTCCACCGGCGGCCTTCGTGCCTTCCTATATTTTGCTCGTCCTGGCTGCCGCCATCGGCGCGTTTGTGGGGATGATTGCGATGAACGAATTGCCGCGCCTCCATCATCCGCTGTTCAAGCACGACCGGTTCACCCAGGTCTCGCGCGACAAATTTTTCCTTGCCATCGGCGCGACCGACCCGAACTTTTCCGAAACCGAAACTCGCCGGCTGCTCCAGGAAGCCGGCGGCACGCACATCGAATTGGTGGAGGACGACTGATGCGTTACGTCATTGGCTTCATTTTGATTTTCCTGGCAGGCATGGCGGCCATGGTTGGCATCGCTGGTTTCCGCGGCCACCTGTCGCGCAGACCGCCGATTGAAATTTTCCCCGACATGAACCGCCAGCTCAAGCTCCGCCCGCAGCAACCCAATAATCTTTTTGCCAACGGCCTCAGTTCACAATTGCCGCCCGCCGGCGCCATCGCGCGCAGTGCGCCGATCCAGACTGTCCTCGGCCCCGTTTATCCTTACGAAGACGCGCCGGTCAACACCGGTCGCATCACCGGGACGACGAATTTTATCGCCACCAACCCGCTGCCCGTTACGGCAACCCTGCTGCAGCGCGGACGCGAACGCTTCGACATTTATTGCGCGCCCTGCCACGGAGCTTTGGGCGACGGCAATAGCATCACGAAAAAACTTGGTTTAATGCCCGCCGTGGCGAATTTGCAGGACAAACGGATTGTGGAAATGACCGATGGCGAAATTTTCAACACGGTCACCCACGGAAAGAATTTGATGGGTGCGTATGGGCCGATGGTGCCGGTGGAAGATCGCTGGGCCATCATCGCCTATCTGCGCGCGTTGCAATTGAGCGAGCTCGGTTCGGTGGACGATTTGCCGCCCAGCCAACGCGCCGCACTCAAATAACGCATGAACCCGCAAAACGATTCAACCCCCCTGCCGCCGCCACTGGACTTGTCCAGGTGGAAAAATGCGCCGCTCGTGTTGATGGCGGTCGGCGGTTTCCTGTGCGTGGCCGGCGCGGGGATTGACCTGAAGGCATTCAGCTATTCCTGGCTGCTGGCATTCGTTTTTTATCTGACCATCGCGTTGGGAGCGTTGTTCCTTGTGCTCATCCACCATTTGACCGACGCGGGCTGGTCGGTCGCTACGCGCCGGTTCTGCGAACACATCGCGGCGTTGTTGTTTCCGTGGCTGGCAGTTTTGTTCGTGCCGGTGGCGTTGCTCGCGCCGATGATTTATCCTTGGATGAACATTGCCCCCCAGACCGACCACGCGTTGCTGGCCAAATGGCCGCTGTTCACTCTGCCCGGCTTTTACCTCGTGTCGGCGCTGTTCTTTGGCGTCTGGTGGTTGCTGACTTCGCGGCTGCGGTATTGGTCGCTCAAACAGGATGAAACCGGCGAGGCGCGGTGCACCGTTCAGATGCGATTTTATTCGGGTTGGGGAGTTCTGGCGTTTGCGGCCACCGTGACCCTTTCCGGCATCCTCTGGATGCAGGCGCTGCAATATCAGGCGTTTTCGACCATCTACGGCCTGTGCTTCTTCGCGGATTGCGCGTGGATCATGCTGGCGACGGCGTATGTCCTCGCGATGATTTTGCAGCGGCAGCGCATTTTGCATGACGTGCTGCACAACAACCAATTTTACTTCCTCGGCACGCTGCTGTTTGCGTTCACGTTGTTCCATGCTTACGTCCATTTCGCGCAATATTTTGTCGTTTGGAATGGGAACATTCCCGAAGAAACCTTCTGGTATATCCAGCGCGCGCGCGGCTCGTGGTGGTGGGTCAGCATTGTCATCATCTTCGGCCATTTCCTGGTGCCGTTTCTCGTGCTGCTGCCCATCCGGGTCAAATCCAGTTTCAAAATCATGTTGCCGGTGTGCCTCTGGGCGTGGCTGATGCACTTCGTGGATCTGGCGTTCAATATTTTGCCGGTCGAATATCAGAACGGCTTTCCGTGGCGCTGGGTGTGGCTGCAATTCGGCTGTCTGGCTTTCATGGGCGGGTTGTTGGGCCGGGTTTTCCTGAAGGATTTCAACGCGCACGCGCCATTCCCGAAACAGGACCCGCGCCTGCTCGAAGCCATGGGAATTTCTGACATTGAAACCATCGGCACGCAAACCGCCGGAGACGGACGATGAATCAGGAAACAAACAATCATACCCAGAACGGCGCCGCGGCGGCGGCATTGGGGTTCATCATCGCCTGTTTCATTATCGCCGCGCTCATTTTGGCGATGAAACATTCGACGTACCCGCCGCCGATTGACGCCGACCGCGCCACCGTGCGCGCCAAGGCGCTGGCCGAATTGCGCGACGCCGAATCCAACGCGCTCGACCATCCCGGTTGGATTGACCAAAACCGCGGCCTCGTCCGTCTGCCGATTTCCGTTGCACTGCAAATCACCGAAGACGAATGGCAAAATCCCGTCGCCGCCCGCTCAAATCTGATTGCCCGCGTCGAGAAGGCCACCGCGCCGGCGCCGGCGGCCCCGGCGAAACTCAACCCATTTGAATGACTGAAATGAAGGCCCCAGTCGCCAGAGCCGAGACACCGGACGCGAAGTTTGACGCTTCGTGCCGCGTGCCGTTGCTGGCGTTGTTTGGCGGCGCAGTTGCGCCGCCGCGCGCCGCGGCAACAATAGTACCAAGAGCAAGAAATCAGTTTATCCTTGAACGTCACGCGCACGCCTCTTACTGTTTTTTTGGATTCATTTTGACTTATGATTCGTCAGGCTGAAGCACATTCAACCAGTTCCGTTTTGCGAAAACGGCACTGGTCAATCGGTAATATCGAGTACTGGAGAACTCATCTGCTTCCCGTGTCCGTATTTCGAACGCTCATTGACCGCAGGCGCCTCAAATTGCCTTTCCGGCCAGCGGAGGTCTTCGGCCCTCCCGCCGGGGGAATCGAATTGCCGGTTCTGTACCCGTTGACTGGATTAAAGGATACCCCGCTGCACGACATGCTGGTGTTGCTCAACCTGGCCAAGGGACGCAAGGCCAGGCGCATTCTCGAGATCGGTACTTTTCGTGCGCGCACAACCTATGCCCTGCATCTGAACTGCCCTGAGGCCGCCATTGTGAGCTACGACATCGAAATACTGGATTCACCCTTCCGCAGTGAGTTGCTCAAAGTGCCCAAGGTGCAACTCCGGAACGCCTCATTTATCGCTTCGGCGGAAACATTGCGTAAAGAAACGCGGTTCGATTTTATTTTTGTGGACGCTTCTCATCGGTTCGAGCATGTCATGGAAGATTCCCGGCTCGCCCTGGAGCTGGTTGATCCGAACGGAATAATTGTCTGGCACGATTATCAACTGAACGACCACCCCTATAATGAGGAAATGCGTGTGCCGGAAGCGCTCAACCTCATAGGCGAGAAGACGCCCATATATGCGATTCCCGACACATACCTGGCCGTGCACACTCCCAACCCGAATAGTCAGGAACGAAGGTCATTCACTCAAATTCCCGATGAGGACTCAATCAACGCTCGCCCCGGCTTGCTCAAGGCATATCGTAAGACCAAACATTGGTTCAAAACTGATTTGCTTCCCGTGTCCATATATCGAAGACTCTTTTTTGAACGCAGGCGCCTCAAACTGCCTTCGCGGCCAGCGGAAGTCTTTGGCCCGCCCGCCGGTAAAATCGAGTTACCGGCTTTTTACCCGCTTTTTGTGGGACAGGAAGCGCCGCTGAACGACTTGCTGGTGCTGCTCAACCTGGCCAAGGGGCGCAAGGCCAAGCGCATTCTCGAGGTCGGCACTTATCGTGCGCGCACGACCTACGCCCTGCATCGGAACTGCCCGGAGGCTGCTATTGTGAGCTACGACATCCCAACATTGGATTCACCCTACCGCCAGGCACTGCGTTCGGTGAACAATGTGAAATTCGTCCAAGCTTCCTTTTCAGGTTCAGCGAGCGAATTACGGAAGGAACCGCCATTCGATTTGATTGTCATGGATGGTTCCCACCGCCTCGAGGATGTCGTCGCTGGTTCCAGACTTGCTTTGGAACGGTTGAGTGAAGAAGGAATCATCGTCTGGCACCGTTATTGCCTTAATAATTATTACACAAGAGAATTCAGAGTGCCCGAGGCTTTGGACATTATTCAGCAATCAGTTCCCGTCTTTGCAGTTAACGACGGCATGTACTATTACACCATGTGCGCAGTGCATGCGCCTTCATTGTCCTTCCACTCTTGAGTGCTATTAACGTATTTTTTCCAAGGAAGTTGTTTAAGCAAATGATTGTGGGATGCCGGGATTATCTATCAAACAGTGTCTGAATTAATTTGGTATCTGGAAATGAAAAGGCCGATTCAAAGTACGTTGGGCCAATTGGGTTATAAATTTGTCAACACGCGCAAACCAGGTTGGGAACCATGGCGGCATATCTGTACCTTGTTAAATGGTGTTGATGCTCTTGTTTTTTTGATGTGGACGTTCACACCATTGCTTGATGTGAACCGCGCCGCCGCGGCCCGCTCAAATCTGATTGCCCGGGTCGAGAAAGCGACCGCGCCGGCTACCCCGGCCGAACTCAATCCCTTTGAATGAACGCGAAGAAAAAATTATCCGGTGGGGTGCCCGTCCTCCGTCCCGATAAAATCGGGACGATGGAAGGTGGAAGCATCCCCGCGAGCCGGCTCGTCAATGGCCTCACCCCACCGATTGACTTCTCTTGCCGCGTCCCGTTGCTGGCGCTGTTTGGCGGCGCGGCGCTGTGGCTCGTCATCGGTTCCGTGCTGGCAATGATTGCCTCAATCAAATTTCACGCGCCGGATTTTCTCGCCGATTGTCCGTGGCTCACCTACGGCCGAGTGCAGCCCGCCGCCGATAACGCACTGCTTTACGGTTTTTGTATTCCGGCGGCGCTCGGCGTGATGCTCTGGATTTTTGCGCGCCTGAGCCGGACGCCGCTGTGCCTGCCATTCGTGCCAGTGGTCGCCGCGAACCTCTGGCATCTGGGCGTGCTCGTCGGGCTCACTGGCATTCTTATCGGCGACAGCACCGGTTTCACGTGGCTGGAATTCCCGCGCGGCGGCTCGGCGCTGCTGTTCGCCGCGTTTCTGCTCATCGCGATTTCCGCCACAGCAACGTTCGGCCAGCGGCACGAGCGGGAATTGTATCCGTCGCACTGGTTTTTGCTCGCGGCGCTGTTGTGGTTCCCATGGATTTACGCAACGGGCAATCTGTTCCTCGTCGCATGGCCGGTGCGCGGCGTCGTACAGGCCGCGATTGACTTTTGGTTCGCCAACAATCTGCTCTTTGTCTGGCTCGGCCTTGCCGGTCTTGGCGCAGCGTTTTACTTCCTGCCAAAGCTCGCCGGACGCCCGCTGCAAAGCCATTACCTCGCGTTGTTCGCGTTTTGGACTTTGATTCTCTTCGGCACTTGGAACGGTATTCCCGCCAGCGCGCCGTTACCGGCATGGATGCCGACATTGAGTGCCGTTGGCGCGAGCCTGACAATCATTCCCGTTCTGGCCGTCATCGCCATCATGTGCAAGACGCTTTGCGGTTCGACACACACTGCGCCTGGCGGCGGACCATTTTGTTTCATCCGATTCGGCCTCGTGGCGTTTATGCTCTCGTCATTGATGCTCATCGCGATGGCGTGCCCGCAAATCAGCCGCGTGACGGAATTCACCTGGTTCGGCCCGGCACAGACGCAACTGCAACTTTATGGCTTCTTCGCCATGACGATATTCGGCGCGATTTATCATCTGCTGCCGCGCGCCGTCGGCTTTGAATGGCCGTTCCCGAAACTGGCGCGCGTTCATTTCTGGATCTCGATGTTCGGCGTTCTGCTGCTCGTCGTGCCACTGGCCATCGGCGGTGTGGTGCAAGGTCTGAAGTGGGCGGATCCGGGTGTCGCGCCCGTGGACGTGGCACGGGCGACACTGCCATGCCTGCGCGTGAGCACCACCGGGTTGTTGCTGATTCTGTTGGGTAATCTGTTATTCCTGCTGAACGTCTTCGGCTTGACGTTCGTTTGGAAACTCGCGTTGCTCCGAAAGGCCATCGCCATCGTGAAAACGCCGTTGGAAACTGCGCCTTCTTCCGCTTTGCTACGGCGCGGTCGCGCCGTAGCCGAAGGCGAAGGCGGGGAGGTGAAGGCATGAAAAACGGCCTGCTGGTTTTTCTCGCGGTGTTCGTTGCGTTGGGCCTTTCGTGGTGCGGTTTTGTGCTTGCGCCAGTGCGGCAACTGGGCGGCGCGAAACAAACCGCCATTCTCAATTCATCCGACCTTTATCCGGTAGGCCGGCCAGGCGACGCCAATCTGGGATTGCAGGTTTATCGCGCCAACGGCTGCGCCGCCTGTCACACCGAACAGGTCCGGCAAAACGGTGTTGCCTGCGACGTGGTGTTGACCAGCGCGGGCAAAAATCCAGAGTTGGTGAGCAACCTCGTTTCCACCCTGAAATTGAACGGCCTCACCAAGGAAGTGGCTGATGCTGTGTCCGAGCGAATTTCTGCCGCCGGCGGCAAAGCCGAGATTCACATCGTCGCCACGGGGCCGGACATCGCGCGAATCGGGTGGGGGATGCGCCAAAGCGTCGCGGAAGATTTTCTTTACGATTATCCGGTGCAGCTTGGCAACCTGCGCGCCGGACCGGATTTGGCGAACATCGGCGTGCGCGATCCGGACATGAACTGGCAACTGGCCCACCTCTACGCACCGTCCAGCGAGGTGAAAAATTCCACGATGCCGCCGTTCCGCTATCTGTTTGAAGTCCGCAAAATTGGCGGCGCGCCTTCGCCGGACACCCTGGTTTTCCCGAAAGGTTTCGGGCCGCCCGCCGGTTATGAAGTGGCGCCAAAACCGGAGGCGAAGGAACTGGCGGCGTATCTGTTGAGCCTGCGCGCCAATGTGCCTTTGTATGACGCGCCTTTCACGCCATAACTCATGCACGACGAATCAAAATCCTGTTCCGCGCCGTTCGATGCCGAACCGACGGCCACGCGCGCGACGGTCCCGATGTGGATCGTCGTGCTGACGCTCGCGTTGGTGTTCCTTGGAGCAGTTTATTTCGATCACCACGGCGGCTGGTTCGACGTGAATGTGTATCAACCTTATACCTCTGCCGAGGAACTGGAAATGTTCCAGCCCAAATCCGCCGCGGGTACGGCGCTGGCGCGCGGGAAAGTGGTTTACGAGCAGGTTTGCGGTTTGTGTCACGGCAACGATGGCCTCGGTAAGCTTGGTCAGGCTCCGCCGTTGGCCGGTTCGGAATGGGTCAACACGAAGGGATTTGAGCGTCTGACGCACATCCCGTTGGCCGGTCTTAACGGACCGCTCAAAGTCGAGGGCAAGGATTGGAGCCTGTCCATGGCACCGATGGGCGCGGCGTTGCCCGATGCCGATCTTGCCGCCGTACTGACCTACATCCGCGAATCGTGGGGCAACAAAGCCGGTTCGGTGACCGCTGATGACGTGAAGGCCGTCCGTGCCGCGCTTGGCGGTCGTCCGCAACCGCTGAATGCGGAGCAATTGAAGGCGTTGGCCGAATAGAATTGCTGATGACGCAGTCTTCTACCTGTGGGCCTTGATCCGTCCCATCGCCCAGCGGGCGTGCTCGGCAATCAGCGGTTCAGAATCTCCGGCAGCTTTCTGCAAGGCGGGCAGGGCAGATTTATCGCCAACGTTTCCCAAGGCGACGCAGACGTTGCGCAGCAGGCCGCGGCGTTTCGTCCGCAAGATCGGCGTGCCGGCGAAGCGTGATTTGAAACCGGCTTCGTCAAGCTTAAGCAATTTAATCAAGTCCGGTTCGGCCAACTCCGGACGCGCGTGTGCCTTCATCATTTTACCTTCGCGCGCAAACCGGTTCCACGGACAGACCGCCAGGCAATCGTCACAGCCGAATATCCGGCTGCCGATGGCCGGACGCAGTTCAACCGGAATCGGCCCTTTCAACTCGATGGTGAGATAGGAGATGCAACGGCGCGCATCAAGCAGGAATGGCGCGGTGATGGCGTTGGTGGGGCAGGCGGTGATGCAGCGCATGCACTTGCCGCAATGATTTGTCTCCGGCGCGTCCGGTTCCAATTCCAGCGTGGTGATGATTTCAGCCAGGAAAATCCAGTTCCCCGACTGCCGGCTGATGACATTGGTGTGCTTGCCGATGAACCCAATTCCAGAGCGTTGCGCAAAGTCACGTTCCAAGAGCGGTCCGGTGTCCGCATACCAGAGCGCGCGGGTTTCATCACCGCCGAATTGATTCACAAATTTCGTCAGGATTTTCAACTGCTCACCGAGCACGTGGTGGTAATCGGTAAATTGGGCGTAGCGAGCTATTGAAGCGTGACGGGCGACAGGTGACGGGTGACATGAATCGTAAGCTGGCGCCATCTTGTCACCCGTCACATAGCTGGCGGCGAGACAAACGATGCTTTTCGCACCGGACAGGATTTTCTGCGGATCAATGCGCTTCGGCGCGGAACGTTCGAGCCAGGTCATTTCGCCGTGCTGTTTTCCGGCCAGCCAGTTTTGAAATTGGCCCGCGCTCGCAGGCGCAGCGGCGGTTGTGAACCGGCAATCGTCAAATCCCAATTCGAGCGCCCGCTGGCGGATGGCTTCTTTCATGTGCCGGCATGGCTCCGGTGGGGCGAGGCTACTAACGAACCATCGATGCTTTGCATTGGCATGCCGTAGCCGGCTCGCGGGGACGCTCGCCCCGCCAAAATTCCAAAGCGTGCCATGGATTTCCTCATCACCGCTCCGATTGCGCGAGTTTGAATTGATGCACGACCTGCTGCGCGACTTCGCGGACGGAGCGGATGTCCGTGTTGATCAGCACGTCGGCCTGCCGGTAAAACTGTTCGCGCGCGGCCAGCAGGTCGCGGATTTTTTTCTGCGGATCGGGCCCGTGCAGCAGGGGGCGATGTGTTTGGTTTTTCACGCGCTCCCAGATTTTTTCCGGCGAAGCCCAGAGACAAACAACCAAAGCGTGTTTTTTGAGACTGGCAAGATTCTCCGGCCTGGTTGGCAGCCCGCCGCCGGTGGCGATGAGGGTGCGTCCGCGCGTGAAAAGTTCCTCGGTGACTTGATGTTCGAGCGCGCGGAAAGCCGGCTCGCCGTCCTTGGAAAAAATGTCGGTGATGGTGCGACCGGTCCGCGACTGAATCAGTTCATCCGTGTCCAGGTAATCAAAACGCAACTGATCGGACACCAACCGGCCCACGGACGTTTTGCCGGTGCCCATAAAACCGATGAGCGCGAGGTTGACGATGCGGCGATCGCTGTGCATAGCCACAAAGTGGCACAGACTTCCAGTCTGTGAAATCCAAATCAAACACCAGCCGGAGGCCTATGCCACTATTATCCACCGCTCGACACTTTTGTGCGGTGAGTTTAGATTTTTCCCATGAAATTGCCGCCGCTCATACTGGCTTCGGCGTCACCGCGCCGTGCGGAATTGCTGCAGCAATTGAATCTGATTTTTCAAGTCGTCCCCGGCAACGCGGCGGAAATGACGCACGAACACTTGTCGCCGCGGGAACTCTGCCAGCTCAACGCACACCGCAAGGCGCGTTCGGTGGCAAAAATAATCCCTGATGCACTGGTTCTCGGCGCCGACACGCTGGTCTTTCTTGATGACGAAATCATGGGCAAACCCGCCGATGTTGCCGAAGCGCGGCGGATGCTAGCGCGGTTGCAAGGCCGGACGCATCAAGTTGTCACCGGCATCAGTTTGATTCATCTCCGTGCGCACCGCGAACGCACTTTTGCCGTGAGCACGGACGTGATCTTCCGTTCGCTCACCACCCGGCAAATTGACGATTACCTCGCCAGGGTGAATCCGCTCGACAAGGCGGGCGCCTACGCGATTCAGGAGCATGGCGAACTGATTGTGTCGGAGATTTCCGGCTCGTACAGCAACGTGGTGGGGCTGCCGGTTGAAAGGGTGGGGGAAGAACTGCATGCATGGAATGGTTGAATTGTTATACCGTTGAACCGTCATCCGATTTAACGGTTCAACGATTAACGATTTTGCGAACCAACTCCTGCCACAATATCGCGCTCATCCGCTGGCCGTTTTCAAAACGGTCCGTTCGCACGTGGAAAGCTCGAAGCGGTATAGACTGGCATGGACGGCAACGCCCGGTTGCCTTGCTCGGTCAGTAAGGCATCCAATTTGGCCAGAGACTGATTGGCAACCCTCTGGTAGTTGGCAATGGTCGGAGCCAGATCACTGTCCGCTTCCGATACCGCCGCGGTTTGAGTGCCGGCTGGCGGGGACGAAGAAGCCTGCGGTGGTTGCCGCCAAGTGGCGACGCTAATGCCGATCACTACCAATGCCGTGATGGCCGGCAAAGCCACGCGCCAGTCCAACACGGTTCCACGAAAATACGCCGCCAGGATTTTTCCAAGGGAATCCGGTTTTGCCGCCCGCAATTTGCCGGCCACTTTTCGGTGGAAGCTTTCGGACATCTGGACATCAGGAGTCGCCTGTACTTCTGCCAGTTTTTCAGTCACATTTGAAATTTCCGCCAGATAACCGCGACAGCCTTCGCAGGTTTCCAGATGCGCCCGAAGCTGCTGCGTCTGCCGCGCCTCCAACGCGTTCAAGGCCAGCCAGACAATGAGCTTCCGGTTTTGGGCACAAGGTTTCATAACATACCGCCTTTCGTTTTGAAATCTGACGATGGGGCGCTGAAAATATTCATTTTTCGAAGCTTGTCCAAAGCATGAAATAACCGGGATTTGACTGTCCCCACGGAACAGCCCAGAGCGGCAGCAATGCACTCCAATGAATCATCCACGTAAAAGCGCAGATAGATGACCTGCTGGTGTTTGGCCGGCAATGCCCGGATGCAGGACCGCAATTGCGCGGCCTGTTCGTGACGTTGGACCACTTCGTCCGGCAGAGAGTCGTGATCGGCCAGGTTGGCGATGTTTTTTTGAAATTCATCATGGTCGCTCCGGGAGAAGTCCGAAAAAGGCAGGGGACGCTTTTTTCGGAGCAGGTTGTGATAGCGGTTCAGCAGAATCGCGCAAAGCCAGGTGAAAATCTGGCAACGCCCGTTGTAGCGGCACAAACCCTTCCACGCTTCCACCAACGTGTCCTACGCCAGTTCTTCGGCCAGCGTGAGGTTGCCACACAGCGCGACGGCCTGCCGCAACAGCCGGGTTCCATGGACGCGGCAAATCTCGCCGAACGCCTCGGCGTCGCCCGCCCGGGCCTGGGCAAGAAGACTCCGCGTCTCTGAGATTTCGTTTTCCACGAACGTTGGACTCAGGCCGGCCATATCTCAATCCTAACCGAAAAACCCGAGTAATTCCATCCGACGATTGACCGGGTCATTTGTCTATCGCCTTTCCTGCATCCGGCCCGGTGATTTGGAATGCCGGCCCTTCCTTCTCAACAAAGATCATCACGAAGGGAGCATCGGTTCCGGCATAGGCGGACTTGAATTCAAATCCCCGGTCCACGCCTTTGAGCACGAATCGTTGAAAACTAAACGGACCGTTGCCGAAGGGATCCATCACGCTTTTCAATCCGGATTCACCATGCAGCTTGTATTCCACCGCGGCCAGCACCATGACCTGTTGCGCCTGAATTCTGAATTCCCGCGCCCGGGCTTGGGTTGTCTGCCCGACGAGGAATGAGGCATTAAAGTAGGGGTTAAACCGAGTAAAGAAGGGGTTTTGAGATTTTTCAAGATCCGCAAGGAATTGTTTCGCTTGGATTTCATATTCGGGTTCCGGCAGCGCCATAAGCTCGGCGAGGCGAGGGAAGAGCGGCTCAACTTCGTGGAGCAGCTTGATGACCCCTTCGCTGGTTCCACCGGATGCGGCGATGAGTTGTGGCCAAAAATTTGTGTTACCACTGAAGTCGGCCACCGCCACAATTCCAGACTCGCGGAAACCCGCCATCACTTTAGCGTCGTTATTCGGATAGGCCTTCTGTAGCTCCTGAATCTTGTGTAATGTCCATTCATAAGCGTAGCGCTTCTCGATCGGGATACAGGCTGCCATCGTGCCGCGTGCGGGAGCCATGTTGAATCCGTCCGCCAACTGCTTCAAAGTGTGCGGCGAGAATTCGCCGAAATTCCCCGCGATGGTGGCATAGACAACCGCTTCGCTGGCATCTTGGACCAGTGCGCCAATCAAAGTGCCGTCACGGGAAGCATTCCTGGCCAACACAAACGCCGCCAGCAAATCGTCGCGGGCGTCGTCTTGCCGGCCATTCTGCAAATCCCACACCACACGCAACTGCGCCGCCTGGACCACCGCCTTGGCGCGGCCCAAATGGGGAAGCATCGTGTTTGGGCCGGCATTCAAGTCAATGCCCCAATCACAAGGCACGGTGGCGTGCGCCGCCTGGCGAACCAGTCCAAATTGATTATCATAGCCGGCAACAATTTGACCGAACCTTTCCGGGAGCTTTTTTTCTTTCCCTTTTTTCGACCCCAAATAATCCCGGTCCGCCTCAGGCATCGGCTCGGGCGCCAGCAGAAATGCTTGATAATACAGCAGCGCCGGATTGATGCCGGTGCGGAAATCCTCGCCGCGCGCGGCAGGCAGGGTTAAAATCAGCAAAGCAAGGCAGGTGAATTTTGTGGTTCTCATAATGGTTTTCCAATTTTGCGTCTGCCCATTAATAACGGGAGTACGCCAAAAGGTTCATTCTTTTGTGTCGTTTTTTGCCTGTTCTGGAGGTATCTCGTTTGAGAAATTTTGGACTGCGGCGGCAAGTGGAGCGCGACGCCGCTTTGGGCAGTGCGGTGATTTCAGCGGAAAAGCGCTGTCGCCGCTGCGCTCTGCCAGCGCAGACCAAAAACTTTTGCCGAAGCCGTTAAAACGGTTCCGTCTCTACTCCTGTCAGAATTCACCGGATTCAAACCCGGCTCAGTTCCTGCCACAACAACGCGCTCATCCGCTGGCCATTTTCAAAACAGTCCAGATCGAATTTTTCGTTCGGCGAATGGGCGTTGTCCTCCGGCAATCCGAGTCCGAGCAGCAGCGTGTCTGCGCCGAGGACCTTTTTAAAATCGTTCACAATCGGGATGGAACCGCCTTCACGCAGCAACACCGGCTCGCGGTTGAAGGCTTTGCGCAAAGCACGCAATGCCGCCTGCGCCTGCGGGCTTTTGGGTGAAACCAGATACGCCTCCGCACCGTGGCCGGCTTCGATTTCCAGCCGCACCGTCGGCGGACAGATCTTCTTGAGGTAATCGCAAACGATTTTGCGGACGTGCGCCGGCCTTTGGTTCGGCACGAGGCGGCAGGTGATTTTGGCGCGCGCCCAGGCTGGCACGATGGTTTTGCTGCCCGTGCCCTGATAACCGCTGGTCAGGCCGTTGATTTCAAACGTCGGCCGGGCACTACGCTGTTCGAAGGGCGTGAACCCGTGCTCGCCGAACAATTTTTTCACGCTTATCAATTTCTGGAGTTCAACGGGTGTGATCGGCAGGCGCTTGAATTGTTTCCGCTCATAAGCCGAAAGTGGCGCAACGTCGTCGTAAAAGCCGGGGATGGCAACGCGACCGTTTTTGTCGCGCAATTTGGCGAGCAACTGGCTCAGGGCCATCGCCGGATTATCCAGCGCGCCACCGAAAATGCCGGAATGCAGGTCACGCGACGGGCCGTGCACTGTGATTTCAAAAGCGATGATGCCGCGCAACGAATAAGTCAGCGCGGGATGGTCAGCGTCGGGCATGCCGGTGTCGGAAACAACAACGGCATCGCAGAGCAGTTCGCGCCGGTGCGATTTGAGAAATTTCGCGAGGTTCGCGCTGCCGACTTCCTCTTCACCTTCGATGACAAACGTAAGGTCGCAGGGCAGGGGAGTGCCGGTCTTGAGATAGGCTTCGACGGCCTTGAGATGCGCGAAGTGCTGACCCTTGTTGTCGGTCGTGCCGCGGGCAGAAATCGAGCGGCCCTGAATGCGCGGCGCAAACGGCGGTGATTTCCACAAATCGAGCGGCTCCGGCGGCTGCACGTCATAATGGCCATAGACCATGAAATGCGGTTTGCGCGACCGACTGGTCCGAGGCGTTTTGGCGAGCACGATGGGATGGCCTTGGGTCGGGCAAACCCGCGCGTCGAGGCCAATGTGACGGCAATGCTCCGCGAGCCATTCGGCGCACGCGAGCATGTCGGTTTTGTGCTGCGTCTGCGCGGAGACGCTGGGAAACCGCAGGAACGCGCACAACTCAGCCACGAACCGGGCCTGGTTGCGTTTCAAATAGTCGAGCACGACTTGCATGGTCACCAGCTAACCTGTGAAACGTGCGTTTGCCAAGAAAACTCGGTGGAGATTTCGATTTCGCAGCACCCGCAACGAAAGATACCGGATTATTGCAGCGCGGCTTTGAGTAACTCACGCGGATAAACGGAGGGGCTGGGAATCTTTTGTTGGCCATTTGTCCCCGCCTGAGCCGGTTCGCTCGGGAGCCGGAAGGCGTCAATCCTCTCAACCAAATTACTGCCGGGCTGCAGGCTCGCAATGAAGGCGTCCCATTCGTCACCCGCCTGTTTGTCCTGACTGCTGCGCCACAGGCAGTACTGCGTCAGTTCACCCCCGGTCAACGCCACCTTGCCCAAATGCTCTTTTTGATATTCCTGGTCGGCCTGTGCCCAACTGGCATAACAGGAAAATGGCAAATGAGACGCATTCGTTCTGCCCTCGATGTCTGTTTCCCAAACGACCTGCTTGAGCGCCTCATTCCACCGGCCATTGCTGTGAACGGGAGACGATGGCAGCGACAGCCGAACGGCAAGATGATCGGGTTGTCCAAACAGATCAAATTCAATCAGATTCCCCACCGCATCATTCGCCACCTCCGATGGCTCCGGTCGTTTGAGGTCGGGCTTCAATTTCTTGTCCTCCTTCCATTGCTTGAGCTTGGCGCGGTATTGAGCCGTGCCGGCGAGATATTTATCAAACGATTTATTCATCGTTGTCTCGTCGGCAAGGAAGGCGAGCGATGCTGGCACCGGTTCGGTGTCCGGCACTCCCATTTTGCGCGCCACCAGCCGTTGAATCTGACGCAACAGTGCCTGCGATTCATCTCCTGACACGTCCCTGTACAGGGCCGGAATTTCTCCGATTGTGAAATATCCACGTTCGAGGAGGTATTGACCAAACCGAACAACAAACTCCTCGTCTGCATTGGTTTCGTAACTACTCGCAAGCTGCCCCTCCCACCAATACGAACTGAGGTTTTTGAGATCGTGCCGAAAATCCACATCCAGGAATTGGCGCAACTTGCCGTAACCGGGTTGCCGCCCCAGCTCCATCCGGCTCCAACCAACGAACAGGTCCGCCAATTGATCGGCAGCCTTGAACCGTTGTTGTGTCATGCCGGCCAGATCGTCATTGCCGCGAAACCGCTCCACGTAGAAGCCTGCCTCTCCAAGGCTGGTGGTCAGATTGGTATAAGCGCCCGCGCCGCCGACATCAGCCGGCAGTTCATTGGTGAATTCACCCCGCGCAACGTAACGCCCGCCATCGTTGGTCACGCCATGCGCCGGATACAGAGCGGTGATCGCGGCAAGTTCATTCGTATCAAATGACCGGTAATTGGGGGTGCCGTTTGTGTTCTTGCCGTCTTCACAGTAAAAGACCAGCGTTCGCTCGATGGTGTTTGCTTGAGGTTTGAGTTCGACAATGTACTGGTTGTGCGGACAGCCCGTCACCACGAGGGCCATCGCCGCCAGAGCAAAAGGCAGGCATTTGCAAAGTGAAAGTTTTCCACTTATGAGAATTCCCATTTTTTTCATAATTGTTTTTTCGGTTGCCGTCCGGGATAATGCGACGCTAACACCAAGCCGGTATCATCGGCAAGCACGCGATGAGTATTCGGAAATGGGCGAAGCGGCAATAATTAGTTGATGGTTGAAAGTTGAGGTTTGATCCGTCTTCACACTGTTTCGACGTGACAAGTTGGCTGCGCGATATAAAACTTTTCCTCCGACACCAAGTCTGTGGCCCAATGAGGTTCAGGACATTTTCACACACAAGATACGAAAATTTCGGGGCGCAAGTCCTGATTACGGCATTGCTCCTGTGTCTGGGGTGCATCGGCTGCGTGTCGTCCCGCACCATTGCCCGGCGTGCGCTTGAGGCGCCCAACAAGCAATTCAAGGAGCCCAAGGAGTTAAAGCTGTTGACGTCCGTGGCGACCAATTTTCCGGTCCAGTGGATTCAGGTCGGGCTGCCTCCAGCCACATTGGAATTGATGGTGATTGAACCGGGTGATTACGACGCAAAAATGGTTTCTAGCATCACTCCACGCCATCCGCAGCCCGGAGGCAATCAAGATCGTTATGAATTCAACTTTGGTTTCAATTTTTCCAAATATCCCCTTAAACCGAAGTTGGAAACGAACGACATTCGCGGCACCATTTTCCTGTTGCACGGCTATAGTTTGAACAAGGAACTCATGCTGCCGTGGGGGATAGTTCTGGCACAGGCAGGTTATCGGGTGGTGCTGGTGGACTTGCGCGGGCACGGCCATTCCACGGGCAACCGCATCTATTTTGGCGGCGTGGAGCGAACTGATTTGGTGCAATGCCTGGATTCTCTGGTTCAACGGCGGGTCTGCAAAGGACCAGTCGGGGTGCTGGGCATTTCTTATGGGGCGGTGCTGGCATTGCAATGGGCGGCGGTGGATCCGCGCGTCAAAAGTGTGACAGCCATTTCGCCTTACTCCGACCCCGGCAACGCCGTGGAAGAGTTTCTTAAGGCGTATGCTCCAGCCTTGACCTGGAGAACAGACCGGAAAGCCGCCGGGATTGTCGCGAGCCGCCTTGCGGTGGAATGGCCGGACTTGACCACGGAAACAGCCGTCTGCGGGATGAAACAGCCGATTTTGTTTGTGCGCGGTGAACACGATGAATTGTGCAGCAAGGAATTTTTAAGCTGCCTGCAAGCGGCAGCACCGCAAGGTTCGGAGATGAAGGAAATTCCGATAGCCAACCATCTCGTTGCCGGCATGTGCATCAGTCAATTGGAAGGCCCGGTGACAAATTGGTTCCGGGTGCATCTGACCCGCTGACGCGCGCCCGCGAACACGAGCGGTTGGCCGCTGATGCCAAAATCTAATAGATTGTTTCTGATTTTCTGTTAATCTATCCGTGTGGTTTAACCCATTGTCTATCCATTGAAAAAGCCGAACAAAATATCCGCCAGTGAGGTAACCGACCCCGCCGTTTACTTCAATCGCCGGACATTCATACGGGCTGGAATCCTTGCAGCCAGCGCCGTTGCCACCAGCTTGGTCTATCGGCGGCTCAATCATGTGGCCACTGGCACGATCGACACGCCCTTGATCCAGGGACTCACAACGCCTTCCGATGTGACGGCGGGTGCCTCCGGCTTTCGCGTGGCTGGGACTGAAACCTCTCTGGAGGACATCACGCATTACAATAATTTCTACGAATTCTCGACCGACAAGGACGGGGTTGCTCCAGCGGCGGCCAATTTTGAAACCGAAGGCTGGCAGGTTTCGGTCGAGGGTTTGGTGAGGAAGCCCAGGGTCTTTGACCTCGATGACCTGTTGAAAATCAGTCCACCGGAAGAGCGGATTTACCGCATGCGCTGCGTCGAGGCATGGTCCATGGTCATTCCCTGGGTTGGGTTTTCGCTGTCCAAACTTCTCGATCTGGTCGAACCGCTCAACGATGCGAAGTATGTCGCCTTCGAAACATTGCTGGATCCCAGGCGCATGCCGGGACAACGGAGCGACGTGCTCAAATGGCCTTATGTTGAAGGTTTGAGAATGGATGAAGCGATGCACCCGTTGACCCTGCTGGCCAGCGGGCTGTATGGACGTGCGTTGCCGCCACAGGATGGCGCACCCATCCGGCTGGTCGTTCCTTGGAAATACGGTTTCAAGGGCATCAAATCCATTGTCAAAATCAAGCTGGTGGCGACGCAACCGCGCACGACCTGGAGCGAGTATGCCCCGAACGAATACGGCTTCCATGCCAACGTGAACCCGCACGTGGACCACCCGCGCTGGAGCCAGGCCACCGAGCAGCGCATCGGCGAATC
Source organism: uncultured Verrucomicrobiae bacterium (assembly GCA_963842445.1). Lineage (GTDB taxonomy): Bacteria > Verrucomicrobiota > Verrucomicrobiia > Limisphaerales > UBA11358 > UBA11358. Next base: position 315,940 of record CAWJHF010000001.1, on the reverse strand, counting down.
GGGACGGCGTCCAACCCTGATGTTCAACGGCTACGAAGAACAGGTGGGTCATTTATACGCTGGGATGGATTTGCGCGCGAATTTCTGACCGGCCTGAACCGTCATGAAAGAGAACGATCTTCGTTTCGCCAAGTTTCTCGTGATGGTCAATTGCGCCGTGCCGGCGACATTGCTGGGCTGGGATGCGTGGCATCATAAGCTCGGGGCCAACCCGGTCAATTTCGCAATCCTCACGACCGGCATGTCGGCGCTGGTTTTTTTGATGCTGACCATGTTGGTGACGCCGCTGCGAAAAATCAGCGGGTTGAACTGGATTATTTCCTTCCGGCGCACGCTCGGACTCTACGCCTTCTTTTACGCCTGCCTGCACTTCCTGATTTTCTTCAGCCTGGACCGGTCGTTCAGCATTTTCAGCACGTTGTCGGAAATGGTCAAACGCAAATATCTTTACGTGGGAATCACCGGTTTGCTGGTCATGGTGCCGCTGGCCGTGACCTCCACCAACGCCATGATCAAACGCCTGGGCGGCAAACGCTGGCGGGCGCTGCACCGGCTCGCTTACGTGGCCGCCATCGCCGGTGTGATTCATTATTACATGCAGGTGAAAGCCGACGTCCGCCAGCCGCTGGCGTTTGCGGCGGTGCTGGCCATCCTGCTCGGATACCGGCTGGTGGTTTACTGGCGCCGGCCCAAGCCGGTGCCAGCGGCAATGGCCGCAGTCAAACAAGGTTAGCGGAAGGCCGTGGCTCAAAAACACGAGCTTGCGCAAGAATGAGGCGCGGTTGTTAAACCGGATTAAATAGGCATTGTAAATCCGCGCCACGCGCCAAAGCCATCCCCTCCAGACCGGTTGACACAACTCGTCCGTTATTATCCTCCATGGCCTGTGAATTTGTTGGCTTTTGCAGACGGGACGTCTGCGCTACTTTTCAAGCCGTCAAATGAAAATCACACCAAAACAATTCCGTGTTCGCGAAGGCGACGCGGTGAAGCTCAAACAATGGCCGACGAAAGTGAGGCCGTTCTACCAGTCGAAGGAGGATTACCAAAAAATCCTCGCCGGTCACATCAAGGAATTAAGCGCCCTCCAAAACCTGCTTTATGCCGGCAATCGCCACGCCGTCCTGTTGATTTTCCAAGCGATGGATGCCGCCGGCAAGGATGGTGCCATCAAGCACGTCATGTCCGGCATCAATCCGCAAGGCTGCGAGGTCTTCAGCTTCAAGCAACCCAGCGCCACGGAACTGGAGCATGATTTTCTCTGGCGCACGACGTGTTGCCTGCCCGAGCGCGGCCGCATCGGCATCTTCAACCGCTCCTACTACGAGGAGGTGCTGGTGGTGCGGGTGCATCCGGAACTGTTGCGCGCCGAAATCCTCCCGGCGGATCTGCTGGAAGGAGATAGGATTTGGGAGAAGCGTTACCGTTCGATTGTGGATTTGGAAAAGCACCTGCATCGCAACGGCACGCGCATCGTCAAATTTTTCCTGCATCTTTCAAAAGAGGAACAGCGCAAACGATTCCTCGCCCGCATTGAAGATCCGGCGAAAAACTGGAAATTCAGCCGGTCGGACATCGAAGAGCGGAAGTTCTGGAAGGAATACGTGAAGGCTTATGAAGCCTGTCTGGGCGCGACCAGCACCGGGCACGCGCCGTGGTACGTCGTTCCCGCCGACGACAAGGAGAACGCCCGGCTGATCATTTCTCAAACCATCCTCGACACGCTCAAGGAGTTGAAGATGAGCTATCCCAAGCCGGACCGGGAGCGGCGGAAGGAATTGCAATTGCTCCGCAGGCTGCTGGCGAAATAGAATCGGGTTATTGCCATGCCCGTCCTGATTGCCACCGCTAATCCCCGGGAGCCAGTCATTCTGGTGATTTTTGCCATCACCTACATCGGCATTGCGATGGGGCACGTTCCCGGGTTGAAGCTCAATCGCGCTGGCATCGCCCTGTTGGGCGCCATCGCCATGATGATTTTTGGCGAGGTCACCACCGCCAGTGTCGTTTCCTACATCAACTGGCCGACTATTTTTTTACTGTTCGGTTTTTTTGTCATCTCGGCCCAACTGCGGTTGTCGGGATTTTACGACAAGGTCGCCAACGGCATTTCCGCGCGGCTCAATCATCCCGCGCGATTTTTGCTGCTTTTGATGGCGGTGACCGCCGGCCTGTCCGCCTTCCTCAATCACGACATCGTCTGCTACGTTTTTACGCCCATTGTCGGCGCGGCGTTGTTGCGCAAACGCATCAATCCGGTTCCCTTTCTGATTGCGCTGGCGGTTTCGAGCAACATCGGCGCGGCGGCAACGTTGATTGGAAATCCTCAGGACATGCTGATTGGGCAGGTCGCGCATCTGGATTTCGGCCGTTACATGCTTTGGAGCAGCGTGCCGGTCCTCATTGCGATGGGCGCCGCTTACGGAATCATCTGGCTGATGTCGCAAAAGAACCTTCAACCCGCGTCGCCGGTCCAAAAGGAATTGGATTGCCCATCCATTCCTTTCAACCGGCCGCACACCATCAAGGGGTTGATTATTTTAGTGGTGGCCGTCGGCCTGTTTTTTTCGCGCGTGCCCAAGGAAATCATTGCGCTTGCCGCCGCCGGCATTCACCTGGCGAGTCGCAAATTCCGCACCGAGGATTTGCTGGGGTTGGTCGAGTGGCCTATTTTGATTCTCTTTATGGGATTGTTTGTTGTGGCCGGAGCATTTGAATCCGCAGGCTTCGGGGACCAGGCCGTTCAATGGCTGGCCGGCAGCGGATTCAATCTCAACGCGCCGCACAATCTGGTTTTGACGACGGCCGTGCTGTCCAACCTGATCAACAACGCTGCGGCCGTGATGTTGTTGCTCAAGGTCGTCCCGCTTTCCCAGCCGGTCATGGGTTACATTCTCGCCCTGGCCAACAGTTTCGGCGGGAGTTTGATCATCGTTGGCAGCGTGTCCAACATCATCGTCGTACAACAGGCGCGGGAAATGGGGGTCAGCATTTCGTTTTGGGACTTCGCCCGGTTGGGCATACCGGTGACGGTGGCTGCCCTGGCCGGGTTGATTGTCTGGGTAACACTGATGGCCGGTTGAAATCCGCCGCCCATCGGCGGAGCGAATCACCGCCAATACCCCGGTGCCCGGTGCCAGCCGTGATAATCTCTCCACCAATAGCCGCTGACCCAGACGGCGCGCGGATACGGTGGATACGCCCAATGACCGCCCACCCAAACCCACCCGCCATTCCACACCCATTCGCCGCCAACCCACACATAACCCGGGCCGGGCGCGACAACCATTGTTTCCGCCGGCGGAGCCGGCGGTGGCGGGGCTGCCTGCACGACGGTGGTGGTGGTGGCCGGCGCTGCCGTGGCCGTGCTTGGCGTGTTGATCATGTAATTAACCACCCGGTCGCTCACGCCGGAGTTGTGCAAATCAATGATGTCCGCCGCGCTCAAATGGAAAACCGTGTGCGAACTGATGATCTGGCTGATGATGACATCGTCGCCCACGCCTGCCCTGACCATCGCCTTGATGTCGGCAATGCCCAACGGCTGGCCTTGCTCGACGCGCACATAAGTTTGCGGCGCCTGCGCGCGCAACCGCGCCTGCTGGTCCTGGTCCATCTGATGGCCGATCAAGCCGCCGGCAATCAAGCCCGCCGCCGCGCCTATCAAGGCGCCCTCGCCGCCATGCCGCGGGCCGCCAATCGCCGCGCCTGAAATCGCGCCAATCGCGCCGCCCATCAAGGCGCCGGTGCCGGTGTTGTCCGGCGTACCCTCCGGTGTTTCGCAACCCGTCACCAACACGGTGGTCGCCGCCACTGCCACAGTTAAAAGATGCCATTTCATAATTCGAGTCTCAATTAAGAGACACCTAACAATGCCCGTAAATTCAAAAAAATCAACTGTAGCCCGACACCGCGACCGCTGGCTGGTTGGGTTTGAAAATATGCTTGCACAGGGAACGGAAGCGGTTATTTTGCCCGCGTCTGTGAGATAACTTGTCCTTTCAGGTCATGGCAAATCTTCAAGTGAACACGGTTCAGTGATGATTTGAAACCCGATGGTCGGGAACAGTCTGGAAAACGGTTAGTCTTGAACAGCAAATCATCAACTATGAGTACGAAATTGTTTGTGGGAAATCTTTCCTTCAACACCACTGAAAATGACCTGCAGGAGGCGTTTGCCGCGCACGGCACGGTCGTCGAAGCCAACCTCATGATGGACCGGATGAGCGGCCGCTCACGCGGCTTTGCGTTCGTCACGATGTCCACGCCGGAGGAAGCGCAGAAGGCGATACAGGCGATGAATGGCGCGACGCTGGGCGACCGTCAATTGACGGTGAACATTGCCCGTCCGAAGGAGGAACGTCCCCGCGGTGACCGCGGGCCACGCCGCGACTTCGGCGGCGGCGGACGCCGGGATCGTTACTAAACATCGCCGCAAGGAGCTTTGGCCAGGGCGACGTTCGCAAAGAGCGTCGCCCGCTGTGATTTGGTCGCAGTTTACTTCCTTTTCTTAAAGCGCGCTGCGGTCGTTTCGTTGGACCGGCAGCCGAATCTCATTTCTCTGATCGCGAAACAGGCGGGAAACCTGTTCTGCATTTGCCGAAACAGGAATCAACGATTTGAGTTTGCCCCGGTGATTTGTTGGAGGAGTTCCTCGGCCTGGGCGCGCAGCTTTGCTTCAACTGTTGGCAGGAGCAGCTTGGTCAAGGTGCGACGCGCAGCTTCCGGGTCATTGTTCCTTGCCTGCGCGTCCGCCAGCGCCAGTAAATAATACGGATTCTCCGGTTCCAATTGGACGGCCAGTTGCAGGTGCTGCACCGCCAGCGGGAGATTTTCGCCCTGCGCCATTTCGAGGATGCCAAACAGTTCATGCGACGGCCCGTAGTTCGGCATCAAGACGATGGATTTCAGGAGTTCATCATGGATTTCCGCCGCCGTTTCCGTTGGCAGCGAACCACGTTCGCCTTGGGCGTCGGCGGCCAGATGGAACTTTTCCCAGGCGTAAAGATAATGCGCGAGGAAACTGCTCGAACCGCGCTGCAACGCTGCCGTGAATTCGCGCAGCGTTTCGTCGGTTTGTTCGCGCCGGATGGCGAGCAGGCCAAGCCCTTCGTAGGGCAGGGGGCTGGCGGGCGCGAGTTTCTGTGCGTCGGTGAAATATTTTTGCGCGTCGTCGGAGCGGTCAATGCGGAACAGTTCGTCGCCCAGGCGGAAATAATTTTCCACCGGCGTGAGATTGCGCGTGATGAAGATTTTGCCTCCGGCAACGTTTTCCGGGAACGTGAACTGAATCGGCGCGAACCGGCCGCGCGTCAGATAACGGCGCAATTCGGATTCCACCGCCGGCAGGGTGGTTTGCAGCGCATTGGTGAAGGCCTGCACCGGCGCTTGTCCCTCGAGCAGGAGCGTTCTGAAATTTCCGAAGCGTAATTTGTAGGCGGAATTGTCGCCGGCCACGAGGAAGTGTGTGAGCAGCCACGATTCGGCGTAGAAAATTCCCTGACGCTCGCGTTCGTTGTATTGCGGCGAATCGTGCGTGACAGCGAAGAGTTCAGCCAGCGGCATCAGCGGTTCGTGGGTGAGCAATTGCAGGTGATGGTCAATGGGCTGGGCGATGAGGGCACTGTAGCCGGTCGTTTCAAACGTGGAATAAACCTCGGCCATGCCTTCCTTGAGCCACAGCGGCCAGATGCGGTCGTTGCCCCGGAACAACAGATGCGTGTATTCGTGAAAAACGACCGTCATGTCCATCGAAGCTGCGCCGGCTTCCGGCAGGGAAAGCACGATGAGATTTTCGTCGTCGCCGTGTTGAAAGAAGCCGGCGAGGTTTTCGGGCTGGCCGTGGTAGAGCGGCAGGAATGGTTTCATCGCCTCGTGGTCGGGAAAGGCCATCACCACAATCGGCGGCGAGGCGACTGCCTGGGACCCGGCCAGCAGCGAATAAGCTTCGCAAAATTCCTCCAGTTGGCCGGCGACTTTGTTGACCTCCTGCGGCACGCCGCAACTGTAGATATTGAAATGCGCAGTGCGCGTCTCGAACCACTGCCGTTGCACGAGCGGAACGTCGCGTAATTGGGCGTGCACCGGGAAAATTCCCAAGGCCAGCAGCGAAATAAAAATGATAAACCATCTGCGGTTCATGGACCGCCTTAATCTACACGAAGGCGCAACGGATGTCACCCTCCCGGCTTGTCCGGTGGCGGAGATCGGGTTTCGAAGACGCAATCTTTCAAGGTTGCGGCTGCACAAACGCCCCGACGGGGCGCTCCTGCCCCAATGCAGCGGCAAGGAAATGTTTCCCAATTGATACCTGAACTTCATGCAGACGTAACGATTCAGATTTAAAGTTGATCGGAATTTATTCGAGCCTATGCACATGGACGCTTTCAGCGGGCAGGAGACGGTGGTGAACAGGAAACTGCGTTTGTTTTCGTTGTATGTGGACTTTGCTGCTTCCGCCCACGCCAGATGGACCGCCCGCGCCATCACCAAACTGGCCGGTCCCCGCTGGCAATCATCCACGGAGATGTGGAACCTTGATTCCCTGGCCGCCAGCGAGCCGATCAGGAAAATGATCACCTGCGATGCGGAGGACTCCGATGTGCTCATCATCGCAGCCAGTTCATTGGACCAACGCGAACCGAAATTGATTGAATGGCTGGATTCGCTGGCGGCGTGGAAATCAAACCGTCCTGTTTCCGGATTGCTCGTCGGTCTGTTCGGTGGCGAAGAAAACCGGTCGCGGGAATTGGAATGGACGATCCAGCAATTCATCTATTGCGCCCGACAGATGGGCAGGGAACTCCGCTTGCAATGGATGGAACGGGACTCAATGAATGATTCCGGCTGGCTCACTGAAGAAGTGGAAGCATTGCTTGCTCGCAAACAATCCGCGTGCAGCCAGGCATTCCAGCAGGAAACGGCCGTGGGCATTGGTTGAATTTAAAAAAACGAGGCAGGGGCATCCGTGGTTTGATTTTGCGTTCTCAACGGCAAATTTTCTTTTCTCCCATCGGATGATGGCTATGATTGCGGCATGAACGCGGGCAAGACCATGAATTGTCCCGAGTGCGGCAACACGGTCGCTGAAACCGACCAGTTCTGTTCGAAATGTTTCGCCCGCCTCGAACCGCCCGGCTTCTGGCGGAAGCTCTTCCTCTACCTGTTCCAGCCCGTGACCAGGCGGGGTGTGAACATCCATAAAATCATAACACTCAATACCACCAAAATCGTGACCCAGCGGGATGGCGTACGCCACGAATATCATTCCCTTGATGAGATGCCGCCCGATGAACGGGCGAGGTATGAACAAATCCAATCGGAATCACCGAAGGTGACCGGAGATCATGTCTTCAAGATAAAAGACCTTTCCGGCAACTGGCGCAGCTATCAGTCGCTCGATGAAATGCCGCCGGACATCCGGGCGCTGGTCGAGCGCGCCCAAAAACAAATCAACCCTGAAAAATAACACCGCATCTCCCTGCGCCGGCTTGATACATTCCAGCGAATCGCCGGAGCGGAGCAAGCGCGGCGCGGTTTACTGCAACACTTGCAGCCGGTAAAACCGCTGCGGGTCCGGCCCCATCAGATTCGTCACGCTCAACGTGGTATCCGCCGCCGTCAGCGCCCCACCCAGATTGATCCAGTTCGTCTGCAGCAGGTTCGTGTTGTATTGCAACTGATACACCGACCCCGGCACAGCGTTCCAACTGAACGCCAGCCCGTTGCCGCTCGCGCTCAACAGTTGAAATGCCGGCAGCGGAGTGCCCGTCAGGCTCACGTCGTCCAGATCGAAATATTGCGGGTCATTCCGGGCCCCAAATTGCACCACGCTGCTGCTGCCGGTGGCCTGGACCGCAAATTGCAGGTTGGTCCAGGTAAATGCCGGCAGGTTGGTCTGGTCATAAATGACATTCCCGTTCCAGGACACGCTGAATTCGTTGGGCAATCCGCCATCGGGATTTTCGAGCCAGAACGACAGCACGTAAGGTTCCCCGGGAACGGTGGGCACTGTTTCAGATAAATAACCCAGCGAACCCACCGGGCCCAGACGGGCGGCGTAATTGCCCGAATGGACGAAGATGGAACTGCCGGAGACATAGGTGTTGGTGGAATTCCCCGAAAGAGTCCAACTGGTGAAATCGCCGGTCTCGAAACCGCTGTTCAAAATCAAAGGCAACACCTGCAATGTGAACTGGCGGGTCTGCTGGATGCCGGTGTTTTGATTGGTGAAGAACAGGGTCGCGGCATAGTTCCCCACCGGGAAGTTGGCCGCAGTGGCATTCAAGCTCACCGTAACGGTGGTTTGTCCGCCGACGGCCAGCGTGCCGCCGATCGCCGAGGCATTGAGCCAGAGCGAGGTGTTGACGAGCGACCAATTGAGGGAACTGGCTCCCGCGTTGGTCAAAGTAAAATTCACTGCCGCGCCGGTGGGAATTCCCAGCGGGAAACTCGCGAGAAAACCATTGTTCGGCGAAATTTGCAGTACGTCCGGTGGCGGCGGATTGTCCAGTTCAACGGCGTCATAGACCCAGCCGGCGCTCAACCAGGGGCCGAGGTCGGAACTGCCGCTGGCCGGCGTGATGAGCAGGGTATTCCAGCCAGCCACCAGATCCGCGGCAGGGATGCTGTAGATTTCGTTGGTGTCGTTGCCACGCCAGGTGCCGACGGTGAAGCTCCGGGAGTTGGGTTGGACGGAAATGCCGGGGATGTGCAAGGTGTGGCCGTTGATGGTGACGGAAGGACGCCCGTTGTTGTAAGTGCAAGTCATGCCGATGCGCAGGGTGAAATTGGCAAACTGGGTGGGATCCAGGTTGAAGAGGATCGTCGTCGGGCTGTTGGTTTTCCGCATCTGGATCGCCGGGAAATCGCCGTCCACGTTGGAGCCGACGATAAATATGACCGGTCCCCAGTTGGTGCCAAACGGGCCGACACAGCGGATGTCCGACGGGTGCATGTTAATGATGTTGCTCGCGTTCAAGAACCCGGCGGGCGTTCCGTCCCATTCGCCGATTTTGAAGATATACGACGGATTGGGTTCTCCCGACGTTAAATTCAACGTGTTGGTGGTGCCGACGGTGACAGTGACCGTATTGTTGGTGACCGGTAATTCACCTTTATAAAGCGTCACATTGTAGGTGCCGGGTTTCATCAACGGGGTTGTGTAGGTCCCGTCCGAAGCAACCACCGCCCAGTATTGCGCGTTCGTGTTGGCAAAACCGACCACGCCTTGAAACCCAGCCGGAATTCCCGATGCCACGCCCGCGATTGCGCCGCGATTTGTCGCGGAAACCCAGCCCAGCAAATTCAATCCGCCGGTTTCAATCCACGAATAATCGAGCGGCAGGGTTGGCGGCGCGCCGGTGGTGAAGACCAAGGCGTAAGGCCCATACAATACGTTCATCCGCCATGCTTCCGGTTCCTGGTGGCCGGAGTTCATGTAATTGTAAACCTCCTGGTCACTGTTGGTGCCATCCCCTTGATTTTCAATGTCGCGATAAAACGGCCCGCCGGAACTGCTTTCGCGCGTGTCAAAAACACTCCAGACTCCGACGCCGGCACCCGTGGCACCCGAATAGGTCAGTTCCATGGCGCGTTGCCGACCGTAATATTTGGAGGTTGTCACGCCATTTGTATATCCGAATTTGGAGGTCAAGCCATTCGTATATCCAAAAACATCAGTGCTTTCGATGGCCCCCGAGGTGCCGTTGTTGTCCGATTGCGGCGGGCCGTTCGGCACTTCGTTGTATTGCAACCGGGTGATCCAGCGCAACTCGCCCACCGCCGGTTCCGCCGTGACGTAAGTGGCCATGTAGATGATGGGGTCACCGTTCCTGACCATGAGATAATGCGTCAAACTATGTACCACCGAATTTGCCGCGCTGGTGGCGATGGTGATTTTTATGTAATTGTTGCCATATTGTGTCGCGGTCACGGTGGCGCTTCCCAAGCCCGAGGCAATTTGCGACTTTTTGTCCGTGGCCTGATATTCCGTGCCGTTGAAATTCAATGAGACGATGTCTCCGCTGAATTGATTAACCATGAAAACAAAGCTGGGATTGGCGCCGGTATCTACGATGTAGTACCCGCCGCTGCTGGTCACTCCAAATGCGCCGAAAACCTGCGGAGCCAGGGCGAGGCACAGGACGATTCCGAACAAAAGCCAGATACGACAAAGCAAGCGATTCATAAGAAGTTGGCCGTTAAATTGTTTGTGCGGTTCAAAGCCGAAGAATAAACCCTGCCCGCCGATAAAGCCATCACCAAAAATGGGGACGGCGAACCGGGGTAATGCTGCATTACATTTACCATTGCTCCTACTTTCGTCGAGGGTAACTTTAGTGTCGCAAAGCCGTCAAACGGCGAATTTTCTTCTCTTCAATCACGTTGCGGTTGTTCTGCTGTGCTCGATTTAAGATTAAGATTAGGATTTAATGCACAGGCCGGCCGCGAGTCGCCAACCATCGCAATCATTTGTCCGGCAGTTTGCCACCAGCTTGGACCTGCTTCGCCAGTTCATTGTATTTGGTCACAATATCGTTCCGGTCTTTCACTTCATCGTTGTATTTCTGCACGAGGTCGTTGCGCTGGGCGACAAGGTTGGAGATGGCTTCATTCTGTTTATCAATGCCGGCGTAGGCTTCCTTCAGCTTCGCCTCCAGCGCGTCCACCGCCTGCTTGTATTGCACGATTTCGTTGGTGAGATTATCGTTCGCGAATTGCTGTCGCGCGATTTCGGCCTTTTGCGAAATGACGAGTTGTTCATTGGTCGCAGCGGCGGCCTTGATTTTGGTGATTTGCGCGTCCATCTGGTTCACCTGATGATTCAGCGTGGCAATGGAATTGGTGTGGCCCTGGATGGCGGCGTCCCGGTCATAGACCATCTGGTTCAAGGTCTGGATTTCGTTGCGCTGAACGGTTTGTTCATACCATTGCCGGGCGCAAAGGCCGCAAAGGCCGAGCGCGAGGACGATGAGCAGGTTCACTTGGAAATTTTTCATGGAGTCGGATGGTCAGGTACCGCTTGGACGGCGATGGCGATGCGTTGGATGCCGGTGCGTTTCACCAAATCGAGCACGAACATCACCGAGCCATGCGTGGCGTCCTGCGCGCCGGTAATATAAACCGGCAGATTGGTATTCAGGTTGTAACGGTTCGTCAGCATCGTGAACAATGCGGGAAAGGCGATGGGTTTGTCGTCCGTGGAAACCTGTCCGTCCTTGTTCACGGTGAGATTCACAATGTCGGGCTTTTTGGAGGGAGTGGCGAGCGTGGCGGTGGGCAGGTTAGACTTGAGCGTGCGGACAATCTGCATCTGCAAAGTGACCATCATGAACGACGCGAGCAGGAAAAACATGATGTCAATCAGCGGGATGATCTCCAGCCGCGACTTTTTTTCCGGGATGGGCGTGCGGATTTTCATGGCGTCGTGGAACCGGGATTGCTGTCGGTCATGAACGCGACCTTTTGGATGCCGACCGCACGGACGGTTTCATACACCTTCACCATGTCACCGTGCAGCGTATCGCGGTCGCCGCTGATATAAACCGGCAAGTCGGGATTGGCGCGAAAGCGGTTGCTCAAGGAGAGGCCGAGGTCGGCCAGTGAAATCTCCTTTTTCTCCAACCAGACTGCGCCGGATTTGTCCACGGCGATGTTGACCATGTCGGGCCGGAAATCCTGCTGCGATTGGGAGGCGGGCGGCAGGTGAACCTTGATGTTCTCCGTTCGGCTCATCTCCAAGGCCATCATCATGAACGACGCCAGCAAAAAAAACATGATGTCAATCAGCGGAATGATGACAATCCGCGAACGGCGTTTCGGGATGGGGGAGGGAATTTTCATCTGCGAATTGTCAGTGGCTGGTGGCCTGGCCCGGTGACGCCGGCTTGTGCAAGTGGACAGTGTCCCCCGTCTTTCCGCCGCTGCCGACCATGACCTCGACGTTGGTCGCCGCCGTTTCCAGTTCAAACTGCAATTGCGTCACCTTGGCGGAGAAAAAGTTGAATGGAATCAATGAAAAGATGGCAATAGCCAGACCACAGGCTGTGGCAATCAAGGCCTCACCAATGCCTCCGGTGACTCCTACCACGGACAGCTCCGCGCTGCCGATGTTGAGAAAGGCGCGCATGAGGCCGGTAACAGTGCCGAGCAGGCCTAGCAGCGGCGCAAGCGTGACGAGCGTGTCCATCACCGTGAGGAAACGCCCGGCGCGTTTGAGTTCGATGCCGGCGGCAATCTGCAACGCGCCCAACAGCGAAGCGTGGACATGGCCAACGTGGCCGAGGCCGTGATGGATCATGCGAATGACCGGGTCTTCCGAGCCTTCGGAAATCTTCTTCGCGGCGGCGATATCGGAATTTTCCAGCGCGGCCAGCAGTTGCTCCAGTTTTTGTGGATCGCGCCTGCCGCCCTCGCGCCACCACCAGAACGCGCGTTCGCCCACGACGGCGACGGCGACGATGGCGCTGATGAGAATCGGCCACATGACGGGGCCGCCTTTGAGGAAGAATTCGAGAACGATGTTTGCGAGGATGGGATTCATAGGTTGGTTGTGGTTAAATCAGTTAAGTTGCAACAGGTAAGTGATGCTGGTTTCAAAAAGGCGGTTGCCCTCGCCCGCCGGCAGCCGCCAGTGGCGCTTGATGAAATCCACCGTGGCGTGGTCAAGGACGGGAAAGCCGGACGATTCCTTTACGTCAATAGAAATAATATTTCCCGCCGCGTCGCCGCCAAGCAGCAGTTTCACCGTGCCCTGTTCGCCGGTCTCCCGGGCGATGGGCGGATAAGGCGGTTCGGGCCGTTCGCCGCCCGCGCCGGTGTTGCTGAGCGAACCAATGCGCAGCGGGGCCGCCTGCGGCGGTGCGGACGCGAGCGCGGCGTCCACGACGAGCGTGCCGACAGTCGGAACGCCGAAGTTAATGTTCGGCGCGTTCGGCATGGCAACGAGGACGCGCGGCTGACTGTTTTGTTCCGCCTGCTCCGGCTTTTGGGCGACGGCTTGCGGCGGCAGCACGGTCGGCAGGACGACTACGGGAACCTCTTCCCGGAGCGGCGGCACCGGATTGATGGCGATGACGCCGCGCCGCGCGCCAAAAATCCCAATCAGGAGAAAAAGGATGCAAACCGAATTCACCCAGGCGAGTCGCTGGTTGCGGTCCCGGTTCGCTGGAGGAAGGCAGAAGCGGGCCAGCTCGTCTTTTAACTCGTAACCAGGCAAGATTCGATTTGCATCCATGCTTTTCCTTGGCGAATAAACATCTCAGAAGATGTAACTGATTGAGCCGAAGAATCCGAGGCGTTCGCCATATTGCGCGGCATTGACGCCGGTGACTGCGGGGCCGCTGCGGAGTTGGTAAATGTTGTCCGTGACGTTCACGACGTCGAGCCGGGCCTTCAAAAACCGGTTCTGGGCCAGCTTGAAACTTTGTTCGACGCCGAGGTTGACCGAATAATAAGCCGGAACCGTCGCGCCGTTCGGAATCAGATTCATTGTGCCGGGTTCGAATCCGCCGCCATCCTGTCTCAATCCGCTGCCGTAAATCGCGTCCGTATAAACGCGCGTGCTGTAATTGTGACCTTCATTCCAAGTGTAGGCCGCGCCAAAAGAGCCGGTCACTGTCTGGTCATGATCCAGATAGATCCAATGATTTTGGACGTAGGCCAGGTCAGTGCCCGGACCACTGGGGCCAAAAAGGAATTGCGCTGAATCCCAGTTTTCGCCCTGCGCCACCGAATAAGCGATGTTGGCGTAAGTGGAGAAGCCGCCTTTGTTGTAGCTGCCGGTGAATTCCACGCCATAGACCAGGCCTTTGGCGTAGTTGAACGCCGAGAGGATGAGCGTCTGCCCGAACAATCCGTCATCGAGCTGTTGCCGGGCGGTCTTGTAATAGCCGTCCACGCCGACCTGCAGGTTCTTGGTGATTTTTTGCGAAATGCCGACGTCGAAGTAATTCGCCCGTTCGGCCTTGACCCCGCTGTCGGTGTCATTTCCGGTTGAGCCAGACGTGTTATCAAATTGGGACACGTTACCCGCCGGCACGTTTTCCACCGGCGGCGGTGTGAAGTAGCGCGCGTAACCCGCGTGCAATGTCGTCCAATCCGTCGGCTCGTAGATGAGGTTCACGCGTGGACTGGGCTGGTTCTCGTGGTCGAACGACGCGTAAAACTCGTCGAAGCGCGCGCCGTAATTAACGGTGAACTTGGAAAACATTTTCCATTCGTCCTGCATATAGATGCCGGCAAAGATGCCGTGGAGTGTGTTGTTGTTCACAAATGGCGGCAACGTCCCGCCGGTGGGATTTCCATTGCCGTCCACCGGAAAGACCGTGGTCGTCGCGTTGGCCTGGACCATTTCATCCAGAAGCAGCACGCCACCACGGAACGTATGCTTGTCATTGAGTTCGTAGCTGGCGTCAACTTGGATTCCGCCCGAGTAAAGATCACGTTCCACGTCGCTGGCCTCGCCGTTGAAGTAAAGATCGCCAATCGAATCGGGCGTGAAATGCACGCTGCTGTTGCGGCCAAAAACGGAGGCTTGATAATTCAAATCACCCGCAGATTTCTGGTAGGTCACAACGCCGTAATAATTCTGTTCGTTTTGATTCTCGTTCAGGTTGACGGAATTGAAGCTGGTCGCCGTCTGGCCGGGCATTACCGTGTACCACGGAATCGCCGTCGGGTTGTCCGGTGTCGGGCTGTTGCCAGGGGCCACTCCCGGCGAATCGGGCACCTGGAAATTACTGTAGGACGCGCTGCCCATCACGGTGATGCGGCTTGTGTCGTCAAGGATGTAAGACCCATACAGGAACGTCTTGTATTGGTCCGTGTTATCGTGAATGGCGTTCTTGCTGCCTGTGGGATTTTCAATGCCCAGCGCGTTGTGATCGTAACTGCCGTCAATGAAGTAATTCCATTTTCCCTGCGTGCCGCCGTATTCAAAACTTGGCCGCAGCGTGTCGTAGCTGCCGCCATACATTTCCGCCGCGCCGCCGTTCTCGAACGCGCCGCCTTTCGTGTGGATGTCCACGACCCCGGCCGTGCGGAAACCGTAGGCGGCTGGCAGCGAACCGGTGATGAGCTGCATGGAATCCACGAAACGCGGATCAAGTTCCAACCCGAATCCCGTGATGCCTTCCGGCAGCAGCACGTCATTGATGCGGTATTGCAGGTTTGCGTGCTCGCCGCGCACATGCAGGTCACCGTTCACCGCCGAATCCTGCGCTACGCCCGGTGCGCGCAGGATGACCTCGTTGAACGGCGCATTGGCGCCCTGTGACAGGGATTGGATTTGTTCCTTGTCGAACGTGTGAGCCGTCGCGCCCAAGTTGGGAATGATCTGGTCCCGCGCCTGGTCCAATTTCCCAACGACGGTGATATTCCGCAGTTGCGTGACATTCGTTGAACCACCGGTTGCCGGGGGACCAGCCACGGGCACATTGTTCGTCTGCGCCAATGCTGTCCCGCCACAGGACAACGCCACAGCCGAAATCACCGCCCAATACTTCTTTCTACGGTCTCGATTCTTTTTCTCTGCAAAAGCTTTCATAAATTTCAATGGTTAAAGTTTTCAAAACATTTCCGCGAATTTTCAAGGACTCGCGCCTTGTAAAACGCCATGCGGCGAACACAAAGATTTGATTGATGAAACAATTTTCAGACGAAGCGGACTGCGTCGTCCAAAACCGACGAATCAGAAAACTGCGGGTGGAACAGGCGGAGCGCGGCCATCAGGGAGGAACGCCATGGCCGTGTAGAAAACGGAAAACTCGATGCGCGGAACAATTTCAATCAAAGTCACCGGCACGACGGCGGGAGCGTCGCAGGCGACGGAATCAACTTTCCCGTGCGAGATGGCGACGATGGCGCAATCGTCGTCGTCAGGAATTGAGCCGCCGTGCAGCCACGCATGAAGCGGCGGATGGATTTCAGCCGCCGCCAGGAACAGCCATATCGCCAGCGACAAAATTCCTGTGACAACGTACAAACGTTGCCGCATCCGGCGATTTATTTGGCACGTCTTGTATTGCAAACTGTTTGCAACGTAGCAAACGGCTTGCCAGCAGCAAGCCTTATTTTTTGAATTATTTGCACCAGCCCGGCGGCCAGGGCCGGCCGGCCGAACCTAAGGAAATGGCTCATCCTGTATTGCAAAACGTTTGCAATATAGCAGAAGGCTTGCCAGCGGCAAGCCCTTTTGGGGAATTGAGTCACGGTCGCCGCGGCGCAGCATTCCTGCCGGGAATTGATTTAAAAATCCGTGGTAAAACACCCTGTTCTCGAACTGCTTTGCGATTTAGCTGGTTTAGCAGATTGTCCCGGTGCAATAAGAATCATGAGAAAGGCAAGCCGGGCCGCGGCTTTCGCCAGAAACCCTTGGAAGCTGAGAGGGTCGGGTGAAGCCGAGCGTTGCCCGCAAAAATCGCTGGACAAAATCAAGCCACGGAAGTATTCAGCCAGTGAGTCGGGAAAATAACGATTCCAAAATGTCAAACGAGACCCCAAAATCGCGTGAATGCTCTTCCTTTGATCCAAATGTACTTGGTGAATATATCCAAAAACTGCAGAAGGAGGGCCGAAAACACTTTGTAACGTTTCTGGTGGGCGCAGGATTTTCCCGCTCTTCAGGAATTCCGGGCGCCGGCGAAATAGTTAAAGAGCTTCGAACGCAAAAGGACTATTCCTTCCTGCGAGACGCCGGAGCCCCCCCGCCGGGAATGGGCGAGTATGCATTTATAATGGATAAACTCGGTTCTCCCAAGCAACGCGCAGAATGGGTGAAAAAGTTTGTTGACCGGGGTCGGAATGAGAAAGGCAACCTGCGTATTAATTGGGCGCATCTGTTGTTGGCGGCGATGGCGGATCGAAATTTGGTAAACTGCATTCTGACGACAAATTTTGATCCCTTGATCGTTGAGGCATTGGCACTCACCGGTCAGCCCATTCGCACCTATGACCTGAGTACAATTGGCCACTACCATCCCGGCACTCTGGAACCAGGCTCGGTAATTTATTTGCATGGACAGATGCATGGTCTGCTTCTGGCAAATGCGCGCGGAGAAATGGATCGGGCCAAAAGACACTACCCCGGCGTTCTTCAGGAGGCGGTTCAAGACAGTTTGCTGATTGTGGTTGGCTATGCGGGTGAATGCGATCCGGTGCTGGAAGCACTTGGCGAGCTGCCCGGTTTTCCACTTGGCCTTTGGTGGTCACATTACAGTCCTGCCGGACGGAAGGTGTGCAGTGGTGTCAAAAACATTTTCGCGAAACATGGCAACGCTTGTCACCTCACCGGCGACGATGATGCCGACACGTTCATGCGAAAGTTGGTTTTTGACGGGCTGAAATTGAAATTGCCGGACATTGTTTTGGCTCCCTTTCGCGCAGCAGACGAAATGCTTTCCCGCATCACTCCGTTTCCAACAAAAGATTATCGAGGTGAAACAACCGATCTTATCCAGAGTGCAAGAGACTTGCTTCAAAAGGCGCAGGAAACTTCACAAGTGACGCTGCGAAAAGCAGGTTCAAAAACCAGGAAAAATACTCTGGCAGAGTTGAGCGAAATCATTGCCATTCGGATGGCGGCTTTGCTGAATGACAAATCCGAAGTGAAACAGTTCAGTAAAATGGTGTCTCCGGATCCCAAAGCACCCATCTCGCGTGCGTTGGGTTCCGCATATTGCAGGCTGGCTGACTCAAGCTACCTGGCTAAACACTACGATGAAGCCATGGATTTACTGCAAAGGGCCGAACAATACGGAGTCAACGGCGATTGGAAGGGATGGTTGCCCGTACTTTCAGGCAAAGTTTTGGCAGATAAGGCGTTGTTGAAAGGCAACACGTCGCAGGCGAACAAATTATTCAAGCAGGCTTATCAGAAATTTGCTGAAGCGGCCCGCATCAAACCCGACGACCACGGAACGTACAACAGTTGGGGCAGTGCGCTTTCGGAGCAGGCGAAGTTGAAAGGCAACACCCGCGAGGCGGACAAATTACTGGAACAGGCCGGTCAGAAATATGCCGTAGCGGTCCGTATCAAGCCCGACAATCACGCAGCGTTCAACAACTGGGGCGCTGCGCTTTCGGAGCAGGCGAAACTGAAGGGCAACACCCCGGAGGCGAACAAATTATTCAAGCAGGCTTATCAGAAATATGCCGTAGCGATCCGTATCAAACCCGACAACCTCGCAGCCTTCAACGACTGGGCTACTGCGCTTTCGGAGCAGGCGAAGCTGAAAGGCAAAACCTCGGCGGCGGACAAATTACTGGAACAGGCCGGTCAGAAATATGCCGTAGCGGTCCGTATCAGACCCGACGATCACGCGGCGTTCTACAACTGGGGCACTGTGCTTTCGGAGCAGGCGAAGCTGAAAGGCAACACACCGGAGGCGGACAAGTTGTTGGAACAGGCCGGCCAGAAATATGCCGAAACGGTCCGCTTCAAGCCGGACAAGTACGAAGCCTTTTATCGCTGGGGCAACGTGCTTTCGGAGCAGGCGAAGTTGAAAGGCAACACACCGGAGGCGGACAAGTTGTTGGAACAGGCCGGTCAGAAATATGCTGAAGCGGTCCGCTTCAAGCCGGACAAGTACGAAGCCTTTTATCGCTGGGGCACTGTGCTTTCGGAGCAGGCGAAGTTGAAAGGCAACACGCCGGAGGCGGACAAGTTGTTGGAACAGGCCGGTCAGAAATATGCTGAAGCGGTCCGCCTCAAGCCGGACAAACACGAAGCCTTTTACAACTGGGGCACTGTGCTTTCGGAGCAGGCGAAGTTGAAAGGCAACACACCGGGGGCGGACAAGTTACTCGAACAGGCCGGTCAGAAATATGCTGAAGCGGTCCGCCTCAAGCCGGACAAGCCCGAAGCCTTTTGCAACTGGGGCACTGTGCTTTCGGAGCAGGCGAAGTTGAAGGGCAACACACCGGAGGCGGACAGGTTGTTGGAGCGGGCCGGTCAGAAATATGCCGAGGCGGTTCCGCCTCAAACCTGACGACCACGAAGCATTTACCAACTGGGGCACTGTGCTTTCGGATCAGGCAAAGCTGAAAGGCAGCACGCGGAAGGCGGATAAATTATTTGAGCAGGCCTATCAAAAATATGCTGAAGCGATCCGCATCAAGCCTGACAAGCATGAAGCGTTCAAGAATTGGGGCGGGGCGCTTTTACAACATGCGAAGCTGAAAAGCAAGATACCGGAGGCGGACAAGTTGTTGGAACAGGCCGGTCAGAAATATGCTGAAGCGGTCCGTATCAAGCCCGACGATCACGCAGCGTTCAACAACTGGGGCGCTGTGTTTTCGGAGCAGGCGAAACTGAAGGGCAACACACCGGAAGCGAACAAATTATTCAAGCAGGCTTATCAGAAATATGCCGTAGCGGTCCGCCTCAAGCCCGACGATCATGCGGCATTCAACAACTGGGCCACTGCGCTTTCGGATCAGGCGAAATTGAAGGGCAACGCACCGGAGGCAGACAAGTTACTCGAACAGGCTGGTCAGAAATATGCCGAGTCGGTCCGCCTCAAGCCGGACAAGCCCGAAGCCCTTTACAATTGGGGCAATGTGCTTTCAGATCGGGCGCAACTGAAGGACAACACACCGGAAGCGGACAAGTTACTGGAACAGGCCGGTCAGAAATTTGCCGAAACGGTCCGCTTCGAGCCGGACAAGCCCGAAGTCTTTTACAACTGGGGGAATGTGCTTTCGGACAGGGCGAAGTTGAAGGGTAACACACCAGAGGCGGACAAGTTGTTGGAACAAGCTGGCCAATTATATGCCGAAGTGATTCGCCTCAAACCCGATGATCATGAAACGTTCAACAACTGGGGTGCTGCGCTGATGCAACAGGCAAGGCTCAAGGGTAACACGTCGGAGGCGGACAAATTATTTGAACAGGCAGGACGGAAATACGCGAAAGCGGTTCGCATCAAACCAGACTATTTCGAAGCGTTCTATAACTGGGGCACTACACTTTCAGCACAGGCCCGGCTGAAGGGCAACACGCTGGAGGGCGACATATTGTTTAAACAAGCCGGTCAAGAATATGCCAGGGCGGTTCGCCTCAAACCCGATGCCCACGACGCATTCAACAGGTGGGGCACTACACTTTCAGCACAGGCCAAACTGAAGGGCAATACGCTGGAGGGTGACCGATTGTTTAAACAGGCCGGTCAGAAATATGCCGAAGCGGTCCGCCTCAAACCCGATTACCATGAAGGGTTAAGCAACTGGGGCGCTGCACTTTTGCAGCAGGCGAGGCTGAAAGGCAACACGCTGGAAGCGGATAAGTTGTTTGAACTGGCTGGTCAGAAGTACGCCAAGGTAATCCGCCTCAAACCGGACGCTCACGAAGCGCATTTCAACCTGGCTTGGCTTGCGGCATTGAAAGGAAATGTCACGGACACCTGCAACCACCTCGATAATTGGAAGCGATTTCATCCAAAGCCTCAAAGAGGGCATCTCGACGCCACGAAAGATTTTGACCTGGTGAGGAACACACCGGAGTTTCAGCGATGCCGGGATTTGCTAACGGGATGATTCCTTTCGCGTTCCGGTTTGCCACACTTTGACTCGCTGGCAAAAGCGCGAGGCAGAGCAGGGGAGAGGACCGGTTCCGTTGAGTAATTCAATCGGTGGTTGCACGGCAAATTTCCTTTTCTTCACCCGCTTTCCAGTTATCCTACCATGACCGATTTGAGATTAAGAGCAGGATAAGATTAAAATTAGGATTTAATACACGGGATGGAAGCAGCGCATATCCGCAATTTCAGCATCATCGCCCATATTGACCATGGGAAGACGACGCTTTCCGACCGCCTGTTGCATCGCACCGGCACCATCTCTACGCGCGAGATGGAGGACCAATTGCTCGATTCGATGGACCTCGAAAAGGAGCGTGGCATCACCATCAAGGCGCACCCGGTCACGATGATTTACAAAGCCAAAAGCGGCGAGACGTATGAGCTGAACCTGATTGATACGCCGGGGCACGTTGATTTTTCCTACGAGGTTTCGCGCAGCCTGAGCGCTTGCGAAGGGGCGTTGCTGGTGGTGGACGCGGCCCAGGGCGTCGAGGCGCAGACGGTCGCCAACGTTCATCTGGCAATGAAGCAGAACCTCGAAATCGTCCCGGTCATCAACAAGATTGACCTGCCGCACGCGAACGTCGCCCAAGCCCGGCAGCAACTCGAAGATATTCTGGCCATTCCCGGCGACACGGCGATTCCGTGCAGTGCGAAAGAGGGCGTCGGCATTGACGAAATCCTGGAGGCGATTGTGGCGCGGATTCCGGCGCCGAAGCCGACGGGCGCGCCGTCGTTGCAAGCACTGGGCTTCGATTCGTATTTTGACACTTTCAAGGGGGTCGTCACGCATGTGCGCGTGTTCAACGGCGAGTTGCGGGCCGGTCAACACGTGAAGCTGTTGCATTCGGGTAAAACGGTTGAAGTGAAGGAAGTCGGCAGCTTCAATCCCAAGCCTTACGTCCGCGAGAAGCTGGAGACGGGCGAGACAGGTTACCTCACGGCCAATATCAAGAGCCCGCAGGAAGTGAAGATGGGCGACACCATCACGGACGCGCGGCGGCCGTCGGAGGCGTTGCCGGGGTTCAAGGAGATTCATCCGATGGTGTTCAGCGGGATTTACCCGATTAACACGGCGGATTACGAACATCTCAAGGTGGCCATGGGTAAATTGCAGCTCAACGACTCGGCGTTTGTGTATCAGGCGGAAACGAGCGTGGCCCTGGGGTTCGGCTTCCGGTGCGGGTTCCTCGGCCTGTTGCACCTGGAAATCGTGCAGGAACGGCTGCGACGCGAATACAACATGGACATCATCGCGACCTATCCGAGCGTAATTTACCGCGTGACGATGACGGACGGGACGGTGAAGGAGATTGACAACCCGGTGTTCCTGCCCGAACCGAATCACGTCCGGAAAATCGAGGAACCAACGGTGAAAGCCTTTATCATCTGCCCGAACGAAAACATCGGCGACATGATGGCGTTGATTTCCGAGAAACGCGGCCTGCTGGACGACACGGAAACGCTGGACGCGCGGCGGGTAATGATGACGACGATGCTGCCGCTGAACGAAATCCTGATTGATTTCCACGACCGCATCAAAAGCCTGACGCGGGGGTACGGCTCCATGGATTACGAGTACACCGGTTACGCCGAGAGCGACATGATCAAGCTGGACATGCTGGTGAACGGCGAGGTGATGGACGCGTTTTCGTCCATCGTGCACCGGTCGAAGGCGGAGGGCAGGGGACGGGCGCTGGCGGAAAAGCTCAAGGAAGTCATCCCTCGCCAACAGTATCAGGTGAAAATTCAGGCGGCCATCGGCGGCAAAATCATCGCGTCCGAGCACGTGAGCGCGTTGCGCAAGGACGTGACGGCGAAGTGTTACGGCGGTGACATCACGCGCAAACGGAAATTGCTCGAAAAGCAGAAAGAGGGTAAAAAGCGCATGAAATCCATCGGGAGCGTGAACATCCCGCAGGAAGCATTCATTGAAGTATTAAAAGCTTGATCCAACCACAAATGGACACGAATTAAAAGGGCAGGGGAGTACGTTTAAAAAATAATTTGTAAAAATCCGTGAAATCCGTTTCAAAACCTTTTAACAAAACATGACAACCCGCTGGTTTTTTTCAAAGGCGGTCCGTGAGGCGCGCGCGACGCGCAAGCACGTTTATCGCCTGCTCTCCGCGCAACGCGATTTGCTTTCACCGATGGCGCTTGGCGCGATGACCGCCGCGATGAACGAGGTGCAAAAGGCAATTGTCGAGGGCGCAAACACGGGCAGGATCCGGATCAAGGCGGAGGAACTTGAGTTTGCCGCCAACAAATGGCTCAAGCCGTATCCGCATCCTGTCTGGCGCGAAAACGTCGAGGTGCTGCTCGTGGCGATAGCCGTGGCGATGGGTGTCCGCACGTTCTTCCTGCAACCGTTCAAAATTCCCACCGGCTCAATGCAGCCGACGCTTTATGGAGTCCAGTCGGTCCCGGACTTCACCCGCGCCGCGATGGGAGCCAAATCCCTGCCGGACGATAAATCCAGAATTCCGCCCGAGCTTCAGGCCGAAATTGACCGGCAATTCAAGTCTCAAAATACCCTGGCGATTCCCGCTGCCTGGGAACGGTTCAAGGAATGGTTTCACGGAATTTCCTACGTTCATGTCGTCGCAGAGAATGACGGACCGATTACCGGCATCAGCCCGATGCGGCGGTTCCTGATTTTCAACATCAAGCAGACCATCTGGATCGGCGGCGTAGCGCACACGATGTGGTTCCCGCCGGACTTTGGCGAAGAACCGATGGAGTACCGGTCCGGCCTGGTGATGAAGCTATCTTTGAACCCGGAACGCGTGTATCACAAAGGCGAGGACCTTGTGAAAATGCGGGTCAGCGCCGGCGACCATTTATTTGTGGACCGGCTGACCTACAATTTCCGCAAGCCGGAGCGCGGCGAAATTGTGGTGTTTGAAACCAAGGGAATTCCCGAGGATCGCAGGGATTTTTACCGGATTCCGCCGAATGAATTTTACATTAAACGTTTGGTGGGACTCGGTGGTGACACGCTTTCACTGGCACAGGATTATGAAGTTGCCGGCGCCCCGCCATACGGCGCAATCGTGCCGGTCGGTCATCTGGTGGTGAGTGGCAGGTCGTTGTCCGCCTCAACGCCGCATTTTGAAAACCTCTACTCGTTTCCCGATGCGCCCATCCGCACAAACGTTTTGGTCTATCACGACAACCAATATTACGGCCACGCAATGGTGCAAAACCTTTCCCTGGGCAGTGAATTTCAGATCCGCCCGGATTGCGATTTTGTGATGGGCGACAACACGATGAACAGCCTCGACTCGCGATACTGGGGTGATTTCCCGGCTCAATACGTCATCGGCAAATCCTTCTTCGTCTATTGGCCCATCACCAGCCGCTTCGGATGGGGAAACCAATGAACGTGGAAACCATTCTCAATGACAACCGGAACAAAACCCGGTAGGGCGGGCAGTCCTCTGCCCGCCGCTCGTCCGCACAACAATTACGGCGCGCACGGAGTGACGCGCCCCACCCAATGAGCGGACAGAACAGTGAAACAGTTTTGATCACCGGCGCTTCGTCGGGCATCGGCTTGGAACTGGCGCGTTGTTTCGCGGCGGACAAAAGCCACCTGGTGCTCGTCTCACGCAATACCGAAGCGCTGCAATCCCTCGCCGAAGAATTGCGCCGCGAACATGGAATCCAAACGATGGTTTTGACCGCCGATCTTTCCCGGTCGGAAACCCCGGCGCGCGTGTTCAAAGAATTGCAACAGGCCGGCGTGACCGTGGATGTTCTGGTGAACAACGCGGGTTTCGGCGCGCACGGCGCATTTGCCGGATTACCGTTGCGTCGGCAGTTGGAAATGGTTCAGGTGAACGTCGCGGCGCTGACGGAACTGGCCGGCTGGTTTCTTCCCGGAATGCTCGAACGCAAACGCGGCGGCGTGCTGAACGTCGGTTCGGTGGCTGGATTCGTGCCCGGGCCCGGCATGGCGGTCTATTTCGCAACCAAGGCTTACGTGCTGTCGTTCAGCGAGGCGCTGGCTGAAGAATTGGCCGGCACGGGACTGACCGTGACAGCGTTGTGTCCCGGCCCGACCGCGACCAATTTCGGCAATGTCGCCCGCGGCGAAAAGGAGCGGCAGTTCAAATCGCCCAAAATGTCGGCGCAAGAGGTCGCTCGTTGTGGGCATCGTGCCTTTCGCAAGGGCCGGGTGCTGGCCATACCCGGACTGCAAAATCATTTCCTCATTTTCCTGACGCGCATCACCCCGCGCTGGTTCCAACGGAAAATTGTCAAATCACTAAACAAAACCAAGGATTGATCTACGGGTTGGACAATGGGGCGGAGCACAGGTCACGCATACAAAATGAACGATTTCCCAAGCCGTGGAATTATAGCTGCACAATGTTTGCTGTAGTCTGACAGGAACACTGAACGGTCGGCTCGGTTCAGATCTGAACGGTTGGCTCGGTTCAGATAAGGGAAAATCATCGAAAAAAGTGCTTGCCAGGTCTTTTGGAACTTGGGAGAATCTTCCTCGGACTAGAGCGACCGTATTGAATCAAACCGAGGCCCTTTCGATGAGGGCAGGGGAGGTCAATGCTCTGGCGGCATCCGATACCATTGCTGTTCCTCGTTGTGAGCTTCTGTGGTTAGCTTCCGAACTTGATTGTTTTCTTGACCGTCTTGCGCGTGAAGTCCGTGAGAACAAAAACGTGATGCTGGCGTCGCAGTTCTGTCGGTGGCTTCAGTTTTCCGGACTGGTCAAAATTCTCGAACGTCTCCCGGCCGTTAAGGAGCCGGTTCCATTTGATGCGAAGGTCCTTCGTAAAAAGGTGGATGATTTGCTTTATGAGTGCGGTGAACTTTTCCGTGGTGGTAAGGCGGATCCGAAGTACGCAGCTTCGGACATTGCGGAGATAAATCGCAAGCTTGATTTGCTGATGAAGTGTGTAAGGGGAAGTAATGATTCGCAAAGGCCAGTAGAGTTGCTGGATTCCATTAACCACGAGGACTATTCAGGTTCGCTGGTCAGAACTGTTTGTGCACCGGCGTAGGAACAAGAAGCCTTACGGTGATGGTTCTGATTAGTCCTGGAGGAGCCTACTGTGATGGGATGTGGTAAGCGCGTGCGTGCGCGAAGCACACGCACGCGTACCATCCTTGTCGCCTGAGGTGTCTTTATCGTCGGAGATTTTAACCGGGGCTTGAGCGATTCGCTGCGCTGAGGCCGGTACTCGGGCAGGACATGTGAATGCCGTGTTCTGCCCGCTTTCTGAGAGGTGACGTATGACGAACAGACGTATGCGGGATCGTTTGTGTTACGTGGTTCAGGATTCAACGACTGCAATCACCTTGGTTGAGGTCGTGGACGGCATCGAACGTCAGTCGTACATGGGACGGCGTCGAACGCTTGATGAAATCAAAGACGTGGAAGAATGGTGCTCCGAACAGGGAATACCTTTCTTTCGCACTGTGGAGGCTCTGGAAGCGGCGGAAGCTGCGCGTGCTCGTGTGGTGTCGAACACGGCTGGACGACCTCGCGCCGGTGACGCACGAACGCGGCCAGGCGTTCAACGCAATGCCCCGGCCGGGCAGAGGCCTACAGGTGGAGGGATGTATCACTTCAAAAGACCTTCTGCTTCACCGGAGCAACGGGAGCTTGCGACAGTATGACGACCGCACGCAGAATGACTCCATCTCTAGAGGCGTCTTTTTTTTCGCTTGACCTTTGGTGTCCTTTGCGGCAAGGGTAGTGAATTAATGTTACACAATGTTTGTTATATTCAATTCGTGTAAGCTTGTTTTGTGATTGAGGCCCGAGGAAACGAACTTTGCCGGTTCTCACAGGACACGCAGACTGTCCGGGTGACAGTGAGGTTCAGAGGCGTTGGAGGCTTCGCGCGTTGCCCGTGCTTGCGCCGGTGACTCCCTTTTGCGGTCGTCCGCTTAACGCAATGCCCCGGCCGGGCAAAGGGCTACAGCACGGGAAAGCCCGCGCTCTCAGGCCGAACACCTGTGCCGGAGCAACGGGAGTTTGCGACAGTATGACTTCCGACGTTTCAAGGGGTGTCTCCCTAGAGGCGTCTTCCTCGGGGTGGGGCAGGCTTACCGCGTTGTGCTTTCACGATGCGGGTTCCCCTGCTCTGCTGAATCGCTGAAAGATTCTTCTCGCTTAGTTTTCTTTTCCTTTCCTTTATCTTTTGTTTTGTTTTTGAGCCGCCAAAAAGCCCAAAAAAATAGAACGAAAATTCCTGCTCTAAGCCACAAGTTCCAACAGTTTGCTGAACCAAAGCCTTCGAGTATCGTCACGTTTGGAAAGAATCTGAGACTTACGTCTGAGAATGAGTTAGGTGTCACGACGAAAGTGAATAAGCTAATTAAACACATTGAGCGATACAACACGAGTTCACCACTGGTTTTTAGAAAACGTATACGTCCCCTTTCATCATTGGGTTCTTGCTCTGTTGGAAAATCGTGTCCCGTATGTAGTTCATGCAAAGTGAAGAAAATAGATGCTACGATGTCGAGTGTTAATCCAATGAGCCACGCTGCGATGAGTATGCTCAACCCGGAGGCGATTGAAGAATCGTGGAATATCGTGAAGGCTGCGGTTATCTGCTTGTGCGCGTAGAGAGCCAAGACCACGAGACCTGGCACGACACGAGAAATGCCTTCATGAAAGAAATTTGTTAGCAGGTCGGTTGCGGTTGAACTTTTAGTCGCCTTGGACGTAGCTACGCCGCAAAGCGGGCACATAACTGCTTGGTCGCTCAATTGATGTCCACATCCTGAACAAAACATAAACAGGTGATATTTGGCCCGGCGGCAAAAGACTGAACCTCAGCCGCTAAAATGTCGAGCTTATTCACACGATATTCACAGTGAAGATTTTGCCTGTTTGTTATACTCAATTGACCCATTGGCTCTGCAGGTCCGGTTGCCTTTGATGATCTCTTCTGTCAAGGAGTCTGTTTCCCGTATTTATCTGATTTGGGGACAGCTAACATTGTTACTAGGGCCCCTTCGCATTTAGCCATTCGATTGCATCCTCAAACGAAGTGAATACATTGATTAGAAAGCCTCTGTTTTGGGCGCAGAGTGCAAAGAACCCTACCCGGTCAAATCGTTCACGTGGACAAATAACGGCCGTCTTTCGAGAAAAGGCCTTACCAAGGTTGCTGAGTTCAGCCGCCAGATTCCAAAGGTCGGATACAGTCATTTCCGACTGCGCCTTTCGAGTGTCCAGGATTATTTGGTAGTCACCCAAAGGGGCCGAGGCCGCCGCGATCTCCCTAAACAATTTCTTCATGCTTTCGCGATCGAGCTGTCCTTCCGGGGTCGCTTTGACGATGTCGTGCGTCTGAATAATTCTTATATCAGTTAGCATTATTGCCTCCTTCTGCTTTTGCTGACGCCTATCCGTGGTCTTTATCATGGAATTATGAAAACAGCCTTGTGATTTTCTTTCAAGGATTATTCGTCGAGGTAAAAAACAAAATCCAGCTTTCCACCTGATTCCGTTTTGGTCACTCCGCTATTGGCTGATTCGTTGCGTAATCCATGGCAAGCCGCTGACTCGCTCCATTGGCGCTGATAATCCTTGACCGAAGCCAGCACCGGGGCTTCATTCTTTCAATGCAGCTATGAATGCACAATTGGATTATACAAAGCGCGCGTTTCCCACCAAAGTATTGACTTTGGACAACCAAGTGATTGCCACAGGTCTCTCAAAGCTCGAAGCTGATGGTAGAGAGGGGTGGTTCGTGCCAGATTCCGCATCTCTGACGCGTCATGCTTTGGGTGAAAGCACATATCCAGAACTGTTGCTGGCGCCAGAGACACTTTCGCCAATTCGGGTTTTGAACTTCCGACGCCTCGTGGATACGCTGACGGCTGGGCCGTGGGGTGAAGTTGTTGAAAATCAGCGTTTTCACTTTGAGGTTGCATGACGCCTTGACGGCGATGACCAGGGTTTTCGCTCCTTATCCTGGCTTTTCGCAAATAGCGCGCGGATTGCCTTGTTTGTGAGCAATTTCCGTGGCTTCGTCACCGTTTCATCGTTCCCCGGCTTACGCTTCTAAACTGAGACCAGGGTTGCCCCAGTGACGGCAAGGAACACCCTGGTCGCGGTCACACCAATTGGGGTGCCCCGTGTACCCACTACGCGGCGCACCCCTAAGGGATTTTTGACATGATTATTGACGGATGGGTGGTTTACAAGCTTTACTGGCCATCATGAGAATTCGTCTCTTTGTTCTCATACTGAGCGGTTTATATCTGGCGGCAACTGCGCCCGCCATGGACCGCTGGGCCGCGCTTTCCATGATTGAAAGCGGTGATGACGACCGGGCTGTCGGGCCGGGCGGCGAAATTTCCCGTTTTCAAATCCGGCCCGAACTTTGGCCGGGCGGCAATCCGACAAACACGCAAATTGCATTGACTGTCGCACAAAAGATTATGCTCCCGCGCATTGAGCAGTTCAAACGCTCTCATCAGCGTCTGCCGACGGACTTTGAATTTTATGTCTTGTGGAATGCGCCGTGGCAGGTGGACCACCCGAGCGCCACCGTCACCGAACGCGCCCGCCGTTTCTCCAATCTGATTCAGCGCTGACCTTTTATGACCGCGTAAACCTTCAGATATTCGCCAACGGTCTGGTCCCAGGAGAAATCCGATTTCATGGCGTTCCGGCGGAAGCGTTGCAGCAAAACCGGATGTTGGTAGAGCGCCAGCGCCTTGCGAATCGCCTTGGCCAGAGCCCGCGACGAATATTCGTGAAACTTGATTCCATTGGCGTGCGCCGTGTCCTGCGAAAAGTCAATCACGCTGTCGTCGAGACCGCCGACCGCCCGCACAATGGGAATCGTTCCGTAACACAGGCTGTACATCTGGTTCAGGCCGCTCGGCTCGAAACGGGACGGCATGAGATAGAAATCGCAACCGGCCTCGATGCGATGCGCCAGGCCCTCGTCATAGCCCACCCGCACGGCGACCTTGGAGGGAAACCGCCGCGCGAGTTCGTAATAACCCCGCTCATAGGCCGATGAGCCGCTGCCGAGCTGGACGAATTGAATGTCCGCGCTCAACATTTCTTCGAGAGCGCCGAGCTGGATGTCCACGCCTTTTTGCTCGGCCAGCCGGGAAATTGTGCCGAACAACGGCGTGTCCCCGGTTTCCGGCAGATCCATTTCGTTTTGCAACGCCAGTTTGCAGGCGCTTTTTCCCGCGAGGCGCCTGATCGAATACGTCCGTGGCAAAAGCGGATCGGTTGCGGGACTCCAGTCCTCGTGATCCACGCCGTTGAGAATTCCAAAAAGCCGGTTCTGCCGCTGGCGCAAAAGTCCATCGAGGGCGCAGCCGAATTCCTCCGTCATGATTTCGCGGGCATACCGCGGGCTGACCGTGGTGATGGCGTCAGCGAAAACGATTCCGGCTTTGAGACAATTCAGTTGTCCGTAGAACTCAGCGCTTTCCATCCTGAAAAATTCCCCCGGCAGGTTGGTCAACGCAAACGCGCCGGGTGGGAAAATGCCCTGATAAGCAAGATTGTGAATGGTCAGGCACGTCGGCGGCGGATTCCCCCACCCTTCCGCGCGCTTTTGCTGCAAAATCAGCGCCGGCACGAGGCCGGTCTGCCAGTCGTTGACGTGGAGCACGTCCGGCCGCCATGGCAAATGGCGCGCGAGATGTGCGATGCATTTCGAAAAGAAGATGAACCGCTCCGCGTTGTCGGGATAGCTGATGTCGTTATCCTGGTACAATCCGGCGCGTTGATAAAATTCCGGCTGGTGAATGAAATAAACCAGCGGCCCGTTTTCGATTTCGAGCGACCACAATTCGGCCTGCACGCGCCGCGCGCCCAGCGGCAAATCGAACCACCAGTCCATACGCCGGATTCGCGGATATCTTTCGCGGATGCCCGGATACAACGGCGTGACGATCCTCGCTTCATGGCCCGCGTGCGCCAGCGCCTTGCCCAGCGCGCCCACCATGTCGGCCAGACCGCCGGTTTTTGAGAACGGATGAACTTCACTGCTGGCCAGAAGAATTTTCATTTGTTGTGAACCCGTAGGAGCCGAGGTAACAAGGCTCTGTTCAATTTCCAATTTTGAAGAATGAGATTCCTCATGTCGCCTCCTGCGATAGTGTGAGGCGCTCGGTTTTCAAATACGGCTGCAACGGTTTGGGGACCACGATACTGCCGTCCGCCTGTTGATGCGTTTCAATCAGGGCCACAAACAGCCGCGCCAGCGCCGTGCCGCTGCCGTTGAGGATGTGCGGAAATTTGTTTTCGCCTGACTCCGTTTTGAACCGGAGGTTCATCCGGCGCGCCTGGAAATCCTCGCAATTCGAGCAGCTCGAAACTTCGAGATAGCTCCCCTGCCCCGGCGCCCAGACTTCGAGGTCATAAGTCTTCGCGCTCGCAAAGCCAATGTCGCTCGTACACAACAACAGCACGCGATAATGCAGCCCGAGCAGTTGCAAAACCTTTTCCGCGTTTGCCACCATCTTTTCCAATTCATCGTAACCGTGCTCCGGCTTCACGATTTTGATCAGCTCGACCTTGTCGAACTGGTGTACGCGAATCATGCCGCGTGTTCCGACGCCCGCCGCGCCTGCCTCGCCGCGAAAACAAGGCGTGTAGGCACAGTAACGAATTGGCAATTGCTTCTCCGTCAGAATTTCCTCGCGATGAATGTTCGCCACCGGCGTTTCGGCAGTTGGAATCAGATAAAGTTTGCCGAGCTTCTCCTTGTCGTCGCCTTCGGCCACGCCGTAATACTGGTCCTTGAACTTCGGGAATTGTCCGACGCCTTCGAGACATTGCGGCCCGACCATGAACGGCGGTGAAACTTCGACATAACCGTGCTCGTGCGTGTGCAAGTCCAGTAAAAACTGAATCAACGCCCGCTCCAGCCGTGCGCCCCAATTGGTGTAGAGCAGGAAACCGCTGCCGGAAAGTTTTGTTGCGCGCGCAAAATCCATCAGCTTGAGTGATTCGCAAAGTTCGACGTGCGACTTTGGTTTGAAGGCAAAAGTTGCCTTCTCACCGTGAACCCTTACGACCGGATTATCCTCAGGGCTTTTGCCGGTTTTGACCGATTCGTGCGGGAGGTTTGGCAATTGCAACATGAGCGCGCCGCGCTCGGCCTCGACTTCAGCGGCCTGCTTGTCGAGCGCGGCAATGCGGTTGCCCAATTCGCGCGTCTCCGCCTTTTTCGCCTCTGCCTCGGCGTTTTTCTTCCGGCCCATCAGCGCGCCGATTTCCTTGGACACGCGATTGCGGTGTGCCTTGAGCGCTTCAACTTCCGCGAGGATTTTCCGCCGTTGCTCGTCGAGCTTGAGCAATTCATCAATCCGGGCTTCATCCCCTGCCCCGCGTGTGGCCAATCGTTGCCGGACAAAGTCCGGTTTCTCGCGAATCAATTTGATGTCGAGCACCGGGCCATTATAGAAATTAAACTGTCAGCGGCAAGGTGGAAGCCCGGACGCTGTTATCGCCTTGCAGAAGCGGGAGCAAAAAGCGTCACACGCCGGAGCTTGACCGCGTCAGCCATCGGGCTGGACGCCGGTGCAAACAGTCACTATGTT
Source organism: uncultured Verrucomicrobiae bacterium (assembly GCA_963842445.1). GTDB lineage: Bacteria > Verrucomicrobiota > Verrucomicrobiia > Limisphaerales > UBA11358 > UBA11358. The sequence continues at coordinate 283,793 of CAWJHF010000001.1, read as the reverse complement.
TTGACCGGCACAACAATCCAACTATCAATCGTTAACAACTTATGTTGAGAGCACTTTCCCGGATATTACTGATTGAAAGCAGCCCGGATTGTGGGGCGTTGTTACAAACCGGCGACTTTGAAGTGGAGCGGGCGGACCGGCTTTCGGTCGGACTGGAAAAACTCGACCGGCAGAGTTTCGATCTCATCCTGATGGACCTCTTCCTTCCGGATGGCCAGGGTTTGAATATGTTCAGCCAGGTGCGGGCGGCCGCGCCGCGAACGCCAATCGTTGTGCTGGCGGATTCCGCCAACGAAGAACAGGCCGAACGAACGATGTGGATGGGAGCGCAGGATTATTTGCTCAGACATCAGTTGACTGGCCCGCTTTTGGCCAGGACCATTCGCAACGCCATTGCCCGTCATCGCGGCCAGTTGGCGCACGGTTATGAGGGCTTTCTGCTGCAAACGCTGATGGACAACATTCCCGACTCGATTTATTTCAAGGATATTCGCAGCCGTTTTCTGATGATGAGCCGCGCCAAGGCGAAAAAACACGGGCTGGCTGACCCCCAGCAGGCCGTGGGCAAAACCGATGCCGATTTCTTTTCCCGGCCCCATGCCCAGCAGGCTCTCGCGGATGAACAAAAAATATTGCGCACCGGCCAGCCGATCGAGGATCTCGAAGAGGTCGAAACCTGGCCCGACGGCAGCGTGACCTGGGCTTTGACCACCAAAATGCCCCTGCGCAACCAGTCCGGCCGGATCGTGGGCACCTTTGGCATCTCACGCGACATCACCAAACGCAAACACGCCGAGCAGGCACTGGCCGAACGCACCCAGCAGTTGCAGAAGAAAAACCAGCAGATCGAGGAGGAAATGAAAATGGCCCGGGAACTGCAAATCGCCATGTTACCGCAAAAATTTCCCGCCGTGCCCCCCCACCGGCCGCCGCATGAAAGTGCCCTCAAGTTCTTCAGCTTCTTTCTCCCGAGCGGCGCCGTCAGCGGCGACTTTTTCGACGTGGTCGCCCTTTCCGACACCTCAGTCGGTGTGTTTATCTGCGACGTCATGGGGCACGATGTGCGCGCGGCGCTGGTGACCGCCATGATCCGCGCACTGGTCGAGGACCTGAGCGTGGCGGCGACCGATCCGGGTCATCTGCTCGCCCAGATCAACCGCGGCCTGCTGGATGTCTTTCAGCAGGCCGGCACCACCATGTTTGCCACCGCCTTCTATCTGGTGGCCGACGTGGCCACGGGAGAACTATCCTACGCCAGCGCAGCTCATCCGGACCCCTTGCAACTGCTCCGCTGTCAGGGCAAGATCGAACCCCTTGGTGCCGATAACGGCGGCAAGAAAGGCCCCGCGCTCGGGTTGTTCAAGGAAGCCCGATTCCCAACCTATCGGCGTCAAATGAACGCCGGCGATGTGATTGTGCTTTTCACCGACGGCATAATTGAAGCGGAAGGGCAAAACCAGGAGATCTTCAGCCAGGAGCGTCTGGCCACCGTCGTTCAAAAGCACGCCGGGCTGCCGACCAAGAGAATGCTTTTGGCCCTGCTCACGGAAATACAGCAATTCTCCGGTCAACACGAATTTGCTGACGACGTCTGCCTGGTGGGTGTGGAAGTCAAGGAATTGAATCCCGACTGGCGCGCCGAAGCACGCTGATCAGCACCTGATCTGCACGGCTGGATTGAAATCTGATTGAAAACGGCGCGCATTCGCGGCACATTGCCATCATGCAATCTGTTTTTACCGGACCGGTCTATGTGGTGCGCGACAACATTGACACCGACCAGATCATCCCCGCGCAATATCTGACGCTCGTGCCGACGATTCCCGACGAATACGAGAAGCTCGGCAGCTACGCGCTCGCCGGCCTGCCCGAATCGCTCTACCCGGCGCGCTTCGTCAAGAACGGCCAGCTCGACAGCGAATATCTGATTGTCGTCGCCGGAAAAAATTTCGGCTGCGGCAGTTCGCGCGAGCACGCGCCCATTGCGCTCGGCTCGGCTGGATGCAAAATCGTCTTGGCCGAAAGTTTCGCGCGCATTTTCTTCCGCAACAGCGTCGCCACCGGCGAACTCTATCCGTGCGAACTCACCGAACGCCTCTGCGACACGCTGAAAAATGGCGACGTTGTCACCGTTGACCTCGACGCCGGAACGGTCACGGTCAAGGCGACGGGCAAGGTTTTCAAATTCAAACCGCTGGGCGACGTGCGTCCGGTCGTGGACGCTGGCGGCTTGTTCAATTACGCTCGGAAAACCGGCATGATTCCGGCGCAGAAGTGAAGTGCATTGCGGTTGTGAAATCGCCCGCTTTGCTCCCCTGCCCTCGCTCGCTGAAACTTCTTCGCGGCACGTTCACACTGCCGAAGCGTGCGATGTTGCAATTCGACGGGCCGCTTTCACCTGACATTGCGATGGTGGTCGCCAAACGATTGCGATCCGCGGCGAAAGAAATCGGCGTTGAATTGATTTTGGGGAGCGCACGCGACTCGCGTGCAGTGTCCAGCGCCCTCGCTGGACACATCATCGTCCGTCGCACCAGAAATCTTCCGACTGGCGAAGCGTTCGTCGGAACACGCGAGGGCGCGTGCGCTCCCCGATTCGAAGGCTACATGCTGACGATTTCCAAAAGTGAGATTGAAATTTCGTTCCGCGAAGTCGGTGGCTTGCGCGCCGCCACCGCCACGTTGCGACAATTGTCGCGCCAATACGGTCGGCGTCTGCCATGTCTAAAAATCCGCGACTGGCCGGATTTCCCGCGTCGCGGCGTGATGCTCGACATCTCGCGTGGGCGCGTGCCCAAGCTCGAAACACTGCTCGAACTCGCCGAACACCTTGCCGATTTCAAAATCAACGAGCTGCAACTTTACACCGAGCACACGTTCGCCTATCGCCGATACAAATCCGTCTGGCAAAGTTGGGGCGCATTGACCGGCGAAGAAATCCACCAGCTCGACGCGCGCTGCCGCGAACTCGGCATTGACCTCGTGCCGAACCAAAATTCCTTCGGCCACTTGCGCTATTTCCTGGAACATCCACGATTGAAAAAGCTCGCCGAAGTTTCCAAGCCTTACGAAGACGCGAGTGGTGAATTTGTCCGTTGCCCTTCCACGCTCGCGCCGAATCATCCCGGCGCCCTGCCCTTTCTGAGCAAGCTCTACGACGAACTGTTGCCGAACTTTTCGAGCCGATTTTTCAACGTCGGCTGCGACGAGACCTGGGACTTGGGCCGCGGCCAGAGCAAGAAACTTTGCGAAGTCAAAGGCAAAAGCCGCGTTTATCTCGACTTTCTGGAAAAAGTTCATCGTGAGGTTTCCCGGCGCGACAGATGCATGATGTTTTGGGGTGACATCATTTTGAAATATCCGAAGTTGATCCCGGAACTGGCCTCGTTTGGAGTTCCGCCTTCAGGCGGTTCGAGCGATTCACAACAAACGCCGCCTGAAGGTGGGACTCCGAACCTGATTGCTTTGAACTGGGGTTACGAGGCAAATCATCCGTTTGAAAAAGAAGCCGCCCAATTTGCGAAGGCAAAAATTCCGTTTTATGTCTGCCCCGGCACTTCGACCTGGCAATCATTGATCGGTTGGCACGACAACGCGCTGGCAAATTTACGTGCCGCAGCCAAGGCCGGGAAAAACTTCGGCGCGATTGGCTATCTCATCACCGACTGGGGCGATGGCGGTCATCCACAACCCCTGGCCGTGAGTTATCTCCCCTTTCTCGCCGGTGCGGCGCTTGGTTGGTGCGCGAAAACCTTTGATGAAAAATTGCTCGTGCCGATTTTAAGCCGTGACATTTTCCATGATTCGACCGGACGCATTGCAAAAGCCGCGTTTGCACTTGGTCACGCTCACCGCAAGCTCGATTACACCGAGCCCAATCTGACGCCACTGGGCGCAGTCATCGCTGCGCCACCACCGGAAGCGCGCGAATTGTTTTGTCGAAACGGATTGAAATACCACGCGCGAATTACGAAAAAAAACATCCGCGCCACGTTGAAGGAAATCGAAAGACAACGGGCCAAATTAAACTTGGGACGGCGTCCGCCTTCGCTTCGCTTTGGGACGACAAAACACGCCATCCCTCCCAAGTCACAAATCTTATTACGTGAACTGGATATGGCCGCGCGCATGGCGGGGCAATCGTGCCAGTTCATGCTTTGGCAACAGGCGCGCACAGCGGGCAAAACATCAGAGGCAAAAAAGTTGGCGCGAAACGGCATCCGCGAATTGCGCAGGCTGGACAAGGAATTCAACGCCTACTGGCCGTCGCGAAACATGGCCACACCGCGACATTGCTCGGCATTTTTGAACTGGCGGATCCGGGATTATTCCGAATGACAATGTCGCTCTTGGTAGGAGTCGAGGTAACGAGACTCATTTCAAATGCGGAATTTAAGAGTGAGATTCCTTACGTCTCCTTCTGCTTTTATTTGCCCTTCACGTCCCACGCGTCACGCAGGCCGTCGCCGAGAAAGTTCAGCGCCAGCAGTGTCGTAACCAACACGCCGCCAGGAAAGGCAATCAGCCACCAGTAAATCCGGATGGGATTGATTTGCCCCACGCCTTCCGCGATGAGCGTGCCCCAACTCGCCATCGGCGGCTGCACACCGAGACCGAGGTAGCTGAGAAACGATTCGTAAAGGATGATCGCCGGCATCGTCAAAGCGAGGTAGGTGATGACGATGCCCAAAATATTGGGAATGATGTGCCGCGCGAGAATCCGCACCGGCCCGGCGCCCAATGCGCGGCTGGCGTCAACAAACGCGCGCGACCGCAGCGAAAGCACCTGGCCACGCACGATCCGCGCCATGGTCAACCATGACACCGCGCCGAGACCGACGAACAAGAGAATCACGCGCATGGCCCCCGCCAGCGCCGGTGAACCTTCGACAAAATGTGATTGCTTGAGCATTTCACCGAGCGTGGTAATCAGCACGATCACAAAGATAATCGTTGGCAGAGAATAAAGCACATCCACGATTCGCATCAACGCGCTGTCCGTCCGCCCGCCGATGTAACCGGCAATCGCACCCCACAGCACACCGATGATAAGGCTTACGCCCGCGCCGACGACGCCGACGAGCAGGGAAATTTGCGCGCCGAACAAAATGCGCGAAAAGACGTTGCGTCCGTGAACGTCCGTGCCGAACCAGTGTTGCGCGCCCGGCGGCGCGAACTGCACGTCGGAAAGCCGGTCGGGATCATGGACGAGGGCGAAAGCCGCGCCGGACAGTTTCAACGCCACCGGCCACGCAAGAATCGCGAACAGCAAAAAGGCCAGATACCAGGCGCTGATGACTGCCACCCGGTTCCGCCGGAAGCGCTGCCAAGCACGCTGGCCGGGGCTGGAATGGAGTTGAGGGTTGAGCGTTGAAGGTTGAGAGACAGAAGCCGGAACCACTGGGACATCATTTTTTTGTCCCACAACTCTTAACTTTGAACTCTCAACTTTTCGTTCACTCATATTTCACCCGCGGGTCGAGCAACGTGTAGGCGAAGTCCACAATCAAATTCATCGCAATGAGCAGCATGGCATAAAGCAGCGAAAGGCCGACCACAACCGTGTAATCGCGGTTCAGCGAACCGTTGATGAGAAAGACGCCGATGCCGGGGATCTGGAAAATGTTTTCGATGACGAACGAACCGGTGAGCAAATCGGCAAGCATCGGGCCGGAATACGAAACGACGGGCAACACGGCAATGCGGCAGGCGTGTTTGAGCAGCAGCAAATTTTCTCCCAGTCCCTTCGCCCGCGCGGCAGCGACGAATTCGGATTGCATGGCGTTCAACATGCCTTCGCGGAACAGGCGCGCGATTTTGCCGGCGAAAAACAGGCCGAGCGCGATGGGCGGCAAAATCATGTGCCACGGCGTTTCCCACAAACCGACGGGCAGCCAATGCCATTTGATGGAAAAGATCAGGATCAACAAGGGCGCGACAACAAAACCGGGGATGCATACGGCCAGCACCGCCAGAAAACTGCCAGTGAAATCCTCCCAACGGCCGCGCCGGGCCGCCGTGAAAAAACCGACGGGCAATCCGGCCCCCATTGCAAAGCCAAACGCCAGCGCGCCAAGCAGCAGTGAAACAGGCAGACCTTGGGTGATGATATCATTGACCGTGTGGTCGCGATACTTGAGCGAGACGCCAAAATCGCCATGCGCCAGATCATCGAGGTATTCGAGATATTGCTTCCAAACCGGCTCATCGAGATGATATTTCGCCATGAGATGGCGTTCGATTTCCGGCGACGCGGGCACGCGTTCGCGGTCAAACGGCCCGCCCGGCGCAAGATGGACCAGCGCAAACGCCAGCGCGCTGATGACCAGCAGCAGCGGAACTGCAAACAGAATGCGCCTTAAAAAATACATGCCCGTTTATTTAACTGCAGGGACGCGAAGACGCAGAGCAATTTTTCACTTGGATTTCATTTTGCGAATGTATTGCAATGGGTGGTCGTCGAGAATGTTTTCGTAAATCCCCTGAATTTTGTTCGTGTCGTAGTAATGGATGCCAACGTAAAAATAGAGCGGGATAATGGGTACTTCGTCACGTACCAGCATCGCTTCAGCCTGCTGTAAAAGTTTCTCGCGCTTTTTCAGGTTGGTTTGTTCGTTAGCTTCGCGGATGAGCGCGTCGTATTGCGCATTCTTCCAGCCGGTGCGATTGTTGCCGTCGTTGCTCGTGAACATGCCCAGAAACGTGTTGGCGTCGTTGTAATCCCCCACCCAACTCGAACGCGACAGGTCGTAATCGAGACGGTCCTGCGCGCTGAGATACACCTTCCATTCCAGTTGCCGTAATTCCATGTTGATGCCGAGCGTGTCGCGCCACATCTGTTGCAACTCAACCGCAATGTCTTCATGAATTTTTGCCGAACCACCCGCCGGTGCGTTGAAGATGTAATCAAATCGCGGAAATCCCCTGCCACCGGGATAACCGGCTTCGGCCAATAATTTTTGCGCCCGCGCCGGGCCATAGCCCAATCCCTCAGGTGCAGTGTAATTGGCCGTGCCGTCAGGGACCAGATGCGAGGCCGGTTGCTCGCCCGCCCTGGTGATTTTCTTTACGATGCGCTCCTTGTCGATTGCCAGCGCGAGCGCCTGACGCACACGCGGGTCATCAAAGGGCTTGTGCGTGACGTTGAAGCGGACGAAATAGGTCGCCAGATAATTGAACGTGTGAAAATCAGGCCGCCGCAACAGGACATCCAGCAGTTCAACCGGGACGAGGTCCTTGTCCCAGACAACGTCCACCTGCCCGTTCTCGTAAAGATTCAACGCTGTGGACGGCGAACCGATGGGCAGCAAGTCAATGACTTGCGATCGCGTGTTGGCGGCGTCCCAATAACGCGGATTTTTGCGCAGCCGGACCTTGTCATTGAGCCGCCAGGCGACGAGTTCAAACGGCCCGCTGCTTGGCAACGGCCGTGCCATCAGCCAGCGGTCGCCGTATTTCTCAATCGTCCAGCGTGGCACCACGTAGGCGATCGGCATAGCGCAGATGTCGAGAAAGTACGGCGTGGGATGATTCAGCTCCACGCGCACGGTGAATGGATCCAGCGCGTGGACGCCGACAAGCGACGGGTCCTTGATTTTGCCCGCATTGAAATCTTCCGCGTTCTTTAAGTAATACAATTGTCCGGCGTAATCCGCCGCCGTCGCCGGATTCAGGGCGCGAATCCACGAATAAACCACATCATCCGCCCGAATCGGTTCACCGGTGGACCAAGTCAGGTTCGTGCGCAAATGGAAGGTGTAAATGCAGGCATTGGATGAACCCTCCCAGCTTTCGGCCAGACCGGGAATTGGCCGCGCCGTTTTAGGGTCGAGCCGCATCAACCCTTCGAACAGGCCGATGACGATGCGCATTTCCGCCTGGCCGGTAAGAATGGCCGGGTCGAGTGTCTCCGGCTCGGCGTTGTTGATGATGGTGACATCGGCCGGCGGTTCGCGGCGGATACAGCCGGAATTCAGAAGACAACCGGCAAAAAACAGCAGGCAGAAAATCGCGCTGCCCCACACTGCGCGCGCCTTCCGGTTTCCAACTTCCAACATCCGACTTCCGGCAGTGGCGCGTTTGAAAATGGCCATCGCTTATTTTGATTTCGTCGGCGCTGCGGGCGCGTTGCTGGACGCGACCGGCGTGCTGGGTGGTGGCATGACTGGCGGCAGGATCAAATTGTTCGTTGGCATGACTGCCGGCGAATTCGCTGGCGCCACCGGCGGTGGGGCGGTAATGGGTGTTTGCGTTTGTTTTTGCTGTACCGCCTTTTCGAATTCAGACCCGCTGTTCTGGTTGTGCAGGCGGTCTTCCAAGTAACCCAAACCCAAAGCCAGCACGAAGAGCACGATGGTGGCGTATCTGGTCGTTTGGGTCAAAAAATTGCCCGAACCCGCGCCAAACAACGCGTCCGCCGCCGCGCCGCCGAAAGCCATGCCCGCCCCGGCGTCCTTTTTCGGCAACTGCATCAATATCAGGAGAATCAGCAGCAGACAGTTGATGACCAGCAAAAACGTCAAAACTCCGGCAAAATAACTCATACCCAATCCTATATCGAATTCTTGATGATGTCAGCAAAACTCCGCGCTTCGAGCGACGCGCCCCCGACCAGCGCGCCGTCCACGTCCACCTGCCCCATCAACTCGCGCGCGTTCGACGGCTTTACGCTGCCGCCATATTGAATGCGGATTTTTCTGGCGGCGGTTTTGTCAAACATCTTCGACAGCACACCGCGGATGAACGCGTGCGCGCCCTGCGCCTGTTCCGTCGTCGCCGTTTTGCCCGTGCCGATGGCCCAGACCGGTTCGTAGGCGATGATGGTTTCAATCGCCTGTTCCTTCGTCAAACCGGCCAGACTGCCACGCACCTGCGTTTCCAGAACCTTTTCCATCTGGTTGGCTTCGCGTTCGGCAAGTGTTTCACCAACGCAAACGATGGGTTTGAGCGTTGCCGCGTGCGCCGCCGCGGCTTTTTTGGCGATGAGCGCGTCCAGTTCCTTCTGATACTGTCGCCGTTCGGAATGGCCGAGAATGACATAACGCGCGGAAAATTCCTTGAGCATCCCGGCGCAGATTTCACCGGTGAACGCGCCGAAATTGTTCTCGCTCATGTTTTGCGCGCCGAGGCGGAGATTGGAATCCAGAACCGCCTTCGACACCGATTCCAGGGCCGTGAACGGCGGACAAACCACGATGTCCACCTCCTTGACGTTGGCCAGTTCCAGTTTCAGGCCGTTGACGAGGGCCAACGCCTCGGTGACCGTTTTGTTCATCTTCCAATTGCCGGCAATAATCAATTTACGTTCTTTGTTCATGTCTTAAACTGTTCTCGTTCTCGTCCTCGAACCTCGATTACGAGGAGGATAATTTATTTCTCCGTCAACGCCGCCACTCCGGGCAGGACTGCGCCTTCCAGAAATTCCAGGCTCGCTCCGCCGCCGGTGCTCATGAACGTCACTTGGCCGCCGAGCTTGGCCTTGTTCAACGCCTTCACGCTGTCGCCGCCGCCGATGATGCTCTTCGCGCCGTTCTTCTGCGTCGCATCCGCCACAGCCAGCGCGATGGCGTTGGTGCCGATGGCAAACTGTTTGTTCTCAAACAATCCCATCGGTCCGTTCCACAAAATCGTCTTGGCCTTCGCAATCTCGGCCGAATACGCCGCGACCGTGGCAACCCCGATGTCGAGCCCCGCCGCATCGTCAGGGCAGTTCATGTCCGTGTTCGTGCGCGAATTTTGCCATTCGATGATTGGTTTGCCCTTCTTGTCGAGCTTGCCGGTTTTGACCGGCACGGCGACAACGTCGTCCACCGGCAAAAGAAACTTCACTTTTTTCGCCTTGGCCTTTTCGAGCGCGGCCTTGGCGATGCCGGTCGCATCCGGTTCCACCAGCGATTGGCCGGTTTTGTAACCCTGCGCCAGCCGGAAGGTGTAAGCCATCGCTCCGCCAATCAAAATTGTGTTCGCCTTGTCCAGCAACCGGTCAATCACCTTGATTTTGTCTGAAACCTTTGCGCCGCCCAGAATCACGACGAACGGGCGCGCCGGTTTGTCCAACTCGTCGCCGAGGAACTTCAATTCGCGCTCCATCAACAAGCCGGCGGCGCACTTCCCGCCGCGCCGGGCCACGATGCGCGCCACGCCCTCCGTCGAGGCGTGCGCCCGATGCGCCGCGCCGAACGCGTCGTTTACATAAACGTCGGCGACCTTCGCCAGCTTTTCGGCAAACCCCGGGTCGTTCTTTTCCTCCTCGTTGTAGTAACGGACGTTTTCCAGCAGCACCACGTCGCCATCCTTCATTGCGGCCACGGCCTTTTCGACTTTGTCGCCGATGCAATCGTCCACGAACGTGACCGGTTTGCCGAGCAACGCGGACAATTTGACTGCAACCGGTTTCAGAGACATCGTCACGTCGCGCTTGCCTTTGGGCCGGCCCAAGTGCGCAGTCAGAATAAGCTTGCCACTCTTCTCCATTAAAAGTTTCAGCGTCGGCAGCGTGGCGACGATGCGCGTGTCGTCGGTGATGATCATTTGCCCGTCTTTTTCCTCCAGCGGCACGTTGTAATCCACGCGCAGGAAAACGCGCTTGCCGCGCACGTCCAGGTCACGAATTGTCAATTTAACCATAAATTTGTCCCGAATCCGAAAAATTCAGAAATGGGAGGGTAGCTTAGTGTGGCGGCGAGTAAAGTGAATTCAGCGCGCAGATTGTTACAACACGACTTGTCGCGCCGAAGTCAAACGAAGGCCGAGACACAAGGACTTTAACCACGGATGGACACGGATTTATCCGAGCACCAAGACCCGACCTCGCGGACGCCAAAACCAAAAACAAGGTGGGGCGCGATCTTCGCGCCGGGCCGCACCGGCTCTGGCGTCTCAGTGCTCTGTGTCTTAGTTGCTTCGTTGTTCAATCCATTACAATGCGGCGGCCAGCACTTCGAGACCAGCCCGTGAGACTTTCACGTCGTCCTCGGATGGGCCTCCGCTGAAAGCGGCAATTAACAATCCGGTTTTCCCCCGGGTTACCACGCCGCCCTTCCAGCCGTTCTCGCCTTTCAGGAGCGGACGCACCTGGCTGCCACTGTCCGTTCGGGTGGAAGCCATTTCGGCGGCCTTGGCATAGGCGATGGCGAGAAAGTTGCTCCCGGTTAGACTCTTCAGGGAAGGCCCGGCGGTCAGATTGCCCACCACCAACATTTTCGACGACCAGGATTTGACGGTGCGGCCTTGGCTGCAGGCCACCACGGCAACGCCTTTTATCTTGAGCTCTTCCGCGCGTTTCTTCATCGCCAGTAGCGCCTTGTCCGCGAGCGCATCGAAATCCTTGACAGTTTTGTCACTCATGTCAGCGGACAAAGGGTTTGGCCGCAGCGGAGGCGGAAGCTTCGGGTTTGTCCTGACCTCACAGGGTCAAGGCACTCACAAGCACCGCCAGCGCCGGCAATGCCAATAATCCTCTCGGGCAGCAGGTTTTCGGAATCATAGTTTTGGTCTTTCATATTAAACAAACGGCCGTCGCCAAACGGCATCAAGGCTGGCGGATGTGAAAGGGCCAGTCAATGGCATCGTGCTTTTATGTAAAGAGCTTTGGGTTTCGGGTCTGGGGCGGTTGGAAAGAGGGAGGTGCGAAGTACGGAACAGGGAATTCAGCCCCCCAAAAGCACCAACGGCACGACCGGCATGTATTTCGTGGTTGAAGTCTCTGCGGCTCCGCGTCTTTGTGTTAAACCGTTTGCGTGGTTTCCGCCTTCGCCAATGACCCCGGCACTGGCAGGCGGCTTTTAATCAGGTTCATGACCGCTTTGACGGCCAGTTCGATCGGCAGGAAAGGCTTGGCAATGAGATCGTCGCCGCCGCTCAAAACCCCCTTGGCGCGGCTTTCAAAATCGCTGTGAATGGTCACGTAGATGACCGGCGTTCGTTCATAACCGGGAAGGGTGCGCAGCTTCCGGCAAAAATCAAAGCCGTTCATGTCCGGCATTTCGATGTCGAGCAGAACCAGGTCGTAATGGGTTTCTGCAAGGAGTTTCAGCGCAACCAGTGGATTTTCCTCGGTACGAGCCTGGAGATATGCCCGTTGGAGCGCGAACGTGGCAGCGCGGTTGGTAACCATGTCGTCATCCACAATCAAAACCTGGCATACCAACGGCTCGTCGGTGGAGGCATCGTGCGCCCCGGCAAAAAGAACGCCCAGGAAATCCAAGGTCATGGCGACTGTACGCAGGCTGGACGGGGTGATGAGGTCCGGCGTCCGCCCCAACTCAAACAACAAGGCTGCGAATACGCCGCTGAGCAGCGAGATGTGATGGTAACGGGCCAGGCCGGTGAGGGCGGTGACATCATGCACCTTGCGATAAAAGGCGTCGAGCCGCGACGCGCGCGCCGCCAGGTTGGGGCTTTTTCGGAACGACTGATAGAGTTCCCGCAAGGCGGCGATCGTGGCGGGCGCGTCCCTCAGAAACTCCTGGCGGGCCTTGCCGCTGGACACCAATTCGGCGGCTTCCAGTTTGCGCTCCACCTGCTGCAAGTCGCTGGGTGCCGGGGCTGATGGTAATTTGGCAACAGCGCCCGTGTCCCCGGCCAAAAGCTCGTTCGCGATGGCGATCAGTTTGGCGGGAGTGCATTCGGCCTTGATGACGGTACGCTGAACGCCGATCTCGATGGCGGCTTGTGCCAGTTCATCCAGGAAGGCATTGGTGAAGATGGCAACCGGTATGGAACTCAAGCCCGGTTGCGCGCGGATGAATTTCAGCACTTCCACCCCCGAAAGTTTCGGCATGATCATATCCAACACCACGAGGTCGGGCCTGTCAGCCCGCAATGCATCCAGCGCCCTCAAACCATCCGCGGCGGTGGTGATTGCGAAACCGTGTTGAACCAGCTTTTTGCCGTAAACTGCCAGGATCACCGCGTCATCATCCACCAAAAGGACTTTTTTCAGCGGCGTCTTGGCCGGCACAGTCGTCTTGGCTGGTGCGGTCTTCCGTGTTTTTTTCTCCGGTGTTTTCTGGCGTGCGGCCGTTCGTGATTTTTTCATGGTCGGGTCAGGGCGTGATGGATTTCAAATCGGGGCAAATCTAACATGGCCGTGTCAAAGAGTGAAGCAAAAGATGTCAGGCGAAGCAACTTCCTCTTAACAAAGAAATTACGCAACGGATTTGAGGTAGAGGGAAGAAGCAAGAAACCAAAAGACGAATTTGAACATCCAATCAAGGTCGCCCTGTGAAAGTGAAAGGTTCACCCATCAGGGCGGGATGATTTACGCATTCACCAAGGACACCGGCGCCGGCAGGCGTCTTTTGATCAGCTTCATCACCGTTTGACGACCAGTTCACTGCTCCCTTCCCCGTTCAAGCTGAGCCGGCTGGCATCCGGTCGAACTTTCAGCTATTTCGGCGACGCGCCGGCGATGCTCAGGGTGATTTCAATGGCATCCGAAACCTTGTCTTCAAATTGTCCGGGATTGATGTTGAAATCGCTGCGCTTGATGGTGAAGCTGGAACGGATGACCAGCAGATCGCCTTTCTGACTCGGCACGCGCTCGCCCAGTTTGTCTTTCAGCCAAGTCAATTCCACGGGCACGGTGAGTTCCTTTGACACACCCTTGAGCGTGAACGTGCCGCTCACGTCCGCCGTCGTGGTGTCTCCGGCAGTCTGGACGTTTTTGAATTCCTTCGATTCAAAAATGATGGTAGGGAACTTTGCCGCATCGAGCCATTTATCGCCCAGCATGTGCTGCCGTTGCATCGGGTTGGGGACGATGAGCGACGCGGTGGCCACGGTGATTTTGCCTTTTGTTGCGCCGGGATTCTCCGAATCGAATGTGACAGTGCCATAAACGCCGCTGGCGCTGCCGTTGATGGACTCCAGCGGCGCATCGAGTTTGAACCCGGCGTTGTTAATGCCCTTGGGGTCCTTGAAGTCGAACGTCTGTGGCGCGGCGAGAACCATGCCCGCCATGATGACGAATGCCAGAATGGTGAGTTTCGTTTTCATTGATTGTTTGGTTTGTGGATCACTTTGATTTTGCCGGGACAAAAATGGAAATGCCAGCCAGAACTCCCGCGCCAAGCAACGCAGCGCCCAGAAAATCAACACCCGGTACGAATTTATCCTGCCATTGAACTCCTTCGAGACCCGTGACTTCATCCACGACTTTCTTCGGAACGCGCGTTTTCGTCCAGCCGCAATTGGCTCCGGCTGCCACCCAGAAAGCGATTGCGCCAACAACCAGAACAACAGTGATGATGCGAAGTGCCCTTTTCATGGCTTCGTCCCGGCGGCTCAGTTCAGGTCGAACAAAATGACCTGAGCTGATCCGGTGGATTCGAGAACCAGTTTGTTTTCGTCCGAGACCGCCGCGCCGTCACCGGCTTTCAACGGCAGGCCGTTCAATTCCACCCTGCCGCTTGCCACCTGTAGCCAGCCGTGACGGCCAGGTTTTAATGAGTAGCTGAACCTGTCACCCGCGCCGAGTTTGCCAACGAACACGTCCACGTCCTGATTGATGGGAATCGAGCCGTCGCGTCCTGATTTGGAGGCGGCCAGATGAAATTTTCCCGTTGCAGCCCCAGCAAAAGACCTTTCGGCGTAAGCCGGTTTCACGCCTTTGCGATCGGGCAAGATCCAGATTTGCAGGAGATGCACCGGTTCCGTCGGCGATGGATTGAATTCGCTGTGTGCCACGCCAGTACCGGCGGCCATGTATTGAACTTCGCCGGGGCGGATGACGCGACCGTTGCCCATGGAATCCTTGTGTTCCAGCGCGCCGCTCAGGACATAGGTGATGATTTCCATGTCGCGGTGCGGATGCGTGCCGAAGCCGCCGCCGCCCATGATGATGTCGTCGTTAATCACCCGCAACGCGCGGAAGCCCATGTGGTCCGGGTCGTGATAGTCGGCAAACGAAAACGTGTACCACGTGTTGAGCCAGTCGAAATGGGCGTGGCCGCGTTCTTCAGCTTTGCGGATTGTAATCATAAGGTTCAAACGTAACGGACGAGGTCCTTGATTTCAAAACGCACCTTGGGCAGGCCCGCGTATTTGTCGCTGGTAGCACGATAACCCAAGGCACAGCAAACCACCGACGCGTAATCGCTGTTTTCCAAGCCAAGCAGGCGGTCGTACTCCGCCGGCACAAAACCTTCCATCGGACAGGCGTCCACGCCGAGCACGGCAGCGCAGGTCATCAAGTTGCCCAGCGCGATATAAGCCTGCCGGGTGGCCCATTCGTGGGCGATCTGGCTGCGCGGCCCCTGGACGAGGTCGCCCAACATCATGTCGCGGTAAAAATTCAGCGATGCGGCGGGAATTTTTCGGACTTCGGTAGTCCGGGCGATGAGTTTGTCCACGTCCGTTTCGGTCATTTTGGTGCGGGCAGTGAACACGACGTAATGCGAACAATCCAAGACCTGTTTTTGGTTCCAAGTATGTGGGAACAGTTCCGCGCGCCTGGCCGGGTCGTTGATGACAAGAAAACGATATGGCTGAAGTCCGTAGGAACTCGGGGAAAGCACGAGCGCGCGTTCCAGGGTTTGCCAGACATCGGTCGGGATTTTCCTGCCGGGATCAAAGACTTTTGTGGCGTAGCGCCAGTTCAATGCATTCAGGAGTTGCGGTATATCTATGTTGTTCATGGTTCAATAATTTATCGTCCGCAGAAAATTGCACACCCCGGGCGAAACGCAAATCCTGTTTCATGGAAAGGATTGTGCGAGGCTTTGACTTTTGCTGTCAAGCAGGCAAATTAAACATCAATATGAGCTTGCCTTTTGCCCGATTTGCGGTGGCATGTGCCGTTGCCGGCACGCTGGTCGCCGGCGCCGCCCGTGCGCAAACGACCTGGGGTTATGTTCCGACAAACGCATTTCCGAGCCTGGTGTTCTCCAACCCGGTATGCATCACTTCGCCGCCGGGCGAAACGAACCGTCTGTTTGTCGTGGAAAAACACGGACGCATCATTGCCATCACCAATCTCACATCTCCGACGCGGACGATTTTCATTGATCTTTCGAGCCGCGTGAGCGTCGTCAACGCCAGCGAATCCGCCGATCTCAACAACGAGGAAGGCATGTTGAGTATGACGTTTGATCCGGGCTACGCGACGAACCGTTATTTCTATGTCTTTTACATGGGTCCGGCCACCAACGGCACGAGCGGATTGCACGACATTTTGTCACGATTCCAAATCACTTCGACCAACGCCAACGTCGGCGACACCAATTCCGAGACCCGGCTCATTGTGCAATACGACCGCGCCAGCAATCACAACGGCGGTGACACGCATTTCGGGCCCGACGGTTATCTTTATGTTTCGGTGGGCGATGAGGGCGATGAATACAACACCCTTGGCGACGCCCAGCACATTGATCAGAATTTTTTCTCCGGCATTTTGCGGATTGACGTGAACAAACTTCCCGGCAGTTTGCCGCCGAATCCAAATTCCGAATCCGCCGTGACGACCAATTACGCCATTCCTGCGGACAATCCGTTCGTCGGCGCGACCAACTTCGACAATCTGCCGGTCAACACCAGTCAACTGCGCACGGAATTCTGGGCCGTCGGGCTGCGCAATCCGTGGCGTTTTTCGTTCGATCCGGCCACGGGAATTCTTTATTGCGGCGACGTCGGGCAGGATCAATACGAGGAGGTGGACATCATCACCAAGGGCGGTAATTACGGTTGGGCGACCTGGGAAGGCACGAACAGCCCGCCCAGCGGCGTTTCCACCAACGGCCAGCCAGTGCCGGCCAATCCGATTTTCCCCATCGTCACCTACGCCCACGGTTCGAGTACATACCAGGGTGACGCCGTCATCGGCGGCGTGGTATATCGCGGCAGCCGTTTCCCGCAACTAAACGGCGTCTACGTCTATGGCGACGACGAGAGTGGAAACGTCTGGCGCCTTACCTACGACGGTACGAACGCCACCGCTCCCCAACAATTGTTCGGTGGTGCGGGGCGCATTTCTGCGTTCGGCATTGATCCATCCAACGGCGACGTGCTCTATGCCAATCTGGCCAGCGGAAACAACTCCATAATCGAACGGATCGTTTCAACCAATTCCGTGCCGCTCTTCAACAGCCTCAAAATTTCCGGAGCCAATCTTGTTGCCGGCGGCACCAATGGCCCGCACAGCGGGAATTATTACCTTCTGACCAGCACCAACCTCCTGTCCCCGTTCACAAACTGGGCGCGTGTTTCCACGAATCCGTTTGACGCCAACGGCGGCTTCATTTTCACCAATCCGGTCAACCCCAACGCTCCGGCTCTTTTTTATCTGCTCCAGTTGCAGTGAGGCGGGCGGAATTGTTATAAACGGGCAATGAGTTCGCCCAATCTCCGCATTCGCCGCGCTACCACCGACGACTTTCAAAGCCTCAGGTCGCTTTGGAATTCCGTTGGCCTGCCAGCGGACGAATTGGAAAGACGGCTGACCGAGTTTCAAGTGATTGAATCCGCCGACGGACAAATCGCCGGCGCGATTGGCCTTCAAATCATCCGCCAGCACGCCCTGCTTCACAGCGAGGCCTACGCCGATTTTTCCGTGGCGGATGCGGCGCGGCAACTGTTTTGGGAGCGCATTCAATTGATTGCCTCGCATCATGGCGTCTTCCGGCTGTGGACGCAGGAAAATTCGCCGTTCTGGAGCCACTGCGGATTCCGAATCGTCATCACCGAAAGCCTCGTGCATCTGCCGGAAGAATGGAAACGTTTCGAAGGGAAATGGTACACGCTTCAGCTTAAAAACGAGGAGATCATCGCCGCCGCCTTTGAAAAGCATCTGGCTGGTTTTATGGATTCCGGAAAAAAACAAGCCGCACGTGTCTCTGAAAAAGCCCGCACCATCAACACCATTATTATCGTCGTTTGCCTCGGGATTTTCTTCATCTGTATTGCCCTCCTGATTTACATCATCACACACCGCCGTTAGTGGCGCGCTGACGGCAGGTTGAACTCATCCGCGTGATAGGAGCTTCGCACCATGGGCCCACTGGCAATGTGGACAAAGCCCAGATCGCGTGCGATCCGGCCGTAGGCGTCAAAAACTTCCGGTGGAACAAACTCAACCACCGGCAGATGTTTCAGCGTCGGTTGCAAATACTGGCCCAACGTAAGAATGTCGCAGCCGGCGTGGCGCAAATCCTCCAGCGCGACCATGACTTCCTCTTCCGTCTCGCCGAGACCGAGCATCATCCCGGACTTTGTATAAATCGTGTCGCGGCGGACGGCCTTTACCTTGCGCAACACGCTCAACGAGCGGTCATACGTCGCGCGCGAACGCACCAGTGGCGTCAGCCGCCGCACCGTTTCGAGGTTGTGATTGAAAATGTCCGGGTTCGCCGCCAGAACCGTTTCGATGGATTCGTCGCGGTCGTTGAAATCCGGCACCAGCACTTCAATCACAATGCCGGGATTCAATTCGCGCACCGCTTCAATCGTTTTCCGAAAATGCTCCGCGCCGCCGTCCGCCAAATCATCGCGCGCGACGGCGGTGATGACGATGTGGCGCAGCCGCATCCGCCGCGTGGCGTCCGCGACGCGCCCCGGTTCGCCGGTATCGAGCGCAAATGGTTTGGCCGTGGTCACCGCGCAAAAGCCGCAGGCGCGCGTGCAGCGGTCGCCCGCAATCATGAAGGTCGCGGTGCCCTTGCTCCAGCACTCCCAATGGTTCGGGCATTTCGCGCTCTCGCAGACCGTGTGCAACTTCAGTTCGTCGAGCAGGCTGCGCGTATGGGCAAAGCTGTCCGAGGTGGGCAGCTTGGTGCGCAGCCAATCCGGCAGCCGGGGGCGTGATTTCAATTCTTCAGTGACCATTTGTCCAGCCACAGTTCATCACAGATGGACTTGAATGTGAAGACGCGAATTGCGCCAGTTTGCACGAATTCAAATCGGAAAATGGATTGGCGAGGGGCGCCGTTTTCAGCCGTGTGCCGGTGCGCGCATCGGCGGCTGAAGTTCCTCCCAAAACACGGCCAGTTGTTCCGGCCCGAAATCCGCCAGCACTTTCCCGTCCACGTCAATCACGGGCGCCAGTTCCTGGCCGGACAGGCGGATCATTTCGTCATAAGCCGTCTCGTCGCCGGTCACGTCAACGGTTTCATATTCCACACCGCGCTCATTCAGCCAGCGGGTCGCCCGATGACACCACGGGCAATAGGGTTTGATGAACAGGCGGATTCGTTTCGGTTTCACATTCTCAAAATCACCGGCTTTCGGAAAAAATTCAATCACCCCACACAAGAAAGTAGGGCTGCTTCATGCAAGTTTAAGCTGCGCTGAATAGTGCAGGGCGACGGCTAAATCCCGGCATCAACCGAAAACAAAAAGCTACCCGCCGATTTGCGTCTTGTATTTTTCCGGTGACAGCAACGCATTCAGTTCCGCCGGGTTGGCCAGCTTGATTTTGAAAAACCAGCCGGCGTCATACGGTTCGCTGTTCGCGAGCGCCGGGTCATCCACGACGGCTCGGTTGGTTTCCAGAATTTCACCGCTCACTGGCGAATAGATGTCGCTGGCGGTCTTCACGGATTCCACCACCGCGCAGGCGTCGCCGCCTTTGATCTTTCGGCCGACGTTCCGGCAGCTCGACAAAAACGATGTCGGTCAATTCGTGCTGTGCATGGTTGGTGATGCCCACGGTTGCGGTATTGCCGCTGACGCGCACCCATTCGTGGGATTTCGTGTATTTCAAATCCGATGGAACATTGCTCATAAATTTTTCCGTCCGCAGATTACACGGATTTCGCAGATTCTCAAATCCAATTATGGCAGGGACATCGCGCTGCGATGTCCCTGCCTGCGTCCAGCAGGCGGAACGGGCGTAGCTTGAGTTTCAAGTCCGGGGCATCCATTGCGCTGCTCTGCGCGGCGCTGGACGGCGCAACGCGCCGTCCCTACCAATCAAGACTTTCGATAAATCGGCTTTGGCACAACGACCGCGGCGAAGCGCTTGCTGCGAATTTCGATTTCAATCGTTGTGTCAGGTTTCGCTGGTTCCGGCGGCACATAGCCCATGCCAATGCCGATGCCAAGCGACGGGCTTTGGGTGCCGCTGGTGACGACGCCGACACTGGCACCGTTGGCCCAAATCGGATAATGCGGCCGCGGCGGCGCGGATTTGCCGGTCATTTTGAACGCGACCAGTTTTTTGCGAACGCCCTTTTCCTTCTGCCTGGCCAAAACCGGACGTCCAACAAATTCACCTTTATCCAATGATATAAAAAAGCCCAGTCCGGCTTCGATCGGCGTCGTGTCTTCGTCCAACTCATGTCCGTAAAGCGGATAGCACACTTCCGTGCGCAACGTGTCGCGCGCGCCAAGCCCGCAAGGTTTGATGCCGAACGGGCGGCCCACGGTGAGGATTTTATCCCAGACATGCTGGATGGCTTCATCCGAACCGACGATTTCGAATCCGTCCTCGCCGGTGTAGCCCGTGCGCGAGACGAGGACGCAGTGGTTTTCAAATTTGAACCCGCCTATCTGGTTTTTCTTCAAACTGGTCACGGCATTGACGCGCATGGCGGAAATGGACGTGCCGGGAATACAATCGTTGATAAATCCTTTCACGCGCGGACCTTGCACGGCAATGGCGGCATATTGATGCGAGGCATCGGTGAGTTTGAGTTCGCCGGAATATTTTGCCGCCTGCGATTGCAGCCAGACAACATCCGCCCCAATGCGCGAGGCGTTGATGATGAGAAAAAAAACGCCGTCAGAAAGTTTGTAGGCGTAAAGATCGTCAATCACGCCGCCGCGTTCGTTGCACATAAGCGTGTATTGACCTTCGCCGGGGTCGAGCTTGCGGATATCATTCGTGAGCACTGAATTCAGAAACGCTTCCGCAACCGCACCGCTGGCGGTCACTTCGCCCATGTGGGAAATGTCGAAGATGCCGGCGGCGTTGCGGACGGCGAGGTGTTCGTCGGTGATGCTGGTGTATTGCACCGGCATTTCCCAGCCGCCGAAATCAATCAGCCTGGCGCCGAGCTTTTGGTGCGCAGCAAAAAGTGGTGTGCGGTTCAGCCCCATTTTTCCGTTTTCATCTGCTCCTTCGGCACACCGAGGCCGCGCAGGACAACCTCCTCGGCAAACTCAACGAGCGGGTTGGGGCCGCAGGCGTAGAAAAACGTGTTCGACAGGTCGCTGATGTGCACCTTGACCCAGTCCGGGGTGATGCGGCCGGCGCGCCCGTTCCAGGAATGTTCCGGTTTCAGGCGCGTGCAGGTGACGTGAAACTTGAAATTCGGGTTTTCCTGCTCCAGTTGCCGGAATTCATTGTTGAAAATAATGTCGTTCGGTGTGCGGACGCTGTAGAGAATCGTGATTTTCGTTTCTAATTTTCGACGCGTGGCTTCGCGGGTGAAGCCGCGAAACGGCGTCACCCCGGAACCGCCCGCGACGCAAATCAAGTGCCTGTTCGGCTCATAAACCGGCAAAAACTTTCCGACCGGTGGAATGACGAAGAATTTGTCGCCCACCTTTGCCCAGTCCACGATGCGCGTGCCCATTTTACCGTCGCGCTTGACGGTGACATCGTAAAAGCCGCGGTCGAGCGCGCACGAGGAGAGGGAATAGGCGCGTTTGTAACTCGGCGTGTCCGGCCAGTAAAGCGTGATGAACTGGCCGGTCTTGAAATCGGGGTTGTAGCCATCCGGCCATTTAAGCTGGAGCGTCTTCACATCGGGAAGTTCGGCTGTTACGGCTTCGACCGTCATTTCAATTGCTTCTTTGGCCATAATTTAATTTCCGAGGATGAGAAAAAATTAGTCAATGCTCCAGCCGGCGGCAAGTGTTTTAAGCCTTTTCGAGCCGCGCGAGGATTTCCTGCGCGAGCAGTTCATACGCCGCCGCGCCGGCGCTGTATTTGTCGTAATGGATGATGGGTTTTCCGAAACTTGGCGCCTCGGCGAGTTTCGTGCTGCGCGGAATCACGGTTTCAAAGACGCGCGCGCCCAGCAGATTTCGCACTTCGCCCACTACTTCGTTTGAAAGTTTCGTGCGCCCGTCAAACATCGTCATCACCACGCCGAGGATATCGAGACGCGGATTGACGCCCGCGTCGCGCAACTGCGCCAGCACGCGGTTCATCATCGAAATCCCTTCGAGCGCATAATACTCACATTGTAGCGGGATGAGCAGGCCGTCGCTCGCGGCAAAGGCGTTCAGCGTCAAAATCCCCAGTGACGGCGGGCAATCAATGAAAATCACGTCAAAGCGCTTTGATTCCAGCACGGGTTTCAACGCGACCCTTACGCGAAGCAAATAATTGTCCGAACGCGCCAGTTCCACATCCGCACCGCACAAATCCACTTCGCTGGGGACAACTTCAAGCCGCTCGAACGCAGTGCCTTTGATTTTGTCGAGGAGTCTGCCTTCGCCAAGCAACACGCGATAGGCGCTGGCGCCCTCGGTCTTTTCCAGGCCCAGACCGCTGGTGGCGTTGGCCTGCGGGTCGAGGTCGAAGAGCAACACGCGCCGGCCTACGGCGGCAAGGCACGCGGCGAGGTTCACGGCAGTAGTCGTTTTCCCTACGCCGCCTTTTTGATTGGCGACCGCAATGACTTTGGTTGGCACCGCCCTGATTAAAGGCAAAGTACGGCGCGGTTTCAAGCGCGCAACGAGGGGACCGGCACAAATCAGTTACCCGGAAGCGAGAAGCTGACCGGCTGCGCCAGTGAGTTTTGCTGGCCGAAGAGCGAAACGACCGGTTCAAGGCTGAGGACAGGATTGGTGCTGACCATCAAACCCACTGGTTGAGGCGACGGCGAAAGGGCCGGCGAGGTTATGTCAGCGAGAGAAACAGCAGGTTGCATCACGGACGCCAATAACGTGGCTTTCGGCGTGGCATCAGGCCGCTCGGCATAAACGATTCCGAAGACCAACAACAAACACAGCGAGAAGGCAAACGCCCCGACAAATGCCGGTTTTGCTTCAAACACTTGGAGAAACTTCAACAGCCACGGTGCTTCGGCGAAAAGTCGGTCCGCCATTTCCCTGGGCACGTCGGCTTCACCCGCACGGACGCGAGACAGTACCTGTCCAGGAAAATCATTGAAATAGCCCGGCGGCGGGATTTCATGCCGCTTGAGCGCCAGTAACCGGCGCAGCGATTCGAAGTTGTTTTCGCTCTCGTTCATGTTGGCCCCAGGTAATCGGACAGATACCCCTGCAACTGCTGCCTTGCGTAAAACAGCCGCGACCGCACCGTGCCGATATTGCAATCCATAATCTTCGCGATTTCGTCGTGTGACAACCCCTGCACGTCGTGCAGAACGACGACCAATCTATGAGGTTCAGACAACTTCAGCATGGCCGCGTTCAACTTTTCCTGCAATTCCGTCAAACCGGCCTCCCGGCGCGGGGTTTTGTCCGAAATCAACGCCACCAAATCCGGGTCATGCTCGGCGTTAAAGTCCAGGTCGTTCAGACTCATGTGAGTGCGGTTTTTCCGCTGTTTCAGGAAATTGATCGTTTTATTGACCGCAATCCGGTAGAGCCACGTGTAAAAACTGGAGCCGC
This sequence comes from uncultured Verrucomicrobiae bacterium, assembly GCA_963842445.1. Classification (GTDB taxonomy): domain Bacteria; phylum Verrucomicrobiota; class Verrucomicrobiia; order Limisphaerales; family UBA11358; genus UBA11358. Next base: position 260,270 of record CAWJHF010000001.1, on the reverse strand, counting down.
CTTTGAAGGTTTTTAGCGCCTGAAACGCCTTGATGAACGATTCCTGGGCCAGATCGTTGGCGTCCTCGTGATTGGACGTCATGTGATAAATCGTCGCGTAGATGCGTTCCTGATAACGCCGCACTAATTCATTGTAAGCTTCCAAATCGCCGCGCCGCGCCCGCCGCACCAGCGATTCTTCATCCACCGGCGCGGGCGTTTCCGGGACCTGTCGTGCGGCTGGTTCGGCCATAATCATAATTTTCCAATTAAACAGCCAAAGCGCTGGTTTGTTGCGCCAAATAATCCGCCAAGCCCAGCAAACCCGCGCGTCCGCTTGACTTCGGCAGGACGCGCAGCGCCTGCCGCCCCTGCTCCAAATAACGCTGGATGACTTCCAGCGTCGGGCCGAGAGTCTCGTATTTGGCCAGCAATTCGTTGACGCGCGGCAACGCCGCCAACTGCCAGTTCTGCGCTATTTCCTCCAACTCTGCGCGGTTGGCGGCGCTCGCGCGCTCCCACGCCAGCAGCACCGGCCAGGTCAATTTGCCATTCGCCAAATCTGTGCCGAGTGACTTGCCGGCCTCGGTCTCCGAGCCGAACAAATCCACGCAGTCATCATAAACCTGATACGCCGAGCCGAACGCCGAGCCGAATTGCCGCAACGCCGCTCGCTGTTCCGCCGAGGCGCGGCTCAAAAATGCCGCCAAATCACACGACAACGTGAACAGTTCGGCGGTCTTCATTTCGATGACGCGGAAATAATCACGCCGCGAAATCTGAAACTTGCGGCGTTGCTGCGTTTGCAGGATTTCACCCGCGCAAACGGTGTCCGTGGCCGTCGCCACCGCGCGGCAAACTTCCGGGGTGGGAAAACCCGCCGCCAGCTTCAATGCCTGGGCAAAAAGGCAATCCCCGAACAGCACCGCGATTTCGTTGCCACAATTTGCCGCGAGCGTGGGCCGGCCGCGCCGGATTTCAGCCTCGTCAATCACGTCGTCGTGGATGAGGGTGGCCAGGTGCACCATTTCGATGATGACCGCCGCCGTCACGTGCGCGTCGGCCACTTCGCCGAGCGAACCGGCAGCCAGCGCCACCAGGGTCGGGCGCAAATGCTTGCCGCCGCTTTTCAGGGCGTATTTGGCGTAGGGGACGATTTGCGGATCGAACTCGTGCACTTGGCGGAGGAGTTGTTCCGTGACCGTGTGCAGAAAAGGCTCCACCGGTTCCACGAGGTGCTTCCAGGAACTGTTCGGATTGGCATTCGGCGAGCCAAGTATCGCTTTGGTCGCCACCTTTGATTCAGCCGCCAGCATTCGCTCACGAATCTACGGCGGCGGAGCGGTCTAGTCAAACTTGTTATATTTTGCACCCCCATAAACAAAAGCTGCCTACGGCGCATTATCGCCGGCCGTCATACCATATGGTGCAGGACTCGCGCCGTTGGAGCGCGCGGCGGTTGAACGTGACGCGCGCCAGCAGCTTGAGATGGTCCCAAGCCGTATAAAGCCGCATCTTGCGCGCGGAAGTCGCCAAGGGATGCCGATGCAAAATCACCATTCCCCTGCCCGTCTCCCGCGCAAGCTGTTTCAACCGCTTACTCAAGTCCAGTTCCTCCGCCGCGAATAATTTGTCGCTGAACCCGCCGATTTTCCGGAACGCCGCTGCCTCGACAAAAATGAATGAACCGGCGAGCCAGCGGCCCATCCGGCTCGAACAGTTCCAGAGCCAGGTGAAAAATTCCGCCAGCAAATGCTTTTCATCCATCCGGACGGTCGAGCCGCCGGCCAGACACCGGCCGGATTGGATTTGTTCCGCCACGTCCGCGAACAGTTCCGCGCTTGGCTGCGAATCCGCATCCACAAAAATCAGCCAATCGCCGGTGGCCGCTGCCGCGCCGCTATTCCGGGCGCGGGCAATTTGATTGACTGGCTCAAATACGACGGTTGCACCCGCCGCGCGCGCAATTTCCGCCGTGTGATCGGTCGAATTGTTGTCGCAGACGATGAGTTCAGTTTCCCAGCGGCGTTGAGCGAAGGCTGCCATCGCCGATTTCACCTGCACCAGCGTCCCGCCGAGCAACCGTTCCTCGTTGAACGCGGGAATGATGACCGAAATTTTCACGCGCGCAGTCTGGCCTAAACCTGATGAATTTGAAAAAGAAAAGGCGACCCGTTGCCGGGTCGCCTTTGAAAATCGTTCTGCGGTTTACAGCCCTTTCTTGAGCATGTACTTGATCAAGTCGCCGACACGACAACTGTAACCCCACTCGTTGTCATACCAGCTTATCAGCTTGAAGAACTTCTTGTTCAACTCCATGCCGGAGCCTTGATCGAAGATTGAGGACAGTTCGCAGTGGATGAAGTCCGAACTGACTACTTCGTCTTCGGTATAACCGAGGATGCCTTTCAGATAGGTCTCGCTGGCCTTCTTCATCGCGGCGGAAATCTCCTTGTAACTGGTTTCCTTGACTGTTTTGACCGTGAGGTCAACCGCTGAAACCGTTGGGGTCGGCACGCGGAACGCCATGCCGGTCAACTTGCCCTTCACTTCGGGCAACACGAGGCCGACGGCCTTGGCCGCGCCGGTGGTGGAAGGAATAAGATTGATGGACGCGCTGCGACCGCCTTTCCAGTCTTTCTTGCTGGGGCCATCCACAGTCTTTTGCGTGGCGGTGAAACTGTGTATCGTCGTCATCAAACCTTCTTCGACGCCGAACCCTTCCTTGAGCAGCACATAAACGACCGGCGCAAGGCAGTTGGTCGTGCAACTCGCGTTGGAAATGACATGATGCTGCTTCGGGTCGTATTTGCCTTCGTTCACGCCCATGACCACTGTGAGGCAATCGCCCTTGGCCGGTGCGGTGATAAGCACCTTCTTCGCGCCCGCGGTAATGTGGCCTTGGGCTTTCTCGACGGCTGTGAACAAGCCGGTGGACTCGATCACGAGGTCAACCCCCAGCGCCTTCCACGGCAATTCCGCCGGGGACTTGGCGCTGACGACCTTCATTTCCTTGCCGTTGACGATGAGGATGTCCGAATCGGCGTCCTCGGCCTTTTTGCCGGCGGCCTTGGCTTTGGCCACGGCTTCCGGGGAAGTTTTGCTGTCCACCGTGCCCTTGAAGCGGCCCTGGATGGAATCGTATTTGAGCAGATACGCGAGGTTGTCCGCCGGGACGATATCGCCGACGGCGAGCACTTCGATGTCCCTGCCCACCATGCCTTGTTCGACCAGCGCGCGGAACACCAGACGCCCGATGCGGCCGAACCCATTGATTGCAACTTTGACTGCCATAATTTTTTATCCGTTTCTTAAAATATTCTGCAAAAACCGAAAGCACAATTTACCGGCAACCGCCTCAGCGTCAATGACGAATTCTGGAACGGAATTGCCAAACGCAAAACATTTTTTGCAATCAGCCTTGCTTTCAAAATGTTTTGATTCCAAATTGCCACGATTGCCGCCAACGCGCTCCCACCTTTATCTCGCTGCGGATGACTCGACCGTTCTCGATAATCTCCACTCTGGTGCAAAAATCGTCCCGGACACGCCAATTACAAACCCAACAATTTACGAACAAGCATTTCAAAAAATTCAGGAAGCCATTTTTATTAGAACCAGTTCGAATTGACGTTAATCAATTCGGTTCGCCGCCGCATCCCCTGCCCTGCGTTCACTGATCCTCATGTCGTGGTTTTTGCCCGGTTTTTTGCCTCGACAAGCCCATTCCTTAGACCAAAATTGCCAGGCTTCCAAAACGAGAACACAGAAGTGAAAACATGAAGACGAAACTGTTTTACGCCATCATCATCACCTGCCTTGCCGGGATGAACTGTCCGGCGGAAGACATCACTACCCTGGACGGACAAAAATATGAAAACGTCCGTGACCTGAAGGTAAGACCGGACAGCATTTTCTTCATCGTCAACACCGAAGGCTCGGTCAAAGGTGTGAAGGTGCCTTTCAGCAATTTACCCGACGACCTTAAGAAAAAATACAATTACGATCCCTACGAGGAGGGGTTCTACCTCGCCCGGCAGAACAAGCCGATGAACCTGAAAATCAACAATGAGTTCCGGTTGTCAAACCTGGAAGCGGCAAAAACGAAGGCCAAAGCGGAACACAAATTGATTGGCTTCATCATGGTTTGGGATGTCATGTTTCAACCCAGCGAGCCGATGGGCAACGGCGGCCCCAATGATCTGGCCGGTTTCTACACGGTCTTTAACAAATCCCTGGTGCTGGTGTTTGTAAGGCATGAGGATGAATTGGACAAAGTCCCCGACGCAGTGAAAAAGGGCTTCTTCGGCCCGGAAGAAGGCGGATGGGCGCCGAACATGGCTGTAGTCACCGAAGACTGTTCTCAGTTCATCTGCGAAATTCCGCTGGGCGGGGAAAAGTCCAATGGATATGTCCGGGAACAGGTTTTTAGAAAGAAAATCGCGGAGATAAAAAAGTTTATCGAGGACCACCAAGCCTCGAATAGTCAGACCAAGTAAGTTGTTTCGCGCTTTGATCTTACTGATTTAGCGTGCCGGAAATTTCTTCACGCGACCACGTTTTTGGGAGCGGAGTTTGTATTAAAAACTGGTTTAAGCCCCCTGTCCGGTTAGAATCGGTCGCGCATGAAAATTTTGTTTATCGGGGGCACGGGAAAAATCAGCACCGCAGTCAGCCAGCAAGCAATGGCCGGAGGATTCGAGTTGTATTTGCTAAATCGCGGGCTGCAATCGAAAAATCCACCTGGCAGCCACGGCCTGACGGCCGACATCAACCAGCCGAAAGCAGCCCGCGCCGCGCTGGGAGACCTGCAATTTGACGCGGTCGTGGATTGGATCGCTTTTACGCCGGAGGACATTGAACGCGATCTCGCGCTGTTCAAAGGCCGGACCCGGCAGTTCATTTTCATCAGCTCCGCTTCCGTTTATCAAAAACCGCCCACCCATTATCTGATTACGGAATCAACGCCGTTGCACAATCCGCTCTCGGATTATGCCCGCAACAAAATCGCCTGCGAGGAACGTATAATGCGCGCGTACCGCGAGGAAAATTTCCCGGTGACCATTGTTCGTCCTTCCTACACCTACAATCACTATTTCCCCGTCGCCGTCGGCGGGTTCGGCTGCTACACGCTCGCCGACCGTCTAAAAAGAGGCAAACCCATCATCGTCCACGGCGACGGCTCGTCGTTGTGGGTGATGACGCACGCCGAGGATTTTGGACGGGGATTCATCGGATTGCTCGGAAACCGGCAGGCCATCGGTCAAGCGTTTCACATCACCTCGTACGAAGTGCTGACGTGGAACCAGATTTATCAAACCATCGCCGAAGCGCTGGGTGTGGAGGCAAACATCGTGCACATCCCGTCGGATTTCATTGCCCAAAAGGCGCCGCGACTCGCCGGCAGTCTGCTGGGTGACAAATCCTGGAGCGTCGTCTTCGACAACCGCAAAATCAAAACCTTCGTGTCGGGCTTTCAAGCCGTCATCCCCTTTCGCGAAGGCATCCGGCGCACGGCGGCATGGTTCGACGCCGACAAAAAGCGCCGGCGCGTGGACGCCTCGGTGAACCGCGAAATGGATCAAATTCTCAAAGCTTACCTAGGAAAGGCCGGCTGAATTCGACTGAGTCGCTTTCCGGTTTTGTAGGAGTTGAGGTCACGAGACTCCAATTATCCAAGACGCCGGAACCCAGACCCAAGACACAAGAGTCAGAAACTCCTCACGTCGTCTTCTACTCACTCGTTCTGCGCCGCGAGAAAGCGCTCGGCGTCAATCGCCGCCGCGCAGCCCGCGCCCGCTGCCGTGACGGCCTGACGATAGACATGGTCCGCACAGTCGCCCGCCACAAACACACCCGGCACGTTCGTCATCGTGCCTTTCTTGGGCGTGATGTAACCGTTCGCGTCCATTTCAATCTGGCCTTTGAAAATCTCCGTGCTGGGCATGTGCCCGATGGCGACGAAAACACCTGCACAATCCAAAACCGTCTCCGCGCCGGTCTTGAGGTTCTTCAATCTCACGCCGGTCACCTTATCCTGTTTCGGGTCGAGCACCTCGGTCACGACCGTATCCCAAATCGGTTTGACGGTTTTATGAGCGTGAACGCGTTCAGCCATGATTTTTGACGCGCGCAACTTGTCGCGGCGGTGAATCAAATGAATGACTGAGCCGAAGCGCGTCAGGTAAAGCGCCTCTTCGCAGGCGGAATCGCCGCCGCCAACCACGACGAGCGTTTGGTTGCGGAAAACCGGCAGCGCGCCGTCGCATGTCGCACAATAAGTCACGCCCTTGGTTTCCAGCAAATCCTCGCCGGGCACGCCCAGATGCCGGTGACTCGCGCCCGTGGCAATGATGACCGTCTCTGCCTTGACATGTTCGCCGTCAACGGTGAGGGCGAAGGGATGTTTGGAAAAATCCACTTTCTCAACGATGCCAAAACTGGCGCGCGCGCCAAAACGTTCGGCTTGTTTCTGCATCCGCATCATTAATTCGTAGCCGTCCACACCCTCAGGGAAGCCGGGATAATTTTCGACGATGCTGGTGGTGGTGAGCAGGCCGCCGGGCTGTTTGCCGGTGAGCACAAGCGGCTGGAGATTGGCGCGCGCGGTGTAAAGCGCCGCTGTCCAGCCCGCGCAACCCGAACCGATGATAACCACTTTTTCCATAAGCCGCGCAAGGTAGTGCCGGAACGCAAGGGTTGCAAGTCGGAGCACCAATCGGTAGTCCTCCAATTTGGTTTTTCAGGGGCTTCAGGGCTTTACAAGGCTGGATTTGGTATGAAATTTGGGCATGGAATTCAAAACCTATCTGGTATGCAAATTCCCCATTGGTCCGACCTCAAAAATTCAAAATGTTTGTCAATTTGAAGGCCAGAATTTATTCCGACATCATGAAAAGCCTTCTGAATCATCAACAAATGCCTAAAGTTAATATCACTGATATTTGTAAAAGAAAGGAAGGAAACCGGCAAATTTCTGTTTGTGTCACCAATCGAATAAAGAGTCTGAAATCCATACACCGGAATAATATCATCGCCATTCGTGCAACGAAAAATTATAGCTCGATTAAGCATCTCTCTTACATTGTGAGCATAATCCATCGTTTCGTGTTCGTTTCCTTCGGTAAAGATTTTAACGGGGAATGGGGGATAATTTTTAGTTAATTCTATGAAATTTGTCACTTCTTCTGGTGTTATGAACCTGATTTGTCTGGCATTAAGGTCTATAATTGTTTTTGCAAGCATCAGATTTGTGGCAACGAGTTGTGCATTGGTTATTCCTATATTCTCAGCGAGCACTTTTGCATCGGCGGCATCTTTCCCGGCTTGTTTAGCTTCAAGATTTGCGGCGGCGGACTTATCAGTTAAATCTGCAATTTCCAACCCCGAAATTACACTTATACCGAGGGCGGCCACGACTTCCACAACAATGCCAATCATTAAAAGGCGCCAACCACGCTGCGCTTTTAATTTCAGCAATTTGACATCATCTGTAAAAGCACCGAAATATTCCTTCTTCTCTGCCGCCTTTTCCATCCGCAGCCCTAAATATACAAGCACACCACCAGCACACTCAAAACAACATCCGCCCAAAACCAAGGCGATGAGATTAATTTTAGGACCAAATTCATTTATACTTTTCTAATTTCGCTCCCCAAAATATTCACGCCGCCGCTTTAACACTCAACGCCAGAGAATGCAATGATTTCCGTAGGCAGGTGGTGCTCTAGTTTGAAATTCGCACCGACGGACCGGAGCGCGAGTTGTCTCAACTCGCAGCACGCTCGAACAATTTATCCGCTGCGGATTGAGGAAAATCCGCGCTCCGCACCCGATTATCGCCACTCGTGTTTCGGATATTTCCGCTGCAACTCGGATTTGATGCGCGGATAATGCTCGCTCCAGAAACTGGCGAGGTCCTGGGTGATCTGAATCGGCTTCATGCCCGGCGTCAAAATATGAACGACCACCGGCACGCGCCCCATCGCAATCTTCGGCGTCTGTGTCACACCGTAGAGTTCCTGTATCCGCAGCGCGATGTGCGGCGGCTGATTGTTTTCATAAACCACCTTCGGCGTGCGGCCATTCGACAATGACAACCGTTCCGGCGCGTGTTTGCCGAGCAATTGCCGTTGCGCTTCGGACAGCCACGACATCACAACCGGTTTGACTTCGCGTTCCTTGATGTCCTTGTAGCTCACCGCGCCATGGCAAAGTTGTTCGATGATGTGTTTGCGGTCATCCTCGGCAAACGGTGGAAGCTGGAGTTCGGGACAATGCCGGCAAAGCAGATTCAGCCGCACAAGCCATTGCTCGACAGCGTGATCCCAGTTCGGCAACGGCAACCGGCCCGCTAGAATTTCATCGGCCAGCAACCGTGCCGCGGCCTCGGCAGGCGGCGGCTCGACGCGTTTGGCAGACAATGCCAATCCGCGAAAACGCACCAGTTCGGCGGCTTGCACGCGTTTGGCCGTGGCGTCGAACTGAATGTGCAGCTCGGATTTCAAGTCGTCAGGGAAAAGTTCGCGCAACCATTCAAGCTCAATCGCCGTAGCCAGCGAAAGAACCGTGCTCACCTCGCGGCCTTCGATTTCGCGAACTTCGGCAGCGACGAATAATTCGTAGGAGCCGACGTTAGGAGGCTCTGTCTTTTTTCCGATTTTGAAGTGAGTCTCGTTACCTCGACTCCTACTGATGGCGCTTTCCCGCGCCAGCACGCCGCGGCGATTGTGGACGAGTTCACAGCGCAGCGTTCCCTGGTCCAGCCGCCGCGCCACGCGGTCACTAAATCCGATGAGAATGCACTTCTGCAACGCTTCGTCCTTGATTTCGCGCGGTTTGGTATCGAGTCCTTCGTCCTTGGCAATGCGGAGGAATTGTTCGAGCAACGGGCCGACCTGCCGCGCAGTGACGGCGTGGATGCCGAGTTTGCGGCAGGCGTCCAGGCGAAATTGATTTTTAAACGCATAATTCCACGCGCGCATCAGAATCCAGAAATCCGATGACGCCTTTTCCCCGAACAAATCCTCGCGGGCAGACTCAACCTCGCGTCCGACGTTGCGCAACAGCAGATCGCGTCCCTGTGTAAGCGCGGCGACGAGGCAGGCTTGATGGACGCAGCCGTATTCCTGTGCCGCGAGCAGCATTCGCGAGTAACGCGGATGCACCGGAAACGCGAGCATCTTGCGGCCGATTCCCGTAACGACCGTAGGACAGGCTTCCAGCCTGTCTTCATCTTTTTGTTCCGCTTGAGCAGGAAGTTGATTGGAGACAGGCGGAACGCCTGTCCTACGCCGGAGCGCACCCAAATCCACTAACAACTCCTCCGCGTGCGTGAGTGAAATTTCGTCCGGTTTTTCCAGCCAGCGAAATGCGCGCAAATCCGCAACCCCGGCAGCCTTGAGCGTCAAAACCACTTCAGCGAGGTCGAGGCGTTTGATTTCCGGCAACTGTTGCGGAGCGCGCTCATCGTGTTCTTGGCGTGACCAAAGCCGGATGCACCGACCCGGCGCTGTCCGACCGGCGCGACCGGCGCGTTGGTTGGCGCTGGCCTGGCTGATGCGTTCAATCAAAAGTGTGTTGATGCCGCGGTTGGCGTCGTAACGAGGAATGCGCGCCAGTCCGCTGTCAATCACCAGCCGCACGCCGTCAATCGTGATGGACGTTTCGGCGACATTGGTGGACACGACGACTTTGGGCTGGTCGTAGCGCGCCACGGCAGCGTCCTGGTCGCGCGGCTGTAATTCGCCATGCAAAGGCAGGAGAATGTAACCTTTCGATTCGTGCGTGTGGCGAATCGCCTCGATGGTTTGTGAAATTTCAAAGCCGCCCGGCATGAACACCAGCACGTCGCCGCGTTCACCGGAGTGGACATGGTCGGCGAAAGCTTCCGCTGCCAGTTCCCAGACCGGTGGTGAATTAGGTCCGAGCCGCCGCGGCAGATATTCGATTTCGACCGGGAACACGCGGCCTTCGGAAGAAAGGACGGAACAGTGGAAATCGTTTGTAGGAAACGACGTAAGGAGTCTCTGATTTTTTTCATTCGAAGAATGAGCCTCCTCACGTCGGCTCCTACGTTCGGAAAGATACGTTTCCAACGTCCCGGCATCCAGCGTGGCGGACATGACGGCGATAAGCAGGTCAGGGCGAAGCGTTTCCTGAATGTCCAGCGCGCGGGCGAGCGTGATGTCGCCGTAAAGATGGCGTTCGTGAAATTCGTCGAAGATGACCGCCTGCACGCCGAGCAACGCCGGGTCTTGAATCAGTTGCCGCAGCAAAATGCCTTCCGTCTCAAACTTGATGCGCGTGGCATCGCTGACGCAGTTTTCAAAACGGACCTGATAGCCGACCTCGCGGCCAAGCTCGACGCCCAGTTCCTTTGCGACGCGCGAAGCGAGCAGGCGCGCGGCGAGACGGCGTGGCTGGAGAATCACGACCTGCCCGTGGCCAAGCAGACCGTGCTTGAGCAGCATTTGCGGGACTTGCGTGGATTTGCCGGAACCGGTTGGCGCCTGCAGAATGAGCCGCTTCGTCGCCTTGAGCGCGGCGATGATGTCGTGCTCAATTTCGTAAATAGGCAGTCGCTCGGCCATGAAATTCAGATCAAGCCAGCACCCAGCCGGGTTGGATTTCGGCATCCAAATCCGTGGCCGGCATTTTGTGAAGCAGTTTTCGTTCAGCCAAAATGCCGATCATCGCCGCGTTGTCGGTGCACAGACTTTTCTCCGCGAGACGCAGCATAAAACCTTCACGTTTGCACGCGTTTTCCAGCTCACGGCGCAAGGCGTGATTGCACATCACGCCACCCGACGCCGTCACGCAACGCACATGGTTTCGTTTTGCGGCGCGAATGGTTTTCGTGACGAGCACTTCAACAATCGCCGCCTGAATGCTGGCGCACAAATCGCGCACGCGTTGCGCGTCGTCCAACAACTGCGGGTTGTCGCGCAGGAAATAGCGCACGGAAGTTTTCAGGCCGCTGAAACTGAAATCGTCGCTGGGGTCGTGTAATAGCGGACGCGGGAAATCGAACGCCTTGGGATTCCCCTGCTCTGCCAGCCGGTCAATCTCGGGTCCGGCGGGGTAGGCCAGCCCCATCAACTTGCCGGTTTTGTCAAAACATTCACCGGCGGCGTCGTCCACCGTCGAGCCGAGCGCGCAATGTTTCAGTTCCGATTCCACCAGCACGAGCAGCGTATGGCCGCCGCTGACGATGAGTGAAACATTGGGCTGAAAATCTGAGAAATCCGCGACCGGCGGTTCACCACTTATCCACGGCGAGTACAAATGAGCCTCGTGATGATGAATGCCGACGAACGGTTTGCGCAAGACGAAAGCGACGGCCTGCGCGGCCTTGAATCCGACGAGCAGCGCCGCCGGCAAACCCGGTCCCTGCGTGGCGGCGACGGTGTCGAGCTGTCCGGGTTCCACGCCGGCTTCACGCAGCGCGGTTTGTGTGACGGGAATCAGGTTCCGTAAATGTTCGCGCGCGGCGAGCTCAGGCACGACGCCGCCATATTCGGCGTGCAGCTTGACTTGCGAGGAAACAACATTGGACAAAACCCTGCCGTCGCGCACGACCGCGGCGCTGGTTTCATCGCAGGAAGTTTCAAAAGCGAGCAAAGTCATAAGAGTTGGAGTTTAAGCTTAAGCTTGCCAATGATCAGCACCGGATGCCGGGAGACAAGCTGGAGCTTGGATTCCAACAAAATCATTTGACCGCCGTATCTGCCGGTATTTGCGCCCCGTTCAACGAGTCGTAAAGCAGGATGCCCCGGAGCAAATCCTCGGCGCGAACGAGTTGCGGATCCTGGATTTTTGCCAGTCGCACGCGATTGGTTTCACTTAACGGTTCCAATCCGCCGGGCGGGCGTATGTATTGCAACACGGCCTCCTCATCGTCACTCAGAGGCACGACGATGTCGGGCGTAATGCCGTGTTCGTGGATGACCCGGTGGCTGGGCGTGTAATACTTCGCCGTCGTGAGCTTGAGGGCTGAACCGTCTTCGAGGGGAAAGATGCTCTGCACCGAACCTTTGCCGAACGTTTTTTCGCCGAGAATGATGGCGCGATGCAAATCCTGCAAACAGCCGGTGACGATTTCCGACGCGCTGGCGCTGCTCAAGTTGACGAGCACCACGATAGGCATGCCGTGCAATTCATCGCCCCGCCCCGCCGCCCACCGGACGGAATTTTGCGCGGGGTCGCGGCCTTCGGTGGAAACAATCAACTGTCCGCGCGGAAGAAATTTCTGGCAGACGTTCACCGCCTCGTCGAGCAACCCGCCGGGATCCCAGCGCAAATCAAGAATCAACGCCTTCATGCCCTGCGCCTGGAGCTTTCGCAACGCGGCTTCCAGTTCGTCGCCGGTATTGTCGCCGAATTGCGTGATACAGACGTAACCGATTTTGTCATCGTTGAGCGGGAATTCCTCTTTGCCGTTGATGTCCTCGAGCATTTTCAACTGGATGACGGCGCGTGTGAGTGTGAAATTCTTCACCATGCCGGATGACGGGCGTTGAATGGTCATGGTCACCTGTGTGCCCGGCTTGCCGCGCAGCCTTTTCACCGCGTCCTCCAACGGCATTTTCACCGCGTCTTCGCCGTTGATTTTAATGATGCGATCGCCGGCCAGGATGCCCGCACGGAACCCCGGCGTGTCTTCCATCGGCGTGACGACGGTCACGTAATTGCTCCTTACCGTGACGTAGAGGCCGAGTCCGCCGAATTGCCCCTCCGTGTCATCCTGCAAGTCGTGATAGGCGGCGGGGTCCAGGAACTCGCTGTGGGGGTCGAGAGTCCGGACCATGCCTTTCATCGCCGCGTAGGTCAGGTCGCGATACGTCAGGTTCTGGCCGTCCACGTATTCCGCGCGCACTTTTTGGAGCACGTCTGAAAACAAGTCCAGATTCGGGTCCATGGTATCGTTCTTCTCCGCCGCACGCGCGGAATCCAGATAAATCCATGCGCCGACGAGGAAATTCACCGCCAGCACCGAGATCACCAAACCGTAAATCAAACGACGTTTCATAAATTTCGGCACATTATCACAAAAATACCCAAACTCGAAGAAAAACCTGAACCTGATTCGGCAACAGGCGCAAGCTGGAATTGCTCCTGGTAGGGACGGCGCGCTGCGCCGTCCGCGCCGCGTCCAACGGCGCAATTCCCGTGCGAGCATCAGGCGTTCATTCCGCCTGCTCTGCGCGGGCGGGGACATCGCAGCACGATGTCCCTACCAGAATCAAGTACAGTGTCAGGTTGCGCCCTTCCGCAACAACGACTCAATGAACGGCAGATCACCGGGCACGGTGACCTTGGGATTGGGCGCAACCCACGAGACGAGCCGGACCGGCTGGCCGATCAATTCGCACGCTGCCGTGTCGTCAGTGAACACCAGTTTGCACCGGCGCGCCTCCGTCAACGCGCGACGGATGACCCCGACGCGAAACGTCTGTGGCGTTTGCACCAACCACAGCCGCGAACGGTCGAGCGTGCGTTGCACGAATCGGCCGTCGGCGGATTGCTTGATTGTGTCCGTCACTGGCTGGGCGGCAACGGCCGCACCGTTTTCCGCGGCCCGCTTGATGGTCGCTGCAATCAATTCCTCGCTCGTGCATGGCCGCGCCGCGTCGTGAATCGCCACGATTTCCGTCGTCGCCGACAACGCCTCCAGGCCGTTCCAGACTGAATCTTGCCGCTCCGCGCCGCCCATGACGATGCGGAACGGCTTTTGAAATTTGAACTTTGCCGCCAGTTCCTCAAAAGCCGGCGGCATTTCCTTACGGACAACCAAAATGATTTCATCAATGCACTTCGCATTGTTGAAGCGCCGCCATGTGTGCGCGACGACGGGACGCCCGGCTACCTCGAGGAACAGTTTATCCACCTTTGGCCCCATGCGGGAGCCTTTGCCGGCGGCAACCAGAATTGCGGCGTTCATTTGAAATAAAATCACGGTGATTTGGCCGGTTGCCAATCCAAAACTTTCAACTGCACCATGCGGTTGCCATTGAATTCATTCACTTGCGGCACAAACGCCAGGTCAAATTTTCCGACAGGCAACGATTCGTTGCCGCCGTTCCACCAAACTGCTTCGAGCGTGCCTGCGCCGTCCGTCACCCACATTTTCACATGCTGCTTCTCCGCGCCGATGCGCTGGAGGGGACGCTGGTGGGCCAGGTTGCGCGCGCAAAATTGCAGCGGTGGATTCCCCTGCCCCGTCGGTTTCAAGCGCGCCAGCTTGCCGAGCGATTCCAAAGTGATTTCGTCCAGCCCGACTTCTGCGTCGAGGCGCAACAACGGTTGCAAATCCTCCGGCTTCAACACGCGGCGCGCGAGTTCGTTCATGCGCTGCCGCAGCAAATCAATTTTGTCCGGCTGAATGCTCAAGCCCGCCGCCATCGCGTGTCCGCCATGCCGTACGAGCAAATCATCGCATTCCCGCAACGCAGCGGCCAAATCGAAACCCGCGATACTGCGGCCCGAACCGCGCCATTCGCCACCTTCCCCGCCAAGAATGATTGTGGGACGGTAAAATTCCTGCAACACGCGCGACGCCACGATGCCCACTACGCCGATGTGCCAGAGCAACTGGCCTTCAACGATGACGAAATCCGTTTGCGGATCGAACTTCGCCCGCACTGCGCCGATGACTTCCTCGATGATGCTGCGCTCGATTTTTTGCCGCTCGCGGTTGCGTGCGTCGAGATTTTGCGCCAGTGGCATGGCTTCAGGCAAATCGCGTGCGAGCAAAAGTTTCAGCGATTCTTCGGCTGTTTCGAGCCGGCCAGCGGCGTTCAGGCGCGGTGCAAGCTGGTAGCCGACTTCATACGTGCCGATGGGCGCTGGTGATGCAGCGATTTTTTTCAATGCGACAAGGCCGGGTCGTTGTGTTTTGTCCAATCGTTCCAGGCCGACGGAAACGAGAAGGCGATTTTCGCCGGTGAGCGGCACGAGATCGGCAACCGTGCCCAGCGCGACCAGATCGAGCAGCGGCTTCAAATCGAATTCCAAGGCACCGGGCAGACCGGTTTGGCGTCCGCGCTTGATCAAGGCGTGAGCCAGTTTGAAAGCAAGGCCGGCGGAACATAGTTCAGTAAAGGTGGGACAGGCTTCCAGCCTGTCTCCAATTTTCTGTTCCGCTTGAGCGGGAGATTGATTTGAGACAGGCGCGACGCCTGTCCTGCGGAATTGCGGATTGACGAGCGCAACCGCTTCGGGTGCCGGAGTGGAAACCTGGTGATGGTCCAGCACAATGACGTCCACGCCGCGTTCGCGCAGCCAGCGGACGGTTTCAACCGCGGTCGAACCGCAGTCCACGGCCAGCAGCAGCCCGGCCGAATCTTTCGCGCCGGAACTTTGCAGAGGTGGAAATTTCTTGAGGCAATTTTCAACGGCGTCCTGGCTGAGGCCGTAGCCCTCGTCCATGCGATGGGGCAGGTAAAAATCCACCCGCCAGCCGAGCGGGCGAAAAACTTCAAGAAGCAACGCGGTGGATGTGACGCCGTCCACGTCGTAATCGCCGAAAATGACGACTGGCTCGCTTCGTTCGCGCGCCAGCAGGAGCCGGTCAACGGCGCCGGCCATGTCCGGCAATAGGAACGGGTCGGCGAGATTTTTCAGCCGCGGCTGGAGAAAATCCGAGATGGCGGACGGTTCGCTGAAACCGCGATTGAGCAGGCACTGGGCAAGCAGCGGCGAAATTTTGAGTTGCGACGCCAATTGGCCAGCAAGCAGTGGTTGTGGCGGCGCGAGCGACCAGCGAAATTTCATTTTAATTCAACCACAGATGAACACAGATAAACACGGATAGAAAACAAAAACTGTGAGGCCGACATGCGTTCTGCGAATTACCACGAACAGCTTTAGCCGGCCCGAACTTGCGAAAATTCAGGCAATCCGTTTTCCCTCATCCCTGTCCATCCGTGTTTATCCGTGGTTGTTTCTTTCGCGCTGGGCGGCGGTAACGGACAGCAAGATGGAAATTAAAAATATTCCGGCCACGACCAGCAGCGAAACGCTCGTGGGAATTTCGATTTGGAACCATTTTGGTTCATGCCCGTGCGGATCGAGCAGCATTTTGACGCCGACGAAGACCAGCACAACGGAGAGACCGGTTTTCAAATGACGGAAATAACTGATGGCGCCGACGAGCACAAAATACAGCGAACGCAAGCCCAGAATGGCAAACACGTTGGACGTAAAGACAATGAAGGGCTTGGTCGTCACGGCGAAGACCGCCGGGATGGAATCCAGTGCAAAAATCAGATCGGTGATTTCCACCAACGCCAGCACGAGCAGCAGCGGGGCGGGCGCGAACCGATCAATCCCACTTTGCGAAGCCGTGTGATTTTGGCCGTCGGCATTGGTTGCCGCAGGGAAAACCCTGCGCGCGAGCCGGATGGCTAAATTTTGTTCCGGCTGTACCTTGGCATTGCCGGCGAAAAGCATCCTGCCGCCGGTGAAAACGAGAAAAACACCAAGGACGTAAAGAATCCAGTTAAAACTCTGGATGAGCGTCACGCCGAGCGCAATCATCGCGCCGCGCATGACAAGCGCACCGAGAATACCCCAGAACAACAAGCGATGCCGGGCTTCCTCCGGCACGCGGAAATAGGCAAAGAGAAGCGCCATGACGAAAATGTTGTCCAGCGACAACGAAAATTCGATGACATAACCGGTGACAAATTCAACGGCTTCCTCCCGCCCGCGCCAGTGCCCCAACGCCACGGCAAACAGGAGCGACAGCGCAATCCAAACCGTGCTCCACGCCAGGGCTTCCTTGAATTTGACGACGCGCGCGCGCTGGTGAAACAGGCCGAGGTCGAGCGTCAAAAAAAACAGGATGCAGAGAATGAAAATCGCCCAATGCGACGGCGTGATGGCAATCGGGCCGGACATGGCAACGGGATTGTCAGGCCTTTGCCGTCGCGACGTTTTGCATCGTCACCTGCGACGCGCCAATGGCCGGACGTTCGCCCTTGTGCCACCACAACACGAACGCGCTGGCGATGAAAACGCTCGAATACGTGCCGGTGAGAATGCCGATGAGAAAGGTGAAGGCGAAGTCGTTGATGACGCCGCCGCCCCAGATGAACAGGCAGAGCGTGGCAATCAGCACCGTTCCGCTGGTGATGATGGTGCGGCTCAACGTCTGGTTCAAAGCCTGGTTGATGACCTCGCGGAACGTGCCACGCACGCCCAGTTTCAAATTCTCCCGGATGCGGTCGAAGATGACGACCTTGTCGTTGAGCGAAAAGCCGATGATGGTCAACACGGCGGCGACCACCGTGGCATTGAATTGGCGTCCGGAAACGGCGTTGGCAATGCAGTAACACCCGATGGTCAGCAGCACGTCGTGCAACACCCCGACAATGGCGCCGACGGCGAAGGAAAATTCGTAGCGGAACGCGACATAGACCAAAATGCCGAACATGGACAGCAGGCAGGCGACGATGGCCGACTGCCGGAACGTCTTTGCCAACCGACGCGCCAACCTGCTGGCTGCCGGCGACGGTGAATTGCGCCTGCGGGAATTGCTGAATGAGCGCCTGTTCGACTTTCTGTCCCGAACCACTCGAGGTCGTCACGCGCACCGTTTCCGCGCCGCCGCTGACATCTCTCTGGTATTGAATTTGTGCGTCCTTTTCGCCGGTTTGCGTCACCGCATTGCGGATTTGTTCCACGTCAAGCTTTTGCGCGAATTTGAAGACCATGCTGTCACCACCTCGAAAATCAACACCGAACAGTTTTTCACCGCGGCCAAAACCGCCGTAAGCGAGCGACAAAAGCGCAAACACCCAGGTGATGACGAACAACGGTGTGGCCGCCTTCATGAAATTGATCTTCGTACTGCGGATGACGTGCAGCATCGGCAGTGATTTGAGCCAGCCGCGGTCGAGCAGCCAGTTGAAGATCAGCCGCGTCACCACCAGCGCGGTGAACAGGCTCGCCGCCACGCCGATGGTGAGCGTGACGCCGAACCCCTTGATCTCGCCCGTGCCCATGAAAATCAAAATGATGGACGAGATGAGCGTCGTGACGTGCGAGTCCAGAATGGTGCCGAAGGCGCGCGCGTAACCAGCGTCAATCGCGCCGCGCAGCGATTTGCCCTTGGCGAGTTCCTCGCGGATGCGCTCGTAAATCAGCACGTTGGCGTCCACCGCCATGCCGACCGTGAGCACGCCACCCGCGATCCCCGGCAACGTGAACGTCGCGCCAACCGAACACATGACCCCGAGCAGAATAATGATGTTGGTGATGAGCGCGACATTCGCCGCCAAGCCGGCAATGAAGTAATAAATCAGCATGAACGCGGACACAAAAACGACGCCGTAGATGGACGCATGGACGCCGCTGCTAATGGAGTCTTTGCCAAGCGTCGGATCAACATCATAGGAAGAGTCAATTGTAAGCGGCGCCTTGAGCGGATTTTGCAGGACATTCGCCAGCCCCTGCGCCTCTTCAATGGTGAAACTCCCAGTGATTTGGCCGCTGCCGCCTTCAATAGGGGTTTGGATGTTCGGGGCGGAATACAACTCGCCGTCCAAAATGATCGCCATCCGGTGACCAACATAATCTCGCGTGGTCTTGGCAAATTTCTTCGCGCCATCGTCGGTGAGCGTGAAATCAATCTGCGGTTCGCCCAGATTGCCGCGCACGACCATCGAGCTTCTAATGATGTCGCCTGCCAGTCCGTTCACCGGCCTTTTGCTCACGACGACCTGCTCGACTTTCGACGGTGCTCCACCGGGTTGCGGTTGACTGTGTTTGAGCAATATATATCCTGGCGGGATCGGCTCATGGTTTGCGATGATTTCATCGCTGTCATCCCTCACCATCCGGAATTCGAGATATGCGGTCTTTTGAATCTGCTCTTTGGCGCTTTCCTTGTCGGACGGTGACAAGCCCGGCAATTGGATGAGGATTTTGTTGCCGCCGGCGGATTGGATGACTGGCTCAGCCACGCCGAAACGGTCAATGCGTTTGCGCAGCACTTCCACCGCCTGCGACAATGCCGCGCTCGTCAAATCCGACCGTGACCGCACGTTATTGGTGTCGTCGTAAAGAACGTTCGTGTCCATTTCGACGAGGAATGACGTGCCGCCCTGCAAATCGAGGCCGAGCTTGATCCGGCCCGAAGCGTCGCGCTGAAGCTGGTTCAAGATGAACAGGTTCGGGTAAAGCTGGTCCTTCGCGCTGATAAATGGGAAATACGGCTGGAGATCATTCGTGGCGGTGGCCGCCTGCAGGCACGCGAACTCGGTGTTCGTCCCAGCCTTTTGAAGCTGTTCAACACGCGCCAGAATGTTCGTGAACGCCGCGTCCTTATACTCAGCGCGCCGCGAAAACTCCTGCAACAAATCACGCGAGGTGGGCGGATAAACTTCAAAAAGCGCCCAGAGGACAATGCAGATGACGAGGATGAATCTCCCAAAATTGTTTCTTCTCATGGCCGGTTCAGGATGCGGAGGTGTTGCTGCTTTCAAGGATTTCCGTCACGGAAGATTTGGTGACTTCCATTTTGGCGTCGGCGGAACGGAGCGAAACGGTCTTGTCCTTGACCGTGATGACGACGCCGACGATGCCGCTGGACGTGACGACCTTGTCACCGGACTTGAGGTTGGCGAGCATTCGGGCCTGCTGCTTGGTGCGCTGCTGCTGCGGGCGGAACAGAAGGAAATACATCATTACCGCCATCAAAACCAGCAGCATAATGGGGCTGGCTAAGAGTGACTGTAAACCGACCGGTTGAGGTGGCTGCGCCGGCGTTGAGGCGGGTGCCTGCGCCAAAAACACATTCAAACCATTCAAGTGCATAATTGAAAAGTGGTCGGTCACTTTAGGCAAATTAACAGAATTGGCAAGTGTTATCGGTCGTGTTTCATTTGGCCGCTCCGCTTTCGGGTGACCTTCAGAAAAACGAGCGGAAGCATGGCAAAAATTTTCGACACGGCTTTTGCCTTGAAAAAGGTTGCGCTGATTTTTTCGATTTTGCGGACTGGCCGAACAGTTTCGTTTGGAGGTTGTCTGGCGTGACTTGCACCGAAATTCGTTCAAACCATTCGAGCGCAAGCAGCAATGGAAAAGGTACGTTTGTAATCGCCACCTGCCGCCATAATGAACTGATTCTGAATGGGTTGACAGGAGGAATGTGTGTATATTTGGGCATCTTAAATGCTTCATTTGTATCAGCTAATGCATAGGTGTCGTGGTATGATTATGACCACCAGGCAACACAAGACAGTTGTTTTTGCGGTAATTCCTTTTTTTGCCGCCGGGGGAATAATTTTGGATTTTTTTACGCCACTGGGTGTCGCCGACTGGGTCTGGTATTTTATTCCTCTGCTTTTATCCGTTTATGTCGGCGGCCGGTCTTTGCCCTATGTGCTCGCCGCCGTTTTCTCGCTGCTGACGCTGGCCGGGTTCTTTCTTTCGCCGCCGGGGATTGATCTTCATTTGGCGTTCGTGAGCCGCCTCATGGGTATCAGCGTGCAGTGGTTGATGGCTTTTCTAATTTCTCAACGCAAGAGTGTGGAGAGCGAATTGCGCACTGCGAACGAATTCAACAAAGAAGTCATCTCCGGCGCGAATGAAGGAATTATTGTTTACGACCGGGAACTTCGGTACCGGCGGTGGAACCATTTCATGGAACAACTAACCGGCCTGTCGGCTGGGGAGGTGTTGGGCAGGAAGGCGCTGGATCTTTTCCCCCAATTTCAGGGACAGGGTGTTGATCATCTGCACCAGCGGGCGCTAAAAGGAGAAACTGTTTATTCGGATGACATTCCCTATCACATGCCAAGGACAGGAAAGCAAGGTTGGGTCAAGGAAACCTACGGGCCGCATCGGGACGCCTCCGGGGAAATCATCGGCGTCATTGGGATGGTGCTGGACATCACCGAGCGCAAGCGAACAGAGAAGGAGCTCAAAGAGAGCAAAACACGGTTTGAGTCCTTGTTTGAAGACGCTCCTGTGGGTTATCACGAGTTGAATGAGGAGGGACTTATCACAAGGGTTAATCGCACTGAGTTGGGCATGCTGGGATATACCGCCGAAGAAATGGTGGGACATTTCGTGTGGGACTTTGTTGCTGAACGGGAGATAACCAGAGAAGCAATTATGGCCAAACTGGCGGGAAAAACACCTGTGACCGAGGTGGTGGAACGAAACTATCGGCGAAAGGATGGAAGCTT
The DNA here is from genome assembly GCA_963842445.1 of uncultured Verrucomicrobiae bacterium. Classification (GTDB taxonomy): domain Bacteria; phylum Verrucomicrobiota; class Verrucomicrobiia; order Limisphaerales; family UBA11358; genus UBA11358. The sequence goes on along the minus strand of CAWJHF010000001.1, from coordinate 239,094 downwards.
TCTCCCGGTCCTGATTGAGAACCGAATGCTTCACGATAACGCCGGGCGCGTTGTTGGCGTCCGCTCCACCCTTCAGGAAATCACCGAGCGCAAACGGGCAGAGCAGCAATTGGCCGAAACCCTCGGATTCAACCAAAAAATCATCTCGGAGGCTCCTGAGGGGATACTGGTTTACAAGGCATCCGGGCAATGCGTGCTGGCCAACGAGGCCGCCGCACAGACGGTGAACGCCACGGTGGCGGAACTCTTGAAGCAGAATTTCAGGCAGATCGAGTCCTGGCGAATTTCCGGCATGCTCAAAATGGCGGAGGAGACTTTGGACATCAGAAGCCCGAAGCACGGGGAATTCCATTTCACCAGCACGTTTGGCAAAGAGACATGGCTGGTCTGTCACTTCAGTTTCTTTGTCCGCGGCAACGAACCTCATCTGCTCCTCCTTTTCAACGACGTCATCGAACGCAAGCAGGCCGAGGAGGCCTGGCGTCAGAGCCGGGAGGAATTCAAAGATCTGTTCGACAATGCCCCCGTTGGTTTTCACGAGGTGGACGCCGAGGGACGCCTGGTCCGCATCAATAATACCGAACTGAAATTACTGGGATACTCCGCCGAAGAGTTGCTGGGGCAATTCGTCTGGAAGATTTCCGGGGAGGAGGAAACGTCCCGCCGGGCCGCGCTGGCGAAATTGCGCGGAGAGGTGTCGCCGCCGCCGGAAGGCTTCGAGCGGATGTTCCGCCGGAAAGACGGCTCCACCTTTCCGGTTTTGATTAATGACCGGATACTGAAACGGGAAGATGGCGCCATTATCGGCATTCGTGCGGCCATCCAGGACATCACCGGGCGCAAGCGGGCGGAGTTGGCGTTGAGCGACAACGAGAAGTTCCTGAACACCGTCATCGAAAACATTCCGCACATGATTTTTGTCAAGGACGCGAAGGAGCTTCGGTTCCTGAAATTCAACAAGGCTGGGGAAGAGCTGCTGGGATATTCACTGAAGGAGCTGATCGGGAAGAACGATCATGATTTCTTTCCAAAAGAGCTGGCCGACCATTTTACGGAGAATGACCGGCAGGTCCTGCGCGGGAAGGAGGTTGTGGACATTCCGGAAGAGCCCGTGCAAACCCGCAACAAAGGGGAGCGCATCCTGCACACCAAGAAAATCCCGGTCTTCGACAACGCCGGGCAGTTGGTCTACCTCTTGGGCATCTCGGAAGACATCACCGAGCGCAGGCAGATGGAAGCCGAGCTGGATCGTGAACGTGATTTGTGGCGGACGCTGCTGGATAATTCGCCGGACCACATTTATTTCAAGGACGCCCAATCCCGCTTTATCAAATCCAGCAAGGCCCAGGCCCGCCAATTTGGTGTGGCATCCCCGGATGAAATGGTCGGCAAGACGGATTTTGACTTTTTCGCGGAGGCGCATGCCCGGCCCGCGTTTGAGGACGAACAGGAAATCATCCGCACCGGCCGGCCAATAATTGCCAAGGAAGAGCGTGAAGTGTGGAATGATGGGCATGTCACGTGGGCGTCCAGCACGAAAATGCCGATGCGCGATGACACCGGGAAGATTGTCGGCATCATGGGGATTTCGCGCGACATCACCGAGCGCAAGCGGACGGAGGAGGCATTGTGCGAATCAAAGGCGCTCTATCATTCGCTCGTCGAGCAAATGCCCACCGGCCTCTTCCGCAAGGACCTCGCGGGCCGCTACGTCTTTGTCAACTCCTGGTTCTGCCAGCTCCGCGGCTTGAAGGCGAACCAGATCGTGGGTTGGACGCCGGACGAACTCGCGGCGGTGGAAAAAGCGGCGCACAATGAGCTGCGCCCTGAAATTCTCCATTTGCTCCGTGACGGAAGCAAACACCACGACGAAATCTTGCGCACTGGCAAGCCGATGCACGTCGAGGAAGTTTATCCCACCGCCGAGGGCGGCAAACGGTATCTACACGTGGTGAAATCCGCGGTATTCGGTCCCGACGGCCAAATCGTGGGCACGCAAGGCATTCAATTTGACGTCACCAGTCTCAAGCAGGCCGAGGAACATGTCCGGGAACAGGCCGCGTTGCTGGACAAGGCGCAGGACGCCATTATGGTCCTGGATTTGGACGACTGCATCGCCTATTGGAACAAAAGCGCGGAGCGGATTTACGGTTGGAGCGCCGCCGAAGCTGCCGGGAAAAATCCCTTGGACCTTTTCTTGGGCGGGGCGATTTCACCGCGACATGCGGAGGCCATAAAGACCGTCAAGGAACGCGGCGAATGGAGCGGCGAATTGCAGGAAATCACCAAGGACGGCAAGACCATCACGGTTCAGGGGCGATGTAATGCCATTCGGGACGAGCAGGGCCGTCCCAAGTCCATGCTCATCATCAACACCGACGTCACCGAAAGGAAAAAACTCGAAGCCCAGTTCCTGCGTTCGCAACGCATGGAAAGCCTCGGCACCCTGGCCGGCGGCATCGCCCATGACCTTAACAATGTTCTGACGCCACTCCTTGTCGCGGTGCAGGTGTTGAAGGAAAAAATCACTGACGCCGACGGAAAACGACTGCTGGAATCACTGGAGGCCAACGTTCAGCGAGGCGCGGGTCTGGTCAAACAGGTGCTGGCCTTCGGACGCGGGATGGAAGGCGAACGGATCGTCGTCCAACCCAAACACATCGCCCGCGAAATCAAGCAGATCGTCAATGAGACCTTCCCGAAATCGGTGGCGTTTGAACTTCATTGCGCCGCCGACCTCTGGAGCATCACCGGCGACCCGACGCAACTCCACCAGGTACTGTTGAATCTCTGCCTCAATGCGCGCGACGCCATGCCCAAGGGCGGCAAACTGTCCCTCCACATCGAAAATGTGGTGCTCGATGAGGTGTATGCCAGCACGAATCTGGAAGCGCGGCCCGGCCCCCATGTGTGCCTTACCGTGCGCGACACAGGCACGGGCATTCCGAAGGAGATCCAGGAGCGGATTTTCGACCCCTTCTTCACCACCAAGGAACCGGGCAAAGGCACCGGCTTGGGCCTGTCCACCACCCTGGCCATCGTCAAGAGCCACGGCGGTTTCATCCATTTTTACAGCGAGCCGGGCAAGGGCAGCACATTCAAGGTCTATATCCCGGGCAACACCACGCTGGCTGGCGCGAAGAATGTGGTGGAGGGCAAAGCCAGGCTGCTGCACGGCCACAACGAACTGGTGCTGGTCGTGGATGACGAGGAACCCATCCGCGAGCTTGCGCAAAGAGTGCTGGAACGATTTGGTTACCGCGTCCTGCTCGCGGCCGATGGCGCCGAAGCGATTTCCCTCTACCAGCCCCGTCGAAACGAAATAGACGTGGTCATCACCGACATGGTCATGCCGAACATGGATGGTCTGGCCACGATCACCGCCCTCAAATCCATCAATCCGGAAGTCAAAATCGTGGGCTCAAGCGGTCAGGCCTCCAACGGCAGTGTGAGCAAGGTCATGGCCGCCGGTATCCAGCATTTCATTCCCAAACCTTACACCGCCGAAACCATGCTCAATGCACTGCATGAAGTTCTTAACGGGAAGCAATAAACTTTCAGTACCATCGCGCCGCATCCGATGGCATGATTTTTAAACCGGGCGGGTCGGGTTGAATTGTGGAAATCAGTCACGCCTCGGAAACGGAGATCAATGGGCAGGGACTGTTTCCTTCACTCCCGGCTCGACCCACTTGTTGTGTTCCTTGATGAGGTCCACAAGACGGTCCACGGCTTCGGCTTCGGGGATGTTGTACTTGATGGCGTGTTTGCCAACGTAGAGGTTGATCTTGCCGGGCGCGCCGCCCACGTAGCCGAAGTCCGCGTCGGCCATTTCGCCCGGGCCGTTTACGATGCAGCCCATGATGGCAATCTTGACGCCCTTGAGATGCTCCGTGCGCGCCTTGATGCGCGCAGTCACCGTTTGCAGGTTGAACAGCGTCCGCCCGCAGGACGGGCACGCCACGTAATCGGTCTTGAACGACCGGCAACCTGCCGCCTGCAAAATGTTATAGGCCAAGCGCAAACTTTGCCCGCCGCCCGCCTCGCCGCGAATCAAAATCGTGTCGCCAATTCCATCCGCGAGCAATGAACCGATGACGACGGACGCACGGAGCAAGGCAATCTTCGGTTCCAGTAGGACAGGCGTCCCGCCTGTCTCCATCTCGCCTTTACCTCTCGCAGAAATATCAGAGACAGGCTGGAAGCCTGTCCTACGATCATTGAAACCGAGGAAATCTTTCAGCAGTATCGGATTGTTCCGCCCAAGCCGTTTCAATTTGGCTGCGAGCAAACGAAACGCGGTTATGGCTGGAAGCTTCACGCCGTCCTTCACTGTGACAAGCTGGGTCTCACAATTGATTTCAAAATCCTGTGTCGGGTCAATCTCCGTGACATTCAGGTCTTCGTAAATCGCTTCCGGTTTCACGTCGTCTTTGGGCCGGATTTTGTGCGCAACTTTCTCGAACGTCGCGCGGGTGACGACCACACGGATGAGTTGTTCGCCGCCGCATTTGACGCCGTCGGCAATTTCGATTTCCGGTGTTTCACGGCGCCCAAAGTGAAATGGGTCGAAAGGGAAATCGTTTGGAGTTCCGGCTTTAGCCGGTTCCCCCGATGCCGCCTGAAGGCGGGACTCCGAACGGGTCAGTTTTGGAATCTGCGCCAGCAAATCGCGGCAGACTTCGATTTCGCGCGGGCTGTCTTCCGTGAGTGAAACGCGGATGGTGTCGCCCAAACCGTCGCACAACAGCGAACCGATGCCGATGGCGCTTTTGATGCGGCCATCCTCGCCCTCGCCCGCTTCGGTCACGCCTAGATGAATCGGATAATTCCAATCCGGTCCTTCTTGTTCCAATCGGGCAACGAGCAGCCGATAGCACTCAATCATCACCTTGGGATTGGATGATTTCATCGAGAACTTGAAATTGTGGAATTCGTGCTGGCGGCAGATGCGGGCAAATTCCAGCGCGCTTTCGACCATGCCCAGCGGCGTGTCGCCGTAACGGTTCATGATGCGGTCGCTGAGCGAGCCGTGGTTGGTGCCGATGCGCAGGCAGCGTTTCAACCGTTTGGATTCGAGCACGAGCGGCGTGAATTTTTCTTCAATGCGCTTCAGTTCGGCGGCATACTGTTCGTCCGTGTATTCCTTGGTCGCAAATTTCTTGGAATCGGCGTAATTGCCCGGATTCACGCGCACGACCTCGACCCATTTCACCGCTTCCATTGCCGCCTCGGGTTTGAAATGGATGTCCGCGACAATCGGCACGAGGCATTTTTGTGCGCGCAATTCGCGAACAATGTTTTGCAGATTCGCCGCGTCCTTGACCGTGGGGGCCGTGATACGCACAAGCTGGCAACCGACGGCGACCAGTTCGAGTGTCTGCCTCACGCACTCGGCGGTGTCCATTGTGTCGCACGTGAGCATGGATTGCATGACAACCGGATGATCGCCGCCGATGATGACGCCACCGTTCTTCGAATCACCGATGACGACTTCACGCGTTTTCCGCCGCTGATAACAATACGGTGATTCGCAGTAGCGCATGGGGGAATTCTTCATCTGTGGGGGGCAAAGACAACAGGCACATCGCGATTGTCACGCGCACTGCGCAACCAATCTCCGGTGTCGAAAAACGCGATATAAACCATGAAGCTGATGAGCAGGACCGCAAAGCCAGTTTGGATGCTGTTCAGGATTTTGGCGCTGACGGGCCGGCGGCGGACGGCTTCGAGCAGCGACAGCAAAATATGTCCGCCATCCAGCACGGGCAGCGGCAATAGGTTGATCAAGGCGAGGTTCACATTGAGGATGACACTGAACCAGAGCACGCGGCGCCAGCCGTCCACGTCCTGAAAAAGGTTATAGTAAACCCGCGCGATCATCACCGGTCCACCGAGTTGTTGCACGCCAATTTCGCTCTTGGGCGCAAAAAGCGCGTGGAGCGTCCCGTAAATCTGACCGACACTCGCCCGGATTTGGTCCAAGGGACGGGGATGAACCAGCATGAAGTTGGTTTCCTCACCCCACACCAGAATGCCGAGCGAAGGGTTGCTGTTCGCCGGTTGGACCGGTCTGACGGCAAGCAGCGTACGGTCGAATATTTCATTTCCGTGGCGGATGGTCAGCGCGAGCGGTTTGACCGGACCATTGCTCATCCCAGCCTCGGCGGAAGTAATGGCCAGCGGACTGTAAATTTTCTGGCCGTTCAAGGCGACAATTTCATCACCGTTGGTCAAACCAACCAGCGCCGCGGGGCTGTTGCTCGCCACTTCGTCAATGATGGCTTTCATTGCCGGATAGATGAGAATGTGCCGTAAATCTTTGCGTTCATACCACTGGGTTGGGCGGTGATACGGTGTCGCGTAAGCCATCTGCTCCTGGTCGTCTCGGAGGTATTTGATGGTAATGTTTGTGCCTTCGCTGGTGATGATGCGCCAGTTAATACTGTCCTGCAGTCCTTGGTGAAGCCCGCCCGAGGCCGTCGGGAAAAAATGGTTCACCGGATGGCCGTCAATTTCCAAAATCGTATCGCCCGGCCGCAAGCCCGCCTTCCACGCCGGACCGTCAAAGTCAGCCCAGCCAATCGTCGTCGTGTTGTCCGTCTCGTTGCTCGGACGGCCAACGTCCCAAACGACAAACGCGAACGCGATCGCCAGCAAAAAGCTGAACAATGGTCCGGCGAACGCAACGATGATTTTGTCCAGCGCGGAAACATTCGGCAGTTGCTCCGCAGGCATTTCGCTCTTGCCCTCGATGGCTTCCATCGTTGCCATTTGTGGCAGTGCGACGTAACCGCCGGCCGGGATGCAGCCCAGCGCGTATTCCACACCATTGATTTTTCTCTTCCAGATCGGTTTGCCGAACCAGATGGCGAAGCGGTCAATTTTCAGGCCGCGCCATTTCGCAGTGAGAAAATGTCCCAACTCATGGACGGCAATGAGGAGGTTAAAGAGCAGCACCACCTCCAACACGATGAAAATATATCTCAAAATAGCCATGTTAAAGCGGAATAACTATACCAGTGGAAAAATTTACCGCAATCTTTGCGCAGACCCGTCAAATTGCCGTCGCCTCGTGCCGCGCCCAGGCGTCCGCCGCCAGAATTTGCTCCAGCGTGGGATGCAGAACGACTTCGTGCGCGTCCATCACGCGCCGGACGGTTCCGGTGATTTGCGCGAAATTGATTTTGCGATTCACGAACGCTTCGACCGCGACCTCGTTCGCCGCGTTCAATACCGCCGGCAGCGTGCCGCCCACCTCCCCTGCCCTGCGCGCCAGCTTCAGCGCCGGAAATCGTTCCATGTCCGGTTCTTCAAAGGTGAGGCTGCCCAGTTTGGCGAAATCGGTCCGCACGCGTTCGCTCGGCGCGCGGTCGGGATACGTCAGGGCGTATTGAATCGGGAGGCACATGTCCGGCGTGGAAAGCTGGGCGAGCATCGCGCCGTCCACGAACTCGACCAGTGAGTGAACGATGCTTTGCGGATGCACCAGCACGCCCACACGTTCGATGCCGATGTCAAACAGCCAGCGCGCTTCGATCATTTCCAAACCCTTGTTGAATAGCGTCGCCGAATCAATTGTGATTTTGCGGCCCATCACCCACGACGGATGTTTAAGCGCGTGCTCGACCGTGATTTCAGCAAATTTTTCTTTTGGCCATTTTTTTGCGTCGCGAAACGGCCCGCCGGAAGCGGTGAGCCAAAGCTTGCGGACGGAACCGGGAGGTTTGCCGTCGAGACATTGAAAAATCGCCGAGTGTTCGCTGTCCACCGCCAGCACGCGGACGCCGTGTTTGCGGGCCTCGCGCATCACGATTTCACCGGCCATGACAAGGATTTCCTTCGAGGCGATGGCGATGTCCTTGCCCGCGCGAATGGCCGCCAGTGCCGGTTTCAGTCCCGCTGTGCCGACGATGGCGATGAGCACAATGTCTGCCCCTGGCAGCGTGGCCAGTTTGATCAAGCCATCTTCGCCGGAATAAACCCGCATTGCGGTCCCTCCCAATTTTTCCAGCTTGCGGGCCTTTTCCGGGTCGTTGATGGAAACCGCTACGGGCTGATGCTTGCGCGCCTGGTTGAGCAGTAATTCGGCGTTGTTGCCGGCGGCGAGGCCGAGCAGCCGGATGTGATCCGGCAAATCCTCCGCCACCTTGACGGTGCTGGTGCCGATGGAACCGGTGCTGCCTAAAAGAACTACGTTCTTCACGGGTGCGTTAAAATGTGGCGCAGATAGAGATACATGATGGGCGCGTTGAATAAAAGACTGTCGAGCAAGTCGAGAATGCCGCCGATGCCGGGAAACAACCTGCCCGAGTCCTTTACGCCCGCTTCCCGTTTGAACAGCGATTCAATCAAATCGCCGATGACGGCGGCGATGCTCAGGACGATTCCGAGAATCACAGCGTGGAGGGAATTCATTCCGGTCATTTTCGCGCCGAAAAAATGCGCGAATGCCACACTTGCAACGGTCGAAACCAAAATCGCGCCGCCGAAGCCCTCCCACGTTTTGGCGGGGCTGATGCGCGGAATCATTTTGTTCCGGCCGATGAGCGAGCCGACGGCATACGCGCCGGTGTCGCTGAATTTCGTCACGAGAATGAAATAAAGCACGTAAAATTTCCCGCCATCGCCAATGCCGGGGAAAAAATTGATTTTCTGGATGAAGTTCAGCAGCCACGGGACATACATCAGGCCGAACAGCGTCGCGGAAATGGCTGGAATACCGGCCGTGTTGCTGCGCGAAACAAATTGCCGCACGCACAAACCGAGCACGAACAGGATGATAAAACCCGTTTCAAAATCGTTCACGCGCGCCGGGGAACCCGACGTGCCGAGGTGGCCGGTCAGGTTCAAAAAAGTCCCCAGCATCAACAGCAGGCCACCGAACAGCCCGCACCATTTGAAGCAGACCAGGCCGCGTTTTCCGGCCAGATCGTAAAACTCCGCCAGACCGGTCATTCCAAGAAAAACCATGATGAGAATGAACACGCCGTTGGAAATCAGGGTGCTGGTGGAAAACAAGGCCGCGATGATGATCGTCCAGAGAACCACCGAAGTGATCAATCGGCGGAAAAACACTATTGGCTTTGAGGGCGTTTGGGCCGCGACAACCGCGTTGGACATGCGGGCCAAAGTTAGCAGGGGCACCCGGTCTTGCCAATTGCCAAGTGAGGACCCGGCCTCTGGAACGGTGGAAACTTGAAAAAAAAAGAGGCCGGACACTACCCCAGCCTCTCAATGAGAACTAAGCGCTCAAAATTAACTTTCGCAGTTGCGCTGCTGCGAACCTTCATCGGATGCGGCGCCGCAGATTTGCGCCTTGCTTCACACACGGAACACTGCGCTTTTGCATCTCAACGACGGAGAAAGCATAACATATTCTGGATTCCTGGCTTGTCACCACTTATGGGGACACGCGAAAACGGGATAATATACTTGACAGACTCAGAAAGTTGTGTAATGTTCATCGTATGAATAACACCATTTCGCGTGCCAAAAACGAGTTTGACGCCGATGATTTGAACCTCATTTCACTGGCTCAGGATTACCAAGACGAGGAAAAAGCGCGTGCCTTGTTTGAATCATGGCGCTGGCCCAAAGGCCCGGTCTGTCCGCACTGCAAGCATGATGAGGTTTACAAGCTTACATCAAAGCCGGACAGCAAAAACAAAGTGCGCGTCGGCCTGTATTGCTGTGCGGCTTGCCGCAAAACTTTTACCGCCACAGTCGGCACTGTGTTTGAAGATTCACACATCAAAATCAGCAAATGGCTCATGGCGATTTTCATTCTTTGCTCTGCGAAAAAATCAATCAGTGCAAACCAATTGGGCCGGATGCTGAAAACCACTTACAAGACGGCTTGGTTCATGGCGCACAGAATCCGTTTCGCAATGGGCGATGATTCAAAACAACTTTCCGGCACGGTCGAGGTGGATGAAACTTTTATCGGCGGCAAAGGTGATATGAAGGAAAAACTTTCCCAAAAAACTCCCGTGGTCGCATTGATAGAGCGTGAGGGAAAAATGAAGGCGCGAGTCGTCGAAACGGTGACGACAAAAAATCTTGGCCGGGTTTTGAATGAGTGCGTTAGCAAGGATGCAACGGTGAATACCGATCAGTCCAGCGTCTATCGGTATCAATTGAAACCGTGGAAACGGCATGACGTTGTGAACCATTCCAAGTTTGAATACAGCCGTCGCAACGCGGACGGCACAACATCCGGCGTGAACCATTGCGAAAGTTTTTTCAGTCTGCTAAAACGCGGCATCGTCGGAAGCTGGCATCATGTATCACGCGAACACCTGCCAAAATACGCCAACGAATTTTCTTTCCGTTGGAATACACGGCACGATACGGACGGCGAGCGCATGGAAAAATTCGTGCCAATGATTGAAGGCAAGCGGCTTATGTATCGCCGCCCAAAGAATTGAGGGGACGGGAATATCGTTTGCTCTTGGCTCGTTAAACCAAGGTTGCCGCGTCCTAGCAACTGGCGAAAACGGATTCGCCGTAAAAAGTAAAAGGTGGGGGAAATTCCCGGCTTGCAAACGACCATCAAAAGGCGTCTGATTTACAAATCAGCGCCCAGTTCTTCTGAATCCAAAAATGGCAAAAAACAGCAATATGATGCCGGTAATAATCGCGGAAATGCCGGTAAAATAGACAAATCTCATGTTAGCATCCGTTTGGACAGCGGTTATATCCCCTTCTTGGCTGTGGGTTTGGGAATGGGTTGAATTCATAAGCATCATCGTAATTGGGTCTGGCTGTTGGGGTGAAGGATGGGCAGAACACCATAGATTTTCCGATAATTTGGAAAAAAAGCTGCCAGCCTCAAAAGTGCAGTCCCGATGGAAAGTCCGATTTTGGAAAATGGTAGTTGGAGGATTGGCAATCGAACTGATAGCCTTTGGCCTCGCGTTCATCGCCTCCAACCGAGAAATTGAGGAACTCCATAAATCGAATCTGGAATTGCAAGCCAAGCTGAATCCCAGAACTATAACACTGGAGCAAATAACGAATTTCATATATTCAACAGAATTGATCAGGAAAATTCCGATTAAAATTTGTATCGGCCAAGAAGGAAGTGACACGGAAACTTTTGCGTATGATTTGCGGGAAATGTTCACTCTGGCTAAATTCCCGGTTGATTCCAGTGCTGGCGTTTGGGGAATTACACGAGACCCTAATTTTATTTCGACAAGACCGATTGGATACACTAATGAATATCCCGATGTTTGGCTTGTTTATTACAGCACGAACAATTGGGAAAAAGAACAGAAAATCCCACACCGATTCCACATCAAAGCGAATTATTTCCCATTTTCTACAAACATGCAGCCGATGGTTCTGGAAAACGATCCCCAGGAACTTTTCGATGCCATTTATTTTACGCTTAAGCAGACTCACATAAAAGTTGAGACAACCCCAGATACATATTGGGTTAAAACGAACGGCGAATTTGCACTTCTCGTCCCGATTAGAAACCAATAATTTTGACTCGCGCAAATTTTGAAAGTGTGAGATAATTTTTTTATGCCAAAGCAGGCCGAAGATTTGCGAGTGCATGGCGTCAGCTTTGAGGATGCGGTGAAACGGATGATTGCCGCTCCCCCACCGCCAACCTCGAAAAAGGCCAAACGGCAAAAAGCCGCCAATCGCCGCCGCCGTAAATTGGAATCTACTTAGCGCGTTACGCTGTAACGCGCCTGAATTGCTGATGCCACTTTTCAAATCACTGCATCTTTAATCCAGTCAAGGCTGAAGGGGATAGGAAATTATTTTAGAAAATTTCGCGTTATGGCTGTTTTTTTTGAGCCATTATTTTACCACCTAAAAGAAAATTACAGATTATTCAGTGTTCTAATCTAATGGCTAAATTCATTCAGTAAACATTGGGTTTTTTGCATCCGTGAAGTATATCATCCCGCGCGAAAACGCGCAAAATAAGGGAAATTCGCAAAAATCCGCTCAACGGCGGAGGAATTTGGCCACGGCTTCGGTCCGGGTGCGGACCTGCAGTTTTTCGTAAATACGGCGGATGTAGGTATGCACGGTTTCGTAGCTGATGCCGAGTTTGTCGGCGATTTCCTTGTACATCAACCCCTGGCTCAACAGGTCGAGCACCTGCTGTTCGCGTTCGGAAAGGTTTTCCGTGGTTTGCGCCGAGGCCGCGCTTTTTTGAAAGGATTGCACGACCTTGCGGGCAATATGCATGGTCATCGGCGAACCGCCCCGGCGCACTTCCTGAATGGCTTCCAGCAATTCCTTGCTGGAGGTGCGTTTGAGCAAATAGCCGCTGGCGCCGGCCGCCAGCGCGTTGAAGATGTTTTCCGTGTCCTCATACACCGTGAGCATCATAACCTGGATTTCCGGCAGCGATGTTTTCAACTGCCGGACACATTCCACACCATTCATGCCGGGCAGGTTGATGTCCATCAGCACGACATTCGGGCGCACTTGCGGCAAATCCTTCAATGCGTCCTCGGCATTGGCATATTGGCTTGCGCAGTGGAACCCCTCGGCGCGGTTAAGCAAACGGGCCAGCGTGCCGCGCAGCTTGTCGTTGTCTTCTACGATGGAAACAGAAATGGACATGTTTTCGAATTTCAGTCTTAATCTTGGTCTTGCTCTTAATCATAATCCCGATCGCCAACACGTTTAAGATTACGATTACGATTACGATTAAGAAAGTCTGGAGATGGGAATGGTAAGACGCACCAGTGTTCCGCCATTGGCTCCCGGGCCGATTGAAAATTCTCCGTGAATGTCCTCCATCCGCCTTCGCATGTTGCGAAGGCCGTTTCGCACCGCCGCCGTGCCCGTAACCGGCCTGCCGAGACCGCGACCGTTGTCTTCAATTTCAAGGGTAAAACTGTCCGGTTGCAACCTCAATCGAATCCGGGCTTCGGACGCCTGCGCGTGTTTGACGATGTTGTTGACAGCTTCCTTGAAGGCGAGAAAAACATTGTGCCGGACTTCCGGCGGTATCGTGATGGCCGGTAATTGGGCCGGTATGTCCGCACGGTAGCGCAATCCGGCCAGCACAAGATATTCCTGTGCATATTTGCAGGCGTAATCGGCCAGTCCATCCAGCGTGTCATTGGCGGGATTGACCGCCCAGACGATTTCGTCAAGGGAACAGGTGGTTTCACGCGCGGTTTCGGATATTTGCCGGGTGTACGCTTCAATTTCTTCGGGCGTGTTTTTATCCGCTTCCGCCATTTCACCCAACAACGCTACCTGGGTAAGATTGGCGCCGAGCTGATCGTGCAGGTCGCGGGCAATACGGGAACGTTCCTTTTCGAGCGATTCCTGTTGCTTGAGCACCTGCAACTGGCGCTGCAACTTTTGTGTGGACAGATAACGCACCACAGCAATGATTAATCCCAGAAAGCACACGATGGCAGTGACTCGAAACCAACCCCTCTGCCAAAATTGCGGTTGCACGGTGATGTCAAGGAAACTGCCATTTTCATTCCACACGCCATCTTCATTGCAGGCGATGACATGAAAGCGGTAATGGCCGGGCGGCACTTCGCTGTAATAGGCTGCCCGCGTGTTCCCAACGTCCGTCCATTCGGTCTCGCGCCCTTCCAAACGGTATTTGAACCGCACTTCGTCGGGGGCGGTGAAGTTCAGAGCGGTGTAATGAATTTCCAATTGAACCACGAACTGCTTGTTGCCAGGCGCAATCGTGATGGATTGCGGCCACGTTGAAGCGAGCACATTGGTTTTTTGTTCGCGCCCGTCAACCCGTACGGATTCAATCATGACCGCCGGCGGTTGCAAATTGGGTTTGAGTTCCGCCGGATTCACGGACACCAATCCTTTGACGGTAGGGAACCACAATTGGCCATCATGCGCGCGGATGGCAGCGGGTTGTGCGCCGATGGAACATTCGCGCGTTAGCAGCCCTTCGGCTTCGCCGTAAGTCCTGCAGGAAATGGAGTTGGTCGTTGCAGGGGCGTAATTGTTCAACGAGATTTTCCGAATTCGCATCAATCCGGCATTGGAACCGATCCATAAATTGCCTTCGTCGTCTTCAATGATGTACCCGATGCTGTTGCTGGCGAGGCCGTCGAGCGTGGAATATCGCGTCCACCTGCCATCGTGGAACCGCGCCAAACCGTGGCCGAAGGTGCCAATCCACAAGACACCGACCTCGTCCAGGTAAAGGGCGGAGATATCGTTGCCGGGCAGGCCGTTTTCCGTTTGCTGATAAGAAATGAATTTTCCGTCTTTGAACAGGTTCAAGCCCCGGCTTTCCGTCCCCACCCAAAGATTTCCATCGGCGTCTTCCACAATGGCGCGAACGGTATTTTCGGACAGGCCATCCCGCGTTGTGAACATTTTCCAATCGTGCCCGTCCCAGCGCGCCAAACCATTTTGGGTGCCGCCCCATAACTGTCCGTTGCGATCCTGAAGCAGCGCATAGACCCACGGGCCGAGGCCTTCCGCGCCGGGTGCAGGTTGGAAACGATTGGTTTGAAATCGGAACAATCCCTCATCGCGCGTGCCCGCCCACACCTGCTGGCGGTTGTCAACCAGCACCGACCACGCATTTGAGAAAATGCCCACGCCGAATTCCTGCGCGGAATTTGTGAGGCAATAAGACAGCCCATGAAAATTAAATGCCGTCCACAAGCCGCCATGCGCGTCCTCGGACACGGACTGCACGGGCCATGGAGGGAGTTCTGCCAACGAATTAAAAATTTTTCTTTTGACCCGATTCAACCCGTCGCCGTCCGTCCCCACCCAAAGATTTCCCTCGCGATCCATGCACAAGGAAAGGACAAACGCGGACGACAATCCCTGTTGCTTCGAAATGCGCTCATATTTCCCGTTTGCGTCATACCAAAAAACGCCCGTGCCCAACGTGCCGACAATCAGGTTGCCATCCTTGTCTTCACAGGCGGCCTTGATGATTGAATTGCCCCAGGGATAGGCGCCGAAGTCTTTTTCCAGTCCGCCTGATTTCCACTTTTGGACCCGGCCGTTCATCAACCGCCAAATTCCACCATTCCGGCTGGCTAGAATGAAATCCAACCTTTCGGCAGGAATTGATTCATCAACAACAATCGCCTGCGGATTAAAATTTTCAGGGCGGATTGAAACCATTCCACTGACATCCGCGACCCAGAGCGCGCCGGATCTCTCGGCCGCAATCATCCGGCAAATCGGAGGCGTGTTAAAATTCAAATTCAACGCCTCCATTTTTCCATTTTGATAACGGGCCAGACGCGAGTCCGCCGTGTAAAACCATACTTTGCCGGCGGAATCTTCGCAGACGGATGTCAATTTGCCTTCCTGGCCTGCGCTCCCAATTTCGAAATTTTTGATTTTCCCATCCTGTACCAATCCCACGCCCGTTGTGTCGGTCCCGATCCAAAGATTTGTGTGACTGTCTTCAAACAAGTAAATAATCCGGTCGCTGTTCAGGCCAGGCGCGATCTCCTCGTCGAAATTGGTGAAACGAATCCCATCAAAACGCACCAAGCCGTGGAGCGTTCCAAGCCAGAGATAACCGTCGTGCGTCTGGATGACGGAGATGACTTCGCCGTCCGGCAAACCGTTCTTAGCGCTCCAGGAATCTACAATGAAGTGCGAGCCGGGTTGGTCGGGCGTGTCCGCAGTGGCCGGCGGCGCGGAGAGCAATCCGCACAGCAGCAGCCCGGCAAACGGCAGCGCCCGGCAACACTTTGGCATGCCCAATTTTTCGAATGATCCCAAGTGGATGTAAAGCTGTTTGAGAGAAGATACGAATCCCGGGGTGAAGATGAAAAATATTTCTTCAAAAATCACTTGCCACACCCGCACGATGGGTTAAGTTTCCTTTGCCCAATGAGAACTGGGTGCGCTGCCTTTAAAAAGCAGGCGCCGGCGGGTATCGGTGATGTAAATCGTGTGTGATCACCGGACCCGCCGGCATTTTTTGCGGACAAAAAATCTTGTCCTCCAGGCGCAAACCAGCATAGTAATCGTTGTGCAGGAACCGATGGAATTGGCTGGGGTCGTAGCTCAGTTGGTAGAGCGACTGGTTCGCAATCAGTAGGTCAGGGGTTCGAATCCCCTCGGCTCCACCAGTCTTACAACCAAGGATTTACGCAAACTTGTGTTGATAAATGAAGGGTTTTAGCGTGAAAGAGCAACATAAACACCTCACATTCACCGGCAGTCACCGGCAAACGCACTACCGTTTCGCCTGCACCAAAAACGACACACACACACCGCTCCAAAACATTTTACTGGAAGCGGGGCATCTACCAGTTTTTCACGCCATATAAAAAACTCGTGCCTATCCGGTTTGTTGACAAAACAGCATTAACGCACCCCGCTTGCTTTTCTCTCTGACTTCTTTTGAGTGCATAAAATCTA
The DNA here is from genome assembly GCA_963842445.1 of uncultured Verrucomicrobiae bacterium. Lineage (GTDB taxonomy): Bacteria > Verrucomicrobiota > Verrucomicrobiia > Limisphaerales > UBA11358 > UBA11358. The sequence continues at coordinate 222,717 of CAWJHF010000001.1, read as the reverse complement.
TTCTGGTGCTGCGTCTGGGAGTCCTGCTGCAAGCTTGTTTAGCTCATCGGCCAGCTCTTTGAATTGTAAGACGGTATTGGTGTCGTAAAAATTAAGATAGAAAATATCGAACATCCAACATCGAATGAAAGCGGGGACAGCCGACACTATAGCGGCTCGCGTGGATCGTCGCGGAGCGGGACAAGCTGCTCGCCCCACCAATGAATCAATGCGCGTAAATTGGTTAAATCCGTGTCAAATATTTTGCGTTAAACCCGGGTCAGGGAATGACTCTTTCCTGGCTGCGGGCGTCGTTGTCGAAAATCAACCCCACCTCTTCAACCGGTTTCTTCGCCTCAACGAGCGCGTTGCCTTCCAGCACGACGTTCTTCAATTCGCCGGTTGGAACGGAAAGAAACGTGCCGGTACCGGCAAACGCCCGGCTGTTCCGCACGATGGCACCCGGACAACGCTCCAAGCGGATCACGGGCGCATCCGCCAGCGGTTTCCGCGTCGCCACGCCGTCCAGTTCCAATTCCTCCGAATCCCGCACCAGGAAGGCCGGCCCGTTGTCCGCGTTGACCTGCACGTGATGCAATTCCAGTGCATCGGTAAATGAGCCGCGCATGCCGGTTTTGGCCGACGCGATGACATCGCTGATGCGCAGCCCGGAGACCGGCATTTCCGGCAATCCAACAATGTCAATCGCCAGCTTCGCCCGTTGGATGGTCATGCCGCTAATGGCGATGTTGCGAAATACCGGCGTCCGCTCTGAGACCGGTTCTTCCGCACTTTTCTTTTCGCCTTCCATCATATAATCGGTGGTCACGTTGATGGCTTCGCCGACGTCTTCCATCGTCCAGTTGTTGAACCGGATGTCCTCCACCGCGCCGCCGCGACCGCGCCGGCTCTTGATGCGCACGCCGATGGCGGTTTCGCGGCAGGTGATGTTGTCCGCCACCACGTTGCGGATGCCGCCGGCAGTTTCACTGCCCAGCGTGACCGCGCCATGCGCGTGATGCACGGTGCAATTGGCGATGGACACGTTCTCGGTTGGCCGGTTGACCCGCCGTCCGTCGGCGTCCTTGCCGGACTTCAACACGATGCCGTCGTCGCCGGTGTCAATGTAGCAATTGGAAATCCGCACGTTGCGGCTGGAATCAACGGCGATGCCGTCGGTGTGCACGCCCGGATAGGTTTCGATGATGACGTTCCGGACGACTGCGTTGTCGGTGTACAGCAGGTGAACCGTCCACATGGAGGAGCCGACAAAGTGAACACCTTCGATGAGCACATTCGTGCTGTCCATGAAGCGGACGAACGAGGGCCGGAGTTCCGGGGCCGCCTTTTGGTAATCTTCATCCGGTGCGGGTGTTTTCACTTCGAGATCCTGCAACAGGCGCTCCCAGTTGGGTCCGTTGGCTGATCCGGGGTCATCTTCCGAGGCCCTCGTCCGGGGCATGATTTTGAGCCACTCGGCGTTGTCCGTGGTGAGGACGCCGCGACCGGTGAGGGTGACGTTGTGCAAATCGTGTCCGCTAATCAGCGGAACGGGTGTGAGGCATTCGATTCCCTGCTGCCGGCCTTTCGTGAACGGAAGTTTAGCCGCCGGGAACCGTAGCGTGGCCCCGGCATCCAGATGGAGCACCAGGTCGCTCACCAGTTCAATCGGCCCGGTGACATAATTTCCGGCCGGCACAAACACCGTTCCCCCGCCCGCCGCTTTTGCCGCCTGGATGGCGGAGTGGAATGCCCCGGTTGAGTTGGTCGAACCATCCGGGTGCGCGCCGTAATCCAGAACATTGAAAACCGGTCCGGCGCCGGAAACGTTCAGGCCGGTAAGAATCAACAATGGCAGGAGATGGCAACTTCGAGAAAACATGCCCTTGGTTACCCTCAAAATTAAGGCCGGGCAAGTGGCAAACGCACACGGTTCGAGTCTTAAGTTGTCGGTTCCCCTTCCCGTGGTGGGAATTCAAAGGTAACTTTGCCGGCGTCATCCATCACGAGATACGCCGGGAATGGCCGGCCGGTCTTGGAAATGAATGTGTCGAGCAGGTCTGTCTTGCGGACGGTCAGCAGTTTTTGCGCCTGCGCCCGCTCAATCGGCTGCTGCAAAATTTCCCGGTTGATTTTGAATTTGCACGGCTTCTTGTCCGCCTGTGACTTTTCACACAGATAGGCCCCGTCGGTTTCAAACACCTTGCCACCACACTTGGGACATTTGCCCAGCGGTTCCTTGCCGGCGAAATCAATCTTAGGCTGCGACCCCTTCGGTTTGGTCTCCTTCGACCGTGACTCGCGTTCGCGCGGTGGAAATTCAAAACCGATTTCCCCGTCCTTGCCAACGACCAAAAACGCTTCAAATTTGCGGTTGGTTTTCTTCGAGACAAACCCCTTGAGCAAATCGGTTTTGCTTTCCGCCAACAGTTTGGTGAGCTGCGACGGCTCGATGTGCTGTTGTAAAATGATTTTGCCGGTGCGGAACGTGCAGGTCTTGTCCGCGCCCGTGGCTTTTTCGCAAAGGTAACTCATCCCCGCGTCGAACACGTGGCCGCCGCACTTGGGACATTTGCCCAGCGGTTCCTTGCCGGTGAAATCCACCGGCGCAGCCACCTCGCCACTCTCGTTTCTTGGTCCGTTGCCGAAATCGAATTCAATCTTGAACTCCGCATTCAGCTTCAGCACCGCGGCGAACGGTTTGCCCATCCTGCTCCGGAAACCCTGCAACGGCCCGATTTGTCTCTCGCTGATGAGTTTCTCGACTTCCTCAATTTCAAACATCCGGCTGCACACCGTTTTCCAAATCGAGAAGTCGCACTTTTCATTGACGCATTGGAACTGCTTGTATTTCTCATGGACTTCGCCGCCACATTTCGGGCACGGCGTTTTCAACACGCCAAAGTCGCCAGGGATGGTGTCGTGCTCGTATTTTTTCGCGCGCTCGACGATGTGCCGTGTCATGTCGGCAATCTCCGACATGAATTCGTCGCGGCTTTTCTGCCGGCGCTGGATCTGGTGCAGCTTGAATTCCCAATCGCCGGTCAGCTCCGGTTTGGTCAGTTCGGCGATATCGAGACCGTTGAGCAATTCCATCAGCGAAAATGCCTTGGCCGTCGCCTGCAGCTCACGTCCGTTCCGGTGAATGTAATTCTCGTAAATCAGGCCTTCGATGATGGCGGCGCGGGTAGCGGGCGTGCCAAGCCCTTTCTCGCGCATCGCCTCGCGCAGTTCATCGTCCTCGACCAGCTTGCCCGCGCCTTCCATTGCGCTCAGCAGCGTCGCCTCCGTGTAGCGCGGTGGCGGTTTGGTGACGTTTTGCTTCACCTCGATGCTGCTGGTGTTGACCTTTTCATTCGGCTTCACCGGCGCCAGATTAGTGTCTTCGCCCTGCGCTTCCTTGCCATAGACAGTCAGCCAGCCGGGTTTAACGATGACCTTGCCGGTGCTCTTGAACGGCTCGTCCTCGACGCGCGTGACGCGGATTGTCTCCAAAAATTCCGCCGCCGGATAAAAAATGGCGAGGAACCGCTTCGTCACCATGTCGTAAAGTTTTTGTTCCGGCTCGCTCAAGCCCTTCGGCATCTGAGTGGTCGGGATGATGGCGAAGTGGTCGGACACCTTGGCGTTGTTGAAGATGCGTTTGTTCGGATGCACCCAGTCATTTTTAAGAATCGTTTCGGCAAATGTCGCGTAGCGGGTCTCGCCGAGCATCTTCAGCGCGCTTTTGACGGTGCTGATGTAATCCTCCGGCAACGCGCGCGAATCCGTGCGCGGATACGTCAGCACCTTGTGCCGTTCGTAAAGCGCCTGCGCCAGGCCGAGCGTGTTCTTGGCGCTGAACCCGAACCGCGAGTTCGCGTCGCGCTGCAAACTCGTCAGGTCATAGAGCAACGGCGACAGCGATGTGCTGGGCTTGCTTTCCTCGGTGACAATGCCCGGTTTGCCCAAGCACTTGTCCCGAATGGCATCGGCCTTGTCTTTTTCCCAGACGCGCTCGGGCCTGAGCTGGTCGTCGCCGTCCTTGCCATCGGCCTTGGCAAACTTTTCATCGAACCAGCGCCCGGTGTATTGGCCGGCGGCGGCATCGAACGTGCCGATGACTTCCCAAAAATCGCGCGGCACAAACTTGCGGACTTTCTCTTCACGCTCGACCACGATCGCCAGCGTTGGCGTCTGGACGCGGCCAACCGTCGTCTTGAAAAAGCCGCCGGACTTCGAGTTGAACGCCGTCATCGCGCGCGTGCCGTTGATGCCCACCAGCCAGTCGGCTTCCGACCGGCTGTATGCGGCGTCGGCCAGCGGCAGCATGTCCTTGTCTTCGCGCAGCCGTTCGAACCCTTCGCGGATGGCCGCCGGCGTCATGGATTGCAGCCAGAGGCGTCTGATGGGCTGTTTGGCCTTCGTGTGCTTGACGATGTTGCGGAAAATCAATTCGCCTTCGCGCCCGGCGTCGCAGGCGTTCACCAGTGCGTCCACGTCGGCGCGCTTGATGAGCTTTTTCAGGACCTTCAGCCGGTTCTCGGTTCTCTCAATCGGCTGCAAATCGAAATGCGGCGGGATGACCGGCAGGTGTTTGAACGTCCATTTGCCGCGCACGGCCTCGACGCCTTCCGGGCAGACCAATTCGAGCAGGTGGCCGACCGCCGACGAAACGACGTAGTGATCGCTTTCGTAGTAGTCGTCCACTTTCTTGAACCCGCCGAGCGCCTTGGCGATGTCGCCGGCGACGGACGGTTTCTCGGCAATGATGAGTGTTTTGCTCATTTGTTGCCCGCGCTTTTACACCGGGCGCGGCAAACATGCGAAGAAAATCTTTTTTGTCAAATCGAACCCGAAGCGTTTCTGACCGCGGATGGACGCGGATGGGCACAGATTTCTCAAACCATGATATGCGCAAAAAGCAGGGCACGTTACTCCGTGCACGCCGGCAGATGTAGCGTTGAGATGCGACTTGAACGGATCGGCGCACAGCGCCGACACTACAATCACTGCACCCCGACGCGATAGAAATATGGGCCGCCGTTCGTGGCGGTGGTGTCTGTGTAACTCGTCGTGCCTGCTTGACCAACGATGTTGCTTTGGATCGCTGAGAAGGCCGGTTGCACGCCGAGATTGGTGCTGCTTTGCAGGAAATAGGTGATGTTGCTTACACTCTGCCAGCTTACGATCAACCCTGGTGGATTGTTTGTGGATGCTGGAGGTAACATCTGCAAAACAGACAGGGCGTTGGTGGGATTCAATCCGGCAATCCATTTCTGCCAGTTGTTCATGCCGGTCCCGTCGGAATCAATGTAGTCCGCCGAGCCGTCGGTGGGCAGGCCATATTGCTGGAGCCAGGCGTAGGAAATGACCGAGGAGGGATTTTGATATTCATACGCGCCAATGTCCACCGTGCCGCCGACAATGCGTGGGTTGCCATCGAGATCGTTGGTGATAGAAACGTAGGCATCGTTGCCGGAGTTGATGCAAGGTGAGTTGGACTGGAGATGAAAGTCGTTGGTGCTGTTTATGAACAACGGCGCATTGGTGATATTATTGACTCCGTAGTTAAAAGGAAAAACGGACATTGGGGCGATGCAACAATTCTTCAAGTCGTTCCCGTTGTAACTCACATAATTGTAGGCATAGAAATTGTAAAAAAGGATGCAGTTTCTCAAAGTGCAAGACCGAATAATTTCAGCGTCGTCTCCAGCAGTTGTTCCATTATAACAGACGGTGCAGTTCGTCAATGCGCTCCCTTGGGCTACACCGGACCCGTCTGGACCTGCTTGATTATAAATTATCAAGCAATTATTCATTACATTTGAACAACCAGCACCACCTTGGCCTGCGTGAGAAGAACCGCCCGCAAGATTACTGATGACCATGCAATTATTCAGGGTTCCGGAATAGGCGCCTCCACCACTCATGTACGCCAAGTTGTGGGCCAGCACGCAATTGGAAACAACGACACCGCTGGACTCGCACCAGACACCGCCGCCACTCTCTGAGAGCACCGTGTCGCCGGAACTCGCCGTCACTCCATTGGTCAGGGTGAATCCGACCAACATCGCACCGTTGCTCAAATACACGCAGCGAGCCGCGTTGATCCCATTGAATCCGCCGCCGCTGCCCTGAATGACCGTGACCGCTGGTCCATTGACACTTTGAACAGTGACAGGCTTCGTCACGGCCAACCGATTCGTCGTCGAGCCATATACGAGTCGCCCTCCCACGCCGTATACCCCGTTGCTAACCAGGACGGTGGCACCTAAATAGGCTGCATTGACCGCATCCTGAATGTTGGTGGCGGCGGTTCCCCAGTTGGTAAACGGCCAGACCGGGTTGGTGCTGGCCGGGGAAACGTAATGCATAGGTTGTCGCACCACCTGGATGCCCGACGTGGCGCTCACGCCAGCCGGGTTGTTGTCATTGAACACTCTGAGTGTCACCAGGTAAACGCCAGAAACCAGCCAACTATGTGAAGCGTATGGAGAATTGCTCACCACCGACCCATCACCAAAATCCCATACGCTGCTATCTGCGTGACCGACAATCTGTCCCGTGAAATTTGCGGCGAATCCGGCGGCAAGATTCGTATAAGCGTCTATGACGACACTTAACGAACCAATAGCTCCGGGGTTGTATTCGTCGCATCCAATCGAAGGTGGGTTGGCCCACGGCTCGCCATCAATGTCCAAGCCGGTCGAATAATTCGTGCTGCCCGCACCGATGCAGGGCGAGTTGGCGCTGATGTGGCTGAGGTCGGTGAGCACCGGTTCGTTGGTGATATTGCCCGTTCCGGCGGCGAGCGGCGTCGTGCAGCAAAAATTCAAGGTGCAGCCGTAATAATTGGCTCCGCCGGAGGCGGAGTTGTAATAAACGATGCAATTATTTAGTTTGGCAGAGTTAGCCCCACCGCCCATGAAGGCAGAGTTGCCCGTAAGCGTACAGTTGTTCAACGTGCCCTGGTACGCGCCGCCGCCATAGAGCGCTGAGTTGCCTGAAATACTACAGTTATTCAGAGGGCTATTCCAAGCTCCGCCACCCTGCGACGCGGCAGAATTGCCGATGAGCAAACAGTTATTCAGCGTTCCTTGCACAGCTCCACCACCAATCGTTGCAGCCGAGTTGTTGGAAAGGACACAGTCGTTCAGCGTGCAATCAATTGCTCCGCCTCCTGAACTCTTTTGAGACGAGTTACCAGTAAGTGTGCAGTAATTCAGTGTAGCATAAATCGCCCCGCCACCGTCTCCGAGCACGGCCGAGTTTCCCATGATAAAGCAATTGCTCAAAGTACCTCCATCGGCTCCAGAACCATGAAACTCAGCCACGTTACTTGACACAATACAGTTAAGGATACTGGCACTGGAAGATTCACACCAGACACCTCCACCGCACTCCTCGTGGTTGAGGTCGCCCCCACTTCGCGTAGCGCCACTGGTCAAGGTGAATCCGATGAGGCTGGCACTGTTGGTTAGATAGGCACAGCGAACGGCGCTGTCACCAATGGCCGGATTGCCTTGGATCACCGTCACTGCAGGGCCATTGACGCTCTGCACCGTTACAGCCTTGTTGATCACCACGCGATTGGTGAGTGAACCGTAAACTACCCGTCCGCCGGTTTGGTAAACCCCGTTGGTTACAAGGATCAAATCACCGTCGGTCGCGGCGTCAATCGCATCCTGAATGTTCGTCGCGGCGGTACTCCAATCGGCGTATGGCGGCACGGGATTGGTGCTGTTCAGGTTCACATAGAGCGTCGCCGCCGAGGCATGAAACAAGACGAACAACCAAGAAAATAGTACCAAGTGGAGTTGGCCTGCTTTCATGTTCGGATGCTTAAATCGCTAATGTTTACCATTCGTGAATCGGAATTTCAAGCTAAATTTGATCGTTGTAACGTCACGGTGGCTGGTGCGGAGGTTACTGAATGTGGCGTTGGTGCTGCGCGCCGATTTCGAGCCACAGGCTCGACGTTACAACACTTGCGCTTCGCCGCGGAAACGTTATAATCTTCATCAATGAAACTGGCGCTGGCGATTTTGGTTTATTTGCTGATTGGCTTGGTCCTGAGCTGGGGCATTCTGCTCCTGCTGGCCGGCAAGCCGTGGCTGTTCATCATCGCTCTCCTCGCCTACATTGTCGCGTTCGGCAAGATCGGCTGCCAGACGCATTGAGGTTTAGGGTCTTGGTTCTGGTGTCTGGGGCCTGATGTCCGGGGATGGGTCACGGGGTTTCATAGTCGCTTCCATCTTTCCCAAGAACCTGGATGCCAGACGCCAAACCCGATTTCACTTCGCCGGCACGGGAAACTTCTGTTGCATGGCGGATTGGATTTGTGTCCACGGCCAGCAATCGGCTCCCTTCGTTCCTGCCGCCACACCGGTAGCCAGCGCCGTGGAAACAGATGTTCCTTGGAACACGTAGGCTTGGTTGCCAAAATAAATCACGTTCGCGCCCGGCAATGCCAGGGAGACGAAGCTTCCATAATCCGCATACGGTGCGAGCTGGCCATTTTGCGTGGCGGTGACGGCGTTGACACCGGGAATCGCCGCTGGATAAGTCGCCGAGTCCACCGGTTCGTTGCCAGCCGCCGCAAAGACAATGACGCCATCGGCAATGGCCTGTTTGACGACCGCATCGAGCACTGAGCTGTCGCCGCCGCCGCCGAGGCTCATGTTCAGTATGTTCGCGCCGTTATTGACCGCCGCCTGGACGCCCAGCGCCACATCCCAGCTTGTGGTTGTTGGGTTCGGACCGTAAACATCCACATGCACCACCCGCAAGGAACTGTTTCCGTGCGCCGCTTGGGAGGCGGAATACAACAGGTTGTAAAGCATGCCGGTGGCATGTGTGGGGGTGCTGGTGCCCGGCTGGGCGTCGCCTGCCACGGGAATTGATTTCACGACGAACTGATCGAGCTGGCTGCCAAGCGATTGCAAGGGTGTATCAATCAAGCCAACCGTGGCATTGCAAGGGTCGCTGGAATCAGTCGTGGGATCCAGTTTCAAGGAAAGCGGAGCAACGGAAGGGTTGGCAATAAGTTGCGGCGTGACCGGTGGATCAAAATAATAATTGTAATCCACGGCCAGCACGTCGGAGTTGTTTTTCAACTGGGCAAGCGCGGCATCAGTCGCCGCCGCATCACCAAACTGCAGCCGGTAAATGCCCAGTTTGTCATTGCGCCCAATGATTTTTGCGTGAAGCAATTTCGCCAGGGCGTCCATGTCCGTGCCCGGTTTGACTTTCACGAGCAGTTCGTTGGGAACGTGCCTGGGCGGCGCCCGCGTCACGCGCACAGGCTGCGTGGCATTCTCCATCCGCGTCGTGAAAACGTAGAGGCGCGTCGGCCCGTTGGTTTCCGGCACGAGGGCGAAATTCAATTTCCCGAGCAACATCCGCAGCGCGTCATCGGCTGGCAGGTCCTTGAATTTCGCGGATGCGTTGCGCGCCGCGCCCTGCTCGACAAAAATGTGCCAGCCGGTATCCCGCGCAATGGTCTCCAACAGCGGCCAGAGCGCTACGCCGTGGATGTCAGCGTCCACACGGTCGGTGGTCTTGTGCCAGACGAACACATTTGTATCGGCGGCGTTGGCCGCAATGGCAACGAATGAAAGCCAAAGGCTGAGAACCCCGAACAGACTTTTTTGCCACAGCATACGCATGGATCAATTCAAATTGTAGGACAGGCGTCCCGCCTGTCTGCATTTTTCCTTAGTGTAGTTGAAGACAGGCTGGAAGCCTGTCCTGCCTTCAGGACGACTGCGTTCCCGTTTGTTGTCAAAACGGTTGTTCATTTTGCTTTGTCATTAGAAATGCCGGATTGCCAGACGTTCAAGCAGACTTTTTCAAAACGGCCTTGACCCACGCCTGGTTGTCGAGGTACCAGCGAATCGTTTCGCGGATGCCGCCTTCAAATTTATGCGCAGGCGTCCAGCCAAGTTCGTTTTTGATCTTGGTGGCATCAATAGCGTAACGGCGGTCATGGCCGGGGCGATCTTTCACAAACGTGATGAGCTTGCGCGAATTGCCGCCGAGTTTGGGCGCGAACTGGTCAACGATGTCACAAATCAACTCGACGATGCGCAGGTTTGCCCATTCGTTGTGGCCGCCGATGTTGTAAGTCTCGCCGTCGCGTCCCCGAGTGAGCGCCAGCCACAGCGCCTCCGCGTGGTCGCGCACGTAAAGCCAGTCGCGGACGTTCAGGCCGTCGCCGTAAACCGGAATCGGTTTGCGCGCGAGAATGCTCTGGACGGCGACCGGGATGAGTTTTTCGGGGAATTGATACGGGCCGTAATTGTTCGAGCAATTCGTGATGACAGTTGGCAAACCGTAAGTGTGATGATAGGCGCGCACAAGCATGTCGCTGGCGGCCTTGCTGGCGGAATACGGCGAGTTCGGCGCGTATGGCGTCGTCTCGGTGAAAAATCCTTTCGGGCCGAGTGAACCGAAAACTTCGTCGGTCGAAACGTGATGAAATCGGGTCTGGCGTCCGGGATCTGGGGTCTGCGGTTTTGGATTTACGAGCCAGCAGGCGCGGCAGGCTTCCAGCAGATTGAACGTGCCGACGACGTTCGTGTGAATGAAATCGCCCGGTCCGGTGATGGACCGGTCCACGTGCGATTCCGCCGCGAGGTGCATGACATGCGTGATGGCATGTTTTTCAACAACGCGCAGGACGTCGGCCTTTTGGCGCAAGTCCACCTTCTCAAAGACATATTTGGGGTGCCAGGAAACTTTTTCCAGATTTTCCGGATGCCCCGCATAGGTGAGGCAATCGAGGTTTACCAGCCGCGCCACTTCCGGCCGGTCAATGACATGATGAATCACGTTCGAGCCGATGAAACCCGCACCGCCGGTGACCAGTAAATTCATTTTTGATTTATGATTTGTGATTTGTGATTAACATGGCGATTTGACAATTACGCGCGTCTTCAGCCGTCAAATCGTAAATCGTAAATCGTAAATCGTAAATCGCAAATTCTCATTCCGGTTTCCAGTTTCGCAACGAATCTTCAATCGCGTCCTCAACCGGGCGAATCTTTACACCAGTGGACAATAACTTGGAAACGTCCATAACACAATTCGAGCGCGGCGTTTTGACGGCGAGGTGATAAAATTCCTCGTCGTTCGCCCAAAATTCGAATCGCTTCACCGGCTTGAGGATTTTTTGAATCAAGGCAATCACCTGCCGCGCCGTGACGAAACCCGGATTGGTCATGTTGTAAATGCCGAACGGCGCGCGGCGCTCCCACAAATCAAGGCACGCCTTCACAAAATCCGTGCGATGCGAAATAGAGTTCACGTTGTCATAAACCTTCGGGTAACGCTGCAGCTTGCTGAGGTAGTTGCGTGCGCTGTCGAATTCGTCGAACGGGATCCGCAGGCGCCAGAGATGGCTTTGGCCGATGCCGGCGATGGCTTCCTCGCCCAGCGCTTTGGTGCCGCTGTAAAAACTGCACGGCGGGTCACGAAATGAAAAATTCGGCGCGTCGGTTTCCGTGAAACCGTGAATGGCTAAGGGCGTTTTGTCCACCAACTCGTGCAAATCCGGCCGCATGAGGTCCTTTTCCGCGCGCGTCTGGCCGTTCACCGTCACTTTGGCCCCGGTAAAAATGCAGCCGGACGAGACGTGCCCCCACGGAATCTGCGCCGCCGCGCAGGCATGAGCAATGGTTTGCGGCAACAAGGCGTTGCCAGCCAGGGTGTCGGCCCTGGCGAGTTCACAGGCGTCCACGTTCGGTTTGCCGGTGTAACCGGCGGCGTTGATGACGAACTCGGGCTTCTTCGCCTTGAGAAAATTCCACAGCGCGTCAAACCGGGTGTAATCCACTTCTTTCCGTGAGAGCGGCGTGAAAGGCAGCTTGCGCCGTTGGAGTTCGCGCGCGAACGCCTGGCCGACGTATCCCGATGCGCCAAGGAGCAAAATCATAATTCAACCATGAGAACACGATGGGGACATTGGAGTGATGGAGTATTGGAGTCATGGAATTTTCTCAGCACTCCGGCACTCCAGTGCTCCATCTGGTTTTTGCGTTTCATTCGTGGTCAATTTTTCGGCCGCCGGGCTTCCGCCACGACTTCCGTGAGGTAATCACGGTATTCGCATTTCGGCATTTTGTTCGTGAGCTTTTCCAGCTCCCCGAGTTTCAAAAATCCACGGCGATAAGCCGCCTCCTCCGGGCAGCCGATTTTGACGCCAGCGCGTCTTTCAATCGTCTGCACATAGGCCGAAGCCTCGTGCAAACTGCTGCTGGTGCCTGCGTCCAGCCACGTGACACCGCGGCTGAGCCGTTGCACGCGCAACTGGCCGCGGTGCAGATACGCGACGTTCAAGTCCGTGATTTCCAATTCGCCGCGCGCCGAGGGTTTCAACGATTTTGCAATGGCCACGACGTTGTTGTCGAAAATGTAAAAGCCCGGCACGGCGTAATCACTTTTCGGTTGTTTCGGTTTTTCCTCGATGGAAATTGCCCGGCCTTCGGCGTCGAATTCAACCACGCCGTAGCGTTTCGGGTCGTTGACATGATAACCGAAAATGGTCGCGCCGCCCTTGAATTCCGTGAACGCGCGATGAAAAGAATCAGCACCATAAAAAATGTTGTCACCGAGAACCAACGTGACGGCGTCCCTGCCGATAAACGATTCCGCGATGAGAAAAGCTTGCGCGATGCCTTCGGGTTTGGGTTGCTCGCGGTATTCGATGGACAGACCGAACCGGCTGCCGTCGCCGAGTAACTGGCGGAAGCGCGGCAAATCTTGCGGCGTGGAGATGAGGCACAGCTCGTGGATGCCGCCTTCGATGAGCGTCGTGAGCGGATAATACACCATCGGCTTGTCATAGACCGGCTGGAGCTGTTTGCTCGCGACGAGCGTGAGCGGATACAGCCGCGAACCGGCGCCCCCGGCGAGAATGATTCCTTTCATTGGCGCCAAGCCTAAAATTTTCCCTCCCAAAAGGAAAGCGGAAGTTCGCGCTTCACGTTGCTCTTGACTCCTAACCCTCAACTTTCAACCATCCTCCTTCAAATGGGCACGCTCTATTACGGTGATAATCTCGACATCCTCAAGCGTTAGCCAAAAAAGAAGCATGGAGCAGAAGGCGTTGGAACTGTGAAAACGCGCGTCGAAATTCAAACTCGGTTGAACCGTAAGCGCCAAAGGGCTAAACGGGGTCCTCGTCCATTCGACCGCCGTTACTGGTTGGAGGTGTGGGTTGACGCAGCACGCAATACACGGGCGTGTTCTCAAATGTCACCGGAGTCTGAACCGCCGAACCCGCCAATCTTTTGGCCGCTCAACTCGCCATCGCGCCCGCGCCGCCGGCGGCGGCGGTCTGATTGAACACCAGCTTGTCGCCTTCGACGGTGACCAGAATCGGTTCGCCTTCGTGCAGGTTGCCCTTGAGAATTTCCTCGGCCAGCGGGTCCTCGAGAAAACGCTCCACGGACCGGCGCATCGGACGCGCGCCGTATTGCGGGTCGTAACCCTTCTCCACGAGAAAATCCTTCGCCTTCCCGTCCAGTTCGAGCCTGAGATTTTTGTGCCGCAACCGCTCCAACACCTTGTTGACTTCCAAATCCAGGATCTGGATGAGGTCGGGCTTTGTGAACGAGCGGAACACAATCATGTCGTCGAGCCGGTTCAAAAATTCCGGCCGGAACGTCTTTTTGGCCTCGTCCAGAATCCGTTCGCGCATTTTTTCGTAGCTGGCCTCATCGCTGATGGGCGAGAAACCGAGTGTGGACTGGCGTTTGATGATGTCCGAGCCGACATTCGAGGTCATCAAAACGATGGTGTTGCGAAAATTTACCACGCGACCCACATTGTCGGTCAATTTGCCTTCCTCGAGAATTTGCAACAGCATGTTCCACACGTCCGGGTGTGCCTTCTCGACTTCGTCGAACAACACGACGGAATACGGATTGCGGCGCACCTTTTCGGTGAGCTGCCCGCCTTCCTCGTAACCGACGTAACCGGGCGGCGAGCCAATCAACCGCGAGACGTTGAACTTTTCCATGTATTCGCTCATGTCGAGGTGAACGAGTGATTTCGCGTCGCCGAACATCTGTTCGGCCAGCGTCTTGGCCAGAAGCGTCTTGCCCACGCCCGTCGGGCCGAGCAGCAGAAACGTGCCGATGGGCCGGCGCGGGTCCTTCAAATCCGCGCGCGACCGGCGGAGCGCCTTGCAAATCGCCGTAACGGCCTCGTGCTGGCCGATGACGACCTTTTCCATTTCGTTTTCGACCGTCAGCAGCCGCTGCATCTCGCCCTGCTCCATCCGTTGGAGCGGGATGCCCGTCCATTTGGAAACGACGTGTAAAATATCTCCCTCATCCACGAGGATGCGTTTTTCCTCGCCCTTGGCGCGCCAGTCGCGCAACAGCGCTTCAAGTTTTTCCTTCGCCTGTTTTTCCTTGTCGCGCATCTGGGCCGCGCCTTCAAAATCCTGGTTCTTGATGGCGCGTTCCTTCTGACCCTTGATTTCCTCGATCTCGGCTTCCATCGCCTTGACTTCGGGCGGGCGCGTCATCGTGCCAATGCGGGCGCGCGAACCGGCCTCGTCCATCACGTCAATCGCCTTGTCCGGCAAAAACCGGTCGGTGATGTAACGATCGGAAAGTTTGACCGCGGCCACGATGGCCTTTTCCGTGAACTCCGCCTTGTGGTGCTCCTCGTATTTGTGGCTAAGCCCCTTCAAAATCTGGATGGCCTCGTCAGTCGAAGGCGCCTCCACCTTGATGGATTGGAAACGGCGTTCGAGCGCGGCGTCCTTCTCGATGTATTTGCGATACTCATTGAGCGTGGTGGCGCCGACGCATTGCATCTCGCCGCGGCTGAGCGCGGGCTTGATGATGTTTGAAGCGTCCATCGTGCCTTCGGCGGAACCGGCCCCGACAATCGTGTGCAATTCGTCAATGAACAGAATGATGTTCTTGGCGCGGCGGATTTCGTCCATCACCGCCTTGATGCGTTCTTCAAACTGGCCGCGATATTTCGTGCCGGCGACCATGAGCGCGAGGTCGAGGGTGATCACGCGCTTGTCGCGGAGCAATTCCGGCACGTTGCCCCTGGCGATTTCCTGCGCCAAACCCTCGACGATGGCGGTCTTGCCCACGCCCGCTTCGCCGAGCAGCACGGGATTGTTCTTCGTGCGGCGGCACAAAATCTGGATCACCCGCTCAATCTCGTTCTTGCGGCCGATGACCGGGTCCAATTCGCCTTTGCGCGCCAGTTCCGTAAGGTTGCGGCCAAAAGCCTTGAGCGCGGGCGTTTTGATTTCGCCCTTTTTCTCGGCGAGCTTCTCGGCAGGTTCACCCTGTTCTTCCTGGGCGCTGAAATTCGGGTCCAGTTCCCGCAAAACCTCCTGGCGCGTTTGCTCGATGTCCACATCGAGTTCCCGCAAGATGCGCGCCGCCACGCCATCGCCTTCGCGCAACAGTCCGAGCAGGATGTGCTCGGTGCCGATGTAAGTATGATTCAGGTTCTTGGCCTCGCGCTTCGCCAAATCGAGGACCTTCTTCACGCGCGGCGTGTAGGGAATGTTGCCGATCATCTTCTGGTTCGGGGCCGGTGCCGACGGCCTTCTCGACAGCCAGCCGGACGGTCTCCAGGTCCAGCCCCATTTTTTGAAGGACATTGACGGCGACGCCCTGCCCCAGTTTGATGAGGCCGAGCAAAAGGTGTTCGGTGCCGATCACGTTGTGGTTGAACCGGTCGGCTTCCTTGCGCGCCAGTGCCAGCACCTGCTGCGCGCGCGGCGTGAAATTGCTCATGCTTTCGTCACTCATATCACTGCTCGTAAAGTGCTATGCTTTGCCCGAATTGTCCAGCCCTGTTCGGAGAAGAAAGCAGAATGAATGCCGGAAGATCAGGATGGCCGCGTAACCATCGTAAGATGAAGCCTGTGGCTATACGGCGGAGGTTTTGTCCGGCCGCGGTCCTTCGCCGCGCGGTTTGGCAACCGGCCGGCTCACGTTTTTCAATCGGTCCCGCAGCATGTCGGCGCGGATCAGGTCGCGTTCCTCGGCGGACAACTTGTCCGAAATCTGCCGCTGCAGATGCGCCGGCTGCGTCGTCAGAAACAATTCGTCTACGAACGAGCGCTCCGCGCCCGGAAACAATTCCATGTCCACCCCCAGCCGCAGGAGCGACAGCAGGTTCATCGTTTCCTTCGACGAAATGCTGTGCGCGTTCGCCAGGATGCCGTAGGCGCGACCGATGTGGTTATAAACCATCTTCGGCTTTTTCTCCAAAAGCGTCTGGCGCGCGTTTTCCTCGTGCTCGATGATTTGGGACAAAACCTTTTCCAGCCGCTCGACTATCGCCGTTTCGCTTTCGCCCAGGGTCATCTGGTTCGACACCTGGAAAACATTGCCGAGTGCCTCGGTGCCTTCGCCGTAAAGCCCCCGCACGGCGAGACCGAGTTTGTTCACCGATTGGATGATGGGATTGATTTGCTCCGTCAAAACCAGTCCGGGCAGATGCAGCATCGCGCTGACGCGGATGGCGGTGCCGAGATTCGTCGGGCACGCCGTCAAATAACCCAGCTCATTGTCGAAGGCGTAATCGAGTTTTTTCTCCAGCTCGGAATCCAGATAATCAATCGCGTTCCACACCTGGCGCAGTTGCAGTCCAGGACGCAGCGCCTGCATCCGCAGATGGTCCTCCTCGTTGATCATCACGCAGAACGTTTCGTCGCGGCTGAAGACCAGTCCGCTTCCGGCGCTTTTGGCGGCGTGTTCGCGGCTGATGAGATGCCGCTCAACCAGCATCTGTTTGTCCAGCGCGCCCAGATTGTCCATCGCCTCGGAAAAGGAGTCTTTCATTTCCGGCAGGCTTTCGATCGCCGGACGGATCAAATCCAGCAAGCGCACGCGCTCCGGTTTTTTCGCCCAGCCCGGAAACACGGCGTTCCGCAAATTGCGCGCCAGACGGACGCGGCTGGACATGACGATGCGGTCATGCGGGCCGTGGCGCCGCGCCATTTCGGCGGGCGGGGAAAGAAATGCATGAATGTCTTTCATTTACTTTTGTAGGAGACGACGTAAGGAGTCTCTATTCATTAATTTGAGCCTCGTCACCTCGGCTCCTGCTGAAAATTGCACTGTTTTCATTTTGCCGGATTGGCGGTTGCGGTCGAATCGCCCATGGCTTTGATTTCATCGCGCAAGGCCGCCGCCTGTTCGAAATTTTCGTCCTTGATGGCCTTGGCCAGTTTATTTTGCAACGTTTTCAGGCGGTCGGACAAATCGCGCGACGAGCGCAACGCCTCCGGTGTCTTGCCGGCGTGCCGCGTGCCCTTGTGCATCGTCTTGAGCAGTCCGCCCAGGCCGTCTGCGAAAGTCTGATAGCACTCCGGACAACCGAGCCGGCCCGACTTTTTGAAGTCCGCCTGGGTGAATCCGCAGCGTGGACATTTTAACTCCACGCCGCCCGCCGCCTGTTCGATTTGCTGCGACGCGCCCAAGCCGAGCACCAAATCCAAATCCGCCAGGCCAAAACCGGTCGGGTCATTGATGCCCTTGGCTTTGGCGCAGTCCTCGCACAAATCCATCTTCTGCATCTTGTCGCCCACGATCTGGGTCAGATGCACCGTCGCCGTTTTTTCCTTGCAGATGGAGCAAAGCATAAAATCACCTGGCGATGGCCTTGTTGATTTTCGCGGCCAAATCCTTCGCTTCCTGCTCGGTAAAATCGCCGGTAATTTGACCTTTACCGCCGGTAATTGCCGATTGGATTACCGGCGCGGTTATGAGTTGGCCGTCAATAACAATTGCCAGCCGCTTCCCGATATTCTGGCCCGTGATTTCTGCAAACTCCTCCTTTCCATTGGGAGTGAGTGAAAAGTTGATTTGCGAGTAACCTTGCCGGTTCGTTGAAGCGACCGCCGACTTCAGCGCCGTCTGGTCGAGCAAAAGTTTTTTCTGTACATCCAGCTTTTCCACGAAAATTTGGCCGGTTTCCGTGTTCGTTCTCTGGCAAATCAGTTGCTCGGAGTCGGCAGACGGATTTTCAACCACCAAACGCATTTGAAAAACCGGCGGCTTTGCCGAATCAGCGGCCATCGCAAGAACTGTCACCAAACAAACCGTCAAAGTCGTCAGGAGTTTTTTCATGTTCTATTTGTATATCGGCTCACCGGAGGCTTTCGTCAAGGCGTGGTAATTGACCTCCAGCTTGCGCGTGATCGGCCCCGGTTTGCCCGTGCCGATGACACGGCCGTCAATCTTCACCACCGGCACAATTTCCGCGCCCGTGCCGGTCAGAAAACATTCGTCCGCGTTGAACAAATCGTAGCGCGTCAGGTTCGGCTCGGACACCTTCAAGCCGGATTCCCCGGCCAGTTCAATCACCGTCTGCCGCGTGATGCCGTAAAGCGCGCCCGCCGACAGCGGCGGCGTGAACAGCGCGCCGTTTTTCACGATGAAAAGATTGTCGCCCGTGCATTCCGCCACGAAACCCTCCGCGTTCAACATCACCGCCTCCTCGCAGCCGCCGTTGTTCGCCTCGATTTTGGCGAGGATGTTGTTGAGATAATTCAGCGACTTGATGGCCGGGTTCAACGCGCTGTGCAAATTGCGCGTCGTCGGCACGGTGACGATGTCCATGCCCTGCCGATACAACTCCGGCGGATAAAGCTGGATTTTGTCGGCGATGATGATGACCGACGAACGTTTGCAGCTTCGCGGGTTCAAACCCAGCGTGCCCACGCCGCGCGTCACCACGAGCCGGACGTAGCCGTTGCGGAGTTTGTTTTCCCGGCAGGCCCCGACGACCGCGTCCATGATTTCCGCGTGTGACATCGGGATTTCAAGTAGGATTGCCTTGGCGGAACAAAACAACCGGTCAATGTGTTCCTTGAGCTTGAACACTCGGCGGTTGTAGGCGCGGATGCCCTCGAAAACCCCGTCGCCGTAAAGCAGGCCGTGGTCGAAGACCGAAATTTTCGCGTCGCGTTCGTCGTAGTATTTTCCATCAATGAAAACTTTCATGCGTAATTCAATGGAGCCTATGGCAAAAAACACAGCGAAGCAAACGGGAATTTGATTGTATTTATTGTTTGGGTAGGAGACGATGTGAGGAGTCTCCATTCAAACATGCGACCCATCCATGTCCGGCTTGATCAGAGTCTCGTAACCTCGACTCCTACAAATTGTCGTGACAGGGCAGCGACGGCGATTATATTGCTGCGCCTTTCGACGACCCTATGGTCTAGCGGTTAGGACACCACCCTTTCACGGTGGTAGCCCGGGTTCGATTCCCGGTAGGGTCGCCATAAATTCCTCAATAAAACGGCTATATTGAGGTTTTTTGTTGACTTTCCAGACAATTTTCCAGACAATCTCTGCATGAAAACGCCGGAGTTTCCAAAAGAAATTAAGCGGGGCAGCGTGAATGTCACAATTTACAAAACCCCATCGAAAGGTTATCCGCTTTACGTTCTTGTTTATTATCAGGATGACCGACGAAAGCGGGAATATAATGCCGATTACCGGATTTTGTTGAACCGTGCCAACGAAGTTTTGGATGATTTGATTGAAGCCCGCCCCGTTGAAGCCGGTGCCTTGAATTCTGGCGACCGCAGTGAATTCATGCGCGCCAAAGCCATCGTCGGCAAAATCAATCAGCCCTTGGACATTATCGCCCGTCATTATGCAGAAGCGGTAAAAATTCTTGGCAACGATCTCGTAATTGAAGCCGCGCGGGAATATGCCAAACGTCATCCAACCAAACTCCCACCGATGAAAATTGCTGACCTCGTGACCGAATTTCTTGAGGAGAAGAAAAAACAGGGCCGTAGTGAGCGGCATTTGGAAACGCTTAAATCGCACTGCAAACGATTTGGCGATGCCGTTTGCATGAACATCGGAAATGTAACGGCACCCGATGTGGATTTGTTTCTGAACAACTTGAAAATCGGCGCACGGACACGCGACAATATCGCCAATTCGATCAACACACTTTTTGAATATGCCAAACGCAAACGCTATTTGCCGTCCGATTACGACGAATTAAGCCGTGTCGCCCGGCTGGATAATGACCAGGACGGCCCAATAGAAATTTACACACCGGAAGAAATGAAGGCACTGCTCGCTGCTGCGGACGAATCAGTGACCCCCTTCATCACCATCGGCGGATTTGCTGGCTTGCGGAGTTCGGAAATTTTAAGGCTGGCCTGGCAGGATGTGAAATTTGACAGCGATTGCATTATCGTTCAAAAAGGTAAGGTCAAGCAGCGCGGAAAATCCCGGCGTATCGTTCCCATGCTGCCAAACCTCAAAAAATGGCTGGAACCCCTTGCCCAAAATAGCGGTCAAGTCTGGCCACACAGCAAACCCTATCTGTATGAGGTGCTTTCTGCTATTGCAACCGAGGCGAAAGTTGGCTGGAAAAGCAACGCTCTCCGGCACAGTTTTGTTTCATATCGCGTGACGCAAATAAAAAACATCCCACAGGTGGCATACGAATCAGGAAACAGTCCGCAGATCATTGACTCCAACTATCGTGAACTCGTCACGGAGCAGGAGTCTAAAAAGTGGTTTGCGATTCAGCAGAAATGAAACAAAGACAGGATTTTTACTTTTCAAAATTGCAACCGACACCAAAATTTGTTTTTAAGTGCGCCTCGATGTCGGCCCACTTGAACAGCACCGTGGCGCGACGACCTTTGCCGATTTTAAGGTAAGGAATGATGCCGCGCTGCATCCAGTGTTCTATCGTCCGCGCCGTCATGCCCAAACGCTTCGCCACTTCCGTTTTGGAAAGGTATCGCTCGCCCGCAGGTATTTGGTTTGAGTTTGACGGGGCGACTTCGGTGGAATCAGTTTTCATTTTTGCACATCTGGTGTTTGGTTTTCCGCGCGTTCTTATTGCGCCAGTGTCGGTGTATGGCTGCGGCCACTTTTTCAAGCCAGACCACATCGGCAAGTTGCTGTGCCAGCACGTCGCGGGAATAAAGTTTTACGCAATAACGCTGCGGATGGCCGAAGGGTTTAATCAGACCCTCTCGCACCAGCGGCGGGATATTGTGCGTTGCGATGCCCAGCGCCTTGGCCACTTTCTCCTTGGTCATGTAGGCACCAAATTCATCCAACGACTGGATTTTTAATGGGGATTCAGGGGATTCGGTATTCATACATTTTCCTTGGTTAAAGTGACGGTGAGGGCGGCAATGTGAGTTTTCAATGTGGCGGCTAACCGCCGATCCGCCGACTTCACAAATTTCAATTCGTATTTCTGAATTTCCTGCGTCAGCCGCTTGAGGCCGCTGCCCAGGACGACCACATCGGCGCAGGCAAAATGAATCAGCACCTTTTCTGGCGGCGCATCCGGCTCCTTTTCCAAGGCCGGGTTAGGAATTTTTTCCGCATACAAGAATTGCGCGTAAGGCAGCAGGTAGTTGATGCCGTCATCGGCAATGGCTTCCAGCGCGGCGATGGTGGAATCCCTCTCAAGGCAGGGATTATCACGCGGGCTAGACGCGGATGCCGGTGGATTTTCGTTGTTCAGTTGGCTTGATTTCATAGTTACTCCTTTCAGTTGTTTCCGTTGAAATGGATTGGGCAAGGCGCTGGCGGAACCGTTTCAGAAAATGATTGCCGCGCTGCAAAATGGTTTGGAGAAAGTCGCGTTGCGGCATGGCTTCAATGGCCGCCAGCCGCGCACTGGAATCGGTGACGTGCGAACGCAATAATTCCGTGTCATCGGTAAAAACCTGACAGCGTTCACGACCGCGCGAAATGCTGACGTAAAATTGTTCCTGATTGATGGCGGGCAGCGAACGCGACGAGGCGACCAGCAAAACTTCAGCCACCGTCTTGCCCTGGGCGGCGTGCGATGTGACGGCGTAGCCATGCGTGAACGTGCGATAATCAGCCGGAATCACCCGGCCATCGGCCAGCAAAACGGAATCGCCTTGAATGGCTTCGACTTCGACCAACTCACCATTGACGAATTTTTTAGGCCAGTTTGCTCGCAACAGCAGCTTGTCGCCGGCAGCCACTTTCAATTTCCGTTTCTCGCCCACATCGCAGGCGAAGCCTGCACCCAATGGGAAAATGCTTTCGGTGCCGTCTCCATGCTGAATTTTGAGCGAGTCATTTTCCACGGCGACCACCGCCACCGTTTCCCCTTTTTCAAAACCATGTCCACGACGATGAAAATGGATTGCCATGCCGGGACGGTATTGCCGCGCATCCCGCTTTTGCGCTTCCGTCCACGAGAGCGAATCAAAAACTTGAAACGTCTTTTCTTCCAGAGCCAGACGGCCAGCCGATTTTAATTCCGCCCGGACTTTTTCCGTCACCGCCTCGATTTCCGCCCATGTGGGCGCGACCAGCAACGCGGATTTGTTTTCCGTCACCGCTTTCAAATATGACTTCGCCGCCGAGCCGTGAAGTTCATCGCCCGCAAGTTCCGTGATTGCTGCCATGCGTTCCAACTGCGCGAACGCTTCCGCCGTGCGTTTCTGCGCGGCCAGTTCCACGGCCTTGCGATAGTCGGCCTGATGTTGCCGCCGAATGGCCGTCAGTTGGCCGGACTTGAAATCAGAATGCTGCTCCAAAATCCGCAGCGCATCCCCACGCGCAACGGAGGCGTGCTGCCCGGTATCGCCGGATAAAATGATCCGCGCATCGCGCGCGCTATCAAACAGCCGTTTCATGTCGTCCATCCCCACCGCCCCGGCCTCATCCAAGACAATCAATTGGCGTTCAGTCAGAACCGGCTTTGACAGCAACAGACTTTGCAGCGTTTTTGCCTCGAATCCCTCTTTGCGTAACACATCCGTTGCCGCCGCCGTTGGCGCACAGAACAGCGGTTCAATGTTCGCCTCTTTGCAGGCGGCGACCAGTTCACGCAATGCCGTGGTTTTGCCGCTGCCTGCCAATCCTTTGAGTCCTGTAATCCGGTCACTGGTGCGTAGGACGTGATAAATTGCGCGGCGTTGATCTTCACCGAGCCAGTCGGCAGGCCGGTAGCCGGGATGCAATGGCGCAACTGAATCACAGCCCGCGTTGACCGTCTGGATTAAATCCAATTCCGTTGCCAAAATTTGTTGTGTGGAAAGCCCGCGTTCCGTTCTGACCAGTTCCGCCGAATGTCTCACCGCCCCTTTCAAATGGTTCAAATCCACGGCACCCAGGCGATGCGACAACGCCACGTTCAACAGTTCATGTTCCGGGACAACCGATTTGCGCTCGAACACATGAGCGACGGCATGGTTCAAGGCTTGATTTTCCACCAAGGCAATTCGTGGCAGGCGGGTTGAATGAGCCGAGGCGCGGAGTATTTCGAGCGATTGCCGCTCATCGGCGGACAACTGTGACAACTGCCGTTCCCTGACTTCAGCGGTTGAGATGCCCTTGATTTTCTTTGCCCGGCTCTGATGCACTGCATGGGAAATTTCATCGTTGGAAAGTTTGCGTCCCAACTTTTCTTCCATTTCCCTGACCACGGCATCACGCTGTTGCGCCCGTTTGGAAAACTGTTTCAGCACCCCATCGTTCACCCCTTCGATTTCAAAACCGTGTTTGGCCGGTTGAATGCGATAACCAATTTGCTGCACCCGTTTCGCCAGTTCATTGCGATAAACTGCCGTGCCGTAACGAATCGCGTCATACATGCCCCGCGCTTGCAGGGCTTTCCAGCAACGCTCCTCTTTATCGAACGTGGCGTTGAACACCGTGAAATGCGTGTGCAACTGCGGATCAAGCGCGCGGGAGCTGTCATGCACGAAGGCTGCGGCCACGAGATTGCCGGTCACTCGGTCACGATTTTCAACGCCCTGCTTGCGAATACGAGTCGCGGCGAAAGTTTCGAGTTCGCGGAATGCGAGCTTGGCCGCTGCCTCATGCGCTTCAATCAATCGCGGGTCATTCAGCGTGACCGCCAGCACCGAAACCGATTTCGGCGCGGAACAGGTGAAGTCATAAAACACCCGGCGCTGGCCTTCCTTTTGACTCCGATGCGTCAGCCGTTCGCCATCGTTTGGGTTTTGATTTTCGCAGAGCGCGTGAAATTCTTCACGGGTGACATTATCCTTTAATCCCAAGCGTTCCGCGCCCGCGCCCATCCACTGGCCGGAGCGGATTTCCCCGGCGGCGTAGTAATCATTCTGCGCCAGATGCTCGTCGAAATACTTCCGGGCATCGGCCAGATTTTTATGGGCTACGGCACTAAACATAGAACCGATTTTAACTGGTTTTCAAAAGGCTCAGTTCCAAAATGGAACAAAGTGTCTTTCCCGTTTCGTTTGTTAATCCGGCCACCCAATTGAAATCCTGCCCGAAGACAAACCGGCAATGGTGCCCCACAGACAGAAAATGCTTTTGGGAATTTCCGTTCCTTGTGGGTGATGAGCGCCACCGAAAAGAGAACTGGTCCGGGCTGAAAAAATTTAAGCCGTGACTTTTGCCTTGGCTCAAATCCGCCCCGGCTATTTCGTCCGCCACAAAATAATTTTGCGGCGGATGCCCGCTGAAATGTTTTTGGGCATCTGCCAAGCAGTCATGCACTATGGCACTATTCATAGAACCGAGTTTATCTGTTTTTCAAAAGGCAAAGTTTTTTCCGTTCTGGTCGTTAATCCGGCCATCAAATTGAAACCCTACCCGAAGGCAAACCGGCAATTGATTCAAAATGAAACAAAGTGCGGCGTGAAATTTCCGTCCGTAGTGGCCAATGCAAGCCGCCGGAAAAGGAGAACGGTTTCGTAGCGGCCACCCGCCAAAAACAATTCTGGCATCCAGCCGATTTTTATGGACGGCAACCGTGGCGGCGGAAGGTTTCAGTCCTGCCGACCGCGCCACTGGCCTTGCCTTTGCATGGTTTTGACTGTGGTTATTCATCGTCAATTGACAAGTTTGGCAGAAAATTTCGACGGTCTTGTTCAATCAATGAACAAAGTTTTATAGGCAAATCAGGGCGAAACACTTGATAAAGCGCGTTTTTCAGGTAATAAATCCTTACTTGAGGAAAATGATTTGATGGGAAAAACCTTCGACGACCCTTTTGCCCGTAACTTTCACGCGGGCGTAAGTTCCCCTTTTTGCCGTCCGCCCGCCGCTGGTCATGCTGTGACTTGTTTTTCATCTCAATGGGAGAGCTTGGCAGAAAATTCCAACCGTTTTGCGTAGTGGATTACACAATGTCATGCAGCGGAAATCCGGCAAAACCCTTGATAAATCACGTTTTTCAGGTAACAAATCCTTACAACTGAAAAAACAATTCGTGGAAAATCGCCCGCGCTGACACTCCTGCCCGCGAATTTCACGTTGTCGGAAATTCCCCTCTGCCGCCCGTCCGCCATTCACTATGTCTTGATTCATGTTTTTCATCGTCAATTGACAAGTCTGACAGGGAATCCCGCCCGCTTAACGCGGAAATCACACAGGATTATACCGGCTCAATTTTGGCAAAACCCTTGACAAAGGACGTTTTCAGGGTAATAGAACCTTACTATGATAAAGACGATGACCATGACCCTGACCAGCAAACGCCAGACGGTGTTCCCGCTGGAATGGTGCGAGCGGGAAGGGTTGGAACGCGGCGGCCCCTTGAACGTGTTCGACCTGGGCAAGGACGGCTTGTTGATCCGTCCCATCAAGCCCCCCGGACGCGAGGCCGTCCGCAACCTTTTGAAACAAACCCCCGTCGGCAGACATTCCCCCAAACAGGCGTCGGCCATTGTCAATCAGGCTTTGCGTCAAGTGCGTGATGAATCTGGCCGTCATTGACACCGGCGTTTTCGTGTCGGGCGTCTTCTGGCATCACGAGCCGCACTTGTGTCTCAAGGCATGGCTGCGCGGCGTGATGACGCCGGTGATGACCGAGGAAATTCTGGCCGAATACGAGGCGGTCTTGGAACGGGTGAAGCAGGAGCAGCACTTTACCACGGACACCGCGCCTTGGTTGAATACCCTGCGAACGTCAGCCTTGTGGGTTACGCCAATTCCGTTTCAAGAAAAAGTGTGCCGCGACCCCAAGGACAATAAATTCATTGAGGCGGCTTTGGGCGAGCGGGAATGCTATTCAATCATTGCCCGCGACCGGGATTTGACGGTGTTGGAAAAACCCTTCGGCATTGACATCTACACGCCGCGCCAATGGTTGGGCACGTTGACCCGGCCACAAAGAAAACGGTTGCGCGGCTAGGCTGCCGGGCGGGGTTGGAAATTCACGAAGCAGACCTGCAAGGCATGGGCCATCGGCCACGATTCACTGCATTCGAGACTCCCACAGACCTTTCATTTCGCTGCGTGTTGGCATCTGGCCTTTTCAGCGGTTTTGACAAACGCAAAATTGTAATGAAATCATTACAACCACTTTCAGGCGGAAATGGTAAAACAGAGCAAAAACACCATGAATGCCAGCGAATCAAACACCAACAAGCCATCAAATGAACGGATTGCCTATTCCATCCCCGAAGCCGCAAAGCTGCTGGGCGTGAATTATTTCAGCGTCTATCGGCTCGTTCAGCGGGGAAAATTAAAGGCGTGCCGGGTGCTGCGCGGGAAATTTCTCATCACCAAGGCGGAACTGTTTCGGCTTTTGGAATCGGAATAGCAACATGATTAGATTCATGTCGGCTCTTTGACTGGCCGGCTTGCTTCCAAGTATTCAGCAACCGGCCAGACAAATCGCCGCATGAAAACCGAACCTATCCGGCGGCGCACTCAACGGGCATTTCTAAAATCCCGCAACTCCACAATTTTGTTCCGCCGCTCCGATTTCAGAAATGCCCGTTCAGTGCGAAAGGGACAATTGTCATGGCAAACTTTCATCGCAGCCACGAATCAAATGCCGATGAAATGCACCCCATCCAAACGGTCAGGAAAACAAAAATGAGAACGCTCGCCACACATCGCAGCAAAAAACCATACGTTCACGCGACCATGAAAAATGAGGCATTGCTAGGCGCAAAAATGGAATGGGGAAGCATGACACCATCCCCGTAGCATTCGCTTCGGAAAAAAGCGGTGCGAAACGTGGCGGCAAAAAGCGGCAAAAGGCGGCAATGAATTTGCCGCAATTTGCTGCAATGGCGTGTGGAAATTTGCCGCTCTTTGCCGCCTTATGACACCGGCAGTTGCCGCCATTTGCCGCATTCGCGGCCTGATTTCATCTCATTTTAACTTTCACCTGCTCCCTACCACGATTTTTCATCACCGGGTTATCCTGTCCGGTGATGAGCGAAACGGCACAACCAAAACGCGGCGGCAAGGCGTTCCACAGCATCCTGGAACCGCACTTTGATTTCATCCACCAGCAGCGCCAGCGGCGCAAGACATGGCAGGAAATCGCAAAGTTATTGCTCATCGAAAAAGGCATTCGCGTCACGCTCTATGCGCCGTATCGCTTTTACCGGCGTAAATTAAAACGCGCCGCAAAACCGAATTGGGAAAATGCAGGAAATGATTCCCAACTCCCACCCGCCCACCCTGACGTAGCGGCCAGCCGGCCACCATCACGCCCATCGCCATTGGCGAAGCCAATCCCTTTCAAACGCCCAGACCTCAAAAACATTAACACCGACCAGAACTTCACATGAACACCAACATAAATAAACGCATCCACATCAATCCCCAATCCAAGGGCAGCCTCGGCAAAAGTTTCGAGGCCGAATTTAGAACGGCATGGCTCGATTACCACGGCATCCAGTGGAATGGTTCCGATCTCGATGACCGGCATCATTCTTTTGCCGACCGCCATCCCGAACAGGTGCAGTCCTACAAACTCGGCAGCGAGGATGAAAGCAAATCCACCTTGCTCGGTTTGTTTCGCAACGTGTCGCGCAATGATGCGCCGGTTCACGTCATTGATTGCCGGGCGCAGGCCGACGGCCTCATCGTGCAGGCGTTGGATTCATTGCAAATCATTTCATCGCTCGCCACCGAGGGCATTCGCTTCACATTTTTCCTGTTTCCAAGCGAGGACACCGAGAGCATGAATAATCTGCTCGAACTGTTTTATTTCGCGGGCGACCGCGTGGATTATGTCATCGTCCACAACCCGGCCAAGGTGCGGACGAACCTCTTTAAGAAATCCAACATCGAAGCGGAGTTGAAAAGGTTTGGAGCCAGGGAAATCACTTTGCCGACGGTGACGAGCATCACCTTGCTGGCCATCAAACGCGCCGAGGCGAAGGCCGGGCGCAAATTGAGCTTCGCGGAAGCAGCCACGCCCGGCGCTCCGCATCTGGAATTGATGCTGGCCGGAGAAATGCAATGGGCGATGCAGCAGATGTTCCGGCAATATGACACGATTGCCGATTTGCTGGTGCCATCCGAACAGATGCCGGAGGTTGAACCGCAGTCCGAACCGACGGCGGAACCAGCTCGCTCGAAACAGCCCATGTTCAATCTGGGCGAATGAGGTTATGGATTTGGACAAAGATGATTTGGCGATTCTTTGCCGCGACCTGACGAAAATGGAAGTGGATCGGGTTCACCGATTGATCCATGAATGGAGCATCGGGCCGGAGGACAGTTTTCCGGCGCAATTTTCGTTGCTGACCCGCGCTCAATTCAAGGCGGCAGCCAGCATCCCGCGCTCCATCGCCGACAGCAAGAAATGGCTGGAATTGCATCTGGCTGAATACAGAAAACAAACCGCCGCGCTCACCAACGATTTCGCGGGCATGGTGGACGTAAAACACGGCGAGTTGAAAGACATCGTTGCCAAACACGCGGAGGTGGTGAAACGCGATGCGTTGTTTGTCAGCAACCGGCTGGTGGATGCCAATGACGTTGCCAAAAGCATTCAGAAAAATCTGCAATGCGCCGCTGCCGAATGGAATCAATCCCAAGATGCTTTGGCACGAGAACGGCAGCGGTTTGAAAAGGTCTGTCAAAAATTGGACGATGGAATCAATCTTCGCGGCGTCCACTGGTATATCGTTGGCACGCTGGCGGCCTGTGTCGTCGCCCTGCTCATCGGCCATTATGTATGGCATCACTGAAATCGCATTGAATGCCGACAAAACCATCATGTTGCGCGCGAATCCGGTTTCCATTGTATGTCGCCAGTCAGTTTGTCAAGGTAGTCCGCCCTGCCCCCTGCGGCTCCACCTTGACAAACCGCCCGGCTCCGGGGCGTTTCCGTTTAGGATTTCGCGCGGGGAATGTGACGTGCAGCTAAAGGTAATCCAATGCCGCTTAACCACCGGCCAGCTTGCGGGCACGAGCGATAATTTTTTCCGGCTCCACTTCCAAGGCGGTGGTCAGTCGAAACAAGGTGTTCATGGTGGGATTTCGCAAACCCTGCTCAATAAAAGCCACGGTTTGCCGGTTAATACCCGCCTTTTGAGCAAGCAAATTCATGGAAATACCGCGCTTCTCCCGTTCGGCTTTCAACAGACGGATGACCTGCAAACTGATGGCTTCTGGCATTCGATTGACTGGCACACTGAAGCCAATACAAAAAATATGCTTGACGGAGGATGCTACACTTGTAGCATATCACCAGAACACCTCATTTCCCCGGCGGAAGATTGGCGATGGACTGAATAATGCCAAAGTGACGGAAAGCGTTGAAGCGTGAAACTAGAAACCTTTTCAGCAGCGGTGCCAACCACACCACAGAACTGCCGCACCAGCGGGCGGCAACCCGCAGCGCGTCCCAGGACGGGTTCAGGAACGCGAGGGAAACAATTCCTGTTCCCTGACTTTCAACACCTGCGCCAAAAAAACGATCTCGGAGTCAGTGACGCAACGAACTTGCGCCTCGATTTTGGAAATGGTGTTTTCGCCAATGTCCCAACCGGCGCGCGCACAACGCGCCGACAACATGGCCTGCGTCCAGCCCTTGCCGTAACGGATTTTGCGCACGACGGGGCCGACAATGTTTTGAGGAACGGATTTGCCCACGATTTTGCATTGACGATATGCGAACGCGGGTTAGTATTTCTTCCGATTTCGGAAGGAACGATTTTCCGACAAGCCCGCACCGGCCATTTGCCGCCCCGCTTGCAACGCCCAATGGGAAATTTTTTAGTGTTATGACAACGAAGGTAAAAATTTTGGTGGTGGACGATCAAGTGGCTGTGACAGCGATGATAAGATTTTTGCTGGCACGAGCCGGTTGCGAAACGCAAGGGGCTTTGGATGCCGAGAAAGCCTTGCAACTGGCTCAAACGCAGGCGTTCGACTTGATCACCCTTGACGTAGAATTGCCCGGAGCTAACGGCTTCGTCATTTACCAGCGGTTGCGGAAAATCCCTCATGTAAAGGACACGCCGATTTGTTTTGTGTCTGGCCGTCCCACGATGGAAAACATTCAGCGCGCTTTTGAATTAGGCGCGGCGGATTTCATTGAGAAGCCGTTTGACACGCAAGA
This sequence comes from uncultured Verrucomicrobiae bacterium, assembly GCA_963842445.1. GTDB lineage: Bacteria > Verrucomicrobiota > Verrucomicrobiia > Limisphaerales > UBA11358 > UBA11358. The sequence continues at coordinate 192,414 of CAWJHF010000001.1, read as the reverse complement.
TTTCCTTTCCCGCATTCTTTCCCTCGTCGAAGAAACCGCAACGGCATGACCAACCCATTCCAACAATTTAATTGGGGAGCGAACTTTTTGGAAAAGCGTGCGCGAAATGCTTCAGCTACGGTTCAACTGCCTTTCTTTGGCAAACGCTTTTTGGCAGCGGCCAGGCGTTCTTGCACAATTTCCAGATCATCGTTGCCATCGCAAAATTTAATTACGAGCTTGGCCAAGGCAATCAGATGTTCCACTTGGAAGCTCAATGGCCGTCCGCGCCGACGGCACATTTCTTCCAGTTCCGCCCGCTGCTCATCGGACATGCGAATGTTGTATCGGAGGTTTTTCTTTGCCACTCATATAGGCTGCCAGAGCAAAGAAATGAACTCATGGCGAAAAAGGGTTGACAACGGCAGACAACGGCTCAAACTAAACACCAGCCTGTTTCCCAAACGTCACAGAAAAACATCTGGACGGAATGGGGACTCATGCCGCAAGATTTTAAGGCCAGATGAATCGGGCAATTCCAGCCACGCTGCGGGCGCAAAAGGGGAGCCAACTTCCAAAAGGTGAATCTATGAAAACTGTTAATCACATTAAATTGAACTATCAGTTAATCCGGCTAATAGCCCCTGTAATTCTCCTCTGTTCTCTGGCAGGGGCGGCTTATGCCCAATTTCTTCCACCCGGTTGGAAAGGCGGCCCCACCAATACGCCGCTAGATTCGTGGTCTTTCAATGACCACACAAATTGGACGAGCGATTTGGGCTACTACCCCATCGGGTTTACCAATCTAAATTTCGCCATGCTTGGCAACGGCAGATCGCTGGTGGTGGACACCAATGTTCCGGCTTGGTTGCAATACAACGTCTATGAAAATGATGGAACCACGAACCTGACTCTCGATTCTGGCTCCGTAACTTTTTGGTATGCCCCCGGTGACTGGTCATCCACGAATGCGGGCGGAACGGGGCCGGGCGAATATGGACGCCTGTTTGAAGTCGGCGCATACACGCCTGATTCTAGTTACGGTCTTTGGAGCATTTATGTGGATGATGTCGGCCAGAACATCTACTTCTCCGCGCAGACGAATGACTTGTCGAGCAGCCTCACGACCTATCTTTCCGCCCCGATTTCTTGGACAACCAATTATTTCCATTTTGTTGCGTTGACCTATTCAGCGACGAACACGGCCTTGTATCTGGACGGCGTGTTGATAACCAATGGCCCCGGCGTGACGATTTATCCCGGCCCGGATGTGCTGACAAACGGATTCTTCATTGGCGCGGATGAGACGGGGCTATACCAAGCCAACGGCCTGTTCAATTCGGTTGCGACTTACAGCTACCCGTTAAGCTCCAATGACGTTCAGACCATCTTCACCTGGAATTACACCTATTACGAAATCAGTCCGTGGAACATGGCCATGTTCAACATGGTTTCCGCCCCTTCCAATCCGTCCAGTTCGCAAAGCTACTATGACGCCATCACCGGCCAAGGCGGTTTGCAGCTTGTCGGCTCGGTGTCCGCCGTCAACAGCACAAACATCTGGATTACAAATGTGACCGCCAGCGTTACCAGCGGCGGGATGTCCCTGACGTTCACAATTCAGGGTGGCTCAAATAATGTTCCGTATGATGTCTTCGCCAATTCAATTCTGGATTTCTCCAGCGACACGAACAAGGCTTGGGCGTGGATGGGACAGGGTTTCCACGGAAATGTTTACACCCTTACCAATCTGCCGAACACCGCATGTTTCTTGATACTTGGAACGCCACAAGATACTGATGGTGACGGACTTACAGATGCTTATGAGCGTCTTGTTTCAAAAACCAACCCGAATGTCGCCGACACCAGTGGCGACGGAATTTCCGACGCATGGGAGGTGTTGCTTGGCCTCAATCCATTGGCAAACAACAACGGCTCAAGTTCGCGTTTGAACTATACCTACGATTCGGCAGACTGGCTAGAAGGAATATCGGGCGTGAAAACTGGTTCGGTAAGTTTGGACGCCGAGGGCAACGTGCTTTCAGTTTCACAATAATCACAAGAGGAACAAAAAATGAAAACATCACTTTTTTTAACTTTAGGATTTCTTGCGGCGGCAACAATTTGTCGTGCGCAGGATGAAGTCATTAACACTAATACGGAATGGTTCTCCATAGATGGCATCATCGCTTCAGGACTTACTAATAGTGCAGCCCCCGATCCAACTCCGATGGTGCAGGTGCAGGCGAATTTCCAGCCGATGACTCCGCCGACACCGCCAATCATCGCTGAAGTTATCACACCTGAAATTCAGGCATTGGCGGACGGGATGCAGGATGATCCGTTGAAAATTTACAACTACGTTCACGACCATATCCGCCACGTTCTTTATTTCGGCTCAAAGAAAGGCGCGCAAATGACGTTGCTGGAAAAGAGCGGCAACGACTTTGACCAATGCGCCTTGCTCGTCGCGTTATTGCGAGCAGCCGGATACAGCGATGCTGGTTATCAATTCGGCTGGATGGTGCTGCCCTACGACAGCACAGACGGGAGCGACCGCGATATTCACCATTGGCTTAATTTGGATTTGACGAACAGCAATTGGTTGGCGACGACAGGCTATTTGGATTATCTTTTCAGGTCGCTGCGCGGCTATCCGATTACCGCATACAATTGGGGAAATAACTTGTATGCGATGCAGCGCGTTTGGGTCACGGTGACGGTCGGAGGAACGAATTACAGCCTCGACCCGGCCTTCAAAGTCACGGAGCGGATTTCAGGCGTTGATTTACCGACGGCAATGGGCTTTAGCACCAGTGGAATAACAAACGCTGCCGGAGGACTTGATGTTGGCAACTCTGCAACCAACTTCTATTCGACTAATTTGACCGAATCTGTTTTGCGCGGCACACTGGCCGGTTACACGACCAATCTTCTTAATTACATTCAAAGCAGTAATCCCAACGCCAGCGTGGAACAGATTCTGGGCGGGTCATACATTGTTCCTTCGACGAATACAACATTGAGCGCAAACCTTGTATTCGCGCCGACAAATATGAACGGCACGATGCCGGTTATCACTTGGGTCAATGAGCCGACTAATATGATGGCAACATTTGCTATAAGTTATCTTGGCACGAATTACCAATGGTTCTCGCCACAGTTGCAGGGCCAGCGACTGTCATTAACCGTGAGTTCAAGCGGTTCAGCGCAGCTTTGGCAGGAGGATACTTTGCTGGCGACAAAAAGCAGCGGCGGCGGCAGCGGCCAGTTTAATGTCACAATCACCACTTATTATCCCGGCTTCCAAAGCGGTTGGAATACTACCTCAAACACATTTATTCCCGGCGGGGCTGGACAGCCGTGGGAATCCTCGTCAAAAGGATATGAAAACGCCAATGCCACCTATGCCATTTTGTATGCGTATGAACCCGATTGGGGTTGGTTGCAAGAACGGCAAAGGCAACTTGACGCTTACCGGCAGCAGGGATTGGCAGACACATCGCGGCAGGTAGTCAGTGAAACCTTGAACATCATGGGACTCAACTGGCAGATGCAAGTCGAAGCCATTGAGAAGATACTAGCGCAAAAAATTGGCGTCTGCCCGATGTTTTATCACCGTATCGGGCGCATGAGCCAGGAAACCGGCTATGGTTATTATGTGGATATTTACATGGCGACCGTGGCTTCAATTTCCAGTTCCAATCAAAACGATAATCACTCAGTCCGCTGGATGGATGAAGTCTGTTATTTTGGCAGCGCGATGGAACACGGATTGATTGAGCAGTTACAGGCGACCAATTTAGTTGGCGCTTCGACGATTAAAATTTTGGAACTTGCCAACACTAATCATCAGGCAGTTTATCTCGCTAACAGCACAAATTGGTCAGCAATTTCCGGTAAATTAGTCAATTATAGTGCAGGCAGCTTGAGCAGCATTGGCGGGTTTTGTAGTCAAGGCAACAGTGTTTTACTACCGCAGAATGGACTGACACAACTTGCCGGTTCTGGCAGTTGGTCTGGTTACGGGCTACTCGTGCGTAATCCCAACGGCGGCGTCAGTATGTTGATTGGCGATAGCAGCGGCGTTCACAATGGCGGTTACGTTTCTGACCCAACCGCAACCGTTAGTCCAACGTGGATTGATTATTCCGCGTATTCGCAACCACTCTATTTTAGTTCGTCGCCGGTGTCCGTTCCCAACATCACCGGCGCAGACCCGGTGAACATGGCGGATGGCACGTTTCAAGTGCAGGCAACCGATCTGTCTTTGGGTCAGACCGAGCCGCGCGGCTTAAGTTTTTCCCGCTATTACAGCAGCAGCCGACGCAACAGTAATCTTGCTGGAATCGCCCCCGGTTGGATTCATAATTACTATCTCAATGCGGCAACTGTCAGTTCTCCGCAAGCTGGTTTGGGCAGCACCACGCCCGCACAAATGGCAGCGATGATGGTGGCAATAACCGCCGCCAATGGATTTTACAATGGCGACCAGCCCGACCCAAGAAATTGGGAGACTACGGCATTGATTGCCAAATGGGGAATTGACCAGCTTACCGCCAAAGCCGTGTCTGTAACTCTTGGCAAAGACACGATTCAATTTATCAAACAGCCGGACGGCAGCTTCACGCCGCCTGCCAATAACACCATGACGCTGACGCAGAGCGGTTCAGCTTATACCCTACAAGAACGGCATGGACGCACGTTCAAATTTAATGCGGCGGGTTGGGGAACAAACATCGTTGACCAATATAATCAGTCGCTGAAACTGGCTTACAATTCTAGCAATTGGGTGACTAGCGTTACGGATTGGAAAAGCCGGACGCTTACTTACACTTACAGCACCACGAGTCCGAAGCATCTAACTTCCGTGGCTGACAGCACAGGACGCACGATTGGTTTGGGTTACAGCAGCAGCAATGATCTGGCTTCCGTCACCGACCCTGAAAGCAAGACGAACAAATTCCTATACGATACGAATCATCAAATTACAGCGACGTTCAACGCGAACAGCCAGTTGGTAGCCAGCAACATCTTTAACGGGTTTGGCCGAGTCGCAACGCAATTGACCCAGGGCGACCCCAACAAAACATGGAAAATCTTTTGGTTGGGTTGGCAAACCGTCTCGCAAGACCCCGCTGGCGGACAGCAAAGTTATTTTTACGACGACAAAACCCGTCTTACTGGCCAGCAGGACGCTTTAGGCAATTTGACGCAAAAGTTTTACGACGGCCAAGACCATATTGTCATGACGATTTCACCGCTCGGCGAAACGAATCAGTTTGTCTATGACGGCCAGAACAATCTAATACAAATCATTGACCCGCTGAATTTCAGTAATCAACTTATTTATGATAACCAGAATAATTTGATCAGTGCGGTGGACGCGCGCAGCAATGCAAAAACATTCGGATACAACACGCAGTTTTCTCTGACAGGCCAAACCAACGGTGCAGGCGATTTTGTCAATTGTTCTTTTAATAGTGACGGCACATTGGCCAGTCGCACCGACTCCGGCGGGACAACCACCTACGGATATGATGCCAATGGCGTGTTAAACAGCATCACCTATCCGAATAGTCTCGGTAGTGAAAGTTTTGTGAACAACGCTTTGGGCGACGTGACTAATCATACCGACGCTCGCGGTTTTGCGACCGGCTTCCAATACAATTTGCGCCGTCAACTCACCAACAGTATCGCGCCAACGAATCTCACTGCTCGAATTGCGTATGACGCCGTTGGTAACGTATCGGGCACAACCGACGCGCGCGGATTCAGCACGACCAATACTTGGAGTGCCACAGGCAGATTACTGGCTGTGAAACTTCCGGCCATGCCGCAAGGAACGCCAATCACTACCAATAATTATGACAACCGCGACTGGTTGACGCGGACACTCGACCCGCTTCAAAAGGTGATGCAATTCACAAATGACATTGCCGGACGTTTAATTGCCGAGATTGATCCGTTGTCACAAACGGCGAATCTCGGTTATGACGCTGACGGCCACACACTCGCCACCACAAATGCGGCTGGCGAAGTGACAAGGCAACAATGGGACGCGCGCGGCAAGTTGATAAAGCTTACCGATGGAGCGGGACACATCATCTCACGCGGTTATGACGGTGCGGGTAATCAAATCATTTTAACCAACCGCAATGGCAAAGTCTGGCAATTCCAGTTTGACGGGGCGAATCGGTTGACCAACACGACTACGCCGCTTGGTCACAGCACCGCGCTGGCCTTCAACCATCAAGGCTTGCCCGCTTCCATGAAAGACGCCGCAGGCCAGACGACGACCTGCAATTACGACGCCAAAGGACGTTTGAGCAGCCGTGCAGACAATGTAGGCACGACAACTTACAACTCCGATGCCAACAACAACATTACAAGCGTGACCGAAAACGGCTTCACCAACACCTGGACATACGATGCTTACAATCGCCCTTCCAGTTTCCGCGACGTTTTTGGAAACCTTATTCAGTATCACTATGACGCAAACGGCAATGTGACCAACCTTGTTTATCCGAATGGCAAAAATGTTTATTACGCCTTTGACAGCAACAACCACATGACAAATGTAACGGATTGGGCGGGACGCAAAACCGCAATCACTTACGATTTGGCCGGACACCTGACAGGCATCTCGCGCCCCAATGGAACGCAGCGCACCATCGGCTACGACGCCGCAGGCCAGACAACAAACATTCTCGAAACGACGGCGATTGGTTTTCCGATTGCATGGTTCAAATTCAATTGGGATGGAGCAGCGCGGGCGCAGTGGGAATTTTCCACACCGCTGCCTCACGTCGCAATCGTGGCGACACGGACGATGACTTATGATGACGACAACCGGCTTCTGAAATTCCAAGGCCCAAGCATGGGGACTAACTCCCAATCCGTTAGCGTTGACTTGAATGGTAATCTGACCAGCGCCCCACTAACCAATGACACATTTGCAACCTACACGTTTGACGCGCGCAACCGCTTGATGAACGCAGGCGGCGTCACCAATGCCTACGACCCTGCCGGAAATCGAGTTGGCATCACTTATGGCACTAATTCGGAAGCTTATGTTGTTAATCCCAACACAAAACTTCCGCAAGTTCTCATGCGTATAAAAAATGGCGTCACCAATTATTACATTTATGGCGTTGGGTTGCTTTACCAAGTAACCGAGACAGCAACGGCGACGAACACGCGCGCCTACATTTATGATTATCGCGGCAGCACAGTTGCCTTGACGGACGATAATGGAAATGTCACCGACCGCATCGAATACAGCGCATACGGACTTACGACCTATCGCGCAGGAACGAGCGACACGCCATTCTTGTTCAATGGCAAATATGGCGTCCAAACAGACCCCAACGGTCTGCTTTATATGCGGGCGCGGAATTACAATCCGTATTTGTGCCGTTTCATCGGTGCAGACCCGTCAGGATTTTCAGGAGGCTTGAACTTCTATGCTTACGCAAACGGAAATCCCGTCAGTCTAGTTGATCCCTTTGGATTGGGAGCAGTGAGCGATGCTTTGGCGGCAGCCTCTTGGTTTAATGCGCCCACGCCGGAAGAAACAGAGGTTCAAAATTTTCTGGCTGACTTTGTGAATTTCGTGACATTGGGCGCAGCCAATTTAGCGTCATCAGCGATAAACGGAACAGATCTAACTGGAAATCAATTAGACGTTGGCGATGCGTTCCAACAGTCTTTGCAAGCAGGAGCATTTGTGGGTTCATTAGCATTGGCCTTGCCAACAGATGGAGCTTCATTGGAGGTAGAAGAAGCTGCGCTTGGTTCGACAACGGTAGCCACGGAAGAAGCACCTGTTTTCTGGTCTGGTGGCCGCATTGCTGAAGGGGCTGCCCAGAACTTTGCAAACGCAAACAACGGCATCATTCTCGGCGACACCAGTGCTGGTCAAACATTGGCTGAAACCACGCAAGGCATTCCGTGGGCGCAAGCTAAACCTCAATGGGTTCAACTGTCACAAAACTTCGCCAGCACTGCATCAGGCGACGTTCATGTTTTTCAAAGTGCTAGAGGACTTTACCTTGAAAGCATCTGGCGCGACGAATATCAGGTTCTTATCAATAATCCAAATGTGAACAGAATCATCTATCACGTTGTCATGCCTGACGGCTCTGTAATTGATTTGCCATAATAATATGTTCACCACACCGAAACCCAATCTTTATGTGAGTTCCGACGGTTTTTCCGTTGAAGTGCTCGGACGAACAGGGCTTTGTTATCGCGAAGGAGAGAAAAAAATGTTCGTGGATTCAGAAGTTTTAACAGGGACTGCTGGAATGGGCGTTTACAAAACGTCAATTGAAAAATGGGATTCGCCACACGAAATGCAGCCCGTTACCGAAGCAGATCGCGACAGAATAGTTGAGAACATTCGCAACGCGTTCCGTTTTCAAGGCTTTGAAATTGATGTAATATAATTTGCAAATATCGGCAGCTAACAGCAGACTCAAAAAGACAATGATAACCTTAAAAAATTTGACGCGCGGCCTCATTCTGTTGACCGCTTCCACCGCATTTTTTGTTGCGCCTCGCGCACAGGGACTTGTTTTCTTTGTCACCGACACGAACGATGGTGTTCGGATTAGCAACCTGCGCGGAGCAATTATTGCTGCGAACCGAATTGGCGGAAATAATACGATCATTCTCGGTCAACCATTTAGTCAACGCCGAAACAACAACCAATGGACTTTTCGGCTGACCATTCCCGGTGCGGATGAAACCAACGCCCGCACAGGCGATTTGGACATCACACGCGGCAATTTAACCATCATAAGCGCAGTGCCAAACGTGACGATTGATGCAACGGGTTTAGGTGATCGGGTATTTCAAGTTTTATTGCCTGCCCGGTTGACGCTCGAAAATCTGGTTATCAAGGGCGGCACTGCGCCCGGAAACGGATCATTTGCAGACGGCGAATCCGGCGGAGCAATTTACAATAACGGAACTTTAGTTCTCAAAAATTGCATCGTAATCGGAAACTCAAGTGGCAATGGCGGCTATTCATTTGGCGGCGGAGCAAATGGCGGTGACGGTGGTGGAATTTACAACAACGGGACGCTGACAATGGACAATTGCGTCGTTACCGAAAACATCTGTGGCACAGGAACGGATGGGCTTGCCGGTAATGGCGGCAACGGTGGGAATGGCGGTGGAATTTTCAATTCTGGAAAAATGACTTTGAATAACTGCATCATCGGCAGCAATTCCGGCGGACAAGGCACAGATGGCGGTTCTCCATCGGGCTGGATTACCGTAGGCACACCAGCAGGACCAGGCGGCACGGGCGGCAGCGGAGGGGGCATCTGCAATGTCGGCGAAATTGAATTAAATTTTTCCACTGTTAATGCCAACAATAGTGGAAATGGCGGCTCCGGCGGAAACGGGGGCGCGGGTGGCGATGGAGCGGGCATTTTTAACGGCGGAATTTTGAATCTTAACACTTGCACAGTTAGCGGCAATTTTTGCGGAACTGGTGGAATTGGCGGTAGTGGATGGGTTGAAAGCGCCGGCACAGGAGGCGATGGTGGAAACGGTGGTGGAATTTACAATGCGGAATTGTTGAACATACTTTCATCCACGATTGCGCTCAATGAAGCCGGTGCAGGAGGCAACGGCGGCAATAACAACAACGCTCTTTCTCCGGCCACTGGAGGGCAGGGCGGTTATGGCGGAGGCGTCTTGAATGATGCCAGCGAAACAAACGTTGTCATGCGTAACACATTGGTTGCGCTCAATATGGCAAGCATTGGAGGCGCAGGTGGAACAAACGCTGATGAAACGATAGGTAATGCTGGTTTTAATGGTGCCGGTTTTGATCTCGCCGGTGGTTTTGCTTTTGGAAGATTTAATTTAATTGGCATGGCAGACGGCAGCATTGGCTTCACAAACGGCATTAACGCTGACCAAGTTGGCAGCAATGCTAATCCAATAAACCCACTTCTTGGCCCGTTGCAAATGAATGGTGGTTTTACGCCTACGCACGCCCTATTGCCTGGAAGTCCGGCAATTGATCAGGGCAACTGTTTTGGAATTCACACCGACCAGCGCGGCCATCATCGTCCGCATAATTATCCTTCAATTTCAAATGCAGTTGGTGGAGACGGCAGCGACATTGGCGCATTTGAATTGGATACTCGTTGAAGGCAAAACCAAAACCGTTACCCCAAAAGTGCCAGCAAACCTCATCGGTGGGGAGTTATCAAAGATGTGCTTCCAGACAATTCCAGACAAACAATGTTCGCAAATCTTCGTTATGACAGCATCCTGCAAGCTAAATAAAATCGCCATATAACCCTTGTTATTACTGGTTAATGCAACGCTTTGGCGAAATAATGCGAATAACTAAAACCGGGTTCGATTCCCGGTAGGGTCGCCAAACCAGTTTTTTCGCCTTCAGATTCCTGCAACAGCTTGAAAAACAAGCACGTTTCTGCGGTTTTGTAAATCCCATCCGCAAAACTGACGCCCTGCGGAAAAAGCACCTTTTGCAACCGCTGCTTCGCGTCGCTCGCAAGCTCCGTCCACAGCCGCGCTGCGTTCAAAATGACGTGCTCCGCGAAATTGAGCACCGCTTCCACGTCGTAGCTTTCGAGCTTGGCTTCCCGTTCCTGCATTTCGGCCAGCACGATTTGCTCGTTGAGTTTGTCGAGTTGCCGCTGGTAGGTTTCGCGGTCAATCGTCTTTTCGTAAATGAAGGTTTCTTCGAGCCGCTCCTTGCGCTCGTTCAAACCCTCAATGTGATTTTTCAAAGTGACGTTCAACGTGAGATTCTGCGCCTGCTTTTCCTTCCATACGTCCAAAACAATCGCGTTGAAAAGTTTCACGTATTGCGACTTCGGCTGCATCCGCTCCAAAAACGCTACAAATCCGCGTTCCAATTCCAGTTTGCCAACGCGAACTTTGCCTTGGCATTTATTGTTTTGGCAGTAGTAGTATGGGTAACGCTTTGTCCGTCCTTTGGTGTAACATCCGGTCAACGGGCTGCCGCAGCTTCCACACTTCACGAAATGCCGAAGTGGAAAATCGGGATGGCTGCGTAGGCGCGGCATCACGCTCATCCGTTTGCCGCTCAACACGGCTTGCACGCAGTCGAAAAGTTCCTGACTCACCAGCGGCTCAAAATCTCCCCGCGTGCGCTCGCCCCAACCGTCCACGACCAGCCAGCCCGCATAAACCGGCTTGCGCAGCATTTGCTCAAAAGTCTGCTGGGACACCTTTGCGCCTTTGACCGTTCGCAGGCCTGCCGCATTTATCATTTCGAGCACCTTCTGCTTGGTATGCAATCCGGTCGCATACATTTCAAATGCTTGCCGAATCAGTGGCGCACGTTCAGGGTCGTGAATCAAGCTTGGGCTGCCCGGCCTACGGTCGCCTTTGAGATACCCAAGCGTTGATCTGAACGTCCATTTGCCAGATTGAATTGCTGCCTTCATTCCGGCAACCGTGCGCTCGGCTCGCACATCGTTGTCGAATTGAGCGAAGGACGCCAAAATGCTTTCCATGAGCTTGCCCTGCGAACTTTCATCAAACTGCTCTGTCACGCTCCGCAAACTCACGCCCAGCGCGGCCAGAAAAACTCTCGTTTGCAAATGGTCGTGAGAACTTCTGGCGAAACGGTTGACGGCATACACCACAACCCACTTCACACGGCCTTTGTTCTCCCGGCAATAGGTGAGCATCCTTTGAAATTGAGTCCGTTGCGTGGTTTTGGCCGACTCGCCTTCCTCCACGAAAACTTTATCCACGTCGAAGCTGTTTCGGGCGCAAAAATCTCGGCACGCCTTTTGTTGTGTAGCCAAGCTGAAATTCTCCACCTGCTCTTCGGTGGACACGCGGCAGTAGATGACGGCGCGGTTCATGTTATTTAAGTTTGCGCTAAATTTCCAGTTCAGAAAAGCTAATTTTTTTCTGGTTACCGCGCCTGACGAATATCACTGTTTCATCGCTGTTAGCAGTTGGCGACTCAGTTGCAACCGTGCTGCTAGCAGCGGTGCGATTGCGTTGCAACCGCGTTGCTAGCAACGTCTTTTTCGAGCAACTGATGTCCATGCGTCACGTCCGATGTTTTTTCCGCCAAAATTCAGAAAACGCCGCGCATTCCGCCGCGCTGCGGTCAAGGCCGCTGTCCTCATGTATTCCGGCTCGTTCTTCGAGGGCGTAACGCTCTTCCTCCGGCAGCGTCGCTAAAACGTGGGAAAAACTCGGTTGAGGACTTTCTCCTGCCCCATTGCTAAAAACGCGCCCTGCATCGTTTAGAGGACGCGGCGCAACATCCTCGCGCGGCTGGCGACAAACGGTTTCAACGACCACGTGAGCGAGTGCGCAAAGCTGGTCGCGCAATAGTTCCAATTCCCCGTCGGATTCGGAGCAGTCATCCCCCAAAATTTCCCGGCAGCGTGCCAGCGTAAATTTATCCCTCGCCGCGTGGACGGTGGACGCCACGTTGAATTTTTTGTTCTGCCAACTGCTCACGCCGCGAATTTTGCGGCATGGCGTGAGACGGAAAAACGGGCGGAAAATGAGTGGCGATTTGTTGCTTACCTACGTCCGCCTTTGGTGCGCCAAGACGATGGCAACTCGCTTTTGGGAAGAAATGGAAAGAGCCGGTGAAAATCGCGTTTCGCGTTTTTACTTTCACGATACCAGTCCACGCCTCCGTAATCCTTCTGGTTTTCTGTAACCGCCTTGCGTTCCCCGTATCGCTTCCACGCGTCCGGGAACTTTTCAGGCATTTCATTGAGTGTGGCGTGATGAAGAAGCCGCATGATGGCGAGCCTGTCCAACATCACTCGCCAATCGTTCAACTTGTGCCCTTTTTTATTCCGCTGCCCGATGGGTCGTTTTATGCCAACAATCCACCGCTTGAACGCTGCAACAATTTCATTGTCGGTGAAGTCCTGCCAATTCATCTGCGCAATGAAAGAACCCACGCCGCCGCCGCCGCACACAATTTGAGACGGCAGCGGCGCGGCCAGTTGTTTCCTCAAATCGGCTGCTTCCTTCAAATTAGCCGCGCCCCGGTCAATCTCCGAAAGACGCCGCCACATCGCTTGACGCGCTTCGTGAACCCTCTTCGCCTCGTTAAACAACTGGCTTGCTATGGAATAGTTGCCAGTGATTTGAAAGGCCGGAATTTTTTCCGGCACTGGAATTTCCGGTTTGAAATTTGCCGTTAGTCTTGCTCGCTCTTTTTTAAACAACGATTGCCAAGGCTTCGGAAATTTTGGGTGATAAACCAAGTGCGCAGGTGTGCCGATGGAATAAAACCGCGTCAAATCCCGGTTGGCAGCGTCCAAAGGTTTCCGACTTCCCTTGCCTTGGTCAACATCCTTTAGATTTTGAACCACGTCACGGATGAAAGCCGATTCGCGGGCATATTCCCAATGGCAGCACGCCACAAGTTCCTCATCCGGCACTCTGGCACTGTCAGAAAAATTCCACTCGCATTCCGCAAACTGCTTCATAATTGCATTCCAATTGCTAGCAATTGCAATTCTCTTGTGGAGTATGCGAAAATAAATGCCAACCAACTAGGCTTTTCGCCTTCGAGCTTTTCTGGCCGGCATCCGCGCTTTGGGCAAATCCGGGGTGAGTAATTCGGAAACGTCCAAGCCAAAGCCGTGAGCGATTTTCCCTAGCGTCAACAGTCCGGGATTCTGTTTGATGCCCAATTCGTAAAGCTGAAAAAGCTTGTAGCCGACGCCACATTTTTCTGCGGCGACTTCCTGCGTCCAGCCGCGTGCTTTTCGCAACGCCCGCAATTTTTTCTTGAACTGTGTTGAAACAGATTCTTGCACGCCTCAAACGTGCAATTTGCCATTTGACACAGACACTCTCTAAAGGTAGTCGTCTTCCATGCAATCAAACCAGATTACACGACAAATCTGCAAGCATTTGGTCGCCGCAAAGCAAGGACAAATGTTCGTTGGCAAGAAATCAAATGGGAAATATCAATGAAAAAGGAAATTACATTTAACAACGCATATTATATCAAGCTTGGTCGCGGCGGATGCTGGGAAGAAGATTCCATTTCTCGCTCGTTGCTCCGAATCGGCTGGCCCAAACAAATTCTCGCAGACATCAATACGGGGCGATGGACAGAAATTGAACAGCAACTCCGAGTTGAGCACGCCGAAAAGCCACAGGTTGCCACCACAGACTTAAATCGGCTCCGGGATATTTCACAGTCAACGCCCGAAGATATTTGGATAACTTTTCACGGAGCGAAATTGTGGTGGGCGCGCCTTGCTCCTAGCGGTGTCGAGCAGGACGAAACTTCAAAATTCCGCCGAGTTCAAGGTGTCTGGTCTGACAAATCTTTGAAGGAACAATTGCTCGTTACAGCCGAGTTGCCCGGAAAATTGGCGCAGTTACAAGGTTTTCGAGGCACCGTCTGTCGAGTCCGCGAGGGAGCTTTGTTGCAGCGAGTTTTAGCTGGCGATAGAAGTCCACACGCCCTTGAAATATGGGCTCATCGCGACCGTCTGGCGGTTGCGGCGAAAAGCGCGATTGAACAACTTCACTGGAAAGACTACGAGACGCTTGTGGATTTAGTTTTCCGCGACACTGGCTGGATTCGCATCAGCATTCTTGGCCAACAAGTGAAAGGCTACGATTTGGAATTGCGAGAGCCAATCACACAAGACAAATATCTCGTTCAGGTCAAGTCACAGGCATCTTTGAAAGATTTGATGGAATCCGTCACCCAATTTTTCCCCGATGACGCCCCAAGCGATTACAATAAAATGTTTTTTGTGGTTCATTCACCTGCGAAAGATTTGTTGGATGCAACTGATATTCCTGACTGCGTTGATTTGATTCCACCGCAACGGCTCGCAGATTTGGTGATAGATGCAGGACTTTCTCGCTGGTTGGAAGAGAAAGTTACTTAACCGAAACACTTCGTGGCTGGCAAAGCGAACGTGGAGTTTTGCGACGGCCACGTTGAATCGCCGACGCGTGAGTGGTATAATCAACGGTTTTGTAACCGAAAGGGGCTGTCAGGAAAGCGCAAAGCCCACTGGTTGCGCGGCCTTTTCAAATGAGAACGCGGGCACGTGGAGCGTGGATTTCCTCAACAAGTCAAACTCCTGCAAGCATTCAAAGAGCAGGTTTTGTTTCGCAACGGTTAGGGTCGCCAATACGAAGACCAAATCCTTGCTGTCAAGTTTCCAAACAGTTGGCAAAATCATCAGCATGGCTCCGGCGGGAACAAGCAGCCCCCTCTGAATAATCAGATTGCCCAAGTAGTACACAGTGTCAGCCCAGCTTTTTTGCCCGATAAGTATTGACGGGCCTCTTTCCAGCGGATTCGGCCACAGGGTGTTTTCTAAAGAATGCCAACAATAACGGAACGACCTAAAAGAAAACAAGGCATTTGTCGGTTTTTTTAATTTTTGGGCATGAGCAACAGTCCACGCCCGCATGACCCTCCGTTTTTATTGTGGCATGAAATAAGCGGCAGTTCCTAAAAGGCAATCATGAGAAACATACATTCCATAGTCATGTGTGGCACGATGCTTGTGCTGGGCGTTGCCGCTTCCGCCCAAACTCTCAAACCCGGTGTCGCCACCATCGTCCGCTTCCAGGGCGAAGCCAGATATTCGCTGGGCGACGGGAATTGGCATCCACTTGTGGTTGGCAAAATACTCAGCGCGGGGGCCATCATTCAAACAGGTCACGACGCCACTGCGGACATGGTACTGGGTAAGACCGTTGAAATGCCGCAAGCCGCACCGTGGCCCGACCGGATCGGGCCGGCCCCGGATGCCAACATTCGCGGTATGATTGATTACAAACCTTCCGTCGAACAGAACATGGTCCGCATGACGGGCGACACCATACTGGCCATTGACAAATTAACCGTCTCGGATACCGGCCTGGACACGGTCAGCGACACGGAACTGGATTTAAAGCAGGGCCGCATCTTCGCCAGCGTCAAAAAGCTTTCGGCGGCGTCCAAGTACTTTGTTAAAATTCCCAACGGCATTGCCGGCGTGCGCGGCACGTTGTTTGAAATTGACGCGAGCGGGTGGTGCGCGGTTCTCAAAAATTCCGTGCTGCTATCCCTCGTCGGGCCAAACGGCGCGCCGGTGACTTATCTGGTTGGTGAAGGCAATCAATTTAATCCTCAAACCGGTCAAATTTCTCCGTTGCCGCCGGACTTGCTCAATTTGTTGCAGCAAATCGCCACGGCGCTGGACACCTTGTATGTGGAAGTTATTTCATTCACATACGACGGAACCTCCTGCTTCATTTCGCCCACGTCCGGTCATCATTGACAGTGGGCCAGCGATCCCGGTTGTAAATATTTTCGGGAGTATGTAGTTAGCGCAAAGCGTGCAGATTTGACACTTTCCGGAAATTGAATATCCTATTTGCCGGGAAAAATTTATGAAAGAAACTCAAGCCGCTTTGAGGGTTATCAACCAGATGCAGGAAGCTGGAGTCATCGGCAAATACGCCATTGGCGGAGCGATTGCGGCAACATTTTATATTGAGCCTACATCTACTTTCGATATTGATATTTTTATCTCGTTTAAGAATATCCCCGAAAATTCTCCTGTTTCACTTGGACACATTTTCAACTATTTGAAACCGCTCGGATACAAGCTTACAAATGCACACGTTATGATAGAGGGGTGGCAAGTGCAGTTTTTGCCTGCTGACGATGCGTTGTATAATGAAGCCTTGATGCAGTCCGTTGAAACGGAAGTTGGCCAAGTCAAAACTTGGGTCATGAGTGCTGAACACTTGATGGCTATCGCACTTGAAACGGGCCGCGGAAAAGACTTGATACGCCTCGAACAGTTCGTTCACCATCAAGCCTTTGATGCAAACAAACTGAACCAAATTCTCGAACGCCACAATTTGATTGCAAAATGGGAGCAATTCAACGATAAGTATATCAGGAGCGAAAAATGGGCGACTTGATGAATAAAATTCTAGCTGATAAATTAAGGGCGCGCAACCGTCTCGCCGCCCTTCCTTTCGACCAGAAACTCACCCTCATGGAGAGAATGCGCGACCGGAGTTTGTTAATCTCGGCAAATTCTTTAAGAACGCAATGGAGTCCTACTGTCCCAG
This sequence comes from uncultured Verrucomicrobiae bacterium, assembly GCA_963842445.1. Classification (GTDB taxonomy): domain Bacteria; phylum Verrucomicrobiota; class Verrucomicrobiia; order Limisphaerales; family UBA11358; genus UBA11358. The sequence goes on along the minus strand of CAWJHF010000001.1, from coordinate 175,317 downwards.
TTGTGCTGGTGTCTGGAGGTGCGGCGGTATTATCGGCAGTTGGTGCAAATATAGCGGGGTTGACGCCTCCTGCCTGCTGTCAATCGCTAGGTCAATTGAATACTCGCCAAAATTCGGTAACTTTAATTGCGGAATTAAGAAAACGACCTGAACATTGGCTTGTTGAACGTGTGGAGGAATCTGAACCTGAATTTGCATCTCCATCGCAGGCATCACTGGATTTCCATCAGCATCAACAAAAGAAACTTTGAATTTTTTCAGACCTTCCTCAATTCTGTCGAATCGAATCCTGATTGCGAGCGCGCAAAGACCGTGAGTGGCTGGAACCTCTCTGGCCCAAATGGAGTCGAAAACTCCGACGATGGTTAATTTTCCGCCTGCATCGGCAGCGGCAAAATCACAAAGACTGAAAATTTCTACTTTCATAATTATATTGGCCAGCCGTTCGTCGGACGCTTCTTTTGGAAAGACTTTTTGATGGCCTCTTTCCAATTCATATTCAATTTAAGCCGCTCTGGTAGCAGGCCGCGTGCGGGTTCATCTGGCGCACGCATTGGCTTCTTTTTGGCAGATTTCATTTCCGCCTAAATCTTACGCCGCTTTTGCCTCCGCGTAAACAAGCCTTTTGCCATCGGCATTTTTGATTGCCGACACCAATCGCTCGCCGTCATTTAATCGCCGCGTGTTCCACCGGAAACAGAAATCCCCACAATTACGGCAATCGCGAGCCAGCCATTTTTCACGATCTTGCCCTCCCGAACGAAGAAATTCCAAATAGTTCTGAAAAATAAAATATCCCAAGAAAGGTCTTCAATGGCCTGCTGATTTGGCGTGAGCTTTTGCTCTGGCGGTTTGACTTCTGGTTCAGCCATACAATTAGAGCATCCCCAAAAGCCTGAAACGCGTAAAGCCAGTTATTTTGCTGAATATTTCCAATGTCGCAAAAGTGCCTGAAAAGTGCGTTTTTATTGGTGTTTTTCACTTTTTTTGGGTTTGTGAAGTATAACGTCCCGAATATTTTCGGGGTTGGACAGCCTTTGTCCAACCCCGCCTGCCAGAATGTCGCGCAAAGAAAGGTTCAATATGACAAACGCGACAAACGAACAACTCGAACTCGGTTTCAACGGCATCAAGCTGCTCGCGAACGGCGCGCGGCATGAAGGCCACACCACCCGCGCGGCGTGGTGGTTTGCGCAGATGCGCGAGGTTGTGGAACGGGCGATGGACTGGAACACCGTCGGCGAGCCGCGTCCGGAGCAAATCTGGATTCCCGGCGCGACCCGCAAAGTGAAAGTTTGACAAATCGGAGGGGCGAGTTACACGAGCCCCCGAATTAATTCGTGGATTGGTTTTGGGACTTGCATAGCTCGTCCCTCCGAGCGGAACAGTTTCCCCGCTGAAGACCGGCGCGCCGGTTATTTTCCCACGACAGGATAACCGGCGCGCACAAAATCGCGGGCGACAGCGATTTCATCTTCGGCAATGGTGTGCACTTTGACGAATTCGCGCCACTCGACGTTCAACCCGGCGGCTTTAAGCTGGCGGATTTGCCCGCGCGCCATGGCAAACGGAATGAGCGGATCAAGCGTCCCGTGCGTGACGAGCAACCGCTGTTGCATCGCCACGGGCGAAAGCTCTTTCAGCAATTTCTCCGGGTCGCACACCCACCCGCTGATGCCGATGATGCCTGCCAGCCGGTGCGGATAACGCAAACCGATTTCAATGGCCATCAGACTGCCCTGCGAAAAACCACTGAACGTGATTTGTTCCGCCGGAAATCCTTTCGCGCGCAGGTCGTCGAGCAGTTCAAAAAGCAATTTGCGGCTGCGCTGCACACCGGGCGCGTAATTCTCCGGGTAATCAAACCAGGAATAGCCACCGTAGTAATCGTCCGGCGCGTTGACGAGCAGATAACTCAGCCACGGCAGGCGCATCGCCTCCGGCATCCAGCGGTAGCCTTCGATGCTGTCGCCCAAACCGTGCAGCATTACCATCAACGGACGCGTCTTGCCATCGCGAGATTCGACGGCGGGAATCAGTTCGTAGTGCAACATGAGATTTCTCTAATTTTAAATTGGTGGATGAGCCGCTGCGGCAGCACACGGCGGTGCGGCGGCACCGCCGCCACCAACTTAGGATACCGTCAAAATCACCGCAAAGAGTTTCTGCATTCCACCTTCCAAAAAATCCGTGTTCATCCGTGTCTATCCGTGGTTGAACAGTGCTTTTAGGATTATTGGTTCGTGGCTGCCGCTTTCAATCGCTCCGCTTCCGCGTCCGCCCACTGAATCAATTCCTTGCGCTGGTCGTCGGTGAGGCGCGCTTCCGGGTGCATCAACGTATATTTGGCCGGCGGCATTTCCTTGTAGTCCAATTCTTCGCTCACGCGTTCCCATCGCCGCGCCGCCCAATCCGGGTGGTCGTTCGGCCAGTCGGAAAAATTGACGCGCTCGCGACCGCCCTTGACGTTGTTTGCGATCAGCCACGACATCGGTGCGACGCGGCTGTACCACGGCCACTTGGTTTCGTAGGAGTGACAATCGTAACACGCCGCATGCAGCAACACGGCGATTTGCGGTGCCGGCGCGTTGGTGGCCGACACATCGTGTCCCGGCAGGATTGGTGGGTTCGTGCGCGCCGGATTGGTCAGTTGCAACAAAGCGAACATGACGACGAGCGCGCCGAAAATCCATTTCAATTTCTTCTTCATCCCACTACTCGGACGCACCAACAATGGGAAAAGTTCCCGCGCGAGGCAAACTTGAATCGCGTTGCAAACTGTAGCGGCGGTCTGTTATCGCCCCACCAAACCGCGCCACGATCTTCCAAGCTTGTTGTTCGCCCGGCCCGGAATTAACCTTCATCCGACTCAACCGACATCCATCAAAACAGGAGACATTTTATGCACAGACTGATTCAAGTTCTAAGTTTTCTGGCCATCGTCAACCTGGCGGCGGCCCAACCGGTCCGCACCGAAGTGACCAACGCCACCACGCCGGCGGAGGATACCAAACCGAACAGCGATAAAGTGCCGGACGTGTATGCGCTCACCGGGCAGTTTGACCGCGTCCTGGTGCTGCGCTTCAAAAACCAGGCCAACCTGCTGGCCGGCTTGGAGCGCATGGTGAAAGAATGCAAGGTCCGCAACGCCGTCATCCTGTCCGGCATCGGCTCGGTGAAGAGTTATCATTACCACACGGTCAGCAACGGCGCCTTCCCCTCCAAAAATGTCTTTGTGAAGAACCCTGCCGGCCCGGCCGACATTACCAGCATGAACGGCTATGTGATTGACGGCCGTGTCCATGCCCACATCACCTTCGCCGATCCTGATAAGGCGTTTGGCGGACATTTGGAGGCCGGAACAAGCGTGTTCACCTTCGCGGTCGTGACGGTCGGTGTGTTCAAGGACGGCATTGACCTCAACCGGGTGGATGACAAGAACTACCGGTAGGCGACCGCATCAATACCGGATCTTGTCCGGCTTGCTCTTCCATTCCGTAAAAACTTTCAGCGCGTCCTTGCGCAGTAGTTGATGCATCGGGATTTTGCGGCGCGAAACCGGACGTGCCACCTCGCGATAAATCAAATCGTCGTCAAAACCAATCGCCGATGCGTCGTGCCGCGTGTTGGCGTAAAAGATTTTCTCCATCCGCGCCCAGTAAATTGCGGACAGACACATCGGACACGGCTCGCAACTGGCGTAGAGTTCGCAATCGTCCAGCCGGAAGGTCTTGAGCCGGCGACACGCCTCACGGATGGCCATGATTTCCGCGTGCGCCGTCGGATCGTTCGTGGAGGTGACGCGGTTCCAGCCGCGCCCGATGATTTTGCCGCGCCGCACGACAACCGCGCCAAACGGCCCGCCTTCATTGCGCCGCATCTTTTGAAGCGACAATTGGATGGCCGCGCGCATGAATTTCCGGTTCACGAACGAATTTAACCACGGATGAACGCGGATGAACGCGGATAAATTTGCCCTTTCTCCATGAACCTGACTCCGGTAGGGACATCGCGCTGCGATGTCCCCGCCCGCGAAGCAGTGGGCGGAACAGTTGCGCCGCTGGACGCGGCACGGACGGCGCAGCGCGCCGTCCCTACCAAGTTGAGGAGGCGAGAGGCGCTTAAATTCTGAATAAGTTGGCCCCGTTTTGTGATTGCGATAAAAAGTTTCCGCCGCCGAAATTTTTCAGAAGCTTCCCGCCCCCCCATTTTCGCACCCGGTAAATCGTGGCGAACGGGAAATCCGGCGCCGCCCCGCCCTGCCCGCCCACCAATTCCGCGCCGCGCCGCACGTTGTCCATCATCCAGGCTGGCAGCCGCGCATGATACGCGTTACGCCGCACTTCGCCGGCGTGACACGCCAGCGCCGCGACCAGATCAGCCACGTCTTTGGCGTTCGATTCAACCAGTAGATTTGGCTCGGTCATTTGTCCCCAAAATTCCGTTTCGACGACGTGGCACTTGAAAGCGGCTGGTAAAGTCTTCAGCGCGTCCAAAACCAGAAAGTGCGTGCCGATATGCGTTTCGTGACCGTCAAGTTCGTGTGGGACAAAAATCACGCGTGGCTGATGTTCCGCCAGAATTTGGGCGACGACCCTGACCGCTGCCCGCCAATGCGCGCGGTTTCGTCTCCGCGTTTCGGGATTGATGCGTTCCAAGCCACGTTTATTCGGCACAACCAAACCGAATCCGAGCGACGCGCAGGCATCATGCAATTCGCGCAACCGCGCCTTGCGACGTTCGCGTTTGCTGCCGAGCGTCACAGCCACGTTGATGACGTTCCATTTTGCCTCGCGCAACAGCCGCAAGGCCAGTCCGCCAACGATGCAATCGTCGTCCGGGTGCGGCGAGAAAATCAGAACCTTGGGGGCGCCTGGTGATTTGTTTGTCCGGCGCACGGCGCGTTTTAATTTGCCCAGCGGAAGTTTCCCGCCGCCTTGCAGAAGCCGCGCATATTCGGAAACAAATTTCTGAAATAGATTCACAGTTTTGCCGGTTGCTCAAGCATCCTTGCTCCGCCCGCCAAAAAGCAATCGCAAACTGTTCATCACCACGACGACCGTGCTGCCTTCGTGGCCGACCACACCGATCGTCAGCGGAATTTTTCCGAGCATCGCAAACGTCACCAGGACAACCACCGTGCCAAGCGAAATGACAAGGTTCTGCCGGATGATGCGCCGCGCACGCTGGCTGAGGCGAAAGGCGGCGAGGAAATTCTCCAGCCGGTCGTGCATCAACACCACGTCAGCCTGTTCCAGCGCCGCATCGGAACCCCGCGCGCCCATTGCCACGCCGATGTGCGCCGCCGTCAGGCTCGGTGCGTCGTTCACACCGTCGCCGATCATCGCCACTTTTTTGCCCTGTTCGCTCAATTCGCGGATGGCCGCGACCTTTTGGTCGGGTTTCAATTCGGCGCGCACGTCATCCAATTTCAATTCCGTGCGCAGATGTTCGGCAGCAGCCTTGCGGTCGCCGGTCAAAACAACGCTGCGCAGACCTTCGTCGCGCAATTCTTCCACGACCGCCGCCGATTGGGGACGGATGTCGTCGCGCAAAATCACGCGCCCGAGCAAATCGCCCGCCTCAATCCACACCTCGGAAAACCCGGCGTCGGTCGCGGGGACGCGCGCGAGCACGCCCGCATGACGGCCATGCTCGAACCAGTCGCGCCCGCCAAGCGAACAAACGCTGCCGTTCCATTGCGCGCGCAAACCGTGGCCGGTGACCGACTCGAAATGCTTGAACTCAAGCGGCGCGATTTTCTGCTGCTTCCCGTGGCGCGTAATCGCGCGGGCGAGCGGATGGGTGGAAAGTTTTTCGAGCGAGTAAGCCAGGCGCGCGATTTCATTTTCGCGGCCGGCCGGGAAGCTTTCGACTTTTTCCACACGCAATTCGCCGGTGGTGAGCGTGCCGGTCTTGTCGAGGGCGACGACGTTGATCTCGGCGAGTTTTTCCACCGCCGCGCCGCCGCGGAACAGGATGCCGTGCCGCGCGCCCCACGCGATGGCCGCCAGCACGGCGGACGGAATCGAAAGCACCAGCGCGCACGGCGACGAGACGACCAGCAGCGTCATCGTGCGATAAAACGCGCTGTGCGATTCGATGGCGGATGCAAACGGCGCGAGCCGGAAACCGAGCCACCAGACAAAAAACATCGCAAACGAAAGCGCGATGACGAGGTAGGTGTAAATGGTGCTGAATTTATCGGTGAACTGCTGCGCCGGCGCCTTGCGCTGCTGGGCTTCCTTGATGAGCGTGATGATTTTTTGGAGCGAACTTTCCGCCGCGGGTCGTGTGACAAGAACCTCGACCGCGCCCCAAAGATTGATGGTGCCAGCGAGCGCCGTGTCACCGATGTTTTTTTTGACAGGCGTGGCTTCGCCGGTGAGATTCGATTCGTCGGCGGCACTGTTGCCTTTGGCGATTTCGCCGTCCCCGGGAAATTGCGCGCCGGGTTTGATGAGCAGGCGCATTCCGCGTTTGAGTTGTTCCACTTTGACTTCGCGTTCGTTGCCCTGGGCATCCAGCGCGGTGGCGACTTTCGGCGCTTCACGGAAGAGCGAGCGGATTTCCCTCTGCGTCCGCCCCAAGGCAAAATGTTCGAGCGCGCCGGAAAGCGAGAAGAGGAACAACAGCGTCGCGCCTTCTCCCCACGCGCCGATGCTGGCCGCGCCCGCCGCCACCACCAGCATGAGAAAATGCACGTCAATCGTGCGTTTCCGCAACCGTTCCCAGACTGCCTCCGCCGGATAAAAACCGCCCGCGAGATACGCCGCCGCGTAGGCAAAAATCTTGACCGGCGCAAGCGAAAAAAATCCGGCCAGCCCGAAAATGCCGCACAGGATTGCGGCGGCAAGCTGCGGTTTCCATTCGTCAATCGCCTCGACGTGCTCAAGGAACTCGACATCGCGCGGGACCACCTTGGGAAACGGCATGTCGCGCCAGCGCCAGAAGGTCGGCGCGGTGGGACAGGTGACGCGCGCGATGGTCGTGCTGTCCCCGTCGTGCTTGACGGTGATGCGCTGCCGTTCCTGGTTGGACAGCGGGAACTCGCAACTCCAGCAATCGTTCTCGCCAGCAAGCAGGCGGCAATGGCGTTCGGCGGAGGCGGATTGCGCAGCCTCAAATTCAACGCGGATGCGTTCCGCGAGCCTGCCGACGTCGGCCCGTCCCAGCGTGGCGACGGAAATCTTCTGGTGCGCGCGATCAATCGTCACGGCCTCAAGCGCCGGTTCCTCGGCCAGCGTATTCATCACCGAACGCGCGAGACAGCGCGCATTTTCGTCGCGGCGCAGGCCGCCAGTGGCGGTTGGCGAACTCATACGATTATTTGTAACACATCATCGGGCGCGCGGCGATTCCAAACCACCTGAAATCCTTCTAATTTCAATTTTTAGTTTGTCCAAACCGGCAATTCCGTGGCAAGCTGTGCGCCGTTGCCAGAAAACACAAGAAAGGAAAGAAGATCGCGGTATGACGAGCAAAATGCAGAACGTTCCGAATACAACCAATCAAAATCTCATTGCGTGGGTGAAGCAAACCGCAGGTCTCTGCCAGCCCGACCGGATTCATTGGTGCGACGGTTCGGCGGAGGAAAACCAGACGTTGTGCGATTTGATGGTCAAGAGCGGCACGTTCATAAAGCTAAACGAAAAGACACGCCCCAACTCCTACCTCGCCCGCTCGCATTCCAGCGACGTGGCGCGCGTGGAGGACCGCACTTTCATCTGCTCGAAGACGAGGAACGAAGCCGGCCCCACGAACCAATGGGCCGAACCGGCGGAGATGAAGCAGAAGTTGCTCGGTCTTTTCAAGGGTTCCATGAAGGGCCGCACGATGTTTGTCATCCCTTTTGCGATGGGCCCGCTCGGTTCGCCTCTTTGCAAAGTCGGCATTGAAATTACCGATTCGCCTTACGTGGTCGTGAACATGCGCATCATGACGCGCATGGGCAAGGCCGTGCTCGACAAACTGGGCGCCGACGGCGCGTTCATTCCCTGCCTGCACTCGGTTGGCGCGCCGCTGCAACCGGGGCAAAAGGACGTTTCCTGGCCCTGCGAACCCGACCCGCAGAAAAAATTCATCGTCCATTTTCCCGAGGAGCCTTCGATCTGGTCTTTCGGTTCCGGTTACGGCGGCAACGCGCTGCTTGGGAAAAAATGCCTGGCGTTGCGCATCGCGTCCGTCATCGCGAAAAGGGAAGGCTGGCTGGCGGAGCACATGCTCCTCTTCTGCCTGATTTCGCCAAAAGGGAAACGACATTATATCGCCGGCGCGTTTCCGAGCGCCTGCGGCAAGACCAATCTCGCCATGATGCGACCCGCCGTGCCGGGCTGGAAGGTGACTTGCATCGGCGATGACATTGCCTGGATCCGGATTGGCCGGGACGGACGGCTTTACGCCATCAATCCGGAGTGCGGTTTTTTTGGCGTTGCGCCCGGCACTTCGATGCGGTCAAACCCGAACGCAGTCGCCACTTTTGCGAAGAACAGCATTTTTACCAACGTCGCGCTCACGCCGGGGAACGAGGCGTGGTGGGAAGATTCCGGTATTCCCGCGCCAGCGAAGGCGATTGACTGGGAAGGCCATGAATGGACACCAGCTTCCGGCCGCAAGGCCGCGCACCCGAACTCGCGTTTCACCGCACCTGCGTCGCAATGTCCGGTTATTGACCCCGACTGGCAGAATCCCGAAGGCGTGCCGCTCTCGGCCATTCTCTTCGGCGGACGGCGTCCAAACACGATTCCGTTGGTGAACGAAGCCTTCGATTGGGAACACGGCGTGTTCCTGGGTTCGGCGTGCGCTTCCGAAACCACCACCGCCGCGCTCGGCCGGGCTGGCGTGTTGCGCCGCGATCCGTTCGCCATGCTGCCGTTTTGCGGTTATCACATGGGGGATTACTTTGCGCACTGGCTTTCGTTCGCCCAACGCACTGACCGCGCCAAGCTGCCGAAAATTTATTTCGTCAACTGGTTTCGCAAGGACGGCGGCGGCCGGTGGCTCTGGCCCGGCTACGGCGACAACAGCCGCGTGCTCAAATGGATTTGCGAACGCGTTGAAGGCACGGGCAAGGCGCAAAAGACCCCGATTGGAAACCTGCCGACACCGGATGCGCTCGACCTGTCGGGGCTGGACCTTCCCGCCGGGAATCTCCGGGACCTGCTTGAAGTGGACATCGCCGGCTGGAAAAAGGAAGTCGAAGACATCGTCGCGAGCTATGCGCGGTTTGACAGCAAACTGCCGAAAACGTTGACCAACCAACTTGACGGCCTTCGGAAACGGCTCGGTTGATAGTGCCACGCCATTTTGGCGGCCTTTCAACCTTGCCTGTTGCCGGATTTGCAAACAACGTTCGACGCCGCTCACGCCCGCTCAAAGCCACAATTTGACTTTGGCAAACGCGCGTCTTGCGGCAAATTATCACGCGCGCGAAATGGTTTGCCGCGCCGACCTTATGCGACTCAATCACGGCCTCCACCTCGCCTATTGCACGAACGTTCATCGCGGCGAGACGTGGCGCGAAACCTTTGATTCGCTCAAAACCCATGCGCTTGCCGTGCGCGAACGGGTTTGTCCCCGCGCGCCGTTTGCGATTGGCCTGCGGTTGAGCAATCAAGCCGCAATGGAGTTATATGACAAAAAAAACATTCTAGAATTTCAACGCTGGCTCGAAAAGAATTCCTGCTACGTTTTCACCATCAACGGATTTCCCTACGGGCGGTTCCACGGCACGCGCGTCAAGGAACAGGTTTATGTGCCCGATTGGACTTCGCCCGAACGGCTCGTTTACACCAACCTGCTTTTCGAGCTGCTCGCGGAACTCTTGCCCGCCGGTCTCGAAGGCAGCGTCAGCACCCTGCCGGGTTCGTTCAAAGAATTCATCCAAACTAGCGACCGGCAGAAATTCATCCGTGTAATTATTTGGCAGTGCATCGAATATATCGCCCACATAAGCAAACACACCGGGAAAAAATTGCATCTTGGACTCGAACCGGAACCTCTGTGCCTGCTCGAAAATTCCGCCGAGACGATTTCCTTTTTTGAGCAGCTTCGCGCCGAACATAAAAACGATCCGCGCCTCGACGAATTTCTGGGCGTCAATTACGACTGCTGTCATTTCGCAATCGAATTTGAAGAGCCGCAAAACGCCATTACCGCGTTGCGACAAGCTGGAATCAAAATCAGCAAAATCCATTTGAGTTCTGCGCTGAAGACCAACGCGACAAAGGAAGCCCGGGCCGCGCTGAATAATTTTGCCGACGACGTTTATCTGCATCAAGTCATCGCTCGCGGCGAAAACGGCAAGCTGCAATTTTTCCGCGACCTGCCCGACGCACTTGCGAATCACGAATCACGAATCACGAATTACGAATCCGACGAATGGCGGATCCATTTTCATGTTCCCTTGCACAGCCCCGCCATGCCGCCGTTCGAGAACACGAACGACCATTTGCTTGGCACACTGGATTTTCTCGCTGCGAATCCGAAACTCTGTTCCCACCTCGAAATGGAAACCTACACCTGGGAAGTGCTGCCGCCGGAATTGAAGGCGCGCAATGTCGTCGAGCAACTCGCGGCGGAATACGACTGGACATTGGGGCGATTGGCCGAGCGCGGACTCGCCAGCCGCTGAGTTTTCTGATTTCCTCTGCGCAATGAATCAAAACGTCTTTCGCCAGCTTCGCACGCTGCTCGTTTTGGGCCGCGTATCGAATCTGCCGACGGTTTGGTCGAATTGCCTTGCGGGCTGGTGGCTGGGCGGTGGCGAAAATTATGGCAAATTACCGTTGTTGTTTGTCGGCGTCAGCGCGCTTTACACCGGCGGAATGTTTTTGAACGACGCGTTCGACGCGGACTTTGACCGGCACCGCCGTCCGGAACGTCCGATCCCGTCCGGCGCCATTTCGCTGGCGGCAGTCTGGCGCTGGGGCTGGGCGTGGCTGGCGCTGGGCCTATTGTGTCTGACGCTTTTGGGCAAAACCACCGGCGCACTCGCGGTCGTGCTGGCGATTTGCATCGTGATTTATGACGCCATGCACAAAGCCGTTACTGCCTCGCCGTGGCTGGTGGGCTTTTGCCGGTTTTGGGTTTATGTCATCGCCGGGTCAACGGGCACCTTTGGTGTAAACGGCTGGCCGATTTGGTGCGGTGCAGCGCTCGGGTTTTATGTGGCGGGATTGGGGTGCGTGGCGCAGCAGGAAAGTCTCCGCAAACCGATTCCCTATTGGCCGCTGGCGCTGCTGGCCGCACCCATTGTTCTGGCAGCGCTGATGGACCCCGGAGAAAACCGCCTGCCGGATGTTTGGTTGTCGCTCGTGCTCGTATTGTGGGTGGCCTATTGCACACGAACCATTTTTCAGCCAAGCGAAGTCAACGTCCCGCGAATCGTTTCGGGCTTGCTGGCGGGGATTGTGTTCGTGGACTGGTTGGCGGTGGCGCCGGCATGTCCGCACTGGTTGAGCTTCACCTTTCTGGTCCTGTTCGGCGCGACGCTGGGGCTCCAACGGTATGTGCCGGCAACCTGACGCAAAAGACGGATTTGCCGCTGCCACCGGAACGCCGCATTTATGCGGCAGCGCCGGGAAGGATGCAGATTGCTGCCGGATGAATCCGGCGCTCCTGGCTGAACCACGTCTCGCTTTGGAAGCCACACCGGAAAGCGCCCGCGAATAGGCCATCTACAAGCCGCGCTTGAACAAGCAATCATCCTCGGTTATTCTGTTTATTCGTATATGAGCACCGCAGCGCCAATTAAATTGACGCACAACGAAGACATCAAGGCCGCGATCCCGACGCTCGCGGGCGCCATCGCCGCGACCATCGCCGACGCGGGCACGGACCATTTCACCCAGGACGACTATGAGTTTCTGAAGTTTCACGGCGTCTATCAGCAGGACGACCGCGACCTGCGCAAGACCGGCAAGCATTACATCATGATGGTCCGCACCCGCATCCCCGGCGGCGTGATGACAGCTAACCAATGGCGCGCGTTCGATGATTTGTCGGCCCGATATGGCAATAACACCCTGCGTGTCACCACGCGCCAGACCATCCAGTTCCACGGCATCGCCAAGTCCAACCTTCGCGCGCTGGTGAAAAGCGTCAACGAATCGCTGCTCTCGACGCTCTCGGCGTGCGGCGACGTGAGCCGGAACACGCTTGCTCCACCCACGCCAGCATACACGCCGGCACGCGAACTGGTCTATGCAGATTGCCTGCGCGTGGCTGACGTCTTGAAACCGCAAACCAAGGCGTATCACTCGATTTGGATTGAAGGCGTGCAACTCAACCTCGACGACCCGGCGAACAAGGATTTCGTGGACCCGCTTTACGGCAAAACCTATCTGCCGCGAAAGTTCAAGGTGGCCTTTGCCATCCCGCCGAGCAACGATACTGACGTTTTCACGAACGACGTCGGCTTCATCGCCATCATCGAGAATGGCCGGCTGGCCGGCTACAACCTCGCTGTTGGCGGCGGCATGGGCCGCAGCCACGGCAACGAGGCGACCTATCCGCGCCTCGCCGACGTGCTCGGATTTGTAACTCCGGAAAAAATCGTGGACGCAACGAAAGCCGTGCTGACGATTCACCGCGATTTCGGCGACCGCACCGACCGGAAACACGCGCGCCTGAAATACGTCGTGCAGGAACGCGGCGTGGACTGGACGCGCGCCGAGGTTGAGAAACGCGCCGGTTTCAAGCTCGAACCCGCCCGGCCCTTTAAGTTCACGAGCACCGGCGACCTTTACGGCTGGCACAAAGCTACGGACGGTAAATGGTTTCTGACGGTCTTCGTTGAAACCGGCCGCGTAAAGGACGTGGAGGGCCGCCGTTTGAAAGCCGCGTTGCGCCAAGTCGCGGAAAAATTCCAAAAAATCGAATTTCGCCTCTCGACAAATCAAAACGTCATTCTGGCGAACGTCGCGGAATCCGACAAGGCCGGTGTCAATGCGCTGCTCGCGGAACACGGCGTGAAAACCGAGAATCAAGCAAGCGTGCTGCATTCAGCAGCGATGGCGTGCCCTGCGCTGCCCACCTGCGGGCTGGCGCTCGCGGAATCCGAACGTATGTTGCCCGGCTTGATTGATCGCATAGAAAAACTCTGCGCTGAAGCCGGGTTGGCCGGACAGGAAATCATCATCCGCTCAACTGGCTGCCCGAACGGTTGCGCGCGGCCTTACTTGGCCGAGATTGCGTTCGTCGGCAAGGCGCCGGGCCGTTACCAAATCTGGCTCGGCAGCGACGTGGCCGGCACCCGCCTCAATCGCGTCTGGAAAGACGTGGTCAAGGACGCCGACATCGAGAACGAATTGCGCCCCGTGCTCGCGCGTTACGCGAAGGAACGAAACAACGGCGAACGCTTCGGCGACTGGTGCGACCGCGTCTTTCTAAACAAGAAAATGAATTAACAACGAAGACGCAAAGGCGCGAAGCTCTTTGAGTCTTTGCGACTTTGTTGTTCAAATCCAATGACCCCCGACCAAATTTCCAAAGCCAACGTTGAGTTGCGCAACCAATCGCCGCTCGAAATCGTCCGCTGGGCCGTTACCCAAGCCAAAGGCCGCGCGCTGGTCTCGACGAATTTCCGTCCTTATGAAGCGGTGATTCTGCACCTCTGCACACAGGTGCAACCGGATATTCCGGTGCTGTGGGTGGACCACGGTTACAACCGCCCGGCGACCTACAAACACGCCGAGGAATTGAAAAAACTGCTCAAGCTGAATCTGAAGCCGTATTTGCCAAAAGTATCCGCGGCGCATCGCGACGCCATTTACGGTGAGATTCCGACGACGGACCACGAAGCGGGTTTGAAACAATTCAGCGCCTTGATGAAGCTGGAGCCGTTCCAGCGCGGCATGAAGGAACTCGCGCCAACGGTCTGGCTTACTGCTCTGCGCAAGGTGCAAAATCCGAATCGGGCGGAGCTCGACATTGTGTCCGAGGACAAAAATTTTGGCGCCTTGAAGGTTAATCCGGTTTTTTATTGGAGCGATGCGGACATGGAAGATTATTTGAAGCGGCACAATCTGCCGAATGAGTGGGATTATTTCGATCCCGCCAAGGCCGACGAAAAGCGCGAGTGCGGTTTGCACGCGGACTGGGGATCGCAGGCGTTGGGAGCTGGGATCTGATATGAGGTCCTTGGGTCTGGCGTCTTGGATCTGGGGAAAGACAACACATGAGTGAACCATTTGAAAATGCGGAAGCCTGGAAATCTGCACGCGATTTGACTAATGAAGCTTACCGGCTTTGCCGCCGCGAGCCGCTGGCAAAAGATTTCGGCCTGCGGGACCAATTACAACGCGCTGCTGTCTCAGTGATGAACAACGTTGCCGAAGGCTGGGAAAGCTTGCACGTTGCGGAAAAACGGCAGGCATATAACATTGCCCGAAAATCGTGTGGCGAAGTCCGTTCGATGAGTTATGTGCTCTTCGACAACACATTTATTGACGCGACCGAGCAGGCGAAACTTCAATTACAATGTGTGCAAACCGGCAAATTGATAAGCGGCCTGATTCGTTCGCTGGGCAATCGCGAGTGAACCCCAGAACCCAGACCCCAGACGCCATCCCCTTTTCATGAACAGTTACCATCTCGATCACCTGCAGTATCTCGAAACCGAGGCGATTCACATCATGCGTGAAGTCGCGGCGGAGTTTGAGCGGCCCGCCCTGCTCTTCTCCGGCGGCAAGGATTCCATCTGCCTTTTGCGGCTGGCGGAAAAGGCGTTCCGCCCGTCCGACATTCCGATGCCATTGCTCAACGTGGACACCGGCCACCATTTCCCGGAATTGAATGAATTCCGCGACCGGCGCGCAAAGGAACTTAGCGCGAAACTCATCGTCCGCAAAGTCGAGGACGCCATCACCAAAGGCATCGCCGTTCCATCGCCGGGAGAAGTCAGCCGCAACCAGTTGCAAATCCCCACGCTGCTTGCGGCGGTTGAGGAATTTCATTTCGATTGCCTGATTGGCGGCGCGCGGCGCGACGAGGAAAAGTCCCGCGCCAAGGAGCGTTTCTTCAGTTTCCGCGACGGCTTTGGACAGTGGGATCCGAAAAATCAGCGCCCGGAAATCTGGAATCTTTACAATGCCCGCGTCAACCCGGGCGAGCACATGCGCGTGTTCCCACTCTCCAACTGGACGGAAATGGACGTGTGGGAATACATTAAAAAGGAAAAGCTCGAAGTGCCGAAGATTTATTTCAGCCACAGACGCAATTGCGTCCGTCGCAACGGCCAGTGGCTGCCGGTTACGGATTTGCTACCACCCAAGTCGAAGGAAAAAGTACAGGAACTCGTCGTCCGCGTGCGCACGATTGGCGACATCATCAGCACCGGCATGGTCGAGTCACCGGCAGATTCCGTGGACGACATCATCGCCGAAATCGCCGCCGCGCGCGTGACCGAACGCGGTTCGCGTGCGGATGACAAGACCAGCGAAGCGGCGATGGAAGATCGAAAAAAGGCCGGTTACTTTTGATTTATGGCCAAATCCAAAGGCAAACTTTTCCTGTTCCAGTGGGACAAACAATCCGCCGCAGCGTGGGCGGTTGAATTGACGGCCGACGGCTGGCTGGTGGAAATGGAATTTGAAGAAGGCTCGCGCGGTTGTCGGAATCTCAAAGCGTTTGCCCCGGATATTGTCGTTCTGGACATCGCCAAAAAACCTTCACACAGCCGCGAAGTGGGCCGCGCCTTGCGCCGGACCAAAAGTTTGCGCGAAACGCCATTCATCTTTGTTGATGGAACAGACGAGGATATTTCAAAAGTCAAAGAAAAAGTCCCCGCAGCCATTTTCACAACGAGCAGCAGGCTGAAAAAAACTTTGGCAAAGCACGCATCGTAATTTCATGCCCCACACCCAACATCCCATCGAAATCCTCCGCCTCAACACCTGTGGCAGTGTTGATGACGGCAAGTCCACGCTCATCGGACGGCTGCTTTACGATTCGAAGTCGTTGATGGAAGACCAAGTCGAGGCGCTTGAACGTTCCGCCGACATCACCGGCGGCGGACGAATCAACCTGGCGAACCTCACCGACGGCCTGCGCGCCGAACGCGAGCAGGGCATCACGATTGATGTCGCCTACCGCTACTTCGCCACGCCCAAACGGCGGTTCATCGTCGCGGACACGCCCGGCCACGTGCAATACACGCGCAACATGGTCACCGGCGCCTCCACCGCGAACCTGTCCATTGTCCTCGTGGACGCGCGGCAGGGCGTCATTGAACAAACCCGCCGTCACACGTTTCTCGCGGCGCTGCTCGGCATTCCACACCTCGTCATTGCGGTGAACAAAATGGATCTGGTGGACTGGAGCGAGGAGCGTTTCTGGGAAATTCGCGACGAGATGGAGGATTTTATCCCTAAACTCGACGTGCTCCGCGACGTGAAATTCATTCCCCTCAGCGCGCTCAACGGCGACAACGTCGTCACCCCGTCGAACAAAATGCCGTGGCATGCGGGACCGACGCTGCTCGGCCATCTGGAGACCGTCCATATCGCCAGCGACTGGAATCTGAGCGCCCTGCGTTTTCCAGTGCAATGGGTCAATCGTCCGAACAATCCGCGCGACCCGAAGCTGCATGACTTTCGCGGTTTGAGCGGTCAAATCGCCAGCGGCATCGCGCGCAAAGGCCAAACGGTGGCCGTGCTGCCCGTCGGCATCAAATCCACCGTGAAGGACATCTGGACCTACGACGGCACGCTCCAGCAGGCCTTTTGTCCGCAATCGGTGACTCTTTGCCTCGAACATGACATTAACGTCAGCCGCGGCGACATGATTGTGGGCCTGGAAAATCTGCCCGGACAGGGTTTCGATTTGCACGCCCACGTCTGTTGGATGCACGAGCGGAAGTTGGAGGTGGGCAAAAAATATTTCCTCAAGCACGCCACGCAAACCGTCCAGGCCATCGTCACCGAAGTGGAAAGCCGCATCAACATGACCACCTTTGAACCGGAAGCCGCGCCAGCCGTCCTGGCGGTAAATGACGTTGGCGTCGTCCGCCTGAGAACCGCCAAACCGCTTGTCTATGACGGCTACAACACCAACCGGCTCACCGGCTCGTTCATATTGATTGAACAAGGCTCCAACGCCACCGTCGGCGCCGGCATGCTGACGGCTCCCACCGAGCCCGTGAAGCCCGAATACACCGACTTTGCGATTTGACGTGAAAAGGGCGTTTGTAGTGTCGGCGCTGTGCGCCGATTCATTCGAGCCACAGGCTCAACGCTACACCTTCGACATATCAGGACATCACCCGCATACACGACGGAGTTGACGGCTTGGTTTCATTTCCGCTGTGTTCGGGCTTTCCGCCACTCTTCGAGTTTGGGCCGGGCTGATAGCTTTTGTTCCGGGCTGGAAGCCGAACTGGCTTCAATCTGTTGAACGATTTTTTTTGCCCGGAGATCGTCGCCGCAATGCCGGGCATAAACTTCGGCCAGGGTCAGCCGCAAATCAAAATCCTGCGGCTGCTTTTCGATCTTTTGTTCCAGTATTTCGATGGCCGTGCCGAAATATCCCTGGGCCAGCAGTTCAGCAATGGATTCGGGTTGAACCTCAATGTTCTCTGTCCGGGGTTTTCCCTGGTCCCATTCACCGATGGAACGGCGCGCAAATTCAAGGTGGGCTGAGGGAAGGTGAGGCTGTTTTTCGAGCGCCCGCAGGACTTCCCCGGCCCTTTCCGGACGATGCAAGTCCTGCGCATAAAGCCGCATCAGCATCATCGCCGCATCCAGGTTGCGCGGGTTTTGCGCGAGCAACGAATTCAAAATCAATTCAGCCTCCTGAAATCTTCCTTGCGAACGCAGGCGGTCCGCCTCGATCAGCGGCTTGGGTCTCCGGACGCTTTGCTGGGGGACGCCGAGATGTTCCAACGTCATCTCCAATACGGACGGGTTGACATCTCCCGTTTGCTTCAACATCTGGCATAATCGGATCGCCTCGTCCTTCCGTCCGCTCCGGATCAGATCGCCAATCACGTCCATCTCCCGCAACCCTTTTTTATGATCAAACTCCCGGTCATCCTCAGGATCAATCATCCGGTGAAATACCCGCGCGAACAATTCACTGATGCAGCCGAACCAGAGGAAGGCGAGTGGCAGTGAAAAAACGAGATACCCCATTCCGCTCACCGGGTCTTTGGATCGCCAGAATTGCCACAGACAGCAAAACGCCATTTCCACCAGAAACAGTGTGATGCCGCACCGGATGGACCGGCGGAGCGAATCCAGCTTTTCATTGTGCCCCGTCACCCCTGGGTCGTAGCCGCTCAACCACCAGGACACGTAGGCGGCGGATGCCAGTACAACCAGGTCCGCAAGGATGAAGAACATGATTCCAATTTCGGATTTCACGGTTCGGATGTCGAATCCGATTTCTCGAAGGAATGATTGGTTCGGTAAGGAACGCCGGATTCATCCGGCAAGACGTTGTATCCGCCCCGCGCTGCCGTGTTCAGAACCTATGTGAAAAACTGTAGGAGCCGACGTGAGGAGGCTCGCTTCCCGCCGGAAATCAGTGGTTTCTGAAGAAGTTTGAGACTCGTTACCTCGTCTCCTACAGAAGACAGGTGTTTATCACACAGGCTCTGAACGCGACGTTCCGGCGGTGGTGTGAAGTTTGCGCTCCGCGTCACAATCCACCACACGAAGGAGTTGACGGCACGAGGCATCACGCGCAAATTCCTGTCTGCTTGGGTGACAAGATAAAATTTCGCGCATTGGATTCCCTTTCGCCGCGCCGGCGCAAACTCCTGTTCTGGGTTGTCGGGCTGCTGCTGTTTTACACGCTCGCCGGTTTTCTCATTTTGCCGCCCATCATCCGCGTCGTCGCGGTTAAACAATTGTCCAAACAGCTCGACCGCGAGGTTTCCATCCAAAAGGTGAAGCTGAACCCGTTCGTGCTCTCCTGCACCGTGCGTGGCCTGCTCATCAACGACAAGGACGGCGAGCCGTTCATTTCCTGGGACGAGGTCTATGTCAATTTCCAGCTCTCGTCATTTTTCGGCAAGGCGTGGGTGTTCAAGGAAATCAGCACGACCCACCCGTTCATCCGCGTGCAGATGAACAAAGATGGCACCTTCAATTTTTCCGATCTCATCACCAAATTTTCCACCAACGCCCCGAGCGCTGCGCCCACACAGCCATCCAAACCGCTCGTCCTGCACATTGACCGGCTGCACATCGGCGGCGCAACGGCGGCGCTCGCGGATTTCACGCCGCGCGAACCGTTCAAGCGCACGCTCGGCCCGCTCGACATCACGCTCGAAAATTTCCGCACCGACCCGGACAACAAAAATCCCTACGCTTTCACCGGCACCACGGACGCCGGCGAACAAATTTCGTGGAGCGGCTTTTTTTATCTCGACCCGCTGCGTTCGCAAGGCGAGTTGAAGCTGTTCAATTTCGCGCTGAACAAATACGCGCCGCTGTATCAGGACCTGGTGCGCTTCGAAATCCGCGACGGCTCCATTGCCATGGACGCGAAATATCGCTTTGAACTGAACGCCACCAACCGTGTCGCCGCCGTGCATGACACGGCGTTCGCGTTGCGCGATTTCAAGCTCGGCGCGCCGGGTGACAGCAACAACATCGTCGAATTGCCGCTCTTCGACGTCGCTGGCGCGAGCGTTGATCTGGAAAGCCGCCAGGCCACGGTGAATTCTGTGACGGCCATCGGCGCGAAACTGTTTTTGAGCCGCGCCACGAACAATGCCATCAATGTCGTCGAGCTTTCCCGGCCGGCGGAGGCGGCAACGAATGCGCCGGGCGGGATTTTGTTCCTGCTCCGCTCCGTGACCAACGCCGTCGCCCTGCTGCTCAACAGCACGAACCAGTGGAGCGCCACGGTCGCCAGCGTGAATTTCACCAATTGCGCGCTGCATCTCGAGGACCTCACCCCTGCGCGTCCGGCCAGACTGGATTTGAGCGACATCGCGCTCCTGGCCAAAAACATTTCCAATGTTCCCGGCACCAATCTCACGGCCGAATTGTCCCTGCGCTGGAACACCAACGGTTCCATCCAGGTCGCGACCACCGCGTCGTTTCTGCCGCCGACTGCCGATGTCCAACTCGACCTCGACCAGCTTGATCTCGGCACGCTCGACCCGTATCTCGAACCCAAACTCAACCTGTTCATCCTCGGCAGCCGGCTTGGTTTGCACGGACAGGTGCATTTGCGCACGCCGAAAGACCAGTTGCCCGAAGTCACGTTCCACGGCGACGCAAGCCTCGATGGATTTCACACCGTGGACGGCGTCATGGGTGAGGATTTGCTGAAATGGGATTCCGTCGGCATCAACGGTATTGACGCGAACCTGAATCCGCAAACCGTTGTCATCCGGGAAATTGTCGTGGACAACGCCTACGCACGGCTCGTCATCGAAACCAATCACACCATCAACCTGCTGAACGCATTGCGTTTGACGAACACCAACGCGCCCGCCACGAACGAAACAAAAATCGCCCTCGCAACAAAATCCTCCGCCCCGCCGGCTATTTCAACGAATACGAATGCCGCGCTGCCGCGCATTTCCATCGGCGCGGTGGTCATTACCAACACCGCCATCAGTTTCACCGACCGTTCGCTCAAGCCGAACGTGAACATGGCCATCCAGCAGGTGAATGGAACAATTTCCGGGCTTTCCTCGGAACAACTCCAGCACGCGGATGTGAAATTGAACGCGAAGGTGGACGGCGTCGGCCCGGTCGCCATTACCGGCACCATCAACCCGTTCAGCGGCTCGCAGACCAACGACATAAAAATTTCCGTGAAGGACGTGGACCTGACGCCGGCGAGTCCGTATTCGGGCAAATTCGCCGGCTACCGCATCGCCGAGGGCAAATTGAACATGGATCTCGCGTATGAACTGGTCGGAAAGAAACTGGAATCGAAAAACGTCATCACGTTGGATCAGTTTACGTTCGGCGAAAAGGTGAACAGCCCGGACGCGACGCATCTTCCGGTGCGCCTGGCCATCGCGATATTGAAAGACCGCGACGGCAAAATCGTTCTGGACGTGCCCATCGAAGGCAGTCTCGACGATCCCCAATTCCGCATCGGCAAGGTCGTCACCCGCGCCATTCTCAATATCCTTACCAAGGTTGCCACCTCGCCATTTTCATTGGTGGGTGCGCTGTTCGGCGGCGGCGGCGAGGAACTCGGCTACCAGGATTTCGCCGCCGGCAGCGCCGACCTGACCGCGCCTGACAAACAAAAACTGGATACGTTGGCGAAGGCACTTTACGCCCGCCCGGCCCTGCAACTGGAAATATCCGGCAGCGTGGACCCCGACGGCGACCGCGAAGGCTTGCAGCGCGCCGCGCTGGACCGGGAAATCCGCGAAAAGATTTGGGCGACACTGCACAAATCCGAGCGCGCGACCAATTCCGTTGACCAAATCGTTCTTGCGCCCGACGAACGCAAACATTGGATTGGAAAATTTTATGACAAAGCGATTGCGGATGGCAAAATCACGCCGCAACTCATCGCCGCCAACACGAATCTTGCCGCTTATGCCGCTTCGGTTTTGCCGAAAGCCGTCGATAAAGGCGCGACGAAACTGATGAAACCCGGGCAAACGGCAAAGGAGCAAGCCGCAGCCAAGGCGGCATACCAGACGAAACTGGTTCCGCCGCCCGACCCGATGGAAGCCATCCTGCTAACCACCTTCGCTATCAATGATGGCGATTTGGAAACGCTGGCCGCGAGCCGGGCGAAGGCGGTGCGGGCGTATTTGTTGCAATCCGGCAAGGTTGAAGCCGTGCGCCTGTTTCTCGTGGAAAATCAGGCCACCGGTTTGCGCAACGACGGCAGCCGGGTTTATTTGCAGTTCCGGTGAGTTTCAATGGTGGCCTGCCCAAAAGCATTAGCAGTTGACATCACCGCGCCGGTTTAATCCGTTCAAAGGCCGCTTTGCGCGGCGTTGATTTGAGCACGCAGCAAGTCATGCAGCGTGACCAGACCAAGAAGTTTTCCGTCGGCATCATCGCACATCACCGCCATGCCGGTTGGCGATTCGATGAGCAGGGCCTGCAATTCTCGGATGGTCTTGCGGGGTTCGCAACGGACCACGGGAGCGAGTTTGGGCGCGCGCTTTTCGGCGATGGCTGCGGTCAATTCGGTGCGCGTGGCGATTCCGGTTGGTTTGCCTTCCTGCATTACGGGGAAACGGGCGAAGGCGTGGGCCTTCAGGATTGTTTCCACCTCCGCCCGTTCCAGGCTGTTGAGGACCACGGGTCGAAAATTCGCGATTGACGAGACGGGCAGCTTCTGCCAGCTCTGCAAGTCACGCGGCGGGAGCAGTTTTTCCAGCTTGAATCCATCCTGTTCCAGTATGGCGTCGTAAAAATTTTGCCGCGTCATCCGGCGCGCAATCGCCTGACTGATCAGCGCGCCAATCATCAGCACCGGCACGAGCGAGAATTCGTGGGTCATTTCAAACACGATGAGGATACCCGTCACCGGCGCGCGCACGACCGCGCCGAGGCACGCGCTCATGCCCACAACCGCCAGCGTGAGCGAATCCTCGGTTGGCATCGGCATGACGTATCCAAACAAACCCGCCAGCAGCAACCCGCTCATGCCGCCGAAAAACAAGGTCGGCGAGAAAATCCCGCCGCAGCCGCCAAAACCGTAGCACAACACCGTGGCAATTAATTTCGCCAGCAACAACACGCCGGCGATCTGCCATGCCAATTGATGATCCAACCCGGCGGTCAGGTCGCCATAGCCAAGGCTGAACACGCCAAGATGGCCCGTAAAAAGAAACACGGTCGCGCCGATGCCCCAGGCCAGAACCGCGCCGACGCCGGGCTTGAGCCAGTCGGGGATTTGATGCAGATGCCGTTGCCGGGCGCGCAAGTCCAAAGACATTTTTTGGAAAAAGACTCCCGTCAGGGCCGCGAGCGCCGCCGCCAGCGGAGTCAAGACATACGCGCGCCACGTCGGCGCTTCGATGTTCTCAATGGCAAACGCCGGCTGCCGGCCGATGACGCCATGGACGATGAGCGCGCCAATCACTGATGCCAGCAGCACGCTGCCGAGCAGGTTGCTGTTCAAGTCCTGGATGATTTCCTCCAGCACGAACGTCACGGCGGCGATCGGAGTGTTAAACGCCGCCGCCAATCCCACCGCCGCGCCTGCCGCCGTCGCCTGCCGACGGTTCTGTTTTGCTTCCCCGGTGAATCCCGCCATGGTGGACGCCAGTCCGCTTGCCACATAGACGCTCGGACCTTCGCGTCCCAGACTGCCTCCGCCGCCGATGCTCAGAATACCGCCCAGAAACTTCACCCACACCGCGCGCCACGGGATGACCCCGAAATCCTTCCAGAATGCCGCCTTTGCCTGCGGGATGCCGCTGCCTGCGGCGTCCTTGCAGAATGAGTTCATCAGAAATCCCGCGGCCAGCGCGGTCCCCACCATCACACCGAAACTGCCGATTAAAAACGTCAAAGGCGATTCGGCCGCCAGCCGGACGAACGTTCCGTTATACAACAAATTGATCAGCCACTGAAACGCCACCACCGCCAGACCCGCCACCACGCCGTAAAGGCAGGTCTGCAGGATGCTGCGGGTGTTCCGGGGGAGTTTCCCGAAATAACCGGATAATGATGCCGTAAACACGCCGCCACTATATTCGCAAAGCTGTGTCGCGATTCAAGGATTCTGCGCAGCGACGGCAAATGAATCCGAGACAATGAAAACAGGATTCGATGCGGAACTAACCTGCAAAGGGACGGATTCAATCAGCAAAATCCTGAAATCAAACAGCTTCGGTCCAAATCAGGTTAAATGAAGGCATTTTCAACTCGGAACCGGCGTTTTGCGGAGCAAACGCGCATGTGTCACGCAGATTGGCCTTGGAAAACCGGCATCAATCAAATCGCTGGACAAAACCGCGCGGCAGGCGTAACCAGCAAACAAATGCCCCGCCTATGAATGCACAAAATCCGGAAGTCGCGCCCATTGAACCAACTCCCATGCCTTACCAGGACCGCTCGACCGGTCTGATCGTCTTTGGCATTCTGACCATCTTGCTCGGCTGCTTGACCGGGCTGCTTATCCTCTTGATGCTGGTTGGCCGGTTGATTGCCGCCGGAAACACGAATGTGCCGCCAGCTCCTCTTTCGGCCATCCTGCCCGCCGTCCTCATCTACGGAATTTTGGCGGTGGCGCTGGTGTGGCTGGGAATCGGCTCCATCAAGGCCCGGCGTTGGGCCAGGGCTTTGCTGCTCATCTTTTCGTGGGGCTGGCTCATCATGGGACTCATTGCCATGTCGTCCATGGCATTCATCATGCCGAAAATTCTGGCCGGCGCGGCGTCCGCCGGAACAAACGCGAATCATGCCGCGCCTGCGGCGGCAATCGCCGGGGCGATGGCCGTCATGTTCATCGTATTGGGTGTCTTTTTCATCGTTGTGCCGGCGGTCTGGATTTTTTTCTATCACAGCCGGCACGTGAAGGCTACGTGTGAAACGCGCGACCCGGTGACGCGCTGGACGGATGCGTGTCCGTTGCCGGTGCTGGGGCTTTGTTTGTGGCTGTTGGTTTCCGTGCCGATGATGGTGGTCATGCCCATCATAGGTCATGGCGTGATACCGTTTTTTGGAACGTTCCTCACCGGCTTGCCCGGCGGGCTGTTGTGTCTGGCCATCGCCGCGCTCTGGGCTTACGCCGCCTGGCTGTTGTATAAACTGGATGTGCGGGGCTGGTGGTTGATCTTGATCGCCTTCGTGGTGTTCATGGTGTCCGCCGTGCTGACGTACGCGCGGCACGACATCATAGAAATGTACCAACTAATGGGCTATCCCCAGGCACAGATTGACCAGATACAAAAGACCGGTCTGCTGACGGGGAACCGCATGGCTTGGCTGATGACGTTTGCCATGTTGCCGTTTCTGGGCTATATCCTCTTCGTAAAAAAATATCTCCGGGCAAAATCATAAGCGGCTCAGAGCGCAAGGGCTTTGACACGAATTCCACGGATTTTCACCGATTTAATTCGTGCCAATCAGTGCAATCCGTGTCTAAAAACTCTGGACAAAATCAGGCTGTAGGCGTATTCAGCCAATCAATCGGGAAATTCGGGCTTGGACAGTATTTGTCCTATTGCTTGTGGGAAATTCTTCGGATGAGCGACAAATCGAAAATCGAGTGGACGGATGCGACGTGGAAGTCCATTTGGAGTGCGGGCGTCCGCGTCCCGCTTGGCGGGACGGCGTCAAGCCG
This sequence comes from uncultured Verrucomicrobiae bacterium, assembly GCA_963842445.1. Lineage (GTDB taxonomy): Bacteria > Verrucomicrobiota > Verrucomicrobiia > Limisphaerales > UBA11358 > UBA11358. Next base: position 150,081 of record CAWJHF010000001.1, on the reverse strand, counting down.
CCGCAGTCCAAATCCCCGATTCGCCTTCTTTTTCAAACAATGGGGCGGCGTCCGCAAATCCGAGACCGGCCGGGAATTGGACCGGCGCACGTATGATGAATTCCCCGAACGCCTGCAAACTCCGGTTCCTGATTTGGAATTCAGGCGGACTGCGCTGGAAAAGTTGGAAGTCGAATTGGTCTGAAAACGCTCGACAAAATCAGATGAGAAGAAGCACTTTTTGTTTTTGAAATTTGGAATTATTTTGCACACTCACAGTATGGCAAAAAAAGACAGAACCACCACTGGACGAGATGACTTTTCCCAGGCGACGAAAGAATTATTGGCCCGACGTGCGGGCTACCGCTGTTCCATTTGCCAAGATCCGACAGTAGGTCCTCATTCAGAACCAACGCAGGCAATTTTTTTGGGTGAAGCGGCTCACATTTACTCCGCAGCACCGAATGGACCGCGCGCGAACTCGTCTTTGACTCCGGAGGAACGTGCTGCGGTTACGAACGGTGTCCACCTGTGCAAGACACACGCGAGGCTGGTTGATGTGGACGTTGCTGCTTATCCTGCTGAAAAGCTCATTCAAATTAAACTCGCCCACGAAGAACGGATTCGTGCTTTGATTGTTGGCCCGTCAGTTGATTTTGATCCTGGTTTTTTAACAAGCCATGAAACTCAGGTAGTTCATGGCCGTGGTTCACCAAGTTTGGCTGACTTATGGGTTCAACGGCATGTGGTGCAACCCCAAGCTGGCAATGCTCCCAAAAAACATGAAGCCATCTCACTTCTATCAAGTGAATCAGGTATTCTTTTAGTGACTGGCGACCAATCATCGGGCCGTACTTCTTTGTTGAAGCGAATGGCCGCTCATTCATTGGAGCAACGAAATTGCGTTTGGTTAGATGGTCGAGAATTAACAGAGAGTGTAATCAAAGATCCGGTTCGGCCTTTGACTGCCGGATATCGAATGCTTAACGCCAATCCAGATGGATGGCAGAAATTTTTGCAATCTGCCCCCTCCGAAAATATCATTTTCATCGACGATCTTCATCTTTCGCCATTGAATATAGCAACGAGGCGTAGATTCCTTTCTTTGCTGCAAGGGCTTTCTCATTTAGTTGTCGTGACGGTCAATGACCCGTTCATTCTTGAGCTCTTGGTGGTTTCGTCCAACGATGGACTTCGACTAAGCCAGTGGCGACTTCTGGATCTTTCTAGGGCGGATTGTGCTCACATAGCTGAGCGATGGTGTAGTTTTGGTTCAGAGTCAATCGCGGATCACGAGCTTGATGCTCGAATCGCATCAACTCAAGATCAACTGGAACTGGTATTGGGGAAAAAACTCATGCCTCGTCAACCCGTCGTCGTTTTGACTGCACTCCAATTGATCGATGCCGGCACGCCGATGGATAGCTCGGTCGGAAGTTTCGGTGGCGTTTATGAAACAATGATTCATTTTGCCATCTCCAAGAACGCCCGCAATCAAGCTCAAATCAGCAGTGAACGAGCCTATCTCGAAGAATTGGCTTATTGGTCTGAATTTGAAGCTGATTCTTCCGACCGACAGGTATTCAACCAGCGTTTTGCAGAGCTGAAAGCCGTAGGCTACAAGCGCGTTGCAGAATTGGAAACAGATCTAATGAGCAAGGGATTTCTTGCGCGTCACCATCGAGGTTTCCGATTTAATTATCAGAAATATTATTTCCTAGCTGCATTCCTCCGAGACAATCCCAATCGAGCAGGTGTTAAGGAGTATATTTCTAGGCTGATCACGAATTGTTGGAATGAAGATTATGCCAACACGGCTCTGTTCTTGGCATATTTGCAACCATCTTCTTTTTTGATTGATGCTTTACTTACGGAAGTCCGAAGACTTTTCGTAAACCACAGAGAATTCAATATTAGTGGTTGGGAGATTGCTACACCATTTCCCAAAGGCTTTTTCCGCGAATTAACGTTTACCAATGATCCTGAGTCAAACCGTCGCCTTCTCGCTCAAAGACTCGATGAAACTGCCCCTGTCAACTCTGCAGAATGTGAAACCTCAACACGCTCGCTTGAACCGGCTGAAGATGATCGGCTTTTTTTGGATTTCCTTAAAAGTTTTCATTTAATTAAGCTTACCGGTCAATTAATTCGTAATTCACCAATTGCCCTTGATGCGCAGCAAAAGCACGACTTGGTTCAGTCAGGATTTGATCTTGCCTTGCGACTCGTAAGTTTTACAGGAGAAGTGTGCAGTCCTGCTGCCTTACAAGCTGAAGCATTAAATTCGCTGCGCGAACGCGTCTTGAAGAAATCTGACCGTGTCGAACTGGAGGCAAAACTCACTGGACTTATCTACAACCTTTCTATTTTCCTCACGTTCACACCCTTACGCCACGCCTGCTTCTACCTCGCCCATCCCGATTTAACATTAACCTATCAGCAAGTTCTTGAGCCTAAGTCGCCGAAAACCAATAATTTCTCTCTCGAAGTTATCAATTGCGGTTTGAATTTCGAATTGCGTTCGCCGGACAACCAACTTCTTCGGAAAACGTATCGCCAACTCACCGCAGCAGGGCAGGATGTTTTACATGTGTGGACGTGGCTCTTTTTATCATTCAATCGCCTTCCCGTTCCCAAGAGACAGGCCATTTTGGAAAGCGTTGAAATGACGTCGAATGTTCAACTTCTTCTGCCTAAAGGAATGGATTGACTCTTCCTCAGCCATTCCAATATCAAGGCAGCAAGCGGGCGCTGGCTTCGTTGATTCTGCAATATCTGCCCGCCAACATGACGCGGCTGGTAGAGCCGTTCTGCGGTTCTGCGGCGGTTTCCCTTGCGGCGGCGGCGCGCGGTCGGGCAAAGGAATTCTGGCTGAATGATTTCAACAAGCCGCTGGCCGAATTGCTGGCCTTGATGATTAACAGCCCCAAGGAGCTTTCGAAATTCTACGAAGAACTCTGGCGCGGCGATCATAAGGATGCGCTGGAACATTATTATCAGGTGCGCGAGTCGTTCAACCGCACGCAGGATGCGCGGCTGCTGCTGTATCTGCTGGCGCGGTGCGTGAAAGGCGCGGTTCGTTACAACGGCGAGGGATTGTTCAATCAAAGCCCGGACAAACGCCGGCTGGGCACGCGCCCGGAAACGATGAAACAAAACATCGCCGCCATTTCCGCGTTGTTGCGCGGAAAGACCATCGTGACATCGTTGAGTTACGAAGACGTGCTGGCGAACGTGCGCCCGGATGACGTGGTTTACATGGACCCGCCGTATCAAGGCGTTTGCGGGGAACGCGACTCGCGGTATTTCGCCGGAATTTCCTTTGACGATTTTGTCGCGGAACTTGAGACGCTGAATCACAAGCAGGTCCGCTATCTCGTCAGCTACGACGGGCGTTTGGGAAATCGCACCTACGGCAAGCCGTTGCCGGCGAAATTAAATCTTACGCTGATGGAAATCGAAGCGGGCCGTTCGTCGCAGGCCACGTTGCTTGGCCGCAGCGAAATGACGGTTGAGTCCCTGTATCTTTCACCGGCGTTGGCGGATGAATTGGAAGCTCAACCCACCATGCATCGCCAGCGGCGCGACGAACAAATGCAGTTGATGGAAACGCCTCCACGCTATGGCAAAAAAGCAAAAATATCCAAAAGAGTTCGTTGAACTTTGCGCGTCCGTCACTGCGAAACGCCCGAAGACCGTCATTGATCACATTCTCAAGCACGGGCACATCACGACGGAACAGTTGAAAAACAAATACGGCTACGATCATCCGCCGCGCGCGGCGCGGGATGTTCGCGAGCTGGGCATTCAACTTGAAACCTTCCGGGTCACGGCGGCAAATGGCCGCAAAATTGCGGCTTACCGCTTTGCCGATCCCGCGAAAAAGCAGTTTCACCGGTTCAGCGGGCGCACAGGCCTTTCCAAAAAAATTAAAGAGCAACTGATACAGAAATACGGCTGCCGGTGTTTCATCTACCTGGAAAAGATGGAGGCGGGCGATTTGCAAATTGACCATCGTGTGCCTTACGAAGTAGCCGGCGAGAGCGATAAACTTAAGATTGAGGATTTCATGTTGCTTTGCGGTTCGGCCAATCGCGCGAAGTCGTGGTCGTGCGAGCATTGCGAGAATTGGAAGAACATCAAAGACAAAAACATCTGCCTGTCGTGTTATTGGGCGTTCCCGGAAAAATACAGCCACGTGGCCATGCGCCAAATCCGCCGCATTGATCTTGTCTGGCAAGGCGAAGAAGTGCGGCAATACGAAAAACTGAAATCGGATGCCACCAAATCAGGTTTAGAGATTCCACAATTTGTTAAGGACGTTCTAGCAAAAGCTCTGAAATAACCTTCGTAGGAGTCGAGGTTCCCTATAAGTCAGGATTGACATCACCGCCCCGGCGTGGCTGAGTTCTGGCGTTAGACCACTTTGATCTGGGTGATCGTATGAAGAAAAAAATTCTGAAAGCCGCTATCGGAGTCCTTGCGGTGTTCAGCCTTTTGGCCGTCGGTGGAGGCATTTGGGCATATACACACGGTTATTACCATGCCATGAGGGGTGGAATCGCGCAGGACAACAAGGACCTGGACAAAGCTATTTTCTACTTCAAGATTGCCTATGAGAAAAATCCAGAGGCTTTTATGGTGGCACATGATATTGCCTGCTGCTATGCCCTGAAGGGCGACAATGAATCCTGCTTTCATTGGCTTCGACTTGCCTTGAAATCCCATTATGGTGTTTACGCAAAGAAGTACGCGAAAACGGAACCTGACTTTGACTCGGTACGACAAACGGCGGAATTTCAGTCGCTGATTTATGATTCGCCTCCTCAGCAGCCCTGACGTGGCTCAACCCCGTGCTGGAGCCGCCGCCGGTCGCCCGTCGCAGTTCCGCTTTCGCGGTTGACATCACCGTCCCGGCGTGGCTGAGTTATCCTCGTCCGGCCACATCGGGCGCATGACATTCTGACAATCCTATGAAAATCACACGTTTCCTGATTGCGCTGGCGGCAATCTCATTGACCGCCTGTTCCACTACGAACCGCACGCATCCTGGTTCGGCCAAGACTGCCCCTGAGACGGTGTTGGTTACCTATTACGTCCAGTCTGGCAAGGAGGCAGAGTTTCAGGCAGTGCTTTCCCGCGCCTGGCAGATTTACCGGACAGAGCATTTGGTGTATGCGAAGCCACATATCATTGTTCGGGACACAGAAGCCGGAGACAAGGTTCGCTTCGTCGAAATGTTTACGTGGGTCAGCCAGGCCGCACCGGAGCACGCTCCCGATTCGGTGAAGACCATTTGGAAGGAAGAGCATTCGTTATGCGAAGCGCGCAGCGGGCATAGCGGCATCGAAGGCGGAGAGGTTGAGATTCTTACCGGGAGATGGCCAAGCAACGCGCGGTGGCCATAATGATGGGTATTAATTACTGCCCACCGGTTGGCCGGTCCAGTTTCGCTTTCCCGGTTGACATCACTGGTTCTGCATGGCTGATTGACTTGACAACCGCTTACGCACAATGCAGGCTTTTTAAGAAACCTTAACAGGCTTGTGCCGAAATGGACACCGCGGCTTTGAAAACACTCTGTCAGCGGGGAAAAGACGAACTCCGGGCAAGCCTGCTTTCCCTCACCAAGGCCTGTCCGGTGGACGAATGTAATCCCAAAGACTGCCCCCTGTACTCGCTCAGAAAAATGGAACTCATGCAGCGGTTGCAGTGGTTCAACGCTTTGAACGAAGACGATTTGGTTTATCTGGCCACTTACCACCATGTTTGCATGAACATAAAGGTGGCATTAACATCGGATAAGAACTTTCCCTAATCACATCCCGCGCGATTTCCCACAAAAACACAATCAACAAAAGGAAACACGATGGCAAAGTTGACCCTGGTCAGTTCGTCAAACCCACACAGCTTTATGAGCAACAAGGATGACAATAATTATGTTTCAGTCGGGTCCTGGATGTGGATGATGTTCGTCACAGCCATACCCGTCATTGGCTGGATTATGATTCTGGTATGGGCATTTGCCGGCCAGAACGAATCTCGCAAGAATTATTATCGGGCCATCCTTGCATGGATGCTGGTTTTCGTGGCACTGGTTTTGGGGCTGATTCTAATTGGCGGGTTGCTTGGCAACTGGCCGGCGATTCAGAAGCACATTCATGATTGGACGCACAAAGCATGACAAATTGCCGACAGCACGCTGGAGCCGGCGCCGGTTGGCGCTTTCCTTTCTGCATTCGCGCTGGCCTTGCTCACAAGCAGCAGGAAGCCTGTGGCGGATTCAATCTTTCAGTCCGCCGCGACGGTAACCCTCGATCTCAATAAGAATCCTGGTGATCCTGGTGGCGCGAACCGTAAGCTCATCCATCATGGGATCGGGCGAGCCGGGTTCGACCGTGACGGAGGATTTCTCGGTCAGCAGCAGTTGCTTTGAAAAAACCATCGCCGCAGGCAACGCGTGCATTGTTGAACCAATGGTCTGATGGACAATCGGATTCATAACCGTGGTGTTGCATTAATGTCGAAAGTTTGGAAGTTGTGTCAAGACTGATCTTTGAATCCATTTGCGGATGCCGCCTTCCCTTGTTCGGTTGCCGACGGGGAGTTCTTTTGCGGATATGCGCTTTTTGGATTTCACCCGATGGTTCCCGACAGGTCGGGATTGACATCACTGGCTCGGCGTGGCTGAGTTCGTTGGGCGGCATTGGCAGGTTATGATTTCATGGCAAGGCAAAACAGTTCGAGTGCAGGCCAGATATGTCCCACGCTTTCTCTGGACGACTGCTTCCATTGATGTTTTTTGGGGTGACCAGTGCCTTTTGCGCACCGGCGGGAAATTCAAGCTCACAGGCTCATATTCCACTTCATTCCGCGACAGCGGTTCGGAGCATCAGATTGAATTGAGTTGGGGACAATCGAGCAATTTCCATTTTCCGTATCAGCTTCGCATCGACGGAGCCATTGTTGATGATTCGAAGGTCCACGTCGAGAACCAGCACATGATAATGGTTCCAGCCATTATCATCGTCGCCTCGATGTTTTTATTTTTCGGCTTTGTATTTTGGCTTCTGGTAACGCTGCTGAACAATGCGCCGTAGCCAACCCCGAAAAACTCCGATGAATCGCAAGCAGGCGGCGCTTACCGGAAAATTGCGCGGACAATTTCCTTGCCGGCGAAAATCCAAATCGCCGCCGCCAGCGCGATGTAAGGTCCGTAAGGCATCCGCGAAGACCACTGGCGCCGCCGCATCGCGATTAGCGTGACGCCCACCACCGCGCCAATCATCGAGCTGAGCATCAGTGAAAAAATCACTCCCTGCCAGCCGATGAACGCGCCAATCGCCCCCATGAATTTCACGTCGCCCAGACCCATCGCCTCGCGCGGCAGGATGATTTCCGCGCTCACCGCCTCCATGTAGGCCACCGTCGCCGGGTCAATTTTCTCCCCGCCGATTTCCAGCGCCGACGGCGACAGCCGCATCAGCACATCGGTGTAGCCGCGGTTCACCAGTTCCAGCGTGCGCGCCCGCAGCACAATCACGTCCGACTTGCGGTAAAACAATTCCTCGAAGGGAATTTCCCGGTCCGGCAGGTGCACCGAGGTTTCAGTGAAAACGATTTTTGTATTCAGGGGCAATTTCACCCGCTGCCGGCCAAACAGCAATTTTCCCAACCGCAAAATCGCGTAAATCGTCCCCGCACCCACCAGAATGCCAATCAAACTTTGCAGAATGCCCCAGCCCAGCGTGCGCTCGCCTTGCAACGACGGCAGGAAAAGTGACGCGGCAAGACCCGCCACGATGCCGCCCAGCGTGATTTCATCGGGGATGATGAAATGCTCGAAGTCAATGAACGTCGCCGCGAGCATTCCCGCAATGAAAACCGCGTAAACGAGTGCCATCGCCGCCGATTTTTCACCGAACGCCAGCCAGCAACTCAGAAACGCGACGCCCGTCAGCAGTTCGACGGCGAAGTAGCGCGGCGAGATGGGCGCGCCACAGTTTTTGCAGCGTCCGCGCAAGGCCAGCCACGTCACCAGCGGGATGTTCAGATACCAGGGGATGGAATATTTGCAGTGCGGGCAATGCGACCTTGGCGTGACGATGCTCATGCCGAGCGGCAGCCGGTAAATGCACACGTTCAGAAAACTGCCGACGATACAGCCCAGCACGAAAAAAACCAGCGACCAAAAATGGAACGGCACCGCTGCCCAGTCCGCAGTCCACGGTCGCCAGTCCACAGCCGCCAGTCCACAGTTGCCAGTCCACAGTTGCCAGTCCATGGCCCGAAGGCCGGCAACCAAAATCGCCAAACATTCTCCTAATGGACTGTGGACTGTGAACTGTGGACTTGGGACTGGATATATCATTTGAATTTTCGGCCACGCAGGTTGGATTGCTTGAGGTATGCCATAAACCCGGCGAGGAGCCGACCCACTTCGTCAGCGGAGTTGTAAAGCTCGTTGAACTGCGTGGCATTGATGTATTGCTGATCCAACGCGACGTAAAGGTGCGACTTCACCTCTCCGCAGGAGCCTTTTGAGATTGAAAGAAACTGGATGAATTCCTTATCACCGCCCCGGTCAAATCCCTCCGCAACGTTTCCCATGATTGAAACTGAAGCGCCCTGAATTTGGTCCCTCAATCCAAAATCCTTTGCAAATGGACCAGTTTTGGCATGAGCGTAAATTTCCCTGGTCAATTCCCGCGCCTTTTGCCATGCGAGGATATCCTCAAACTTCTGAATTTTGCTCATATTTTCAGCCCACAGTCCACAGTCCTCAGTCCACAGTCAAGAAAAGCCGATTGTTCAAATGCGGTCTTGGATTATGCCCTGCTCACCGTGGACTATGACCATTGGCCGCGGACTCAGGACTGCCGACTGTGGACTGCGGACTGATAAACTTCCGCTTTGAGCGCGCGGCGCATCACGTCAATCGGCGCGGGTTTGCCCGTCCAGATTTCAAACGCTTTTGCGCCCTGATGCAGCAACATGCCGAGGCCGTTCGCCGTTTTGCAGCCCGCTGCTTTCGCGGCGGCCAGCAACTTCGTCTCCGCCGGCTTGTAAATCATGTCATAAACCGCGCGGGCCAGGGGCAGCGGAAATTGCTTTTCATCGAGCGGCAACGAATCACTTTCCTTCAAACCGATCGGCGTGGCATTCAACAATAAATCCACCGGGCCTTTGGGAAAGCCGACCGTCACCTTCACCCGCGGATGCCGTTTGTGGATTTCCTCTGCCACCGCTTCGGCTTTGGATGTCACGTAATCCACCAGATACAGTTCTGACACGTTTTCCACCGCCAGCCGCAGGGCCGCTACCTGCCCTGCCCCGCCCGTCCCGAGCATCAACACTTTCAGGCCCGCCAATTTCAGGCCCAGGTCCTCGCGCAACGAACGGGCAATGCCATGGGCATCGGTGTTGAAACCCTGCGCCCGGATTTCACCGGAAACCGGTTCGGAAAAGTGGTGCAACGGCTGCCACTGCCCGCCGGCGTCCCGCGCCTCGAACCGGACGGTATTCACCGCGCCCCACGTTTTGGACGATTCATCCAGCTCATCCACGATTTGCATCGCGAGCAACTTGTGCGGGATGGTCAGGTTCAGGCCGGAGAATTGCATGGCCTTGGCGCCGGCGATGGCGGCGCGCAGATGGTCGGGATGAACTTCAAACGCGAGATAACACCAGTTCAGGCCGAGCGCGGCGAACGCGGCGTTGTGCATCGCGGGCGAGGCAGAATGACGGATGGGAAAACCATAGACCGCACAACAGCGCGTCGCGGCATTGATGGCAGGTGAAACCGGTTCAGACATGCAGAATTTATACGCAGCCACGGTCCGAGTTCAAAGCGCAAAGTCCATGCCAAAGGACCGGGATCTACAGTGAACTTTGAATTTACTCGTGAATGGTGATTATGTCGCCTGGTTCGAGCGGCACATTGGCGCCAATCAGCAGCATCTTCGGGGCGAGCTTCGCGTTTTCGCCCCGGCGCGTGATGATGATTTCCTTCGGGTCATGCTGGCCGAGATAATTTGCCGTGGCGATGGCCTGCGCGAGCGTCAATCCTTCCACCCACGGCACGTCGGGATTTTGCACGGGACCGACGACCGTGACGCCCGGTGTCTGCTCCTGCGCCGGCTGCTGCCTCAGCGCGGCGTTTTGCCCGGCAAGGTAAGCCGCCTGAGCTTGGGCCTGGGCCTGGGCTTGAGCCTTCGATTTCGACACACAACCGCAAAACAGGGCGGCACTCAAAAACAAAATCGCCGATACGCCACCGACACACAAAAATTTCCGCCACCCGTCCATCTCAATGCGGTTTCTTGAGGATTTTCCCAAAGTCGCCTTCTGTCGGTTCAATTTCAATCCGTTGGCCTTCGTTCGCGACCGGTGCTAATGGCGGACCCTTGCCTTTCTTTTCCATTCTCGGCGTGGTGGCGATGGGCGGCAAAGGAGAGGCGGAAATGGTTTCAGCCGGTTCGCTGTCCGGCGGCTCCGCGCTCTGGCCGGGGACAAAGAAATTGGACCGGCCTTCCAGCCATTTGGCATAACGCTGAAACGTCCACATACCGGTGTCCGCGCCGGTTTCCATCGCGGAAACGATTTTGAAAAAGTCGCGGTTGCGGATGAAACTTTTCACCGCGTGCGTCGGCACCAGAATCTCGCATTCGGGCACGCGGATGTTCAAGTCCTGCCGGAACCGGAGCCGTTGCGAAATGACCGCGACGAGGCAATCGGCCAGTTGCGCGCAAACGGCGCTCTGAATTTCGGCGGGAAAAGCCGAAGCCACGCGTTGCAACGCCTCGGCGCAGGTCGAGGAATGGACCGTCGCCAGGACGAGGTGGCCGGTCTCCGAAGCGCTTAACGTCAGGCGCATCGTTTCCGGATCGCGCATCTCGCCCACCATCAACACGTCCGGGTCTTCCCGCAGCGCGTCATGCAAAGCCTGCTCGAAACTCGGCGTGTCACGCCCCACTTCGCGCTGCCGGATGTAGGCGCGGCGCGGGCGGAACGAATATTCAATCGGGACTTTCGACCGTCACGATGTGGCGGGTCTCCGTCAGATTGATTTCCTGAATCAAGGCCGCGAGGGTCGAGGATTTGCCGCATCCGGTCGGCCCGCTCACCAGAATCAAGCCGTGCGTGTTTTTGACCAGTTTCTTGAGGTCGGGATGCAGATTGAGTTTTTCGACCGTGGCCTGGAAGGAACTGAGCAGGCGGATGGCCAGGCCGACACCGCGCGAGGTATGCAAAATATTGATCCGGCAGCGGACGCTGCGAATGGTCCTGGATAAATCAAACGAGCGCCGCTCCAGAAAAGCCGGCCACTGCGTTTCGCCGATGAGCTCCCGCGCCATCTCGGTCAATAATTTGGGTGGGAGGGGTTCGCCCAGCACCCGCAAGGCGCCGCGCACGCGCACCGCCGCCGGCATCCCGCCTTCCAGATGCAGGTCGCTGGCCCCGTTGCCGGCCGCCGATTCAATCAATGATTCCAATTCCATTCGTTTTAATCTGTTTATTCAACACTTCTCCCGGCGAAAAGTTCTTTCAGGGCCGCATGACGGAGTTTTTCCATGCCGCCACGGCGGATTTGATTTCCGCCGCACAGTTCGCGCGCGGTTTTACAAAACGCGGCGTGAACCACGGGAACATTCCAATCAAATCGTACGTCACCAAAATCTGCCCGTCGCAACCATCGCCACTGCCGATGCCGATGGTCGGAATGGGAACGCGCGCCGTGATTTCCGCGGCAACCGGCGGCGTCACCAGTTCGAGCACAATCGCGAACGCACCGGCTTCCGCCAGCGCCTTCGCATCAGTCAGCAAAGCCTGGTGTTCGACTTCGGTTTTGCCTTTGACGTGGTAGCCGCCTTCCCTCAGCACGTTTTGCGGCAACATGCCGAGATGCCCGCAAAACGGTATTTCGGCGGAAATGATTGCACGAACCTGCGGCAGAATTTTTCGTCCGCCCTCGGCCTTCACAAATTCCGCGCCGGCGGCGACGAGGCGTTTTACATTTTCCAACGCCGTCGCAACGGTTTCGTAACTGCAATACGGCAGGTCTGCACCAAGCAACGCGCGCGGTTTGGCGCGGGCGGCGGCGCGGACGTGATGCTCCATCTCAGCCATCGTCACATGCGTCGTGTCAGGGTAGCCGAGCACAACCATTCCCAGCGAATCACCAACGAGAATCAGCGGAACGTCCGCCTCGTCGAGCAGCTTTGTCATTGGAAAATCGTAGGCGGTGAGCGCGGCGATTTTCTCGTCACGCGTCTTCATGGCGCGAATCGTCTCAACGGTGATTTTGGAATTCATTTGCTTTGGTAGGGTCGGCGCGCTGCGCCGACCGGACGCTGCAGCGCGGCGTCCCTACCTTTGAAAACTTTGCAGCAGCTCCTCCGGGCTGGTCGTCGCTGTGCCGACTTTGCCGACAACAATGCCTGCCGCGTGATTCGACAAAATCGCGGCCTCCAGCGGCGACGCCCCGGCGGCAACCGCCAGCGTAAACGTGGCGATGACCGTGTCGCCCGCGCCGGAAACATCGAACACTTCCTGCGCGACGGTTGGAATGTGAAATGGCTTTTGTCCGCGTTGGCAAAGCAACATTCCCTGTTCGCCCAACGTGATCAAAAGCACCGCCGGGCGGAGTTCGTTGAGCAATCGTTCCGCAACGAGCATGAGATTTTTGTCCGCAAGCGGATTCGCATGGCGCGTTTCATCGGGCAGATTGGCCAATTCAAACGCCTCCTTGCGATTGGGCGTGATAAGCGAGAGGCCGGACAAATTCAAGTTATGCACCGGTTTGGGGTCGAAGCTAAGCCAGATGCCCCGCACGCGGCAAAGTGTTTTGATTTCGTTCAGCAACGGCTGGGTGACGACACCTTTGCCGTAATCACCGACAATGATGGCGGCGACGCGCGGAAGCTTCGCCTTTAATCCGGCGAGCAAATGGCTGGTCAATTTCGCGTCCAAGCCGTCGCGCGTTTCACGGTCAATGCGCACGACCTGCTGCTTGTGCGCCACGATGCGGGTTTTGACGCTCGTGTGCCGTGCGGGATTCGCGACTAATCCGGAGCAGCCGATTTTTTGTTCAATCAGAAGTTTTTCCAGCCGGTGAGCTGCATCGTCATGGCCGACTGCGCCGAAAATTTCCGTCGGCACGTTCAACGCGGTGAGGTTGCGTGCGACGTTGGCCGCGCCGCCGGGCATGAAACTTTCGCGCTCGAAATCCACGACGGGCACCGGCGCTTCCGGTGAGATGCGCGCGACGCTGCCCCAGATAAACTGGTCGAGCATCACGTCGCCGACGACGAGCACCTGCGTTTTCGTCGCGGCGTTCAGGATTTGCCGCGCACGCGACGGAGACAATATTTTCTGGCTCATGTTCTTTATGTCCGCGAATTATGCGAATTTTTCACGAATTGTTTTGGTAAAGTTAAACTCGCGTCAATTAGCGCAATTCGCGGATTCATTTTCAATCAAGAAACGCCGTCAATGGACTGGTCGCGCTGGCGGTCTCCTGCGCTGCCACCAGCCCGGCTTCATACGCGGCGCGTCCGGCTTCAACCGCCATTTTGAAAGCGACCGCCATCCGGTTCGGGTCGCTCGAAACGGCGACCGCGGTGTTGACGAGCACGGCGTCGGCACCCATTTCCATCGCCTCCGCCGCGTGACTCGGCGCACCCAGCCCGGCATCCACGACCACGGGTACGTTCGCCTGTTCAATGATGATGCGGATTTGGTCGCGCGTTTGCACGCCGCGATTCGAGCCAATGGGCGAGCCAAGCGGCATGACGGTGGCGACGCCGACGTCCTGCAATCGCTTCGCCAAGACCGGATCGGCGTTGATGTAAGGCAAAACGGTGAAGCCGTCTTTCACCAGGATTTCGGCGGCTTTGAACGTTTCCATCGGGTCGGGCAGCAAATAACGCGGGTCGGGATGGATTTCGAGTTTCACCCATTTCGGCAGACCGGCGGCGGCGGCAAGACGCGCGAGCCGGACGGCTTCCTCGGCATTCATAGCGCCGCTGGTGTTGGGCAGGAGCAGATATTTTTTCGGGTCAATGAATTCGAGGATGTTCGCGAACGGATCGCGCTGGCCGGACAAATCGGCGCGGCGAAGGGCGACGGTGACCATTTCCGCGCCGCTGGCGGCAAGGGCGTCGCGCATGGCTTCCGGCGACGAAAACTTCCCCGTGCCCATGATGAGCCGGGAACGAAACTCGCGCTTGGCAATGACCAGCGGTTGAAACGACAAAGACATCTCAACCAGTCTATGAAATTGCGGGCGATTGTCGAGGCGGGAAGAAGAACATTAACCACAGATGGACATGGACAGACGCGCCTAACGAATCAATTTTCCGTTCTGGTTCTGACTCCAGCTAATGTCAAATCCCATAGTATTTCTTGAGCGCTTCGCTGATGACACTCCCCGCAACACTAGTAGAAATACTGTAAACCCCTTGAGCTGTCTTGCTGACTATCTTTCCAATCCACCCACTCACCCTCTTGCCAAAACCAGCTTTAGAGGCGGTTGGTTCAGCAGCGACCGCAGAGCGCAGTTCATTAATGTCCTCCGCACCGATTCCAAGTTCAGTTATGGCTTGAACCAGTGCTTCAATGTCTCCTTTCTTGATTTCAATCTTCCCTTGCTGGACAAAACTGGAGCTCCCTTGCGCCATGTTGGCAACATCTCCTTTGATGACTGTGTTGAAGATTTGTTGCACCTGCTCTTTCGCGATTTCGTCTTTGCCTTTTACAGCTTCTCCCGCTTCGGGGTCCCTGCTTTCCAACTCCAAAACAAAATTCAGTATTTTATTCCGAATTCGATCGAGGATACCTGCCAGCTCGCTGGTAGTGACAATATGAACTGCTTGGACGAGGTTCATGTCCTCGATCAGGTCACCTTGACCAATGAGTTGATAAGCCTCAGCCGGCCATGCAAACCGCATGCTGCCTTGCTCGCACGAATCGAGTTGCTCCTTGATTGCGGCCACGCCTTGAGGAAACGTCACTTGGGTAAGCGTCGTTCTAAATCTTTCGGGGATTGATGTTGACGGAATCTGGACGTTCTTGAGTTCACGTCCGAACGCTCCAAAAAAATGTCCAAGTATCACACCTCGCCTGCATATTCTGTAATCTGGTAATTCACTACCCGGAGGATAACCTTCCAGCTCGCGAATAACCCATTCTTTGAATCCGTCATGACCTAATCGCTGCGCAAGAATTCGGCACTTTCGCAAAATGCTTGTGAGATCGCTGGAGGAATCGATAACCTCCATTTGTATTTGCTGGAGCAGTGTCATCGGTTTTGCATTTGGAATTTAATGGCTATTCGGTCAAATCCGAATTTATCCCGATTCGTGAAGCGGGTTGGCCAGCTTCGGATTCATGGCTTGGGAATAGCCCCTTCGCTGGAAATTGGCAAGCGCGGTTTGCGCGGCGAAAATTACTCGTGGCCGCCGTGCTGGCGCAACCATTCCGCCATGTCCTTGTTGCGCTTCCCCAACTCCGTCTCCGGCTTGTAGCGACTATCAGTTGCTAATGCCAAAACCATGTGCAACGGTGTCTCGCCCTTGTTGTCCTTGGCATTGACATCCGCTTTGTTGGCCAGGAGCAGTTCCGCCACGTCCTTCTGGCCGTTCATGGCCGCACAGTGCAACGGCGTCCAGCCTTCATTGCCTTTGGCGTTGACATCCGCCTTGTTGGCCAGCAGCAATTCCACGACATCCTTGTAGCCGTTGCCCGCCGCGAAAGACAAGGGCGATATGCCTTCGTTGTCCCTGGCATTGACCTCGGCTTTGTTGGCCAGCAGCAATTCCGCAACGCCCTTGTGGCCCTTCATCGCTGCCAGATGTAAAGGCGTCTCGCCCAGATTATTCGTTGAATTGACATCGGCCTTGTTGGCCAGCAGCAATTCCGCCACATCCTTGTAGCCGTGATACGCCGCGATTTGCAAAGGCGTCCCGCCGAAAGTATCCTTGGCATTGACCTCGGCTTTGTTGGCCAACAGCAATTCCGCTACGTCCTTGTGGCCCTTAAGCGCCGCACAGTGCAAAGGTGTTAAACCGTGGGTGTCTTTGCTGGAAATTAAATCAGGATTGGCTTTGAGCAGCGCCTTGACCTTTGCCAAGTCACCATTCCGGGCCGCGTCATGAATCTCGCTACAGAAGGCGAGGCTGCTCCAAACCAACGCGACTAGCGTAACTGCGGCAAGCTTCCGGTTCATGGCTTGGGAATAGCCCGCTTGCGGGAAATTGGCAAGCGAACGGTTTTGGTAGGGCGGGCAGTCCTCTGCCCGCCGTTCGTCCGAATGCAACCTCCGGCGCGCAGAGGACTGCGCGCCCTACCTGTCAATAAATCAACGGAATGAGCCGCTTGGTCCGTTGCATATAGCCCCGGTATCGCTCACCCAAGGCTGCCAGCAAGGCTGCTTCCTCGATGTGGATGCGCCACAGGGTCACGGCGGAACAAGGCACGAGAATAAGCAGCCAAGACGCCCAATTGGGAATGCACAGGGTAAAACCGAGAAGGGCCAGCAGACTGCCGGCGTAGCTGGGATGGCGGATGAACCGATACGGACCGGAATCAATGAGCCGATGGTCAGCCGCGATGGCAACGTTTGTTGTAAAAAAGCGCCCGAGATAAATGATCGACCACCAGCGCAGCACCAGCCCCGGCAGGAACAGGCAGTATCCGATTGCGAGACCGATTTCCCCCAAATGGATTCTGCCCGCGGGCAGCCGGTAAGCGGCCATGATGCCCAGGGTGATGGCCGTCAGGTTCACCAGCCAGATCAATTTCAGGGAATGGCGGTCCTTGGAAATGGCATCAGATTTGGAACGCTTGAAGAGAGTGAGCGACAGTTCGGAGATGCCCCAGAGCATCATGAGGATTGCCGCCGGGGGCCATTTCTTCAATTGTCTCGGAGAATATTCGGAAATTTGCGGCACCGGGCGAATTCCCTTCGCGTCCTCGACGATTTCCGGCGGCGCGTTCGTTGTCGTGGCCCAATAATGTTTTGCCGAAAGCACGGCGGCCTCGACGGCCAGGTTGTTCCAATACTCGTGGCTGGTGAGAACGGTGCTCGCCACGAGGTGGTAAAACTCGCGGTCCAGCACGGACATTTCAATCCATTCGAACTCCAGAAACTGTCTTTCATGACGCTCCGTGTTGCTGGTGCCGTTGACCTTGCCGGCAATCCGGTTCGTGCCGAGATACATCACGAACCGCGCCGTATTGATGAGCCGTTGCATCTGTTGCCGCGTCGGGCCGAGGTTCGCCTGAAAGGCGCGGAAGATAAACATGTCATAATCTGATTCGGTGGTGACCTCCGGCCAATCGGCGGGGTCTCGCGGCGCCACGTAAGCCCAGTCGTAGCAAACCCGGTTGTGTGCGCTCACCGGGAGGGCGCTGGCAAAGAACCAGGCTGCCGCGTCCGCGGTGATTTTTTCGTAATAGGCGATGTTGGTGTTGCCGTCGTTGAGCAGGCGATGGCATTGCGCCAGCCGGAGCAAAGCGCCGACGAGCGCCTGTTGCTGATTCCACGGCACCGGTCCGCTGTCGCCGCAACATTTGAAATAAGCCGGTGAATCGGGATGATAAAGCCGGTAGCCGTCCTTGGTGCCGCGGACAAACCACGGGACGATGGTTGTCTCGGCGCTGCGCTGACACTCTTGAACATAGGTTTTGGCGCGGTCAAGATACGTCGCGCCAAAACCGAACTTGTCTGGCGGGGCGGACTGATCCCAAACCGCCGGGTATTCCAAAATCAATCGCGCCGTGTTGACGATGTGCTCGATGACGTCACCGTTTTCCGCGCCGGCGTGCAATGCCTGAACATCGTTAGTTGCCTTGTTGGGCCAGCACAGATCGCGTTTGCCCGTCCAGATGATGCGTCCATTGGTTGGATCATTTCGGGCGTGGAGAAAGGCATCCGACCAGACAATCGCCATATCCAAATCGCGCTGGTCATGCGTGAACTCATAAAATGTCTGCATGCCGTGGAGCCGCGCGCCGTCTTTTTCATCCACCATGAGGTTGCCTATGTTGTTGGTCGGCGGTGGCGGCAGGTAATGGAGCTTATCAACGAAAGATTGGTATTCATTGGTGGTCACGTCGCCGTCCAATCCTTCAAGGACCATGTCCCGGTCCTCGGCATTGGCCGCGTTCCCAACCAGCAGCAAGACGGCGCAAACACTTAATGCTGCGAAAACCAAAGGGGAAACCGGCAAGTGTTTTCTCATTGTACTCGATGCCGCTTAACGCGGATTGGGCCTGGGTTGGGAAGCGGGTTGGCTGACTTCCGATTCACGGGTTTGGAATAGCCCGTTTGCAGAAAATTGGCAAGTGCGGTTTGGGTAGGACAGGCGTCGCGCCTGTCTCTAAAATCGGCATAAATGAGACAGGCAAGATGCCTGTCCTACAAGTTTTGCGCCTTCGTGTCCTCGGGGTTTAAAATCCGCGCCTATCAGCGTCATCTGCGGTTAAATGAATTCATGGCTTGACGGTAACATGGTCGAAGAGCGTCGAATTCAATGCCGAATTGTTATGCGCCGACAAGGCCAGGCCGACGTAAATGCTTTTTTTCATCGGAATGGTGATGCTGTCCACGCGCTGCCAGCTGGTGCCATCCATCGAGATGCAGCCGGTGAAGTCATTGCCCGCGCGGGACAGTTTCACCCAGAACGGAATGCTGGTTGTCGGGCCATCGGTGTTGCGGCTGGCGTTTCCCCCCGTTGGACGCCATTGGAAAGCCGAACCACCACCGGCCGTCACGGCCATCAGCGCGTGCCGCGAGCCGGGCGCAAGGGATTCGCGGATCATCACACCCGCCTTGGCCCATGGATCGGTGAATTGCATCGAGACGACGCGCGCGGTGATTTCCCCGTCGCCGGTCAGCGGCGTGTAGGCGTAATGAAACGCGTCGGCGTTCTCCCAGATGTCGTTGCCGGAGGCAATCAAGTTGAACTCGCCGTTCAAAAAACTGGCGTCGCCCGCCTGCCCGACCCGGCCGATGTCCCTGTGCTTCCAGTCCGGCGGCAGCGGGGGCGGGGCGGGCGGCAGGGCGAGGATCCAATCGCCGATCGCCGTCACCGCCTTCCGATCCACCTCATTTTTGGCCAGCGGCGGCATCTGCAAGTTGCCGACGAGGTCAATGCGGTGGAACAGAACGGATTTGCCGGTGTCGCGGGGGACAATGATTTTCGCGCCGGAGATGCCGAGCGGATTTTCAACGGGGCCGGCGATGAGGTTTTGTTTTTCCAACGGCGTGTCAATGCGCGCGTCGAAAAACGCCTCGGCGCCGCCGGGGCGATGACACTGCGCGCAATTGGCATCCAGGTAGGAACGCACCCGCCATTCGAGCGATGCGCTGATGTCGGTGACGGCGACGAGCCGGGTGAAGTGCGGGATTTCGCGTTCATCGAGCTTCGTGTCGAAAAAGCCAATATGGTTCCAAGTGCGCAACTGGTTGTCGGTGACGCCGTCCGGGTATTTGAAATCGCCGTCAAGCTGGCGCGTTTTGATGCCGAGCACACCACCAGATGCGGGCGTGTGGCAGGTCAGGCAATCCTGCCGTCCGGGGTAAAACCACCGCTGAATCCGCGTGCCGCTGGCGGTCTTGATGAGAATGTCCTCATTCGTCCCGGCCGTCACCAAATCGGCGTCGCTGTGGTCGGCGCGCCATTTGTAGCTTGCGCCATAAACCGCGCCGTTCGTGTCGCGGACGAGCAGGCGCGTTTCGAGCCGGCGGAGAATTTTCGGATTGGTGTCGTCCACAGGCAGTTCAAAAGTTTTCACGAACACCGTGCCGGCGGGGAATGTCCATTCGCCGTTGGGCGCGAAGCCGATGACGCTGTTGGATGGGAGTGCCATCCAGCGCGATTTGACTGCTCCGTCCGACCACAACGGCGAATTGACTGTGTAAGGAATCAAACCGTGCGCCGGTTCGAGCTTTGCGAGGTCGTCGAACGCGCCGGTTTGCGACAGCAATTTCGGGAACGGTTTGGCCGGCGGAGGCGGACCACCACGCGCGAGTTTGTAGATGCGTCCGCCAATACTGCTCATCTGGCACAGGTAAATTTCACCGTCGGCGTCCACGCCGAACGAAGAAAGGCCGGTATAATCGGTGCCGGAATTCGGGCCGCCGCCTTTGGGCATGACGCAAAGAACATCTTTTTTGACCGGCGTGGTCGTTTCATCCAGCGCCCAGATGGTGTGATAGACGTTGTCGCCGAAAATGTATTTGCCGCCCAGGTCGGTCGTGAATTCCCTGCCGCGATAAACGTAGCCGCCAATGATTGCGCGCCCGTCGCTGTGCGGATAATCCAGAAGCGGCCCGCGGCTGATGCCGATGTAGGGTGGTATCATTTTGCCGAGCGTGCCTTCGCAGCGGTTCCACTGGAAATTCAGGCCGGACTCGCCCGGTTCAATGACATCAATTTCCTCGCGCGCGCTTTCGCCGACATCGCCGATGAAAATTCTCCCCGTCAGCGGGTCATAAGTCATGCGGTGCGGGCTGCGCAGGCCAAGGCAGAAAAATTCCTCCAGCACGTTGGACTGACCAACGAAGGGGTTGTTGTTCGGAATAAAATAATTTGCCGTGACGCCATTGGCCGGCTGACGCGGAATCGGGTGGCTCACGTTTCCGCCGCGGCAATCCACGTCAATGCGAAAGACGCCGGAGAACAGGCTGCGATTGATGATTTGCGTGTTGTCGCCGTTGGCGTTGTCACCGCCCGTCCAGTAAAGAAATCCATTTTTTGGATGAAAGAACATCCCGCCACCGTGATGCCAGACGGTCTGGTCGGTTTGATCAATGAAAACCAATTCGGAGCCGGGAACCGCCACGCCGTTTGAGTCGAGCGTGAAACGCGAGAGCCGGTCGTGATACGTATTGGGCAGAATCGGATTCGGACGTTCCGTCGGGCTGCCGGTGACCGTGCCAGGCTTGACCCAGGTGTAATAAACAAAAACGTAATGGTTCGTCGCGAAGCCCGGATGGAACGCCAACCCGAGCAGGCCCGAATCGTCCCAGCCCTGGCATTGGTTGCTGATGTCGAGGACGCGTTTCTTTCGCGCCATGCCCGGAGAATTTTGAAACGTCCACACGCGGCCTTCACGCTCCCACACGCACAATTCATCTGTACCCGGCACAGCCGTTAGCCCGACCGCGTTCGTGAAGAGCAGGTTTGTAAACGCGACCACTGCCAACCAGTTGCCCGAAATGCCCGGCGCCGTTTCGGGCATCGTACCGTTCAAAAAAGCGCCGATGGGCGGACGCACGTCAAGTCCGCAGGGTTTGGCCTGGGCGGAAAAAACGAGACAACCCAAAAACACGAAGGCAAAAAACAATCTGCCACTCGCGCGAAGTTTGAAAAACATCCTTTTCACGAATTGAAGCACGCACAAGATTCTCCGTTCCGCCTGCGCCGTCAAATTTTTAGTGTGAATTTGAGCCTGGCGAATCCAGCTTGGACGCATGTTTCGTCCATGCATTGACCTGCATGAAGGCAGGGTAAAGCAAATCAAAGAATCATGCAGGCGTTGATATTCCGCCACTTTTAAGCAGTCGCCCCTGTTAATCAATTCGCCTTGATCCGGAAAAATGTGCTCGCCCCCGCATTGGTCGTGGTAACACGGAATTGAGAATTGGTGACGATGGTTTGGATGGATGCCAGCATGTCCGTCGTCCAGGCTGCTCCCAGGTTCGTCGTGGTCAGTAAATGAAACGGCATGCCAACATAATATGCCACGTTGAAGTTAACCTGAAACTGGGTTCCGGATCGCGTCGGCTGACCCACAAATTGGATGGTCATGGGCGGCAGGTTCGTCACGGTCACGCGTGTCACCGGTCCCCAGGGGAGCGTGCGGCCCGGAAGCTGTCCGCAAACGCGCAGTTGATAATCTCCCGTATTCGTCGGGAAGAAGACAAGCAAGTTGCCGGTCGGGATGTTGTTGGTGACGGGATTTTGCGCCTGATCCGCATTGGAAACCGCGATGTTGTCGAGGCAAAGCCCAGTGCTTGAATCCGTCTCGGGGTAGTAACTGCCACCGCTGAAATCATAAACGAACCGGATTTGCGTGGGAATTCCGGCGCAAAAGCCGAGTGAAACGGCAACCTGGCTGTAAGCCAAGTCGCCGCTGCCGCCGGAGCCAGCCTGGTTCCAGACATCCTGCCACGCGGCGCCGCTGTTGGTCGAAATCTGGGCGTGAGCGACCTGACTTGACGTGGCATATCCAAGCCGCTTGTAAAAGGTGAGTTGGCTGTTGGTGCTCGGGAGGAGAATCGGGTTTAACGTCAGATACTGGTTTCCGGCGTCCGGTTGACACAGGTGGAAGGCATAGCTTCCGGCATATACAAGGTCACTGATGACTACAGAATATCCCGCTGACTGGACGACCGTGACATTCGCCAGGCCGTTTTCCGCGCCTTCGACTGCGGTGTAGGGAACGAGCTTGGTTAATTCCCACTGATGGTTTGTGGCTGCGCCCACCAGAGTAAAGGAATAGTAGTTGTTGTTGGTCAACGCGGCAGGGTTCGGTCCCGTCAGCGCTGGCGGGGAGTAAGCCGGCACATAATCCACCTTGACGTTGGCTTGGCCAGCCACAGTCGCCACGCGATTGCTCGACAGGCCAGAAGCGCTGAAGCTTATTGCATAATCGCCGTTGGTCGTGACCGGCACAGCATAACCTCCCGAAGCGGCCGTGACGGCGAAATACGTCGAGCCGGGCACCTGAACCGTGACGCCGCCAATGCCCTCGCCGACATCGTAAAAACCATTCCCGTTTAAATCGTAATAGACCACACCCGTGATGAAGGGCGTCGCTGACGGCTGGGTTGCGAAGTCCTGCGTGACCAGTTGCGGGCCTACCGAGCCATTGACACCGTCCACGACGCCGACGCCGACTTCGCGGAAAGTGCTGTTGTGAATGTTGAGACGATGTCCGGGCGGATTTTGCATTCCTCCCGTGTTGGTAGTCCCTCCCCAATCCACTTCAAAACCCGCATGGCCATAGAAGACCGAATAAGAATAGGAATAGACGTTTTCGCCCCAAGTGGACCAAGTGTATCCCTGCGCTGTGATCCGGTCTCCGGGGCTCGATCCGTCTGTTCCCGTATGGCCCTGGTATTGGTTGGTAAACATGTCTCCGCTGTGAACGCGCGCGGCAGCCATGAGCTGCGCGTTCATGGCCAGCGGCGGCGTGGCGGCGATGGCGTTGAACTGAGACTGCATCAGGTTTGTGTCCACACCAAAATACGCATAGGCTGCCAGCACGTTGGGATCAGTCGTGGTTGCCAGAATCAGGCCTTCGCCGGGCGGGTTGGCGCGGGCGCGATTGATGTATTCGAGATAGAGCTGCTCTTCGTCGGTCGGACTGCCGATCGAATAGGGCGTGCTTCCTTCGGGCGGCGGCGTTGGGGTGAAAAATTCGGGTTGGGATCGGGTCACAATCGGCGGTGCGGGCGGCGGCGCTTGCGGTGTCCGGCCGCTGGCGGTTGTTGGCAGAGGCTGGCCTTGAGAACAAAGCGGCAACAAAACCCAAAGGCAGGTTGCCCAGATGAGAAACAAAGCCGCTTTGTCTCTGATGGATGCTTTTAAATGAAATGAATTCTTTTTCATAAATGTATTAGATAACAACACTATACGTGCAAATGAATGTAAGATGATTAAAGAGGCATCGGCATCATAAAAATAGGGCACGATGTATCGCTGTTTGCATACGGTACTCGGTCAGCAGGTAGCGTGCCGGCGTGTACTTCAGTCAGTTTGGAATGCGGAAACTTGGGTTGACAAAATGACACTTGGAACTTCGTAGCCGAAATTCTAGGCTGAGGCCATGTTCCGTCCGTGCATTGACCTGCATGAAGGCAAGGTGAAGCAAATCGTCGGCGGCACGCTCGGTGAAGCCGACCGTCCGCGCACGAATTTTGTCTCCGACCGCTCCGCTGCGTGGTTTGCCGGACTTTACAAGCGCGACGGGCTGGCGGGCGGCCACGTTGTGATGCTGGGCCCGGGCAACGAGGACGAGGCATGTGCAGCCATTGCTACTTATCCCGGTGGACTACAGGTTGGCGGCGGCATCAACGCCCAAAATGCGCGCAACTGGCTCGAAGGTGGGGCGTCGCACGTCATCATTACAAGCTGGGTATTCCGTAACGGCCATCTGGATTGGGAACGGCTCAAGGAGTTGGTCAAGCTCATCGGCAAACACCGGCTGGTGCTGGACCTGAGTTGCCGCCGCCGTGGCAAGGATTATTTCGTCGTCACCGACCGCTGGCAGAAATTTACGGAACTGGCCATTTCGAAGGACACGATTCAAAAGCTCGCCGGCTGCTGTGCGGAATTTTTGGTCCACGCCGTGGACGTGGAAGGCTCGTGCCGGGGCATTGACCGCGAACTGGTGGAGAAACTCGGCCAATGGACGCCGATACCGACAACGTATGCGGGCGGCGCGAATTCGGTGGCCGATTTGGAGGAGGTCACGCGGCTGGGCCGGGGCAAGATTGACCTGACCATCGGTTCCGCGCTGGATATTTTCGGCGGCAGCGGCGTTAAATACGATGACGTGGTAAAATTCAACCGCCGCCAGATGAACATACCGGTCGGCGGTTGAGCGTGGGTAAAATCAGGATTTGATCACTTCGATCTTGGTTGGCGTCATCGTTTCCTTGCCGTCCTTTTCCTTGACGGCGCCGGTTACAGTGACTTTCTCGGAACTGCCGCCGCAAATGGGGTCATGCGCGGCCTTGCTCACGTCATTTTGTTTCAGGTAGTAGTTGACGGTCTTGCCGTCCTTTTCGACCTGCACGACGTTCTGACATGTTTTGGTTTCATGCAACGTGCATTTGGCGCAAACCATCGAGCCGGTGATGGTCACTTCCTTGTTTGCGCTGTCATCAGCCAGTACGCGCGTGGTGAATCCCGCCAGCAAAACTCCGGCGGCCAAGGTTGAGATGAATTTTTTCATAGATTTTTTGGATTCAGATTTACGGGGGTTAAGACATCAAATTTAATGATTTTGTTCAATCAAATTAATTCGCTGCTTTTTGTGTTGGCGAACAATTCAGCAATGACGATTTGGAATTCAGGTATCAACTTTTCCGTCAGCATCTCGCTGCCGGCCAGGATGCCCTTCAACGCCAGACCCCATTCCGTGCTGTGATAAATTTCCACGTTGTCATAGCGCGGGTCCACCATCCACAACCGCGGCACGCGGATTTTCTCGTAGAGTTCCTTCTTGATGACGGTGTCGGTGCGGTGGTCGTCACGGCTGATGATTTCCACGGCGAGCCAGAGTTTGCCGGTGGCGACCGTCACGAGCGCGAGGTTGGGACAGATCGCCGTCAGGCGGGAAACCTGGACTCTCGTGCGCGGGGCCAGCAGTTGGGTGCTGGGCAGGTTCGCCACGCTCGCCGTCATCAACGCGTGCAGCCGGTCGCAAATCGTTTCATGCCGCTCGCCCGGCGCGGAACGCGGCAAGGACGCCCCATCGAGAATCTCTTCATACGGCCGGTTCATGGACATCAGCAAAGCAGTGATCGGCGGGGACGGCAAGTGGCGTTTTTCGTCAAAAACAAAGCTTGCAAACGGGTGAGCTCATGACTAAATTCCGGGCTCTTTTGAAACAATTATGGCAGTAAAAATTCGCATGAAGCGCGTCGGAGCCAAGAACGCTCCGTTTTTCCGCATTGTGGTGGCCGACAGCCGCAGTCCGCGCGATGGCAAGTTCATCGAAGAACTTGGCTCGTATCAGCCCTTGAAAAAGGGTGACAATTTCACCCTCAATCTCGAACGCGCCAAATACTGGGTGAGCAAGGGCGCGCAGCCGAGCGACACGGTCGCCAGCTTCATCAAAAAAGCCGGCAAGGCGGTCGTGGCGGCTTGAATTCAATTTTAGGCGCGATGCAGGAGTTTCTGGAATATGTCGTCAAAGGACTTGTGCAGCACCCGGAAGCCGTGAAGGTAACGCCGGTGGAGCGCGCAGGCATGATGGTTTACGAACTCCGCATGGACCAGTCGGACGTAGGCAAAATCATCGGACGGCAGGGCATGACCATCAACGCCATTCGCTCATTGTTGCTGGCTGGCAGCGCAAAGAAAGGGCTGCGCTGTGCCGTGGAGATTGTCGAGGACAAGCCGGCGAGTTGAGTTGGAGTTTAAGTTTTGGCTTGCTCCGGCGGAATGCGAAATTGAAACAAGCTGAAGCTCGAACTCCAACGGCATGAAAATTGACGTGCTCACTTTGTTCCCGGCGATGTTCGCCGGGCCGCTCGACGAAAGCATCGTCAAACGGTCGCGCGACACGGGTCTCGTGGATCTGAAAATCCACAACCTGCGCGACTGGACGCATGACCGGCACAAAACGGTGGACGACCGTCCGTTCGGTGGCGGACCAGGAATGCTGCTGAAGCCCGAACCGCTCTTTGAAGCGATTGAAAGTTTGAAGCGCGAAAAGACGCGCGTGGTTTTGTTGTCGCCGGCCGGACGGCAATTCAGTCAGGCCATCGCGCGGGAATTGGCGACAGAGGAAGATTTGCTTCTCGTCACCGGCCATTACGAGGGTTTTGACGAGCGCGTGCGGGAAACACTCGCCGACGACGAATTGTCCATCGGCGATTACGTGCTGACGAACGGGGCACTGCCCGCGATGGTGGTGATTGACGCGGTGGTGCGGTTGCTGCCCGGGGCCTTGGGCGACGACGAAAGTTCGCACGACGAATCGTTCAGTCATCCCGCATTTGCGGGACTGGAATATCCGCAATACACGCGGCCAGCGGAATTTCGCGGGTTGAAGGTCCCGGACGTTCTTGGTTTCCGGCAACCATGCCGAAATTGAAAAGTGGCGGCGCGAACAGGCAAAAGCGCGGACAAAAAAGCGAAGACCGGATTTGATTTAGGAGCCGACGTGAGGAGGCTCTGAAAAACAAAGAAAAGGCGCAAAATTGTATTTTGAGCCTCGTACCCCGGCTCCTACGGAAAACTGATTTTATGAACCAGGCATTGCAGGAAAAAATTGAATCGGAGCAGTATCGCAAGGACAAAACCGATTTTGCGGTGGGCGACAGCGTGCGCGTGCACACCAAGGTCGTCGAAGGCGACAAGGAACGCATCCAGATTTTCGCGGGCGTTGTCATCGGCAAACGCGGACACGGTCTGAACGAGACCTTCACCGTCCGCCGCATCAGCTATGGCGAGGGCGTCGAGCGCGTGTTCCCGTTGCACTCGCCGCGCGTGGACAAGATCGAGGTCGAGCGCAAAGGCGAAGTCCGCCGCGCCAAACTTACTTACCTGCGCAAACGCCTCGGCAAGGGCGCGACCCTCGTGCGCGAGAAGGAAGAAAAGGCTGTTGCCGAACCGGCGGCGGCGAAGTAATCCGGCAGTTCTTCATACGAGCGTGGTTAATTAGCCCCGCTTTTTTGTGTTGTCATTCCTGGCCGGACTTGCTAAACTTTAAGCTATATGAGCCAGCTTGCCGTTCAGTTTCTGGATCAGGGATTTCATCGTGTGCTGTTCGACGCCATGCCAATGCCAGTCTTCGTCGTGGACAAGGATGTATGCATCTATGACTACAATACGGCGGCAGCGCGGCTGTTGAGAAAGGACAAAAAACTCGTAATCCGGCGGCGCGGTGGAGACGTGCTGAACTGTGTGCACTCGATGGAAGGCCCCAAGGGATGTGGCAGCACTCCGGCCTGCCGCGATTGTGTGGTGCGCAAGTCCGTGCGGTCCGCTGCGCGGGGCCGTCGCGTCGTCCGCCGGTGGGCGCAAATGGAACTGATTCGCAATGGGAGAACTGCGAGGGTGAAATTGCGGGTGAGTTGCCAGCCGTTCACCTACGGCCGGAGTTCATTCATCCTTCTGGTTCTCGAAGGCTTGAATGATTGAGCCCTCGAACAAACTTCATTAAGGCAGACTTCGGCCTGTTTTGATTTTGTGGCACAGACCTCTGGTCTGTGTTTGTCGCACAGGCCAAAGGCCTATGCCTCATTTTTGTTACCACAAATTTCCCGCTGCGCTGCCTGGTGGATTTCCAATGCGTTTGCGCCGAAACAGACCAGGAATACTTTCTCAACCGAACGGTTCCGCTGTAGAAAATCCTTCGTCTCGCGCACGGCAATCTGCGCCGCGCGGTCCATCGGAAAACCATACGCGCCGGTGCTGATGGACGGAAACGCCACAGTCTTGATGCCGTGCTGTTCCACGAGCACAAAGCAACTGCGATAACAACTCGCGAGCAGTTCATCCTCGTTGCGATTACCGCCATGCCAGACCGGACCAACGGTATGAACGACCCGTTTGGCGAAGAGTTTGTAGCCCCTGGTGATTTTGGCCTGACCGGTGGCGCAGCCACCGAGCGTGCGGCATTCCGCCAGCAATTCCGGGCCGGCAGCTCGATGGATGGCGCCGTCCACTCCGCCCCCGCCCAGCAACGTCGTGTTCGCGGCATTCACAATCGCGTCCACGTGCCGTTGCGTGATGTCGCCGGCGATGACAGCGAGGCGACTGAAAACTGGCCCGTTGGTCATACCTTATTCTTAAACACAACCCGTCTGTTCCGTAACTGACTTTCGGTGCGCCGCCCCAAGCTCAAACGGCTACTGCTGAACAACCACGGCAACCTAAGTCCGAGGTTACGACGTACCGCAGCAGTAAACCGTCTCATACGTTATGAAGTCTCAATGCTGCCTAACGTAACTGTGAAGTAATGCGTGGAAGCTCGGCAGGGTCCGTGCGTGACACCCAACCACAAGCAGCACTGCAATGCACATATTCTTTTGATGAAGCAGTTGCAAGGGGTATGGCACTTCGGGCAGAATGGTGCCCAAAGCCCGCCAGTGCGCTTGCCGCGCCGAAACTCAATGCTGTTATGAATGCGAATTTCCTCTGAATGCTCATCCCTGAGCCGCTGTAACTCCTCGCGTGCCTGCTTGTGCTCCATGCGTTCGCGCTCAAGCTGCGCCTCAAGGTCGCCTATCTGCTTTTGAAGGTCTGCGACCTTGCGCTCCAAATCAGAAAACTGGTCTTTAGCAAACGCAAACTGCTGACTGAGTATCGTCGCCGAGCCATGTTCGGTAATCAACTTCTCAATGCTGTCAAAGATGGACATAGCAAATTGCAGGTTATGCCCCAAAGCTGAACCACGGCCACCGAAAGTCAAGCGCCGAGCGGCAGCAACACGCACAGGAGAGGTAAAATCGCGCAACGAGGCGTCATTGGTTGAGTTTGAATGGCGGTGGCCGTTGGCTCCTAGCCTACGCAGCGAATCAGGTGGGCACAAGAAAGAGCATTACCGGAAAGACGCATCAGGCACTAATTTGCAAGCCTAAAAGCAAAAATTGTGGATTGACAGATGTCTAATGTTGTGAGCTAATCGCAACCGGTGTGAAAGATTCAAACCAACGAATCAGAACAGCGCCATTAGTGAAATATCGTATGTGTAAAGAACCCGCCATGCGAGTTGGCGGGAGCGAAGAATGGAGCGTCGGTATGAAGACAGGCTACAGAAATTCTCAGGACAGCAGTTCCGCCGAGGTCGCCCGGTTTCTAAACCTCGGAAGCGTAACACCACAAGCGGATTTTCGATTCCTAGCTGCGGCTTCGGTGCTGAAGAAGGTATTCCATCTCAGCGCCTTGGCTCTGCTAGCAAGCTTTTTAGGCCTGCGCCCTCAGCCAGCGGAGGCCCAGGGGAGCTATCTGCAAATGTTGGAATACGAGTCGGAAATAGCGCTCCAAAACCCTTTCCCGTCGGACAATAGTGTGGCCATAAACATCGTGGGTCTTTCACAGGCCGAAAGCCAGGCGGGCGTGGTGGGCCTAGTCGGACAAAACTATGGCGACCTGTCGCAGACGGTGCCAGGTGGGCCATGGATTTTTACCCCCAGCGCAGGCCTGACGGTGGGGGCAAACGCCTACATGAACCTCTACATGAACTACTCCCAAGCGGGTTCCCAAGCGGTTTCGCCGCAGATTACTTCGGTCCAATGGGGCGACAACGGTGTTCCTTGGAACCCACCGTTATTGAACTATCCCGTCATCCCGTTAATCACCATCAATCCGGACAATACTTCTACTGTTACCTTTATCAACGTTGACCCTGTCAATGCTTGGGATTGGAATGTGACAATGTATGTGAACAATAACCCTGCCAACTTTGGCGGCTTCAGTTTCAATACGGCTACTGGCACACAAGTCGGCTCGACGAGTTTCGAATTGGGTCCTTCGGGCGGCGGCAGCGATTCGCAAACGCTCTCCCTCGGCACGGTTAGTCCGAACATGTATGAGCTTGTAGTCGCGACGTGCTATCCGAGTGATGACCCGTCGGACACGTTCTCCTTAGCAGCCGCCGTCGTGGCACCAGAACCCTCCACTTTCGCCCTGCTCGGCATCGGCACCCTCGGCTTACTGGCCTACGAGTGGCGGCGGCGAACGGCAAAGGCGTAGGACATCCCAGCCAACCATCTGGCGAAACGAGCCATCCGTGAGGGTGGCTCATTTTGTTTTATGAAAGGGTGGTGGGCCGAACCATACCCAGCTCGGCCGTCAGTGTATCAATGCGTGTGTCGTTGACCATTCCGTTATGGAGCTGACCAACAAACCGGCAGATTCGCCATCATAGCCGCCCTACCGCGCAACCAAAACCGTTAATAACGCGCTGTGACGCGCCGGGACTCAAATCCGCGTAAATTGACCCGCCCGCAGCCAGAACGCGCAGCACGGGCAGCGCACGCGCGAAATTCACCGCGATTTGAGGGCAGTCACGAACACGTTCTTTGCGTTTGTTGAACGCGCCACGCGCGACCCGTCCCTCGATTGATTGCATTTTGATTGCACTTTAACAGTCACACGCAGATGAACGCAACCGCACGAAAACGAAGGGGTTAAAGTGATGAACCCATTGTGACCATTGGAGAAAATGAGGATTCGCTTGCAATCATTGGCGGGAACTGAGGAAGGCGAAAACCCTCAATTTTCAATACACCACCTTGTTCAGCGGGTATTCGATGATGCCTTCGGCACCGGCGGCTTTGAGTTGGGGAATCAATTCGCGCACGACGTGCTCGTCAATGATCGTCTCCACCGCCACCCAGCCTTTCAAGCTCAGGCTGGAAATCGTCGGGTTCCGCAGCGCGGGCAGATTTTTCAGCAACTTCGCCAGATCTTTCTCGGCAATGTTCATCTTCAGACCTACCTTGGCTTCCGCTTCCAGCGCACCTTTAAGCAGCAGCGCCAGCGTCTCCATCTTCCTGCGCTTCCACGGGTCTTTCCACGCCTGGTGATTGGCGATGAGCCGCGGCGTCGAGGTCAGCAGCGTGTCCACGATGCGCAGCTTGTTCGCGCGCAGCGACGAGCCGGTCTCGGTCAACTCCACAATCGCGTCCACCAATTCGTGCGCCTTCACTTCCGTGGCGCCCCATGAAAATTCCACGTCCGCCTTCACGCCATGCCGGCGAAAATATTTCTTTGTAAGGTTGACGACCTCGGTTGCGATGTGTTTGCCCCGCAAATCCTTCACCGATTTGACTGGCGAATTTTCCGGCACAGCCAGCACCCACCGCGCGGGCTGCCGGGTCGTCTTGCTGAAAAGAAATTCGGCGACCTCGTGCACATTCGAACCGTTCTCGACAATCCAGTCGTGCCCCGTGATGCCGGCGTCAAGATAGCCATGCTCGACGTAGCGGCTGATTTCCTGCGAACGGATCAGCCGGATCTCCAGCTCGGCGTCGTCCACATACGGCACATAGGAGCGGCTGCTGACGGTAATGTTGTAGCCCGCCTTGGCCATTTTCTGGATGGTGGCTTCCTGCAAACTGCCTTTCGGCAGACCGAATTTTAATTTCTTACTCATCTCAATTTTCAAAGGCAGGGTCGGTGCGCTACACCGCCCGGACGCCGCAGCGCGGCGTCCCTACCAGTCCTTCTGCTGCAAATCCCGCTTCACGCGCGGGCGCGAATACTTCTTCTCCGAATCTTTCACGCGCGTAACGGGGTTAATCTGCCAAGTCCGGCGCGGAAACGCCACTTTCTTCTTTTTCGTTTTCATTGCAACAACAAAAACTTTTGACACGGATTGCCCTGATTTTCGCGGCTGCTTTGTCAGTGTGAATCCGTGAAATCCGTGTCTTCATTTCACGTTCTCAATCATCCATTCGCCGTCCACTTTTTTCAGCGAGAAGGTGTAATGCCCGGTCACCGCGTCGCCCGCATACCATCTGCCGATCGCTTCAACCGCGTCCCCTTCGGGTTCGAGGGCGTCCACGCTCAAAATCATCGCCTGCCCGCCCGTGTCCTTGTCCACCGGCGACCGGCCCGGTCGCAATTCGGCCCGGTCGCCCGTCTTGATGGGCGGAACGTGATTCGGAAATGTCCGTCTGATTGCCTCCACCTCCGCATCTTCGGCTTGCAGAAAAATCGCCGAATACTCGCCAGCATCCCAGAAATGCCGTTGCAATAAATAACCATAGACCGCCGTTTCGACCTTCAATAAATCGTCCTTTTCCAGTCGTTGTATCTGCGGCAAGACGGCGGTCGCGGCCGCGTGCGTAGGTTCCGGCGAACGCTCGTCATTGAACCGGATTGCCTCCTTGTCCGAAAAACAACCGGACAACGAACACACGCACAAAGCCGCGAAGATCATTTTCATTTTCGATTTCATGTCCGCTCGTCCTTGTCCTCCTTCTCGTCCTCGTAATCGAAAATAAAATCGAGGACGAGAACGAGGACGATTGCTATTTCCAAATCACCCTGCGTCCGGCCACTGAAATCTCCCCGCGCGCAATTGCCGCGACGCATCTGGGATAAAGCTCGTGTTCCGCTGTGTGAATCCGCTGAATCAAACTTTCTGGCGTGTCGCTATCAAGCACCGGCACGGTTTGCTGGCCGATGATGGCGCCGGAATCCACGCCCGCGTCCACGAAATGCACCGTGCAACCGGTCACCTTCACGCCGTGATCGAGCGCCTGTTTCCACGCTTCCAAACCTGGAAACGACGGCAACAGTGATGGATGAATGTTCACGATGCGTCCTTCAAATGCGCGGAGGAAATTGCCTTTGAGCACGCGCATGAATCCCGCGAGGATGACCAAATCAACTTTTGCCCCTTGCAGCGCACTGACAAAGGCCCGCTCCGCCTCCTCGTCCAATTTGGTGCGGAATTTCCCCGGCGCGATGAATTGCGCCGGAATCTTCCGGTCGCGCGCGTGCGACAAAATCCCCGCGCCCTCGACGTCGCTCAAGACGAGGGCGACTTCCGCCGGGATTTTTCCTGCCGCCACGGCATCGGCGATGGCAACAAAGTTGGAGCCTTTGCCGGAACCGAGCACGCCTAGTCGAAATTGATTACTCACTGCGCCTTGAATAACAGAGTGACCAGTCAAAACAAGTTGAAAGGTGGGGATGGCACACGGTTCTCCTGGCAGGCAGGTCAGCGCGTCTCGCCTGTCTCTAACTTTCAAAATAATGGAGACAGGCTGGAAGCCTGTCCTGCTTTAGTGCCCTACCCCGCCGGATCGTACACTACGCCCATGAATAAAATGGACTGGGTTTGGTCGTCAGCAATCACGAAGAAAAATGGGCGGTCCACAATCATCTCGAAAGGTTGCAGAGGTCTCATTGCTGCAAGTGCGGTCATACGAACTCCCGTCACTGCCGCCGCTTCCGTACCTTCCTCGTTCACGTCCACAAAACTTTTCTGCCATACCTCGCTCACGTAGAGACCTTCATGGGTCTCGGCCATGGCGGAAAAGTCCGCCCCTAGGTCAAAGGCCTGACGCATTCCCAATGCCTTGAGCGGGCCGTTAAGCACCACTTTGTATTCGATTTTAAACCGGGGCAGCGCGAGCGTTCCTTCGCGTTCCACAAACTGCCGCAGAATTTTGTCCCGCCAGTTTTCACCGTTCAAATCAGCAAGGAGATTTGTTGGGCCGGAATTTGTACTGGGCAGAAAAAGATACATCTGCAAACGTCCGCCGGCGTAGGGCAATCGCACGGCTTGATAGCCGTCACCTTCTTGATAGCTGTAACGTCTGTGCTGCCACATCATCGGCACTTGCCATTCGCCGCCACCGGGCAAATGAAAGGTGTGCGCCTTGGTTTCGTTCTTGTCGAACGGCTTGACCCATTTGCCTTTGAAATAAATCGCATTGGCCAGAATCACCCGTGTGAGCGGTGGAAATGGAAACTGCACGACATCTTTTATCTTCCCGCGCGTCTTTTTCTCGGCCCAGCTGTTGATGGTGTCCGCCGACTTCAGCTTGCCAAAATCCACGCCCGCCAGTTCCGCCAGGAAATAATTTTTGTTTGCGGCAACAAAGGCTGGCTTCAACTGAATTCCATTCTGATACCAAATGCCATTGGCCAGATTCAAAGTGACATCCGGCAGTAAAGTCAGCGACTGATTTAAATTTCGGCATGCTTCGTTTAGTGAACCAGTTGGGAGGCCGGCGGTTTTCAAAACGTCCTGCATTTCCGTCCTGGTCTCGCCGGCTGCGCCGTTACCGACCATTTGCAACACGCTCGAAACGCTGAACGGCGAAATGGAGACGTTGCTGTCCGGCTGTTCCTTGACGATTTGTTTCAACAAATCGAAGGCGAAACCGGTGTTGGCCACGGCCAGCTTTGCCTGGTCCGCCGATAAATCAGTCCGCACCGCGAGACTTGCGAAGGCGACCAAAAGACCGACCCACACTTTGTAACGATTGGATTGCGGAAAACGTGCAAAGCCCATGGTCAACTCATTTTGTGCCAAGCTGCTCCTGTCTGGCTGCGTCCGTCAAATCGAATTTCAGCCTAAATGGCAGCCTCTTCACAG
The DNA here is from genome assembly GCA_963842445.1 of uncultured Verrucomicrobiae bacterium. GTDB lineage: Bacteria > Verrucomicrobiota > Verrucomicrobiia > Limisphaerales > UBA11358 > UBA11358. The sequence continues at coordinate 115,290 of CAWJHF010000001.1, read as the reverse complement.
TGCACCATCTGCAGAAAACGCATCCATTTTCTACGTGCTTTTGTTTGTCAAATGGTTTTCATTAGGGGCATGACCATTTGGATACTGGCTCTGATGTTGCTGGCGTCATTGGCTGGGCTCGGTTACCGCCAGGGAGCGATCCGCGTGGTGTTTTCATTTGCCGGCATTGTTTTTGCCGGGTTGCTGGCCGCGCCACTGGGAGAACATTTCAAGCCGCTGATGCCGCACGTGGGCATTCACAATCCGGTGTTGATCTGGGTGCTGGGACCGCTGGCCGCGTTCGGGTTGGTGCTGATTTTGTTCAAAATGGCGGGCTCCGTCGTGCATCACAAGGCGGAGATGCATTACAAGTACCGTGCCGATGATTTGAAGCTGGCGTTGTGGGAGCGGTTGTATCGCCGGCTTGGTTTCTGTCTCGGCGTGTTGAACGGCGCGGCTTATTTCGTCTTGATCTGTTTTGTTCTTTTCAATGTCAGTTACTGGACGGTGCAAATCGCCTCGTCCGGCACCCAAACGTGGACGACCCGGCTGATCAACCGGCTCGGACACGATTTGGAAAGCACCGGCATGAGCAAGGCCGCGCGCGCGCTCGCCACATTGCCGGAAAGTTATTACCGGACGGCCGACCTGGCCGGCTTGCTTTGCCAAAATCCCCAATTGAGCGACCGGCTGGAGCGTTACCCGGCATTCCTCTCGTTGCTGGAGCGTGACGACCTTAAACAACTCGCGCAGGACAGCACCTTCACCAGTGTCTTTCAAGGGAGCGCGCCGATCGGACAATTGTTCAACGACTCACAGGTTAACAGCATTCTGCAAAACAGCGAATTGATCAACACCGTCTGGGACATTTTGCAGACCAACATGGATGACCTGACGGCCTATCTTAAAACTGGCGAGTCGCCCAGGTATGATCCGGAAAAAATTCTGGGCTTTTGGGACTTTAATACCGCCACCACCATCGCCCTAGTGCCCATCGCCCAACCAAAGATTTCGCCCGCTCAAATGATGTTTGCGCGCCTTTGGATGACCAATTATACGCAAACCACTCTCATTGTGGCGTCCGATCATCAGGCGTTCCTGCACAATCTGCCGCGCTTGAAATCATCGTCGGTGGGTGAAACGGCGACGCTGCACCTGTGGCCCATCATTGTTTACGGGCTTCGCAGTGGTTCGTTGCCCAACACGGAAGCGTCGACACTGACGGGCCAATGGGAGAGTACCGATGGTGATTACAAATTGTCCTTCACCAACAGTGGCAAATCCGACTCCCTGAAAGTGCAAATCAAGGCCGACCGGCTGACCATGACGACCTCTGATGAGGATGCGTTGGTCTTTGACCGCGGGGAGTAGATTCCGGACAACCGTTGCATCTTTTAGACGCGGCGACACTTTATTCACACGGCTGGCGCGGGTTTTGGCCTCCATACGCCGGTTTTGCACTGCGTAAAAACGGCGTGGTATATGCTGCCAGGCGGGCATGGGTGTATCGCATATTGCAGTCATTGCCGCCATCAGCCTCTCGGGGCTGCTGCCATCCAGTTGTACGAAGACGTTCTCCGCCAAGGAAGCGAAGAAACACGCCCCAAGCACGAACACGGTAACAGCGAATCCAAGCCCGGCGGTTTTCACACCGTCGAACACCAAAGACCTCGGCGAGCTTGAACTGACCAACCGTTACGAAACCTGCGTCAATCTTGGCGCGGGCCGGAGTTGCACCATCACACCAAAGCTTCTCGACCGGGACAGCCTTCAACTTACGATGACGCTCCAATCCAGGAAACCCGACGGCAAAACAGCAGGTTTTATTGTTACCCAAGTGACCACCCGCCCTGGCAAGCCTTTCGAAGTGGCGATCGGCGATATGGACATTACCCTCACGCCGGAAATTGGGCAGGAATAAATTGCAGGAAGAAAGTTGCGCTGGCGTTGAATTCAGCACCGCATTGAGTTTCCTCATTTTGCGGTCAATACACGAAAATCAGACGCATTAAATTCAGCACACTCACGAACAGAATAGGCACAATCACACTGCCCCAAACATCGAGTTGAATGATTCGCGAGTCGTTGACCGGCCGTATTGTGGCGATCGTGTGGTAAAGTTCGCTGCGATTTACTTTGGCCGTATCTATGTTCATAACAATTGCCCTCGAGCATAGCGGGTGCCAAAGTTAAAACTGCCTTGAAAACAGGCAGCTTACGTGAAATGGTCGGGGCGGTGAGATTTGAACTCACGACCTCTTGCACCCCAAGCAAGCGCGCATACCAAACTACGCTACGCCCCGAACCATCGCGGGAATCTTAACCTGCCTACCGCCGGTTTCAACCACGAAAACGTTACATATAAAGCGCAATTAAGATTTCCCAGGAAGTGCCGGACTCTCAAAGGACAACTTTACATCCTGACTTTAAACGCCGGAACGGAGAACTGCTCTCACCAACGCCCGTCTTACCGTTTGTCTCGCGCCTGAATGATTCTTGGACGGATTGGCGGCGGCAACGGAATCTTGGGCGGTTGAATGGGCGCTCGCGCCGAAACCGGTGGACGTGGCCAATTTTTCTCGGCGAACGCGGCAACCTGCCCGGCTACGTTCTGTACCGATTCAGCAACCGGCGCGACTTTGTGCATTGTCTCGGCCAAGCCCGGTTCGAGCTTCGCGGCTTCCTTTGCCAGCCAGTCTTCGGCTCTCGTCGCAAATTCGCCAATCCTGGCCTCGGGAAATTTCATCTCGCCGATGTTGAAATTGCCGAGCGATTGCATCATCTGGCCGATGGGGCCAGCCGGTTCACGCAACTGACTGCCAGCCATCTCCAAAGTCTGGTAACCGTTCACTATCCAATCCAGCCTGCCGGTTTCAATGTCCAGCAACAGCCCATGCACCGGTATTTGGGGGCCGATGAGCGGGCTGCGGCGGACGATGTCGCACGCCTTGATGACGTTCTGCCGTTCGCTGCTGAACATGCCGAAAAATTCGTTGATGTTGTCTGGCAATAGATGCCGCTCGACGCCGACTTCCTTCAACTTGTCGAGTAATTGCATCGTGGTTGTCTTGCAAACCTGGCAATCCGTGTGACCGATGATGGCGATTTCCTTGCCGCCCTTGACCGCGCACGCCAGCGCCAGCGACCGCATGGTGCTGCTCAACGGGGCGGTGATGATGTTGCCCGCGTTGCGCAGCCAGATGAATTCTTCCGCCGGCAAGGCCAATGCATTCGGGAAAAACGCATTCAATCGCGGGTCAATGCACGTCAGCGCGATGACCGGCAACTCGTCCGCGAAATCCGCCGGATGCAAACCGGCCGTCGTGTCACCGGCCACCGCCCGATGGTTCGCGTCAATGATGGCTTCAAAGAGGTGCATGAGGTTTTATTTGTTCCAATCCTCCAAAATTATTGCCCCGCAGCGGCCACATCTGCCAGATGCGATAGCCAATTGCAATGAACCACCCACCAAATCTTTTTTGCAATTTGGGCAGATGATGCCGTATTGACGGCGATAGCGTTTAGCTAAAATACCAATCATTATGACACCAACGTAAATACAAACCAAAAGACTGAAAGCTGCAATAAAGCGGAAATTGTCTGCAGTAATATCTTCATGAATTATTAACCAACAAAGAAAACATCCCCAAACAACTGTAATAAACAATAACAGCAACAAGGAGCGATTTGCAGACTTTACCTGCTCCTGCGATTTTGTGACTAATTCTGCGCGCGTCATAAAATTCACGCCGATTTCTTCCACGGCTGCAACGGCGGCGGATCAAAGGCGGGCGCGGGCGGTGGTTCTTTGGGCAGCAAATACCAAAGCGCCAGATACAAAAAGATGCCTGGAAATGCCGCGCTGAAAAGCGTTCCCAAAACCCAGACCACGCGCAATTTCGATGTTGGCAGATCAAAATGCTTTGCCAGCCCGCCGCAAACTCCGGCCAGCACCCGATTATTTTGCGAACGGCAGACTTTCATGGTTGTAACAGTAGGAGACGACGCAAGGAGTCTCCAATTATTATATTTGAGCCTCGTTACTTCGGCTCCTACGAATGGGCAATTTATTTGTCTTTGTCATCATCCTTCTTCATCGCCTTTTTCAGCGCGGGGACCTGCTCCAACAATTTTTCAAACTTCACACCGGTCAGGCTTTCCAGCACGGGCGGCAACTGGCTGATGATGGTGGTAACATCACCGGTCAGCTTGCTCGCGCCGCCGCCGGGACCCATGCCGCTGTTGATGATGACCATCTTCTCGGTCTTGCTGAGCGGTTCGCTGATCTTGCCCGCCACTTCCGGCAACACGCGCACGATCATTTCAATGACCGCCGCCTCGTTGTATTGTTTGAAGCTCTCGGCCTTGGCCTGCATCGCAGAAGCAGTCGCTTTGCCTTGCGCTTCAATAACGGTCGCTTCGGCGAGACCGCGCGCTTTGTTCGCGTCGGCCTCGGCGATACCGGTGGCCTTGACAACATCGGCCCCAGCAAAACCGGTCGCCTTGGTCGCGGAAGCGGCGCCGGCCGCCTCGGTTTCGAGCTGGAATTTCTTTGCGTTGGCCAGCGTCTCGACCTTGTAACGTTCGGCGTCGGCAGGTTTCTGGACAGTGGCTTCAAGTTCGCGCTGTTTGCGCAGAATTTCCTGCTGCTGCAGTTCAATCTGTTTCTGCTTCTCAATAATACTGACCTGCACTTCCTCGGCCTTCACCAACTGGCCGGTCTTGAACTTTTGCAAATCGTACGCGAGATCGGCTTGGGCCTTCTGCTGGTTTACCGTAGCCTGATATTGCGCCACGTTGGATTGATAATCGCGTTGCGCCATGGCAATCTTGGTGTCGGCGGCAAACTGCGCTTCCTGTCCGGCCTGTTTCGCTTGCGCAGAGCGAATCTGCGAATCGCGGTCGGCCTCGGCCTGGGCGATGATGGCGTCGCGTTTGACCTGGGCGATGCGCGGTTTGCCGAGGGCGTCAAGATAGCCCTGGCCGTCGCGGATGTCGCGAATGGTGAAGCTGATAATGTTAAGGCCCATGTTCGCCATGTCGCCAGCGGCCACTTCCTGGACCTTCTGGGCGAAGGCGTCGCGGTTCTGATAAATCTCTTCGACGGTCATGGTGCCGAGGATGGCGCGCAAATGGCCTTCCAGCGTTTGCGTGGCGATATTGCGGATTTCATCGGTGCTTTTTCCCAGAAATTGCTCCGCCGCCGTGCGGATGGAAACATCGTCGCCTTTGACCTTGGTTTGCGCGACGCCGTCCACCTTCACCGGCACGCCTTTGCTGGTGTAAACCTCCGGCGTCTGCACATCAATGGTCAGCAACTCCAGCGAGAGGATGTCCACCTTCTCGAAAATCGGCCAGACGAATGTGCCGCCGCCCTTGACAATGCGAAAGCCGACCTTCGTGCCGTCCTGCTCACGATGCTTGATGCCGGACACGACCAATACCTGGTTCGGGCCGACCTTGGTGTAGCGGCTGAACACCATGTAGAGCAGCAGAAACACCACGATGACGATGACGACCGCGGCGATGATGACGATGCCGCCCTGCAAGAAGTTCAGTTCGGCCAGCAAGGGTGAGAGGTTCAGGTGCATAATGTTTTAATGAGCTTGAGTTGTTGGGTTCTAAACCGAAGTGACGTAAAACTGGGTTCCGACAATCCGGGTGATTTTGACCGTCCGGCCATTGGCCACTGCCGCGCCGTTTTCCCCGCGGGCCGGCGCTGAATAACGTGTCCCGCCCACGACGTAGGCGATTTCGCCCACGCCGTTTTCAGGAATCGGAGTGATGACATTTGCCTCCGCGCCAATCAGTTGGGCCACATGGGATTCGCTGGAACTTTGCGTATGGCGAAACACCGACCGCAAAAATACGAGCAGCACTGCCGCCACCGCCAAGCCTCCGAGGAGGGAGAACGGCGCGCTGATCGCTGCGTTGCTCGTTTTTGGAAACTGCGTGAATATGAGACCAAAGCCGCCGAAGGCCGTTATGAAGGAGGCGATAATCGTGGGACTGAAAATGGAGATGCCCGGCGCATCGCTGCTGTCCGCGCCCGCCTCCACATGACCGCCACTGCCCGTCACGTGGTCGCCATGCCCGAAGAAGTGCCCGGCCATCACGCTAATCATGGTGAATATCAGACCCGCCACTAGACAGATTCCATAGACAATCATAAGTCCTCGCTGAGTTGTTGTTGAAGCGAGTAAAATCCCAACCCGCTTCCAACGCAAGCAGGAAAGGGAAATCTGTTTTCATCGGGCTGCTTCATGTTTCACGCTTATCAAACATCAGTCCCGCCAAAGTCGCATCTATAATTTGGCGGCAAATTTGTAAACAAGGCAATTAAACCACGGATGGACACGGATGGGGAAAGGATTTGAGAGAGGTAAACGAGATTCCCAACCAGTTAGGGCTTCCCGGTTTGTTGAAGAGACGTTTTTTGTCTTGTTTTAATCCGTGTTCATCTGTGGTTAAAAGATTTTTCTCCGGTCAGGATCCAGCTGAAGCCGGAACTCCGCACCGTGCTTCCCACTTGCTAATCGGCCACAACTTTTTCATTGTCTGGTATGCAATCCTACGAACTGTTGCGCGAGGTTTTTGAAAATAAAACGCCCAAACAGGTCGCCGCCGACCTCGGCCTGTCGCTTTCGATGGTTTATAAATGGGCCGAACCGCCGAATCACGCTTCCGGTAGCGGCACGGGCAACCCGCTTGACCGCATCGAAGCCTTGCTCACGAGCACCGGCGATCACCGGCTCGTCCAATGGATTTGCCAGCGCGCCGGTGGCTTTTTCATTCTCAACCCCAAGAACACGCCGCATCCGCATTACCTGATTCCGGCCACCAACCAAATCGTCCAAGACTTCGCCGACCTGCTGCACGTCATCGCTAAAGCCACCGCCGATGACAAAATCACGCAGGACGAGGCCAAACAAATCCGCGCGCGGTGGGAGGAATTGAAGACGGTGACGGAAGGTTTCGTGGCCTGCTGCGAAAAAGGGAATTTTGATCACATCCGAAACCACGCTGCCAAACACGCAGCATCAAGCCAGCAGTGAGAGCCGAAGGGTGACGTTATTCCACCGTTTTTTTCTTCGTGAAGGTGTGCGTCGCGTGGCCGTAAAAAACGTCGGCGCATTCCATCAGCGTTTCGGACAGCGTCGGATGCGGATGCACGGATAGCGCAATGTCCTCGGCGGTCGCCCCCATCTCCAACGCCAGCACGGCTTCGGAAATCAATTCGCCCGCGCCCGCACCCACGATGCCCACGCCCAGCACCCGGTCGCTTTCGGGATCAATCAGCATTTTCGTCAAGCCGTCCGTGCGGTCGAACGACAGTGCCCGGCCCGACGCCGCCCAAGGGAATTTCGCCACTTCGTATTTGAGGCCGCGTTCCTTCGCCTCGGCTTCGGTCAGGCCGCACCACGCCAGTTCCGGATCGGTGAACACCACCGCCGGAATGACAACGTGTTCAAACACGCTGTTCTCACCGTTAATGACTTCGACGGCGATGCGCGCTTCCTTGTGCGCCTTGTGCGCCAGCAAAATACCGCCCGCGATGTCGCCGATGGCGTAAATGTTCGGGTCATTGGTTTGTTGATGCTCGTTGACCTTCACGAAGCCTTTTTCATCGAGTTCAACCCTGGTGTTCTCCAGACCAAGGTCGGCGCTGTTTGGCGCGCGGCCCACGGCCACGAGCACGCGGTCGTAAAGTTCGGACACCTTCTGGCCGTTGTGTTCCATCTCAACCTTGATCTGTTTGCCGGCCGTGGCCATTTTCACGACCTTCGCCCTGAGCCGGATTTCCTTGAACATCTTTTTCGCGTTCGCCACGACGGGCCGCGCGAGGTCGGGGTCCGCGCCGGTGAGCACGTTGTCGAGCGCCTCGACGACCGTGATTTTGCTGCCGAGCGCGGCATAGACGGTGCCCAATTCCATACCGATGTAGCCACCGCCGACGACCAGCAGATTTTCCGGAATGTCCTCGACTTCGAGCGCCTCGGTCGAGGTCATGATGAGCGGGTTGCCGAGGTCGAACACCTTGGGCATCGCCGCGACCGAGCCGACGGCGAGAATCGCCTGGTCATACTGAATGAACTGCTGCCCCTGCTCCGTCTCGACGCGCAGCGTTTGTGAACTTTCAAAATAACCGCGCCCTTGAATCACCTGCACGCCGCGCATCCTGGCAAGCGAGGCGACACCACCGCCGAGTTTTTCCAAAATGGATTCTTTCCAAGCGCGGAGCTTCGACAAATCCACCGTTGGCCGCGCGAACGTGATGCCGCGGTATTCGGACTCTTTTGCAGCGGTGATCTGGTGCGTCGCGTAAAGCAGTGCCTTCGACGGAATGCAACCGCGATTCAGACAAACGCCGCCGAGCCGCTTCTCGCGCTCGACGAGAATGACTTTTCTGCCAAGGTCGGCGGCATAAAACGCCGCCGCGTATCCACCCGGTCCCGCACCGACAACGACGATTTGAGTTTTAATCGGATCCATAGGAAAAAGTGGAGTGATGGAGTATTGGAGTAATGGATTATTGATCAAACGCGTTCGCCACTATACACAGCGTTGCTCTCTTTAAGAACCAGATGGTCAATCCAGTCGCCGGCCATTTCTTTGCGTTCGAGACTTTCCACAAGCTTTAACAGACCATTTTCCAGCTTGAACGCAAGCGCGTTCAACGGATCAAACTCAGCCGACGGGAGTTGTTCTGCTTTGTGATAAGCGATGAGTCCGGAAACAGATTCGCCCAGCGAGCCGAGCCCGAAGTTCAAAAACTGCAAATATTCGCGGATGGATCGCCGGCAGTAGCCTTCCGCAATGTTGCGATGCACCGAATCCGCGGAAGCGATTTCCTGCGAAGCCACCCGGCGCAATTCATAAGGCCATGACCGGAAAACACGACAACAGGAAACGTAAAAATCAATGGCATCCTGCCAAACCCGCAATTGTTGGTAACCACGATTCTTGTTCCGATAATTCGTTTCCATAGCTCATCACTCCATCACTCCATTACCCCATTACTCCGTCCGCGCCGTCTTTTTTCGAGGACGAGGACGATTTTTACAGCCGCACCGCGTCCTCGCCAAAGTTTTCCAGCACCTTCACCAAATCCACAATGAACCGCGCCGCTTCGCCGCCGTCAATCACCCGATGGTCGTAGGACAAGCCCAGCGGTGTCATCATGCGCACCTCGACCTTGCCGTCGCGAACGACCGGCTTGAGCGCGCCGCGTCCTAGACCAAGAATGGCTACCTGCGGCTTGTTAACGATGGGCGTGAAATGCGCGCCGCCAATCGCGCCTTGGTTCGAAATCGTGAACGTGCCGCCTTTCAGTTCTTCGGCGGTCACTTTCCGGTCACGCGCCTTCTGCGCGAGTTGTTCCAGTTCCTTCACCAGCTCGAGCATGGACTTTTTGTCCACGTCGCGAACGACCGGCACAATCAAGCCCTGCTCCGTGTCCACCGCGATGCCGATGTGGAAATACTCCTTGATGACAATTCCCTGCGCGACCTCGTCGAGGCTGGAGTTGAAAGTCGGATGTTTCTTCAACGTCTCCACCAGCGCCTTGAGCACGAACGGCGTGAGCGTGAGCTTCACGCCTTTCTTTTCGTAAGCCGGCGCGAATTTTTTGCGCAAGACGTTCAGTTGCGTGAAATCGGCCTCGTCAAACTGCGTGACGTGCGGAATCGTAGTCCAGCTTTCCGACAACCGGCGCGCAATGACCTGGCGCAATGGCGTCACCGGCTTCTTTGTCACCGGTCCCCATTGGGAAAAATCAATTTGCTCGCCGACCGGTTTCGCGGGCGCGGCCCCGGCGGCGGCTCTGGCTTTATCCGCTGCCTTTTGTAAACGCGCAATATAAGCGCGGATATCACCGATGCCGATGCGCCCGCCGGCCTCGCTGCCGCGAATCCGGCTTAAATCAATGCCCAGTTCGCGCGCGAGCTTGCGTACGGACGGCGACGCGACCGGCGCAGCCACCCGCGCAACCGTGGAAACTTGTTCATCCTCCTCCTCGTTCTCGTCCTCACCCTCGATAGCAGTTGGCAGGCGAGATGTCCGCGCTGCTTTTGCGGCTGGCGCGGCGGCGGACGCCGGTTCTCCGCCGCTCAATGAAATCAGGCGCTGGCCGACAGTGATTTTGTCACCGGGCTTGACGTAAATTTTCGCGACGACGCCGGCCGCCGTGGACGGAATCGAGGCTACGGCCTTTTCGTTTTCCAGTTCCAGAATGGCCTGGTCCTTGGCAACCGTGTCGCCTTCTTTCACGAAGACGTTGACGACGACGCCGGAATCCGCGCCTTCACCCAACCTGGGAAGTTTTACATCCATAAATTAACAGGCCGAATACTGTGCAGAAAAGCGCCTCCATATTCCAGAAATAAATTTCTCCTGAAAATGTGGCCGCGAGCATCAGCGTGAGGCCACTGGTCGCGCCGAAGCCAAGTGAAGGCGGATGCGGCGGTGCTGGTGCTGGTGTATTGAACTTGTAGGAGACGACGTGAGGAGTCTCTAATTTTCAAGAATGAGTCTCGTCACCTCGACTCCTACAAAAGTTTGAGCCGGCTCGCGTCGGCTGCTACTCTACTTGCTGATACCGCGTTCGCTGGCGCGGATGAATTGGAGCAGGTGCTTGATTTCGGGCAGCGCCGGCAATTCCTTTTCGATTTTCGCCAGCGCGTTCGGAATCGTCAGCCCTTCGCGGAATAAAATTTTGTAAGCCGAGCGCAGGGCATTTTGCACGTCCTCGGAAATCCCGTTGCGTTCCATGCCGACCTTGTTGATGGTGCGCGTCTCCGCCGGGTTGCCGTCGGCGATCATGAACGGCGGCACGTCCTGCACCACCTTCGAGCAGCCGCCAATCATCGCCAACTTGCCGATCCGGCAAAACTGGTGCACCGCCGCCAGCCCGCCAATCACCGCATGGTCTTCGACGGTCACGTGGCCCGCGAGCGTCGCGACGTTGGACATGATGATGTGGCTGCCCAGCGTGCAATTGTGCGCAACGTGGCAGTAGGCCAGAATGTGGTTGCGCGAACCGACGCGCGTGACTTCGCCGTCGCCGGTCGCGCTGTGGACGGTGACGTATTCGCGGAAGGTGTTGCCGTCGCCGATTTCGGTGCGCGTGACGCCGCCTTTCCATTTCAGGTCTTGCGTCTTCAACCCGAGGCTCGCGAACGGAAAAATTTCGTTTTCCTTTCCGAGTTTCGTATGCCCATCAAGGACGACGTGGGAATGGAGTTTGCACCCGTCGCCGAGCGCCACATGCTCGCCGATGACGCAGTAGGGGCCGATTTCGCAACCGGAACTGATTTGCGCTTGGGGATGGATAATGGCCGAGGAATGAATCATTTCACACTTCGCGGAGCATGAAGGTGACTCCAGCTTCACTTACAATTTCTCCACCGACTTTGCAAACGCCCTTGGCCTTGCCGATTTTGCCGCGCGTTTTCGTCAGTTCCACCTCGATGATCAGCGTGTCGCCGGGCACAACCGGCTTACGCCATTTCACGTCCTCAGCGGACATGAAATAGGCCACCTGATTCGCGGCCTCAACCTGCTGCAAGAGCAAAACCCCGGCGACCTGCGCCATCGCCTCAAGTTGCAACACGCCCGGCATGATGGGGTGTCCGGGAAAATGTCCTTGAAAATAGGCCTCATTCATCGTCACGTTTTTGACGCCGACGATTTTGTTGCCTTCGATTTTCAGAACGCGATCCACCATCAGGAACGGCGGGCGGTGCGGCAGCAACTTCATGATTCGCTCGACGTCCATCGCGCCGCCTTCGGCGACCAATGGCATGGGCGCGGCTATTCTGGGCGGCGGCGGGGCGAACGTCTGCGCAGCACGCAACGGTTTCTGCATCTGCGCGGCGATGTGCCGGACCAGCTCGCAATTCGCGGCGTGGCTCGGCTTGACGGCAATCAAATGCCCGCGGATCGGCCGGCCCAGCAGCGACAGGTCGCCGACGATGTCGAGCATCTTGTGCCGGACAAATTCTTCGGGATACCGCAGTGGCTCGGTCGTCAGCACCGCGTCGTCGCGGATGACGATGGCGTTTTCCAGGCTGCCGCCCTTGATGAGGCCGTTTTTGATCAGGAACTCGATTTCCTCGTAAAAACAAAACGTCCGCGCGTGGGACAATTCCTTTTCCCAGGTTTTGGGTGTGATTTCGGTGCTGAAAAACTGGGTGAACCGGCCCTTCTTGTCCGCGCTGGTGCAGGAAATTTTGAAAGCTTCGTCGGGGAACAGCGTCATCGTCGTCTCGCCCATCTGCAATTCAATCGGCTCGACCGGCGAATACGGCTCGCGCTTTTCGGCCAACGGCGCGAGGCCGGCGTCCTGAATAATTTTGCAGAACTCGCGCGAACTGCCGTCGGCGATGGGCGGTTCGTTGGCGTCCAATTCGACCACGGCATTGTCAATGCCGTAACCCGCCAGCGCCGCGAGGACGTGTTCGACGGTGTGAATTTTCACGTTACCCTTGGCGAGTGTCGTCGAGCGGGTCGTTTCGCCGACATTTTCCACGCGCGCCTCGATTTCCGGTTTGCCTTCGAGGTCCACGCGGCGGAAGCGGACGCCGCTGTTGGCAGGCGCGGGCAGAATGGTCATGTTCACCCGGTTGCCGCTGTGCAGGCCGGTGCCGGAGAAACTGGCGGGCTGGCTGAGTGTCTGTTGGTTAAGCACGGGCAGATTAGACAAAACGCAAACGCAGTTGGCAAGCTTCCACGTTTGGAGTCCCGCCTTCAGGCGGTTCATACCAGTTGTTCCACCAAGCCGCCTGAAGGCGGAACTCCGAACAGAGTAACGCGACTTACATCATGTCCGCCGCCAGCACGCGCACCGTTTCTTCCAATGAACGTCTGGCCGTTGATAACGCGCTGCAGCCCGTTTTGCCAGAGCGTTCTCATGCCCCGTTGAATCGCAATTTCTTCGAGGGCCGAAGTTGACATCTTCTTCAAGACCGCCTCGCGGAACGGTTCGTCCACGACCAACAACTCCGTCACGGGCAGGCGTCCGGAAAAACCGGTGTTGGTGCAACGCGGGCAACCCATGCCGTGCCGGAACTGCGCTTCCGACCGCAACTCTTCGGGCAGGACCCTGAGCTGGCTTGGTTCCGGTTCATACGCCTGGGAACAATCCGGACAATTGCAGCGCACCAGCCTCAACCCGAGCACGCCAAGGACGCTCGACGCGAGCATGAACGGTTCGATTTCCATGTTGATAAGCCGCGTGAACGCGCCGGCCGACCGGCCGGAGTGGATCGTGCTGAGGACCAGATGTCCCGTCAACCCGGCCTGGACCGCGATGGCCGCCGTTTCCGGGTCGCGGATTTCGCCCACCATCACGATTTGCGGGTCCTGCCGCATGATGCTTCTCAGGGCGATGGCGTAAGTGAAGTCCTGCGCCGGGTTGATCTGCGTCTGGCTGATCATCGGCAGATTGAATTCCACCGGATCCTCCACCGTGCTGATGCTCACGCTCGTCCCGTCGCGCTGCATGATGTGGCAAAGGGCCGAATACATCGTGCTCGTCTTGCCCGAACCGGTCGGGCCGGTGAACAGAAGCAGACCGCTGGAACGCTTCAACAGGCGCACCAGCCCTTTCAACGCCGCGTCGTCGAAGTTGAGCGAGTTCAAATCAAACCGCCGGTCGCGCGGATCGAACAGGCGTATGACGATTTTTTCGCCGCGGGTCGTTGGAAAAATCGAGATGCGCAGTTGCACGCCTTCCAGTTCCGGCCCGCCCACCGCCGCGCCATCCTGCGGCGTGCCGGCCTGATAAGTGACCAGGTTGGCCATGACCTTGAAACGCATGGCAATCTTGTCCAGCAATTCCAGCGGCAGATGCGCCACCTCGACCAGCACGCCGTTGACCCGCGCGCGCACCGCGATGGCTTTCTCCCACGGTTCGATGTGCAGGTCGCTCGCGCTGAGCTTGATGCCGTCCTGCACCATGCAGTTGACCAGCGCGCTGACCTCGAAGTTCTGTGCCGCGCCTTCGGACTGAAGATATTGTACGGTGTAGCTCATATCGGCGTGCTCTTGGCCGGAGAGTAAAAGCGCTGTTTTTGAATTGCAAGGCATGGATTCAACCCACTTGCCGCTTGCCCGATGAGCGCGGTGCTGTTAATTTGACATCATGAGTGCGGTCGAACTCAAAAAAGCTGTAACGGAATTGTCTCCCGAAGAATTCAAGGCGTTTCGCCATTGGTTTGCGGACTATGATATGGCGCAGTGGGACAAACAAATCGAGCGCGATTCCGCTGCTGGCAAACTTGACCGTCTGATGGAGGAAGCGATGGAGGATTACCGTGCCGGACGCACCACGGAAATTTAGCCATCGGGCGACCGGAAAATTCTCGCTTGGCTGGACCGGAACGCCGCGTTCACGCGGCAGCATTGCAGAAAGGGAGCCTCTGCCGGCTGAAGCCAGCGTTCCTTGGCGTTTGCTCCTGCGTTCAACTTTCTCTGGACAAACAACGTTGCCGGATTAAGCATCATTCCCATGAATAGGATGGGCTGAAAAACCCGCTGTCTACTTAAATATTAGATGTCATGGACAAAGAGCGTTTATTTCGGGAAGTCGGAGAAGCCGTTTTTCTGGCGCAATCGCTGGAAGCAAGCATCAGCCTTCTTGTCTCAATACTAAATCAGCACTTTCACACAAAAATTGATGAGAGACAGATAATACTTGCTGAAGACCGCCGGACGCTCGGACGGCTCATTCAAGAGTTGAAGAAGCACGGGGAACCAGACGGCATTCTCTGCGTCTCTGCGTCTCTGCGTTAAATTCCGCTCCGAATTGCCGCTTGCCGGGCGGTTTTCCTGAATTAACCTGTCAGCATGGCTTGGTTCACTGACCGTCATTTCTTTCTGCTCGCCGTGATGGTTTACGGGTTGAGCACGATGTATTCGGTTTTCCTGTGGCGGATGGGCTTTCGCAAGGATGACCACGTGAATTATTTCCTGCTGCTGGCCGCGTTCGCGCTGCATACCGTCGCCATGTTCAAGCGCGGCTTTTCCCTCAATCAATGCCCCGTCAATAATCTTTACGAGGCCACGATGTTCATCGCCTGGGCCATCGTCGCCGCTTACCTCGTCGTCGGATTGCTGCCGCGACTGCGATTTCTCGGCGCGTTTGCGTCGCCGGTTTTATTTGGCATCGGCGTGTTTGCGTTGATGCCTGCGCTCGATCCGCCGCACGGGCCGCGACCGGAATTTTCCGGCGCATTAACCAGTCTGCACGCGGCAACCATTCTGCTGGCGTATGGCGCGTTCGGTCTCGGCGCGGTGGCGGCGGGAATGTTTTTGACGCAGCAGCACGATTTGAAATTTCACAAACTTCGCGCCGTGCTGTCACTTCTCCCACCAATTCAGCGGCTCGAAATCATCACCCACCGGCTGGTGCTCGTGGGGCTGGCGCTTTTCACCATCGGCCTTGCCGCCGGCAGACACCTGCCGCGTCCGGCTGGCGCGGGCTACTGGACGGACCCCAAAGTTGTCTGGTCCATTTTCATGTGGGTGGTTTATCTGGCGCTGCTGGTCCTGCGCCGGATGCGCGTGCCGTCCAATCGCGGCTTTGCCATCAGCATCATCGGCGCGTTCGTGTTCCTGCTCCTGACCTTTTGGGGCACGAACCTGCTTTCACCCCTGCATCATCAATGAATCAAATGTGTCGAGTGTCGAGTGTCGAGTGTAGAGAGCGCCGAAAAGCGGCGTTCCGCGGCTGTCAGGTTCCCGTCACTCGTCACGCGCTACCCGTCACCTTTTCGCAATGAACGTCGTTGTCATCGGCCTGAGCCACCATTCGTCGCCCGTGGAACTGCGGGAACGGTTTGCTTTCACCGAGGCGAAGGTCCCCGATGCGCTCAAGTCGCTGCGTGAATCCGGCATCGCCAGCGAAGCGGTAATTCTCTCGACGTGCAATCGCGTGGAAATTTATGCCGCAACTCCACTTGAATCCGCCCAGGCGTTCACCGGACTAAAAGAATTTCTTGTCACGCTCCATGCTTATGACGCGGCGTTGGGCGACGAACTCTACACTTTCGCCGAGCCGCAAAGCCTGAATCACCTCTTCAAGGTCGCGTGCGGCCTGGACTCGATGGTGCTCGGCGAAACTGAAATTCTCGGCCAACTCAAGCAGGCTTACGCGCTTGCGCATCGCCACGGCCATACCGGCGCGCGACTGAACAAGGCCTTTCAACGCGCATTCAATGTTGCCAAGCACGTCCGCACCGAGACAAACATCCAGCGCGGCAGTGTGTCCGTCGCGTCAGTTGCGGTGGAACTGGCGGAGAAAATTTTCAGCTCGCTCAACGACCGCGAAGTCATGGTCATCGGCGCCGGCGAAACGAGCGAAAAGACCGCCCGCGCCCTGCTCTCCCGCGGCGCGCGCAGCATCATCGTCGCCAACCGTTCATACGACCGCGCGGTGGCGCTGGCAAACGAACTGGGCGGACGCGCCGTGCAATTCGGTGATTGGGCGGCGGAATTTGACAAAATTGACATTGCCATCAGCAGCACGGCCGCGCCGCACCACATTCTTGACCGTACGAAGCTGGAACCGCTGATGAAGGCGCGCCGGCACCGCCCGTTGCTGCTCATTGACATTGCGGTGCCGCGCGATGTTGATCCCGGGGTGAATTTCCTGGAAAACGTTTATCTTTACAACATTGACGACCTCCAGGCCATCGCCGACGACTATCTCCGGCTGCGCAAGGAGGAGATTGCACGGTGCGAAGCAATCATTTCCGAAAAGGTGAAGCAGTTGCTTGGCGCGAATAAAACCGCGGGTTGCGCAGACAACGCGGATAATTTCATTTTCCGATCCGCGCCATCCGCGTAATCCGTGGTTAAAATAAAATGTCCAGCGAACGTCCAATTGTAATTGCCACGCGTGGCAGCGCGCTGGCGCTCGCGCAGGTCAACCTGATTGCCGCGCAATGCCGCGAGACATTTCCCCGGCTGCGCTTCGAGTTGAAAATTATCAAGACCACCGGTGACAAACTGCAGGCCGCTTCGATGGCGAAAAAGGGCGAAAGTCTGCCGAAAGGTTTGTTCACGAAAGAACTCGAAGTCGCGCTCGTCAAAGGCCAGGCTGACCTCGCCGTTCACAGCCTGAAGGACTTGCCGACCGATTTGCCCGCCGGTCTGAAACTTGCCGCCACGCCCAAACGCGCCGATGTGCGCGACGTGCTTATTTATCGTGATGCCGAATTTATCAAGACCCGCGCGGATGCCACGGGCTCCGCTGACTGGGCGCCCGGTCAGGACGCGTTACGTGGTTTCCAGCCGCACCTGAAGCTGAAAGATTTCCCGGCGAAAGCGATCATCGCCACCAGCAGCACCCGGCGCAGGGAACAACTGCTCGCCGCACGGCCGGATTTAAACGTCGTGGAGATTCGCGGCAACGTCATCACGCGGATGCAAAAGGTCGCCGAACGCGGCGAACTGGACGCGACGGTGCTCGCACTGGCCGGGCTGACACGGCTGAATTTCCGTATCACGCCCGAAAGCAAACTCGAAGGCGACGCGGTGCCGGACGGTTTGTTGGCGACGATTCTGGACGTGGACATGATGCTGCCGTGCGTGGGGCAAGGTGCGATTGGCATTGAGATTCGCGCGGACGACGAGCGGATTGCCAAGATTTGCGAGCGGCTGAACCATTTCAACACGTTTCAATGCGTGACCGCCGAGCGCGCGTTTCTGCGCGCGATGGGCGGTGGCTGCCAAAGCCCCGTGGCCGCCTACGCCGAAATTGACGGCAGCCGGATGCAGATGCGCGCCGTGTCCTTCCGCGATGGCCCGGCAAGGCGCGCCCAGAGCAAACGACCGGTGACCGAAGCGGCGGCGCTGGGCGAGGAATTAGCGGCTCAGTTGAGATGATTGTAGGAGTCGAGGTCACGAGACTCATTCTGAGAAAGCAAAAATTAGAGACTCCTTACGTCATCTCCTACAAAACCCGGGGCCAAAAAATAAAAACGGCGTGAACCTTTCGATCCACGCCGTTCCCCAGTTCCTCCTCCCGACTAATTTTTACACGTCATAATACATGAAGAGTTCGTACGGATGCGGACGCAGGCGGATGGCGTCGTGTTCCTTGCGTTTGCTGCTGACCCACATTTCGATGAAGTCTTCGGTGAAGACATCGCCTTTGAGCAGGAACTGATGGTCTTTCTCGAGGGCTTTGATGGCTTCCTCCAGGCTGCCGAGGATTTGTGGAATCTTCGCGTGCTCCTCCGCCGGCAATTCATACATGTTTTTGTCAATGGGTTCGCCGGGGTCAATCTTGTTTTGAACGCCGTCCAGTCCGGCCATGAGCATCGCGGCGAAACACAGATAGGGATTCGCCGACGGATCCGGCGGGCGATATTCGAGGCGCTTGGACTTCGGGCTATCGCTGTAGGTCGGAATGCGGACGGCGGCGCTGCGGTTGCGCGCAGAGTAGGCCAAGTTGACCGGCGCTTCGTAACCGGGGACCAGGCGCTTGTAACTGTTCGTCGTGGGACTGCAAAAGGCGCAGAGGGCCTTGGCGTGCTTGAGCAGGCCGCCGGCATAATGGAGCGCCGTCTTGCTAAGGCCACCGTATTCGTTGCCGGCAAAGAGCGGTTTGCCCTTCTTCCACAGGCTTTGGTGGGTGTGCATGCCGGAACCGTTGTCGCCGAAGAGCGGCTTGGGCATGAAGGTGGCGGTCTTGCCGTGTTTCTTCGCCACGTTCTTGACCACGTATTTGTAAATCATCATCCAGTCCGCGGCCGTGACCAGCGTGCTGAAGCGATAGTCAATTTCAGCCTGGCCGGCGGTGGCGACTTCGTGGTGTTGCTTCTCGACGAGCACACCCAGTTGTTCCATCGTCAGCACCATTTCGGTGCGGATGTCCTGCTGGGTGTCAGCCGGCGCGACCGGGAAGTAACCTTCCTTGTGGCGGATTTTGTTGCCGAGGTTGGGCATCTCGTCGCGGCCCGTGTTCCAGATGCCTTCGTCGGAATCAATGCTGTAGAACGTGCCGTTGCTCCGGGAATCGAATTGGACGTTGTCAAAGATGAAAAATTCGGCTTCCGGGCCGAAGAAGGCCTGGTCACCAACACCGGTGGAGATGAGATATTTTTCCGCCTTCTGCGCAATGCCGCGCGGGTCGCGGCTGTAAGTCTCCAGCGTGCCGGTTTCGGCAACGGTGCAGGTGAGGCTCAACGTCGGCACAGCCATGAACGGATCAATGAACGCCGTCTCCGGATCGGGCATAGCCAGCATGTCGCTGGCCTCAATGCTTTTCCAGCCGCGAATGGAGGAACCATCGAAGCCGATGCCTTCGGTGAAGGTTTCCTCGGCCAGTTCCGCAATGGAACAACTGAAGTGTTGCCAGGTGCCGAAGGTGTCCACGAACTTGATGTCCACCATTCTCGCCCCCGCCTTTTTTGCCATTTCAATAACGCTCTTGGGTGTAGCCATATTTCAAATGTGAAGTGGTTAATTGTTTGTTTGTCTGTTAGTGCAGTCGAAAACCGAAAGCTGCGCCGGTGAAGACTTTCGCCAACAACCGGCGCAGCGTCGAGCATTTTTTTCGTTTAACTGTGGTAGCCTTCCTCGCCGTGTTCGTTGATGTCGAGACCGGCGACTTCCACCTCCTCGGTTGGACGCAAGCCCACCAGCGCCTTTGTGATGTAAGCAATTACAATCGTGCCCACTATGAACAGAACCAGCGAAACCCCGACGGTTTTAATCTGTTCCCACAATTGCGGCTGAAAGATTCTGTCCGTGACATACTTGCTGAGAAAAGTCGCCAGGTTCGGGTTGGCGGCGTTGCGGGCGAACATGCCGGTCATAAGCGCCCCGCACATTCCACCGATGCCGTGAACGCTCCATGCGTCCAGCGCGTCATCCATGCCGAGCCAGGCTTTGACCTTGTAGCAGAAGAACCACGGAATGGTGCCGGCGGCGATGCCGATCCAAATTGCGCCCGACGGCAACACATAACCGCAAGCCGGAGTGATGAGCACCAGGCCCGCTACCGCGCCGGAGCAGAAACCCAGCACGGTGGGCTTGCCTTTGACAATCCAATCCCACATCGGCCAGACGAATGAGCCGACCGCCGTGGCGATCGTCGTGGTGGTGAACGCATTGGCCGCGATGATGTCCGCCGCCACTGCGCTTCCAGAATTGAATCCATACCAACCGACCCACAGCATGGACGCACCGATGTACGTCAACACGATGCTGTGCGGCGTAAAGTTGTCCTTGGGATAGCCCAGGCGTTTGCCGAGAATGATGCACAGCACCAGACCCGACCAACCGGACGACATGTGCACGACCGTGCCGCCTGCAAAATCAAGGCCGTGAATCTTCGCGTTGGCATTCCAGCAGCCATTCATCAAGCCGTTAATGCCCCAGACCATGTGGCCTTGCGTGAAATAAACAATCAGCATCCACAGTGTCATGAACACGAGGATGGCTTTGAACTTCATGCGTTCCGCAATCGAACCGACGATAAGCGCCGGGGTGATGATGGCGAACATCATTTGGAACATGGCATAGACGTTTTCCGAAACCCAATAAGAATAATTTGGGTTCGGCGCGGAAGTGACGTTTAGAAACATCCAGCAGACTTTCGGATCGCCAACGATACCCTTAATCCAGTCCTTGGTCATGTCGCCGGTGCCGCCGAAGATCATGCCGTAACCGCAAATAACGTAGAGGATGGTTACCAAGCCGGTAATCAGGAAACATTGGGCAAGCACGGAGAGCACGTTCTTTTTGCGAACGAGACCGCCGTAGAATAGCGCCAGACCGGGCAGGGTCATGAATAACACCAGCGCCGTGCTGGTCAAAAGCCAGGCGTTATGACCGGCACCGGGGAAAGACACATTAGCGCCCGTGCTATTCGCCAGATTGGTGTTAATAATGTTTCCGGCGAGGCCAAAATTAACCGTCCAGTTGCCATTGGTGTCCTTGTAAGTGGCGGTCGGGTCGCCGTTTTGGAAATACGCCTCAATGGATTCCATGCGTTGTTCCATTGTCGGCGCATTGGTGGTCCAAGCGGGCGGAGGCGCGTTGGTGGCCGGCGCAGCCGCGGCTGCCATGGCATTGGTGGCCGCTGCTGGAACATTCGTGTCATCGGCACGCGACGTAAACGCGCCCAACGCGGTGGTTACAATTAAAGCGAGAGTTAAAAGAATTCGTTTCATGGTTTTAATTCGAGTGAGGTTGGATTGGTTTGGGTTGCTCAAACAGCCGCTTCGCCCTTCTCTTCGGTGCGGATGCGCACGGCTTGTTCGACGGCGGAAACAAACACCTTGCCATCGCCGATCTTGCCGGTTTTGGCGGACCTGACGATCGCGCCGACGGCGGCATCGGTCTGGCCGTCGGCCACGACCAGTTCGACTTTTATCTTTGGCAGGAAATCCACGGTGTATTCGCTGCCGCGATAAATTTCGGTGTGGCCTTTCTGACGGCCAAACCCCTTGACCTCGCTCACGGTCATGCCTTCGATGCCGATTTCGCTGAGGGCGTCTTTGACTTCCTCGAGTTTGAACGGTTTGATGATCGCTTCAATTTTCTTCATATTTTTTTCAATGGTATTCAGGCTACACTCCGGCGGAAGCTGGAGCACACCTGCGTTGCCGGGCGTTAAGCAACGGTGATGCCAAGTGAAATTTTGCCGGGAGTAAATACGCGGAAACGCTTGATTTTACGAAGGAAATTTAAATTCCGCCAAGGAACGGTGGCGCTGGCGAATTGTTGTGATTTGCGCAGCGAAGAAAATTTTCACCAGCGCCGTTGGATGAAGAAAAATTGTGAACAACCTTGTGAATAAATCCCGGCAACCGGGTGGAAAATAAAATGGTCGGAGCGACAGGATTTGAACCTGCAAAAAACGCTGGTTTCCTTGGGAAATTCAAAGGGTGACACACAAAGAGACTCACAAATTCCGGTCGCCTCACTGCACGAACTGTCCCAAGTAGTCACCGCTTGGGCAAAACTTCCTGCTCCACTCAAGGCCGCCATCCTCGCCATTGTCAGGACGGCGGCTGAATCTGCCAAACGAACGGAGGACGCGCCATGAATCCTACTGATTTGCTGAATCCCGTCTTCAACACTCTGGATACCCTGATCCAGGATTACGGCATTTATCTCTACTTGGTGCTCGTCTGGCTGGCACTGCTGGCCATCGGTTGGATATTCAGCGGCGGCTTGCGAACACGGCTGAAAGAAAGTTCAACCACGGTCATTCCCGGCATCATCATCACGACACGACCACACATTGAACCGTCCCAACTACCAATCATCTGCATCGAGGCTGACCAGACATGGGATGGCGACGACGAAACAACGAACTAACCATGACGACATTTCACTCCCGGCAAACAAGCTTTGGCCGACGTGTCCGCAAACAGGCAAACGCCAGCACGTTCAAATTCACGTCACACATTACGCCATCAATTTGCAGCATCATGCTCACGAAGCGCGACAAATCTAGTGCAACAATTTTCACGTCACGGTGCAGTCGCACGGTTATGCGCTACCGCTTTTACAGGGTGCAAGCCTTACCCCTTAGCTGGCTAAGGTTTTGGCGACTCGCCAATAGCTCGCCGAAAATTGCGCGGAGTCCCGCAGGACGGTCGCGCGATGTCCGCGCAACGTCCGGCAAGATCTCCGGCGAAATGTCTTGCGCATTTCCATGCAACTTCCCCGCAATGACCGGGCAACGGCAAATGCAAAGTAGCCGGATCACCTGCGGGACGACTCGCAAGACAACTTGCGTCACCGCCGGAGTTGGACGCGCAATGGCCGCGCCGGATGCTTGCGAGACAACTAGCAACTTGGCTTCGCAACAACCATGCCGCCGTCTGCGCGACGGTCAAGGCAACATCTCGCCACCGACTTATGAATTCCCATCGTCAACTTTCAAACATGACAATCAAAAATTATGAACACACCAACCAAACCAACGCCCGATCTTGAATCACTGCGTAAAGCCGTTCAGGAATTCCGGCCCAATCCGAATCGCGTGCCGTTCAACAACCTCAAAGCATTCCATGATTCCATCGTGGAATTGCGTAACAAGAAAGCATCTTATCTCGTTATTGCAGAACTACTGCAACGGAATGGAGTCAAGACCAGCCGGGCGCGCGTGGCCGAATACGGCCGCATCGTCCTGGACGGTGGAAAATCGCGCAAGCGGCGGAAACGGGCGAGAAACGCGCCAGGCGCAAATACGCCGGTCACGCCTCAAAGTGCGCCTGCCATGACCACAAAACCCGTGCCGGCCACGACAGCATCGGCGGGCGATGTTCCGCCGCCACCAGCCGAAAATTCTCCATATAGGTCACGCGGACCACGCATTGCGCGTATCAGAATGTCGCCGGGCAGCGTATCAAGATATTCCTCGCCCTGTTTCCCTCTGCGGTCCATCTTGACACGCCGCCCGGCTCCGGGAGTTTTGCTTTTTAGGATTTCGCGCACGAGAGGATTTTCACGCCAGTCCATTCATTTGGGAATTGAAGGCGCATTTCTTAAAATTTTGACTTTCAGACTCAAAAGACGCACAATCAATATAACCGTGAGCACCGAGACAGACATTTTAATCAAGCGCGCCGCTGCCGAACTCAAGACCGCCGGCGCACGGGAAATTTATGTCTTCGGCTCCGCTGCCAAAGGGACGGGTGATGCCGCTTCCGATCTCGACCTGGCGGTTTCCGGCCTGCCGCCTTCGGTTTTCTACCGCATGGGCGCGCGTATCAGCGATTTGATAGGCCGTTCGGTGGATTTGATTGACCTGGACATCAACACACCGTTCACCCGCTACCTCCGCACGGAGAATGAACTCGTCCGAGTGGGATAGATTTCGCAAGCAGCAGGCTGCCGAACGCGAACAATTGCAGCGTTTGCTGTTTGGGATTCACGGACTCCTCACCAAATGCCGCGACACGGCACCGACTGAAATTGAACTGTCCGCGCTGGCGGCCACGCTCCATTCCTTTTACACAGGCGTCGAAAACATTTTCAAGCGCGTGGCTGTGGAGTTGGACGGTGAGCCGGTGCGCGGTGATGCCTGGCATCGTGAACTTTTGCTACGCATGAAAACGCCGACCGCGCGCCGTCCGGCGCTGCTATCGGAGGAATTGCACGACACATTGAACGAATACCTGCGTTTCCGTCATGTATTTCGCAACGCCTATTCCTTTGACTTGGATTGGCAGAAAATGTCACCGCTGGTGCTACGCTTGGAGGAAACCTTCCAAAAGCTGGGAAATGCGCTGGATGATTTTCTGAAATAAACTGCGGCGCGAATTCCATTGATGAGTGGGCCATGAAACCAAACTTTGAATCAATCAATGCCATTTGCCCAATCTATGCTGCTTCTGATCGGAATCGGCCAATGTTGATCGGGACCGGGACGTTGCTCGACTTCGGCAGGGCGCGCTTCTTGGTCACTGCCGCGCATGTGCACGACGAATACAAGGAGAACGAAGTTGCACTCTACATTGCGACGGCTGGCCCGCTGTTGGAATTACCGCAGCCGTTCCACACGACCGTTATCCCACCGTCTGGCAATCGTGATGATGACCGGCACGACTTTGCCTTCGTTCGATTGCCTGACTCGCTTGCTGACGAGATTGCCAAGGGGCGGTTCTTTTTGCCATTCTCCCTCATTGACGCAAACGACCGCCTCAAACCAAGAGGTCGCTATATGTTCACCGGATTTCCTGGCAGCCGCGAAAAAACGAATTACGGCGAGAAGAAAGTGAAGCCACAACGTTTCAGCTTCACCGGCGAGACGGTTTCTCCGAAACGAATGCTTGAGCTTGGCATTGGGGCGGAGACGCATATCGCTGTCGAGTTCGACCGGGAACATGTCCTTGATGAACGGGATAGACCAGCGTGTTTCCCACGAGCAAAAGGTATGAGCGGCGGTGCAGTCTGGCGCGGTGATGGCGACTCGCGCCTGTGGCTCGTCAAAACGCCTGTCTGCTTGGTGGGCATTGGAATCGAAGACCCGAAGAATGAAAATGTTTTGCTGGCTGTGAGAATCCACCTTGTGCTTGCGGCAATTGCAAAGGTTCACCCGGACATTCAAGAGTTTGTTCCGCAACGCGCGGGCCTCAATATCGCCGTCAACGGAAGGTCTTGCTGATGTGAAATACTTCTACGCAGACAAGGACAACAAACCCGTCGGGCCGCTGCCGCGCGAAGCATTGGAGAGTCTGAAAACAGCAGGCATTGTCTCGGATTCTTCGATGATCGTTGAGGAAGGCGCTTCGGAATGGAAAACGTTTGGCGACATCTTCGCAACTCAAAGCCCCGCGCCACCACCGCCACCAATACCGGGCGCAGGAAAACCCAGCAATGAGGCCATTCCAACGCGAAAGGAGACCTATAAGGAATTGGGGAACATTGCTCAGGCGGCAACGACGAAGCTTCTCCAGCCCCTCATCCATCCAAACGACGAGGACCGGAACGCGCCCATTGAGGAAATTTTATTGAGCTTTTTGATTTACGCGGACGATTTCACGGAAACATGCTGCCAGCAATTCGCGAATACGCTGCGGCGCACTTCGGTCTTGCCCGACGTTCGCGGCACGCCGACGACAGCACTCACCCGGCAAATTCGTGAAGAGTGTTTTGCGAACACAGACAGAATTCTTGCGAGTTATCTCGAAGCGTTGCAGGGCTGCCATATTGACCTGAAAATCGCTGCCGGAAGACTACAGGATACGAGTGTGCTTGGTGCTGCGCTTAGAGGTGCTGCGCAGGGACAACTTGCGGGAGGCCTCGGAAAAACCGGTGCGACTCTGGGCATTTTCAGCGCCGTCATTTCTGGCATAGCGGAAAGTGACAAACAGGCTGGTTTGTTGTGGGAGCAGCGGAAAGCTCAAGCCGATGCCAAACGCCTCGCGAGCAGAAAAATGGCGGAGTATTTGGCAAGCGTGAAACAGGTGACAGAGACTCTACTCGATTTCGGTTGCGCAAAGTGTTTCGGCGGGGAAGTGGATTTCTCGCTCTAATCAACGGTGCTCGCCAACGTGGAACAGGCGGTCGGTGACGACATCGCGGCGGCGATCACAAGAGCAGCAGAGATCAGCGGATTCAAGGACGACACCAAATTGATCGAGGATGAAACGGCCAAAGCCCCGCCGAGTGGCATCCCGGATTCTGGCCTCCAGGCTTACAAAGCGTTCTTGGGCAGGGAGGGGCGGACTGCGGTGACATTCGGCTTTAAGTGCCAAATTGGATTGAAGAGCGGTTTGAAACTTGACGTAGCTGTGACGGACAATCGTGTATGGTTTGGCGGTTTTAAGCCGGGAAGCACAGAGGTCGTTCAAGTGATGGACATGCCATTCAGTCGGCTTCAATTCATTCATCATGAAACCAAGAACACGTTGTTTTCCGGTGCGGTGAGCAAAATCACCCTGAAATGGGGCGGCTTTCTTGACCTTGCAATTCTCGAAGCGCCCAAGGAACAAGGGGAGTACTTTTATCAGGTGCTCAAACGAAGAGTCGCGGCAGAAAACGGAGCATGTGTATTCGCGTGACAGAACGCTTTGCCGCTTTGCTCCCAGTCCAGCACAATGTTGACAAATTCGCGCTTGGCCATTTATATGATCCACCCATGCCACGAGTCTTCATCATACCTTATCCTCAGGAGGAATGTCTGTTTTCTCAGGCTGCGGCGCTGGCAAGTGAGGTTCAGGCAGATTTTAGGTTCACGGTCCTGCAACCGGAAACAAATGAGGGAAGTCCCTTGGTTCGTCCGAACTCGGACTACCAGGACGTTCTTCGGCATCTTGAGCGACAAAAGCCGGCGATTGGCGCTGGGCGAGATGATTTGTTGGTCGCCTTTTACGACGGACAACTCCGAGGCAATTATTTCCTGGCCGGTGCAAGATACGATGAAACGACACCCTGTACTGCGGTTGTTTCGCTGAAATTCCTCGGCTGGGAAATTCTCGAAGAGAAATTTAATTACGATCTCCAACGCCATGCAATCCTGCACCTCTTGGTTTGCTCCCTTCTCGGCGCATACACCCACGTCGATGCGCACGAGGAGACTTTTGGTTGTCTGTTTGATTTCAATCGAAAGTTGTCCGATTTCAACCGCAAGCTCGCCAGGGGCTACTATTTGTGTTCACCTGCCGAGCGCGACTGTTTTCGACGTGTTGAAAAGGAGCGATATGGCCGCTCGATTGTTCAGCTTTGTTCTGCCTTGAAGTCCAAGCTTGGCGAGAAACAATTGCAAGTCACCATAAACGAATTGAATATGGAAATTTTCAAAGAAGTCAAAAATTCCACGGTCATCAATCGGTCAGTTGTGGGAAGCGCCCTTAACTCAATCAGCACCGGGCTCGGCAACGACTATGCGCGGGCGCTCATCGAAATCGCGAAAAGAGTTGAGAATTCGAGCAATGCTGCTGCCGGAACGCTCTTCGACGAATTCAGTCGTGAACTGGCGAAAGCGGATCGTGACAAGGGTCGCCTGAAGGAACTCTGGAACGGACTGACTCGCATTCTTCCGGATGTTGCTACCGTTAGCGAAGCAGTAGCGAAATTGGTTTCCATTTTCACATAAGGAATAGGCCAAGTGGCTGGTCTTGCGTTAAAGGCCGGGATCTGTTGGCGGAGCCCTGGATCTAGCTCAAGTGCCATGTGATTGCACACCGTCCGACGTAGGCATGTGGCAAGGGTTTTAATTATGGTTGACAAATGTATTCCATACGATACCATATTGAAAATATGCCGTTTATACAATTTCCGTTCATCGAGGTGCCGAAAGATTTGCGCAAGATTGTCGGCGAGCCAACGCCCGGCACGCGCGCCTACCGGCAGGAGGGGACGCACGAGGAATGTGGCCAGTGGCTGGAAGCCCTCGGCGAATACTACAAAGGGGATGTCGGCATCTCGCCCGCCGGTGTCTCCATGTTCGTGCCCGTCCAACGAGCGGCCGTCCACAAACGCATCAAGGAAGGCAAACTAACTGCGTTCTTTTTTTACATCACCCGAAATGAAAGCACATTTTTCGGCACCAAGCGCAAAGTTAAACTGCGCCCCTACATTGTGCTATCGGTCAGCGAATGCAAGGCGTGGGCAGCGGAAATGAAACGCCGCATGGGTTACGTGGACGAACCGGATGAGACGCCCTTGAAAACCAGCAAACGGCTGCTGCCGGTCGCGGCAGAGGATGAACCAAAAACCGAAAAGGAGGCCAAGGAAGCTTTGGAATTCGCACAGACCGATCCGAGGGACGAGGGCAACCGGAGGGTGCGGTATGAGGAAGCACTCGACACGGAGAACCGGCAACAGGACATGTTTTATTTGCTGGCCGAGGCAATGGCGGCGATGGCGTCCGACAAGAAGAAGGCGGAGTTTTATCGGAAGCGGCTGCAAAAGGGGATGAAGTGGGACAAGCAGGAGAAGCGATGGAAGTGGAAGGAGTGACGTAAATGCAAACGGAGGAAAAATTCAATGACCGCTTGATACGGCTGCCAGAGTTGGAGCAGATTTTCGGCGTGTGCAAGCGGACGGTAAGACGGAAGGCAGAGAACGGCGAGCTGCCCCCGTTGCGGCGGATTGGCCGGGCGGTAGGGATGCTGGAAAGCCAGGTCAAAGCGTATTTTCAACGGTTGCGGGAACAACCAGCCAATTGAGAAAGGAAAAAGATGATTGCTTACATTTACCGGCCCAAACGGAGGCGCAACGGCAAATTGATTTTTGCCCGGCTGTATCGCGCGCGCGTTCGTTTTCCCAACGAACACAGAACGAAAGACATTCCGCTCCACGTTACCGAGAAGCGGTCCGCAGAGCAGAAGCTCCAGCAGATTCTCAACGAACACAGCCAGGAATCGGTTGGCTTGATCGCGCCAAAGAAAATCCGTGAAGCGGCTGACATACGACTGGCAGACCATTTTGAATTTTACACGCGCGAACTCGCCACCGCTGGCTGCGTGAAGCGTTACGTTCAAGGCGTGGAGAATTATGTCGGCACGCTGATGAAAGAATGCCAATGGGAGTATTTCAAGGACATCAATGCCGAGGCATTTCAAAACTGGCGGCAACACCAGAAAAAATCACCGAAGACTTTGAATGAGTACCTGGTGGCGATGCGAGCCTTTCTCAAATGGGCGCAGCGCCTCGGATACATTGCGCAGAATCCGCTCGAAAAAACTGAATTGCTGCGTGTTCAAGGCCGCCAGAAGCGGGCACGTCGCGCATACACCCCAGAGGAAATCCAAAGGCTGTTGGCGGTCGCTGGCCGGCGAGTGCCGGTGTATCTGGTGGCGGCGCTAACGGGCATTCGCAGAGGCGAAATCAAGCAACTGCGCTGGGCGGACGTTGAACTGGACGGCACGGCTCCCAAAATTACTGTGCCGGCAGCCATTTCCAAAAATCACTACGAGGATGCCCTGCCATTGCATCCCGACCTCATAGCAGCATTGAAGCAAATCAAACCAGCGTCCAGCAGACCGGACCAGTTGATTTTCAAAGGTAAGTTCCCCGGCTACAAACAGTTTTATGCCGATCTAAAGGCGGCAGGAATTGATTGGGAAGACCACGGCGACGGACGTTTGGACTTTCACAGCTTCCGGGTCACCTATTGCACTCAACTGGCGCCTGGAACGCCCAGCGAGCGCGTGCGCATGGCCCTGATGCGGCACCGTGACCCGAAACAGACCGCCAAGACTTACACCGACGCGCGGATGTTGCCGTTGAAAGAAGCGATTGCGAAGCTGAATTTCCATCGCTCGCCGGGTTCGTCAAAAGATGACACACAACTAGACACACAAAATTCGGTCGCAGCGGGTCAAAACGGGTCATTTGCTGTCACTCCCCCACTGACAAACAAAAGTGAACATTCTCCTTTAGATATGGGGCTGAAGTCGCTGTTTGTCCCTACAAGTCACACCGGGACAAAAGAGGGGAAATGGTCGGAGCGACAGGATTTGAACCTGCGACAGCCAGCTCCCAAAGCTGGTGCTCTACCAAGCTGAGCTACGCTCCGAACTATTTACGATTGACGATCTATGATTTACGATTTCTTCACGCCGCGCAAATCATAAATCGTAAATCGTAAATCATAAATGGACGCTGGACGCTCGCCGCATTCCTGTTAAATTAATGCCGTTATGGCAATTGAAGCGCCCGCTGCACAGAAAAAAGTCAATCTCCGCCGGCCCGACATTCTGGAAGCGGTGCAGGCGCAGGTGCTCTCGCACTATCGCAGCGAACTCGTCGAGCGCGTCCGCGCCAACGGTTGCGTGCTTTCCGCGGACAGCCTCACCGTCAGACTCGCGAAAGAGTTCGGCTTTTGCTACGGCGTCGAGCGCGCGATCGACCTCGCCTACGCCGCGCGGAAATATTTCCCGCCCGACAAACCCATTTACTTGCTCGGCGAAATCATCCACAACCCGGAGGTCAACGACCAGATCCGCAATATGGGCATCCAAATCATTTCGCCCAAACCGACCGAGGACGAAATGACGCGCCTGCACGCCGGCGACGTGGTGATGATTCCCGCGTTTGGCACCGAGGTCGGCACACGCAAGCGCCTCGAGGAAAAGGGTTGCGTGCTCGTGGACACCACCTGCGGCGACGTGATGAGCGTCTGGAAACGTGTCCGCCAATACTCCAAGGAAAGCGTCACCAGCATCATTCACGGCAAGGCGTGGCACGAGGAAACCAAGGCCACCAGTTCGCAGGCGCGCGCTTACGGCAGCGGTCATTATCTTGTCGTCTTCAACCTTGCCGAAACAGATTATGTCTGCAACTACATCGTTCAGGGTGGCGACAAACGGGAATTTTTGGACAAGTTCGACGGCTCGTATTCGCAGGGGTTCGATCCCGAACTGCATTTGCGGGCCGTCGGCGTGGCGAACCAGACCACCATGCTGCGCGGCGAAACCGAGGAAGTACAGCGCCGCTTCCGGGCCGCGATGATTAAAAAATACGGCGAGACTGAACTCGACAAGCACTTCCGTTTCTTCGACACGATTTGCGGCGCGACACAGGACCGGCAGGACGCGCTCCAAAAACTTCTGCGGGAACCGATGAATTTACTCCTCGTCATTGGCGGCTACAATTCGTCGAACACCTCGCACCTCGCCGAAATGGGAGAAGGCAAACTGCCGACTTACTTCATCAAAAACGCAGCTAAAATGGAATCAGACAAGCTCATCCGCCACTACGACCAGCACGACAAAAAGGAAATCGAAACCCGCGACTGGCTGCCGTCCGGCAAAATCACCGTCGGCATCACCGCCGGTGCGTCCTGCCCGAACAACTTGATTGAGGACGTGATCCACCGGCTGTTTGAGTTGCGCGGAATTTCCGTGCAAAAATTGCTGGCGAACTGATTTCGATTCCGAACTCCGCATTCCGCATTCCGCAACAGACCCATGCCGCGCACCCGCCAGGAATTGGAACAAATCGAGCGGCAAATTCTCGCGCCCCATGCCCAATTCAGCGGCGACACGCGCGGCCGCGAGCATCTCGAACCACCGCCCGCCTGGCGCACACACTACCAACGCGACCGCGACCGCATCATCCATTCGCGCGCCTTCCGCCGGCTGGAATACAAGACGCAGGTTTTTCTTAACGGCACCGGTGACCATCTCCGCACGCGCCTGACACACACCATCGAAGTTGCTGCCGTCTCGCGCAACCTCGCCAGCGCGCTGCGGTTAAATTCCGATTTGGCCGAGGCCATTGCCCTCGCGCATGACCTCGGCCATTCGCCGTTCGGCCATAAGGGCGAAACCGCGCTCGCGCGCCTGATGAAAAATCACGGAGGCTTCGAACACAACCGCCACAGCCTCCGCATCGTCGAGCAACTTGAACAAAAATATCCCCGTTTCCCCGGCCTTAACCTGACGTGGGAAGTCCGTGAAGGGCTGGTCAAGCATTACACCGCCTACGACCATCCCGAGCGGCGCAAGAGTTTTGATGCGAAAAATTCCTCGCTCGAAGCTCAAATCGCCAATCTCGCCGACGAAATCACCTATTACAGCCACGACCTGGACGACGGCCTCGACTCGCAATTGCTGTCGGAAAAAAAATTGACCCACAACGTCCGCCTCTGGGCACAAGCCGCGCGGTTCGTGAAAAGGGAACACGGCAATTTGCCCGACGAATCCCGCCGTTATTTCATCATCCGCACCCTCATTGACCTGCAAATCCGGGACGTCGTGGAAAACAGCGAACGTCTCATCCGCGCAGCGGGCGTTCAGTCAGCCGACGACGTGCGGCGTTTCCCCAAGGCTCTGGTGCAATACAGCCCCGAACGCCGCGAGTTGAACCTTGAACTGCGCGATTACCTCTATAAAAATCTCTATTACAACCCCGTCGTGCATCAGCCGAACTTGCGCGCCGTGCGGATGCTCAGAAGCCTTTTCAAGTGTTACCTTGCTCACCCGCGCGAAATCGGCAAAGGCGCGCGCCGCCGGAGCCGCAAGACCGGGCTGCACCGCGCCGTGTGCGATTACCTCGCGGGCATGACCGATCGCTACGTCGCGCTCGAATATAAACGGATTTTCGGGGAAACGTTCAAAGTCGCGTAACCTTCTGATCTGGTGGCGGCGCATCTGTAAAAGAACAATAAAGTTGGAAACTGGACCAAGGGTTCTCACTTCGGCCAGGCGCCTTCCTGCAATTCGTTACAAAAGGCTTAATCTACAATAAGTGACGGCCAAAGCCGGACAGCTTTCATTGGTAGGCTGAATCAGCTAACGTAGGATATGACCAAAGGCCGGTGATCAGCGTCTTTGGCGCATGAGGAAGCCGCAATTTCAGGGAAACCGGCGGCTGTCGCGCCGGTTTACAAACTGAATCCCGCCGCCTTCGCGTCGGCGGCGAACATCTTCACCGTGTCCAGCGAAAGGTCGCCCAAATCCATCCCCGCCATTTTCATCGCCTTCCCCAATATATCGTGCGGCACGGTCACGATGTCACAGCCGCAATCGTTCGCCTGAAATATGTTCAGCACTTCGCGCACACTCGCCCAGATCAGTTCGGCCTGCGGCAAATCCTTCAAAATCCTCACGCTCTCGCTCATGATGGCCACCGGGTCAACCCCCGTGTCCGCGATGCGCCCGGCAAATACCGAAACGAAAGCCGGGACTTCCGGAGCCACCGCCGCCGCCACACCCTTGACCTGTTCCAGCGTGAGCATCGCCGTGATGTTCAGCTTTACGCCCCGGCCGGCCAGTTCCTTGATCAGCGGCAGGGATGATTCCCGGCGCGTGTTGGTGATGGGAATCTTGACATAGACATTCTTCCCCCAGCCGTTGATCTGGAGCGCCTGACGTTTCATCTCGGGAAACTCGTCGGAAAATACCTCGAACGACAGCGGCTTGACCGTGATGGCCTGCAAAAGGTCGCGCGCGAACGTCTCGAATTCCGTCACCCCGGCCTTGCGCATGAGCGTCGGGTTCGTCGTCAGCCCTTGAATGAGCGGATTGGCGTTCAACTTGAGCATCCCGGCCCGGTCCGCACCGTCGGCAAACATTTTCACCTTCAGGTCTTTGAGCGTTCGTTTCATAAAGTATTGCTTGGCATCGCGGCGCAAGATATCCGCAGCCTTGCCCAAATTGCGAGCGGAAAAATCAGCTTTCGGCTTCATTTCTTCGGGTGATGTTCCGTTAGCTTGCGACGCGGCTGGTTGCGTTGAAAAGAATCGGTATTCATTGGCGTTTGTAATGCGGGAAGTTTCTGGAGTGCGCGGGCACGTCGCCGCGGTCCAAGACGCTTCGCGCCGCTGCCGTCCACTTAGAACGCGTATTTCACCGCCAGCGAAACGAGGTCGCGCGAGAACTCGCGGCCGTCGGCCCATTCCGTGGATGTGCCAGACACAGCAGTCGTTTTGCTCTGCACTAAATCGCAGGAGTAATTGAGTTCAGCGCTCAGATGTTTGTTGAAAGTGTAACTCGCCGTCGCGCTCGGCGTGTAAATCCAGTCGTTGCGGTTCACCGGCGTTTGCCAGTCGCCAACATAGACCGTGAACCCTGCGCCGGCAGTGAACCGTTCGCAGAACTTGTGCCGCCACGCGAGGTCATACTTGATGTCCTCATAGACGCTCTGGCTCGAAAAGGCCGGCTGCTCGAAGCGCGTCCAGCGGAGGTTCACCGTGTCCGCCTTGGTGGGAATGACCGTGGCGGAGGCGTCGGCGTAACACAGCACTTCGTTGCGGCCGAAATCGGCAGGCGTGCCGGGATCGAATCGGCGGAATTCCGGGCCGAGCTGAACGTTCAATTTCAGCCATTTCACGGGCGAACCTTCCACGCCCGCCAGAATCCGTTGATACTTGCTGTTGTAAGGGCTGTTCTTGCCAAGAAGCTCGCCCTGATCCTGCTGTCCATAGCGATAGCCGAGGACCAGAAAAGTTTTTTTGCCTACGTCGTAGCCGACGTCCACGCCGCCGTTCACGTCCTGCCGGTCAATGTAATTTTCATAAACCGCCGGGAGGGTCAGCGTTTGCTGGACGGTTTTGAAATCATGGACGTAGGCGCTCGCCACCGGGCGGATGAAAAACCGGTCCAGCGTCCAGGTCAGCTTAAACCCGCCGCGATAAATAAACGCGTCGCGGCGGTCGCGCAGCGGGATGCCGCCGATGGCCGGCACATCCTGCGGATGGGCGAAGGTGGGGCCAAGGCGGTTGCCGTCTATGTCAGTGAAGGCGTTGGCCTGTTCCCAAACAAGGTTGTCATTGTCGGCCTTGCCGTTGAAGGTCAAGCCGACATGGTGCGCGGTGTAATCCTCCGAAGGCGCGTTGTGATAAATCACGATATCCGGCGTGTAAAGAAGCGACGCTTTGAAACCGGAGCACACCTTGTAGCCCAGGGCGACGTTCGGGGTGATCGTCGTCACCAATGAATCTTTTTTGGCCGGCACGGCGTTGGGCACTCCCGGTCCGGGCGCGGTGTCCTCCAAATACACGTTGTCGTCGTAGGTTTCCTTCAACGCGAGATCGGCCTTCCACGTCAGGTTGGTGTTTGCCGCCAAAACGGAACCAGCCAGCAGCGTGGCGGCGAGGTTGAGGCATGCGCCGGCCAGGACGATGCGGCGGCGGTTTGCTGTCAATAATGAGGGAGCGTTTTTTTTGCTGTTCATAATTTTTCTATCGCACTGCAATGCGGCGGTTCTTCTCCGCCGATTGGAGCGGCTTTCAACGCGGGACAGGCTCTTCCAGCCTGTCCCACGGTCAGTTATTGTTTCCCTTTCACCAAGGCCTCCACGACATGCGGATCAGCCAGGGTGGAAGTGTCGCCGATTTGATCCACGGCGTTCTCGGCAATCTTGCGCAGGACGCGCCGCATGATTTTGCCCGAACGCGTCTTCGGCAGACCCGGCGCGAACTGGATTTTATCCGGAACGGCAATCGGCCCAATTTCCTTGCGGACGTGATTGGCCAGTTCCTTCTTGAGTTCATCGCTTTCCGATACGCCGTCCTTGAGCGTGACGAAGGCGTAAAGGCCCTGGCCCTTGATGTCGTGCGGCATCGGCGCAACGGCGGCTTCGGCAACCTTCGGATGGCTGACCAAGGCGCTCTCGACTTCGGCGGTGCCGATGCGATGGCCGGAGACGTTCACCACGTCGTCAATGCGGCCCATCAACCAGTAATCGCCGTCCTCGTCGAGCCGGCAGCCGTCGCCGGTGAAATAGATATTGGGATACATCGTGAAGTAGGTTTCGATGAACCGGTTGTGATCGCCCCAGGTGGTGCGCATCATTCCCGGCCACGGTTTGGTGATGCAGAGCTTGCCGCCTTCGTTCACGGCGCACGGCTTGCCGTCGTCGCGCAACACGACCGGTTCGACGCCGAAGAACGGACGGCTGGCGCTGCCGGGTTTGAGCGTGTGCGCGCCTGGGAGCGGCGTGATGAGGATGCCGCCGGTCTCCGTCTGCCACCAGGTGTCCACGATGGGACAACGACCCTTGCCGATGACGCGGTGATACCAAATCCACGCTTCGGGATTGATGGGTTCGCCGACCGAGCCGAGCAGGCGCAGCGTGCTCAAGTCGTGCTTGTTCGGCCATTCTTCGCCGAGCCGGATGAGCGAGCGGATGGCGGTTGGCGCGGTGTAGAAAATCGTGACTTTGAATTTCTGCACAATTTGCCAAAAGCGTCCGGCGTCCGGGAACGTCGGCACGCCTTCGAACATCAAGCTGGTCGCACCGTTGCAGAGCGGGCCGTAGCAGATGTAACTGTGGCCGGTGACCCAGCCGATGTCGGCGGTGCACCAGAAAATGTCGTCGGCGTGAACGTCGAAAATATATTTGTGCGTGAGGCTGGCCATCAACAGGTAGCTGCCAGTGACGTGAACGACGCCCTTGGGTTTGCCGGTGGAGCCGGAGGTGTAAAGGATGAACAGCGGGTCTTCGGCGTTGTTGATGGCCGGCGGGCAATCCGGATTCGCCTTGGCCATGAGGTCGTGGAACCAGACATCACGGTTCGGCGTCATGTTGCACGGTGTCTCGTTGCGCTTGACGACGATGACCTTTTCGATGGACGAAGTGTGCTTCAACGCCTCGTCGGCCATCCCTTTCAACGGAATGCTCTTGCCGGCGCGCAGCGAGGTGTTTGAAGTAATGAGCAGGCGGCAGGCGGCGTCATTGATGCGGCCTGCCAGCGCCTCCGCGCTGAATCCACCAAAGACGACCGAGTGAATCACGCCGAGCCGCGCGCACGCGAGCATCGCGATGGGCAATTCGGGAATCATCGGCAGATAAATGGAAACGCGGTCGCCCTTTTTGATGCCGAATGATTTGAGCACGTTGGCGAACTTGCAGACCTGCTCGTGCAACTGCGCGTAGGTCAGTTTGACGACGTCATTTTCCGGTTCGCCCTGCCAGATGATGGCGATCTTGTCGCGCGTCTTCGTTTTCAAATGACGATCCAGGCAGTTCACACTCACGTTGAGCTGGCCGTCCTCGAACCAGGTGTGCTCGACCTTTTTCGCGGCGGTGTCCCAAATATATTTGCGTCCTTTCGTGGGTTTCCTGAACCAGTCGAGTGTAGCGGCCTGTTCGAGCCAGAACCCGTCCGGGTCTTTGATCGAGCGCTCATACATTTTCTTGTATTGCGCGGCGTTGATGTGGGCGCGCTGGACTACTTCCTTGCCTGGCGGAAAAGTCCGGCTCTCCTGCATCAGGGAACTGGTCGAAACGGTTTGGGTTTGTGTGGTCATGCTTTGCTCCTTTTTGGTTTTTGTCTAATCGCTGTTTTGGTCAACCCGACCGGACTTGTTGCCCGCCCAAGTGACGGCGCCTCAAGACCATGCAACGGGAATACGTTATTAATCACAGTTTCAATCGTGATCCGCAACTCCGGTTCGACGGCAAGGCGTTGCTCCGCCGAAACCGCCAGGGCGCGGTCGCGCAGGCCGCCCGCCCATTCCGTGCTGGCCAGCATGACGCCGCCCATGCCGAGGCCGAAATCACACGCGTCATCCTCGCCGCAAAACGTCCGCCACGCCAGCGCCCAGCCGCGTACGGTGTTCTCGACGTGATACCCGCCGCCGCCGGCAACGAGCATCGGGCAGTTCAAACGTAAAAGCCGCTCAACAATTTCGACGACGACGTTGTTCGTCATCCTCAAATGCGTCAGCGGATCGCCCGCCAGAATGTCCAGGCCGAGTTCCAGCACGAGCACGTCGGGTGCAAACGCATCCGCGAGCGGCATGGCAGCGGAATCAAAGGCCGCCAGAAAAGCTTCGTCGTAGGTCTCGGCGGGCAGGGGGATATTGACGTTGTAACCACGTCCGGCGCCTTCGCCGATTTCATCTTCAAAACCGCCCCACGGGAAAAGCGTCCTGCCGCTCTCGTGCAGCGAAATCGTCATCACGTCCTTGCGCCGGTAAAACGCCGCCTGCACGCCGTCGCCGTGATGCGCGTCCACGTCCAGATACAAAACTCGTTTCCCGGCGTCCGCCAGTTTCAGGCAGGCGAGCGCCACGTCGTTGAGATAGCAAAATCCGGCCGCCCGGTCCGCCATCGCGTGATGAAAACCGCCCAGCAAATTGAAAGCGATATCCGCCTTTTTTTGCAGCAACAAATCGGCGGCAGTAAAGCCCGCGCCGCAGGCCCAGTTGCCGCATTCGAACATGTCCTTGAACACCGGCGTGTCCACCCCGCCGATGCCCATGCCCAAACCCTCCACGGTCAGGTCGCCACCGGCGGCGTGCTGCAATTCATGGAGGTAGGGCGCAGTGTGGAATTGTTTTAGTTCCGCCAGGGTTGCACGCCGGGGCGAAACCTCAAAACGGTTTTCATCTCCGAGCAAACCCAGTGACTTCAGCCGCAACCGCGCCAGCCCGGCGCGTTGCGCCTTGAACGGGCAATCCGGCGGATAGCTCAACGCCTCGATTTCTGCCGAATAGAGAAAGGCCAGTTTACGATCGCTCATGGTCAAAACTTCGCCCGATGGCGAAAAGGATGGTGATGTGGCCTCGCGCGCCGCGTGCAAAAAATGGACTTTGAACAGAGCGCCCAAAGAGCCTCTTGATGTTATCCGTCTCGATCTGTTTGCGTCTTGAGATCATCGTCATCCTGTCCGGTTTCGTTTCCCGCCCGGGAAGCGCTTCCGGCGACCAGTAGTGATGCCATTTCGCCCGGCGGTGAGCTTGCTTCCGCCGACAAACCACCGTTGCGCCTGGAGGGCGGGATTGACCCGCATTGGCCCCGGTTTTTCAGCGGCGCCCCGACCCCGTGTTGCGGGACCGGTCCGCTTGATTTGCCCGACGCTGTGACCGGCGCAGTCCGTTCGAGTTTGTGGAAACAAGCTAACTTCCTGAAAACAAAGTGGCTTAACCCTTTTTGCTAATTGTTTGATTTTTTTTGGACGCGCATTTCACGGAGATACAGTGACGTGACTTCGTTTTTTTGCGCCGAGAAGGGTGTTGGAAAAGAAAACACGAGGAAAGACAGCGAGCGCGAACGCGCTTTGATAAACTGTCTGCCCATGTACCTGACCAAAATTCATCTACACTTAAGGCGGCGTAGCCGCCACCGGGTGGCTGGCGTTGCTTGCGACGCTGAAGCAATATCGGGCCATGAGCATCAAGCCCGCAGCCATGCAAACCACCTAAAGCCGGGTGACGGTTTCTCCGGTCGGAAGTTCCGCCAGCAATTGCGACACGGTCTTCCCCTGCCCTGGCAAAATCAAATCCGCAGCGATTTCACTCAACGGCTGAAGCACAAACCGCCGTTCGTGGGCGCGCGGATGTGGCAATACCAAATCCGTCGAGTTTCGCGTTTCCTTGCCGAACGCAATCAAATCCAAGTCCAGCGAACGCGGCTCGTTTAATACTTTCCTTGGCCGGTGTCCAAATTCCGTTTCGAGTGCGCGGAGCTTTTTGAGCAGCGATTCCGGCGTTTCGCCGGCGCGCGGCACCAGCCCGACAACGGCATTCACAAAATTCGGCGACCCCGGCGGACAATTCACCGGCGACGTTTGCCACAGCGAGGATTTGAAAATCGGCTGATCGGAGAAATTTTGCAGCCGCGCCATCGCGTTCAGGATGATTTGTCGCGAATCACCGAGATTGGAACCCAATGCGATAATCGCCTTTGTAGCAGCCGACGTAAGGAGGCTCATTCTTTTCTCCATGAAATCAAGTTAGAGCCTCCTCACGTCGGCTGCTACGGATTACTTGAGTCCCAGCACGTCCTGCATGTCGTAGAGACCGGGCTTCTGTTCGACGACCCAGAGCGCCGCGCGCAACGCGCCGTTGGCAAACGTGTCGCGACTCGACGCCTTGTGCGTCAGTTCGAGCCGCTCGCCGTTCGTGGCAAAGATGACCGTGTGGTCGCCCACCACGTCGCCTCCGCGCACGGAATGAATGCCGATTTCCAAAGCCGTGCGTTCGCCGACAATGCCGACGCGACCGTGCCGCACCGCCTTTTCGAGCTGCAGTTTGCGCACGTTGGCCAGAATTTCCGCCAGCGTTTTGGCCGTGCCGCTCGGCGCGTCCCGCTTGAGACGATGGTGCATCTCGACAATTTCGAGATCGTAAGCCGGACCGAGAATTTCCGCCGCCTTGCGCGTGAGCCAGAACAACGTGTTGACACCGGCCGAAAAATTCGACGCCCACACCACGGGAATTTTGGCAACCGCCTTGGAAATGTCGAACCGGTCGGTGTCGTTGTGGCCGGTGGTGCCGATGACGAGGGCTTTGCCGTGGCTGGCGCACAGAGCCGCGACTTCCGGCGTGATGGTATGGGCGCTGAAATCAACCACCACGTCGCCGGTGGCGATGACTGCGCTGAGATCATCGCCCTTGTCAATCTGGCCGATGACTTCGAGTTCGCGAAAGTTTTTCGCGCACGAAACCAGCGCCTGGCCCATGCGGCCTTTCGAACCGGTTATGATAATTTTGGTCATACGTAAAACGTGAAACGCGAAGCGTGATGCTGATACGTTATTCACGTTTCATGCATCACGTTTCAACTATCATTTCAAAATCCCGCACGCTTTCATCGTCGCGCGCAGTTTTGCGCGATTCGCCGCGCCCATCGGCACCAGCGGCAAACGATATTCTTCCTCGATCACACCCATCATCGCCAGCGCGGCCTTGACGGGGACCGGGTTTGTCTCGATGAACAAATCCTTGAACAGCGGGGTAAATTTCGCGTGAAGCTGCCCTGCCCTCCGCGCGTTGCCGCCGGCAAACGCATTCACCATCTGCGCCACTTCGCGCGGAATGACGTTCGACGCCACGCTGATGACGCCCTGCGCGCCTACCGCCATGAACGGCAGCGTCATCGAATCATCGCCGGACAAAATCTCGAATTTCGGGCCGAGCGCCGCGCGCAATTGCGACACCCGGTCGCAACTGCCGCCCGCTTCCTTGATGCCGATGATGTTTTTGCATTCCGCCGCGAGCCGCCGGACCGTTTCGACGCCAATTTCAACCCCACAACGGCCCGGAATGTTGTAAAGCACGATGGGCAGTCTCGTCGCGCGCGCGATGGCGCGGAAATGCTGGAACAACCCCTCCTGCGGCGGCTTGTTGTAATACGGTGCGACCTGCAGCGAGCCGTCCGCGCCCACGTCCTCGGCGCGTTGCGTCAGGTAAATCGCCTCTTTCGTCGAGTTCGCGCCGGTGCCGGCGAGCACTTTGATTTTGCCCGCGGCGAATTTCACTGCCAGCGCGATGATGTTGATGTGCTCGTCGTAATCCACGGTCGGCGATTCGCCGGTGGTGCCGACGGGCACAATGCCGTCCACGCCGCCCTTGATTTGGAGTTGAATCAGGCGGTTCAGGGCGGTTTCGTCCACCTCGCCGTTTTTGAACGGGGTGACAATCGCGGTATAAGTGCCGATGAACATAACTTTAATCCAGCGACCAGCATCGGCGAAAACAGCATGTTTGGCGAGCCTGAATTTTTCAACTTGCCCGCGGCTGAATTTCGTCCTCGTCGTCGTCCTCGTTCTCGTAATCGGTTTCTTCGTCATTTCGAGAACGAGGAGGATTACGATTTTCACTTCGACTTCCTTCGTGCGTT
This sequence comes from uncultured Verrucomicrobiae bacterium, assembly GCA_963842445.1. GTDB lineage: Bacteria > Verrucomicrobiota > Verrucomicrobiia > Limisphaerales > UBA11358 > UBA11358. Next base: position 73,818 of record CAWJHF010000001.1, on the reverse strand, counting down.
CGAGCGTGCCGCGGTAATTGCCGGCCACGGGCGGCACGTTCACGGCATTTCGCCGTCATTCGCATACTTGCTTTTCAACATTCATCCTCTTAATCTCTGCCCCTTGAAAAAAAACGGCCGTCCAACCATTCCGCGCAAGACGATTTATCGCCTTTCGCTTTACCTGCGCTGCCTCGTGCGGCTGCGGGAAAATGGCATCGGCACCGTCTCCAGCGAGATGCTCGCCCGTGCCGCCGGCGTCAAGTCCACCCAACTCCGCAAAGACCTCGCCTGCTTCGGCACGTTCGGCACGCGCGGCCTCGGCTATGATGTGGCGGCGCTTTCCAAAAAAATCGCTGATGAACTCGGCACATCGCGTTTGCAGCCGGTGATTCTGGTTGGCGTCGGCAACCTCGGACTCGCGCTGCTGTCATATCGCGGTTTTGAAAAGGAGGGTTTTGAAATTGTCGCCGCGTTCGACGCCGACCCGCGCCGGAAGCGCGAAACGAAAACCAAGCAGCCGATTTACGGCATGGACGAACTGCCGGAATTTGTTGGAAAGCAAAACATCAAAATGGCCATCCTCAGCGTGCCGGCGGCCGTGGCCCAAGAGATCGCGAACCAACTGATTCAGGCCGGCATCGCGGGCATTTTGAATTTCGCGCCGATTGTGCTTTCCGTGCCCGAAGAGGTCATGGTCAACAACGTCAATCTCGCCATCGAACTGGAAAACCTGAGTTATTTCACGCAGGAATGACCGTGTGTAATATGCGGGTGCCTCAGTTGGGGTTTGAACGAAGACCCAGGTACACTTTACCCTGCCCGATTTCGTTTATGGCAAGGGACATCGGCGGATTCGGCGTTGAACCCAACTGCGAGGAATTTTTTGGATTTCGTGCTTTCCGGGCCGGTTTCGGTTTGGTGGTTCCTCCCGGGGCTGTCGTCTTGGTTGAGTCCGACAGGTAAAGATACCGGCCGCAACTCTCGCAAATCTGAATGTCCGTGTCGTGCATCAACGTCGTGACCACGCCGATGGGCACGCGCATGTGACAGCCGGTGCAGACCTGGTTGCGAACGGGGGCCACGCCTTTCTTTCCCTTGGCAAGCAGGCGGTCGTAGTGGGCGAGGATTTGCGGTGGAATTTTGCCACGCAGTTCCGCGATGGTTGCCTCGGCGTTTTTTTCTTTGATTTCTCCAAATTCGAGCGACTGAAGTTTGATTAGATTTTGCAGTAAGTCATTCATAAACCCGTCTGTGATGGTTATCTCATATTTGGCGAAATCCCGCAAGCTGAATCCATCTGCCCCAGCAGGCCGCTACAAGATTCAATAAACCAACACCAACACCGCCGCCGTTTTGGTGGGGCGAACGTCCCCGCGAACTGGCTCGTTAGTAGCCTCGCCCTGCCTCAATAAACCAAAACTAAAACTGCCGCGTCCTGTGCCGATTTCACAACATCCTCAAACTTTTCATCCGCTGTGTTCGGCGCTTTGAGCTTGGCCGACACATCCGGCACCGATTCGAGGAAGCTCAACAGAAAACTGCTCTTGACCGCGTAATTCACATTTTCCGGCAACGCCCCGCTCGCCGCCAGCGCCACCGACGCATCCAGCTTGGCCGACACGATGCCGATCACGTTGCCCCGCTCATCCACCAGCGCCCCGCCCGAATTGCCCGGCTGCACCGGCACGCTGATTTGAAAATAGCGCGGGTCATCCCCCGCGCCGGACAACGACGCGATTTCCCCTTTGGCCAGCTTGGGCGCGAACCCCTGCAACCCGATGTCGGGAAAACCGACGGTCGCCACCGTGCCGCCAAGATTCGCCGTGCGACTGGCAGCAATTGGCAGCGGTGCAAACCGTCCGTCCGCCTTCAACAAAGCCAGATCATTGGCCGCATCCACCTGCACCACTTTGGCGTCAATCAAACCCGCGCTCGTGAGCAGACGAACCTTCGTCGCATCCTTGACCACATGATAATTGGAAATCAAATAACCATCGTCCGTGATGAAAAAGCCCGTGCCAGTGGCTTTGGGTTCGGTTTCTGTGGAAATAACTTCATCAGGTCTAGGTGATGTGAAATTTGGAATCGTTTTATTACGCGGAACAAACCTGCGGGATAATTGCTGCGCTTCTGCGATTTGATCTGGCGTCATCCACGAGGCAACATCATCACGATTTGTTGCAGCCAGTTTAAGTCCCTTTGCCGCGGCAAGGCTGTCCCACTTGTATGCCTCAACATAGTCTTGCGGAACACCTTCGCCAGATTCATACATCGCTCCAAGAAGGCCTTCTGCAAAAGTATGCCCTTGATCGGCAGCCATGCGACACCATTTTGCCGCCTCCGCAAAATCTTGAGGCACACCAATGCCTGTTGAATACATTCCAGTGAGACGCATTTGGGCGTCCAAATTTCCCTGTTCAGCCGATTTTCGATACCACTTTATCGCTTCTGCATAACTTTGAGGAATTCCCTTTCCGGTGTAATAGCATTCTCCAAGATAATATTGCGCATCCGTATTGTCGGCCTCGGCGGCTTTGCGATACCATTTCACAGCTTCCTGATAATCTTGTTGAGGACTGTTAAGCAAAATACCGAAATTGGCTGAAGGAAAATTGAACTTGGGAACAGTGTTCAATCCATGGTCATTGCGTTCTTGCGTATCTCCGATATTTTCATACAAAGCACCGAGCAGAAACTGCGCATTCACGTCACCCGCTTCCGCGGCCTTTCGAGTCCACTTTATTGCTTCGCCATAATTTGCCGCTCCAGCAAAAATACGTCCGAGCTGGACTTGAGCATGCGTCGTGAAATCGTTGGTTTGCACTGCGGCTTTTTCATACCAATAGATTGCGTTTGTCAGATTCTTCGAGCCGAAAGTGCCTTTGTAATACCATTCCGCAAGCGAATATGCACCGAAAGCATAATCTTGATCGGCCGCTTTTCCGATCCATTTGAGTCCCTCGGCAATGTTTGTTGTCGTGCCATCACCGAAGACGTAGGCCTGGCCGGTGAAAAACTCGCAGCCGGCATCCCCTAGCTGCGCACCACGCAAATAAAACTCGAACGCTTTGGACGGGTTGTAATCCGGGCTGCCGCTTGTGCTGAAATACACGCCTGCAAAGAAGCAAGCCGTCCTATGATTCTGTGCAGCGGCCTTTAGCAGCCACGGCATCGCCTTTGTTTCGTCAGTCCACCAGAGATTTGTGCCAAGCTCGAATTGCGCCTCGGCATCACCTTTTTCTGCTTTGGCCTTGATTTCGTCGAAGGTTGGCGCATTCGACGTATTGATCGCCAAGACATTTTTTGCACTGCTGGATGGAGCAGGTTGGATTATTTGGCCACTCACTGGCGTATGCGGGCCATCGCTATGGTTCGTTTCCGTCCGTTGAGCGAGCAGTCGAAGCGTTGTTACGCCGAACAAAAGAACCAAAAGTGATCGTCGTAACTGATTTGTTTTCATTTCGGCAGTCTAGTTTCTTTCGACTGGCTGGCAAATGTTACTGGATGGCATTGCCAGACATGCTTCAGTCAATAATTGATGAATAATTTCATTCGTTGATTTTCGTTATCGAAACCGAGTGTGACCTTGTCAACAGGAACCGAAAAATCTAAAGGTGAAATTTCCCTCTTTTCGTGGAAATAGCCACCCCCTACTGCAATAACACTGAAGCGAAGAAACGAACTATCGCAGGCCGTGATTCTGCATTCCGCTTCAAAGGGTTGGCTGGGTGCGAATCTATGCTTGCGTGGGAACACTATAGAACTCACACTTGAAACGTAAGGTGCTTCTCTGCCAGCCCAAAAGATTGTCGCGATTTTGTCCTTTTCTCGGAGAATGCGGCGTGTTTTGTCATTTCGACAGGCAATCAATTCTTCAAATTGCTCCGGGCTTGCTTTTTTCGTTTCAGAGCCGACTCGAATATAGGCGTGCCCTGAAAAGTGTGGGCGACTACTACTCGACCCCACAACAACTGCAACCAGATCCACTCCCTCAACGCGAAATGCCGTCGGCTCGCATTTCACGGGTGGATAGCAGCGTTGTTCTGCAATTTTTGTCACATCTTTTTGCTTCTGGTCGGCATTTTTAACGCCTTGCAGCTTTCCATTATCTGACACTCCAATGAAAAGCACTGCGTTTTGTTTTTCCGCAACAGAATTTGCAAACGCAACGAGCGTGTTACGAATTTCTTCAGAACTCACGCCGGATGGTTTTCGTTCAACTGAGTAAGATTCTGAACTTTTCAATAATCGAACTAATTCTGATTCGGGCAACATAGCTTCTGCTGAAATTCAAACGCCATTTGCCCCAATCGTCCATCCCAAAATGAATTCAGAAACGAGTCCGTTGCCAATGCGGAATTCGGAATGCGGAATGGGGAATGAGGAACACGTCCGCAGATTACGCTGATTGCACAGATTTTTTCCCCGCGTCTGCGTCATCCGCGAAATCTGCGGATAAAACTTCCCGCTCTCCCCGACCTATTCCTTCTTCGCCGCCTTGACTTCGATGTGCAGGTCGCGGAGTTGGCGCGGTGAAACCGCAGCCGGCGAGTCGGTCATCAGGTCGGTGCCCTTGGCCGTCTTTGGAAACGCAATCACGTCGCGGATGCTCAGTGTGCCACAGAGTATCGCGCAGAGCCGGTCGAAGCCGAGCGCGATGCCGCCGTGCGGCGGCGCGCCGTAGCGGAAGGCTTCGAGCATGTAACCAAATCGCAGCTTTGTTTCTTCCGGCGTAATTTGCAGCACGTCCTCGAACACCATTTTCTGCACGCGGGGCTGATGAATACGAATCGAGCCGCCGCCGAGTTCCACGCCGTTCACCACCACGTCGTAGTGCTGGCCGCGCACCTTCTTCGGATCGGTCTTGAGCAGCGGGATGTCCTCAGCCACCGGCGCGGTGAACGGATGATGGCTGGAATACCAACGGTTCTGTTCCTTGTCGAAGCTGAGCAACGGAAAATCCACGACCCAGAGGAAGTCGAACCGGTTCGGATCAATCGTCAGCTTCCCCTGCCCTTTCAAAACGTCGGCGCAATACGAACGGATCTTGCCGAGGATTTCGCACGCGTTCAGCCATTGGTCGGCAGCGAACAAAATTAAGTCGCCTTCCTCAATGGCCAGTTTTTTTGCCAGCGCGGCCTTCTCGGCGTCGTTGAAAAATTTCACAATGGGCGATTTCCATTCGCCGCCTTCGACCTTGATGTAAGCCAGGCCTTTCGCGCCCAGACTCTTGGCGTATTCGGTCATCGTCTCGATCTGCCCCTGCGTCGCGCCGGCCAGGCCCTTCGCGTTGAACGCCTTCACCACGCCGCAGTTGGCGACCGCGCCGCTGAACACCTTGAATTTGCTGGCGCGAAATTCCTCGGTGAAATCCACCAGTTCCATCCCGTATCGCGTGTCCGGCTTGTCAATGCCGTACCGGTTCAGCGCTTCCTCGAACGAAAGGCGCTTGAACGGCGTCGGCACGTCAAGGTTCAGCGCTGTTTTCCAGATGCGTTTGAGCAGTCCTTCGATCAGGTTGTAAATGTCTTCGCGTTCGATGAATGACATTTCGAGGTCAATCTGCGTGAACTCCGGTTGCCGGTCGGCGCGCAAATCCTCATCCCGATAACAGCGGGCGAGTTGGAAATACTTTTCAACGCCGCCTACCATGAGGATTTGTTTGAACTGCTGCGGCGATTGCGGCAACGCGTAAAATTGTCCGGGATTCACGCGGCTCGGCACGAGAAATTCCCGCGCGCCCTCGGGCGTGGATTTGAAAAGCGTGGGCGTTTCGATTTCGAGAAATCCCTGCTCATCCATGTATTGCCGCGTGGCGATGGCGACCTTGCTGCGCAGGCGGAGGTTGTGCGCCATTTCGGGCCGGCGTAGATCGAGGTAACGGTATTTCAGACGCAATTCCTCGTTCACCTTGCTCGCGACTTCGGGGTCGTCCACCGGGAACGGCAGTACGTCGGCCACGTTGAGCACTTCGAGTTCCTTCACCATCACCTCGACTTCGCCGGTGGGAATTTTGGGATTGTTCGTGCCGGCGGGGCGCTGGCGGACCTTGCCGGTGACACGGATGACGCATTCGCTGCGCAACGCCGCCGCGCGCTCGAAAAGTTCCTTGGGCAAATCGGACGGATCAAAAACGGTTTGCGTGCGGCCTTCGCGGTCGCGGACATCAATAAAAATCAGGCCACCGAGGTCGCGACGGGAATGGACCCAGCCGGTCAAGGTCACTATCTGCCCGATGTGCGCCGGGCGCAGTTCGTTGCAATGATGCGTGCGTTTCATTTGATTCGTCGGGAGGGTTGGCGTGCCGCCGACCCAAATTTCAGGGACGGCAATATGCCGTCCTTCCCGATAAAACGAATATCTATTTTGGCGGGGAACGGGCTGGATTTCAAAGGAATTCCATCAACAACCGTTGGGCTGCCGCACCCACCTTATTCCGGCAGGGAAATTCGCCACGTGTTGGTCAGGTCGCCGGAATCTTTTAACGCCTTGCGCAAGCCGGTATTGGAAGTCTGTTGCACGCTGCCGTCGGACAAACCGATATTGCCCTGATTGACGTGGATTGCCTCCGTCCAACTGACACGCTGACCGGGAACGAGTTTGAGAATACCATTTTCTGGTTCGTTGTCGGCGGTCAAATTGCGGTCGCCGTCGAGAAATCTTCGGGGATAAACTTCCTGCGCATCCAAGCCAACGAAATAACTGACGTTTTGGTTGTTCAAATGGACGAAATTGGCGGCGGCAACGCGCGTGTCCGCCGGGCAAACCAAAATTTTCGGCGTGCTCAACTCATTCGACATGACCTGAAAATGGCGGAACGTGCCCGCGCCGGTGTCGAATTCTTCTGTGCCGCCATTGGCCATCGGCACATCCATCGGCATTTTGTCGTTGTTGTCGCCTTCCCAGATGCGGAACGCGAGGCCGGATTGTTTCAGGTTGTTGACGCAATTGACACGCTGGGCCTTTCGCTTGGCCGCGGCCAGCGCGGGCAGCAACATTGCCGCGAGGATGGCCAGAACGGCGATGATGACCAGCAATCCGACGAGGGTGAATCCTGGTTTTGAGCAACGCCCGGAGATGGAGTTCATGCCCATACTATGAACCGCCCGCCGCCGCTTTCAAGTCATTCTTCGCCCGAATCAATCCGACGCTTGAGTTCAGCAACGATTATTTTTCGCTTTACCTTTTTCGGGAAACTGATTGGCTGTCCCCGAATTCGGCTAACTCAACGGAAACCATCCTTTCATCATGAAAAAAGATCACTTGGTTCTTTGCTTGCCGGCGCTTGTCCTGGTCGGCGTCCTCGCCACCCTCAATTACGGTTGCGGCAAAAGGCCCGCATCGTCAGCCGGGGAAAATCCGGCCGTCGTCTCAGTGGAAAAAACCAGCTTCACCGAAGTCACGTCGCAACTCGATCCGGGCGGCAATTTCTACATGTATCTCGGCACCGCGCAATGGCTCGACGGCCTCTCTGCGAAGGTTGGCGCCTGGCGGCAGGCGTTCACCGCCATGCCCGGCCTCAAACCGGAGGACGCCGCCAATGTCAACAAGGGGTTCGACCTCGCCACCCGTCTCATCAAGGACAGCGGCATCGAAGACGTCAGTGGCGTGGGTATGAGTTCGGTGGAAATCGAGAAGGGCGTGTTCCGCAACAAGGCGCTGCTGCATCATTATCCCGGCAAAGGCAGCGGTTTCCTGTGGCAGCTCGCCGGCAAGGAACCGCACCCGCTCACCGGCCTCGACTTCCTGCCAACCGACACCGCTTTGGCCGTTTTCTCGGACGCGGACCTGCCGTTGCTCTGGACCGTGGCACAAAAGGAAATCGGCCAATCCGACCTGCCCAAGGCCCAAGAATGGCTGAATAAACTCCCCGTTCAATTTGAACAGAAAACCAAGGTCAAATGGGATGCTTTTCTCAATTCGCTCGGTGGCGAATTCGGCCTCGTCATCACGCTCGACCAATCCAACAATATTCCCGTGCCGCTGCCCGGCGGCGCGTTGCAGATTCCCGCGCCCGGCTTGATGCTCGCCGTAAAGGTCAACGACGACACCATCTTCAACCGAATTGACGAGCAATTGAAAGCCAACTCGCAGGTCATCAGCGTGGACAAATCCGGCCTCAAAATGCGGACGGTGCCCGTGCCCCTTCCGTTCATCGGGGAACTCCGGCCCAGCGCGGCCAGCAGCGGCGGCTACCTGTTCATCGCCACGAGCGATGCGCTGATTGACGATGCCCTGGCCGTGAAAAGCGGACAGCAGCCCGGCCTCAAAGCTACCGACGAATTCAAGCATCTCGCACAGGGTCTGCCGGACCATGGCAACCAGTTCTGCTACATGAGCCGGCGATTCGCCGAGACCTTGATGCAAGTGCAGCAACAGGCCATGGCCAGCAGCGCCAAGACCGAACCGCAGATGGCGCAATGGATGCAATCCTTTTACCGCAACCGGCCTGCCTTTGCCTACTCCGTCGGCATCAACACGCCGGACGGCTGCCTGACCATCGGCAACGGCAGCCAGAGCTATGCCAACGCCGTGCTGCTGCCCGCCGTGGCCGTGCCCGCCATGCTGGCTGCGATTGCCATTCCCAACTTCGTCAAAGCCCGGGCGACCTCGCAGCAAAATGCCTGCATCAACAATCTCCGGCAGATTGACGCGGCCAAACAGGAATGGGCGTTGGAAAAAGGCAAATCCGCCTCGGACACTCCGACCAAGGAAGATCTTTTGCCCTACCTTCGCCGTTGGCCAGTTTGCCCGGCCGGGGGCACTTACACCATCAACGCCGTTGGCGAGCGACCGGTGTGCAGCATTCCCGGTCACCGGCTGCCTTGAAGCCGCCGCAATGTCGTGTATCGGCCGTTAGTGGGATTGCCGTCGCAAATTCCCGCAGGTGGATTGCCGGTTGAATTCCCCACTCGCCATGCCCGGTCGGTTGCGCTAATCTTCCGTCGCCATGACGGATTTGACGAGACCCGAAGTCATCATCACCCATGAAAGCGACCTCGACGGGTTGCTCGCGGGCGTGTTGTTGCAAAGGCTCGCCAAAAAACTTTTTGGCGGGGACGTCCCGCTGGAGGCTTATCACTACAATTTTTGGAAGCAGCGCGAGTTGCGCGAAAGATGCGCGTGGATCGCCGATTTTACATTCGAACCGCGGCTCGACAAGCCGGAATGGGTCGTTTTTGACCACCACGTCACGGAGTCCGCGCCCAAATACGCCCGGCTCATCCACGATGTGAACAAATCCGCCGCGTTGCTGTGCTACGAATTTTGTAAGCAACAAGGCCTCGGCTCGCCCGCCCTCGACCGGCTGGTGCACTTGAACAACGTCGCCGATTTGTTTTTGGAGGACGATCCCGACTTTGTCATCGCCGGCGATTACGCGAGTCTGGTCAAGACCTACCAGTTTTGGAACCTGCACGCGCTCATTGACGGACAGATTGAAAAGCTGCTCGACCATCCGCTGCTCGAAGTCATGGCGACGAAGCGCCGTATCGAGAACCCGCTCGGTTTTGAGTGGAGCAAAAACAATATCACCGAACTCAGTCCGACGGCCGGTTATGTGGACACCGTTGTCGGCAACAACAACCTCGTTGTCCACCGATTGCTCGAGGAGCAAGCGACGAAATATCCGGTGCTGGTCACGTTGTTCCGGCGAGGGAACCTGGTTTTTGCCAGCTTTCGCAGCCGGGACGGTGAAGCGCTCAAGGTCGCGGAAAAATTCCAGGGCGGCGGCCACGCCAACGCCGCCGGCGCCATTCTGCCCAAATCCATCCGGAACATCCCCGACGCTGTTGAATACATCCGTCAGATTTTAAATCCCAAGCGGGACACGCCGCTGAACAGCCTGGAAAATTTATTCGCGGAAATTGAGACAAAGAAATAAACAGGCTCGACAGGGACATAAGTACTAAATACTCCCACAACGACACAAGTATTATTGCGGCTTACATAACTTAGTCACTTATGACATTCCTTGAACTTGCCGAAAAAGTTGTCCGAGAAGAAAACCGTCCGTTGACGCCGGAAGAGATTTGGCAAATTGCTCACGCGAAGCAATATGACACTGAGGTTGGGAGCCAAGGCAAAACGCCTTGGGCGAGCATCGGAGCGCAACTTTATGTCAGCGTTAAGATAGATCCTACATCTCAATGGATGCGCGTCGGAAAACGGCCGAGTCGCTTTTACTTAAAGTCACTTAATACGTCGGGCCAATATTCCACTTCTGCATTTGTTTCAACTCAAACTGCCATACCTACAGTTTCATCAGTAGCCCCTCGATATATTGAAAAGGATTTACATTGTTTGTTGGCATATTTCGCTTTTCACAATCTCCGAGCTTATTGCAAAACTATCATTCATAGCCGTTCTAAAAAGGATGAATTTGGCGAATGGGTGCACCCAGACATGGTTGGCGTTTACTATCCGCTAGACGATTGGGAAGACGCGGTCGTTGAGCTTAGCAGAGTTATTGGAAGCGTATCATTGCGTCTTTTTTCTTTTGAACTAAAACGTGATTTAAACTTCTCAAATCTCCGCGAAGCATTCTTCCAGTCAGTTTCCAATTCTTCATGGGCAAACGAGGGTTACTTGGCCGCAGCAGAAATTTCACAAGATGACGAATTTCAGTCTGAATTACAGCGCCTATCAACGTCATTTGGTATTGGCATCATTCAATTGTCTCCTGATGATCCGGATTCATCAAAAATTCTCTATCCGGCAAAGCAAAAGGAATATTTGGATTGGGAGACCATAAACAAATTGACACTCAATTCTGATTTTTTGGAGTTCCTTGATCGCGTTAAACGAGATCTTACAAGCAAAGAAATTCGCATGGAGCGATATGATGCAGTTATGGAAGCGGACGCATTAAAAAAAGCGTTTGCGAAAGAAGTTTAGCATCGTTCAGGCATTTCCTCGTTGCCCGATTAAGCGATTGAAGCTTACCATTCGCGTATGGCTGAATGCATTCGCGCGGATGGCCGCAATCCAAACCAACTGCGGCCCATCCGTTTTCAAAACAACATTGCGCCGCACGCCGCCGGCTCCACGCTCATCGAGTGGGGCAACACGCGTGTCATTTGCGGGGTGACGGTCGAGGAAACTGTGCCGCGCTGGATGAAGGAACAGGGTGTGAAGAGCGGCTGGCTCACCGCCGAGTACGCGATGCTCCCCTACTCCACCCTGGAACGCAAACCGCGTGACAGCGCAAAGGGAAAAATTGACGGACGCTCGCAGGAAATCCAGCGGCTCATCGGTCGCGCCATGCGCGCTGCGCTCAATCTCGAAAATCTCGGCGAACGCACGGTCTGGGTGGACTGCGACGTTTTGCAGGCCGACGGCGGCACGCGCACCGCAGCCATCACCGGCGCCTATGTCGCCCTTTCAACGGCGATGCAAAAACTCCTGGTCGAAGGCAAATTGACGGAGAACCCGGTCCTGCATGCCGTCGCCGGCGTCAGCGTCGGCATCGTGAACGGCCAGCCGCTGCTGGATTTGTGTTATAGCGAGGACGTGGCCGCAGCGGTGGACATGAATTTGGTGATGAATTCCGCTGGCGAATTCATCGAAGTCCAAGGCACCGGCGAGGAGGCCACGTTCAGCGAAAAACAACTCAACGATTTGCTCGCGCTCGGCAAGGCGGGCATTCGTGAATTGCTGGCCGCACAGGAAAAGGCGCTGCTCGAGTCCAAGCTTTAGCTTGATCCGACCGCGCTAAAGCGTGAACTCCAACTTGAATTTGAAACCCATGTCGTCCTCAAACCGTCCGCGGCAAAAGCCCAAACCACCGCAGCCAACGCGGCTGTTGCTGATTCGCCACGCGGAAATCGAGCCGCGCCATCAGCACACGTTCGGCGGACGCATTGACATGAATCTTTCGGCGCGCGGCCACGAACAGGCCAAAACACTCGCCGGATATCTGCGCAGCAAAACGATTGACGCGATTTATGCCAGCCCGATGAAGCGCGTCCAGCAAACGCTGGTGCCGCTGCTGAAGAATGGCTCGCCAGCACAAACCATTTTGCCCGCACTGCGCGAAGTGGATTTCGGCGATTGGACCGGGCTGAGCTGGCAGGCCGTCAGCGAACGGTTCGGTTTCAACACTTATGAATGGCTCGCTCAGATTGAACTTAAAGGAGCACCGAACGGCGAAAGCGGCGCGGCGTTTCGTGCGCGCGTCGAACAATGCCTGTGCGAAATTGTTTGGCGGCATCGCGGACAAAACGTCGCTGTTTTCTGTCATGGCGGCGTCGTCCGCATGATGCTCGCCATTCTCCTCAACGTGCCGCTGCCGAAAACCAATCAGTTCGAGATCGGATACGCGAGCGTCACGCAGGTCGCGTTGCATCCGCACATGGCCGAGGTGGAATTGCTCAATTTCACCCCGTGGCGCGACTTGGTGACATGAAATACGACCGGCATCGAATGGTGGGGCTAGACTCCCGGCAAGCCGCAGTATGGGTTGATTTTTCGAGTCTGGGCTCGCGAGGACGCTCGCCCCACCGATTGGAAAAATGAAATCGGTCAGACCACTTTGGCGCATTTCCATCATCACGACACGTGAAGCCGAAGACGCCGTTGCCGAAACGCTTGGTACGATTCTGAACTGTGTTGTTTCGTCCTATTTTCACGTAAAAACCGGCGTGAGCACGGTTTCCGCCTTTTGCGAACGAAGGCCGGTTGCAGCAGTTCGCAAAAAAATTTCCGCCGGACTGAAGCGGATCAAAGATTGCGGGCTGAAAATCGGTCCCCGCAAAATCACCATTACCAAAGTCCGACACGAGGACTGGGCGGAATCGTGGAAACGGCATTTCAAGCCCATTGAAATAGAAGTTAACAATCGGCGGGACAAGCCCCTGAATTCAGCACGAATATCAGGGTGTCGTGGAGGTGGGACTCGTGTAACTCGTCCCTCCGAAGGGAAATCCTTGCTGATCAAACCGAGTTGGAGCAAGCGCAGACCGCGGAGAGGTCAAATTGTTGTCGTGCTCGATCCCGGCCTTGGATTTGGCACCGGCCAGCATTCGACGACGGCGTTTTGCCTGCACGAATTGGTGCGCTGTGGAAAATTTGAAGCACAGCGGTCATTTTTAGACATCGGCACCGGCTCGGGAATTCTGGCGATTGCGGCGGCAAAACTCGGCTATTCACCCGTGCGCGCCTTCGACTGCGACCCCGAGGCAGTCCGTGTCGCGCGTGCCAATGCCCGCGCGAATGGGGTTCATAAAAAACTGCGGATTACACGTGGGGACGTGGCAAAACTGCCGATTCACGCGGCAAAACAATACGATCTGGTTTGCGCAAATTTGATTTCGACGTTGCTGATGGCGGAACGGCGGCGGATCGCGGCGCAATTGAAACGCGGCGGAATGCTCGTGCTGGCGGGAATCTTGAAATCAGAATTTTCCCGGGTGCAAAAAATTTTTGCGAAATTTGGTTTGAAACTTGCTGCTGCAAAAACCGAGACCGAGTGGCGTTCGGGTTCATTTTGTTACGCCAGGGAAAATTCTGTGGGGAAATTTGAATGACCGGCACCGGGATCGGTCTCATAGTCAGGAGTGCGGGCAGCGGATTCTCGCCGGCAAGGAAGGCGAGGCCCTGCACAACTCCACAACCAGAGTTGGTATTATGAAAAGAATGATGGAAGTCATCACGGAAGCCGTTCGGGATCCAAAGCACCCATTCCGCAAATTGGATCATCAACCCAAAAAATCGCTGAAAAACCGTTACGAACGCAGAAAAGTGAGGGAATATCTCCACTTGGGTGACTGGCAGGAGGAGCTGGTGTGAACCCAGCATGAAATGAATGAGCCGCGCGCGAGCGCGGCTTTTTTCATTCAGGAAGGCAAAATTTACTGGCACTCCGGGCAGATGCCGAAAAACTCAAGTTTGTGACTGACGGCCTTGAACTTGTTTTTGGCGGCAATGCGCTTCTCAATTTCCGCCGGAAAGCATTCGTCAATCTCGACGACTCCCGAACATTTCGTGCAAACCAAATGATGGTGATGGCCATCGTCGCCCTCGCCGACCAGTTCAAACCGCGCCGCGCCGTCGCCGAAATCAAACCGCTTGACCATGCCCATTTCTTCGAGCAGGTGCATAGCCCGATAAATCGTCGCCAGATCACAAAGACCCTCGGGCAAGGCGGCAAAAATCTCCCGGCTGGTGAGAGGGTGCGGGTGCGCGCGCAAAATTTTGAGAATAGCCTGGCGCGGGACGGTGATTTTGTGCGCCTGCCGGCGCAGGCGGTTGGTGAGCGCGGCCATTTCCTGTCGCTTGTGCGGGTGGGGTTGTTGGTGCGCTTTCGTCACGCCTGAAAAATCACACCGGCGACCCCTAAAAGCAAGCCGGCAAAAAATGGAATAATGCAGCGCCGGGGTGTTGGACCATCGGTTGGGCAACCCTCCAACACATCGTTGCCCCGCTCCAGTTTTACTTCATCAGCAACATCTGGCGGGCGCGCTTGATGGCGCGGGTCAGGCGGCGCTGATAATGCGCGGGCATATTGGTGTATTTGCGCGGGAGGATGCGGCCCTGATCGGTCACGTATTGCCGGAGCAGGTTGGTGTTTTTGTAATCGAGCGCGTCGGCAACAAAGTCAATCTTCGGCTTGGGCCGGTGGGTACGGGTTTCCATCGTCCCGCGGCGCTGGCCGCGACGTTCGGGTTTGTCGGTGTGGGTTTTGCGCGGCATAATTATTTGATTTCGCGGTGGAGTGTGTGGCGGCGCAGAAAACGATTATACTTTTGGATTTCGAGCTTTTCCGTCTGCGTCTTTTTGTTGCGCGTGGTCGTATAGCGCGAGGGCGATTTGCCTTCCTTGCGTGCCTCGGTGCATTCGATGGTGATGATTTCGCGCGGCATAAATCACTCTTTCTCCTTGGTCTTTTCCTCCGACTCGTCGTCCTCACCTTCCACGTCGGCCACCGCCGCGCTGTCAATCGTGCCGAGCGCGCCCAACCGGCGCTGGCGCAGGGCGCCGTCGCGCTCCAATTGCGCCTGCGCTTCGACCCGGAATCGCGTCCACGGAATGGCGTCAAGGCGCGCCTTGGGGATGGCTTTGCCGGTCAATTCACAGACGCCATAGGTCTTTTTCTCGATGCGCTTGAGCGCTTCCTCGATTTCATAAACCGCGTCCTGGTCGGACGAAAGCAGGCTTAACGCGAAGTCGCGGTCGAAATTGTCGGTGCCGGAATCGGCCATGTGCAGGCTGTAACCGGGGACTTCCTGTGCGGATTCCTGGGCCAGCCCGTTCATCTGGTGAAGCAACTGCTCGCGCAATTCGAGCAAACGCTGGTAATACTTCTGCCATTCGGGCTTGATTTTTTTTGGCCCGGCGCTAGTGGCGCTTTTTCTCGCCATCGGCCGGCCAAGAATTGCCGCCGCCGTGGTGGGGGTTTGCGACATCGCGTTCAACGGTTTTTTCATCGTTTTACTCATTTCGGTCATAGTTTCAAAATTGGTTTCCGGCTCTCACAGCAATTCCCGGTCCATCAAAGGCGCGGGAATGTAGCAAAGAACATCAAATACGCCATAAAAATAATGAAAAATTTTTGCGCCAAACAGGTTCAGCCTTTTTCAATGCAAGCGTAGGCATTGTGATTGTGAATGCTCTCGAAATTCTCCGCCTCGACTTTATACCAGGTTACCAGCGGATGAGCGTTGAGTTTGAGCGCCACGTTCCGCACCAAATCCTCGACAAACACCGGATTTTCGTACGCGCGCTCGGTCACGGCCTTTTCGTCCTGCCGTTTGAGCAGGGCGTAAAGCTCCGAACTGGCCGAACTTTCTATCATCGCCACCACGTCCTCGATCCAGACCGGCTTCGTGAACCGGAGCGCCACCGTCACCAGCCCGCGCTGGTTGTGTGCACCGTATCTGGCAATCGCCTTCGAGCACGGGCACAGCGTCGTGACATGCGCCTTGACCGTCAGCATGAAATCAATTTCCGGTCCGCACGCCGCCGCGTCGAACCGCGCGATGTAATCCATCAAACTCTCCATGCGCGATGCCGGCGACTTTTTGACCATGAAATACGGGAACTCGATTTCCAGATGCGATGTAGCGGCGTGAAATTTCTTCTGCATGGCGCGAAGAATTTCGCCGATGTTTTCCACATGAATCACGCTGCCGTGCGCATTGAGCACCTCGATGAAGCGGCTCATGTGCGTGCCTTTAAATTCCTTCGGCAAATCCACGAACATCCCGATGGTGGCCACCGTGTTTTGCACGCTGTGGGCCTTGTCGCGCACCTGAATGGGAAACCGCACCCCACGCACGCCCACTTTGTCAATCGGCAGCTCGCGGTGATCACGCCTGCTCTGCATGTCGTGCAAGGGTTCCACGGCCGTGTTTGTTTTCGCCGCACGCGCCGCGAGTCCGTTACGGCTGATTTTTAGCATGGAAGAATACTAGCAGCTTTCCGAAATTTGGCAAAATTTCTCTTCGGAAAACCGGCGGTCCTCGCCGGACATCGCGTTAAAACGCGGGGCTGATTAAACGGAAGAATTGGTTGCCGCTGGCGATGGGCAACGTCACAACGTTTTGGTTGTTGACGATGGAAACGGCATTGGTGACGGACGTCCACGAAATCGGCGGGGCCAAACTCGTTGTGGACTGAAGTTGAAAACCGGTTGGTGCCACCGGCCAGGAAATGACTGCGTTGCCGTTCGTCAACCCAACACTCAATGGCATGCTGAAAATCTCAAATGCCAGCGCGTAGGTTTCGCTTTGAGAAACCTGGGTCACGCTCCCGATTTTCAACACCTGCAAGTCGTATCTCCCCGAGGCCAGCGCCGGCAGAAAAATGTGTTCGACGTTGTCCACCATGCTCGTGCTGCACGTGACGAGATTGCTGTTGGCCGCGTTGTATAGAAACAGATTCAAATTGTTGATGGTGGTCGCGCCGTATTGCTTGTTCCAAACCAGCGTTGCCGTCAGTGTGAAGGAATTGCCGCCCGGCAGATTGAAATAATAATGATTGACCGTGTCCTGGGACGACGTGCTGGAAATCGAATTGTAATCCCAGCCGGCGAGCACCGGTTCGTTGTTGGTATTTGCGCCGGGCGGATGCGCACTGCCACTGCTGACGGTGGTGGATTCAATGAAGGCATGTTGACCGCCTTTCAACTGCTCCCACGAGTTGAAAACATTCACCAGCCCCGCGCCGTAACGCGCGTCCAGCGGCGAGGCTGTGCCATTTGTCCAGCCGGTGGGTTTGATCGCACCGTTGAGCAAAAGCGCCTTGACGGTGCGCAAATCACTTGCGGCATTAGTGTCTGAACCGCCGTCGCCGCGATTGACGGCTTGCAACAGAATCGCCGCTGCACCGGCGACATACGGAATGGCATCACTGTCCGATTCGCTTCCCAAATCCTCCACATCCGGCGCCACGATGTCCGGCTTGCAACGTCCATCAGCCGTGGGGCCGACAACCAAGGGCGGCGAAAAGTAGAGGGCAACGCCAATGCTGTTGTAAGCCGTTCCAGGCGGGAGGACGGGATTGCCGCCGCCATTACCAACCCCCGACAAAAAAATCGTGTTGTTGTTTACGGCATAATCATCGTAGGCGGGATCCACAGTGGGTTCATCACCGGGCGCAAACACAAAACTCTGATTCACCACGCGGGCGGGATTGACCAGCGAACGACCGTGATAAATATAGTGGGTAAAAAAATAGTTCGCATCGTAATTATCCACGTGGGCTACGTTTGTGGCGACGCCAAAGGGAATGCCGTAGAAATTCCTGGCGACGCCGTCCGCATGCGAGGATTCGACGCCAGCCGTGTTCGTAAAACCGGTGGCCACGGTGCCGTTCGTTGAAATGTAAGTGAACAAATTTGTCGGCTGGCCGACATAGACATAGCCGGGGTTGACCTCAAAATCACTGTTGGTGTCTGCCGAGGTGGCTTCCGGCTGCGCCACTTCCACACCACTACCGGTCAGCGTTGGGTCAACCTGCCTTAAAACCGTGACGCCGATGGTGTCCAAATCGCCTGCCTGCAAGGAAAACACGCCCGCCAGGAATAAAAGTGTGAAGCTTTTTTTCATTACGTCTTTTACATAGGGCTGCATATACATCTAACCCGACCTTCAAAAAACCGCAACTTTCATGCCCAAGCTTTAGCAGCGTTGACCTGCTTGAGCGCCATGTAGAAATGTTCTTTGACATGCCGCGATGCGACGATTATTAGCCGTTCATGCCCAAACGGTTTTTCCTGCGACTCCCCAGCCTGGCATTTGCAATGGTTTGCCTCGTTTCGACCGGCGCCGAAACCTTTCGCGTCGCGACTTACAACGTCGAAAATTATCTCGACCAGCCGACCGAATCGCGTCCGCACATAAAATCCAATGAGTCCAAAGCCAAGGTCTGTGAAAGCATCTGCGCGCTCAATCCCGACGTGCTCGCACTCGAAGAAATGGGTGGCACCAATGAGTTGCTGGAATTGCGCGACTCGCTCAAGGCCCGCGGACTGGATTATCCGCATTGGGAACTCGTCTGCGGCATGGATACGAACATCCATGTCGCGGTGTTGAGTCGGTTGCCCATCGTTGCCCGCCATCCGCACACGAACGACGTTTATCTGCTCGACGGGCGCCGCTTTCGCGTCAGCCGTGGTTTCGCCGAAGTGGAAATCCAGGTGAACTCAAACTTCACCTTCACGCTCATCGCCGCCCACCTGAAATCGCGCCGCCCCGTGCCCGAAGCCGACGAAGCCGAGCAACGCCTCGAAGAAGCCAAAATCTTGCGGGGCATCATTGATGCCCATCTCACGAACAATCCAAATGCCAAACTCGTTGTGCTGGGTGATTTCAACGACGTGAAAGATTCCGACGCGGTTAAAGCCATCATTGGCCGGGGACGGTTCAAACTCACCGATGCACGCCCCGCCGAACGCAACGGCGACAAATCGGCCAACGCAGATTCACGCTTTGATCCGCGCACCATCACGTGGACCGAATACTACGCCAAGGAAGACACCTACAGCCGCGTGGATTACATTTTGCTGAGTCCGGCAATGGCGCGCAACTGGGTGACCAACGGCACTTACGTGCTGACGCTGCCGAACTGGGGCGTCGGTTCCGACCACCGGCCCATCGTGGCGGCGTTCGAGGCGGGGGAGAACAAATAAATCCGCAAATCCATGTTGTCCGTGGGCAAAATCACAATCGCTCCGGGTGCGCCATCAAATCCGAGACGCGCTGGAGCAAACGGCCCGCCGCGCCGCCATCAAGCACGCGATGGTCGAAGCTCAACGTCATGTTCGCCTCCATCACCGGCACGAACTGGCCTCTGACACCGTCCCAATGCGGTTTGTGCCGCGCCGCGCCCATCCCCAGCACCAGCGCCTGTTCCGGCAGCGGAATCGGCGTCGCCCATTCCAGGCCGAACGTGCCGAAATTCGTGACGGTGGCAATCGAACCGCCGGTGGCATCCGGCGGCAATTTGCGCGCGCGCGCCAATTCCACCAGTTCGTTGTAGGGCGCAATCAAGTCCTTCAGCGAGCGTTTGTCCGCATCACGAATCACCGGCACGAATACCCCGTCCTCGGCCTCGACGGCGAAGGCGATGTCAATCGAAGACGGATGCACAATTTTGGTGCCGACCAACCGCCCCGCGGGCGCGCTGTTTTCCGCCAACGCCACCGCCAGCGCGCGCAACGCGCAGAGCGCCGGGCCGGGTTTCGGTCTCGCCACTTTGCGAAAAGCGAACAGCGGGTCGAGGCGCACCGGCAGACCGACGTGCGCGATGGGCCGCGTCCAACTGCGCCGCATGGCGTCGGCCACTGTCACGCGCATTGTTGAGGCCTGGCTCATCCTTTGCTTTTCGAGATGCGTGATGAATTTTTCAAAGTCTTCGACGGTCACGCGGCCCGCCGCGCCGCTCCCGGCGATGCCGGCAAGATCGGCGGCGCTCAAACCGAGTTCGTGCATCCGCGCCTTGAGCCGGGGCGAGAGATAACTCGCGCCCGCCGCGTTCGCCGGCACCGGCAAACCGCGCACGGTCGGCTGCACGCGATTTTTTCCGCCATTCCCGTCCGACTTTGAAAGGCGGTCGGTGTCGGAGGTTTTTGCCGGCACCGGGGCGTCCAATCCCAATCGCGCGGCTTCCTCCTTCGTGGTTTCAATTTGGCCGAGCACGGCGCCGACCGGGTAGCTCTCATTCAATTGCGCGGTGAGTTTTTCCAAGCGGCCGCGAGATGGCGAGGTGACCGCCATGGTGGCCTTGTTCGTCTCGACTTCAATCAAATCCTGGTCCGCCTCAACCGTGTCACCCGGTTTGACCAGAAAATTGACAATCTTGGCCTCGGCGATGGACTCGCCCAGTTGTGGCATGATGATGGGAATTTGCGGCATAATTTTTTCAGAGCCTCAAAAGATTTCTCGCCGCCGCCGCAATGCTGCGCGTGGTCGGGCGGTGCGCCGTCCACAAATTCGGATGATACGGCACCGGGGTGTCCTTGGCATTGAGCCGCTGCGGCGGCGCGTCCAGCAAACCATAACCTTCGCTCGTGACGCGTGCGATGACTTCCGCCGTGACCCCGCCCCACGGCCACGCTTCGCCCACACACAGCAGCCGCCCCGTCCGCGCCACCGAGGCCATCACTGTGTCGGTATCGAGCGGTTTTACGGATCGCAAATCCACCACCTCCACTTCCCAGCCCTCGGGCGAAAGCTCCGCCGCTGCCGCCAGCGCATCCTGGACCATCGCACTGTGGGCCACGATGGTCATGTCGCGGCCTTCGCGCGCGATGCGGGCCTTGCCCACCGGCAGGGCCTCGCTCGGCAGTTTTTCGGCCTTGAGATGGTAATAAAGAAACTTGTGCTCGCAAAAAATCACTGGGTCGTCAATCGCCACCGCTTCGAGCAACATGCTGTAGGCATCCTCGACCGTTGCCGGTGCCAGGACGACCAGGCCCGGATAATGCGCATAGACCGATTCCAGGCATTGGCTGTGGAACGGCCCGCTCCCGGGCGTGCCGCCGACGGGCAGGCGCACAGTGATGGGACACGGCACGTTTGTGCGCCAGAACAGCGTTGCGGCCTGATTGACGATCTGGTTGAAACCGGTGGTCGAAAAATCCGCAAACTGCATTTCAATGATCGGCCTCAGACCCTCAATCGCCGCCCCGACGGCCAGGCCGATCATGGCGTCCTCACTGATGGGGGAATCGAGCACGCGGCCGGGAAATTCCCGCGCCAGATTTTTCGTGGCCTTGAACGCGCCGCCAAATGCGCCGACGTCTTGCCCGTAAATGAACACCCGCGGGTCGTCGCGCAACGCCTGCGCCTGCGCTTCACGGATGGCTTCCAAATACGTGATGCTCATTCGTTAAATTATAAAACCGTTGAGTTGTTGAATCGCCGGACCGGATTTACGGTTTAACGATTCAACGAAATTCATTCATGTCCTTCGCTCAATTGCTTCGAGGAAATCGCCCGCCATTCCTCGGCAAACGGATCCGGCGCCGGTTCGCGTTGCACCCGGGCAACGGTTTCCTCGATTTCATGAAGGGCTTCATTTCGCCACGCGGCGAGTTGCGCGGCGTCGGCCCGCCCTTGCCGGAGCAATTGCTCCTCGGCGACCTTCAAACAGTCGCGACCCACCGGCGACTTTTTCAATTTCGGGTCAACGTAACCGGCGTCGTCGTGTTCGCCGTGACCGCAAAGCCGGAGCAGGGTGGCGACGACCAATTGCGGGCCGCGATCGGCGCGCGCCAGCCCGACGGCGCTGCCGACAACATTCAAACACGCGGACAAATCCGTGCCGTCAACAGTCTGGACTTCGACGCCGTACCCAATGGCCTTGTCGGCGAGATCGCGGCAGGCGAACTGGCGTTCGTTCGGCGTCGAATAGGCGTAATGATTGTTGGCCACGACCAGCACGAGCGGCAATTTTTCGACGGCGGCCTGGTTGAGCGCCTCATGAAACGAGCCGGTGGACGTGGCGCCATCGCCGACGGAAGCCGCGCCAACGGTGCCGGTGACACCCCTCAGGCGGCGCGCGAACAAAACCCCGTTCACGACTGAAATCATCGCGCCGAGATGGCTGACCATGGGGAGATAACCCTCCTTCGGTCTGCCGCGATGCACGTTGCCGTCACGACCGCGCATCGGGCCGAGCGCGGAACCGAGGTGGGTGCGCACGGTGTCAAGCACCGGTTCACCAAACGCCAGCCGGCCCGCGGCGTCGCGGATGAGCGGCGCGAAAACATCGCCCTTTTTCAGCGACAAACCGAGCGCGGCGCTCAAGGCTTCCTGCCCACGTCCGAGAAAAACACCACCGTGAATTTTGCCGCCGCGGTAAAGCGCGGCCAGTTTGTCGTCCAACAACCGCGCCAGCAGCATGAAGCGATAGGCGGCACGCTGCCTCTCGTGAAAAGAGGCCGCAGGCTCCGCCGTGCCTGGCTCTAGCACCGTTTCCAGCATGGCTGCAGTCTATCGCTGATGCGCCGCGCCAGCAATATTTCTTTGAAAACCGGCTTCTTGGCGGCGGCAAAATTCAGGTTGGCCAAGCATGAAAATTGCTGTATTTGTCCGGTTCAGAGGCATACGAAGTACAGGACACAACCGGACAGTAAGTTATGAATCAAACGGCGTTTCAAGTTTTGCTGGTTGGCAACGATCCGCAGATGCCGGAAGTGTTGTCGAATCTTCTGGATGAGGACGGGGTCGCGCTTTCATTTGCACAAAACGCAAACGACGCTTTCAGGCTGATTCACGAGCAACCCCGCGACCTGGTGCTGGTGGATTTGGAATCTCTGCGCCAGAACGGTTACGATGTGTTGTGCTGGCTCAAGGACGAAACTTCGCTGCCCTTCATGGTGACCATTGCCCTCACCGCCGGGAACGACACGGCGGGCCAGTTGCGCGCTTTCGAGCTGGGCGCGACCGAATGCATGAGCAAGCCGTTTGACACGGTTGCCCGCACGCGTCTGCTGGCCCATCTGAACACGAAACGCCGGCACGATGAATTGGACAAGCACAGACTGAACTTGAACGAGGCGCGCCTCAACGCCGAGGCGGCGGTGCGCGCCAAGTCGGATTTTCTCGCAGCCATGAGCCACGAAATCCGGACCCCGATGAACGGCGTCATTGCCATGGTTGGCCTGCTCATGGAAACGCCGCTGACCGCCGAGCAGCGCGGTTATCTTGAAACCATTCACACGAGCAGCGAGGCGCTCTTGGCGATCATCAACGATATCCTCGACTTTTCAAAAATCGAGGCGGGCAAGATGGAACTGGACTCGCGCCCGTTCGATTTGTGCGCGTGCGTCGAGGATTCGCTCGACCTTTTGGCTTTGCGGGCTTTTGAGAAAAATCTCGACTTGGTTTATCAGATGGACAACGAAGTTCCCGCCACGATTGAGGGCGACTCGATGCGCCTGCGCCAAGTGCTCACCAATCTGTTGAGCAATGCCGTCAAATTCACCGAACGTGGCGACATCCTCATCCGGATACAATTGCTTTCGAGCAAAAAGGATGAAAGTCAGAACCGCACACTCCTGCACCTGCACTTTTCCGTGCGCGACACGGGCATCGGCATCCAGCCGGACCGCCTGTCGCGGTTGTTCAAACCGTTCATGCAGGCGGATGCCGCGACCGCGCAACGCTATGGCGGCACGGGCTTGGGACTGGCCATCAGCAAGCGGCTCGTCGAATTCATGGGCGGCAAAATGTGGGCCGAAAGCGCGCCGGGCGAAGGCTCGACGTTCCATTTTACCGTGAATGTCCGGGCCGAACCGAACGCCGCGCCGTCTGCGTTCAATACCCGCCAACCCCGCCTCGCCGACCTGCGGGTTTTGATTGTGGATGACAACGCGACCAGTTGCCATGCGCTCGCCGAACAAACCGCCCGGTGGAGAATGATTTCGCGCAGCGTTGAAAATCCGCACGAGGCGCTCGACTTGCTCCGCGGCGGCGAAATCTTTGACATCGGCATTCTCGATTTAAAAATGCCCGGCATGGACGGCGTGGCCCTCGCTTCGGAAATTCACAAATTGCCCGTCGGCGCCATGATGCCGCTGGTGCTGCTCGCGCCCATGGGCCAGCATTCGGACACGTCCAATGAAACGCATCTGGTATTCGGACACACCGTCGCCAAACCCGTCAAGCCCGCACAACTTTGCGAGGTGCTCGTGCGCGCCCTGCTCAGTCCAAAGGCTGCCGCGCGCCCGGCTTCCCCGCCCAAGCCGGACCGACTGCTGGCCGAGCGGATGCCGATGCGCATCCTGTTATGCGACGACAATGCCATCAATCAGAAGGTCGCCGCGCGCATCCTGCAACAACTCGGCTATCAACCGGGCCTCGCGAGCAACGGACGCGAAGCGCTCGACGCGCTTGACCGCCAGCCGTATGATTTAATTTTTATGGACGTGATGATGCCGGAAATGGACGGTTTGGAAGCCACGCGCCTCATTCGCGAAAGGCAGAAGAGCGGCGCGCCCAATTATTCCTCGCGCATCATCATCATCGCCCTGACCGCGCATGCCATGCAGGGCGACCGCGAAAAATGCATCGCCGCCGGCATGGATGATTACCTCCCCAAACCCATCCGCCCCGCCGACGTGCGCCAGGTCATTGAACGTTGGAGTCAGCAAAGCAGCACGACACACCTGGCCAAATCCGCGCCCACCGTCGAAGCCGCCGTGCCGCCGCCAGCCGCCGAACCGCCGGTGGACATGGACCGGCTCAACAGCCTGATTGACGGCGATCCGGGCAGCCTGCGCGAACTCGTCGAGCTTTACCTCAAGCAAACCATACAGCAAATGGCGCAACTTGAGGCCGCCGTCCGCGCCAACAACGCCGATGAAGTCCGGCGCGTTGCGCACAGTTGCGCCGGCGCGAGCGCGACCCTCGGCATGACCCGGCTCGTGCCGATGCTCCGCAATTTGGAAAAACAAGGCGCGTCCGGAACCCTCACCACTGCGGCGCAGATCTGCGAAAATGTCGTGCGCGAATTCAAACTCATCCAAAATTTTCTGGCAGCGCTGCCAATCCTGGCTGCGACGCCCGCCGTTACCCACTCATGAAAAAAATCCTCATCATCGAAGACGATCAGATTGTGGCGAACGTTTACCGCAACAAGCTCGCGGTGGAAGGTTATCGGACCGAGATTGCGCCGGATGGCGAGAACGGTCTGAAAATCATGCGCACCCTTAAACCCGACCTCATCGTGCTCGACCTCATGCTGCCCAAGATGTCGGGCGTGGACGTCATCCATGAAATCCGTGGCGAGTCGGAATTTTCCAAACTGCCCATCATTGTTTTTTCCAACACGTACCTGACCAACATGATTCAGCAGGCGTGGAAGGCCGGTGCCAACAAATGCCTTTCCAAGGCCAGTTGCTCGCCCAGGGCGGTGGTTGATGTGGTGCGCAACACCATCGGCCCCAGCGGCGCGATCTCGCAGCTGCGCCCCGTCACGGCCGAAGGAGCCGCCCAAACCAAGGCCGCCGCCGACACCGCGGCCGACGCTGCCTTCCAGGCCGACCTGCGAAAATCATTCGTGGATAGCCTTCCCGCGACGCTCGTCACCCTGCGCACTGGTCTGCAAAGCCTCATTAAAGCCGATGACGAAGTGACCCGGCTCAAGCACATTTACGAACTCTACCGCCGCATCCACGCGCTCAATGGCAACGCCGCCATCGCCGGGCTTCTCACTATCGCCCAGATGTCCGCCGCCCTCGAAGCCCTGCTCAAGGAAATTTACGAAAAGCCGAAAAACATCAACCCCTCCACCCTGCGTACCGTCGCCGCTGCAGTGGATTTCCTCGGCCTCCTGTTTGAACGCAGCACGCAGCCCGAAAAACCGGAGATGCCGCCGGCCAATGTCCTCGTCGTGGACGACGAAGCCATTTCCCGCCGCGCCGTCGTTTACGCCCTGGAAAAGGCCCAACTCCAATCCGTCAATGTCGAAGACCCGAACGCCGCCTTCAAGCTCCTTTCCGAAAACCCGTTCGACCTTGTCTTTCTGGACGTGGACATGCCCGGCATGACCGGGTATGAACTCTGCACCAAACTGCGCACCCTGCCTGCTCACAAAAAAACTCCTGTCGTCTTCGTCACCGTCCTCAGTGACTTCGACAACCGCACCAGTTCCATGATGGCCGGCGGCAACGACTTTATCGCCAAACCCTTTCTCTTCATCGAACTCACCGTCAAGGCTCTCATCCATGTCTTGCGCGGCAAATTACAGCCGGTGAAATAGAAGTTGAAGATTGAGAGTTGAAAGTTGAGGAGCGGTAGGATGGGCATCCTGCCTGTTTCCATCTTCATCCTTCGACGTTCGATATTGGATGCTCGATGTTCAGGGTTCGATGTTCGCCCCGACACCCGAGTCGGGGTTCAGGTTCGATGTTAAATCATCCAACCTTCCGCCTTCTAACGCAGGGTGGGGCAAGCGCCTCCCGCGAGCCGACAATTTGGGACTGCGCTGGCGTGTCAGCGCTTTTAAAAGCAATGACAAACCACCGCACTTCAAACGTTTGCACCACCCATCGCTCATTGCTAAACTGTTGAGCGTGGCGAACATCGTTTTAACCACGCTCAATGCAAAATACATCCACGCGGCGTTCGGCCTGCGCTACCTGCTGGCCAACCTCGCTGAACTGCAAACGCACGCATGCCTCGCGGAATTCGACATCAATCAGCGTCCGCTCGACATTGCGGAAGTCCTGCTGGCGCGAAATCCCAAAATCATCGGGTTTGGCATCTACATCTGGAACGTCGGGCAAACCACCGAGGTCATCGCCGCCGTCAAACGCGTCCGGCCCGACATCAAAATCATCCTGGGCGGCCCGGAAGTCAGCTACGAAACCGGGGAGCAACCGATTGTCCAACTGGCCGACCATGTCATCACCGGCGAGGCGGATTTGAAATTCGCGCAAGTGTGCCGGGCGTTGCTGGGTAGGGCTGACCTGCTGGTTGGCCTGGACACGCAGCCGCGCGTCCCTGCCAATCTTCCCAAAATCATCCCCGCTGAACTGCCCGACTTTTCGCAGATCGTCCTGCCCTACGACCTCTACACCGACCACGACATCGCGCACCGCATCATCTACGTCGAGGCGTCGCGTGGCTGTCCGTTCACGTGCGAATTTTGCCTGTCGTCACTCGACATTCCGGTGCGGCAGGTCCCGCTGGCGGCTCTGCTCGAACAATTACAACGCTTGCTCGACCGCGGCATGAAGCAGTTCAAGTTCGTTGACCGCACGTTTAATCTCAACGTCGGCGTCAGCAGGGCCATCCTTGAATTTTTCCTCGCGCGCTACCGACCCGGCCATTTTTTCCATTTTGAGATGATTCCCGACCGGCTGCCGGAAACGCTGCGCGAAATCATCGCGAAATTTCCGCCGGGCACGCTGCAATTCGAGGTGGGCATCCAGACGTTTAACGGGGAAGTCGGCAGCTTGATCAAGCGCCGGCAGAATTATAAAAAGCTCGCCGACAATTTCCATTTTCTGCGCAGCGAAACCGGCGTTCACATCCACGCCGATTTGATTGTCGGACTGCCCGGCGAAACGTTGGAAAGTTTCGCCGCCGGTTTTGATCGCCTCATCGCGCTTGGTCCACAGGAAATCCAGGTGGGCATTCTGAAACGGCTGCGCGGCACGCCGATTGTCCGGCACGACACCGAATGGCAGATGGTCTATAACCCACATCCGCCCTACGAAATTTTGCAGAACAAGCTGATTGATTTTGCGACCATGCAAAAGCTGCGCCGGTTTGCGCGCTACTGGGATTTGATTGGCAACAGTGGCAACTTTGTGGAATCCACACCGTTGATTTGGTCCGTAGGACAGGCGTCCCGCCTGTCTCCATTTAAATCCGAAAATAATGAGACAGGCAAGATGCCTGTCTCGCCTTCACCCTTCCACGCCTTCCTGCAATTCAGCGACTGGCTGTACGCGCGTACGGGCCGTACTGACAGCATCGCGCTGGTGCGGTTGATGGAACTGCTCTTTGAGTTTCTAACCGGCGAACTCCGGCACGACGCGAAGCTGGTGGCCGAAATGCTGTGGCGCGATCACCAACGCGGTGGCCGGCACGACAAACCGGCTTTCCTGAAGGATTTTATTTCCCCGGAAGAAACGTTAATCCCGTTGCAAAAAAGCAAAACGACCTTGCCCAAACGGCAAGCCCGGCATCTGGTGTAAATTTAAGATTTCCTGCGAATAAGCTGTTAACAAGTTCCTTCCTTTTTCCCTTTATGTCCCAGCAACATTTGTTAGGAACATCCTTAGAACTGATTATGGCCCCAAAGGAAAAAAACCAAGTCGGAAACATTGTCAGCATCATACTGCTGGTGCTTATTGTTTCTTCGGGCGTTTTTCTGGCGATTGTTTTGTATCTGTCGCCATCAATGCACTAACCCTGGCTCTTTGTTGAAAAGTTTGGCTGGCCAGAACTGTTTTTCTGATTCCTCATTCGTCAAACCATGCCGGGCACGCAGCACGGCCAGGCCCACCACCGGCGGATACGCGTGGTCCGATTTCATCCGCGGTTCGACGTATTCGATGACCTCAAACAACAGGTCATTTGCCGCCTCGTAGGCCAGGCCGGTGAGCTGGGCGACGTAGCGCGTTGCACGGTCAACCAACTTGAGGTTTGATGGCACGACCCAAACCATGGTGTTGCCCATCACGCGTCCCAGCCGCACCATCGTGCAGGTCGAAAGTGCGTTCATCACCAGCTTCACCGCCACGCGCGTCACGCCATCCAGAAGGAAGTCTGTCTTGGGAACGGGAAGGAAAACCGTGTTAATTGCGGATTGTTCAGATGGAGCCGACTGACGTTGGCTGCTACTGAAATAAATGAGGCCTGTCTCCACGCCAGCTTTCCGCGCCGCTTCGAATTGAAGATGGTAAAATCCGCCCGGCGAAAGCAATGATTCCTTTTCCCGCTCCGACACAATAGCCACCGCGCAGTCGTCCGCACCCAGCGGACGATATTTGAGACCATCCAGGCCAATCTTGAACCGCATCAATTCCGCGCGATTGATCTTGCGAACGGTTTCAAAGGTGCGCCCGAACTTTTCCTTTCCCACCGCCCCGCGGATTTCAGTTTCGTTCCATTCCACGCAACGCGGCTCACGTTTCAAAATGCGCCGCCACGCCTCCGGTGTGTGGACGTGCGGCAGGAACAAAAACGCCCACGATTCCGTTGCGGTTGGGTCGTCAAACTTGCGAAACGGCGGCGTGCAGTAAGTCGGCGACCGCTCGGTCGTGTCCGTCAAAACATCAATGCCGAAGCGGTTGGCGAAGTAATTGTTCTTGTGTCCGGCGCGATAAACTGATTCCTCTAGCGCAACGAGCCGGGCCAGTTGAGCAAGCACCTCCGGTGATTTCAAATTCGCGTGCAGTTCCTCCAGCCGGGCAAGAAATTGCGCGGGAACGGCGACGGAATCCAGTGTGGGAGGACGAGCATCCGCGCGAGCCGACTTTTCGCTTGAAGCAACAGGGCTCGTCGGGAGCCTCGCCCTTCCAATTTCATCCATCAATTCCCGCACCACCATTTCCAAAATCGTGAGCAACACGCAAAGTTGAATTGAAGTCGCCTGCATCCGGGTCGAACCGGTGATGGCCATCGGCCCGGTCGTGAGGTTGATCTTTTCGATGCGCGCGTCCTGAATGATTTCGCGGCTGCGCTCGACGTGTTGGCAAAGAAGTTCTTCCGGATTGTTATAGACGAAATAAACCTTTGCGCCGGCGTTCACGCCTTCCCACGCCGTGCCGATGACGAACGACGTTTCACCGCCTTCGGTGATGGCAAACAGCACGTCGCCCCCGCGCACGCCGAGGTCGCGAAGCTGTTTGCGTCCAAACACGGTGAAATCCTCGAAGCCCTCGACCGATTTGATGAGCGCGTAATCACCACCCGCCATCACGCTGAACGTGCGGTTTTCCAAGTCTTCCTCGTCAGACTTCGTGGCAGTCCTGCAAAGCGGGATGAGTCCGCTCATCATCGAGTTCGGAGAGGTCGGAGCCGACTGACGTCGGCTGCCACGCTGCCAGAAATCGCGCCAGACAGAATCGAGCAGGATGCTCAAGCGTCCCGTCGCACCACAGCCGGTGAAGAAAATCCGTCCGCCGCTTTTCAACGAGCGCAACACCGCTTCCTTGATTTTCCCCGCCCTGCCCGATTCGACAAAATCGCGGTATTTTTTCACCACGTCGCCGTCCACATCAAAAAGCAATTTCAGCGCAGCGGCGATGTCCTGTGCGGCAACGTCGCTCATATCGGCTGTGACCGGATGCGACGACTCCGTGACGAGCGCGCCGAGTTTGAACTGGCCGCTGATTTTCAGGAAGTCGGCGGAACGCTTTTGCGAACTGGCACTCACGATTTGAGTAAATGAAATTGTCAACGCACTGTCACGCCGATAGCTTTGGGTCAGGCCATATATGACACCCAATCAACAACTGGCCACGTTGAAGGCGGCGGTTTGCGACGTCGCTTTTGACAATTTGACGCGCCAACTCTACGCCACGGATGCGTCTGTTTACCAAATCGAGCCTCTGGCCGTGGCGTTTCCCGGCAGCGCGCACGATGCCAGCGCCATCATCCAAGCGGCGGCGCAGGCGGGTGTATCGGTCATTCCGCGCGGCGCGGGCACGGGCCTTTCGGGCGGAGCCATCGGCGACGGCCTCGTCGTTGATTTCGCGCGCTACAACCGCCAAATCTGGGATTTCAGCAAGGAGCGCCGCACGGTCCGCGTTGGCGCGGGCGTCGTGTTGGATCAATTAAATCAGTACCTCTACCCGTTCGGATTTTGTTTCGGGCCGGACGTGGCCACCAGTTCGCGCGCGACGCTGGGCGGCATGATTGCCAACGATTCTTCCGGGGCCTACACGCCGGTCTATGGCACCACCGGTCTGCACGTCAACGAGCTTGAAATCGTGCTGGGCAGCGGTGAAGTCGTCAAGGTCGGTCCCGGCCACGACACTTTGCCGCGGCAACGCGACCTGATTGAAAGCATGACGGCGCTCAATTCGCTGGAAATCGCCGGGCGCTTTCCGCCGGGCCTCCTGAAACGCTGGCCGGGATACGCGCTGGCGCGGATGGCACGCGAGCCGGGCAATCTGGCTCAAATCATCGCCGGCAGCGAAGGCACGCTCGCCGCAATCATTTCCGCCGAACTGAAAATCGTCCCGTTGCCGGAGAAGCGCGGGGTGGGATTGTTGTTCTTTGCCTCCGTGGCCGAGGCAATGCAGGCGGCGACCGAATTGCTCGATCTGAAACCGGCGGCGATTGAACACATTGACCGTCTGCTGTTTGACCAGACCCGCGGCCAGCTTGAGTTTCAGGCGGCGCGCGATTTGCTCGAACTCGACGCCAAGCCGTGCGAGGCGATTTTAATCGTCGAATTTTTCGAGGACGTTGACGAGCGGCTGGCGCTGCTGGGAAAACGCAAATTGGGTCTGCGTCAACGCATTTTGCAAACACCGGACGAAGCCGAACTCGTATGGTCGCTGCGCAAGGCGGGACTGTCGCTTTTGACCGGTTGCAAGGGCGCTGCCAAGCCCGTGGCCTTCATTGAAGACACGGCGGTGCGCCCGCAGGTCCTGCCGGCCTACGCCGCCGAACTGCAGAAGCTGATGCGGCGGCTCGGATTGAATGCCTCCTATTACGGCCACGCCGCGGCGGGACTGCTGCACGTGCGGCCGGTGTTGGATTTGCACAGCGCGGAGGATTTGAAAAAATACCGCAAGATTGCCGACGAAGTCTCCGCGCTGGTGTTGCAGTTCAAGGGAACATTGTCCGGCGAACACGGCGTGGGCATTGCGCGAACCGAGTATCTCAAGGGACAGGTTGGCGAGGAGATTTACCAGCTCATGCGGCAAATCAAGCAGTGCTTCGACCCGTTTAATTTGTTCAATCCGGGGAAAATCATCTCCGACGGCCGCTATAAAATTGACAACAACCTGCGCCTGGGCGCCGGCTATTCCCTGAAAGTGCCGTTTGAACCGGTGCTCGCGTTCGCGGACAGGGACAGGTCGTTCACCGCCAACCTGGAGCAATGCAACGGCTGCGGCGGCTGCCTCAAACTGACGCCGAGCATGTGTCCCACGTTCATGGCCACCGGCGAGGAAATCATGTCCACACGCGGTCGCGCCAACGCCATCCGCGCGGCGCTGGAATTGCGCGGCGGTATTCGTGAGCCGCTCAATTCGGCGGAACTTGACGCGGCCCTGAGCAATTGCCTTTCGTGTAAAGCCTGCACTGTGGAATGCCCGTCCAACGTGAACCTGGCCCTGTTGAAGGCGGAACTGCAGCACGCGCGCATCCGCAACAACGGGCTGACCCTGCGCGAACGGCTGTTCGGTTCGGCGGACCGGCTGGGCCGGATCGGCTGCACCATGCCGCAAATTGCCAATGTGCTCCTGAGCCTCACACCCCTGGGTTATCTGGGAAGCCGGTTGCTGGGCCTCACCACCCGGCGACCGTTGCCACAATTCGCGCGGGAGCGGTTTGATCACTGGTTCGCCAAACGCAAAACCCACGCCGGGAGGTTTCGTGGCCGGGTCATGCTTTGGGACGACACGTTCGTGCGCTATTACGAACCTCACGTTGGCATGGCCGCCGTCAAGGTGCTCGAAGCCGCGGGCTTTGAAGTCGTGCTGCCGAAACTACGCAAATGTTGCGGACGGCCCGCCTTCAGCCAGGGCAACCTCGACGAAGCCGCGCAACTGGGACGCCACAATCTCGCGCTGCTGAACAGCGACAAAAGCAACACGCCAATCATTTTTCTCGAACCGGCATGTTACTCGATGTTCGCGCAGGATTATCACGAGTTGAAGCTGCCGGACGTGGAGCGTGTTGCCGCCCGTTGTTTTTTATTCGAGCAATTTATTGAAAACATGCTGGATCGGGAACCCAATGCGCTGATTTTTAACGACAAACCCGCGCGCATGATGATTCTTGTGCATTGCCACGCCAAATCACTTGCCAATTCAGATTACATGTACCAACTGGCCACCCGGCTGCCGCAGCGGACGGTGACGATGCTCGAAGCGGGCTGCTGCGGCATGGCGGGCGCGTTCGGAATGTTGGAATCGAAATACAAACTTTCGGTGAAAGTCGCGGAGCCGCTCATTCGAGTAATCCGGAGCCAGCCGTTCGGGAACATCGTGGTGGCGTCGGGAACCAGTTGCCGCCAGCAAATCAAGCACCTGGCACCCGTCCGCTTGCAGCACATGGCCGAGGTGATGGCCGAGGCGCTTATCTAAACAGTCACTACGGATAAATGTCCTTCAACGCCGCGCGCAGTTCGATGAATTTAAATTGGAAGCCGCTTTCGAGAAAACGTTTCGGCGCGCAGCGGCAACCGTCCAGCGCGAGTGACGCCTCGGTGTACGTCAACCGGGAAACCAGCTTCACCGCCCAAGCCGGGGCCGGCGGACACCACGGACGATAAAGGGTGCGCCGCAGTGTGCGCATGAATTCCGCATTGGTGACCGGATTGGGGGCAACGGCATTGTAGGTGCCATCGAAAAAATTGCCGTATTCGAGCGCCAGATGGAACATTCGGACCAGGTCCGCAAGATGGACCCAACTGATGTATTGTCTGCCATTCCCGGCTGCGCCACCGAGGAACCATTTGGTGTAATGAGCCAACAATGGCAGCACCCCGCCATCGCGCCCCAGCACGATTCCGATGCGAAACAGGACACGGCGCGTTTTGGGCGCGGTAACCGAGTGAAAAGCCTCCTCCCAACACTGGCAAATCTCTGCCAGCCGGCCCTGACCGTTGGAAGTTTTTTCGTCGCACCATTCGTCCTGCCGGTTGCCGTAAAAACCGGTCGCGCCTGCCTGGACCCACAGGCGCGGCGGACGGGTCACGTGATAAAGCCCGCCGGCAATCGCCCCGAACCGAATTGACGCGTGACTCGACGATTTCGCGCAGGTTTTCCGGCGTATGCCGACAATTAATGTTGCGACCGGTAAGGTTCACCACGGCTTCGGCGCCATCCAGGTATTGAATCCATTCACCGACGTGTTCCCCGTCCCATTCCACCTCCTTGAAGCCGGCGTCTTCGTCACGCTCGCGGAGTGAACGCGTCAGGATGATCACCTCATAATCGTGCTGGAGCAATTCCCTGGCGAGCGCTTGCCCGATAAACCCGCTACCGCCCGCCAGCACGACGCGTTTTTTGTTCATGGCAACAAATTCAGTTTTGGCGCGTTCCCGTCGTTGAGGGAGTTCGCTTCAAAACGCGACCGCTCTAAATCGGCAAGCCAGCTCTGGATCATGCGGCGCGTGGAATCGAGATTCAATCGCTCGTGTTCACGCGGATATTTGTCAAAATTGGCTAAGGCCAGTTTGAACAGCGCGGCAGCGGGCTGCGGATGATTTTTCTGCAAATGCACAAACGCGCCGGCGAGCTGGATCAAGCCCTTGTAAAAGGCGCCATTCGGGCCGTGTCTGTCCTTCAGCCAGATATGCTCGAGGACTTCGTGCGCCTCGTAAAAAAGTTGGCGGTTGAAACAATCAAAAAAACCGACGTAATGCTGGTCGAGTTCGTGCCCCCGGTGCTGTTCCACCAGTGCGGCGATGCGTTTGTGTTTGTGATTCACGGATTCAGGGTAAAGGGCGGGTGACGGGTGACAAGTGACAAGTGACACGAAAGCGCGCGAATTCTTGAAATCATTTTGGGGTGGACAACATGGCAAATGGCTTTTGGCAGTCGCGGCGCGACAAATGGAAATTAGCCGGGGACAATGTCCCCGGTGAACAGGCCATGAATAATTCGTCCCGGCGGGACGATGGAAAACGAACGATGGATTTCCACCGTCCTTTCAGGACGTATTTTCTTTGGGGCGATGAACCCGGCACGGTGTGCCGGACTAATTGTAGGAGACGACGTGAGGAGTCTCTAATTTTTAAGAATGAGTCTCGTCACCTCGACTCCTACAAAAAGTTTGAGTCGGCTCGCCCAACGAGGATGACGGGTGGCAGATGACACAATTTCCCGTCTCTTTTCACGTGTCACCTGTCATGCTTCGCGTTGACAATTCCCCTGCCCTGCGACACTCTGCGCGCATGGCAAAACCTGCTTTGGGACGCGGCCTCGGCGCGTTGCTGGGCGGCAGTCCGGTTCTCACGCCAACTGCACCACCCGCGCCCGCCGTTCAACCGTCCCCCGCTCCGGCTCCCGCGCCCGCGCCCGACACGCGCGAGCATGTGCAACGCGTGCCGCTCGACCGCATCCGTCCTTATCCACTCCAACCGCGCAAGGATTTTTCCGCCGAATCGCTGCGCGAACTGGCCGATTCCATCCGCGAACAGGGCATCGTGCAGCCGCTCGTGGTGCGCGACCGTGACGGTTATTTTGAATTGATTGCAGGCGAACGCCGCTGGCGCGCCGCCCAACTGCTGCAACTGCCAGAGGTGCCGGTCATCGTCCGCCAGGCCGACGACCGCGCGGCGCTCCAACTAGCGCTCATCGAAAATCTGCAGCGCGAAAATCTCAATGCCCTCGAAGAAGCGCACGGCTATGCCGAACTCGCCGAACAATTCCAACTCACGCAGGAGGAAATCGCCGCGAAGGTCGGCAAAGGCCGCGTCGCCGTGGCCAACGCGCTGCGTCTGCTGAAATTGCCGGCAACCATCCAGAATTTCATCCGCGACGGGCGGCTTTCAGTCGGCCACGCCAAAGTTATTCTAGGACTCGTGAATGAGAGGGATCAAAAGGCCATCGCCGAGCGTGTCATCAAGCAAGGTTTGAACGTCCGCCAGACGGAAGGTTTGGTTGCCAAGCTGCAAAAGCGCGGTTCGCGCCGGACTCCGCCCAAGCCGGAATCGGTCGCCGCACCCGCGGGCGACCCGCACATCGCGGATTTGGAGGCTCGTTTGCGCGAAGTCTTTGCCACAAAAGTGCAGCTTCATTACGAACAGGGAAAAGGCACGGTGGAAATCGCCTTCTTCAGCAACGAGGAGCTCGAGCGCATTTTGCAAATTCTCGGTGTAAAGCCCGAATAAAATTGGCCGCAACAGAACGCAAAGGTCGCAAAAAATTGCAATTGAACTGCTGGAAGAATTTTATGTTCTCTGTGTTCTCCCGCGGCAAATAGAAAATGATTTTACCTGTGATCAAATACGGCCATCCAGCGCTCCGGCAAAAAGGCGCGCGCGTTGGAGCCATCACACCGGAAATCAAAAAACTCATCGCCGACATGTTTGAGACGATGCAAGCGAAACACGGTGTCGGCCTGGCGGCACAACAGGTTGGTCTCGCGCTGCAACTCACGGTGATTGATGTGCGCGAAGTCAAAGACCGTCCGTCGTGGCTCGAATGGGACGGCAAACCCGCCGATGTGAACGGCCTCATGCCGCTGGTCCTGATCAATCCTGAACTCGAGCCGACGGGCGAGCCGGCCACCGGCGGCGAAGGTTGCCTGAGTTTTCCGGAAATTTTTGCAGAAATCACGCGCCCTGAATCAGTGATTGTGAAGGCATTAAACGGCAAAGGCAAACCGGTTGAGTTTTATTGCGGCGGCCTGCTCGCGCGCGTCGTGCAGCACGAAGTGGATCATTTAAACGGCATTTTGTTCATTGACCGGATGGACCGGAAGACCAAGGAAGAACTTCGACCGCAACTGGATGAGCTGCAAGCGGTGACGAAGGCGGAACTGGAGGAAAAATAAATTTTCACCCGTCCGGCAGACGCGCAGGTCTCTGGAAACTGAATGGAAATTTCTCCGCCACCTCACAGCATCCGGTTCAATATCAAAAAGCCGGTGTAAAAAATGCAGGCCATCAGCGCCACCACGACCAGCGACAGCCCGACCCAAAACGCATAAAAGAAAATCCCGCGTTCGCCCATCGGCCGTCCGCAATGCGGACAGCGTCTCTTTGCCGATTCAGTCTCTGCGCCGCAACCCGGGCATTTCGTCGTTTGGAAATCACTGTGGCTCATCCACCGCCAAGTTAGTGGGCTGAACCGCCATCCGTCCAGCGCCAAGCGCAGGCCAATTTTAATTCGGGCGCAACTTCGCACCAGCGCCAAGGAACGCCGGCTTCAGCCGGCAGAGACTCCCTTTACCGGATTCCGATAAGCCTAAATTGGGGGATTTATTGGCCGTGCTGGCTCGATTAAGAAAATGGTCTTGGGGTCAACGCCTTTGCGAACCAACAATTCTGGAGTTTTCTCTTCGGGTATGCCTTCAATCTAGAACAAGGGCAAAACCACGTTCTCAACAAGAAGCATGGCCCTACTGTTTGGCCCACAAGTCGCCAATTGTCGTCCCGGCTCTTGTTCTCAGTGCCACCGGCAAAATCCGGTCACCAAAAAAAACAAAATGGAACAAGCCCCGCCCGGCACCGGTCATTACGTTGTCCGCAGCAAAATTAGCTTGCGTTGCCCGGGCCAAAACCGTTTAAGTTGGATGTCCGACGGATGGGGCAAGGCGTAAAACCTCGGACGATTGAGATTATTAAATTATGAACGCTGAGATTGAAAAACTTCTGGCCGATTCCGCCAAGGGTCTGTTGGAACATCAATGCAAAATGGTGCCGAAGGAGCGGCTGCACCTGCCGGGACCGGATTTCGTGGACCGCATTTTCGCGCTGTCCGACCGCAATCCGCAGACGCTGCGCAGCTTGCAGACGTTGTTCAGCCACGGTCGGCTGGCCGGCACGGGTTACATGTCCATCCTGCCGGTGGACCAGGGCATCGAACATTCCGCCGGTGCCAGCTTTGCGAAAAACCCGGATTGTTTCGATCCCGAAAACATCGTGAAGCTCGCTGTCGAAGGCGGTTGCAACGCCGTCGCTTCCACGCTCGGCGTGCTTGGCACGGTATCCCGCAAATACGCTCACAAAATCCCGTTTCTTGTGAAGTTGAACCACAACGAATTGCTCACCTATCCGAACAAGTTTGACCAGGTTTATTTTGCGCAGGTCGAACAGGCGTGGAACATGGGCGCGGTGGCCGTGGGCGCGACAATTTATTTCGGTTCAGCGGAATCCACGCGACAGATTGTGGAGACCAGCCGCGCCTTCAAGCGCGCGCATCAACTCGGCATGGTAACCGTCCTCTGGTGCTATCTGCGCAACAGCGCGTTCAAGACCAAGGAAAAGGATTATCACCTGAGCGCCAACCTCACCGGCCAGGCCAATCACCTCGGCGTCACCATCGAAGCCGACATCATCAAGCAGAAACTGCCGGAGAACAACGGCGGCTACAAGGCGATGACCGCCGGCGGTGGCAGCTACGGCAAAACGGATGAGCGCGTCTATACGGAACTGACCACCGACCATCCGATTGACCTTTGCCGGTACCAGGTTTTGAACTGCTACGCCGGTCGGGCAGCGCTGATTAATTCCGGCGGCGAATCCAAAGGCGCGGGCGACCTCGCGGCGGCGGTGAAGACTGCCATCATCAACAAGCGCGCTGGCGGCACGGGGTTGATTTCCGGGCGCAAGGCGTTCCAACGTCCGTTGGCGGAAGGCGTGAAACTGTTGAACCTGATTCAGGACGTTTACCTCGACAAGAGTATCACCGTCGCCTGAGCGCAGACGGATTGAATTGAACACAACCGCCGTGCGGGGAGCATCACCTTCGCGCTGCGGTTGTGTTTTCCAGCGGCAGTTCCCCAATCTTAATCCTAATCGCAATCTCAATCCGCCCCGCCAACGATTACAATTAAGAACAGGATTAAGATCAGGATGGAAACTTTCCAGACACCGCGCTTGCATCGCAGCGCACTTTCGTCATAAAGAAGGGCGAGCAATGAACTGGCTCGACCAAATCTCCCGGTTCTGGCCGCACCTGGCTGCGGGCTTCGATTTTCTGGCCGCCCTGCTCGCCTCGATTCATGCCCTGCTCCACAAACGCGATCCCCGTGCCGCCACACTCTGGATTGGAGTCATCTGGTTGCTGCCGGTGTTTGGCCCGATTTTTTATCTTGTGCTTGGCGTCAACCGCATCCGCCGCCGCGCCGTTTCGCTGGGTGTCCACAAAACTTTCAGCCGCCCCGTTCCCAAGAACCTCGGCGAACCGCAACACGAAGGCGCGGAACATCTGAAAATGCTCGCGCGCGCCGTCAGCGGCGTCGTCAAGCGCCCGCTGACCACTGGCAACAAAATCCAGCCGCTCGTCAATGGCGACGAGGCTTTTCCCGCCATGCTCGCCGCCATCGAGTCCGCGCAAAAATCCGTTTCGCTCTCAACCTACATTTTCGACAACGACGCCAGCGGCAAGCAATTCGTCGAGGCCCTTGGCCGCGCGGTCAGCCGCGGCGCCGAAACGCGCGTGTTGATTGACTCCATGGGGGTGCGCTACTCGTGGCCGCCGGTCACGCACAAACTGCGGCACGCCGGCGTGAATGCTGCGCGTTTTCTGCCGTCACTCGCGCCGTGGAGCGTGGCCACCGTCAACCTTCGCAACCACCGCAAGTCGCTCGTCGTGGACGGAAAAATCGCCTTCACCGGCGGCATAAACATCCGCCACGGCAACGTGCTCGCCGACAAACCGAAAGGCCCTGTCCAGGACTTGCACTTTCACGTCGGAGGTCCGCTGGTCGCCCAATTGCAGGAGGCCTTCGCAAACGACTGGGCGTTTTGCACCGGTGAAATTCTCGACGGCGACATCTGGTTCCCCCATCCCAGCAGTTGCGGCAACACCATTGCGCGCGTCATCACGGACGGTCCGGACGGGGACTTTGAAAAACTTCGCTGGACGTTGCTCGCCGCATTGGCCGAGGCGCAAACGTCCGTGCAAATTCTCACCCCGTATTTCCTGCCGGACACCGCGCTGGTTTCCGCGCTGAACCTCGCCGCGCTACGCGGCGTGCGTGTGGACATCATCTTGCCGGTCAAAAACAATCTGCCTTACGTTCATTGGGCATCGCGCGCGATGTGGTGGCAGGTGCTCGAACGCGGCTGCCGTCTTTGGCTCACGCCGCCGCCGTTCGATCACTCGAAGCTGATGATTGTGGACGGGCACTGGGTTTTGCTCGGCTCGGCCAACTGGGACGCGCGCAGTCTGCGGCTGAACTTTGAGCTGAACGTGGAATGTTACGGACGCGATCTCGCACATGATTTGGC
Source organism: uncultured Verrucomicrobiae bacterium (assembly GCA_963842445.1). Taxonomy (GTDB): domain Bacteria; phylum Verrucomicrobiota; class Verrucomicrobiia; order Limisphaerales; family UBA11358; genus UBA11358. Next base: position 33,789 of record CAWJHF010000001.1, on the reverse strand, counting down.
GGTCGTCATCGACAAGAAACTTCGCGGCGCGCGCGAAGTGACACTGGCCGAAGTGGACGGGCGGCTGTTGCCCGCAAAATTGCGCGACGCCGCAGCGCGATTATTTTCGCCGTATTTATGAATCAATTCGGAGGGGCGAGTTTCACGAGCCCCACAATTTGTATTGGTCAGGGCGTCACAGAGCTTCGCCCTCCGAAATTATAACGCGAACGTGATATGAAGACATTCGACAGTCTTACCGAACAGGAAATCCTCGCGCTGGCCATTTCGCTGGAGGAGGAGGACGCGCGCATCTACGGTGACTTCGCCGATGGTTTGCAGGCGAATTATCCCGAGCAGGCCGAAAAGTTCCGTGTCATGCGCCGCGAAGAGGACGGCCATCGTCATCGCCTGCTGGAGCTTTACAAAAGCCGGTTCGGCGATCACGTGCCGCTCATCCGGCGGCAGGACGTGCGCGGTTTCGTTGACCGCCGCCCCGTCTGGCTCGTGCGCCCGCTCGGTTTGAAAACCGTCCAGAAAACCGCCGAGAGCATGGAGGTGGAAACGAAACGATTTTACGAGGCCGCCGGACGCCGCACGACCGACACCGGCATCAGGCAGTTGCTCGGCGACCTCGCCGAGGAGGAACGCAACCACGCGCACACTGCTGAACGCATTACCCTGACCAAGCTCAGTGAAACCGAAGCGGCGCAGCAAAAACGGCTGTTCCTCCTGCAAGTCGTGCAACCGGGTCTGGCCGGCCTGATGGACGGCTCGGTTTCAACGCTTGCGCCATTGTTCGCCGCCGCGTTCGCCACACATCAAAGTTGGGAGACATTTCTCGTCGGACTTGCCGCCAGCGTCGGCGCGGGCATCAGCATGGGATTCGCCGAGGCGTTGTCCGACGACGGCAGCCTGACCGGACGCGGCCATCCGTGGGCACGCGGTTTCGTGTGCGGCTTGATGACGACGCTCGGCGGCATCGGCCACACCCTGCCGTTTTTGATTCCAAATTTGAAAACCGCCGTCGCCGTCGCCGTCGTCGTGGTGCTGGTGGAACTGAGCGTGATTTCCTGGGTGCGGCACAAATACATGGACACGCCGCTGGTGTCGGCCGTATTGCAGGTGGCGCTGGGCGGTGCGCTGGTTTTTCTGGCGGGAATTTTGATTGGAAATTCGTAAACCACCGTCCGATATTCGCGAAATGGTGAGGTAGTGGCTCAATTTGCGGTGGTAGGGATGCCGCGCTGCGGCGTCCCCGCCCGCGTGCAACGGGCGGAACAGCTTGGGTTGCTTCCTTTGCACCGCTCTACGCGGCGCGGTCATCGCAGCGCGACGACCCTACCTGCAAATCAAATTGAATCACCACCAACGATGAAACGCGGCTTGCCATTTTGAACCGCCTCACCACAAAATCCGGCGGGTTGAACAAGGTGATTTAACGTCCATGTATTACATTCCAATCATTGTCGGCAGCACACGCCGGGACCGGCAAAGCATCAAGGTCGCGCGATTTGTTCTGGCGCGATTGCAACAACGGGAGGGCGTGACCACGGAATTGCTCGACCTGCTGGAATACAATTTTCCCATTATGGAAGAACGCCTGCATCGCCGCGACGATCCCCCACCCCGCCTGCAGGAATTCGGCGAAAAAATCGGTCGGGCCGATTCGCTCATCATCGTCTCGCCTGAATACAACAACGGCTATCCCGGCGTGCTCAAAAACGCGCTGGATTATTTGCTGCCGGAATACGAACGCAAACCGGTCGGCATCGTGACGGTTTCTGCGGGCGGCTATGGCGGCATCACCTGTCTGGCCCAACTCCGTCTGGTGACAATCGGCATGGGCGCATTTCCCATTCCGGAAAATTTGTCCGTTTCGCGCGTGCACGACAGTTTTCAGGAGGACGGGACGCCGAACGACGCAGCTTACGAAAAACGGGCGGCGGCATTTTTGGACGAAATGCTCTGGTTCACTGAAGCCATCGCCACTCAAAAGGCGAAGAGCAAAACGGGCAGTAAATCAACCTGAAGGTAGGGACAGCGCGCTGCGCTGTCCGGACGCCGCAGCGCGGCGTCCCTACCATCAACGAACGACGATTGGCGGAAAGTAATGTATTTTAGCCGATGAAAAAGAAACCGACCATCGCGCAGGAACCGGAAGGCGCCCGGCAACGTCTGACGGAACTGCGTCATGCCTTGCTAAAGCTGCACAAGGCTTTGGTGGATTCGGAGCGGGTCGGTTACGAAAAGACCATCGGCAAAATCCAATCGCCGAACCATTTTTTGCAACTGCTCACCACCGATCCGTGGTTCGCCTGGTTGCGCCCGCTGTCCCAGCTCATCGTCGCCATGGACGAAGCCTTGGACGCCGATGAGCCGCTGACCGCGGCCAAGGTTGACGCGCTGGCACAGCAAGCGAAACTGTTGCTGGTGGCGTCGGAAACCAGCGAAGGATTTTCCGGGCACTACCATGAAGCTTTGCAACGCGACCCGGACGTGGTGCTCGCGCACGCGGAGGTGGTAAAACTCCGCGGCCGGCGGAAACATTGATGGTGTGGTTCAGCCCAAGATAGGGGCGGCTCGCCGAGCCGTCCGAAACGTGCCACGAGCGATGGTGGAATTGGAGTTCTTATCTCCGGGTAGAATTCAGTTTAATAAAACTGACCGATAAAATTGCTGATTGGCATTCAACGCTGGCGCGTTTGTAAAGAAGAACACACCGCCCACGGGACAATTGGTGCCGACGCTGGTCCAATCCATGAGATTTGACGAAACTTCAATCGCGTAACTGTGGCCATCGTAACCGGTGAATTGGACAACCACCTGGCCATTCGCGGCGGAAGCCGAGCCAATGGAATCTGCGCGCAACAAAGGCAGAAGCTGGCTCGGAATTATTTCGTAAGCTTCATCACTGATGCCCCTTTGCTGTTGCACACTGTCGTTCCAGTTCAGGAAAGGCGAATTCACAGTCAACTGCGGAATTGCCAGAATACTTCCAACGTCGGTGAAGAACTGGCCCGGCTGGGCAGTTCTCACTGCTTCGACCGCATTGGCGATAACCGAAGCTTGAGTCGAGTTTGAGGAGATGACAATCACTCCAAATTGAGGCGGCGTTAATGGTAACAGTTGAGCGTCTGAAAGGTTGTTGGTTAGCGCTGTCAAACCGTCGAGCAAAGCCTGCCACGCGTCGGGATTGGGGTTGTTCACGGAAAACAGGGAGCGAAGGTCATTGGTGTTGAACATGCACGCCAGCAGACTTGCCAAATGCCAGTCCTGTATGGGCGCAGTGTTAGTGACGTCAAACGGATTCACGTTACCCGTCCAGTCAACCCAAAGGTTGGGGCCGTTGTTGCCATAAACGCCAAAGTTGTTTGGGTAAGACAAAACATCCGGTGCCTTGAGATACACCGTCTGCCACGGCGTCCCGCGATGGATGCGGCCCAGCCAGGAGATAGCCAGTGGTTGACTGTCGGGAAAATCCCAATCATCCGAACAAGTAACCAACGGATCTTTGATTGCCAACATGTTCGTGCCCACACCCGTTGAAGGATTGCCGCCCCACGGCTGGTAACGCTGGTTTAACTTGCCCAGATTGCCGGGCCAATTCGTATATATCTGCAACCCATTGCCGGCGGTGGGATTATTCAAATCGCTGGCCATGTAATGTACCAGCGGGTCGTTTGCCTGCCAGACGATGTCTTGAACGACGAGCGCCGAAGGATTGTAAGGCATCTGTATGGCATTGGTCGTTTCCGCAATGCCGATTTGAACCGGGTCAGGCACATAGCCAGGATAAGTCAGCAAGACGGCATTTGCGCCCATCGTAAAGACACGAAAAGCATTGATCGCGTCATAAGCCGTCTTCTGATCCCCCCACAATGCGGCACTCCAAGTCGGATTTCCGTTTCCTTGGGAGATGTTATATTGCCAAGCAAATCCAGTTGGCACACCGTTTATCAGGTTCGTGTCCCATAGATCATTGTACCCGGTATTGTTTCCTGAACCCACCGTGTCATACCCCCTCAGGATTTCCCCAAACAAATCGCGGCTACTATTGGGCCCGCTCAGCAGCACATAATCAATCAATCGTCCGGTGGCGTCATCCACCATGATGACCTGCAGGTTGTTGACCATCGTCAACATCCAATGCGGTTGCGGATATGGGCCAAAGCCGGAGGGATTCAATTCGTACCACAAATTCAGATTAGTGCTCAGGTAGGGGGTACCGCCATTGAACAGATACCTGGAAACCGCCACGGCGGCAAAGTTCATCGCCAGCGGAATTTGAAACGAACCAGAGGATAAAATAGGATTTGTATAACCCGGCCAGACCGCGTTGGTGCTGTTGGGAAACTGCAAAGACCCGCCGGCAATCAGATTGGCGGTGAAGCTGAAATTCTCATCGTTGGTCAGTGTCATGACCAGGAAATTGGTCACGTAAATGTCAATCGGCCGGGTGTAATTGGAACGGTAGGAGTTCCAGCACTCCACGCCAAACTGGTTGTTGAGGCTTAGGTTGTATTGCTCGTAATAACCCCAGAACGAACTCGTCGGGTTTGGCGGTGGCGCCGGCACATTGGTGCTCTGGCGCGTGACCATCAGCTTGCGTGTGAGCTGGAAGGCGCTCTCCATGTAAAATTTGTTGAAGTTCGGGAAGCCTTTCTTCGCGCCAATGATGAACGGCACGCCGAACACGTTGATGGCCGAAGAACCGCTGTGAATTCCTGGATCGAGACTCGCCAAAACAGCCTGATTTGCCAGATTATACGGCACCGACAAAGGTGCGTCGGCTTCGTAAGCATTTGTTACTTCACTGAAGTCGCAAATATAAACGTTCGTCTCCGACGCCATTTTCTCCACGTTGAAGATGGGACGAAACACCGTCGGCAGGTGCGGGTAATCGTCGTTGTACCTGTTCGTCGTTGCGTCATAGATGTTCGCTGTGACTTGAAGCAACCGATGGACTGCGGGCGTGTATTGGTTCGTCGGATAAATCTGAATGCGGTGCAAATCCACATTCAACTCCGCCGATAGCAGGCAGGAAGCGACATTGGTAAAGAAACCAATCGGACTGTCAGTGGTTATGGGTGTGTTTGCCAGTACAGTCCCAACCACTATCATCACCACCCAACCACAAAGCAAAAGCTTGAGCCGATGGAATCTAAACGTCCCCCAGCCTTTACGACTTAAGGTTTCCATCACGTTTGGAAGTCTAACGGATTGTGGGTAATTTACCAGTTTTTTCAGGGAATTCCGTCTTCGTCTCCACGGACAATTCTTATTGCATCGCAAGCTAAGAAAAGTAATTCACACCGCCAGCAACTCACGGCAAGCGGTCTGAAGCTTTTTCAGGCCAGCCTTGGATTTCGCCTCGATATAGCAGCGGATGAGCGGTTCGGTGCCGCTGGCGCGGAAGGCAACCCATTCGCGGTTCGGCAACAGAAATTTGTAGCCGTCCATGGTGATGAATTTTTCCACCTTGAACGGGCCGATGTTTTTGAGGCCGCTGCCGAGCTTGGTCAGCAACGCGTCCTTTTTCTCCGGCGCGAACGAGACGTTGATGCGATCGGTATAAAATTCGCCGATCTTTTTCGAGAGTTCCTTCAGGATTTGCCCGAGTGATTTTTTCTCTGTCGCAACCAACTCGGCCATGAGCAGACAGGCGAGGATACCGTCCTTTTCCGGCACGTGACCCTTCACGCTCAAGCCGCCGGATTCCTCGCCGCCGACGATGATAGGTTCGCTTTCCATGAGCGCGCCGATGTATTTGAAGCCAACCGGCGTTTCGTGGACTTTCACGCCGAGCAATTCCGCGACGGCGTCCACCTGATGGCTCGTCGGCACGGTGCGCACGACCGCACCCGTCCAGCCGCGGTTCTTTTTCAAATGATACAGCGCCAGTGCGAGAATCTGATTAGGCGTCAGCCAGGTGCCGTCCTTGTCCACGATGCCAAACCGGTCGGCATCGCCGTCGAGGCCGAGGCCCATCTGCGCCTTTCCGCTGCGGACGAATTTGCTGACCTCGGCCATGCCGGCGGCATTTGGTTCGGGATGATGCCCGCCAAACAATGGATTTATTTCATCATGAAAGACCGTGACTTTGGCGCCGACGCTTTCCAGCAATGTGTCGAGATAGCCGCGGCCGGTGCCATACTCCAGATCAATCGCGACTTTGAGCTTCGCCTCTTTGAGCGCGGCGAAGTCAATGAGCTTGTGGAGCTGTTTGAAATACGCGGGCTGCGGATCGAACGTCGGGCAATGATACGTGCCGATAACCGCGCCTTTAAACGACCAGCCTTGCGACTGGAGGCGGGCAATGTTCGCCTCGATTTGTTTGGTGACTTCCGGTGTGGCCGGCGCACCGTTGCTCGTGGAAAATTTCAGCCCTTGATACTCTGCCGGATTGTGGCTGGCGGTCATGTTGATGCCGCCGATGGCTTTGCGGTGGCGGATGGCGTAGGCGATGACGGGCGTGGGCGTATCGCGATTGCAAAGGAGGGGTTCGAGTCCGTTGGCGGCGAGCACTTCGGCGGCAGCGAGGGAAAATCCACGACCAAGAAACCGTGTGTCGTAACCAATGATGACCAGTGACGAGTGACGAGTGACGGGTGGCGGGTTCAGGTAGTCGGCGATGGCTTGGGTGGCGAGGCGGACATTGTCGAAGGTGAAATCGCGCGCGATGATGCCGCGCCAGCCGCTGGTGCCAAATTTGATCATGTTGGAGTTCACGCTTTAGCGTGTCCATTTCTCTTCAAGCGCATCGGTCAGGTCATCTGGCAAGCTGAAGCTTGAACTCCAACTCAACTTTTCCAATCAAACGCCTTCTTCTCCAGCGCGTAAAGGTAACCGGCAAACAGGATTGCCAGAAACGAAACCATCGAGCCGAGAATCAGGTTGCGCGTGGCGTGGTTGGCCAGCATGTCCTTGTAAACCACCGCCCACGGGTAGAGGAAGACAACCTCGATGTCGAACAGGATGAACAGCATGGCCACGAGATAAAATTTCACCGAGAACCGCGCGTTGCCTTCACCGATGGGGTCCTTGCCGCATTCGTAGGCGGTGTCCTTGGCCTTGGTGCGCTTGCCGTATTTGCCGAGCAGGACGGAAATGATGAGCGTCCCGCCCGCGAAGCCGATGGCCGCAGCGAGAAGCATGAGCACCGGGAGGTATTGCTCCAATTGCGACGGATGCGTCTGTTCCATGCGGAAAAGTTAAGAATAAATGCCCGAAAATTCAACAAGGAAAACCGGTATTCGGGAAAAACTCACTTCCGGAACAGCCACAGCAGCAACGTCAGAATCGCGCTCAAAACCAAGCAGGTCATCAGCGGAAAGTGAAAGCTGAAATCGCCCTTGGAATAATTGATGTCGCCGGGCAAACGTCCGAGCCAGCTTTTGCCGAAGCCCGACCACAGCACCGCACCAACTGCCACCAGCAGCAGCCCGGCAATCACCAGAAATTTGCCCAAGTCGTTCACGCCACCAATTTATTCCTTAAAAAAATCTTCCGACAAGTCCATAAAAAATTGGCGGAGGCATAATTTGGAATTTTCGGTAGGGCGGGCAGTCCTCTGCCCGCCGCAAATGTCAACGACGGCGCGCACGGAGTGACGCGCCCTGCCAAAAAATTTCCCTCAATTCGCGAAATTCGCGGATTAATGTTTCGTTTACTTTGTATATTTCGTGGTTAAAAAAACTTCCGCGCACGTTTTTTCCTTTTGTCTGCGGCCTTTTGCCCTTTCAATTTGCGCCCATGTCGCGCGATTACGTCCTCGAACCGTTTCATTCCGCAGTCCATCTGCAGATTGACTACGCGCGCGAACTCAATCCGCAACAGCTCGCCGCCGTCACCGCGCCGCCCGGCCCGGCCCTCGTCATCGCCGGCGCCGGTTCGGGCAAGACCCGCACCCTCACCTACCGCGTCGCCTACCTGCTCGAACAGGGCATCCCCGCCGACCGCATCCTGCTGCTGACGTTCACCAACAAGGCCGCCGGCGAAATGATGCGGCGCGTCGCCGGCCTGCTCGGGCAGGAACTCGCGTCGCTCTGGGGCGGGACGTTTCATTCCATTGGCGCGCGGATTCTGCGTTCGCACGCCGACCTGCTCGGCTACCGGCGCGATTTCACGATTCTCGACCGCGACGACGCAAAGGACTTGATCAAGGCGTGTATCGCCGACGCGGGCATCGAGACCAAAGGCACGCATTTCCCGAAGCCCGAGGTGCTTTGCGAAATTTTTTCGCTCGCGGTCAACACGCACACAACTACCGCGGAAATTCTGGAAAGGCAATTCGATTACTTCGAGAAAATCGCCCGGCTGGTCGCCGACGTGCAAAAGCGTTACACCGCCCGGAAACGCGCGACGAACGCGATGGATTTTGACGATTTGCTCGCGCTCTGGCTCCGGCTGTTGCAGGAGCACGCCGACGTGCGCGAGCATTATCAGCACCGTTTCCAGTTCATCCTCGTGGACGAATACCAGGACACAAACCGGCTCCAGAGCGACCTCATTGACCTGCTCGCCGAGCGGCACCATAACGTCATGGTCGTCGGCGACGATGCGCAGAGCATCTACGGCTGGCGCGGCGCGAATTTTGAAAACATCCTGAAATTCCCCAAACGCCATCCCAAAACGCGCGTCTTCAAAATCGAGACCAATTACCGCAGCACGCCGGAAATTCTGAAGGTTGCCAATGCCGCCATCGCCGCCAACCGGAACCAGTTCACCAAGATACTCACGCCTGCGCGCAAATCCGCCCTGAAGCCGGCGCTGGTCGCGTGCATGGACGCCGCGCAACAATCCGCCTTCATCGCGCAGCGGGTGATGGAGTTACGCGACGAAGGCGTGAGCATGAACCAGATCGCCGTGCTTTACCGTTCGCATTTTCACGCGCTCGAATTGCAGCTCGAACTCACCAGGCGCAACATCCCCTTCTCCATCACCAGCGGCATCCGGTTTTTCGAGCAAGCGCACATCAAGGATGCGACGGCATATCTCAAGCTGGTCGCGAATCCGCGCGACGAACTCGCTTTCAAACGCCTCGTGCAACTGCTGCCCGGCATCGCCGCGAAAGGCGCGGAAAAAAATTGGCAACTCTTCCACAGTAGGAGTCGAGGTAACGAGACTCAAATTTCCGGTAACAATCAAAAGTCAGAGCCTCCTCACGTCGGCGCCTACAAGATCGCGTCGGCGCTCCAAGTCTGTGCCAAATCAGTCCCGGCGAAAGCCGCCTCTGCCTGGAAACAATTCGTCGAAACTATTTCCCAACTTGAAGATGAAACCGTCCGCCAAAGCGCGGCGAAGATGCTGCGGCTGGTGATTGACGCAGGTTACGACGATTATCTCAAGGAAAATTTCGCCAACTACCGCACCCGTCTGGAAGACCTCGAACAACTCGCTGTCTTCGCCTACCAATTCAACTCGGTCGAGGATTTCCTGACGCAACTCGCTTTGCTCACGAATGTCGAAGCCGAGGACGACCAGGCCGCAAAATCCGACGCGGAGCGAATCCGGCTTTCGACGATTCATCAGGCGAAGGGTTTGGAGTTCGACGCGGTGTTCGTCATCATGCTGTGCGACGGTTTGTTTCCATCCTCGCGCTCGATGGAAAGCGATGAAGGCGAGGAGGAGGAACGGCGGCTGTTTTACGTGGCCATCACCCGCGCGAAGAGCGAGCTTTACCTGAGCTTTCCGCTGATGCGGGCCAGCTTCAGCAATTCCGGCGGTGACGGGATGCAGAGGCCTTCGCGGTTTCTGTCGGAAATTCCCGGCGACCTGCTGAACAAGTGGAATCTGAAGCCGTCCTATTGAAATAACTTCAAACACACTGGCAAATCTGGTATCTAATCAACGTGCGACGTATCGGAATCTTTTTTGCAACCTGCTTTTGCCTTGCGGCTTTGGCCGCGCACGCCGCCCACACGCAGGTTAAGTTGCTTTTGTCCGCCGACACCGCCAGGCCCGGTGATACGATCTGGGCGGGTGTGGACATGAAGATGGAACCCGGGTGGCACACCTACTGGAAAAATCCCGGTGAGGCCGGCATGGCCACCAAAATCGAGTGGCAACTCCCACCTGGTGTCACCGCCGGCAAAACGCAATGGCCGTTGCCGGAAAAATTACCACCCGCCGAAGTCACCACCTACGGTTACAACGACGAGGTCATGCTCATCGTGCCGCTGACACTGGCAACCAATTTGCCTGCCGGTCCGATTGATTTGAAAGCGAAAGTTTCCTGGCTGGAATGCAAGGAATCCTGCATTCCCGGCAGCGGCAACGTCGAAGCCACGCTCAACATCGGCAATGAAACCAAAGATTCCGCCGACCGGCCAAAAATTTTATTGTGGCAACACAAACACGTTCCGACCCGAATTCCAAGCGTCGGTTCCGAATTACCCTTTCGCGTTTGGTGGGAAAAATCAGCAAATGACGACACGCGACCGTTGATTATCGAAGGGCCTGCAAACAAAGATCGTTTGGATGCTTCTCCTTTGATTGATTTCTTCCCGGATGCCAGCGACCAATTTGAAATTCAAGGCACAACCGAAAATGTCCCTGCCGGAGAGAGCAACGTACATTTACGCAAACTTGTCAAAAAGTTTGAAGGCGATTGGCCAAAATCCGTTTCGGGTGTCGTGGTCGTGCGCGTTGATGGGATGCCCAGAGGATTTCAAGTCACGTTGCCAGTTGCGGAAATAGCTCCAACGGGCGAAGCCCCGAGTAGGACAGGCGTCGCGTCTGTCTCTAATTCCTCCGGTCAGAATATGGAGACAGGCAAGATGCCTGTCCTACCTTTAATGCTGCTCTACGCCTTCATCGGCGGATTGATTCTGAACATCATGCCGTGCGTGCTGCCGGTCATTGCGCTGAAAATTCTCGGCTTCATCAACCACGCCCAACACGAGCCCCGCCGTGTCCGCGCCCTCGGACTGATTTATGCCGCAGGTGTGCTGGTGTCGTTCCTTGCGCTCGCCGCCGTTGTCATCGGCGTCAAGGCCGCCGGACATCACGCTGGCTGGGGTATGCAGTTCGGCAGCCCGGAATTCATCGTCGTGCTCACCACTCTCATCACGCTCGTGGCGTTGAATTTGTTCGGCCTGTTTGAAGTCACCCTTGGCGGACGCACGTTGAGCGCGGCAGGGCAACTCGCCGCGAAACAAGGCGCGGCGGGCGCGTTTTTTAATGGATTGCTGGCAACAGCGTTGGCCACGCCCTGCACCGCGCCGTTTCTGGCACCGGCACTCGGTTTTGCCTTTGCGCAAAGTTCGTCGCTGATCATTTTGATTTTTTTGTTTGTCGGCCTTGGTCTCGCCGCGCCTTATGTCGTGCTGAGCTGGAACCCGGCGTGGCTGAAATTTCTGCCCAAGCCCGGCGCGTGGATGGAAAAATTCAAGATTGCGATGGGCTTCCCGATGCTGCTGACAGCGGTGTGGCTGTTCAATCTTGCGACCGACGATTACGGCACGAATGTCTTGTGGCTTGGTGTTTTTCTCGTGCTGATGGCGTTTGCGGCGTGGTTTTTTGGCGAGTTCGTTCAACGCGGCCGCGCCGGCAAAGGCATTGCGCTCATCATCGTTATATTTCTGGTCATCGGCGGCTACGCCTTCGCATTGGAAAGCCAGTTGCATTGGCGCGAACCCTTGGTTGCAGCGACCGCAGGCTCGTTGAAAGAATCACCGGACGGCATAGACTGGCAGCCGTGGACCCCGGAAGCCGTCTCGCAAGCGCGCGCTGCCGGGAAACCCGTCCTGGTGGATTTCACCGCCGATTGGTGCCTAACGTGCCAGGTTAACAAAAAAATCGCCATCGAAGTTCCGTCAGTCCGCAAAAAGTTGAAAGAAATCAACGCCGTCGCGCTGGTCGGCAATTACACGCATTTTCCGGACAGCATCACAACGGAACTGAATCGTTTTAACCGCGCCGGCGTGCCTCTGGTTCTGGTTTATCCGAAAACCCCGGACGCAGAACCGATTGTGCTGCCGGCGGTTTTAACGCCGGGCGTCGTGCTCGACGCGCTGGACCGCGCCAGTCGCTGACAATTTTATAATGTGGCACAGGCGTCCACGCCTGTGTACCCAAACCACAGGCCGGAGGTCTGTGCCAAACTTCTCCGCACGGCGCGTTGACTTTTGAACGGAATGGGACAGATTGGTGTCTTTAAATCCAACAATTAAAAAATCTGAACCTATGAAAAAAACATTTGTTTTATTGACCACCATGGCGTTGGCCTTGGCGACGCAGGCGGTTGAAATTGGCAAGCCCGCGCCGGATTTCACGGCCACGGACATCAACGGCAAGACCGTCAAACTCAGCGATTACAAGGGCAAGATTGTCGTGATCGAGTCCTACAACTCCGATTGCCCGTATTGCAACAACCAATACAAGACCGGCGCGATGCAGGCGTTGCAACGCGACCTGGCGGCCAAGGGTGTTGTGTGGCTGCTGGTGAATTCCGTGAACCCGAAAAATTTCAGCCATCGCACGCCGGAACAGGCCAAACAGGAATTGGCCGACAAAAAAATCATGGCGACGGCGTGGATTGACGACAGCTCCGGCGCCGTCGGCCATCTCTACGACATGAAAACCACGCCGGACATGTATGTCATAAACAAGGACGGCATCCTGGTTTATGAGGGTGCGATTGACAACCAGCCCGACCCGTTCCACGACCCCAGCAAGGCGCAGAATTACGTCAGTGCAGCCATTGACGCGCTGCTTGCCGGCAAGCCGATCACGGTTTCCGAAACCAAGCCTTACGGCTGCAGCGTGAAATACGCGGATTAAAAGCAGCTCCCCTTTGCCCGGCCCGCCGCCCAACCCGGCGGGCTTTTTGCTTTTTGAGACCGCTTTGTTTGATAGATTCACCCAATCTTGCGTGACAATCAGCAAGAAATGTTGTAAAGTCCACGCGTTCAGAGAGGTTTGATCAGCATTATGAAATCAGAGCGTCGGACTTCCTTGTCAGGAGCGGCTCAACGCGCGACCATCTTTTTGGCATTGGCTTGGGTGTCATTTGCGCCGTTCGCCGCCTGCGGCGGCAATTTTTACGCCGGCACTTCGCCAACGAATGTCCCTTGGCCCGGCGGTATCGTACCCTATGAATTCACGAATACCCTTACCGCCGCGCAAACAAATACCTACCTCAATGGCTTGCGCGAATGGCAACTGGCCGCGAACGTCCAGTTCGTTCCGCACACCAATCAAACGCACTGGATTCTTTTTGCCTACGACACCAACTTCCTTGACTTCGCGTCCGGCAGCACCAATCCGCAGATTGTTACCGTCTCCAGCCTCAGCCGTGCGCAAGTCTGCCATGAGATGGGGCACTCGTTCGGATTCACACACGAAAACATCCGGCCCGATGCCACCAATTTTATTGCGGTGCTGACGAACAACATCACTGACGAGCCAAGCAACATCTATTGGTTCACTCCTGATCCCACGACCGTCACCAATGGAAATTACGACTACGAGTCCGTGATGCACCTCGGCTGGGATTTTCAATCGATCAACCCCGGCGTGCTGGCCACGCAACAACCTAAGCCGCCTTACTTTCCGCGCTATCAATTTCGCATGGGCAATTACTGTCTAAGCCCTGGCGACCGCGCGGCGCTGGCGTATCTTTACGGCCCACCCGCCGTGCCGCTCACCAACATCGTCACCACCACCGCCGACGTCGGCCCCGGCAGTCTGCGCGCGGCGATTTATTACGCGACCGATCATCCCGGCTCAACAGTCCGCTTCGATATTCTGCCGAGCGATCCCGGCTACAGCAACGGGGTCTATAACATCCATCTCACCGGCCACCTGCCGCCGCTGGTCGCGAACGGCATGGTGATTGACGGCTCCACGCAGCCGGGCTTTGCAGGCAAACCGCTGATCGTCGTGGACGGCTCGCAAATCCTGCCCGAAACTTTCACGTCGGATACCGTGCTGGTTTATTCATCGAGTAACCAGATCAAAAACATTTCGTTCACAGGCTTCGACTGGAACGGCCTCACGCTGGTTTATTCGGACGCGACCAACAACACCATCGCCGGTTGCTGGCTGGGCTTGGATTCCACCGGCAGCAACGCGGCCCCGAACGCGTATCAGGGAATTCTCATCGCCAACGGCGCGAGTGGAAACATCATCGGCGGCACCAACGCGCTGGCGCGAAATGTCCTCTCCGGCAATTCGCAATACGGCATTTTCATCACCGACTCGAACACGACCGGCAACGTTGTGCTTGGCAATTACATCGGCACCGATGCGGGCGGGAGTCACATGGTTTCCAACTCCCTCGGCGGCATGTTTCTGGCGGACGACACGGGCCATAACATCATTGGCGGCACGAATGCCGGCGCAGGCAATGTCATTTCCGGGAATCTGGGCAATGGCATCCTGATGCGCGGTTCAAATGTGGTCAACAACACGGTTCTGGGAAATTTCATCGGCACGGACGCCACCGGGATGAACGCGCTGCCGAACATCGTCGCAGGCGTGACAATCGACACCGGATCAAGCTCCAATTTGATCGGCGGCACTGTGGCGGGCGCGCGCAATGTCATTTCCGGAAATAACAGCTACTCCGACTACGGAGTGATCGTGGCGGGCTCCGGCACGAGCGGCAATGTGGTGGAAGGAAACTACATTGGCCTCGGCTCGAACGGAGTGACAGCGGTGCCAAATTATTTTGGCATGTTGTGCGCCGGCGGTGCCACGAGCAATACGTTCGGCGGGACCGTGGCGGGTGCGCGCAATGTCATTTCTGGAAACTCAAATTATGGCATAATGGTCAAGGACACCGGCACGAGCGGCAATGTGGTGGAGGGAAATTACGCCGGCCTCGACGCGAGCGGGGTGACGGCAGTGCCAAATTCCTTTGGAATGATATGTTACGCCGCAGCCACGAATAATTTGTTTGGCGGCACCAATGCCGGCGCGGCCAACTACGTTTCCGGCAACTATTATGGCGTTTGCATCACCGATCCGGGCACCAGTGGAAATGTTGTCGAGGGCAATTTCATCGGCACCGACCACACCGGCACCAACGGGGTGGGCAACTATGACAATGTTGAGTTGCAAAACAATGCGACGGGCAACTTCATTGGCGGCGTCAATGCCGGTGCTGGAAACGTCATCGCCTTCGCCAGTTGGGCCGGTGTGATTTTATACGACGCGGGCACCACCAATAATTCCATCCGCGGCAATTCCATTTTCAACAACGTTGCCCTGGGGATTCACCTGGTCGGCACCAATGACATTTATCCTTACGTCACGACCAACCACACCGGTTTTCTCGCCGGCCCGAACGACCTGCAAAATTTTCCCGTCATCACCAACGCCTACGGTTATGCGGCCAGCACGATTATCTCCGGCGCATTGAACAGCCTCGCCAATGGCACTTTTTCCGTTGATGTTTATCGCAGCCCCAGCCCTGACTACTACACTGGCGGCTATGGTCAGGGCCAGTCTTATGTCGGCACCGTCAGCGTGACCACCGACGGTTCCGGCAACGCCACGTTCGCGCTCACCGACAACACCGGCAATTACGCCGGGCAATACTTCACCGCCACCGCCACGGCGGCCACCGGCGACACCAGCGAATTCAGCCTCGCCGTGCTCGCCACCAACGCGCCATCGGCACAATTCACCGGGCCGTACCAGTTGCGTACCAATGGCTTCGCTTTCGCCCTCACGCTCCAGACCAATTTCAACTACCGCATCCAGGCCGCCACCAACCTTGCCGCTCCCATTACATGGAGCGACCTGACCAATTTCCTCGCCACCAACTCGTTGTTTAATTTCACTGACCGCACCGCCACTAATTACCATGCGCGTTTCTACCGCATCGTCTCGCCGTAAATCAATAGTTGACTCGTAGGAATCGAGGTAACGAGACTCAAATTAAAATCTCTGGCAGAAATTAGAGACTCCTTACGTCGTCTCCTACTTTCCAAATCCAAACTCCTTCAGAAACATTTCCAGCGGCGCAATTATTTCCACGTACCTATTCGTGAACGGGTCCGTGTAAGCCAGCCGCACGGCTCGCAAGCCGAGCGGCAAATCGTTTTCCAATTTTCCGTAAAGTTCATCGCCAACAACCGGCAGACCGGATTCGGCCAAATGAACGCGAATCTGGTGCGTGCGACCAGTGACCGGCCTTGCTTCAACCAAAGTAAATTTCCCGCGTGTTTCCAAAACTTTGAAATGCGTTTCGGATTCCTTGCCAAAACGCTCATCCACTTTCATTTTTCTGAATCGTTTTTTGTCCGGTGCGAGTTTGAGTTCGCACGTCCATTCTTTTTGCTTTGGCTCGCCAACCACGACGGCCAGATACGTCTTCTCTATTTTGCGGCTCTCGAACAAATCAAAAAACCTTTCGACCGCGCCAGGGCTTTTGGCAAATAGCAAAATGCCGCTGGTGTCCGCGTCGAGACGATGGACGTGGCGGAGAAATTTCAGTCCGCGCGACCGCGCCCAGAAATCCCGCGCAGCGATGGAGGATTCAATGGCCGCCTGCAAATTGCGCGACGTGTTCTGCCACGCCACCGGCGCGAGCATCCAGCCCGGCGGCTTGTCCACCGCGATGACCGTGCGGTCCTCGTATAAAATCCGGATCGGCTTGCAACCCGGCAGCTCGATGGAATTGGTTTTGGGCAAGAAAGTTTTTGAAGAATCGCCGCAAAAAATCTACAGGCCGAGCAGCCGTTTCAACACAACTTCAATCTCTGACATTTTGTCACCAGGAAATTTTGATATGCACCGCTCAATTTTTGCGTTGTCCACTCCGGCGATACCCAGCACGTTCACGACGGATTCTTGGCGCAGCCACGCCGGTTTTGGAAAGCGGATTTCGCACTCGCCGCCGCGGATTTCCGTCGTCATCGGCACGACCACGGACATTTGTCGCTGGCGGTCGGAATTAGAAATTGAAACCACCACGCAAGGCCGAACCTTGGCCGCCATGCCCAAATCCACAATCACCACGTCGCCGCGCTCAAAGCTTGGCATAGTCAATTTCCGGCGCGGGACCAAGTTTCTCCCACGTGTCCGCCACGACACCATCCATTGGCGCGTCGGCGAAACGGCCCGCGTCGGCATCAGCCATGCCCTGCTTGAACGATTCCGGCACCCACGAATCGTCGTGCTCCACGACGTATTTCGCGACTTGCGCCCGTTCATTGGCTGGCAACCCTTTGAACTGTTCAATGATTTCCGTTGCGCTCATGCTGGGAAAAATAACTTGTTTCAGGGTGTAACGCAAGCCGTGCATCCTCGTCCAAAATCCGGATCGGCTTGCAATCCGGCAATTCGATGGAATTGGGCTTGGCCACGAAAGCATTTTATTACTTCGCGCCATACTTTCGCAGCAAATCGCCAATGTCCTTTCGCCTCTCAATTACCCGCCCTCGATTGTGCCATTTCAAAAGCGACAGCGGCGTTTCGCCTTTGTCATCCTTAGCGTTGACATCAGCTTTATGATCCAACAGCCATTGGACCGCCTGTATTTGTCCGTCCACAAATTCTAATTATTTTCCGGTGGTCGAATTATCGCCGCCACTCCTTCTTCGGCGGTTCGGGCAGACCTTGAGCGCGCAGCGCCGTGCGGAAATGCAGCTTGGAGATTTTGCCCAGTTCTCCCGCGCCGCGTTCTTCCACAAATTTTTTCGCCGCTTCGTCCACCGCGCTGGAAGCGCCCTTGGGCAATTCCAATTCAAACTGCTTTTTCAGTTTCGTCAGGCCTTTTACAAATCCGTCGCGCGCCAGAATCGAGGCCGCCGCCACCGCCAGGTCCTCTTCCGCGCGATGACGCTGCACCAGCTCAATTTCCCGGCCCAGCGACATCAGCGCCTTCGCTACGACTTCCTTTTTTGACGCGAACTGGTCGCTGATGGCCTTGACCGGTACGGGATTCATCCGGTGCCGCTGTGCCATTAGGTTTTCAATCACCCGCGCATGTCCCCAAGCGAGGATGGCATTCACGCTTTTCATCTTCGCGTAAAGCCGGTTGTATGCCTCGTTGCCGACAACGACGGTGTTCACCACACAACCGGGCGTTTTGCGAATGCGCTCAGCCAGTTCGGCGATTTTTTTGTCGCTGGAAATATTTTTGGAATCGCGGATGCCGACGTCCTGCCACGCCTTGACGACACTTTCGTTCACGTAAACTCCGGCAATGCACAACGGCCCGAAGAAATCGCCCTTGCCGCTTTCGTCCACGCCGATACGCGGCAGCAGCAACTCGGGATTCAAAACCGTTTCGTAACCCAGCCGCGCCTGTTTCAGGATTTCCGGTTCGAGCAGGAACTCGATGAATTCCTGTGTCCCCTTCCCTTGCACCACCAATTTGCCGCTCTCGTAGAAAACAACGTTGGTCTTGTCGGACTCAAACGCGAACCGCGCGTATGGCACTTCACGGGGCTTCCAATGGCGCGCCCGCAGCGCGGCTTCCAGTGCCGACGCCTGGTCGTCCGTCAGCTTGCACGTGTAGGAAGTCAACAGTTTCACTGAAACACAAATAGCCGCAACAAGACACAAAAGACACAAAAAGTTTTGGAGGGATTCCGGTGTAGCGTTCGGCCTGTGGCCGAAACGAATCGAGCCACAGGCTCGACGCTACAATAGTTTTTTGCGGCTTTTGCGCCTCTTTGTGGCAATAATTTCTGTGAATGTTGGACCGCAATTTGAAATTGTCGCGGTTGGTTCCAGCCTTGCTCGACTGGTTTGCCGCCAATGCCCGCAACCTGCCATGGCGGCGCACGCGCGACCCTTACGCCATCTGGGTTTCGGAAATCATGCTCCAGCAGACACAGGTCAAAACGGTCATTCCCTACTGGAACCGCTGGATGCGGGAACTGCCCACCATTAAGTCTGCCGCGAACGCCAGCCCGGACAAAATCCATAAGCTCTGGGAAGGACTCGGCTATTACACTCGCGCCCGTAATCTGCAGAAAGCCGCGCAGCAAATAGTCGCACGGCAAGACGCCATTTCAAAATCCCGTAGGAGTCGAGGTAACGAGACTCAAATTAAAAGGAAATTGGAGACTCCTCACGTCGTCTCCTACAAGTTCCCGGAAAATTTTGACGACATTCACGCTCTGCCCGGAATTGGACGCTACACCGCCGGCGCGATTTGCAGCATTGCGTTCAACCAGCCGGTGCCGATTCTCGACGGCAATATCATCCGCGTGCTGACGCGTATTTTTGGCATCGGCAAAAACCCGAAGGAGAAGGAAACGAATGAGCGGCTTTGGAAATTGGCGAGGGAGTTGGTAACTCACGCATCACGCATCACGCATCACGAAACAAGTTCGAGGACGAGAACGAGGAGCGAGGACGAGGACGATTCGGCGTGTTCACATACGAACCAATCGCTCATGGAAGTCGGCGCATTGGTTTGCACGCCGCGGAATCCGCAGTGCCTGATTTGCCCGGTTAAAAAACTCTGCGTCGCCTTCCGGGAAAATCGCGTAAGCGAGCTGCCAAACCTCGGCAAACGTAAAACCACAACAGCCCGCCGCTTTGCTGCCTTTATCGTTGAGCGGAACGGGCGTTTTCTTGTCCGCCAACGCCCCGCCGGCGTTGTGAATGCGCATCTTTGGGAATTTCCGAACGTTGAAATTCTCAACGGAAAGCTGAATCCGAAACTCACTGTGAAAAATGTCTTGGGCGTCGAGTTACCGGGGATTAAACCCCTTTGCACGGTAAAACATTCCATCACGCGTTACCGCATTACGCTCGAAGCGTCTCATGCGCATCTCGGAGGGATGAGTTACACGAATCCCCATTCAAAACGAGCAAAGTCAGGAACCCGCAGAGCTCGCCCCACCGAAACGGGAATTTGGCTTCCACTGTCGAAACTGAATTCATTGGCTTTCACTGCCGCGCACAAAACAATTCTGAACAAACTCCAGTCACCGGCCGATAAGGCGGGGTAGCACCTGCCTCGGGCGGGTCGTTTCGGGCGTCGCGCCCGAAACCATTGGTAAACAGAAATTACAGTTATTCGCACAATCACCAACTGCCTAAAACACACCGATGCAATTCGGCTAGACGCCGAATTGAACCCGCGAGACGCAGGTGCTACTAAAAAAACTCGCCAGTTTTGCCGCCCATCGTATCTTATCCGGCCGATGACTTACTTCGATTACAACGCCACCGCCCCGGTGATGCGCGAAGCGCGCGAAGCTTGGCTGGAGGCGACCGAGAAAATTGGCGGCAACCCGTCCAGCATGCACCAGTTCGGCGCGCGGGCAGCTCGGGCCATGACGGATGCGCGCGAAAAACTGGCCGCGTTCATCGGCTGTCACCCGCTGGACATCGTCTGGACCAGCGGCGCAACAGAAGCGAACAACACAGTCCTGCACCATTTTGCCCACACGCTGGATGCCAAACGCGAAGTCTGGGTTTCCGCCATCGAACATCCGTGTGTCATGGAGTCGGCGCAGCATTATTTCGGCAAGCGTGCGCGGGTGATTCCCGTCACGCATGAAGGCGTGATTGATTTGGACTGGCTCACGGTTGAATTGGCCGACACACGGCCTGGCCTCGTCGGCGTCATGGCGGCGAACAACGAAACCGGCGTCATTCAGCCGTGGCGCGAGGTGATGGCAATTTGCCGGCAATATGAAGTTCCGTTCTTCTGCGACGCGGTGCAATGGCTCGGCAAGATGCCGGCCAAGGGTTTGGGTGAATGCGATTATCTGAGCGGGGCAGCGCACAAGTTCGGCAGCCCGCGCGGCATCGGTTTTTTGAAAGCGCCGCACCGGAGTCACGTCACTCCCCTGCTCCTCGGCGGCCAGCAGGAAGGTGGCCGCCGCGCCGGAACCGAAAATGTCGCAACGATTGTCGCCATGCTCACAGCCCTGGAAATCCGGGAGAAGCAGATTGCTCGCAATGAACACATTTTGCGCGGCGTGTGGCGCGACAATTTTGAGCGGCAACTTTTGCACACCGTGCACGGCACGACCATCGTGGGTGCAAATCAGCCGCGCCTGTGGAACACCGTTTCCGCGCTCATGCCCGAAGGCGACCGCAAGCATCTATGGGTGGTGAAGCTCGACAAGGCGGGCTTTGCCGTGTCCACCGGCTCGGCCTGCACCACCGGCGAGGAGGAACCGTCGCACGTGCTCGCGGCAATGGGATTCAAGCCAACACAGGCTGTCCGTGCCGTGCGTTTCAGCGGCGGTTGGGAAACCGGCGAGCCCGATTGGGATGCGCTCGCCAAAGGCGTGGTCAAAGTCCACGCCGAAATGCACCACGGCAAGGCGTGAAGGCCTTCGCAAGGCGGGCTGTCCTCTGCACCCGCCGCCAGCGCGCACGGAGTGACGCACTCCACCTTGTCCGGTGCGACAGGCTGGCGCGTGTTTCTATGGCTGGTTGAGCAACCGCACCTCGCGTTGCGGGAAAGGAATGGAGATATTGGCGGCACGAAGCTGTTCCGCGATGGCCTGATTGATTTCCGCCTGCGCCAGCACAAAATCATCCACCTTCACCCACGGCTTGACGGCGATGTTGATGGAGGAATCGGCGAGCATCGTGACGCCAACGACGGGCGCCGGTTCCTTGAGCACGCGCGGGTTGGCGCTTAACACGCGGCGCACGATGGCCGTGGCATCGTTCAAGTTCGTCCCGTAGGCAACGCCGACGGAAAGGTCAAGCTGCCGGATGTTGCCGTAGTTGTGTAAAATTTCACCGACGATTTTGCGGTTGGGAATGACAACCCGCGACATGTCGGTATGCAACAACGTGGTGGAAAAGAGCTCAATGGCTTTCACCTGCCCCGACACGCTGTCAATCTCAATCCATTCGCCGACACGGAACGGTTTGGTGAAAATGATGCACAGGCCGGCGACGAGGTTGCCCAGCACACTTTGCAATGCCAGGCCGATGCCGACGCCAGCCACGCCGATGCCCGCCAGCGCCGGTCCGATGGGCACGCTTAATTTCTCCAGTGCCTGCAACAGGGCGACCAGAAAAATGAGCAGCCGGACGACGCGCACAGCCAGCATGATGATTGGCGGCTCGACGTTTTTCTACTCCAGCCACTCGCGGAGCGCGCCCAATCCACCACGCGATGACCAGGCCGATGGCGAGGATGATGAGCGCGCCAATGATTTGAAAGCCGTAGTCGGTCAGAAAATCCACAACCCGGGTCTTAATCTGGTCAATGGCGTTAATGGTTTTGACGGCGCTGTCTCCCATGTTTCACCTCAAGTTTGAGTGATTGGTTAATCCAATCTCCTGCGCCGCGTCAACACTTGAATGATTGACGGCGTCGGCTTTTTTGCCAATCTGCTGACAGCATGGCCACCAAAACCCGCAATTGGCTGATTACACTTTTCATCCTGGCATCGCCGTTCCTGCTCTTTCTGGGTCTCCTGCTTTTCTGGGACGCCGAGCCGCTCCCGCCCCTTGCGCCACTGCCTAATCCCAATGGCTACGATGATTTGGTAAAGGCCGGAAAGATGGTATCGAGTAACAGTTGGAATTACGATTCAGCAAATCTTGAGCAACTGCGCGAAACAACTGCAGCAAACACCGAAGCTCTGGCACTCGCTCGCGCTGGTTTGAGCAATGAATGTCGTGTGCCGGTTCAATTTTCCTGGGCCTACATCACAAACCACGTTTCCGATTTGGTTAGTCTTAGAAAGCTGGTGCAGGCATTTGTGACTGAAGGCAAACTGGCCGGGAAGGAAAATCGTTACAGCGATGCCGCGAAATCTTATCTGGACGCAATCCATTTGGGAAACGAAGCCGGGCGTGGCGGAACTGTCGTTGACGAAATGATTGGGATGGCCGTTGAGCGGGTTGGGCTGGAACAATTGCAAAAAACTGCCGACAATCTCGATGCAAAATCCTGTCGGGACACGATTCAAACGCTGGGAACCCTCGCCGCCCACAAACAATCCTGGGCGGATGTTTTACAGCAAGAAAAAAACTGGTCGCGGCGGTCATATTCCGGCCTGCAAGGACAAGTGCTCATACTCTATTCCCGCTTGTTTTATTACCGCACGCGGGAACGAAATTATCAGCGCTGTGTTGACACAAAAAATTCCACGCAGAAACAAGAAGGTCTGTTGCAGATTGACCTCGCCACGCGCGCCTACGAATTGGAAAAAGGCCATCCACCCGCGAGCGTGTTCAATTTGGTGCCGGATTATCTCAAAGCTGTTCCGCAAGACCCGATAACCGGCACGAACCTGGTTTATTCGCCGCGATAAACGCACCGCGCGGTGCAAGTTTCCGCCACAACGACTTCCGTGAGCAACGGCAGCTTCGGCTTCAATTTATTCCAGATCCAAACTGCGATTTCTTCGCTTGTCGGATTTTCGAGACCGTTAATTTCGTTGAGATAGCGGTGATCCAACTTTTCCCAAACCGATTTAAACGCCGCCGTGATGTCCGCGTAATCCATGAGCCAGCCAAGCTTGGGGTCGCATTCGCCAGCCACGACGATTTCGACCTTGAAGCTGTGGCCGTGCAGCCGCCGGCACTTGTGCGACTTCGGCAAATGCGGCAGCAGGTGTGCCGCTTCAAATTGAAACGATTTACGCAATTCCATTTTCATAAAATCAAAAACGCAGTAATGGAGTATCGGAGTGTTGGAGTGTTGTAAAATTTCATCACTCCATTATTCCAACACCCCATCACCCCATTTCCCAATCCGTCCACGTCACCAAATCACCGAGCGCCGGGCGCCCATCATGCCGCCAGGTCAGCGGCGGATTTTGCATCTGGCCCAACGGGCATACCCGCGTCACACCCCAATGTGCCAGTTGCATCGCCAATTCTTCCGTCTGGCCCTCCGGCGCGGCGATGCCCACCGTCGAAACTTTGCCCTGCACGGCGTCCGCGTTTTGCAGCATTTCGGGCAAATCCCTCACGCCTTTCACATAAACAAAACGGTTCAGGCATGACATTTGGAACCGCGCGTCCGCTTCAAAAACCACCGTCCAGGCCGTCGAATTTTTGCTGTGCCACATTTGCGTGTCCGGAGAATGTGCCGCGCGGACCTCGTAAATCCCACGGCGCGAGGCAATGGCCGCCGCGTGTTCCGCCGCCAGTTCGCCACGCGGTTCGGTTTGTTCGCGCTCCTCCAATTCTTCCGCGAGCAGTTCCGCGAATTTTTCCGGCAAAATTTCGCCGCGGGACTGGACATAAATCACGTGTGGCGAAAGGCAACCGAGCTGGTTCCAGGCGACCACGTCGTCCGCCACGCATGCTGCCACCTGCCGCAAATGGGATCCGGTCAAAATCTCCCTTGCCACAAAACCAAAGCTGACGCGATGGCCATAACCGAGAAACCGGGCGTGAACCGGCAACCGCGGACGAATTGCCGTGAGCGTCTCGTCACCGCCCGTTGCGGTCACACAATTCGCCTCCGCAAACAGCGCCGTTTCCAACTCCACATTGCCGCCGCGCCAATCGGCAATTTCGAGGCACGCGCCGAGTTTCGGGTCGGCGTCATAAATCGAATGCGCGAAAAGCCGCGGCAAAAACGCCGAGCCGCTGGCGCATTTCACGAACTGCGCCGACCGCGTCAGCAAACCGAGGACGATGTTCGTCAGCGCAGGATTCGGAATGTTGCCCGGCGCTATGTGGACGAGCATTCCCGGCCCGACCGCCAGCGCCGCACGATTGGATTTTGCCCCGGTGCCGGTTGCGACGAATTTGTCGAGCCGATGCGCATGGCCGAGTTCCTGTTCGAGTAATTCTGAAAAGTTCTCCGGCGTGAGCTGGCGGAAGAAATTGTCCAAACCTTTCGCGAGGGTTGCGCACGAGAAACCGGTTTCCGCCGGGCCGGATTCCAACGCAAGTTTTCGGAAGCGGTTGTCCGTGTGTAACCAACCTTTGGCAACTTCAGCAAGGAGATGCACGAGGTTATGCGTCGTGCGCTGTGCGAGATATCGTTCGCGGTTGCGCTTCAATGTCTGGCACGCCTCAGTAATCATGGCCGGCGACAGTGTCGCTTCCGGCGGCAGATCGGCGATAAAATAGTTTGGCAAATTCATCCCGGTTTAACGATTTAACGGTTTAACGATTGAACGCTCATTAACGAACACCCGCGCGGTTCGACGAACTGCGCGCGGCCAATCAATTCAAAGCCTTCGCCACGGCGGACGCCCAAATCTTCGGTCTGAATCGCCATGACGGAAAAGACGTTCGCCAGATCGAAAATACGAATGAGTCCGGTTACGCCGTCAGCCACTTCGCGTCCGGTTTCCGGTGAAGTAATTTGTACTCGCGCCCAGGGAGAAAATTCAAAGTGACGAGTGACAGGTGACGGGGGACAAGACGCGTCAATGTCTCGTGTCACATGCCACATGCCACTTGTCACGTTGTCATAAGCCTGCGAGCTCAATTCGCTCATGCCATATTCACAGATGATGTTTTCGGGCGGGACGCCGAGGCGTTCCGTGATGAGCGCGTGCAATTCCGCTTTTGGCATCGAACGCGAACGGTTTTTGTATCCTCCGGTTTCCATCACGCGCGAACCGGCGGGCAAATCAAAGCGCAAATTTTTCTCCTCGAGAAAATCCAGCAGATGGACGAACGAAAACGCCGTGCCGAGCAGGAGCAAGGGTCTGGTGTCCGGGCTCCCGCCTTCGCGCTCGCGTTTCGTCGAAGCAAGCTGGCGTCTGGGAGACAGAGCGTCAACTGCGGCGGCGAAATTCAAGGTCCAAGAACCGTCAGCTGCAATTTCGCCGAGAAATTCGGCCCGGCCCGCGGGGACGCTCGCCCCACCAAGTTTTTGCCGGATGGTTTCAAACATGTGAACGAGTGATGAGTGCGGTGCTTGTGCAGGCGGCGGCGTAAGGCAAAACAATCGAAAATCGAAAATGGTAAATCGTAAATCCGGCAGGACATTTTCAAAAAACCAGGGCAGCAATGATGCCTCGTAAATCTTCAATGACTCCACGCTGTGAAAATGGCGGCCGGGCTTTTGTTCCGTTGTCCCGCTGGAATGAAAAACAACGGTGCGTTCGTTTGGCGGCAGACAGGTCAATTCCAATTCCTTGAACGCCGCCGTGGGCACGGCGGGAATTTGTGTCCAATGCTCGACCACTTCGGGGGTGAGCCGTTGCGCCTCACAAATCTTGCGGTAAGCGGCGTTGTGTTTGAACTGGAGCGCGAAGAGCTCCAGAGCCAATGAATCAAATTCCGGTTCCCGGTAGGGTCGGCGCGCTGCGCCGACCGGACGCCGCAGCGCGGCGTCCCTACCTTGGATAAACTCGCACAGGCGCGAGGCGAAGTTTGAAAGTTCGGATGTCATGCGGTTTTTGCTTGTCGGCTGGTTTTCCGCCACAGCCGAGGGACATTGTAGCGCGAAACGCCCTTGCGGCAAGCGCGATTGCCGCAAGAATCGCGGCGCAGGATTGCCAATGCCGCATTTGTGCGTCACACTGGCTTTTCAATGAACAAACGGTTTTACATCACCACCGCGATTGATTACGTGAACGGCCAGCCGCATCTCGGCCATGCCTACGAGAAAATCGTCGCTGACGTCATCGCGCGGTCGCGGCGGAGTCTGGGACAGGAAGCATTTTTTCTGACCGGCCTCGACGAACACGGCCAAAAGGTCCAGCAGGCCGCCGTCGCCGAGGGCCGAACGCCGCAGGCTTATTGCGACCAACTGGCGGCGGATTGGAAGGTGTTTGCCAGAAAGCTGGAACTGACCAATGACGATTTCGTCCGCACCACCGAGCCGCGTCACAAGAAATTCGTCCAATCGCTGCTTTCGAAGCTCCACGAAGCAGGACAATTTTACAAAGAAACCTACAAAGGTTTTTACTCAACGAAAGAGGAAACCTTTCTGACCGACAAGGACCGCCAGCCCAACGGCACGTTTGATCCGGCTTACGGCGAGGTCATTGAACTGGAGGAGGACAATTACTACTTTAAGTTGCGGGCGCACCAGCAATGGTTGATTGATTATCTCGAAGCCAACCCGTCGTTCGTGCAGCCTGATTACCGCCGCAACGAAGTTCTTGGCTTTCTCAAGAATAACGAACTCGAAGACCTCTGCATTTCGCGTCCGGCG
Source organism: uncultured Verrucomicrobiae bacterium (assembly GCA_963842445.1). Classification (GTDB taxonomy): domain Bacteria; phylum Verrucomicrobiota; class Verrucomicrobiia; order Limisphaerales; family UBA11358; genus UBA11358. Next base: position 6,779 of record CAWJHF010000001.1, on the reverse strand, counting down.
GCGCGTTTGAACTGGGGCATTCCCCTGCCTTTTGACAAGGACTTTGTCACCTACGTCTGGTTCGATGCGCTCGTGAGCTACATCAGCATCCCCGCCACCCATGGCGATGCGACCATTTTGGCAGCATTGAACTCCGAAATCCGAAATCCGAAATCCGAAATCGAATTGTGGCCCGCCGACATCCACGTCATCGGCAAGGACATTTTGAAATTTCACGCTGTCTTCTGGCCGATCATGCTCAAAGTGATTGGCTTGCCTCTTCCGAAACAAATCCTCGTGCATGGCTGGTGGCAGAAGGACGGCGCGAAAATCAGCAAGAGCACCGGCAACATCGTTGATCCCATTGCAGTCATCAACGAATGGGGCTTGGACGCTTTTCGTTATTACGTATTGCGCGAACTCGACATCGGCCCGGATGGAAACTGGACCGACGCCGGATTCAAGTCCCGCTACAACGCCGAACTCGCCAACGGCCTGGGGAATCTCGTCAATCGCTCACTCTCGATGCTCAAACGTTATCGCAACGGCGTCGTGCCGGTGAAGCACGACGAACTTGCCGAGGAAGTGGCCACGGCAGCGGAGATGTGTCGGGCCTCGTTGCAGGAGAATGAACTTCAGGCAGCGCTGGTCTGGATTTGGCGGCTGATCGCTCGCGCCAACCAATACGTGGACCAGACCAAACCGTTCAGCCTGGCCAAGGACCCGGCACAGGCCAAACGGCTCGACGAGGTGCTTTACAATCTGGCGGAAACCTGCCGCGTGCTGGCCGTTTCACTCTGGCCATTTTTGCCCGGCACGGCGGTGAAAATTTACACGCAGCTTGGCTTGAACGAAACGCCGGATAAATTTTCCGAAGCGAAATGGGGCAAATTAAAGCCCGGCCACAAAATCGGCGAACCCGCGCCGCTCTTTCCACGCAAGGAACCTTGATGGCCGGGTGAGTTATCGCCGATGCAATCAAAAGAATTCCTCGCCATCGCGATTTTCGCCCTCACGTATCTGCTGCTCAGCGGGCGGCAGTTGCACATTTTGCCTTTGAATCGTCCCGCAGCCACGCTGCTCGGCACGGTGTTGATGGTGGCGTGCGGGGTACTCACGCCCGAACAGGCCTATCGAGCAGTGGACTACAACACACTGGTGCTGCTGCTCGGCATGAGTCTCATCTCGGCGTATCTGTATCTCGCAGGCTTCTTTGAGTGGACAGCCGACTGGGTGCTGCGTGTCGCCAAAACTCCGCAGCGCCTGCTTTTTTATCTCATGCTCACCGCCAGCGTTTTGTCCGCGCTGCTGGTGAACGACACGATTTGCCTCATGCTGACGCCGCTGGTCATCACGGTCGTGGTGCGCGGGCGGCTGCCCTTGCTGCCCTATCTGCTCGCGTTGGCGATGAGCGCGAACATCGGCAGCGCTTGCACGCTTGTCGGCAACCCGCAAAATATGATCATCGGGCACCTGTCAAACATCTCGTTTGCGAACTTTTCCATTTCCCTCCTGCCGGTTTCCCTTGCCGGGCTGGCCGTTGAATTTGCGATTCTCCGTTTTGCCTTTCGCAACACCCTTCGCGCCGCTTCGATTCAACCCGCTGAAACCGTCCTGCGCCGGCCTGACCGGAGGCTCATTGGGCTGACCTTCAGCGTGCTTACGCTGGTGTTTGGCGGATTTCTGGCCGGATTCAATCTTTCGTGGACGGCATTGGCAGGCGCGGCACTGGTCATGGTGCTCGCGCGGCGCGACACGCACGAAGTATTCCGGCTCGTGGACTGGAATCTTCTCTTTTTCTTCGCCGGCCTCTTTGTCGTCGTCGAAGGACTCGCCAGTACCGGTTTGCCGGACCAAATTTACCACCGTCTGCACGGGCTGTTTGGTTCAAGTGCTGCGGCGCAGGCGTGGAATCTGGCGTGGTTCTCGGTTGCCGGTTCGAACATTTTTTCCAACGTGCCATTCGTGCTGGTGGCAGGTAAATGGATTCCCGGCTTTGCCAATCCCGAACTCATGTGGAAGGTCATGGCGCTGGCCACCACCTTTGCCGGCAATCTTACCATCCTCGGCTCCGTGGCCAACATCATCGTCGTTGAATCCGCGCGCCACCACATCAAAATCAGCTTTTGGGACTATGCGAAAATCGGCATCCCCGTCACGATTCTCACCACGATTTTCGCCGTGGCCCTTTTATTACTCATCAGATGATTGAAGCTGAATCGCCTTTGCGGTTGGCCGGACAAGCTCGATACGGCAGCTTGGGACAGCCTGCCCAGCGGTCATAAGATTGGCGAACCTATAACGTAATTCCCACGCAAAGACGCCTGATTGGCAGGGATTTTCCGCGGGAGGTCGTGTAAAAGCAATTTCCCTGCCGATTTTCGTTGAACTCGCAGCGGGGGTTGGTGTAAACTCGGTCCATGAGTTCCGCGGACACGATTCCGCTGATGTTCCTTGCGTTGAATGGCTTGGCGCTGGGTATGGGGATTATCTTCCTTTCGTTGATCTATGCGTTGCATCGTCGAGCGTATTATCTCAAGCCTGCGACCGACCGGAACCAGAATTCGTTTTCGTTTTTTCCGCCATTCCTCCAACGCCCGACAAGCTGGCTGGCCATCCGTTCGGCCAATCCCAAAATCGTCCAAACCGCCCTGGGATTGACACGTTCCACGGTGGGTTCGTGGTCGGAAGGCATGCTGGGCGGATGCGATTTTTTCATCAGCCCACAGGTACATGGCTGGGTCATCGTCACCGGTCCGGGTCTGCCGAACCCCAGCGACGACGTGGACGCGTGTTTTCATTTTTTGATCACGTTGAGCCGCCGGCTGGGGCACGTCCAGTACTTCCATGCGACTGGAATTTTGCATCATCACGCCTGGGCGCGGATGGATGAGGGTTGCGTAACGCGCGCGTATGCATGGGCGGGCGAAACGGTCTGGAACCAGGGCGTCAAGACCCTGCCGGAAATTGAACTGGGTCTGAAATGTTTTGCCTACGGAGAAAATCCGGCGACGACTGAAAATGCGGAGGCCAACGCCAAAAAGGTCCCGCTGCTGGCGGCGCGTTGGAGTCTGGAACCAGCGGCAATCAATAGCCGCTTTGTGAAACACTTCACTGGCATCCGCAGGTGAGCCAGCAGGAATTGATTGATAACAGCCGCGGCGCGTGGCATAAATTGCCAGCAAAAGGGAAAGGAAGCCATGTCATTCAACATTGAACTCGAACTCCAGAAATTCCCGAAGGTCATTGCGTTGAAGGATGGCACGAAAGCGACGTTGCGTCCGTTGCGCCGCGACGACGAGAAGGATTTTCATCAATTGTTTCTCGGCATTCCCGAACCCGAGCGGATGTTCATCAAACATCGCGTCACGGAAATTGAAACCATCCGTGACTGGTGCCGGAACATTGACTACGGCCGCAACCTGCCGCTGGTGGCGCTGATGGGTGGAAAAATTGTTGGTGACGCGACCTTGCACCAGCAACTCGGCGGCTGGCGACGGCACATTGGCCGCGTGAGCGTGCTGGTGCACCCGCAACATCGCGGGCGTGGCCTGGCCAGCGCGCTGGTTTCAGAAATCGTGGACATCGCCCGGCAAGTCGGCCTGGAAAAGGTCGAGGCGGAATTTATCGGCGAACAGGAGGCAGCGATCAAGATGTTCGCCCTGCTCGGTTTCAGCCAGCTTTCGCGCCTGGAAAATTACGTCAAGGACATGCAGGCCGTCTCGCACGATTACATTCTCATGGGACTCGATTTGCTGACGGACGAGGAATACACGAGTGCTGGTGGATAATTTATAATTTTAAGTTTTGAATTTTGAGCCCACTGAAAATTAAAAACTAAAAACTTTGCCTCCCGAGGTTTGTCCCAACTGCGGTGCGGAAGTCCCGCCGGATGCCAAAGCCTGTCCCGAATGCGGTTCGGACGACCAGACAGGATGGTCGGAAACCGCCTATGCCAGCCATCTCGGCCTGCCGGACGAAAATTTCGACCATGATGAATTTGTTAAAAGAGAATTCGGACCGGAGCCGGTCAGGCCCCGCGGCATCGGTTGGTTCTGGTGGATGGTTGCGCTGCTGGTGGCGGGGGGAATGCTATTCCTCTTGTTGAGGTAAGACGAAACACCGAACATTCAACATCGAACGCTGAACTTCGAAGCATTAATCTGTTCAGTTTTTAGTTCGCCTTTGAAATTCCTTTGTTTGCCAATCAGCGTCCGCCAGCAAGTCCTCTCATAATGCAGATCGCAAGCGGAAAGCATACGAGGCACAATACTGTAGCGACCACATCCGATCGTCTGTGTGTCCGAAAGCTGGCGAGCACGCCGCACGGCATTCCAACGACCAGCGCCCAAAGTGAAGCCCAAACAGTCAAAGCACCTATGCCGGCACCTTCTGTGCCAGCGCCAACAACTAGACGCCAGAGCAGTCCACACACAATTAAGGCACCAGTAGCGAAACCTAAAATTCTCGCGATGCCACTGCAAATCCGTGCAGCCATAATCTAACACCTCCGCCTGAACGGGATTTTTTGACCATTTGCGGCCCGTCCCGGTCGTTTCTGTTCGAGTGGGGGCAGACTAGGCGGCCAGCTGCGGTTTGTCTATACCGCAAGTTGCTGGCTTCCAGTCGTCACCGAGGCTGCGCTCGCCGGGACGAGGCTTCTCCTTCCGCAAAATCATCCCCCTCCAACCGCAAGGCTTTGGACTGCGCCAGACTTCAAGACGCTGACGCGCCGCAGCACAGCTTTTTAATTCATTGTTCGATGTTGGGCGTTCGATGTTCGATGTTTCCCTCCCAAATAAAAAAGCCCGTTCTGGCGAACGGGCTGCGTAAAGCTTCAACCGTTTACTTCTTGTCGGTCTTGGATTCCGCCGGTTCTGTTTCAGCCAGTTCTGTTCCAGTCGGCTTGGTCTCTTCGGCGGGCGCGGCTTCTTCAGCAGCGGGCGCGGGCGGCGTATAATCCACCCACTCCAGAATCGCGCGCTGGGCGGCGTCGCCCTGGCGCTGTTCCATTTTGATGATGCGCGTATAGCCGCCGTTGCGTTCCTTGAACGCGGGCGCGATTTCCTCGAAAAGGATGCGCACGACGTCCTCCTGGTCGCGCCATTTGCGGTGCTCGTCCTTGGTGAGTTGAATCGTTGCCCCGCGCGCGTGCAAACGGGCGGCGGCGGCGCGGCGGGCGGAAATGGTGCCGCGTTTGCCGAGCGTGACAATCCGTTCGGCGACAGGACGCGCGGCTTTCGCCCGCCCGAGCGTCGTGGTCACGCGCTTGTGTTTGATGAGGCTGCAAACGAGGTTCGCCAGCATCGCGTTGCGATGCTCGGGGGTACGACCGAGTTTGGCCGTTCGCTTCAAATGTCGCATAGACTGGCCTTAATTGTTCGCCGGATTTTCCTTCACTGGCGCGTCCAGCAGGCCCGGCTCGAAGTTCATGCCGAGCGACAGGCCCAAGGCCTGGAGCTTGTCCTTGATTTCGTTCAGCGATTTCTTGCCGAAGTTGCGATACTTGAGCATTTCCTGCTCGGTCTTCATCGCAAGCTGGCCAACGCTGGTGATGTTCGCGTTGTTCAGGCAGTTGGCCGCGCGGACGCTTAATTCGATTTCGTTCACGCTCATGTTGAGAAGCTTCTTCATCTTCATCTTCTCCTCGTCTTGCTTGTCCACGACCTCCTCGAATTCGACCGCGTTCTTGTCGTATCCAACGAAAACGTCGAGGTGATGCTGCAAAATCGCCGATGCCTGCGTGAGCGCATCGTCGGGGGAAATGCGCCCGTCGGTCCAGATTTCCAGGATCAACCGGTCGTAGTCCGTGCGGTTGCCGACGCGCGCGGCCTCCACGGCGTAACGCACCCGGGTGACCGGCGAAAACAGCGAGTCAATCGCCACCACGCCAATGGCCTGTCCGGGCTTCTTGTTTTCGTCGCTCGGACAAAATCCGCGGCCGATCTTCACCACCAATTCCATCTCGAACTTCTTCTTTTTGTCGAGCGTGCAGATAAACTGGTCGGGGTTGACCAGTTCGACATTCTGGTTGACGTGGATGTCGGCGGCGGTGACAGCACCTTCCTTGTTGACGGAAAGCAACAGCGTCTGCTCGTCACGCGAATGCGCCTTGAACTTGATCTTTTTCAGGTTCAGCACAATGTCGGTCACGTCCTCGACTACGCCATCAATCGTCGCAAATTCATGCATTGCGCCGTCCACCTTCATCGAGGTGATGGCCGCGCCTTCAAGCGAGGACAGCAACACGCGGCGTAGCGAGTTGCCGATGGTATGGCCGTAGCCGGTTTCAAAAGGCTCGGCGACAAATTTGGCGTAAGTTTCGGTTGCGGTTGAATCTTCCTTCGTCAACCGCTTGGGCATTTCGAATCGTCCTAGACGTGCTGGCATATTTTCCTTTCAACAATTTTAATCTGGCCTCAGCGCCGTTATTCCCGGCAGCCACCGAAGTCCGTATAATTGTTTTTGTATTGTTTGCTTTTTTAACGGGAATAAAATTCGACGACGGCCTGTTCGTTGGCAATCGGCTGGATTTCGTCGCGCGTCGGAATCCGCATCACGGTGCCCTTGAACTCTTCCTTGTTCAAGGACAGCCAATCCGGCACCGCCCGGCTGGTGGCGATCTCCAGATTTTTCGTCGCCAACTGGCGCGACACGTTGGAATTCTTTACCCTCGACCACGTCGTTCACCTTCAAACTGAAGGACGGGATGTTCACTTTACGGCCATTCACGGTGATGTGGCCGTGTGAAACCATCTGGCGCGCCGCCGCGCGCGTGTTCGCAAAGCCGAGGTGATAAA